>NZ_SBJL01000001.1:35000-1235000 GCF_004634425.1 Vitreimonas flagellata | reverse complement strand
TCACGCGCTGCCGGGCTCGTCGTCGCTGGTGCCGCAGGACGACCCGACCTTGCTCTTCGTCAATGCCGGCATGGTGCAGTTCAAGAATTACTTCACGGGCGCGGCGAAGCCACCGTTCCCGCGCGCGGCCACCAGCCAAAAGTGCGTACGCGCCGGCGGCAAGCACAACGATCTCGACAATGTCGGCTACACGGCGCGGCACCTCACGTTCTTCGAGATGCTCGGCAATTTCTCGTTCGGCGATTATTTCAAGGAAGGCGCGATCGACGCCGCCTGGACGCTGATCACGCGCGACCTTGGTCTTCCGAAGGATAAGCTGCTCGTCACCGTTTATCACGATGACGATGAGGCGGCCGCGCTCTGGAAGAAGATCGCGGGCTTTAGTGACGACAAGATCATCCGTATCGCCACCAACGACAATTTCTGGTCGATGGGGGACACGGGGCCGTGCGGTCCGTGCTCGGAAATCTTCATCGATCGCGGCGATCACATCTGGGGCGGTCCCCCAGGTTCGAAAGACGAAGACGGCGATCGCTTCCTCGAATTCTGGAATCTCGTGTTCATGCAATACGAGCAATTCAGCGACGATCGCCCGCGCGCGAAATTGCCGAAGCCGTCGATCGATACGGGCATGGGCTTGGAGCGCATGGCTTGCGTGCTTCAGGGCGTGGAATCCGTGTTCGAAACCGATCTCTTCCGCACGCTGAAGGCGGCGTCGGAAGAAATGACGAAATCGAAGGCGCAAGGCGAGCAGGCGCCAAGCCACAATGTCATCGCCGACCATTTGCGCTCGTCGTGCTTCTTGATCGCGGACGGCGTGTCGCCGTCGAACGAAGGTCGCGGCTACGTGCTGCGTCGGATCATGCGCCGCGCCATGCGGCACGCGCACATTCTGGGCGCCAAAGAGCCTTTGATGCACCGCTTGGCGCCGACGCTCATCGCTGAGATGGGCGATGCCTATCCCGAATTGAAGCGCGCGCAGCCCGTGATCGAAGCGCAATTGCGCGAAGAGGAAGAACGCTTCCGCCGCACGCTAGCGAATGGCCTGCGTCTACTGGAAGACGAAATCAGCGGCTTGAAGCATGGTCAGAAACTTTCGGGCCGCACGGCGTTCAAGCTCTATGACACGTTCGGCTTTCCGCTCGATCTCACGCAAGACATTCTGCGCGGCAAGAGTCTCGAGGTCGATGTCGCTGAATACGATGTCGCGATGCAGGAACAGAAGGATCAGGGCGCGGCGAGCTGGAAGGGCGCGGATGGCGCCGACAATCCGGCGATCTGGCATTCGATCCTGGAGCGTACGCACGGCAACGAATTCTTGGGTTACAGCGGCGAAGTGGGCGACGGCAAAGTCACCGGCATCGTAGCCGGCGGCGCCGAGCAGCACGATCTGCGCGAAGGTATGGGCGGCGCGCTCGTGTTCGATCGTACGCCGTTCTACGCCGAAAGCGGCGGCCAGGCGGGCGATCATGGAATCATCAAGTTCGCCAACGGCGCCGAGTTCGTTGTCGAGGATACGCAGAAGCAAGCGGGTGCGCTGCACGCGCATGTTGGCCGCTTGGTGAAAGGATCGATCAAGGTTGGCGATGCGGCCAAGCTTGAGATCGATCATGAGCGGCGCGCTAAAATCCGCTCGAACCATTCGGCGACGCACTTGCTGCACGCGGCGTTGCGCAACACTCTTGGGCCGCATGTGACGCAGAAGGGCTCGTTGGTTGAGGCGGATTATTTCCGTTTCGATTTCAGCCATGGCCAACCGGTCAGCGGCGAGGAGATCGGTCGCGTCGAAGATGAAGTGAACGCGGTCATTCGCCAGAACGCCGAAGGCGTAATCAAGGAAATGGCGCCGGCAAAGGCGATCGAAGAAGGCGCATTGGCGCTGTTCGGCGAAAAGTATGGCGACCAAGTGCGCGTGCTGCGTTTGGGTGATGCGCTAGCGCATGACGGCAAGGCCTATTCGGTCGAGCTTTGCGGCGGCACGCACGTGAAGCGCACGGGCGATATCGCGGTGTTTGCAGTGCTGAGCGAAAGCGGCGTGGCCGCTGGCGTGCGCCGTATCGAGGCTGCGACGGGTGCGGCGGCCTTGGCGCACCTCAAAGCGCAAGCGGCGCTCGCGAAAGCCGTGTCGGCGAATTTGAGAACGCCGCTCGCGGAATTGCCGGATCGCGTCGCGCAATTGGCCGACGAGCGCCGCAAGCTTGAGCGCGAATTGAGCGAAGTGAAAACCAAGTTGGCGCTCGCGGGCGGCGGCGGACAAGCAGCGCCGGCTGGGCCGGAGAATGTTGCGGGCGTTTCCGTGCTCGCGCGCGTCCTCGAAGGCGTGCCGGCGAAGGAGCTGCGCGGGCTCGTCGATGAGGGCAAGAAATCTCTGGGCTCCGGTGTGATTGCGTACGTTGGCGTCGAGGATGGCAAAGCGGCGTTGGCGGTTGGCGTGACCGATGACCTCAAGGGCAAGATCAGCGCCGTCGATCTGGTGAAAGCGGGCGTTGCGGCTGTCGGTGGCCAAGGCGGTGGTGGGCGACCCGACATGGCGCAAGGCGGCGGGCCGAATGGCAGGGATGCCGGCAAGGCGATCGACGCGATCCGCGCGGCGCTGCAATCGTTGGCCGCGTGAGCGACGTTAAATATCGTGATGCGGATGCGGCTGATGCTGAAGCCCTGGCCGCGTTTGCGGAGCGCACCTTCACCGAGACGTTTGGCCATCTCTATCCGCCGGAAGACCTGACGTCTTACGTCGAGGCGAAATATCGCGCGCGTGTCGTTGCGGGGGAGATTGCCGAGCCTGAGACACGCTATCGGCTTGCGCTGCGCGGCGATTCCATCATCGGCTATTGCAAGGTGGGCGTGGTCGACATGGAGGTCGACGCGACTGACGCGCTAGAGCTGCACCGACTCTACGTGGACAGTAGCGCGAAGGGCGCGGGCGTTGCGCAAGCGCTGATGGATGAAGCGCTCGCGTGGGCGCGCGGCAAGGGCGCTAAGCGCATGTATCTCAGCGTCTGGGAAAACAACACGCGCGCGCAAGCCTTCTATCGCCGTTATGGCTTCGAACATGTCGGCGAACACAAATTCATGGTCGGCCGGGTGGCCGACCGCGACTTCATCTGGCGGCTGACGCTGTAGTCGATCCGGACCGGTAACGTCTCGGAAACCAAATCAATCGTTTTTGGACGACTCGATTCGGTGTGGGGACACGGGATGACTCAGAATGATGCGCTGGCCGCCTATCTCGGGCCGGACATTTTCCAACGGCTCGATTGGGCGAAGCTCACGCACACGCAACGTGACGCGATTCTCTCTGTGTTCCGAGTCGGATTAGGCGCCGGCGCGCAGTCGGGCGTGGTTTCGACCATCGACGCCGTGATGGCGCGCGGCAAAGTGCTAATCTGCGAGGACGGCTCACAATGGGAAGCGCGCGAACGTGACGACGCTGAGCTAATCGAGGATTGGGGCGCCGGGGCGCTGGTGGCGATCCACCGTCAGCTGATCTATCGGCTCGATCCGTACCAAGCGGCGGAAGTGGATTTGCTTCGGCTCTAAGACATTGCGTTGGCGGAACGGAAGGGTGTTAGGCTTTGCCCGACACCCGGAGGATGCGACCCATGGCCGAGTATGAAACCGTAAAGCTCGAGATCGAAGACGGCATCGCCACGCTGACGCTCAATCGTCCGGACCGGATGAATGCGTTCACCGGGCAAATGGCGATGGACATGATCGCAGCGTTCGACGAGACGGACGCGAATGATGATGTGCGCGTGGTGATCGTCACGGGCGCGGGGCGCGCGTTCTGCGCGGGCGCGGATCTCGGCACAGGTGGCGCGACGTTCGATTATGAGCGGCGCGCGGGCGAGCGTGGCGAGAAATTCGATCCGGCCAATGAGCGTGACGGCGGCGGTCTCGTCGGGCTGCGCATTTATGAAAGCTTGAAGCCGGTGATCGCGGCGATGAACGGCCCGGCTGTTGGCGTGGGCGCGACTATGCAGCTGCCGATGGATATTCGCTTGGCCGTCGAAGGTGCGAAGATGGGCTTCGTATTCGCGCGGCGTGGCATCGTGCCGGAGACGTTGTCGTCGTATTTCCTGCCGCGCTTGGTCGGCGTTCAAACCGCGCTGGAATGGACGATGACGGGGCGTGTGTTCACGACTGAAGAAGGCAAAGAGCGCGGGCTTATTCGTTCGCTGCACAAGCCAGAGGATCTGCTGCCGGCGGCGCGCGCATTGGCGCGTGAGATTGCGGACAATACGGCGCCGGTTTCGGTGACGTTGGCGCGGCGCATGATCCTCGACATGCTGGATGCGGATCACCCGATGGAAGCGCACCGCATCGAGAGCCGCTGGATGGTGTCGCGCGGGCAATCGGGTGACGCGAAAGAAGGCGTGACGGCGTTTTTGGAAAAGCGCGCGCCGAACTATCCTGACCGCGTGTCGCGCAATTTGCCGGATACGTGGCCGTGGCGGAAAACGCCGCCGTTCAGGCCATAATTGCGTTCGATCAAAGCGGCGCGTGAAGCGCGGACCGAAGCTTATCCCTGCGAACTAGGGGGCGGTCATGCCGAACATCGCGAACCTCAATGTTGATCCGCTGGCGCTGACGGCGCTTGGCTTTCTGGGCGCCGTGCTGGTGCTGACGCTTGGGCTGTTTGCCTGGCTCATGCTGCAGGGCGGCAAGCGTAAGAAGAGCTAAGGCCAGCGATATTGGATGAAGCCGCTGTTCGTGGCGACTTGATCGTAGAGTTTGCGCGCATTGACGTTGGTTTCGTGCGTCAGCCAATAGACGCGGCCCCAATCACTCGCATCGGCGCGCGCGTACACGGCTTCGATCAGAGCACGGCCCACGCCTGCGCCGCGCGCCTCGGCGGAGACGAACAGGTCTTCGAGGTAGCAGAATTTCTTCTGAGACCAGCCGTGGTCGTGCAGCACGCATTGCACGATGCCGAGCAAGGCGCCGTCTTCGCGCTCGGCGACGAGTGCGAAGAGATTTGAGTTGGGATCAAGGAAGCGCGCGAAGGTCGCGTCGGTGATCTCGGGTGCGAGCGTTGCGTTGTAGAAATCGAGATAACCGGCCCAAAGGGGCTCCCATTGGGGCCGGTCTTCTCTGCGTATGTCGCGGATCGCGAAGCTCACGCCTTCGCCATCGCCTTGTCGAGATTATCGCCGACGGCGTCGAGGAAGCCTTCGGTGGTGAGCCAGGATTGCTTGTCGCCGACGAGAAGCGCGAGATCCTTTGTCATCTGGCCTGCTTCGACGGTGTCGACCGTGATCTTTTCCAAGAGCAGCGCGTAATCGATCAGCTTTTGGTTGTTGTCGAGCTTGCCGCGGTGCGCGAGGCCGCGCGTCCAGGCGAAGATCGAGGCGACCGAGTTCGTCGAAGTCGGGTTGCCCTTTTGATGTTCGCGATAATGGCGCGTCACGGTGCCGTGCGCGGCTTCCGCTTCCATCGTCTTGCCGTCCGGCGTGATCAGCACCGACGTCATCAGGCCGAGCGAGCCGAAGCCTTGCGCGACCGTGTCGGATTGGACGTCGCCGTCATAGTTTTTGCAGGCCCAGATATAGCCGCCGCTCCACTTCAGCGCGGAGGCGACCATGTCGTCGATCAAGCGGTGTTCGTAGGTGAGCTTGCGCTTGTCGAACTCGGCTTTGAACTCGCTGTCGAAGATTTCTTGGAAGATGTCCTTGAAGCGGCCGTCATAGGCTTTGAGGATCGTGTTCTTGGTCGAGAGATAGACCGGGTAATTCTTCATCAGGCCGTAATTGAACGACGAGCGGGCGAATTCCTTGATGCTCTCATCGAGATTGTACATCGCCATGGTGACGCCTGCGCCCGGCGCCTTGAACACTTCCTTCTCGATCGTCTGGCCATCTTCGCCGACGAACTTGATGGTGAGCGTGCCCTTGCCAGGGAATTTGAAATCGGTGGCGCGGTATTGGTCGCCGAAGGCGTGACGGCCGACGACGATTGGTTGCGTCCAGCCCGGCACGAGGCGCGGCACATTTTTGCAGATGATCGGTTCGCGGAAGATGACGCCGCCGAGGATGTTGCGGATGGTGCCGTTCGGGCTTTTCCACATTTCCTTCAGGTTGAATTCCTTCACGCGCGCTTCATCCGGCGTGATCGTCGCGCACTTTACGGCGACGCCGTATTGCTTGGTCGCGTTGGCGGCGTCGATCGTGATTTGGTCGTTGGTGGCGTCGCGGCTTTCAACGCCGAGGTCGTAATATTTGAGGTCGATGTCGAGATAGGGGTGGATCAGGCGCTCTTTGATCGCCGCCCAGATGATCCGGGTCATTTCATCGCCGTCCATATCGACGACCGGATTGTCCACCTTGATCTTCGCCATCGTCCGCACCTTCCAGTTTCGGGGAAATTTCGCGTGGCGTGGTAGCAGTTTGGCGGACAAGCGCAAACTGCGGCGGGTGGTATCGCCGGCCTTGCGGGGCGGGCCGCGATGGGAAATGACGAGCGAATGACCCGCGCCGCCAACATGCCGCCCCCGATCGAGGAGCCATGGCCCGCCATCTGCCTGGTGCGCCCGCAAATGGGCGAGAACATCGGCGCGGTGGCGCGCGCGATGCTCAACTTTGGCCTGACTTCGCTGCGCCTGGTCGCGCCGCGCGATCGGTGGCCGAACCCCAAGGCCGAGGTGGTGGCTGTCGGCGCCGATGTGGTGCTGAAGACCGCGCGGGTGGAATGGACGCTGGAAGACGCGCTGGCGGATGCGACACTGGTGATCGCCGCGTCGGCGCGACCGCGCGGCCTGGAGAAGCCGGTCTGGGGTCCGCGCCAAGCCGCGGAGAATATTCGGGCGGCCCAAGCCAAGGGTGAGCGGGCCATCGTGATGTTTGGGCCGGAAGCGTCGGGGATGGAGACAGATGAGATTGCGCGCGCCGATGCGATCCTGACGCTGCCGGTCAATCCGGGCTTTGCCTCGCTCAATCTGGCCAATGCGGCGAGTGTGTTTTGTTACGCCTATGCCGAGGCGCGGCAGGCCACGGACTTGCCCTCGTGGTTTCAGCCGCCAGACAGTCCGCCGGCGACGCAGGCCGAGCTCGAGGCGATGTTTGCACATCTTGAGCAAGAGCTTGAACACGGACGCTTTTTCCATCCGGAGGACAAGGCGCCGCTGATGAAGCGGAATCTGCGCGCGCTGTTTTTGCGGTCGCGGCTGTCACAGCAGGAAGCGCAAACGATGCGCGGCGTGATCAAGGCGCTGACGATCGGGCGCGGCGGTCGGAAAAAGGATGACGTCTAGGAAATGACTTTCCCGATTTGAGGGAAATGGTTATCCACATTGCCGAATACCGCCACCGGGGACCGCATGCTGAAGAGCAAGCGTCGAGCAGAGCAGAAAGCCGAACCGCGGCCGCAATCGCGCGAGCTCGTGCCGTGGGGCGGCGAGCATGTCGATGTCGATCGCTTCTGGGCCGAGAGCTGGATTGATCTGCTGAACCGGCAGCGTTGGCTTTCAAAAAAACTGAAGCTCGAAACCGCACCTTGGATGGTGGACCAAAACGCCGGCATCATTCGGTTCGAGCGTAAGGACGGCGCACTGGTGACGGCGCCTGTTCAGATCATTGGCGCGTGGAATCCGCGCACGATGATGTTCCGCTGGGGGTGGGATCACCCGATGGTGCAGCAACGTCTGCGCAACGACGCCGAGCGCACGCGCTGGTTCGGCGACAAGCATGGGCTCGAAGAGCTGACCGAGAAATCGATCAAGATGACCGAGCAGGAAGCCTGGCAGATGACGGCGCTGGCGATGAAAGTGAACGCCAGCCACGGTGTGTATCGCGCGCCGACGGAGGGGCCGGTGATCTTTATGACGCTCGGCGAAGCAAAGGTGAAGAAGTAGGCGCGCCTACCTCAAAGCGGCGACCATTTCGTGGCCTTCACCGCCGAGGATTTCGAGCTGGGTGATTGTGCCCGGCGCGACTTCTTCGTCGTTATCGACGTAAGTGACGCCATCGATTTCGGGCGCGTCGGCTTTGGTGCGGAACGCGTAGGCTTCGGCGTCTTCGTCCCAGCCGTCGCAGATGGCGTCGACGGTTTTGCCGATCATGGATTGGAGGCGCTGATGGGCAAGTGCGGTTTGCACTTCCATGAAGCGATCGTAGCGCTCGTCGACATCGTCCTGATCGACGTGGCCGGGGAGATCGCGTGACGGGGCGCCATCGACGTTTTCGTATTTGAACACGCCGGCGCGATCGATTTCGGCTTCCTCGATGAAATCGAGCAGCGTTTCGAAATCGTCTTCGGTCTCACCGGGGAAGCCCACGATGAAGCTCGATCGAATGGTGAGGTCCGGGCAGATGCTGCGCCACGTCTTGATGCGATCGAGGACTTTGTCCTGGTTCGCGGGACGGCGCATGGCTTTCAATACATTTGGCGACGCGTGCTGGAATGGGATGTCGAGGTACGGCAGCACTTTGCCTTCGGCCATGAGGCCAACGACTTCATCGACATGCGGGTACGGATAGACGTAGTGGAGGCGCACCCAGGCGCCGAGATCGCCAAGCTCTTTGCAGAGATCGTAGAATTTGGCGCGGACCATGCGGTCCTTCCATTTGCTCTCTGCATATTTCACATCGACGCCGTAGGCCGACGTGTCTTGGCTGATCACGAGCAATTCTTTGACGCCGGCTTTCACCAGCGACTCGGCTTCCTTCAGCACCGCGTTGGCGGGGCGCGATACGAGGTCGCCACGAATGCTCGGGATGATGCAGAAGGTGCAGCGATTGTTGCAGCCTTCGGAAATCTTCAAATACGCGTAGTGGCGCGGCGTGAGGCGCAAGCCGCCTTCGGGCACGAGATCGATTTTGGGATCGTGCATCTGCGGCAGGTGCGTATGCACGGCGCCGACGACGGCTTCGTATTGGTGTGGGCCGGTGACCTCGAGCACTTTCGGGTGCGCTTCGCGGATCAGGCTCTCTTCTTTGCCGAGGCAGCCTGTGACGATGACTTTGCCGTTCTCAGCGATGGCTTCGCCGATGGCGTCCAGGCTTTCGGCTTTGGCGCTATCTAGGAAGCCGCAGGTGTTCACGACAACGAGGTCGGCGCCTTCGTAGCTGCCGCTGAGCTGATAGCCCTCGGAACGCAGGCGCGTGATAATGCGCTCGCTGTCGACGAGGGCTTTTGGGCAGCCGAGTGAAACGACGCCGATTGTTGGGGCTTTGGCGGACATGGAGGCGGGGCTTCTAGCTCAGGGCGAGCGATTTCCCAAGCCGCGCGGCCAGGGCAAGCGCACCGACGTGGTTGACCGCCTTTGCAAAAGGCTTGGTCCGAAAATGGCCGGACGGCCCGGTGGCGCTGGTCCATGATCGGCGCAGGAGAGACGCATGGCGACCATTCGCAAAGAGATCAGCATCGCCCGGCCGGCGGCCGAAGTGTGGAGCGCGTTCAGCGACTTTGGCGCGGTGCATACGCGGCTGGCGCCGGGTTTTGTCGCGAACACAGTGTTGGAGGAGCCGCGCGTGCGGGTGGTGACGTTCGCCAATGGGGCGAGCGCGCGCGAGACTTTGGTGTCGCTGGAAGAGGGGCGCCGGCGCTTGGTGTACGCCATCGCGCCGGGGCCGAAATACACGCACTACAATGCGGCCATTGAGGTATTCGAGGAAGGCGCCGGAAGCCGGGTGGTCTGGACTATCGACCTCATGCCGGACGCTTTGGCCGAGACCATCGCCGGCATGGTGGACATGGCTCTCCCGGCCATGCGGACGCATTTGGAGGGTGCGGCGGTATAGCTGCTGCGAATGACTTGCAGAAACGATCGCGAGTGGCTAGATTTTCTTTGCGGCTGAGAGTCAGTCGCCGATTTCGCTTTTGCGTTCAGAGAAAAGCTGCATGTACGTCTGCAATTGTAACGGCGTGACTCGGGCCGAGGTGGATGAAGCCATCACCGCCGGGGCGTTGGCTCCAGAGCAAGTGCTTGCCCATCATGGGTGCGAGCCGTGCTGCGGCCAATGCCTCCCCGAAATCGCTGAGGGCATCACTTGCGGCGGGATGGGCAAGGCCCGGAGTCTCGTCGCCGCGGAGTAAGGCGATGAAGGGCGATCCGGACGTCATCAAGAAGCTCAATCAGATTCTCACGAATGAGCTGACCTCGATCAATCAATATTTCCTGCATGCGCGGATGTACGAGAGCGACGGCTACGGCAAGCTCGGCAAGAAGACGTACGAAGAATCCATCGAAGAGATGAAGCACGCGGACCGCATCATTAAGCGGATCCTGCTCATGGAGGGTTTTCCGAACCTCCAGAATTTGAACAAGCTGCAGATCGGCGAAAGCGTGCCGGAGCGGCTGCAGGGCGATCTCGCCGCCGAGAAGAACGGCCATGCCGCGATCAAGGAAGGCATCACGCTCTGCGAAGAAAAGAAGGATTACGTCACGCGCGATCTGCTGACGGAGCTTCTCGACGACACCGAAGAGCATATCGATTTCATCGAGACGCAGCTCCAAAATCTGGAGCAGATGGGCCTGCAGAATTATCTGCAAAGCCAGTACGAGATGGAAGGTTAGCGCGCGAAAGCGCGCGCGGCGGAAGCTTCGAAACGGGCGATGTCTGCAAAGCCGTCGCCCGATTTCAGCGCGGCTGCATCTTCGGGGCTCAGCAAGAGCCATTCGCTTGCGGCGTCGAACGTCTCGAACTGACGGACATCCGCCCACGGGCTTTTGTCAGCGTTGCGCTTGTCCATCCAATGGCTGAGGAAGCGCTGACCGATCGGGCTTTCGCAAACCCAGCCGGAGCGGCGCATGAACATGAGGTTCAGCGGCTCGAACAGCTGACGATGCGTTTTAAACACGCCGTCGAGATCGCCGAGCGAAATACCTGAGACGTCGACGTCAGCGTGAATGACGCTGATGCAGTCAAAGCCAAGCCACACTGGGTTTTCGGCATTGAACGTCGCGTGATCGTGCATATCGACGCTGCGGATCGCGCCGAAATATTCAACGCGGCTGATTTCGAGTTTTTGATTGTGACGGAGCAGGATCGGCATTGACGATCCTATCGTGCGAAGCCGCGCGCGGGCGGGCTGTGAAAGCTGAAGATTTCGCGGAAGCCTGTACCGTTTTCGAGCGCGGCAGCGGCGCTTTGATTGAGCACGAGCCAGTCGCCGGCTTCGGGGAAGGTGTCGAACCGGCGCAGGTCGCTGGAGACCGTCTCGCGCGTGTCGCGGTCGCCGATCCAGTAACGCACATGCTCTTCGGCGGCTGGGCTCAGGCAAATCCAGGCCGAACGACGCAGGATTAGGAAGTGCAAGGATGAGAAGAGTTCGGCGTAGCTGGCGTAGAGCTTATCGAGTGCGGACTTGTCGATGGTGGCGAAGTCCGCTCCAGGTGTGACGATCGCCAATGCATCGAAGGTCAGCCATGTCGGGTTCGCGGCCTGGAATTCGACGAGCTTGGTCAGTTCGGCCAGAGTCACCGAATTGCTGTACTCGACGCGATTGAGCTCAAGCTGCTCGTTGTGGCGCAAAACGATCGACACGGGTGCCCCGCCTCCTGAACCAAGCCTCTGCGCCGCTGTGGTTGCGGAAGCGTTAAGGGAGATGCGCGGTTCGTCGCGCGACCGCGGCCGCGCATGCAATTGGGGTTGACGAGCAGGCCGGTTGAGCCGCCCTTGAACGACATGCGTATGTTTGCTTTTGCGCTCTTAGCGCTTGCCGCCGCGTGCTCATCCGAGTCGCAATCTCAACCCGATATCGCGCCGGTCGTGGAGGCCGAGCGTGCGTTTGCGGCGGCGGCTCAAGCTGACGGCTGGGTCGAAGCGTTTGAGGCTTACTCCACCGCCGACGCGATCGTGCTGCAGGCGGGGCCGGTCAACGCGCGTCAATCGCTGGCGGGCATCGATCCCGCCAATCGCGGCGACACTTCGCTCAATTGGGGCCCTGAGTTCGCCGGCATTTCAAGCGGCGGCGATTTCGGGTTCACCACCGGGCCCTACAATGGCGGCGGCGCGGCGTTCGGCCAGTATTTCACCGTGTGGCGTCGCCAGGCCGATGGCGCCTGGAAATGGATTTACGATGGCGGAACGAACCAAACGACGCCCACCACCGTGAACGCAGCCGCCCAAGTCGAAGCGCTGCCGATCAGTGCGCGCGGCGCGGGCACGGAGATGGCGGCGACGGAGTCGGTGTTGCGCGAGGAGAGCGAGTTGGCGCAGGCGGCCGCGTCAAACGCCGGTCGCGCCTATCAGGCCGTGTTCGCCGAGACAGGCCGGATGAATCGCGACAACCAACCCACGGCGCTGGGACGAGATGCAGTTGCGGCCTTGGTGGGCGAGGGGGCGATCGGCTTCAGCCCTGCGCAGATCATCCAAGCCAGCGGCAATGGCGACATGGTATTCACGCTCGGCCAGGCGCGCTGGGAAGGCGGCTCGGGCTATTATTGCCGGATCTGGGTGCTGCAGCCGGAGGGCTGGCGCATCGGCTACGACCAGATCCTGCTGCGGACGCTGGCCGAGCTGGAGGCCCATCCAGAGCCTTGATCCGGTTGACTTGGGGCAGGCCTTCCGCCAAAAGCCCCGCTTTCCCGAACCCTGGGTCATTCCGGGGGCGGGTCATGCTGGGTGACGGGCAACCGCCAGGGCAGTCGCGACCTCGTTTGTGAGATCGCCGGTCCCCGTCAGAAGAAGAAGGCGCTCACAGCGCATGACGAAGCGTATTCAAGCCAAATACAAGTCGGACCGCCGTTTCGGCCAGAATCTTTGGGGCCGTCCGAAATCACCAGTCAACAAGCGCCAGTACGGCCCGGGCCAACACGGCCAGCGCCGCAAGGGCAAGACCTCTGACTTCGGCCTGCAATTGGTCGCCAAGCAGAAGCTTCGCCTCTACTACGGCAACATCACCGAAAAGCAGTTCCGCAAGACCTACGAAGAAGCTGCGCGCCGCAAAGGCAACACGGCTGAAAACCTCATCGGTCTGCTCGAGAGCCGTCTCGACGCTGTGGTCTATCGCTGCAAGTTCGTGCCGACTGTTTTCTCGGCGCGTCAGTTCGTGAACCACGGCCACGTGAAGGTGAACGGCCGTCGCGTGACGATCCCGTCCTACCTCGTGAAGGTCGGCGACGTGATCGAAGTGCGCGATAAAGCCCGCTCGATGGCGCTGGTGCTCGAAGCTCTGCAAAGCAGCGAGCGCGAAACGCCGGATTACCTCGAAGTCGATCCGAAGGGCATGGTTGCGCGCTATCAGCGCGTGCCTGTTCTGGCCGACGTGCCGTACCCGGTCCAAATGGAACCGAACCTCGTCGTCGAATATTACGCGTCGTAATTGGACGCATCGGACGAAACGATCAGGCCCTCCGGAAACGGAGGGCCTTTTTGTTTGTGCGGCTTGGGGGCTAAGCTTTGCACATGACCCATGATTGGAAAGCGATCGACGAGGCAGTGCGCGTCGAGCCCGGCAAGAAATCGAAGCTGCGTGCGCGCGAGTGCGTGGGCGCGGATTTGCTTCCTGACCGCGAGGTGGCCGAGGGCGCTTTGAAGGATTGCGCCAAGGCGATCGATGTTTTGCAGGATCGTTTGTGGGCGGAGCGCTCGCGAGCTCTGTTGGTGGTGCTGCAGGGGATCGATACGTCTGGCAAGGACGGCACGGTGCGCGGTGTGTTCAATCAATGCGGACCCTTGGGCGTTTCGGTGACGGCCTTCGGCAAGCCGACCGAGGAAGAACTCGCTCATGACTATCTCTGGCGCGTGCATGCCGCTGTGCCCAAGAAGGGCATGATCGGCGTGTTCAATCGCTCGCATTACGAGGATGTTCTTGTGGCGAAGGTGCGCGGGCTAGCGCCGAAGGACGCGATCGAGCAACGCTATGACCAGATCAATGCATTTGAAAAACACCTGAGCGAGAACGGCGTCACCGTGCTCAAGTTCATGCTGCATATCTCGAAGGAGGAGCAACGCCAGCGTTTGCAGGAGCGGCTTGATAAGCCGGAGAAGAATTGGAAATTCAACGCGGGCGATCTCGAGGATCGCAAGCTCTGGGATGAGTATCAGGCGGCGTACGAGACGCTACTCGATCGTTGCTCTACCGAGCATGCGCCCTGGCGTGTGATCCCCGCCGATAAAAAATGGCGGCGCAACGCCATCATCGCCGCGATCGTGCACGGCACGCTGGAGGAAATGAACCCGCGCTATCCGGTCGTGGAGTGGAAGCCGACCGACTACGTCGTTGAGTGATTACTTGCTCGGCAGTGAAGGCGGTGCGTTGTCCGAGTCTCGGATAATGCCCAGGGAGATGACGCGCTTAAGTGCGTCCTCGGGCGGCAATGCTAGCGGCTTCAGTGAGCTACGCGGGAGGTAGAGCAGGAAGCCCGATGTTGGAATGGGCGCTTGCGGGACGTAGACGGCGACGAGATCGGCGCCTATGTCCGCCGCGACCTCGCTCGTGTCTTCGTTGGTGATGAAACCCAAGGCGTAGGAACCTGGCAGCGGAAACTCGACCAGCACGGCTTGCTTGAACGAGGTGCGCTCCGGTGCGGCGACCTGTTTGAACACCTGCTTTGCGCCGCCATAGATGGTGCGCACGAGGGGGAGGTTGGCGATGGCGCGGTCGGCGGCGCCGACGCTCCAGCGGCCGATGAAATTGCTGGCGAGCGCGCCGACGAGCGTGAGCGCCAGCAGAGCGAGCAGCAGGCCGCCGCCTGGGAACGATTTCAGGAATGCGAGTTGGTTCGGCACCAACGGCTCGACATTGTTGTCGATAAAGGTGACCACCATCCAGATCACCCAGATCGTGATCACGAACGGGAGAACGACGGCAACGCCGGCTAGGAAGGAATTGCGCAGCCACGCAAAGAAATCAAAGCGTTGCCGCGGTGCGGGAGAATCCATGGATTTGGATGTAGGGCGCCGCAGCGCAGAGGGCTAGCGTGGCTCTGTCATGGTTCCTACCTCATGGCGCATGTTCGGTCGCACTCGCTCTGATTTTGTCTCAGCGCCGCCGGCGCGCGGTCCGCGGGACAGTTTTTCTGAAACCATTATCCGCGTGGTCGATGACATCGGCCCGGCCGTGATCAGCGTGCGGCGCACGAGCCGCACACGCGACCTCTATGATGGCGCGGGCTCCGGTGTGATCATTTCGCCGGACGGCTATGCGCTGACGAATAATCACGTCGTTAAAGGCGCGGGCCGCGTTGAAGGCGTGCTGCACGATGGCAGTGTCGTGCCGGCGGAAATCGTCGGCACTGATCCCGATACAGATCTCGCCTTGCTGCGCTTGAACGGGCGCGGGCATCACACGGCGGAGCTTGGCGATAGCGACGCGCTGCGCGTGGGTGAGCTTTCAATCGCGATTGGCAACCCGCTGGGCTTGCAGGCAACCGTGACCGTTGGCGTGATCTCGGCTTTACGCCGCACGCTTCGCGGCGACGGCGGGCGATTGATCGAGGATGTGATCCAGACGGATGCGGCGCTGAATCCTGGCAATTCGGGCGGCGCGCTTGTCGATGCGCGCGGCGCGGTGGTTGGGATCAACACGGCGATCATCGGCGGCGCGCAGGGCATCTGCTTTGCCGTGCCAAGCAATACAGCGAAATCGATCATTCCCGATCTAATGCGCGATGGACGTGTGACGCGCGGCTGGTTTGGCATTGCCGGCCAATCGCAAGAGCTGTCGCGCGCTCTGGTGCGCCGCTTGGGTATTGGCGTTGAAGGCGGCGTGCTGGTCGTAGCCGTGAGCCCTGGCGGGCCCGCGGATGCGGCCGGGTTGCGCGTCGGCGATGTCGTGCTGAAGCTCGAAGGCTTTGCGACGCCAACGGTGGACGCGGTGCATAAGTTGCTCACGCGCGAGCGCATCGGCAAGCGGGTGGCGCTTGAGGTGTTGCGCGACGGCAATCTGGTGAAGCTGGATCTGGCCGTGACTGCTCGGCCGGAGAAGGCGAACGCTTAAGAGGCGACGCCGAGCTTTTCGTCGAACAGCTCGCGCAGCTCGCCCGTCTGGAACATCTCGCGGACAATGTCGCAACCGCCGACGAATTCGCCCTTCACGTAAAGCTGCGGGATCGTCGGCCAGCTGGCGAAATCCTTCACGCCTTGGCGGATGTCGTCATCGGCCAGCACGTTCACGTCGAAATAGTCGACGCCCATGTGATCCAGGATGCGGACGACTTGGTTCGAGAAGCCACAGGCCGGCTGGTCGGCGGTGCCCTTCATGAAGAGCACAACGTCGTGGTCGGCGACGGTTTGGCGAATGGTCTCGATGGCGTGGGACATAGGAACTCCTTGGCCGGAGGTAATGGTCCGGCGTGGCGGCATCAAGCCTTGGCGGCGGTGTCGAGGGCGAGGGCGTGGAGCGCGCCGCCCATCCGGCCCTTGAGGGCGGCATAGACCATCTGATGTTGGGCGACCCGGCTCTTCCCGGCGAAGGCGCTGGACCGGATGATCGCGCGATAGTGATCGCCGTCGCCAGCGAGGTCTTCGATGGTGATTTCGGCGTCGGCAAAGGCCTCGCGCAACAAGCCTTCCAATTCGTCCGCGGCCATAGCCATGAGCGGTAATCTCCTTACTTTGTGCCACTTTAGCATAATTTTGCGCCCAAAAGAGCGGCAAGCCCCACCAGAGGATGGCCCGTTTCGGGAACACGTGACGATCACGAAAGTTTTGGTTGCCGAGCTTGGCGCCTTCGGTGCATCAGGCGGAGGCTTGGGGGAGGGCGGTCCAAACAGATCGCCCACTGCGTGGAGGACGTTGACAAGGGCGCCATTTCCGAAAATTTAGGCGCCGGCGTCGACAGCCGCCTGGGAAAGAAGACCGCAAATGCGGCAGCCCGGAACGGTTCACGGTGGGAGGAAGCGCATCGCACCCCGGCACACGGGATGATCGCGACCTTCAACAACACGCATACCAAACCGGGGTGGGATGAGCCGCGATTGCCTCGCGCTCGCCCCGCCGAGATTAGATTTCAGGGCAGGCAAAAGGGCAGACAATGACGTTGATGAATTCCTTGCTGACGTTCGCGCAGCAAAGCGCCGCTCCGGCGGCTGAAGGCGCTGCGGCGCCGGCTCCGGCGGCCCCGGCCGCCACGACCTCCGCGGCCGAACTGGAAGCTGCGAAACAGCGTGGCGCTGAAGCCGCCGCTGAAGCGGCCGGCCAGCAAGAAGTGTCCATGATCGAACTCGTTCAGCACCTCAACGGTGTTGAAATGGGCGTCATGGTGATCCTCGGCCTCTGTGCGATCTACGCTGTCGCGCTGCTGTTCGAAAAGATCTACGTGATGCGCAAGGCCTCGAGCCAGACGAAGGAATTCCTGGCTTCGTTCCGCAAGGCCAATTCGGTTGAAGAAGCCGAAGCCATCGTCCGCAAGCTGCCGGCCTCTGGGATCAAGTCGATGTTCGACGCCGGCATGGCGGAAGTCCGCCGTACGCAGGACCTCGGCCTCTACACGATGCGCGACGCCCGCGACCACACCATGCAGCGCGTCAGCGCCGCGATGGCCACCCGCCAGAACGAGCACCTGGATGACCTGGGTTCGTCGATGACCTTCCTCGCGTCGATCGGCGCGAACGCACCGTTCATCGGTCTGTTCGGTACGGTTTGGGGCATCATGGTCGCCTTCGTCGGTATCGCCAAGACGCAAACCACGTCGCTGGCCGTCGTTGCTCCGGGTATCGCCGGCGCTCTGCTCGCCACTGCCGCTGGTCTCGCCGCCGCTATCCCGGCCGTGCTCATCTACAACTTCGCCGCCAAGCAAATTTCCAAGCAAGGTACGAAGCTCGACGACTTCGCCTCGGAATTCATCGCGCTGGTTTCGCGCGACATGGACCGTCGCGCTGGTTGAGCTTTAACCGAGCATTGGAGGACCCCCAATGGCGGGTAAAGTAGGCGGAGGTGGCAGCGGCAAAGGGCTGGATGTCAACGCGGATCCTAACGTGATCCCGTTCATCGACATCATGCTCGTGCTGTTGATCATCTTCATGATCGCCGCGCCGATTTCGAGCGTGGATATTCAAGTGGAAATGCCAGACGCGCGCATCATGCCGTCTCAGCGTCCGCCGCGTCCGACCTGGATTTCGGTGAACGAAGATGCCGGTGGGTTGCACGTGTACGTCATGAACGATGAGGTCAATATCAACGACCTCGGCGAGCGGACGTACGAAGCGGTTCAATTGAACACGCCGACAATTGCCGGCGATGATTTTGAAATTCGCGACCAACGGATTTACATCCGCGCGGATGGCGATCTGGCGTACCGTAATGTTGTGCGTGTGATGAACCGTCTCCAGGACAAGGGCTTCACCAAGATCGGCCTCGTCGCCGAAGATCGGCGGAGGTAGGTCATGGGAGCCAAAGTAGGAGGCAACAAGGGTGGCCCGGTTTCCGAACCGAACGTCATCCCGTTCATCGATATTCTGCTCGTGCTGCTGATCATCTTCATGGTGACGGCGCCGATTCCGACCGTCGACATTCGTGTCGATCTGCCGCCGCCGAATCCGGTGCCGATCCGTCTCGTGGGCTTGAACCCCACGGTCGTCGGCATCCGTGAAGGTGCGGCTGGCATGGAAGTGTTCGTGGACGAGCAGGTCGTCGAGATGTCGCAACTCGGCGATGTCACGTTGGAGCATGCGATCCGCAATAATCCCGCACTCAACGTGCAGGACATTTACGCGGAAGCTCGCATCTTCGTGCGCGCCGATCAGAGCACTGCGTACGGCAACGTTGTCGACGTGATGAGCCGTCTTCAAGAAGAAGGCTTCGTCAAAGTCGGCATCTTCGCTGAACTAGCGAGCGAGGGGTAACGGCTAATGGTACCTCTTCGTTTATTGTCGCTAGCGGTCGCAGCTACGATCTGTTTGACCCTGGTCTGGATGGCGGTGAACCAAAAGTTCTCCGCGATCACCGACCTGTTTGAAGAATCGGACGCCGTGAAGGTGGAAATCGAGGAGGAGGAGAAACCACCGCCACCTCCGCCGCCGCCGCCGGATCGTCCGCCGCCGCCGCCGCCGCCTGAGCAGCGCGTGCCGCCGCCGGATCTGTCTGCGCCGCCGACGCCGACGCCGATCCCGGTTGCGGTTGACCCGCCGCCAGCGCCGCCGACGCCGTCGGTCATCACCAACGCGGTGTTCACCGAGCAACCGGACGCACGTGACTTCGCCCGCTACTATCCTGAGCGTGCTCAGGAACGTGGTCAGGAAGGTCGCGCCACGGTCGAGTGCATTGTGGGCGCGGACGGTCGTCTGTCGTGCACGATCACCAGCGAAGACCCGCCTGGCTGGGGCTTCGGTGAAGCGACGCTTCGCGTGTCGCGTCATTTCCGTGTCGCTCCTGCGACGCGTGATGGCGCTCCAACCTCGGGCGGTCGTATTCGCCGCACGATCCGGTGGGTTCTGCCCGACTAATCTCGGTAGAGACTTAGAATGGGGCCGTCGGAGCGATCCGGCGGCCCTTTTTCTTGCCCGCTTTCCGGCCTATCGCCCGCGTGTGTGCTAGGTTCGCGCGCACGGTGGAGCTCAAGGCTTGCAGCAGGCGCAGACACGCTTGGCGGCGCTGACGATCGCCACCTTTGTCGTCGGAGCTTTGCTGTGGGCGGCGTTCAGCGCGCGATTTACTATGCTACTGGACGCGCCGATTGCGCCGGTCGCTGTACTGAGTGAGATCGCGCCACGACCGCAAAATGTGGAGCAAGTGCGCCCCGAGCCGCCGGAGGCGCAGCGCGAGGAGGTCCAACCCGCGCCAACGCCAGCGCCCGCCGCGCCCGCGCCCTACACCGGCGAGCCGCCGGACATCTCCAATCCGATTTGGCTCTCGCGTCCGCCGAGCCCCGAGCGCTTCTATCCGCGCGCCGCTTTCATGCGCGGCGTTGAAGGGCAGGTGACGTTGGCGTGCTTCGTCGAGTTGGATGGACGTCTGACCTGCACGATCGAACAAGAGGCTCCAGCGGGGCAGGGCTTCGGCGATGCAGCGCTCGCGATAGCGCGCGCGCACGTGATGCAGCCGGCCACGATCAATGGCGCGCCAGTGCGAGGTCGCTATCGCATGGTGGTGCCGTTTTCACTCGATTGATCTCGCAAGTGTGATCGCGCTCGCGCGCGCGTGAATTGGCGCATGGCGCGACGCATGTGAGCCTTCGTGTATGGACGCCGCGCGTTCCATGACGCGGCGCATGGGAGGCAGGCATGGCGATCGCCTTTGCGTCGCGCGCACGTGCGCAGCGCATGCATCCGGCTGCAGAGCCGAATATGATTCCGTTCATCGATGTGCTGCTCGTGCTGCTCATCATCTTCATGGTGACATCACCAAAACCCACAACCGATTTGCGTCTCGATCTGCCGAGCGACGGCATGCCAATCGCGGTCGATATCGCGCCGACAATCATCGATGTCGTGCGCGGCGCCGGTGGCGATGCGCGCGTGCTTGTCGACGGGCAAGACGTGGCGTGGGATGCGCTGACAGTAGAGGTTTTACAGCATATCTCCGCACAAAATGCCGGTTTGGACGATGCGACGATGTTCGCGGAATCGCGCGTCTATGTGCGCGCCGATATGGATCTCGCGTACACGCATGTCGTGGAGGCGATCGACACGTTGCAGCGCGATGGCTTCGAGAAGGTGTCTGTCTTCGCGCAATCGGCGGATGATTGATCGCTAAAGCGTGATCGCGTTCTCGCGCCTGTGAATTGTGAGAAGGAGAAACGCGGATCAGCCTCTCATCAAGCGCCGACGATCGATCGACGCAAAGATGGGAGGCACAATATGCAGAATGAAATGCGCGTACGCGCAGCGTCCTTCGCGATCTCCGCCGGATTGTTGAGTGCGGCGGCGATTGCGGCGCTCACGGCCACATTTACGAGCGTAAGTTTTCGGCTGCCGGATGTGCCGATCATCGACACCATCTTTGAGCGGCCGGAGGACCCGCCTCCGCCGGTGACGAACACGCCGCCGCGGACGTTGCCGCCGACGAGTGAGTTTCAGCAAATCGAGACGGTGCTCCCGACGACTGATGCCGCACCGCTGGAGCCCATCGCGTCGACCGAGGTGATCGGCGCGCCATATTCGCCGCCCATGATCACCAACCCACGCTGGCTGCAACGGCCGAGTGGGCTTGAGGATTATTATCCCCGCCGGGCGCTGCTGCGGGGCGTCGAAGGGCAGGTTATGTTGGACTGCCTGGTCACGACGTCCGGCACGCTCAGTTGCGCCGTGGTGTCAGAAACGCCTGCCAATTGGGGTTTTGCCGAAGCGGCGCTTCGCATTTCGCGCGACTACCGCATGGTTCCCGCCGAACGCGACGGCGTGCCGACCGAAGGACGCTATCGCATGGTGGCGCCATTCCGCATCGAATGAGATTTTCGTGATCCGGCGTTGACCGCATTTTGGCCGCGTTTGCCTCGCACATGCGGCCATTGAGGGCTATAGAGACGATCCCCAATAGGAGAGGTCTGGTATGAAGTTTCTGATCGGCGTCGCCGCCGCCACTCTGCTCATGGCGTCGCCCGCTCTCGCCCAAACGCCGACTGCCGCGACTGCACCGGATGTGTGCGTGGGCTTTGCCGCCGCACCGACTGTTCCGGATGGCGCCACCGCGACCCCGGAAGCAATGTCGACGATGGACACCGAATTCCGCGCTTGGCACAGCGCAGGCACTGCGAAGCTGCAGCAATGCCGCGCCGAAGTTGATGCGATGCGTGCGCGTCTCGCGGCGACCGAAACGGCTTACAACGCAGGCGTTGCTCTGCTGAATGGCACGCGTGACGCATGGCAAGTTGAAGTGGACGAATACAACGCACGCGCGCCGGCGCGCCGCGGCCGCAACTAATCGGCCCGGTAGCGCCAGAGCGGCGTCAGCAAAGCTAACGCGACGGCGGCGAGCGCTAATCCTAACCCAGGAATAAGCGCCGCCGCCCGCGACCCAAACTCACTCGCAGCGTAGCCCACAGCGATCGATCCGATCGGCGCGCCGCCCATAAAGCCCATCGAGTACACGGCAAGCACGCGCCCCAGATAGCGCGGTTCGGCTGCGCCTTGTGTGATGGTGCGGCTGGTGGAGATGGCGATGCCGGCGGCAAAGCCCCAAACCGCAACGATCATGCCGAACACATAAAACGGCTTGTCGAACGCGAAGCTGATCAGCGCCAACGCGCCAATGAGGTGCGAGGCGATCATCGCTTGGCCTGGACGCCGCAACGGCTTCAAGCGGCTCAGCAAAACCGCTGACACAAACGAAGCGCCCCAGAAGCACGCGAACAAGAGCCCAAGCCGGTTCGATTGCATCAGCGCCGTGCCGCCATACGCGTCGCGCACGATGAGCGGGAATAGCACCTGAAAAGAGCCGATTACGAACACGCCCATATAGGCGGCCGAGATCAGCATCGGCGACATGATCGGATTGCGAAACGAATAGATCACGCCATCGCGCACGTCGCGTAGTGCGCCAATCACCGAGCGCTCGTGGCCGGTTGGCTTGGGCGCTTGCACACCAAGTGACACGGCTGCGCCCAGCGCGAGCACAAATGCTTGGAGCGCAATGAAGGGCGCTGGGTTCGCGCCGGCGAAGCGCGCGACGAGAATGCCAGCGATCTGGGCGCCGATTTGCACGGCGGTCGCGGCTGCTGCTGCGGTGGCGATGGGAATATGTCGACCGCGCTCGGTTTCGCGCGCGATGACGCCGTTCAGCGCCGCATCGCGTACGGGCATCATGAACGCCGCACACCCGCCAACGAAAATCGCATAGCCGATGAGGATGATGTAGGTCAGCGCGCCGTTGGCGATGATGAAGTAGAGCGCCATTGAGGCGAGCGCGAAGGCGAGGTGAAGCTTCGCTAATGTCGGCCCGGCCTTGGCGCGTTCAGCCAGCAGGCCGCCAAAGAGCAGTAGACAGAACATCGGCGCCGAGAGCGCCGATTGTGCGACACCAATGCCTGCCGGCGTCGCGCCCAGAAAGAACGCTACAAGCGACGGGAACAACACGAATTGCATGCCGAAGGCGAAGAAGTAGAGCCCGACCAGCACGTAATAGAGCGGGAGTTCCGGCACGATCCCGAAAAGCGATTTGCGGTCGGGGTGGGGCGCGGGGTCCATCGAAAACAAGCAATAAGCGGCGGGACGCTGCGGCGTCCAGCGCCAGCTTGCGTCTGTTAACGGGTGGTTAGCGGCGCGCGTGCTGACTCCGGGTGATATGCCCGTCGCGAATCAGCCCCGGTCGGACTTTTCCGACCAGCTGCCGCCGCTCGAACTGAGCGAGCCGCATGCGCCAAAGGCGCGGCTCGCGCTTGTGTCGCGGCTGTGCGAACTCGTGTCTTGGCCGGAGAGCCGTATCCCGGCGTATGAGCGCCAATTGGCGGCGGACATTCTTGTTGGCCTGCTGCGCACGTCGAGCTTGGAATTGCGCCAGCGCTGCGCCCATGGCCTGGCGCGAATTTCCGACGCGCCAAAAGCGCTGCTGCGTTATCTCGCGCGCGATGAAATTAGCGTCGCCGGGCCGCTGCTCGAGAATGGCGTTGGTTTCGACGATTCCGATCTCATCGCCACGATCCGCGCTGGCGTCACGCCGCATTGGGTCGCGATTGCAAAGAGACGTGGGTTAAGCGAGCCGGTGACGGATGGGTTGATCCAAACCGGCGAGGTCCAGGTCATCGAAGCAGTGCTGCGCAATCAATTCGCGAAACTTTCGATGCAAGGCGTCGATGTGGCGGTGGCGCGCTCGCGTCAGGCCGCGAGCTTGCCCAAGCTGCTCGTTGCGCGAACGGAATTGCGGCCAACGCAGGCGCTGGTTCTGTTCTGGTGGGCGAACTTTGAATCGCGCGTGCAAATCCTGCGTCGTTTCGCAGTCGATCGCACCGCTTTGATCCTTGAGCTCGGCGATGTGTTCAAAATGGCGGCCGCCGAAGGCTGGGCCGATGCGGATACGCGCAAGGCGCTGCAAGTTGTGGAACGTCGCCAGCGCAACCGCGCTGCGGCCGCGCAAAGTCCGTACGGCTCGCTCGAGGGCGCGCTTGCGGCGGCCGAGCATGGACTCGATCGGAATTTGCTGCATGAGATCGCGCACTTGGCCGGCGTGAAGCCGACGACGGCGCAACAGATATTCACAGACGTTGGTGGCGAAGCCATCGGCGTGCTGTGCAAAGCCGTGGGTTTAAAGCGCCCGCTCTTCCTCGCTTTGTGGCGCGCGTTGCGGCGCCCGTACGGCGATCCGGACAGCACTGACAATCCGCTCGGGCGCGCGGCTTATGTGTTTGACACATTGGCGACGGCGAAGGCGCAGACGGTCGTGCGGTACTGGAATTGGTCCTTCACGGCGGACGCCGTTGAATTGCAGCGCGTTTCTTTCGAAGACGACACGCTCGACCTCTCGCTCGCGCGGCGCAACGCCGCATTATTGTTCGGGCGCAACGGCTGAGACTTCGCCGCTGTCGCAACTGGCGAATCCGTCCTCCAACAGCTAATCGTTTGAGCCTTCGCGCCGGCGGCGCAGGGAGGCTCATAACGTGCTTCACGCCGCGTCTTTGCTGACGGGATTGTGGATAATCTGGCTGCTCGCAACGGGCGGCTGGCGCTCCAATGAAGAGCTCGCGATTTCGGGCCTCGCGGCGATGTGCTGCGTGGTGTTCGCTTGGCGTGCCGGCGGCGTCAGTGGCGCGCTGTCGCGTGCGCCGGCAGCAGCGTTTCGCGCGCTTTCACGCGTCGGCGCCGTGCTCAGCGGCGCGTTCGCGACCATGCGCGCTGCGATCGCGGCGGACGTGACGTTGAAGCCCGCTTTGGTGCGCGTGAAGTCGCGGGCGCGGCGTCCCAACCAACGCGCCGCGTTTGGTGCGATGATCAGCGCGACGCCCGGCATGGCCGTGGTCGATGTGGATCCCGATGGACTCTTGGTGCACGTGCTGAATGAAGACGCGGTGGACGCCGACGACCTCGGGCGTCTCGAAGCGCAAGTGATTGGCGGGGGCGAGGCATGATCGGGATTGTCGCCATCGCCGGCGTGTCGATTGCTTTGATCATGACATTGCTTCGGCTGTTTTCGGGGCCGTCGCTCTACGACCGCGCCTTGGCGGCGACTTTGGTGTTGATCGAACTCGCGCTGATCGCTGCGGGCGCGGCGGTGTTCATGGGCGATGCCGCCATTGTCGATGTCGCGCTGGCTTTGGTGTTTGTGGCGATTGTGACCGCCGTAGCGGTGCTGAAGTTCTTCCGCGCGCGTACGTTCCAACCGGCGCTCGTGCGCGCTGGCGAGGATAGCTGATGGGCGGCGATGCGATCCTCGAAATCATGCGCTTAGGGATAGGCGGCGCGTTCGTCGCGGTTGGCCTGGTGTTTCTGCTCGGCGGCGCGGTGGGGCTGTTGCGCTTTCCTGACATCTATACGCGCGTACATGGCGCAACGACCGCCAATCCGTTGGGTGCGGTTGTTATCGTGACCGGACTTGCGATCGCTGCGCCGAGTTTGGCGATGGCTGTGAAGCTGCTGCTCCTCGCGCTCCTGCTCGGCGCTCTAGGGCCGCTCTGGTCGCACGTGTTTGCAAGTGCGGCGCATGCGGGCGGACTGGCGCCAGTGACCGGCAAATACACAGCGCCGCGTCCCGGCGCGGGTGAGCCAACATGAGCCTGATCGCGCCGTGGATGGCGCTCGCCTTGATGTGCGCTGCATTCGCCGCCGCGCTCGGCGCGGTGCTCGCGCGCGCGTTGTTCGTCATGTGCATGTATCTCATCGCCGCGGGCGCGCTGGCGACGGGCGCCTTTGCGTTGCTCTATGGCGGCGGCGCGGTTGGCGTTGCGTTGATGTTTGCGGGCGTTGCGCCAGTTGCACTGCTTGGCCTGATTTTACTCAGCGCGCGCACAACGAAGGCGCAACGGCGCGCGCGGCCTTGGCTGAGTGTGGGCGCGGCAGTGGTCGTCGCACTCGTGGTGCTGTGGTCCACATCCGAACTTGGCATTGCGGGGCCGGCGGAAGCGCCGCCGCCGGAAGCGATTAGCGCCTGGATCGCGCCCATCGTGTTCGTGGCGGTCGCGGCCTTTATCGGGTTGCTCGGCTATGGCGAGCGCGGCGCGCTGCAACGCAATTCGATGGATGGCGAATTGTGAAGCCCGGCGCGCACATCATGATTTCGGCGACGGCGCGTCTCTATGCGCCGTTGATCGTTCTGTTTGCGTTGAGCTTGTTGGCGGTGGCGCCTTCCGGAAGCGGGATTGGCTTTGTCGCGGGGCTGGCTGCTGGTTTGGCGCTGATGCTGCATGCGCTCGTGTTTGGCGCCGCGGCCTCTGCGCGCGCGTTTCCGCCGTGGCTCAGCCGCGTGTTTGTGGCGCTCGGGTTGGCGACGGCAAGCGTGAGTGTTGGCGTTCCGGGTTTGGCGTTCGCGCCGCGCATCGTTGAGGCGGGCGCGTTCCTGCTGACGCAGGGCGCCTGTGCGCTGGTGATCGTCGCGTTGTTTGGTCGGGCGCCGACATTGCGAGACGGCGAATGGTGATCGATCCCATCGTCGCGCGACTTGTGCTCGCGGTCGCCGTCGCCATGCTGATGCTTGGCGCGGTGACGGCGTGGACATCGGCGAATTTTATCAAGCGCGTGGTTGGGCTGCTGGTGGCGAGCCTGGGCGCGCTTGCGGGTGCGGCTGCACTGAGTGCGCCGGTGACGTTGCTCGTGGTGGGCATTGCCGCGGCGTTTGCGCAATTGGCTATCGGCACAGCGCTCGGCGTGCGGCTGCAGGAAGCGTATGGCGGCGTGGAAGCGGCGGAGTTTGACGTCGCGGACGAGGCAAACGAGCCAGCGGAGCCGAAGGCGTGATCGGCGCGTACCTCGATCTCGCGCGGCTACACGCACCGTTGCTGACGCTGCTCGTGCCGCTCTGCGGCGCTGCGCTTGCGTTCCTGCTGCCGGGGCGCCTGGCGTGGGGCGTTGGCGTGATCACTGCATTCGCCACTGCGTTTCTCGGTATCGACGCCGTCGTGCGCGCGCTGCTCGAAGTGACGCCGCTCACCGGCACGATTGAAGGCGTGCTGCTCTATGCGGACGGGATCGCGATCTTCGCAGCGGCGCTGATCGCTGTCGCATTGGCGTTGTTGATAATGGGCGCTGGCGCATTCGTGCGCGATTTCCCCGCGCCCATCGCTGGCTTGGCGATCGCGCTGGTTCTATGCGCGGGCGCTGGGTGGATCGGCGCGGTGTTTGCGCGCGATTTGCTCGGTGTGTTCGCTGCGATTGAGTTCGCTTGGCTGGCGAGCGTTGGCGTGCTGGCGCTTTCCTCCGATCGCGGCGCGCTCAATGGCGCTTCGCGCATGTTCGTTGCTGGCGGTGTGTCTTCGGCGCTCTTCTTCTTGGGCGCGGCGCTTATGCATCGCGGCGTCGGCGGCACGGATTTGGCGACCCTGCCGAGCGCACACATCGATGCACCCGGACTTGCCGCGGCGGGTATGGGGTTAGTGCTGCTCTCCGTGGCGCTGAAGGCTGGCATTGCGCCGCTCAATTTCTGGATCGGCCCGGCGTACGGCAGAGCGGGGCGTCTTGCGGTTTTGGTATTGGGCGCGATCGGCGCTGTGGGGGGCCTTTCCGTGCTGGTGAGGTTGGCCTCATTTGCGCTGCCTGCGCCGGCGATTGGCGAGGGTGTTTCGATTACGTTGGCGACTTTGGGTGCGGTGAGCGTCGTTATTGGCTCGGTGCAGGCCGTGGGCGCTCGCAATGTGTTGCGGCTGGCGGCATACGCAGGCGCTGCACAAGCGGGCGTGGCGTTGCTGTGCGCCGCACTCGGTTCGCCGGCTGGCTTTGCGGCGGCTCTGGTGCAGATGTTTGCGATGCTGGTCGCGACGCTGGCGCTGCTTGGTGGTGTCACGTTTGGCGCCGGCGGCGCTGAGAAGTTCGACGCGCTGGATGGTTTGGGCCGGCGCGCGCCGTTGGCGAGTGCGGCGATCACCGCGGCCGCGATCAGCCTGATGGGTGCGCCGCTAACGATTGGATTCCTTGGCCGTTGGCGCTTGGTGGAAGCTGGTGTCGGCGCCGGCTGGTGGTGGGCGGCGGGCGCGGTGATCGTGACCTCGCTTGCGGGTGTGTTCTATGGCGGGCGCTTGGTGGAGCGCGTCTATTTCCGGCGCGTGACGGCGACACAGGCGCAAGTCGATAGCGAGCTCTGGCGCTTGGCCGGCGCGCCGCTGATGCTGGCGGCGATGCTCGCGATCGTTTGGGGCTTGGCGCCTGGTGTGCTGCTGCGCGCGGCCGATGGCGCGGCGGCTTTGATGGCGGGAGCGCCATGACCGCCGAACTCGCGCTCCTCATCGCGCTCGTGGCGCCGGTGGCGCAGGGCCTGCTTGTTGTGGCGCTCGCGCGTCCGCCGGGCTTGCGCGACGTCGCGCATGTCACGGGCGCTTTGGTGACGGCGCTCGCTGCATTCTATCTGATTGGCGTTGTCGCCGACGGTGGTACGGCGCGGATTGTGCTGGCGCGACCTTTGCCGCAGGTCGAACTTGCTTTCGTTGTTGAACCGCTCGGCGCGTTGATGGCGGCGACGCTTTCGTTGCTCGGCGTTTTGCATGCAGCGCATTCGGCAGGCGTCGTGCGGGCCACACACGAGAAAGCGCCGGCGCGCTTGATGGCGTTTATGGCGTTTGCGTCGGCGGCGACGATCGCGATCGCGTACTCGGCCAATCTGTTCACGTTCTTCGTGGCGTACCAGGCGCTCATCCTCGCTGTGTTTCCGCTTGTGGCGCATCGTGGCGATGACGAAGCGCGCAAGGCGGCGCGAGATTTCTTGGCGACGTTGCTGACGGCATCCGTGGGCCTGTTCTTGCCGGCGATGGTGTGGACGTACGCACTCGCGGGCGCGCTCGAGTTCCAGACGGGCGGCATGCTTGTCGGGCGCGTCGATGCAGTGACGGCGAACATTTTGCTGGTGCTTTATGTGCTGGGGCTTGCCATGGCGGCGACGCCGCCGCTGCATCGTTGGCTCGCTGCATCGAGCAGCGCGCCATATCCGGCATTAGTGTCGATCCAAGCGTTGGCGGTGTTGCCGGCTGGCGCGATCGGGCTGTTGAAGATTACGGCTTATGTGTTTGGCCCCGCGCTGCATGAAGCCGCGATCGCGTCACAAGCGTTGATTGTGCTGGTGGGCGCCGGCATGTGCGCGGCGGCGCTGATCGCGCTTTCAAAGCAAGATATTCGAGAGCGGCTTGCTTACTCAGCAATGGCGCAGGTGCTTGCTGTGGCGATGGGCGCGTTGCTGGCGCTGCCGGCGGGATTGTTCGCAGCGGCCTTGCAAGTTGTGGCGTTCGCGTGCGCCTCCGCGACATTGATGATGGCGGCTGGCACGACGGCGGCGGTGACGGCGCGCGAGAAGGTGGCGGACTATGCAGGGCTAGGCCGTGTGATGCCCTGGACATTTGCAGGCTTCGCGATTGCCTCCGCGAGCATGATCGGGCTGCCGCCCTTTGCTGGCGCCTGGGCGAAGCTGTGGCTCATCACGGCGTCGGCTGGCGCCGGTTTGATCTGGGCCGCCGCACTCGCCGGGATTGCCGCGATCCTGACCTTCATCCATTTAGGGCCGCTCGCGGCGAATGCGCTTGCAGCGCGCGCGCCGACCGATGCGTTCAAGCGACCGGATGGGGCATCGATTCTGCTGGCTGCACCCGTCGTGCTTGGCGCCGCGGCGACCTTGCTGTTGCTGTTGTTCGCTGACCCGCTCGCTTCGTTCCTTTCGCCGATCTGGACGCCCGCCTCATGACGAAGACGCCGCGCGCGCCATCTCAGGGCGGATTGCTGGGCGTGGCGACGCTATTCTGCGCGGTCGCGGCCGCGGCAGGGCTTGCGTTCGATTTCGTGTTGCGCGCGCGCGACGGATTTTGGATCGGCGCGCAGCCGGGCGGGATGGCGGCGCTCGGCGCCAGTGCTGCCATCTTTGCCGTGCTGGCCGCGCGTGGCGCACGCTGGTTGCTGGCGCGCAAGTCGCAGCCTGTAACGTCCGCAGAACACGAGGAGGCGCAAGATGCTGGCGCTCACCCTTAATCCCGGCTTCGTGCTGATCTTGGCGGCATTTGTGCTGCTTGCGACGCCGCGCGGATTTCGTGCGCCGACGATGGCGGGCGCTGCGATCCTGGCGCTGTGGCTTCTGCTTGATCACGAATTCGGCGCGGCGTCGGCGATGGCGCAGATGGGCTTGCCCGTCGTGTTGCTCAATCTCGACGCGCTCAACCGCATCTTTGGCATTGCGCTGCTAATCGCGCTGATCCCGATTGCGATCTATGCGAGCGCGCGGCCCAATCGCTACGAGGATTCCGCGATCCTGCTGATGTTTGGCGGCGCGGTGTCTGCGTTGTTCGTCGGCGATTTGATTAGCTTTGTGGCGGCGGCGTCGCTGGCGGGGCTGGCGGCGTCTTGGGTGACATTCTGTTCGACGATGGAGGATGCAGGACGCGCCGCCTCGCGGCTGCTGATCTGGCACGGCATCGAGGGGATGTTGTTCCTGGTCGGCGTGGCGCTGCATATCTCCGCGGGGGCGGAGGCGTCCGTGTTCGCGCGCATGGACGCATCGAGCCTCGGCGGGGTGTTCATTTTCGCGGCGTTGCTGATCCGCGTGGGCGCGCCATTGGCGCATGTGTGGCTGAAGGATTCGGTGTCGCATGCCTCGCCCGCCGGCGGCGCCGCGCTGTCGGCCACAACGACGATGCTCGGCGTCTATGCCTTGGCGCGATTGTTTCCGGCCGAGCCCGCGCTGATCTATATCGGCGCCGCGATGATCGTCATTGGCCTCTTCTATTTGGCGGCCGAGGATGATCTGCGGCGCGCCGCGTCGTATGGCCTGACGGCGCAAACCGGCATCTGCGTGGCGCTGATCGGTTTTGGTTCGCCGCTGGCGATGGCGGCGGCTGAGGGCACGGCGTTCTCCGCGATCTTCGCGTTCGTGGCCTATCAAGCGACGCTCGGCTCGATCGTGGATCGCACAGGCACGGCGCGCATTTCGACGTTCACTGGTCTCTCGCGCGCGATGCCGATCACGTCGTTCTTGTTGCTTGGCGCGGGGCTCGCGGTGTCGGCCGTGCCGGGCTTTGCGCTTTACGCCACGCACGCGGTTGCGCTCGACGCTTTTGCCCAATGGGACACGATTGCGCTCTGGGCGCTCGCGGCTGTCACGCCGGCAATGTTGTTCATCTGCTTGGCGCTGCGACCGATGCTGTCGATCTATCGGCCGTTGCCGCGCCCGTTGCGCATGAGCGAGGCGCCGTTCTCGATGTTGCTGGGCGCGGGATTGGCGACGTTCTTCTGCGCGTCCGTCGGCATGGCGCCGCGTTGGCTCTACGATTTGATGCCAGCGCAATTGACGTTCGAAGCATTCGCGCTTGATCGCGTCGCGCCGCAATTGGAGCTCTTGGGGGTCGCGGGCCTGGCGGCGATCGCGTTCCGCGTTTTTGCGATCGCTCCGCGCGACTTGCCGATCCAGCTCTACGACATCGATGCGCTCTATCGCGGGCCGCTGGCCGGCGCAGGGCGCTGGGGTGGGGTGCTGATGCTGCGCATCTATGGGGCGTGGCAGGATGTGTCGCGCCGGATCGCGCGCGCGGTGGCGAATGCGGCCCAAGCCTGGGTGAGCCGGTGTGATCGGCCGTACGCGGCTTCAATCTCCAGTTTCGTCCAACTCGCCTCGATTGGCGCAGCGTTAGGTCTCATGCTGCTTCTGCACTAGCCACATGTTTTCCCTGTTCTTTATTGTTTTTAGTAATCAGAAACCAAATAGTAGGCGGTACTATAAAACTTGAATATTGGCGTCGCGAATGGCTTGCAAGAGGGGGCGCCTTTCCTGTACTAGACCTAAATTGACTTGGCCGGCGGCGGATTGGGTATGGATCAGCAACGCGACTTGGTCGGCATGGTCGCCGAGATCGTCTCAGCGTACGTATCCGCCAATCAGATCCCCGCGCAGGAGCTGCCGGCGATCATCCGCACCGTGCATACAGCGCTGCTGGAAGTCTCGGGCGCGCCAGCATTGGCCGCTGACCATGCGCTCGAGCCGGCGGTCGCGGTGAAGAAGTCGGTGACGCCCGATTTCATCATCTGCCTCGAAGACGGCAAGAAATTCAAATCCTTGAAGCGCCATTTGCGCACGCGCTACGGCATGACGCCTGACGAATACCGGACCAAATGGGGTCTGCCGCACGATTATCCGATGGTCGCCCCCAACTACGCCAAGGAGCGCTCGACGCTCGCCAAGCGCATGGGCCTCGGCACCAGCCGCAAAGGCGCGTAACGAGGCGCAGGAAAAAATCCTATCCCCCCGCGCGGGCAGGTTTAGGCTGCGCGTTCGCTGAAATTGTACCGGCGAAGCAAGGAGTTGGGTTGATGAGGGTGTCTGGACGGCGCGCGGACGATGAAGCCGCTGCGCGTCTCACGCCCGGGGTCGTGGCCTATGCGCTTGATGTGCCGGAGGCGCGGCTGATCGGAAATGGCGGGGCTCGTCCGAGATCGCGTTCCGCGCGGCAAGTGGCGATGTATCTCTGCCATGTTGGCTTTGAGTTGAGCTTATCGCGCCTGGCCGTTGCGTTTCGCCGTGATCGCTCGACGGCCCCGCCGCTGCGGCGCGTGGTGAAGCGTGTGTGCTTCAATGAGGATGGGCTTGAAGCTTTAGAGCGCGCGGAAGGTTGGCCGGCGCGTTCGGGCAAGTTGGCGCTGAAGATGGCGTTGGCGCAATTGGCGGCGCGCTAAGCGGCGTCGCGCGCTTCTTGCTGGATGCGGTTCATCATCGAGAAGAGGCCGTTGGAGCGCTGCGCTGTCAGCGCTTCTTTCAAACCAAGGCGTTCGAACACGGCCTTCGGATCGATCGAGAGAATTTCCTGCGGCGTGCGGCCGGAGAAGATGCGCAGGAGCATAGCGATCTCGCCGCGCACAAGGTGCGCGTCGGAATCGCCGCGGAAATACAGCTTGTCCGGTGCGTCGGTGCGGCGTTCGCTGACCAGCCACACGCGGCTGATGCACCCGCGCACGCGGTTCTCCTCGGTGCGCTCAGCATCGCTGATCGGCTCAAGCGAGCGTGCGAGCTCGATCACATGCGAAATGCGCTCCTCCCAGTCCGGGAGGAGCGCGAAATCGTCCGCAAGGTCGTTGATGGTTTGGTCGATGCCGGCCATGGCCACGAAATGCGCCTTCGCGCCTCCGTGGGCAAGTGCTGCTAGCCGCGCTCGTTGCGGCCCGCCGTCATCGGCATGGGTGTCATCATGGCCGAGCCGCTGTCCGGCTGGGCGACGGCGCCGATGCAGGTGCCGATGTCGCGCAGACCGTGCTGGCCAAGGCAGAACGCATTTTCATAACGGAAGCGCGCGGCGGACATGCATTGATAGAGTTGCAGCTGGGCCATCTCGAAGCAATCGCGCGAACGCGGATCGTTGATGAGCCGCGTTACCGCGCTTTGGTTGGTTTCGGTCGCTTCCAGCGCTTGGAGGGCGGCGACAGCAGCCATGCGGTCAAGCGCTTCACCGCGCGTGACGTTCACGCGGAAAGAGCGGGCGGCGGGCGTCGAGGCAACTTCTACGACTTGATCGCCGCCACGCAGCGAGTCCCAGAAGCGGCGGCCGCCATAGGCGTTCGGATCGCTGCCGGGCGTAATCGAAAGCGGCGCAACAGCAAGGCGTGGCGCGTAATCGGCGGGCACGGCGTTGTCCGGGGCGCCTTCGCGGCCGAGCGAGCGGATGCGCTGCAGGCGGGCAGGCTGGCCAGGCGCAACTTGGTTGCCCCAACGCTGACGTTGCACCGAATAGGCGAATTCCTGGTAGCGATCGGCGACGGCGGTAATGCGCGCCGCGTCAGCATTGGCGGAGTCGAGCAGCATGCGCGTCGCTTCCGGGCCGCCGCGCAGGCCGCGCGCGTACGAGGGATCAACGCTGACCGCCCAGATTACCGCGTCACGGCCGTAATACGCGGCGGCGTCGCGGACTCCCTGCACGAAGGCTGGCGATTGAGCTGCAGTCTGAGCGCCGTAGGCGATCCATCCGCGCGTCAACTCATCGCGATTGTGACGGGCGACGCGATCGAGCGCCGTTTCTAGCGCGTTGGCGTCGCGCGGCGTCGTGGCGCGAAGTTCCGAGACGTCGCTATGATAGGCCGCGTAGCCGGCGATCGCCGTCTGCAGATCGACGTTAGCCGTCGTATCGTTCGACGGCGTCTGAGCATTGGCGACGCCTAGAAGGGCGACGGCCGCGGTGGTTGTCCAAGCCGCAAAGCTGCGCATCGGCTGTGCTCCCCTAATCCTGAAATGGTGAGTCCGCTTCCGACATCGACTCGTAGCGGGCATCCTGTCCCCCAGCGCGTTAAGAAGACTTTTACTCGCGAGCCGCCTTTCGGTGTCAACGAAATCAGCAGTAACCATTCCTGCAAAAGCAGCGCCGCGCCCATTTGGGATCGCCCTGGCTCTTTGGGCCTGGGCGATTGGTGTTGTCTTCGTGGGCATCGTTTCGGGACTGAATGGCGCGAAAATAGGGCCATTGGCGACGGCATGCGCATTGGCGCTCGCGCCATCTTTCACAGGTTTCATTTTGCTGCCGCGACTGGGGAGCCGGTGGGGCGCGCTGAGCTTTGTCTGGGTTTGGCTGTTAACCGCGATTGGTCTGATTTCTGGAACCGGTGGCGCCGGATCGCCGCTGACGGTGATGCTTTTGATCGCGCCTGCGGCGGCTCTGGCCTTGGGGCGGCCCTGGGCGCCTGAGGCGGGGGCGGCGGCGGTTTTGGGCTTTGCCCTGGCGGCGTTCCTGGCCGGCATGGAAGTCCGCCCCGAGCTGGGGCCATTCCCTGAGACCTTGGCCGTGGTCGCGATCGCTCTGGCGGTGGGGTTGATGGCGCTGAGCCGTCAGTCGCCAGCCCCGGCGCGGGCGCAAGCGATGGGCGAGCGGATCGCGGAGGTGTCGCACGAATTGCGCACGCCGCTGACGCACATTCTCGGTTTCTCCGAGATGATCGAGCGCCAGATCTTCGGCGAGCTGAGCACGCGCTACGTCGAGTACGCAGGGCTCATTCGCAAGAGCGGCACACACCTGCTGGGGCTCGTAAACGATCTGCTCGACCTCTCGCGGATCGATGCGGGTCGGTACGAAATTGAGACGGGCGATTTCGACGTGCGCGGCGTGGTCGAAGATGTCGTGCGGCTTTCGATTGACGGCGCGGAGAAGAAGCAAATTCAACTCGGCATGGTGACGCCCGAGGCGCCGCTCTTGGTGCACGCTGATGCGCGCGCGGTGAGGCGCATACTGATCAACACGGTAGGCAATGCGATTAAGTTCACACCGGAGGGCGGGCGCGTGATGGTGGTGGCCGAAGCGCGTGATGGTGCGCTGGTGCTGGACACGATCGATAATGGGCCGGGGATTCCGGAGGAAGATCGCGAGAAGCTTGGGCAGGCTTATGAGCGCGGTTCAGGCGGCGCGCGGGCGGAAGGCACGGGCCTTGGCCTAGCGCTGGTGCGGGCGCTGGCGACTTTGCATCGCGGCACGCTGAGCTTTCACGATGCGCCGGGCGGCGGCGCCTTGGTGCGGGTAACGCTGCCTGTGCTGCGCTCTAGCGGCGAAGCGTAAGGAATGCGCGCGCGGCGGCGATATCGCCGACTTCCACCAGCAAACGCTGCGTGGCGCGGCCGTTTTGAACTTCAATCGCTACGGTTTCGCGCGGATCAAGCGTAAGCAGGTCGCGAAAGGCTTCGTCGGGGAACGAAAACGCCGCTTGGCTGCGATTGGCGTCGAGGCGCTCGATGCTGCGTGTCGATGGGATTTCTCGTTGCGCTGTTTCCGGCGCTTCGCCTGCTGACAATCCATAGGCGACGCGCTGCGGCAAGCTGATCTCGGTGGCGCGGGCGCGTGATTGGTCGCGCATGATGAGGCGCGCGGACGTTGGCGCCGGCGCGCCACGTGCGACGGGGATGGTAAGCGTAAGGCGCTGCGCGGCGGCTTGCTGGCGTACGCCGAAGGTGGCGGCGAGCGGTGCGTCGATGCTTTGGCTGATGCGCCAGCCTTCATTGCCACGGCGCGCGGTCCAGTCGCGCTGCCAGCCGGGGAATTGCATCGTGCCCGCATTGGCCCAGGAGGCGAAGGAGCGGTTGGCGTTCGCGACCGCTTCGCGCGAGCGCGCGTCGTTGCACTGGCGCGATTGCGCGGCGGCGACAACGCTCTGCTCAAGCTGTCGGACTTGCGCCGTCGACCAGCCCTCGCGCAGCAACGAGCCGCGCGCTTGGGTGAGGCCGACTTGCAACGCATCGCGGATAGAGCGCTCCAGTACGCGGCATTGATTGTCGATCTCGATCAGGCCGCGGCGCTCAACATAAGCTTCGCGTGCGTTCGGCCCCGTCTGCGCCGAGGCGGCGGCGGTGAGCGTGGCCGTTAAGGCGGCGGCAAGAAGCAGGGCGCGCATGAGAGTGAAAGAGGTTAAAGGAAGCTCGTTGCGTTCGAGTGAACGAGGTGCCGCATGGACGAGCTAAAGACGGACTTTTGGGCCAGCGCGCTCATCCGTCGCGCCCAAATTGGCGGCGCGTTCGCGGGCGTGGTGCGCAAGGGCGACACGGACGCGGGCGCTGTGATGGTCAAAGTGGCGACAATGGACGGTAAAGCGCGGCTCTATGGGCCGGCGCGCAATGGCGAGGGCGAGCGGATTTGGCTCGATCTCTCGGCCGGGCCGCTGGGAGATGTCGAGGCAGACGTGGACGCCCATATCCGCAAGCGCGCCGATACCGATCCGGACCTCTGGGTGATCGAGGTCGAGGACAAGCACGGCCGGCATTTTCTGCAGGAGCCGGTGGATTCTAAGGCCTGACCTCGCCGGGTTGCCCCTCCCAGCCCTTCGGCGTAAACGCGCCGCTTCACTTTTAGACCGAGATTCATGTCCGCCGACCCCGCCACCGAGGCCGCCCGCCGCCGCACTTTCGCGATCATCTCGCACCCCGACGCCGGCAAAACGACGCTCACTGAAACGCTGCTGCTTGCAGGCGGGGCTATCCACTTGGCTGGCGCCGTGGCTGCGCGCGGTCAGGCTCGGCGCACGAAATCAGACTGGATGAAGATCGAGCGCGAGCGCGGCATCTCGGTATCGAGCTCGGTGATGATGTTCGAGCACGATGGCATGGTGTTCAACCTGCTCGACACGCCGGGCCACGAAGACTTTTCGGAAGACACCTATCGCACGCTGACCGCCGCTGACTCCGCGATCATGGTGCTGGACGCGGCGAAGGGCATCGAGCCGCAGACGCTGAAGCTGTTCGAAGTCTGCCGCCTGCGCGACATCCCGATCACAACCTTCATCAACAAGATGGACCGCGAAGCGCAGGATCCGTTCGCGTTGCTGGACGAAATCCACTCCAAGCTCGCGATGGATACGGCGCCGATGTATTGGCCGGCGGCGTCCGGTCAGCGTTTCGCCGGCATGCTCGATCTGACGACCGATGAGTTCGTGCCGTTCAAGCGATTGGAAGCGGGCGAGCAGGGTTTTGCGAGCCAAGAGCGACAAAAACGCGGCAGCGCGGATTTCCTTGAAGGCGTCAGTGACGACGTGCGCGTGGAACTGGCGGAGACAGCGGAGCTGGCGCGCGACGGTCTGCCAAAGTTCGATCTGCAGGCCTTCCGAGAAGGGCATCTGACGCCGGTGTATTTCGGTTCGGCGCTGCGCCGTTTTGGCGTGTTGGAATTGCTCGCCGGCATTGGCGCGCATGCACCGGCGCCTGCGGCGCAGAAGGCTATCGCGAAAGGCGTGGATACCGACATCGAGCCCGGCGACGATCGCGTGACGGGCTTTGTGTTCAAGATCCAAGCGAACATGGACCCGAAGCACCGCGACCGCGTGGGTTTCTTCCGCGTCGTCTCCGGACGCTTCAAGCGCGGCATGACGCTGAAGAGTGCCATCGGCAAATCGCTGAACGTGCACAATCCGCTGATGTTCATGGCGCAAGAGCGCGAAATCGCGGACGAAGCGTTTCCAGGCGATGTGATCGGCATCCCGAGTCATGGCGGCTTGCGCGTGGGGGATTCGCTTTCTGAAAACGGTGACGTGTCGTTCAAAGGCATTCCGAACTTTGCGCCGGAAATCCTAAAGCGGGTGCGCGTACGCGATCCGCTGAAGCAAAAGCATTTGCGCAAGGCGTTGGAGTCGCTGGGCGAAGAGGGCGTGACGCAGGTATTTAGACCTGTCACGGGTGGTGATCTGGTGGTTGGCGCCGTTGGTCAGCTGCAATTCGAAGTGCTCGATGAACGGATGAAGGCCGAATACGGTCTTGAAGTGATGTTCGAGACCTCGCCTTACCAGGCCGCGCGCTGGATCAGTGCGGATAGCCGCGCCGATCTCGATGCGTTCATGGAGAAATCCAAGATGCAGATGGCCGAAGATGTGGACGGCTCGCCGGTGTTTCTGGGCAAGAGCGATTGGGAAATCGGCTACGTGCTCGACAAGAACCCAAATATCCGTTTCGCCACGCGCAAAGAACGGACTTAGGCGGCGCGCGCGCCGTCTGCGCCCTTGCGGACCTTGAAGAAGCGCAATGCGCGCTGCGCGGCCTCGACCGGCACCGAATTATACATTTTGCCGAATTCCTCGGCCTTGGCCATGGCTTCATCGCCGCCGCAGGTCAGCACCGCGAGGGTCACGAAGAGCGGACGCTCGATGTTCGAGGCGCGGCAGATCATGGCGAGCCCGTCGATGTCTTTGCGCTCAAGCAGATCGGCGATGGTCTGGTGGTCGATGCTGGTGATCTCGGCCAGACCGTAGAGGAAGTGCATCTGCTTGGCCTCGCGATAGAGCGAAACCAAAAGGCGCGCATTGAGCTCGCCGGCGTTCTTCTTCGACATAATGAAGTTCATCGCGTTCTTGGCTTCGGCGCTCAAATCGGCAGCGCTCGTGCGCATACGCTCGCGCGCTTTGGCAAGGGCCGCATCGAGCGTCGCGGGATCGACCTTGGCGTTGCGCTCCATGATTTGATCGCGCAGACGGGTCTCGACCACGAAATACATTTCGTTGAGCAGATCGAGCGGCATGTCGGCGCGTCTCACGACGCCTTCATGCAAGCGCTCGTTCTTGCGCGCGCGATCAACGGCTGCTTCCATGCTGGTGCGGGAAATGCGGGCGCTGTCGTTGCGGATGAGCGTGTCGAGCGCATTGTCATCGCCAAAGCGGACGATCGCGTCGGAGATTTTTTCGCTGACTCCCTCGCGTTGGGCGACGGCTTTGATGTGGTTCTGGCTCTGATAATTGACCACATGCAGAAGCGTCTGCTCGTCGAGCGCTTTGCTGTTGCGCAGAACCGGCCCTGCAATCTCATAAGAATGGTTGGCGAGATCGCGCATGAGACCGGTCGGGGCGTCGTCGGCGTTGGCGAAACGCTGCGAGAGTTCGGCCAGCACTTCGTCCTGCATCTCGGCGGCGACCAGCTGCATCACATCGTCGAAGAGGGCGGATTCGCGATCCGTCCGCGTATCCGAGGTCGCAAAAAAGAGGTCGGTGACCTCGCGCAGAAGCTCGCGACGTTGATTACTGTCCGGCGTCTTGGCCAGATCGATCAATTTGGCGAACCGCGATTGCGTCATGGGTCGAAAGTCCTGAATCGCGGGCACCATAAGGCGCTAGCGTAAACAAACCTTACTGAGGCGATTAACGTCGGACAGTTGTGTCGAATTTTTCGTCCGGCCCGCCGAGGAGAAGCATTGCCGTTTCAACGGGTTCAGCGGCGCGCGGCGATGGCGGCGAAGCGGACAAGACGGCAGGCGCAGCCGGAATTGGCTCGCTCGGCGCGGAGGTGACGGCTTGGCGCAGAATCTGCGGCGCGCGGGCGCTTAGGCCCGAAACAGGCGACATATTTTGCGGGACGTTGGCGCGGAGCGCGCAGAGATTTTCCGCGTAGGACCACGACATACAGAGCGTATCGGCCGCGCACATGCGGGCGCAGGCTTCGCCATTTGCTGTCGGAAGCGACGAATAGGCGCCCGCCGCGCGTGGCGCGTCGAAGGCGGCGAGGGTGAGGGCGGCCGCCATCGCGGCGACAATTGATACAAGGCGCATGGCGCAATGTTCGCGCCGCTTTGGTTAACAGAGGATTCACTCCTCAGCTGAAAGCGCCTCGCGCTTGAGCTCAATTTCGAGCCATTCGGCCTCGATGGCGTCCCGCTGGGTGCGGGTCGCCTCGATGCGGGCGATCGTTTGCTCGAATTTTTTCGGGTCGCGTGCGAATAGCTCGGGATCGGCCATTTGCTGTTCGAGGGTTTCGATTTCTTGGCTGAGCTTAGGCAGCAACGCATCGATCTCCGCGGCGCGACGCTCGTCTTTGTAGCTGAGTTTGGTTTGGCGCTTGGGCTGTGCTGGCGCGGCGGCTTGCGGTTTGGCTGCGGGGGCTTGGCGCTTGGGCGTGACGCCGCCGTATTCGCGCTCGAAATCAGCCCAGCCGCCCGGCGTCTCCGCCCAACGGCCATTGCCGAGCGGACCGATCACTTGGGTGGCGACCCCGTCGAGGAAGGCGCGGTCGTGGCTGACGAGGATCACAGTGCCGTCGTAGCCGGCAAGCATGTCCTCCAACGCGTCGAGCGTATCCATGTCGAGATCGTTGGTCGGTTCGTCGAGCACCAGAACGTTGGCGGGCTGCGCCAGCGCGACGGCCAAGGCGACGCGATTGCGTTCGCCGCCCGAAAGCGCAGAGACGGGCTGGCGTAATTGTTCGGGGCCGAAGAGAAAGTCTTTGGCGTAAGCGGCGACGTGGCGCGGTTTGGTGTGCACTATCACTTGGTCGCCGCCTTGCGGCACGAGCGTATCCCAAAGTGTGGCGTTGTTATCGATCAGTGCGCGCGCTTGATCGACGTACGCGATGCGCAAATTCTCGCCGAGTTTCACGCTGCCGCTGTCAGGCTCGCGACGGCCAAGAAGAATTTCTAGCAGCGTCGTCTTGCCGGCGCCGTTCGGGCCGACGACGCCGAGGCGATCGCCGCGCATAAGGCGTAAACTGAGATCGCTGATGACGACCTTCTCGCCGTAGGTCTTGCTGATCTTCTTCATATCGATCACGAGACGCGCAGATTCGCCGCCGCGTTCCGCTTGAATCGCGGCGGATGCGCCGCCGATTTCGGATTTGCGTTCACGGCGCTCGGCGCGCATCGCCAGGAGCTTGCGGCGACGGCCTTCGTTGCGCGAGCGGCGCGCGGTGACGCCGCGCTGCAGCCAATGCTCCTCGGCGCGCAAGTGCGTTTCGAGCCGCGCCAAAGCGCGCGCTTCTTCTTGTTCTACGGCCTCGGCCCATTGTTCGAACGCGGTATAGCCACGATCAAGCTTGATGAGGCGGCGTTGGCGCAGCCAGAGGGTTGCTGTCGAGACGCGTTCGAGGAAGCGGCGATCGTGGCTGATGATGAGGGCCGCGCCTCGGAATTGCGCGATACGTTTTTCGAGGTCTTCGATCGCTGCGATGTCGAGGTGGTTGGTGGGCTCGTCCAGCAGCAGCACGTCGGGATCTGCGGCAAGCGCGCGGGCGAGTGTGGCGCGGCGGGCTTCGCCGCCGGACAGGCGAGTGGGCGCTCGGTCTGGATCAAGACCGAAGCTTTCGAGTGCGGATTCGGCGGCGTGCGCCGGCGTCGGCAGTGTGCTGCCGCGTAAGCTTACCGACGGCGCGCACGCATAGTCGCGCAACGTGGTGAAGCCGTCGAACTTGGAGTCCTGCGGCGCCATCGCAAGCTTGACGCCTGATGCGTAGCCAATTTCGCCAGCGTCCGGTTCGGCAACGCCCGCGAGCATCCGCATCAACGTAGATTTGCCCGCGCCATTCGCGCCGATGAATGCGACGCGCTCGCCCTTGTGCAGCACGAATTCCGCACCGTCGAACAACGGCGCTGCGCCGAGGCTTAGGCGCAAGTCTTTGACGTGCGCGAGCGCTGGTCCTGTAGCGGCCATGGTGTTTAGTTGAAGATGTCTTCAAGGCTAGGAAAGTCGACGCCGGAATCGCCGAACGCGCTGGCCAGATCATCGAAGAAGCTGGACATCTCCACTTCACGGGGCGAACGCACGGGTTGTTCTATGCCGGGGAGCGGGTGGTCTTCGACGCCGTTGTGCGCAACACGCATCGTGTCGGACCAAATCTGCGCCGGCAGCGTGCCGCCTGTGGTGCGGCCCATCGACGTGAAATCGTCGTGGCCGACCCAGACGCCGGCGGTGAAGTCGGCGCTGTAGCCGACGAACCAGGCGTCGCGCCAATCCGAGCTGGTGCCGGTTTTGCCGGCAATGTCGCGATCGCCGATGCGCGCGCCTGTGCCCGTACCGCGTAGCACGACGGCGCCCATCATCGAATTCATCTGATGCACGATCGCTGCATCGAGCACGCGTTGGCCTTCGTAGGCGGGGCGCACGTAAAGTTCTTGGCCCGACGAGTTCGTTACGCGTGTGATGATGTGCGGGTCGATGCGCACGCCATTGTTCATGAACACAGCGAAGGCTGACGTCATATCCCACAGCGTCGTCTCAACTGAGCCGAGCGCGATTGAGGGCGGCACGAAGGCGTTGCGCTCCGGCATGCCGCGCACGCCGAGGCGGCGGGCGACATCGGCAACACGTTGGGGGCCCACTTCGTAGCCGACTTCGGCTGCAACCGTGTTGATCGATTGCGCGAAAGCGGTGCGGAGTGTCACGGCGCCGCGATATCCTTCGTCGTAATTGCGAGGCCGCCAGCCATCGATGACGACGGGTTCGTCGTAGCGCACGTCCTCGGTGCTGAGCCCGCTTTCGAGCGCCGCTGTGTAAACGAACGTCTTGAAGGTCGAGCCCGGCTGACGTTCAGCCTGCGTAACGCGATTGAACTTCGACGCGCTGTAGTCGGTGCCGCCGACGAGAGCGACGATGCCGCCTTGGCGATCGACGGCCATGTAGGAGGCCTGCAGCGGGCGGCGGCCGAAAGCGCGATTGCCGAGGCGACGGCGGATCGAATCCGAAGCGGCGGTCTGCACCTCGTTGTTGATCGTCATCTGGATGACGAGGTCGGGCACTTCGCGGCCGACAGCGGCGCGGGCTTCTTCGACGGCAAGGTCGAACGCGTAGCCCATCGTGCGTTCGAAGTTCGGGCGGTCGATGATGCGGATACGCGCTTCGCGCGCTTCGTCGCGCTGCGCCTCGGTGATGAAGCCGGCATCGACCATCGCTTGCAGAACAACGTGCTGACGCGCGATGGCGTCTTCGAGGTGTGATGAGGGCGCAAGATCCGAGGGCGCTTTCGGCAAGCCAGCCAGCAACGCCGCTTCAGCGAGCGTGAGTTCGGTCGCGGGATGGCCGAAATAGCGGCGCGAGGCAGCATCAACGCCGTAGGCCTGATCGCCGAGATAGACGCGGTTCAGATAGAGTTCGAGAATCTCGTCTTTCGTCAGCCGCCGCTCGATGCGCGACGCGAGCACCATTTCGCGGAGCTTGCGATTGATCGTTTGGCGCTGCGTGAGGAAAAGATTGCGCGCGAGCTGCTGCGAGATCGTCGAGCCGCCCTGCACGGTTTCGCCCGCCTGTACGTTGGCGAGCAGTGCGCGGATCACCGCCATACGGTCCACGCCCTCGTGCGAATAGAAACGGCGGTCCTCGATGGCGAGGAAAGCTTGCGGCACGTGCTCGGGCATTTCGCTGAGCGGCGTGCGCCGCGCGTAGTACGGCCCGCGCATGCCGAGAATGTCGCCTTCGCGATCGACGAACATGATCGAGTTCTGGCGATTGAGCGCCCAGATCGATTCTGCGTCCGGCACACGGGGCAGGCCCCAATAGATCCAAACCCACAGGCCCAACACGAACGCCAACGCGCCGCCCGCGGCGATGCTCGCGACTGTGCGCCACGTGATCTTGCGCCGTCCGGCGACCATGTCCGCGATGTGCTGCTGCGCGGCGGCCGCGCGCAGCTTCGCCCAGTCGATGCCGCGGCGAAAATCTGGACCGTTTGGACCTGTGTCGGACAAGTGCGTCTCCGGAAGGGTGTGTCCAATAGAGGTATGGCCGAATTCTGGCCAGGGGGAATGGGGGATTTGGGCGCCCGCCATCCACGCGGATGGCGACCGCGCGCGTTGGAATCGTTCGTTTTTGCGAACTCTATTCGACCGACACGGCGCTGCGTTCGTTTTGGCCATCGTCGAGAAAATCGGGTTTGAGAACGGGACGCGGAACAATGGGCGGCGCACAGGCGCTGCGCGCGCTGCTGGATGAGGCCTACGCCGCGATGCGCGATGGCGAGGCGGCGGAGGCCGAGCGGCGCGCAGGCATTTGCGTTCTCGGCGGAAGATCCCGCGAGTTTGCGTGGGCCGCAATTCGACGCGGCGGGGTGTGATGAATTGTGCTTCTGGTCCTACCCGGAGCAAACTTTGGAGACATTGGAGCACGCGCTGCGGCTGGGTGAGCGTCCGCGTATGTTGGTGACGACGACGCCACGCCCGATCCAAGCGCTGAAGCGCTTGATCGTGGCGCCCGATACGGTCGTGACGCGCTCGAGCATTTGGGAGAACCAAGCGAATGTCGCGCCGGACTTTATCAACGCGCTGCGGCAGCGTTGGGCGGGCGCTGCGCGGCAGCGTCAGGAATTGGATGGCGAACTAATCGAGGATGTTGAGGGCGCCTTGTGGCGTCGCGCGGATTTGGAAGCGCTACGCGAGCGAAGTGACGGACCGTACGAGCATGTGGTGGCGGCAGCGTTCGCCGGTTCGAGCGCGACCCGGTGAGTGGTGGTGCGCCGATCTTTCATTTGAAAATCTTCAATCCAATGGATGCGCGGCCGCATCCGGCGTTTCCAGCGCGTGCGGATGTGTGGGCCGATGGCGCATCGTGGCGTTTGGGGCATTGGCTGAATGGTCGCGCAGGGCTTTCCGGCTTGGGCGAGGTCGTGCTGGATGTCTGCGCGCGCGCCGGCTTCACTGACGTGGATCTGACAACATTGCGGGGCGCCGTGAGCGGCTATGTGGTCGATGCACTGATGAGTGCGCGCGACGCGCTTGAGCCCTTGATGGCGGCGTATGATTTCACCGCGGCCGAGCGCGAAGGGCGCGTGAGTTTCTTTCATCGTGAAGCGCGCGATGCCGTTGAGATCGACGCTAACGATATGTCCGCGGCGAGCATCGGCGAGCCGTACGCCCAGCGTGGCGATGCGCAAGAGACAGCAGTGGAAGCGCGCGCACGAAGGGGGCGAGGCGCTGGAGATTGTGGCGCCGCCAGCCGGCGGTGCTTCGACACACAATCGCGCCGCGCGCTTTGCAGTGACGCTGCCGCACGCGGCGCTGCGCCCGTGGGCGCCCGCGCATGTGCGGGCGATATCGCGATCTCGTGGGTGCGGTGTGCGCGCGTTGGGGGCGATTCTTGGGGAGCGGGCGAGCCGCCGCTCGGGGAGCCCGCGGAAACGTACCTGCTGGAGGTTCTGGATGGCGGCGGCGCGGTCGTCCGCACCGCCGGGGCGTTAAGCTCTCCGTTTATTTATACAGCCGCCCAGCAGAGCGCCGATTTCGGTACGCCGCCCGCCTCGTTGCGGATTCGGATCGCTCAATTGGCGTCTTCCGGGGCGCCAGGGTTGAATAAGGAGTTAACCATACCCCTATAGTGCGGCAGGCCAGAAGGCCGGCACTCTGATTCCCTGCTTGGAATTGGCTGCGCCGCTGCCATCATTCTGCGGAAGCCGGAGCGCAGTCTGTCATCGTGAGTTGGGACCCGTACGCATCCCTGGGCGTCAGCCGAACCGCCACCGCCGACGAAATTCGTCGCGCGTACCGCTCGCTCGCCAAAGAATTGCACCCGGACGTGCGCCCGAACGACAAGGTCGCGGAAGACAAGTTCAAGCGCGCCACGGCGGCGTTTAATCTGCTTTCAGACCCGGTGACCAAGCAGCGTTTCGACCGCGGCGAGATCGACGCCGACGGCAACGAACGCATGGCGTTCAACTCGCGGCCAAGACAACAAGGCGCGCGGCAACACGCGGGCGCCGGCGCTGGTCCGGGGGCTGGCGCTGGGGCGGGACCCGGCGCGGATGCGTTCGATCTCGGCGATATCTTCTCTGATCTTTTTGGGCCCGGCTTTGGCGGCGCCGGCCGCGGCGGCTATGGCCGCATGCGCGGGCGCGACATGCGCTTCACGCTCGAAATCGATTTCCTCGACTCTATCAATGGCGCACGCCGGCGCATTTCGCTGGCGGAAGGCCGCACGCTCGACGTTGCTATTCCGGCTGGCGTCGAGACCGGGCAGGTGCTGCGTCTCAAGAACCAAGGTGGTCCCGGCGTCCAGGGTGGCCCTGCGGGTGACGCGCTGGTGGAACTCAACGTCCGCCCGCACGCCTTTTTCCGCCGCGAAGGGCAGGATGTTCACATGGATCTGAACATCTCGCTGACCGAGGCTGTCGAAGGCGCGAAGATCCAAGCGCCCACGCCGGGTGGCCCGGTGACGCTCACCATCCCAGCCGGCTCCAATACCGGCAAGACGCTTCGGCTGAAGGGAAAAGGTGTTGCAGGTCAAGGGGATCAGTTCGTCCGCCTGCAAGTCGTGCTGCCGGAGAATGTGGACGACGACCTGAAGAAGTTCGTCAAGAAGTGGCCCAAGCGGGACTACACGCCGACCCGGCCTGCTGGTTAATGTGAAGTACCCGTTACATTCAGGGGGCATTCAGTGCGGCTCCCGTACACGGGTCGCGCCATGTGGGCTAAATCACTCCTCCTTTCCGCGTTCGTCGCGACCGGCGCCATCGCTGCGCCCGTAAGCGCCCAGCATGCGCAATTCGTGCAGCCGCAAATGGTCATGCCCGTGCAACAGCGCGGCGGCGGCCAGCAAGATATTCGCTCTCTGCGCGAAGTCGTCGACGAAATCCGCTCCCAATATGGCGGTGAGTTGATCTCGGCTCGCCTTGAGGACGGCGGCCGGCCAATTTATGTGCTGCGTTGGCGAATGCCGGACGGCCAGGTGCGCGATTTCCGCGTGAACGCCGCCCGATAGGGAAAGACGCGCATGCGGTTGCTGGTGGTCGAGGACGACAAGAACCTGCGGGAGCAGCTTGCATCTGCGTTAGGTGACGCCGGCTATACGGTGGATACCGCGGACAATGGCGAAGACGGCCAGTTCCTCGGCGAAACCGAACCCTATGATTTGGCGATCCTCGATCTCGGCCTACCGAAGGTGGACGGGCTCACGGTGCTCAAGGCATGGCGCAAAGAGGGGCGCTCCATGCCGGTGCTGATCCTCTCCGCGCGCGATCGCTGGAGCGAGAAGGTCGAGGGCCTGGATCTCGGCGCCAATGATTATGTGACCAAGCCCTTCCATATGGCGGAGCTGCTGGCGCGCGTGCGCGCCAATGTGCGCCGCACGACGGATCATCAATCGGCCGTGCTTGAAGTCGGCGATCTGCGCCTCAACGCAGCGACGGGCCAAGTGACGGTGAACGGCGCGCCGGTGAAGCTCACCGCCTACCAGTACAAGGTGCTTGATTACCTGATGCACCACGCTGGCCGTATCGTCTCGCGTGCTGAACTCACTGAGAAAATCTACAGCCAGGATCACGAGCGCGACTCGAACACGATCGAAGTGTTCATCGGCATTCTGCGCCGCAAGATCGGCACCGATCGCATCATCACGGAAAAAGGTCTGGGCTACAGGCTGATCGATCCCGCGGACCAGCAGTGACGCAAAGCGCAAACTCCTCACCCGCTCGCGGGGGAGGTGGCGAGCGAAGCGAGCCGGAGGGGGAAAGTCTGTCACACGACGGCGCATCCCCCCTCAGCCAGCACGCTCCGCGTGCTGACAGCTCCCCCGCAAGCGGAGGAGCAGTTAGGCGCTTCCGCGAGCTGATCCGCCGATCGCTGGCGGCGCGGCTGATTACGATTGCTTTCGTCAGCGTGATCGGCCTCGTCGGCATGGGCTGGGTGGCGTACGCGCAATTCAATGCGCAGATGCTGCGGCTGCTGATTGATCCAGAGCTTGAGAGCGTCGCCAACAATCTCGTCGGCAATGCTGGGCCTGGTCTCGCCGGCGAATTGGCGTTGCAGGATTTGCCGTATGACCCGCGCTATCTTCAGCCGCTGAGCGGGCGCTATTACCAGGTCGCGCGCATCCACGATGACGGCTTGCTCGAAGTGCAGGTGATTTCGCCGTCGCTGTTTGACGTAGCGATCCCGCTCGATCCCAAAGTCCAAGCCAATCTCATCGCACCGGATGCGCCACGCACGGCGCAATTCCTCACCATTGAGGGCCCGGACCAAGAGAAGCTGCGCATCGTCGCGCGCGTGGAGCAAATCCCGCAGCTGGAAGGGCGCTATCTCTTTCTTGTCGGCGTGACGCCTGATGCGATCCTGGCGCCAGCGGCCGGCGTTGTGGGGTTTGCATTCGCGCTGTTCGTGGCGTTCTGCGCGATCATGGTTGCGGTGGTGTCGCTGATCCAAGTGCGCGTTGGGCTTGAGCCTTTGCACGCTTTGCAGCGCGACATCGCCAGTGTGCGGCGTGGGGATGCGGAGCGTCTCGGAAATAACTATCCCGCCGAACTCCAGCCTGTCGCCCAAGAACTCAACGCGCTGGTCGATCACAATCGTGAAGTCGTGGAGCGTGCGCGCCGCCACGTCGGCAATCTGGCGCATGCGCTGAAGACGCCGATCGCGGTGCTGAAGAACGCCGCGAGCGAAGGGCAATCGGCCGACGGCGTCATGCGCCAGTCGATCGAGGAGATGGAAGCGTTCGTAGAACGCCAACTTCGCCGTGCGCGTGTCGCGGCGCGGGCTGAGGCGCGGGCGGGCGCGCAGGCGCCGACGATCGCGTACCGCACGCCGGTCCTCCAAAACCTCGAAGACCTCGTCTTCATGATGGAGCAGAAATACGACCATCTGAAAGCGGTCGATATTTCCATCGAAGCCGAAGGCGACGTGACTTTCCGTGGCGAGCGCGAAGATTTGCTCGAAATGGTCGCCAACCTTGTCGATAACGCCTGCAAGTACGGCAAGAGCCAGGTGATCTTGCGTCTGCTGCCGGCGTTCGAAAGCAACGGCCTGTTCGAGATCGTGGTCGAGGACGATGGCCCTGGCCTATCGGACGAGGAGCTCGCGCGCGCGATGGCGCGGGGCGCGCGGCTGGATGAGGCCGCACCCGGACAGGGCCTCGGCCTCTCGATCCTCAAAGAAACCGTCGATCTCTATGCTGGGGAACTGCTTTTTGAGCGCGGGCAATTGGGCGGGCTCAAAGCGCGCCTGAGGTTGCCGGCTACAGACTAGGCTGAAGCAGCCTGCGGCGTCCGAACGGATTTCGCGCGCGGGCAAACAAGGCTAGTGACGCTCCTTGTGTGGACACAGATTGCAGTTCTGGCGATTGCAGCCGTGCTGACGGCTGGTGCGGCTTTTTGGGCGCTGCGCGCCTACCGCCGTGCGGGCGGCGGCGTGGCTTCGCCGATACCGGCCCTGGTGGTGTGCGGCGCGGTCGCAGTTGCTGCGCTCGGCACTTATCTTTTCCTCGGTCGCCCCGAACTACCCGACGCACCGTACGCGGCGCGCCTTGAAGCGCTGAAGGATCGCGACCCTCGCAGCTATACAGTCGATGAGGCGCTTGCGATCCTGAATGAGGCGTCGCGCGAAAACGCCAACGACCCACTTCCATATTTTTACACAGGCCAACTCTTGCTCGATCAGGGGCGCGCCGAAGAAGCGGCGCGCGCATTCGATATGGCGCTGCGGCGCGACCCTTTGATGGCCGAGGCGTTGCTCGGGCTTGGACGCGCGCTTGTCGGTATCGAAGGTCGCGTGACGCCGGAAGCGTTGGCGGCGTTTCAACAGGCTGGCGCGCTCACCAATGATCCAGCGCCCTGGATTTATCAGGCGATGGCGGCGATGGAAGAAGGTCGCGATGCGCGCACGTTTTGGAGCGAAGCGTACGTGCGCATGAATGAAGATGATCCGCGTCGCGAAATGGCGCGTCGCATGAGCAGCGGCGAGGGAGCGGAATAATGCGCCGTCGTGATCAACGCTTGATGATGATCGCCGCCGCAGGCGCTCTGCTGGTCGGCGCGATGACGCTGACGTTTGTGGGTTTGCGGGACTCTGTGACGTTCTTCGTAGCCCCCTCAGAGCTGGCGGAGCGCGCGCAGCCGGGCCAGCGCGTGCGCTTGGGTGGCTTAGTGGTGGAAGGCACGGTGCGCCGGGCGCCGGACGGAGCGAATATGTTCACCGTCACCGATGGCGGCGCCGCCGTTGAGGTGCGTTACGATGGCATCCTTCCTGATCTATTCCGCGAAGGCCAAGGCGTGGTTGCGGAAGGCACTTGGTCGCCGGGGCAGCCCTTCGAAGCCGAGCGTGTGCTGGCCAAGCACGACGAAACCTATATGCCGCGCGAAGTCGCCGAAGCGCTGAAAGAGCGCGGCGAGTGGAAAGGCGACACGCCGCAATGATCGCTGAGATTGGCGCATTCGCGGCGGCGCTGACGCTGGCGCTGAGCCTGGCGCAAGGCGCGCTGGGGCTGGTCTCGACCGGCCACAATGAACGCGGGGCTGCTGCGGCGGCGATCGCGCAAGCGGCCGCGTTCGCGTGCGCGCTGTCGTTTGCGTGCCTGATGTATGCGTTCGTGACGTCAGACTTTTCCGTCAGCGCCGTCGCCGCGAATTCGCACATCGATAAGCCGCTGATCTACAAAATCGCCGGCACCTGGGGAAACCACGAGGGCTCGATGCTCCTGTGGTGTTTCGTCTCCGCCTTGTTCGGCGCGATCCTGGCGATGCGCCGCGGCGAGCAGAGCTTTGGGCTTTGGTCGCGCGCGATTGGCGTGCAGGGCTTCGTCACCGCTGGCGCGCTCATCTACACGCTCTTCCTCTCAAACCCGTTCGCGCGGCTTGATCCGGCGCCCATGCAGGGCAGCGGGCTTAATCCGCTGCTGCAAGACCCCGCGCTCGCGGCGCACCCGCCACTTTTGTATCTCGGCTATGTCGGTTTGAGCGTGCCGTTCTCGCTGGCGATCGCGGCGTTGATTGAAGGCCGCGTGGATCAAGCCTGGGCGAAAGCGTTGCGCCCGTGGACGCTTGCGGCGTGGACGTTTCTGACGCTTGGCATCGGCTTGGGTTCGTACTGGGCCTATTATGAACTCGGCTGGGGCGGTTGGTGGTTCTGGGATCCCGTTGAGAACGCGAGCTTCATGCCGTGGCTCATCGCCTGCGCCTTAGTGCACTCCGCAATCGTGACCGAGCGCCGTGGTTCGATCGCGAGTTGGACGATCCTCCTTGCGATCATGGGCTTTGGCTTGGCGTTGCTCGGCACATTCCTCGTGCGCTCTGGCGTGCTGACCTCCGTGCACGCATTCGCCGTCGATCCGCGTCGCGGCATTGCCGTGCTCGTGTTGTTGGCGATCGCGCTGGGCATTGGATTCACGCTCTACGCCTGGCGCGCGCCGAAATTGGCGCAGCCCTCGGGTTTTGCGGCCGTGAGCCGCGAGAGCATGCTGGTTTGGAATAATTTCGGCCTCGCGGTGGCGGCGGGCGTGGTGCTGATTGGCACGCTTTATCCGCTGCTTGTGGAAGCAATGGGCGGCGGGCTGATCTCGGTCGGTCCGCCCTTCTTCAACTTGACGGTCGCGCCATTGCTCGGCGCATTGTTCTTACTGCTCCCGTTCGGGCCGATGCTGTCGTGGCGCGTTGGTGATTTCCGCGAGTCTGCAAAGAAGCTCGCGCCAGCGGCGATCCTTGCGATGCTCACGCTTGTCGGTGCGCTCGTGTTCGCGAGCGGTCGCGCCATTCCGGCTATTGGGTTGGCGCTCGGTGTGTGGCTGATCGCCGGTGGCTTGATCTATCTCTGGACGCGCGTGCAACGCGGCGAAGGGCAGGCGCTGCGCAAGCTGGCGCTGCTGCCGCTCGCCGTGTGGTCCATGAGCATCGCGCATGTTGGTGCGGGCGTACTCACGCTTGGCGCGATTGCAGAGACAGCGTTTCGCAAGGAGCAGGCGGCTGTGCTCAATCCGGGCGAGAGCGTGGATTTTATCGGCCGGCGCGTGACGCTTCTCGAAGTAGGTGAAATCGAGGGCGCGAACTATGCCGCCACGCGCGCGAATTTCCGCGTCGAACGCCCCGGCGAAGTGCAACGCATGTCAGCCGAGCGGCGCTTCTATCCGACCTCGCCGATGCCAACGTCGGAAGTCGGCATCCTAAGCGGCCTCGATGGCGATCTCTATGTGGCGCTCGGCGATGCAGGACGCGACAATTCCGGCTGGACGGTGCGGCTCTACTATAACCCGCTTGTGCATCTCATCTTCATTGGCGTGACCATGATGGGGATCGGCGGCGCGTTGAGCTTGCTCGCCTTGGCGCGGCGAAGGAAACTGATGCCGTCATGAGCTTCGCGGCCATCCTTTTTGCCATCGCTGCGCCTGTCGTTCTGGGGAACCCGGCGCAAGAGGCGCGGGCGCATGCGCTCGAAATGGAGATCCGCTGCGTCCAGTGTCAGAACGAGCCGATCGCGCAATCCACGTCCGAGATCGCCGCCGACATGCGTACGCTGGTGCGTGAGCGCGTCGCTGCTGGGGATAGCGACAGCGAAATCCGCGCATTCTTCCGTGAGCGCTACGGTGACTTTGTCCTCTTCCGCCCGCCTGTGGACGCGCGCACCTGGGCGCTTTGGGGGGCGCCGATCCTCCTTTTGCTCATCGGCCTGTGGGCAATTTTCTCGACCCGGAGCCGCGCGCAGCCAGACGCCGCGGTGCTGACGCCCGAAGAGGGTGAACGGTAAACGTCGTATTTGAGGGCGTGTTCGTCGCGCCCGGCGTCGTTCGGCCGCAAAAAAGGCGCCTGTCCTCGCCTCAATTGATCGCAACTTCGCCCAAAACCACCCTTACGGGACCGAGAGTTGAGCCTATGTTGAAGCTCGGAGCGGGCCTTGGGCCGGCTTTGGGCTAAGCTCTTTTGACGTCCTTTCGAGGGTCTCCATGATTGAAGCAGGTACCGTGAAGTTTCTCCGCCGCACACTGATCGCCGGCGGGAGCACTCTTGCTCTTTTCGCGGGCTTCGCCGCCGCGCCGATGGTTTTCTCCAACGGCGCCAACGCCCAAGAGATAAATCCCACCGCCATCGCCCCGCCCAACGGCGCGCCGATGAGCTTCGCCGACCTGATCGAACGCGTGCGCCCGGCGGTCGTCTCTATTTCCGTGCGCCAGCGCCCGGACGCCGCGACCGGCCCGCAGGTAGAAGGCCTGCCGCCGGGCTTTGAGGAATTCTTCCGTGGCCGGCCGGGTCGTCCGGGCGGCCCCGCGCCGACCGCGCTCGGCTCCGGTTTCTTCATCGACCAGAGCGGCGTAATCGTCACCAACCACCACGTCATCGAGGGCGCGGAAGAGATCACCATCCGCACCAGCGACGGCCGCGACATCCAGGCCGATATTGTCGGCTCCGACGAAGCCACCGACATCGCCGTGCTGCGCGTGCGCGGCGGCGGGCGCTTCCCGTATGTGACCTTCGACGACGCGCGCCATGTACGCGTGGGCGATTGGGTCGTCGCTGTCGGCAATCCATTCGGCCTCGATGGCACGGCCACGGCCGGTATCGTCTCGGCGATGGGCCGTCGCGACGCGGGTTCGTCCGCCTATGTCGATTACATGCAGATCGACGCGCCGATTAACCGGGGCAATTCGGGCGGCCCGACCTTCGATCTTGCCGGCAACGTCATCGGCGTGAACAGCGCGATCTTTTCACCGACGGGCGGCAACGTTGGGATTGGCTTTGCCATTCCGGCGCAAACCGCCAACAGCATCGTCCAGCAAATTCTGCAGAACGGCCGCGTCTCGCGCGGCTGGATCGGCGTCTCGATCCAACCGCTCGATGAAGACATCGCCCGCAGCCTCGGTCTCGACGAGCCGCGCGGCGCGCTGATCGCAAGCGTGGTGCCGGATGGCCCGGCGGCGCGCGCTGGCTTGCAGCAAGGCGACGTGATCCTGACCTTCAATGGTCAGCGCATCGAGGATAGCCGCGACCTCACACAACGCGTGGGCGCCACGGCCATCGGCAACAATTCGCGCGTAGAAATTCTGCGCGGCGGCAATCGTCGTACGCTGAATCTGCGTCTGCAGGAACGCCCATCCGAGCAAACGCTCGCCGCGGCAAACCCTGCGCCGAACGCGACACCGCCTGAAACGCCGGATGGCGCGCCAGGTGTGGCGCAAAGCTCGTTGGGTCTCTCTGTGCGCCCGGCGACCTCAGAAGATCGTACGCGCTATGAACTTGGCGCGAACGAAGCAGGCCTCGTCGTCACCGCTGTCGAGCCGGACAGTGATGCCGCGAGCAAGGGCATCCGCGTCGGGGATATCATTCTGCAGGCCGGTGGCCGCAGCGTGCGCACCGCTGCGGAGCTCTCCACTGCCGTCGACGCGGCGCGTCGCGCGAGCCGTCCGCTGCTCTTGCAGGTGGATGGTCGTGCGGGTCGTCGCTTCATCGCGGCGGAAGTCGCCGAGTAAAGGGTGAGGGAGAACGTATGCGGGTACTTCTCGTAGAAGACGACGCCGATATGGCGGCCAGCCTGAAGGCTTCGCTGACGGCCGATGAACATGATGTCGAAATCGCCGGCGACGGTGAACTCGGCGAGTCGATGGCGCTGAACGGCGGCTTCGACGTGATTGTGCTGGATCGCATGCTGCCGAAGAAAATCGGCACGGACGTGATCAAGGATCTGCGCGAACAAGGCTTGTCGACGCCGGTGCTGATGCTGTCGGCGTTGCATGACGAAGATCATCGTGTTGAAGGCCTTGAGGCTGGCGCCAATGATTATCTCGGCAAGCCGTATTCGACGCGCGAATTGCTGGCGCGCGTGAAGGCGCTCTGGAATGGCCGCGATCGCGATGCCCAAACGCGTTTGCAGGTCGGCGATCTCGAGATGGATTTGCTGGCGCGCACCGTGAAGCGTGGCGGCAAGAAGCTTGATCTTCAGCCGCGCGAGTTCCGCCTGCTTGAGTACCTCATGCGCAATTCCGGTCAGACGGTGACGCGCAAGATGCTGCTCGAAAACGTGTGGGATTATCATTTCGACCCGCAAACGAACGTGATCGACGTGCACATTTCGCGTTTGCGCTCGAAGATTGACCGCGATTTCGGGCAATCTCTGCTGCACACGGTGCGAGGTTCAGGTTATCGACTGGAGGCATGAGGCCAAGCCTCGCGCTTCTCCGGACCACGACCTTCCGGCTTGCCCTGGTGCAAGCCGGCATCGTGCTGCTGTTCGTGGTAGCGCTGCTGATTTACCTCTATGTGGCGACCATTGGTCAGCTCAACGCTGACTCTGATGTACTCGCCGAACAGGAATATGCAGCGCTTGAGAGCGCGTACGGCGAAGGCGGCATGCGCCGCTTGAACCAGGAAGTGGTGGAGCGCGCTGCCCGCCAGGGGCCGCTGCTCTACGTGCTGGCCGAAAGCAACGGCACGGTCATCACCGGCGACTTTCCGCAGCTTCCCACCGTGCCCGTGGGCGAAGCGATCGAACAGGTCGATTTCAGTTTCGAGCGCACCGATGAAGGCGGTGGCGGGGAGCGCGGTCGCGCGCGCGGGCAAGTGGGCCGTTTGCTCAACGGGCCGATCCTGCTCGTGGCGCGCGATCTCGGCGACACCGCGCTGATCGCGGGGCGGATCACGCGCGCGCTGTGGACGGTGGCGGCGCTTGGTCTGATTTCATCGCTGGCGATCGGCCTCATCGGCGCTTGGCTCGCGTCGCGCCGTGTCGAAGCGCTCACGAATACGACGCGGGACGTCATGGCCGGCGATCTCACGCGTCGCGCGCCGGTGCGCGGCGATGACGACGAATGGGATGAACTAGGGCACGCGATCAACGCCATGCTCGATCGGCTTGAGCGCTTGATGCATATCTCGCGCACGGCCGGCGATGCGATCGCGCACGATCTGCGTTCGCCGTTGACCCGCTTCCGCCATCGCCTCGAATCCGCGCTCGACGCTGAACCGGACACCGATGCCGATCGCGAAGCCTTGCGCAAAGCGTTGGAAGAGGCCGATCGCTTGCTCGATATGTTCGCGGCGGTGTTGAAGCTGGCGCGCGTGGAATCCAACCCGGATTGGCGCTTCCAGCGGATCGACGCGACCGAGCAATTGCGCGAGCTTGTCGACTTCTATGAGCCCGCCGCTGAGGAGCAAGGTCGCACCCTGCGTGGTGAGGTCGCGGACGGTTTGGTGCTGAATGGTGAACCGGGGCTCTTTGCGCAGGCGGTGTCGAATTTGATCGAGAATGCACTCAAATATACGCCAGAAGGCGGGCGAATCGAAATTCGCGCCGTGCGCCGCCAGGATGGCCGCATAGAGATCACGGTGTCGGATGACGGCCCAGGCATTCCGCTAGCGGATCGCGAGCGCGTGCTGGAGCGCTTCGTGCGGCTCGAAAGTGCGCGCTCCACGCCGGGCGCGGGCCTTGGCTTGAGCCTTGTCGCGGCAGTTGCGCGTCTGCATCGCGGCGGTCTGCATCTGCGCGATGGCCTGGGCGACGACAATCATCGCGGTCTAGGCGCAGCGCTCGTGCTGCCGGCCATCGACGCAGCGGCGGCGCGCTGATGCGTTCGGTGTCACCCGCTCTGGCGAACATCGCGCCGCCCACGCCATTCGCCGATACACCTTGGGCGCAAGCGGCGGCATCCGCTGCGCAAAATGCGCCCTATCTGCGCCGCATCATGGAGCGCCGCCCGGACTTGCTTGAAGGCGCCGATGCGGAATGGGCCGAACGCTTGCTTCGCGAAGCGCTTGCACAGGCGCATGAGATTGCGCTGGCGCCGCCACCGATCGAAGACGCAATGCGCATCCTGCGCCGCGCCAAGGATGCCGTGCACCTGGCGACGGCGCTCGCTGATCTCTCGCGCACGTGGCCGCTCATGCGAGTCACGGGCGCCATTACCGATTTCGCCGACGCCGCTTTGCGCGCGGCGCTCGCTGTGGCCGGTCGCGAAAGCGAGCAACGCGGCGACCTCACGCTCTCCAGCTTTGACGGCGACGAAGGCCCTGTGCCGGGGCTCATTCTTGTTGCGATGGGCAAGATGGGGGCGGGCGAGCTCAATTATTCAAGCGACATCGATTTTTCCGTTTTCTTCGATGCCGAATTGCTCCGCACCACCAATGCGCGCGAGCCACGCGTCGCGGCGGTGCGCTTGGTTGCGCCGCTGGTGCGCACGCTGGAGGAGGTGACGGTCGATGGTTACGTTTTCCGCACTGACCTACGCTTGCGGCCTGATCCGGGCTCAACGCCTGTCGCGGTGTCGGTCGCGTCCGCCGAACACTATTACCAGAATCTCGGACAAAACTGGGAGCGCGCGGCGTTCATCAAAGCGCGCGCCGCGGCTGGTGATCGCAAGTCCGGTCGCGATTTCCTTGCCTCGCTGGAGCCCTTCATCTGGCGCAAGCATCTGGATTTCGCCGCTGTCGAGGACGTCCATTCGATCAAGCGCCAGATCCTATCCGCGCATAAAAGCGCCGAGCTCGGCGAGCCGGTGTTCGATGTGAAGCTCGGGCGCGGCGGCATTCGTGACATCGAATTGTTCGCGCAGACACAGCAGCTCATTCTCGGCGGTCGCAATCGTAAACTCCGCGCGCAAGGCACGCTTGCGGCGCTGGATGCCTTAGTGGAGGCTGGGGCGATTGCACCTTCGGCGCGCGACGCGTTGCACGAGGCCTATATCTTCTATCGAGAGATCGAGCATCGCATCCAGATGCTGGAGGATGCGCAGACACATCACGTCCCACGTGATGAAGACGCGCGCGCGCGCGTGGCGGCTCTGGCGGGCTTCGAAACACTGGCCGCGTTCGAGATGGCATTGGTCGAGCGGCGCAAGATCGTCTCCGACATCGACCATCAATTGTTCGGCCGCGGCGAGAGCCTCGCCGATCCGATGGGCAGCCTCATCTTCACGGGCGTCGAGGATCATCCCGAAACGCTGAAGACGATTGAGAAGCTCGGCTTTAAGCGCCCCGATTATGTGAGCCAAACCATCCGTGGCTGGCACCACGGCCGCATCCGCGCGATGCGCTCGGAACGCGCGCGTGAGGTGTTGACGCGTCTCACGCCGCGCTTGTTGCGTGCGTTGGCCGCGTCCGGCGATCCAGATCAAACCTTCGCGCGGTTCGAGACCTTCTTCTCCGGGCTCATCGCCGGCGTCCAGGTGCTCTCTCTGCTGGAAGCGCGGCCGTCCTTCCTTGATCTGTTGGCGCGCATTCTCACGCTCGCGCCGCGTTTGGCGGAAGCGTTGGCGCGGCGCCCGGCTTTGCTCGATGCGCTGATCGAACCGCGTTTCGCAATTCCCTTGGCCCAGGACGAACCGGGCGCGCTGGCACGGCAGCTGCAGGATCGTTTGCACGACGCGGACAGTTTCGAGGCCAAGCTGAATGCCGCGCGTCGCTTCCAGCGCGAGGAGGCGTTCCGTATCGGTGTGCAGGTGCTGGAGAACATCGCCAACGCTCAGGATGCCGGTGCGGCTTACGCCGATCTGGCTGAGGCGTGCGTACGCGCGATGGCCGATGCGGCATTGAGCGAGGTGGAGCGCATGTACGGGCCGCAGCCGGGCGCGTTCGTTGTGCTGGCGCTTGGCAAGTTCGGTGGTCGCGAACTTGCCGAAGGCTCCGATCTCGACATCATGCTCGTCTATGATGCGCCGCAGGAGTCCGGCGACGCGAAGCTTACCGCCGGTGAGTTCTATGCGCGTCTCACGCAGCGCCTGATCAGCGCGCTGTCGGCGCCAACGGAAGAAGGTTCGCTCTACGAGATCGACACCAAGCTGCGCCCATCGGGATCGAAGGGCCCGGTGGCTGTGCGCTTCTCTTCGTTTGAGCGCTACTACGCAGAAGAGGCGTGGACCTGGGAATTGCAGGCGTTGACGCGACTGCGTGTCGTGGCCGGCGACGATGCGCTCGCCACGCGCGTGGTTACGGCGACGCAGAACACGCTGGCGCAAGAGCGGGATGCGGCCAAGGTGCGCGCCGATGTCGCCAATATGCGTGGATTGATGGAGCGCGAGCGCGCCGGGCGCAGCGTGTGGGATTTGAAGCTCGCTCCCGGCGGCTTCGTCGATATCGAGTTCATCGCCCAAGCGCTGCAACTCACGCACGCCGCCTTGCATCGTGAGGTGCTGGCCGCGAACACGGGTGATGCGCTGATCGGCTTGGCTAAGGCCGGCGTGCTTTCGGACAAAGCCTACAAAGACTTGATCGATTCCTGGCGGCTGTGGAGCGATTTACAGCAGGTGCTGCGCATCTGCGTCTCGGGCGAGTTCGAGGCAGAAGTCGCGCCGCGGCTCATGACAATCGTGGGCGTTAACGACCTCAATGCCTTGGAAGATGCCATTCGCACCACCCAGGCTGCGGTGCGTGCCGTCTTTGTGCAGATCGTGGGGCCGCTGGGCGACGGAAGCCAGCCGCTCAGCCGTTAGATCGGGCGAACGGAGTTTTTGATGCAGGTAAAGTACGTGCTCTTGGCCATCGGGCTCACGGCGAGCCCGGCCTATGCGCAAGCGGGCGGCATGGCCGAACGGCTATCGGCGCTTGATCTTAACCGCGACGGCTCGATCACGCGCGCGGAGGCGCGTGAGGCGCGTCTTGCGGCTTTCACACGGGCCGACGCTAACAACGATGGCTATCTCAGCGAGGCGGAACGTAACGCGGGCGGCAACAATGGGATGCGCCAAGGTTTGGGCGCCGCTGATACGAATAACGACGGTCGCGTCGGCCGCGACGAGGCGCTTGCCGCGCCCTATCGCGGCTTCGATCGACTCGATGCCAACAATGATGGCGTGATCAGCAGCCAGGAAATGCAGGCGGTGCGGCGCTTCGGCGGCTGATGGAGCGAAGGAGGGCTGATCGCGGATGATCGATCCGGACGCAGAACTCGTCCGGAACGCGGGGGCTGGAGACGCCCGGGCCGCGGAAGCGCTCGTGCGCCGTCATTTGCCGAGAATGGTTGGCCTTGCGCGGCGCATGTTGAACGACGGCGCCGAGGCCGAGGATGTGGCGCAAGAAGTTTTCTTGCGCGTGTGGCGCGAAGCGCCGCGCTGGAAGCCGGGTGCGGCAAAATTCGAAACTTGGATGCACCGCGTAGCACTCAATCTTTGCTACGATCGCTTGCGTCGCAAACGCGAAAAATCCGATCCGGACGCCGGACTCTACGTAGCCGACAATAAGCCGATGGCGAGCGATCTGTGGCTGGCGCGGCAGCGCGAAACCAAGGTGCATGCGGCCCTCGCGGATCTGCCGGAGCGGCAGCGCGCAGCGCTCGTGCTGGTGCATTTTCAGGAACTCAGCAACATTGCGGCGGCGGAAATGCTGGAGATCAGCGTTGAAGCTCTTGAATCGCTTCTGGCGCGCGGGCGACGCGCGCTGAAGGCGGCTCTGGCGGACGTCGCGGCGGATTTGATTGGCGACGCGGATGGCGTCTCGCGGATGTGACGAAGGATAGAGCGATGGACCGTACACGGTTCGAGGCATTGCTGGCGGCTTACGGCGCGGACGTGAGCCGCTGGCCGGAGAGCGAACGCGCGGATGCTCAGGCGTTCGTCGCAGCGCATGGGGGTGAGGTGAGCGACTTGCGCGAAGAGGCGCGTGAGATCGACGATATGCTTGCGCACGCTTCTGTGGCTCCGAACACTGATGCGCTCGCCGCGCGCATTCTCGCTGCAGCGCCCAGGCGCGCAGAGGTGTTTGATCGCCGCGCGCTTTTGGCCTTAGCGGCATGCGCGGTGTTTGGCGTTGTGCTTGGCTATGGTGGCGGCTTGCTGGCGCCTGCGCCGCTTGAGGACGATTCCTATTTCGCGATGGCGTTCGAAGCGCCGGGAGAGGAAGGATGAGCGAACAGCGTTTTCCTTGGCGCACGCTTCTGTTTGTTTCCGTCGCCGTGAACCTGCTGGTGATCGGCGGCATCGCCGGCGCGCTGGCGTCGGGCGTGCGGGTGCAACGCAACGATCCCGAAGCGATCGTTGCGCGCATGCCTGGACCGCGCGCGTTCATGGCGGCGTTGCCGGCGGAGACGCGTGTGAAGCTTCGTGCTGAGCTGGTGGATTCGTGGGTGGAGACCCGCCAGGCGCGCATTGAAGCGCGTGAAGCGCGGCGCGCGGCGTTTGCGGCTGCCGCCGAAGAGCCGTTCGATGGCGTGCGCGTGAAAGCTGCGTTCGCGCGGCTGCGTGCGGCGGATCAAGCCGCAATTGGCGTCTTCCATGACAACATGATCGATGCGTTCGCGGAGCTTTCTCCGGACGAGCGCGCCGCTGCTTTGGACGCATTGCGCAACGCCGCGCCTGCGACGCGCCAGTCGATTACGGACGATGATGACGCGACGCCCCGCCCCGCGCTTTCGCCCGAGACGCGTGAGCGCGTGCAGGAACTTCAGAACATGAGCCCGGAAGAGCGGCGCGAGCGCTTCCGCGATCGTATCCGCGAGCGGCGTGAAGAGCGCCGCCAGCAGCAGAACGCGACGCCGTAATTATTCGGCGGCGGTCGCTTCCGCTTCGCGCTGGCCGCCAAACGTGCGCGGCAGCGTTACCGTTACGATCGTGCCGCGGCCGACCTCGCTCTGGATCGCGAGCTTGCCGCCGTGCATTTCCGCGAGCGATTTGGTGAGCGCCAAGCCCAAGCCCGTACCGTGATTGTTGCGCGTGAGTTCTTCTTCGACCTGCTCAAACGGACGCGCGAGGCGCGGCAGGTGCTCGGGCGGGATGCCGCAGCCGGTGTCGACCACGCGCAGCGTCAGCCCCGTCGTCGTGCCGCGCGCATGCACCATGATCGCGCCTTGGTCGGTGAATTTCACGGCGTTGGAGAGCAAGTTCAGCAGGATCTGCTTAACCGCGCGATGGTCCGCTTCGATCTCGGGCAGGTCTTCGGCGTCGACGACGATGGAGAGGCCTTTTTCCTCGGCCTTGCGCTTGGTGAGGCGCACGGCTTGTTCGATGGCGACGCTTGGATCAAGCGGGCGTGGCGAGAGCGTCAACTTGTTCGCCTCGATCTTCGCCATGTCGAGGATGTCATTGATCAGATCGAGCAGGTGGTTGCCGCTCTCGAAGATGTCGGACGAATATTGCTTGTATTGATCGTTGCCGATCGGGCCGAACAATTCCTTCGACATGATCTCCGAGAAGCCGATCACGGCGTTGAGCGGCGTGCGCAGCTCGTGGCTCATGTTCGCGAGGAACGTGCTCTTGGCGCGGCTCGCTTCTTCGGCCTTCTGACGCTCTTCGTGCGCCTCGCGCGCCAACGCCTTTATCCGGTATTCTTGGCTTTCGGCGCGGGTCAGCGCATCGGACAAGCGCTTCTCGTTGCGCGCAAGTTCCAGCTCTTGGCGCTTGAGCGGCGTGATATCGACGCCCACGGTGATAAGGCCGCCATCGGCAGCGCGGCGCTCCACGATGTGCAGCCATTGGCCGCTTGCGAGTTCGATCACGCGCACGTCCGGACTTTCCGGCTCGTGCTTTTCACGGCGGATCGCCGGAATGGATGCGGCGGCGATCGCTTCGTACGATGCACGCTGACGCAGGATTTCCGGGCCGAGCTTGAAGGCTTCGGCGAAGCTCTGGTTCCAGAGCAGCAAGCGACGGCGCGTATCCCAGAGCGCGAACGGGCCAGAAAAGTTCTCAATGGCCGCGCGCAGTTGGCGTTCAAGGTGCGAGACGCGCTGTTCCGCTTCAAAGCGCTGTGTGGCGTCGATGATCGTGCCGAACACGCGCATCTCGGCGCGGCCGCTGGAATCTTCAACGGCGGCGCCGCGGACCTCGATCCAGGCCAAGCCGCCATTGCGCATGACGCGGAAGCGCGCGTCCAGCATGCCGGCTTCTCGCGTGCGGCGGAAATCTTCTTCAACGCCGAAGCGGTCTTCAGCAACCACGAGTTCCAGAATGTCGCGTAGGCTCAAGGTATCGCTCGGTGCGCCGAGGAGGCGCGCGGCTTGCTCCGAGAGTTGCACCTCGTCAGCGCCAGGGCGCCATTCGATCACGCCGACCTTTGCGCCGTCCGCGGCGATGCGGAAATGCGTCTCAGCGCGGGCGGCTTCGGCTTCGGCCAAACGCGCGCGCTGACCGTTTTGGCGCATCAGCAGATAGAGCACGGCGATTGCCGCCAATGGCGCCGCAGCCACGAGCGCAAAGCTAAGCAGCGCCCCCAGCCAGAGCTGCAAATTGTTCGGCGCCGGCGAGGCGACCATGACGCGGAAATTGCCGATCTGCGCCGAAGCTTCGGCGGCGGCCCAGGTTGCGCCGTCGCCCGCCTGGATCAGTGCGCCGCCTGCGTCACCGCGTGTTGCGCTCAAGATTTGCTGTTGGGTGCGCACGCCGGCGCTTTGCAGCGCCGGTGAGGCGTAAATCACTTGGCCCTCGGGCGAGGCGACCAGGACGCGCGCACTGGCGTCCAATTCCGGCAAGAGGCGCGCCGCGTCGATCACGGTCACCAGCGAACGCTCGCCGACACGCTGGACGAGCACGGGGGCTGTCGGCAATTCGCCCATCGTCGGCGCGCCGGCCCAGGCGCTGCCGCCAGCGGCTTGCGCGGCCTGCACGGCGGCAATGATGAGCGCGGTGTGGTTCGAATTGGTGAGCGCTTCGATGTCGCCGTTGCGTGACACGACAGCGGCGGCGGTGGCGGCGGGTGCGCTGGCCGCAGCGGTGGCGATTGCGTTCGCATCGCCGACGCCGCCATTTACGGCCAGCTCGGCTGCGCCGTTCGATGCGCCAGCTGTGAGCGCGATGTTGGCATTGACGCGTTCGGCGACGAGGCCGGCGGTTGAGGCTTGCGCGGCAATGATCGTTTCTGCAGCGGAGTCGTGGTGCGCTTTGATCTGCGCGCTCATCGCGGCGAAGAATGCCGTGACGAACACGAACACCAGCACAATAAAGGGCCGGCTGGCCTTGTCGGGCGAAGCGCCCGCGGCCGTTATAGTTTCAGCACTGGACACAAGACTTCCTTCGGCCGCCCCGAATCGCCGTTCGGAATTCTGAAGAGCGCAAATCGTATAGAAGGCGTAAACGTTCTGTCGAGCCGGCTGGGCGTTCTACTCCACCAGCTCGGAAAGTGTCGCCCGAAAGCGTCACATCGATTACGCCAGGGTGCGTTCCACCATTTCTCGCGTGTTCTTCGAGAGATTTGTTAACGCGGCGAGCTGTTCCAACGCGGCGCGCGCATGGCTTTGTCGTGGTGCGTCGAAGCGTTTCCATGATTCGAATGGTGTCAATAGGCGTGCTGCAAGCGCGGGGTTGAGCGGATCGATCTGTTCCACAAGCGACGCCAGGAAACGGTAACCGCCCCCATCAGAGCTGTGGAAAACGCGCGGGTTGCGCATCGCGAACGCCGCCGCCAGCGCGCGCACGCGGTTTGGATTCTTCAGATTGAAGTCCGGATGCGCACGCAGGCGCTCGGCGCGGGCCAACGCATCAGCACGTGGCGACGAAGCCTGGATAGCGAACCATTTGTCGATGACGAGCGGGTTGGCCTTCCAGCGCTCGTAGAAACGCGCGAGTGCGGCGTCGAACGCATCGCTGCCAGAGGCGCCAAGCGCCTCCAGTGCTGCCGCGCCTTCCGTCATGCTACGCGCAGTGTCGAAAACTTCGAGGAATGCATCGCCTTGTTCGGCGCCGAGCGAGGAAAGCATGTCGAGTGCGGCGGCTTTGAGTGAACGTCGGCCTGCGGCGTCTGCGCCCGGCGAGAAGGGCGTTTCGCTTGGCGCCGTGGCGAGCGGCGTGAGCTTGTCGCGGAGCGTGGTGGCGACGGTGCGTCGTAACGCTTCGCGTGCGGCAAAGAGCACTTCGGGATCGGGCTTCTGCGCGGTGAGCAAGAGCTCGTTCAGATCGGGCAGGCGCAGCGCGAGTGCGGCGAACGCTGGGTCTTCCTGCGCGCGATCCAGTTCGCGGCCGAGCGCGGTCGCCAGTGCGGGAGCTGCATTGGGCGCCTCGCCGAGCATGATCGCGCGCGCAATCGATTGTCCGGCCTCCCAGCGCGTGAATGGATCGGGATCGTGCGCCATTTGTGCGAGGCGCTCATCGATCGTGAGATCATCGTCTAGCGTGACCGGCGCCGAGAAACCCCGCAGCACCGCGGGGATTGGCGGCTCCAGAACGTCGGAAAATTTCAACGTCGTCTCTTCGCCTGTGATGACAAGCTTGTGTTCGACGCGTGAGATGGTGTCGCCCTCAAGCTTGGAAGCGATGATGGCGCCGTCCTTGGCGATGAAGCCGATCTGCAGCGGGATCGGCAGCGCTTGCTTGGTCGGTTGGCCTGGCGTGGGGGCCGTGCGTTGGCTGAGCTTGAGCGTGTAGGTGCGCGCCGCAGCGTCGTACGTCCCGCGCACCGTGAGCGACGGCGTGCCGGCTTGCTCGTACCAGCCCATGAAGTCCTTCAGGCTCTTGCCCGAAGCTTCCTCAAAGCAGGCGACGAAATCCTCTACAGTGGAGGCTGTGCCGTCGCGGCGCTCGAAATAGAGCTGCATGCCGCGTTCGAACGCTTCAGCGCCAATCACGCGCTTCAGCATGCGAATGACTTCGCCGCCTTTTTCATAGACTGTGGCCGTGTAGAAATTGTCGATCTTCTGATAGCTCGACGGGCGCACCGGGTGCGCGAGCGGGCCGGCGTCTTCGGAGAATTGGCGGCCGCGCAGGCGCTTTACGTCCTTGATGCGTTGCGTCGGGCGCGAGCGTTGGTCGGCGCTGAATTCCTGTTCGCGATAAACCGTGAGCCCTTCCTTCAAGCAGAGCTGGAACCAATCGCGGCAGGTGATGCGGTTGCCTGTCCAATTGTGGAAGTATTCGTGGCCGACGACGGCTTCGATCGCTTCGAAATCGGCATCGGTCGCAGTCTCGGCGTCAGCCAGGATCAGCGACGAATTGAAGATGTTGAGGCCCTTGTTTTCCATCGCGCCGAAATTGAAATCGCGGACAGCGACGATGTTGAACACGTCGAGATCGTATTCGCGCTGGAAGACTTGCTCGTCCCATTGCATCGAACGCTTCAGCGCATCCATCGCGTAACGTGCGCGTTCGGAATCGCCTGGATCGACATAGATGCCGAGCGCGACATTGCGGCCGCTCTTGGTGGTGAAGCTGTCGTGGATCGACTCGTATTTGCCGGCGCAGAGCGCAAATAGATACGAGGGCTTTGGGTGCGGATCGACCCAAACGGCGAAGTGGCGATCGCCGTCGAACTCACCGCTTTCGGTGAGGTTGCCGTTCGCCAGAAGTGTTGGGTAGGCGGCTTTGTTCGCTTCGATGCGCACGGCATAGCGTGCGAGCACGTCGGGGCGATCGAGCGCATAAGTAATGGCGCGGAAGCCTTCCGCTTCGCATTGCGTGCAGAAGCGGCCGCCGGACATATAGAGTCCTTCAAGGTGCGTGTTGCCGGCCGGATTGATGCGGGTGACGATGTCGAGCCGGAATTCCGGTGGCGGATCGAGGATGATCAGCTTGCCCGGCTCTTCGCGATATTGATCGGTGGTGAGCGGCGCGCCGTCGATAGCGATGCTCTGCAGCTCAAGCCGTTCGCCGTTGAGCACCAAAGGCGCAGGCGCTACGCCAGACCGGCGCACATGGCTGCGCGCGGCGACAAGCGTGGCTTCCGGTTCGAGCGAGAACACCAAAGCGATCTCATCGATCTGATACGCGGGCGGCGCATATTCAGACAGACGGATCGTTACAGGTTCGGCGTCGCGCATCGGGGAGGTCTCCTAACGGAAGACCTGACATGAGCCCCGCAACGGCGAAAATCAATGTTGCTCATTCAGCCGCGAGCACGGTCGTCGTACGCGGCGCGGTGTCCTTGTAGATCGCCGCCAGCACCATCTCGGCCTGCGTCGCAAGATCCTGCAATTGCGCGGGTGTCTCGTGCGGATGATCAGTCGCGAATTCCGTCAATTCACGGGCGACGCGCATCAAACGCTGCGCGTTGGCCATCACGCGGGCTTGGTGCTCGACGCGTGCTGGATCGCGGTCATATTCAGCCATCGGCACACGCCAGCCGCCCCAGTCTTTCTCATCGGTCACGACGACCGGGAAGGTGCCGGGCTCTGGGTGACGCGGGTCGCGGGAATCCGCCGAGAGGCGGTTCACGGCGCGCAGCACGCGCCAGTTTTCCGTGGCGATCAGATCGGGCTTGGAGGCCTCGCGCTCTTCGGCGGCCAATTCGTGCGCCTGGAATTCGCGACCGAGGCCGACTTCATAGGTCACGCGCAGAGGTTCCTCGACGCCTTTGACCCATTGCGGGTTGACGCGCTCAATCGCCGCCCAGGTGCCTACCGGACGCACAAACACGCGTTGGCCCTTATGAAAGACCGCCTTCGCCATTGGTTACTCACCCCGTAATTTTGGCCAATGCTACCGCAACGCGCTTTCGCCTTCGTGAACAGGGATTGACGCCAAGACACTCTTTCGTCGGACCTGACGGGCGCGTTAAGCTGGCGGCAACCAAGAAACGCCGTCCGCGGGAGGACATGACGTGAATTTTGACTTTTCCGACGACCAAAAGAGCCTGAAGGACGAGGCGCGAAAATTCCTCACCGACAAGGCCGGCGCCAAGGTCACACGCACCGTACTGAACGATGCGGCGATCTCGTATGACAAGGCCTTGTGGAAATCTGTCGCCGAGATGGGTTGGCTGGGCGCTGCGATCCCCGAGGAGCATGGCGGCCTCGGATTGGGTCGACTTGAACTCTGCGTGCTGGCTGAAGAGCTTGGCCGCGCGGTGGCGCCGATCCCGTTTTCTTCGACCGTTTATTTCTTCGCTGAAGCTTTGATGCTCGCGGGCAGCGATGCGCAGAAGGCGGCGCATCTGCCAAAGGTCGCGAGCGGCGAGACGATCGGCTGCTTTGCGCTGTCCGAAGGGCCAGGCGCGCCGACGGCGGCGAGCATTCAAGCCAAGTTCGATGGTTCGACGCTGAACGGCGTGAAGATCCCGGTGACGGATGGTGATGTTGCGGGCTGGGCTGTCGTCGTCGCCAAGGAAGGCTCGGGCGTTTCGCTGGTGCTGGTTGATCTCAACCAAGCGGGGGTGACGCGCGAAACGCTGAAGACGCTCGATCCCACGCGCGGCCACGCCAAGCTTGAGTTCAAGAACGCAAAGGCCGAGCGTTTGGGCGCGGCTGGTCAGGGCTGGGAGCTTTCGGAGGCGGTGCTGGATCGGGCGGCCGTGCTGCTCGCGTTCGAACAAGTCGGCGGCTCGCAAGCGTGCCTGGAAATGGCGACCGACTACGCGAAGAACCGCTACGCCTTCTCGCGTCAGATCGGTTCGTTCCAAGCGATCAAGCATAAGCTCGCAGACATGTACGTCGCTATCGAGGTCGCGCGCTCCAACGCCTATTACGGCGCCTGGGCTCTCTCGACCGAGGCGGCGGAATTGCCCTTCGCCGCTGCGGCCGCGCGCGCGGCTGGCAGCGATGCGTATTACCTCTGCGCCAAGGAAAACATCCAAACGCATGGCGGCATGGGCTTCACCTGGGAAGTCGACTGCCACCTCTTCTATCGCCGTGCCAAATTGCTCGCGCTGCAAGCGGGCGGTCCGGCGGCTTGGAAAGAAAAACTCGTGAAGCGTCTCGAACAGCGCAACGCAGCCTGAGGATTAGGACGATGGATTTCAACGATACCGCTGAAGAAGCCAAGTTCCGCGCCGAAGCGCGTGCGTTCCTGGCCGCCAATTGCGCGCCGAAGGGCTCCGACAAAGAACGCCTCTCGCGTCGCCTTTCGACGGATGAATATGTGAAGGCCGCCAAAGCCTACCAGAAGAAGAAGGCCGAAGCCGGTTTTGCTGGCATCACCTGGGCTAAGGAGCAGGGTGGCCGTGGCCTGCCGCCGATTTACGCCGTCATCTTCAATCAGGAAGAAGCCAAGTTCGACGCTCCCTCGCAGCCGTTCGCCATCGGTCTCGGCATGTGCGTGCCGACTGTGATCGCTTTCTCTGACGACGCTACGAAGGATCGCTACGTCGCGAAGGCGCTGCGTGGCGAAGAAATCTGGTGCCAGCTCTTCTCGGAGCCGGGTGCAGGCTCGGACGTTGCCGCGTCGAAGACCAAAGCCGTGCGCGATGGCGACGATTGGGTGATCAACGGCCAGAAGGTTTGGACGACTGGCGCGCATTTTTGCGATTTCGGCATCGTGCTCGTGCGCACGAACCCGGACGTGGAGAAGCACAAGGGCCTCACCATGTTCATCGTGGACATGAAAGCGCCCGGCGTTGAAGTGCGCCCGATCCACCAAGCATCGGGCGGGCGCGAATTCAACGAGGTTTATTTCACCGATGTGCGCGTGCCGGATAAAAATCGCCTCGGCGAACCGGGCATGGGCTGGAACGTCGCGCTCGTCACGTTGATGAACGAGCGCCTCGCCGTCGGTGGTTCAACTGGTCCGGACTACGCGGAAATTTTCGAACTCGCGCGCAACATGCCGGGGCCAACAGGCCAAGGCACGCTCGCGCAAGATGAGGCTTTCCGCCAAAAGCTCGCCGATTGGATCGTGAAGGCTGAGGGCTACAAGCTCTCGAAGTTCCGCACCATGACGGCGCTCTCGCGCGGCCAAACGCCAGGGCCGGAAAGTTCGATCGGCAAAGTGATCAACGCCAACCATCTGATGGATATCTGCAACACGGCCATCGAGTCGATGGACCATTACGGCATCATCAATGACGGTGAGTTGGCGCCGATGGAGGCTGCGTTTCACCAAGGCTATATGTGGGCGCCAGGCCTGCGTATCGCGGGCGGTACGGATGAGATCCTGAAGAACATCATCGCCGAACGCGTGCTTGGTCTGCCACAAGACGTGCGCGTCGACAAAGGCGTTGCGTTCAAGGATCTGCCGAGCGGGCGCTAGGATGTCGGGTTTCGACGCAGCCCTCGCGCTCGCAGGGCCGTTGCGCAAGCCGCGGCAAATGTTGGCTGATCAAGAATACGGCGGGCATAGCTCGCTGCACGATGATGCGATGGCGGAAAAGCTCGGGTTCAAGGCCGGGCCGATCGAAGGGCCCACGCATTTCAGCCAGTTCGCCCCATTGCTAGGCAAGCTCTGGGGCAAGGAATGGTTCGAGCGCGGGTGCTTCTCCGCGCATTATCAGAACATGGTGGTCGAAGGCGAAGCCGTGCGCGCCTTCGCCGCCGTTCCTGCTGATGGCGCAACATCCACCCGCGTATGGGCGGAGAAGGCGGATGGAACGCCTGTGCTTGAAGCGAGCGCGAGCGTCGGCCCTGGGCGCACATTGCTGGACGAGCGCATGGCCGCGCTGAAGCCGCCGGAGAAATTGGTCATCCTGTCGAAGCTGCACGTCGGCATGCGGGGCGCTGTCGAAGAACGCGTGCGTATGGACGCAGACCAGCACATGGGCGCGCTCTATCCGTTCAGTTTGAAGCAGAAACTGGCTGCCATCACCGAGAATTCGCCTTGGTATTCGGACGCCGCCGCATCGCCATGGGGCCGGCCGATCATTCCGCTCGAAATGGTCAGCGTGTTGGCCGAGTACACAAGCGCACAGGCAGCATTCCCGACGAAAGGGCCGGCTGTTGGCCTCTTCGCGGATCAAGAAATTCGCATGGTCGAGGGACCGCTCTTCGTCGGCGAGGATTACATCTTGCGCCGCGAGATCGTCGCTTTGTCGGAGAGCAAGCGCACGGAATCTTTCTGGGTGCGCACGCGCATCTTCGATGCGACAGGCAAGCGCCAAGTCGCGGAAATGCTTCTCAATCACGCGACGCTGAAGCATTCTTACGCGAATTATGATGCAGAGCGTGCCGCGATCTAAGCCAATTCTTCAAACAGCAGCTGCTCTTCCGCGCGCCAGCCCTCGATTTCCAAAAGCTTAAGCTTCGTCGCGATGCCGCCGCTGGCGGAGAATCCAACAAGCCGATCATTCGCCCCGACGACGCGGTGGCAGGGCACCACGATTGCGAACGGATTGCGACCTAGTGCTTGGCCGACAGCGCGCGCCGCACTTGGGTCGCCGATGGCGCGTGCGATCTCGCCATAGGTGCGTGTCTTGCCTGGCGCGATGGCGCGGGCGGTTTCATAGACGCGCGCGTTGAAGGCCGGCACGCGGCTCATATCGAGCTGTAGCGTGCGCAGGCCTTTCTTCTCGCCGCGCAGCAGACCAGCAATCTCCTCAATCGCACGCGCGATCTGTTTCGGTGGATCGACCTCGTCAGCGTTCGGGCAATGGCGCATCAGCCGCGTGCGCGTTGTGCCCTCGCTGCGTTCGGGCAATTGCACGCCGACAATCCCGCGTGGCCCCCAAGCAAGGCCGCAGCGGCCAATCGAAGTGTCGAACAGCGCATAGGCGTACATGGCGACCCTTGCCGAAAGCGACTCGAAGGATTAGAACATATAGAGAACATGAGTCCGCGTCCAGCCCTCCCGCATCTCGTTTCGGGTTCCACGCTCGAAACCGGCTTTGCCGCCCAGGCCGGGCGCATGGCCAAGGCGGCTTTGCACGAGATTGGCCCTGCCGGGCCTGGCGCTGAGGCTGCCGCGATGGGGTTTGCCCTCGCGCTCACCGCTTCCTGGAACCCGCCAGCGATCTTCTGGGCGGGTGAAGAGGCTGCCTTCTCTGAAGAAGGCGCGCCTTACCCGGTGGGGCTTGCCCAATACGGGATCGACCTTAGTCGGCTGATCGTGATCCGCGCTAAAAAACGCGAAGAGACATTGTGGGCGGCCGAACAGGGGCTCGCAGCGCCCGGCGCTGTCGTCCTCTGCGCGCTCGGCGCACGCGGCAAAGCGCTCGACCTTAAAGCCAGCCGCCGTCTCTTGCTGTTCGCCGAACGCAATCGTTCGCGCTGTTTGTTGCTGCAGCCCGAAGCCGGGCCAAGTGCTGCGTGGACGCGCTGGCGCATCGCATCGGCGGAAAGCGATGGAATTGACCACGAACTCGGGGCTCCTGCCTTCCGCGCTGAACTCGCACGCAGCCGCGCAGGCCCTTCCGGCCAAACTTTCCTTCTTGATTGGAATGCTCATGCCCGCGCTCTCGCAGAACGCGCGCTGGCTGGCGATTTATCTGCCGCGACTCGCGACGGATCGTTTGAAGCGGTCCGGGCGCGCGCCGGGCGATGATCGTCCGCTTGCGATCTATGCCAAGCAAGCCAACGCCTATCAGCTGACGGGCGTCGATAAGCGTGCGAGCGAGTTGGGCTTGCACTTGGCGATGTCGCTCGCTGATGCGCGTGCGATCCAACCGAAACTGGAAGCCGTTGAGGCCGAGCCAGAAGAAGACGCGCGCGCCTTGGATGCCATCGCGGCTTGGTGCGAACGCTTTACGCCGATTGTCGTGATCGATCCGCCGGAAGGGCTGTTTCTCGATATTACCGGCTGTGCGCATCTGTTTGGGGGTGAAGACGCGCTGCGCGATATGATCGTCGCACGTTTGTATGCGCAAGGCTTTGGCGCCCGCGCGGCTGTTGCGCCAAGTCCTGGCGCGGCGTGGGCCTTTGCGCGCTACGTTCGCAAGCCAAATGCCGATCTAGAAGCGCTCGCCGCTTTGCCTGTGGAAGCTCTGCGTCTCGATCCGCAAGCGGCCGCGCTGTTGCGCCGTCTCGGCATGAAAACGATCGGCCAATTGAAGGACGCGCCGCGCAGCGCCTTCACTGCACGCGCCGGCGAGCGCGCCATGTTGCGGCTCGATCAAGCATATGGTCGCGCGCGTGAAGCGCTGACGCCGCGCCGCCCGCCGCCGCCTGTTTTTGCACTGCGCCGCTTTCTTGAGCCGATTTTCACCACGGATGCGATCTTGCATGTCATGCAGGATCTGTGCGCGGACGTAGTCGAAAAACTCGACATTCGCGGCGCCGGCGCGCGACGTTTGGCATTGGTGCTGTTCGGTGTCGATGGTCGCGATCGGGTGATTTCGGTTGGCGTGTCGCGACCCGAGCGCGAGGTGAAGGCGCTGATCCGGCTTTTCCGTGAGAAGCTCAATGTCGTCGCCGAGAATATCGACGCGGAGTTCGGCATCGAAGCCGCGCGGCTCGATGTCGTCCATCTGGCGCCCATCGCTGAAGCCGCGCGCGAACTCGTTGTTAGCGAAGAAGGATGTGCGACGCCGGAGCAAATCAGCGGCATCGCCGACATTTTGAGCGTTCGCCTTGGCGCCAAGCGCGTGCTGCGACCGCAAGTGCATGAATTGCACGCGCCAGAGCGAGCAAGCGGTTGGCGCTCTGCGTTGAGTGAAACGAAGGATGCGCAAGCGCTGAAGCCGCCAGCAGACGGCGTGCAGCGCCGACCCATCCGTTTGTTCTCGCCCGCGCAACCGATCGAAGCGCTTGCCACTGTGCCTGATGGTCCGCCGATCCGTTTTCGTTGGCGGCGTGTGCTGCGCGAAGTCGCGCGCGCAGAAGGGCCGGAGCGGATTGGTGGCGATTGGACGGAAGGCGACGCCACGCGCGATTATTATCGCATCGAAGATCGCGAAGGGCGGCGCTATTGGCTCTACCGTGAAGGCCTCTATGGCGAAGCCGATACGCCGCGCTGGTATGTGCATGGGCTTTTCGCATGAGCTTCGCCGAACTCTGCGTCACCACGAACTTTTCCTTCCTTCGCTCAGGCTCGCACCCGGAGGAAATGGTGGAGCAGGCGTGCGCGCTGGGGCTTGTCGGCATTGGCGTCGCCGATCGCAACACGCTCGCGGGCGTCGTGCGCGCGCACGTGAAGGTAAAATCGCTGAAGGAAGAGGGAAAGGGCGATATCCGCCTAATCGTCGGCACGCGTTTGGTGTTTCGTGGTGGTACACCTGATCTGATCGTCTATCCCAAAGATCGCGCCGCCTATGCAAACCTCACGCGCTTGCTCACGATCGGCAATCGCCGCGCGCCGAAAGGCGAATGCTGGCTCGATTTCGCGGATTATCTGACGCACGCGGAGGGGCTGCAGACAATCCTGATCCCGGCATTTGATCTTGGCGAAACGCCTGAGGCGATGGCTGCATATCTCACCCAGATTAAACAAGCGACTGGCGCGGCATGGCTTGCCGCGTCCTTCCAATTCAACGGCGAAGATCGCCGCCGTATTCGTCGGCTTAAAGCACTCGCCATGCAAACCGGTGCGCGCCTCATCGCCACCACCGAGCCGCTCATGCATCACCCCGATCGGCGGCCGCTGCTCGATGTCGTGACCTGTATTCGCGAAAAGAAGCGCCTCACTGACGCTGGTGCGTTTTTGTCGAAGAACGCTGAGCGTTATCTAAAGCCCGAGCAGGAGATGTTGCGGCTTTACAGAGACGCCCCGGAAGCTGTCGCAGAAAGCGCGCGCTTTCTGGAAGGCGTGAGTTTCTCCATGGATCAGCTGCGCTATGAGTATCCAGAGGAGACGTCAGCGGGCTATGCTAACCCACAGCAAGCGCTTGAGGCGCGCACCTGGGCGGGTGCGGAGAAGCGCTATCCGGAAGGCGTTCCCCAGAAAGTACGCGATGCGCTCGTACGCGAACTCGGCATTGTTGGCCGTAAGCAATACGCACCATATTTTCTAACGGTGGCGGATATCGTTGAATTCGCGCGCTCTGGCTTCGACAAGGACGGGAGGCCGGTGAAGCCGATCCTCTGCCAAGGCCGAGGCTCCGCCGCCAATTCCGCGATCTGCTATTGCCTCGGTGTCACCTCAGTCGATCCCGCCAAGAACCAGCTCCTGTTCGATCGCTTCGTCTCCGAAGAGCGTAACGAACCGCCAGACATCGACGTCGATTTCGAACACGAACGCCGCGAAGAGGTGATCCAATATATCTACAAGAAATACACCCGCGAACGCGCTGGGCTTGCCGCCACCTTGATCTGCTATCGCGGCCGTAGCGCCGTGCGTGAGGTCGCCAAGGTGTTCGGCTATTCCGAGGACGCCATCACCTCGCTCTCAAAGATGCTGCATTGGTGGTCGCGCGGCGTAGATGAGAAGGATTTGCGCGAGAACGGCTTCGACGTAAACGATAAACGGCTCATGCAATGCATGGCGCTCTCGAACGAGTTACAAGGCTTTCCACGCCATCTTTCGCAGCATGTCGGCGGATTCGTCATCACGCGCGAACAACTGCACGACGTCGTGCCAATCCAAAATGCGGCGATGGATGATCGCACGGTCGTGGAATGGAATAAGGACGATCTGGAGGATTTGGGTATCCTAAAGGTCGACGTGCTCGGCCTCGGTATGCTCACCTGCTTGCAGAAGGCGTTCGATCTCTGCGCCAAGTATTATCCAGGTGAAGAGCACGTCACGCTGACGTCGCGAACAGACGACGAGCGCGTTTATAAAATGCTGCACCGCGCGGATTCGATCGGCGTATTCCAGGTGGAGAGCCGCGCGCAAATGTCGATGCTGCCGCGGCTTCAGCCGAAAGATTTCTACGATCTCGTGATCGAAGTCGCGATCGTGCGACCGGGGCCGATCCAAGGCGGTATGGTGCATCCTTATCTGAAGCGGCGCCAGGGTATCGAGAAGGTGACGTATCCATCAGAGGCGCTACGCGAGGTTTTGAAGCGGACGCTCGGTGTCCCGCTATTCCAAGAACAAGCCATGCAGATCGCCATCGTCGCCGCCGGGTTCAGTCCGCCCGAAGCCGACAAGCTCCGCCGCGCCATGGCGACGTTTCGGCGTGTCGGCACGATTGGGGCGCTCAAGGACAAGTTTATCAGCGGCATGATCGACAATGGCTATGAGCGCGCCTTCGCCGAAGCGTCGTTCTCGCAAATCGAAGGTTTCGGCGAATACGGCTTTCCCGAAAGCCATGCGGCGAGCTTCGCCATCCTCGTGTACGCCTCGTCTTGGCTGAAATGCTATTATCCCGACGTGTTCGCGGCGGCACTTCTCAATGCGCAGCCGATGGGCTTTTACGCGCCGGCGCAGATCATCCGCGACGCCGCCGATCATGGCGTGGAAATCCGCCCGATCGACATCAATCATTCCGATTGGGACAACACGCTTGAGCCTGGCCCTGAGGCGGCCAAGCGTGTGCATCGCAATCATACGGAGATGGTTGGCGACATTCGCACCACGCACGCAATGCGCATGGGGTTTCGTCAAGCCAAGGGGCTAGATCAGAGCGAGATCGAAGCGCTCGTCTCCAACAGGAGAGCCGGCTACGATTCAGTGCGCGATGTCTGGCTGCGTAGCGGCTTGTCGATCTCGACCATCGAACACCTCGCCGACATTGACGCATTCCGCTCGCTTGGTCTGGATCGCCGCGAAGCTCTGTGGGCGGCGCGCGGGCTTAATCGTGTGGGCGGACAGGAGGATTTGCCACTGTTTGCGCAGGCGCATGATCCAACGCGGGAGCCGGATTTTGATCTTCCGTCGATGCCGCTCGGAGAGCACGTGGTGGAAGATTATCGCACGCTCGGGCTTTCGCTGAAAACGCATCCAGTTGCTTTGATCCGAGATGATCTGACCGACCGCCGCGTGATCAAAGCAGAGACATTACGGCAGATGCCGAATGGTCAGCGCACACGTGTGGCCGGGCTCGTGCTTGTGCGCCAGCGCCCAGGCACGGCGTCTGGCGTGATCTTCATGACGCTTGAGGACGAAACCGGCATCGCCAATATCGTCGTCTGGCCCAAAGTGTTCGAGGAATTCCGCCGCCAAGTGCTGGCGGGCCGGCTCGTCGCGGTGGATGGGCCGGTGCAGAGCGAAAGCGGCGTGATCCATGTGGTCGCCGAGCGCATCTACGACTACACGCCCATGCTGGCCGCGCTCTCCAGCGCAGGCGCCAATATCGATCCACGCGGACCCACGGACGAACCGCGTCGCGGCACGGGCGACGATCCACGTCAACGCCACCCACGCAACGTGCGCATCAGCTTAGATGTGGCTCCCGCCGCGAACGTCATGCCGAAGGGGCGGAATTTTCACTAAGCCTTCTTGGGCGGCGAGAGAAATGCATCTGTAAACGCAAAACCATCGCAGAGTTCGCACTTAAGTTTCACCGGGCCGTCGCGTTCTTCTTTGCCTAAATCGTGCATGGCGTCTCGCCGCCCATGCAGCCAAGCTTCGCTCCAATCGACCGCATAATCGGAGTAGCCGATCTCGCAATGCGGGCACGAAAGGCTCTTCAATCCAGCGCGAAAGGCGAGGCGAATGTCTTCCGCGGAGACGGGCACTAGCCTCTCCAGCGCGCAAAGATCGCTGTCGGCAATAGCAAATCGCGGTTCGCATGCGGCAGCGCCATTTCGCCGGTCTGCCATTCGCCGCCGACGAACATCTGCTGCGCCGTCTGCGCCAATGCCAAATAGGAAAGCCGCACCGCGTATACCGTCGCGATCATGAAGCCCTTGGCGCTCGCGCGATCGTTGGAATCGGTGCGCAGCAACGTCTGGCAGGCGTCGAGCAATTCCGGCAGGTTTTCTTCCAGCCGCCAGGTCTCGCCATCCGGCCCACGACCGAATTTCGGCGGATCGAGGATCACGCCGTCATAACGACGCCCGCGCCTGATCTCGCGCTTCACGAAGCCCAACGCATCGTCGCAGATCCAACGGATCGGCGCATCGGCCAAGCCCGCGGCTGTCTGGTTCTCACGCGCAAAGCCAATCGCCTTCTTCGACGCATCCACGTGCGTGACCTTAGCGCCCGCTATCGCGCACGCGAGCGAAGCAAGCCCTGTATATCCGAATAGGTTCAGCACCTCCGGCTGCGGCCCGCGATACGCCTTCAAGCACTCGCGCGCGTAGCGCCAATGCACCGAGTGCTCTGGAAAGAAAGCCAAGTGCCGAAACGGCGTTGGGCGCGACACAAAGGAGAGATCGTCCCAGCGCAACGTCCAATTCTGCGGCAGCTCGCGATTGAAGCGCCAGCGACCAGCTTCATCGTCGTCCGCCGAGGAGGGCGAGAAAATCGCGTCCGCTGAATCCCATTCCGCAGCGCTCAGCGCCGGCGCCCACAGCGCTTGCGGTTCCGGTCGCACGAAGCGATAGGGGCCGACCTGTTCAAGCTTACCGCCATTGCCGGAATCCAGCACGCGGTAGTCTTGCCAATCGTCAGCGATCAAAATCTCAGGCGCGCGCGCCGTCATATCCGCGTCTCCGCCACACATCATACAGCATCACGCCAGTCGCGATCGCTAGATTCAAACTATCCGCCCGCCCGCGCATGGGCAGCTTCACCAACACATCGCAGGCCGCTTCCATATGCGGCGGCAGGCCCGATTGCTCGTTGCCCATCAGGATTATCGAACGCTTCGGCGCTGGCGCATTCGCGTCGGCCATCGCGCCCTTCAAGGACAAGCCAGACATTTCGGCGCCCCGCGCGATCTTGTAGCGCATCAAGTCTTCGAATGAAGCTCGCGCCAACGGCATTGCAAACAGCGAGCCCATGCTCGCGCGCACGGCCTCTACCGAAAACGGATCGCACGTCTCGCCGATCAGCACGACGCCGCCCGCGCCCGTCGAATCCGCCGTGCGCAAAATCGTACCCAGATTGCCCGGATCGCGAATACCTTCGAGCGCCACGATCGTCTCGCCTTCAAGCGAGTCTAGCGTTGCCAAATTCTGCTTGTAGGCGCCGATCACCGTCTGCGGATTGTCGCGCTTGCTGATCTGGCCGAGAATACTCTCATTGGTCTCGATCACGCGCACGCGGCGGTTCTCGGCCTCCGCAATCAGCGCACGCACCTGCGGCCGCTCCATAGCGGCCGGCGCATAAACCATGATGTCCGGCCAGACGCCCAGTTCGGACGCCTCGACCGCCAACCTTGCGCCTTCGGCAAGGAAGAGGCCGGTCTCGGCGCGACCCTTCTTCATATGCAGCGTTTTAAGCGTCTTGATCAGGGGATTGGACGCGCTGGTAATCTGGTGCGCCATAGGTCTCTTTCGGGCGTTCGCCCGCCGGGGTGTTTCAGGTTTTCGCCTAGATCGCCAGGCATTAGAAGGGCGTTAAGTGCGCTCTTGTGCGCGTGGCGCGAGAATTATGATCGGTCTGCTCTTGTCCCAGGTGATCTTGTTCGCGGCGGCGGGCCTGATTGGCTTCGCGCTGGGCTGGCGCCTGTATGCATTTCTGGCCAGCCAACGGCGTCGCACCGAACAACGCGAGATCGATCAGTTGCGCAGCGCGCTGAGCGAAGCCCAGGTGCGACGCGCCCGATGACCAGTTTCGATCCGGACAAGCCGAACAAGGATCGCCCGCTGCTGTGGGTTGGCCTCGCGGGCGCTGGCCTGGCCGCTTTGCTTGGCATGCTCTCGCCGCACGCGGGCGCCGTGTGGCGGATGCCTGGCGTGCTCGAAGAGCGAGTGGAGACGGCGCTGCTCGCGGCAGGTTATCCTGGGCTCGCTGTGCGCATGGAAGGTCAGCAAGCCGTGCTCAGCGGTATCGTTGAGGACGAAGCCGACATCGCAACCGCTGCACGCGCGGCGCTGACCTCCGCAGGTCACGGCGGCGCATGGAGCGGCGGCGTCACCAGTGTGGACACTTCGGAGGTTACGCTCGGCGCTTTCGAGCGGCCGTATGCGTGGAGCGTGCGCCGCGATGGCTCGCGTGTCGTGCTCTCCGGCGCCGCGCCCAGCGAAAACGCACGCGCCGATCTGCTGGCGGCCGCCGCGCAGGAATTCCCGACGGCTGAAGCGGTCGACGACATGCATGTTGCGGGCGGCGCGCCGTCGCCGGCGTTTACGTCCGTCGCGCGTGACGCCATTCGCTTATTAGCTGATATGAACACGGGCGAGGCGCGCATTGTGGACAATCAGCTTGTCGTCATCGGCGATGGCGGGCAGGCGGCGGTGGACGCATTGCGCGCCGCGTTCGACGAACCGCCCGCGCCATTCCGCTCGCGCTTGGCGGTGACGATCGATGGCCTAGACGTCGACCATCCTGAACTCCAAGGGCTCAATCTTTCAAACGGCGACGCTGAAACCTGTGAGCGCGCGTTCGATCGGTTGATGGAGCGCAATGTGATCAATTTCGCGCCGGGTTCATCGGCGATTGATCCCTCAAGTCGGCGAGTGCTGGACTCACTGGCGTCGGTGGCGCTGCGTTGCGATCGGTTCTCGATCGAAGTCGCCGGTCACACCGACAACACTGGCGCACGCGATCTCAATATGAGCTTGTCGCAGATGCGGTCGGACGCCGTCGCGAACTATCTCGCCGGCCAAGGTGTGGCGCGCTCGCGCTTGACCGCGCGGGGTTACGGACCCGACCGTCCGCGTGCGAGCAACGCGACGCCAGCGGGCCAAGCTTCCAACCGTCGCATCGAATTTTACGTGAGCGGGTGACGCGATGATCTATTTGATCGGACAATTGTCACTCTGGCTTTTCCTAACGGCCGCATTCTCCGCCCTGGCCGGATGGGCCTATGCCAGCCAGCGCGCTGCATCCGTGGATGCAAAGCTCCGCCGTGACCGCGAAGCTCTCGTGCGGGACCTTGCGCGCTTGGCCGCCGGTGAACCGAGCGCCAACGACGACATGGGCTTGAGCGTGGAACTGGATGCGCTCCGCCGCCAGCTCGAAGTGCGCAATAGCCGCATCGTTGAACTCGAAGGGCTTCTCGGCGACGCACGTAGTCGCGCGGACGAACACGCCGCCCAGTTCGCACAGATGCAGCGCGTCCTCACCGATCAGCGAGAGGACAATTCCGAAATGGAGCGCCTGCGCGCTCTGGTGGCGAGCCATGAAGAGGAGCGTTCGCGAGAAGTCGAAGTGATCGCCGAGTCGGTCGAGCCTATGATCGATGAAGAAACGCTGGCGCTGCAATCCTGGCGTCTGCGCTATTTCGAACAGCGGGTGAAATATCTTGAACGCCGCGCCACTGAGGCGCCGACCGCGCCTGCGATCCAGTCAGTGGCGGATGTCGTCGTTGCAGAAGAGCCCGCGCCAGCGCTCGCTGAATGGCGCGCGCGCGATGCCGAGGCGCGCGCGGCATATCTTGAGCAACACGTGCGTGAAATGTCCGAGCCGGTGCTCCCCGAGGAGACGCAGGAGCCGCCAGCCGAGGAGGCCGCGCCGTTCGCGGCCAATGCGGACGTAGATATTCTGCTGCGCTGGCGCTTGCTCTATCTCGAGCGCCGCGTCGGATATCTCCAAGCTGATGCAGCGCGCGCCGCCGAACTCGCAGCCATGCCTGCGCCGAAACCTGAACCGGAGCCCCAACCCGTACTTGAAGCGGGGCCCGATCCAGATCGCTGGAAATGGCGGGCGCGCTATCTTGAGGCGCGCCTACGCCACCTCGAACAACGGCCGCCGCAAGTCGTGGTGCAAACCATTGCAGCGCCGATCGCGGCCGATGTGGAAGAAGAACCGCCGCCGACTCCCGTCCCAACCACCACGCCGCGCAAGCCGCCCGTACTCACCGCTGCCCGCAACGGCGCGCCGGATGATTTCACATTGATCGAAAACGTCAGCGCGCTTCAGCAAAGCACGCTCAACGCAATTGGAATCTTCCACTTCGATCAAATCGCGGCCTGGGCGCCGGAGCACGTCGCCTGGATTGACCGCTATTTCCGACTGCGTGGCCGCATCGTGCAGGAAGAATGGGTCGAGCAGGCGGCTGAGCTTGCGCGCCACGGCGTAGCCGCAGCGCGCCGCATCCTGGAACATGAGGACGCCTGAGGCGCTTAATGCGGGCGCGGCGCGAGCCGCACCGTTTCGCGCGTGCCATCACGGCGCTCGATAAAGATCTGCCGGAAGTCCGGGCTCGCATACGCTTTCGAGCCGGCGGCTTGTGCGATGGCAACTTCGCGCGCGGCGCGTTCACGAAGTTTGGCTGTATTTTGGTCAGACATATGCGTCCTCCTGGCTTAAATCTGGAGCGCAGAAGCGGGAGGTCAACTTACGCTTTGCTCAGCAGCCTGCGATCACAACGGCGAGCACTTCGGCGCCGTATTTCTTGAGCTTTGCCTCGCCGATGCCTGGAACTTTTCCGAGCTCACCGAGGTCCGAAGGCTTCGCGCTCACAATCGCAGCCAATGTCGCGTCGTGTAGGATCACGTAAGGGGGCACGCCTTGCGTCTGCGCAGCATCGCGCCGCCACGAGCGCAGCGCTTCAAACAGCGTCGCGTCCGTCCCTGTGAAGCCAGATTTCGCGGCGCCTTTGGCGTCCCGCGAGGCGCGGCGCTCTTGCTTGCTGCGCCGTGTCGATTTCGCGGCTTCGCGAATGCGCACAATGCGTTTCTTGCGGAAGATTTCGCGTACCGCCTCATCATCGCCGATGCTCAAGGTTGGCCGCTCGTCTTCGCCTTCGCTCAGCACGCCTTCGAACAGCAGATGTTCGATCACATTGCGCCACACACTCTCGTGCTGATCCGCGCCAATGCCGAACGTGGTGCGGGAGGCATAGCGCTGATCGATCTCGTCGCCGGCCTTGCCAAGCAAATGGTTCACGACGCGCCCGCGCCCGACACGCTGATCCATCCGCATGACTGCCGAGATCGCTTTGGCGGCAAGTTCTGTCGCATCGATCGAGACCGGCGGATCGGTGCAGATATCGCATACACCGCACGGCTCGACGCCTTCTTCGCCGAAATAGCGCCGCACGCCCGCACGACGGCAGGTGAGGCCGTCGAGATATGCAAAGAGCTGGCGCGCTTTTTTCACCTGCACGGCTTTGACCTGCTCGCTCGCGCCCGATTGGCTCGCGAACATCACGGAGCGGCGTAGGTCCGACGCCGAATAAATGCAGAACCCCTCAGCCGTTTCGCCATCGCGCCCGCCGCGGCCGACTTCCTGCCAATACGCCTCGATGCTCTTCGGCGAATCCGCGTGGATCACGTAGCGCACGTCCGGCTTATCGACGCCCATGCCGAAGGCGATGGTCGCGACCATCACCACGTCGTCTTCTTCCTGGAACTTGTGCTGTCGCTCCGCGCGTAAGCTGGCGTCGAGGCCGGCATGGTAGGCGAGCGCTGGCACGTTGAGGTTTTGTAGCGACGCTGCGAGCTTATCGACGTTATCGCGCGTCGCCGCATAGATGATGCCGGACTTGCCACGCCGCGCGCGGACGAGATCAACAATGCGGTCTTGCGGCTTGGCTGATTTGCGCTCCGCCGACAGCACGAGGTTCGAACGATCGAATGAGGCGATGAAGCTCTTGGCGTGCTCCAGTCTGAGCTGTGTGCGAATATCGGCCTGCGTCTTCAAATCAGCTGTCGCCGTTACCGCCATACGCGGTACGTTGGGGAAGAGCTCAGCCAGCCGTCCCAGCGCGCGATAGTCCGGACGGAAATCGTGGCCCCATTGGCTAACGCAGTGCGCTTCGTCGATGGCGAACAGCGCGATGGGGCATTGTTCGAGAAAGTCGAGGAAGCCCTGCGCGAACAAGGCTTCGGGCGATACGTAGAGTAGATCAAGCTTCCCATCGCGCGCCGCATTCAGGCATTCGCGCCGCGCATCGCGATCGAGCGTTGAATCCAGCCGCCCCGCCGCGACGCCCGCTGCACGCAAGCTCGCCACTTGATCTTGCATCAGCGCAATGAGCGGCGAGACCACCAAGCCCACCCCAGGACGCAGCATCGCCGGTATCTGATAGCAAAAGCTTTTGCCCCCGCCCGTCGGCAGCACCGCCATCACATCGCGGCCTTCAAGCACTTCGGCGATCACATCCGCTTGCAACCCGCGAAAATCTTCATGGCCAAATACGTGACGCAGCGTTTCGCGGGCGGTGGTGAGGTCGACCACGTCAGTGAGACTGGCGCTGATTGCGGATCCACTGCGACAGAACCCATTTGCGCCCTGCGGTGGGCGCCAGTCCTGCGTGCAAAGTGCTCTTATCGGGCGCGCCGTTGGCGAGCACGTTCGAGAAAAGGATGGCGTCGCCTTTTCCACCCTTGAACTGAATGTCGAGCAGCGGAAAATCCGTCCAAGCGCCCTCGAAGTCGGTGTTCAGGTAGGTAACGATCGTGATCGTTCTCTGTCCTTTGGCGATCAGTTCAGTCAACGCACCCGGCTGATCCGGGTTGATGTAGTCGTAATGATGGTCGAACTTTTGGCCGACTTCATAGGAGAGATTGTCGGCGGTTCATGCTGCACCTTCGGAACGCGGGTTAGTCTTGCCGCACGCTCCTGCATGACTGCATTGATCATATCGACTTCGATAACGCTAGTGGTGTTGGTGCGTGAAGAATCCTCCTCCAGACGTCCTAGCTTGGCATTGTGGACGAGCGCGGGACGCAGGCGCGGCTGCGCACGCTGTATAAGCCAATCGCAAATGGCCGGTGGCGCGAAGCCTCGGCAGACAAACACGGATGATGAGTCGTGAATGCGCTCCATCTTGGGCGGCTGCAATAAGGTATCGAGGTCCCCGGAGAGTACATCGAGTTGCGCGCGGGCGTAGTCGTCGCCATCATTCGCGGCAGCGCCCATCACGGCGAATGCCTCGTCCCATCTATCAAGATAGGCGGCGGTGATGGCGGCGACGGGCGTCATGATGCTGTTCTAGCTGACGTCGGTCGGCTCGGCTACGTGTTGCGGCGAATGCGACGCGGGCGCGCGATGCAGACCCAAAGCGCCCCAGCAAATCCCGGCTTGGCCAGCCCAATAGATCATCCAGCCGGCGAAGTTGCGCCAATAGGCGAGCGTTGGGTCGGGATCGTGGTGGAACATGTTCCAGGCGACGAAGCCGTCCGAGATGAAGAAGATCACAGCGCCCGCCATCACCAGCCACCGCGTCGTCGCCAGCGTGAACGAGCAAAGCGCCATCAAAGTTAGCACGCCCGTGTAAACCGCGAGCGGCGCGAACATCGGATTGTCGCGCGGCACAAGCAGGTACGTCATCACTACACACGCCACGATCAGCGCCAGCGCGCCGAGCCGACGCGGCGGGCTCTTCAGTGCGGCGCCAACGCCCAAGCCGTTGCGCAGGAAGAGCGTGATGTAGAAGAGGTGGCCGATCAGAAACGCGAACGCGCCATAGAGGAACGTCTCCGGGCTCCACGCCAGCAACGCATCGCCCAGCGCGCCAAACGAAAGGCCCGCCGCCAGCAAGCGCGAGCGTGCGATGAGTGCGATAACGCCCAGAATGACAATGCTCGACGCCTTAAAGATCGTGCCGACCACATAAGGCGGTGCGCCCTCATAAAGACTCGACCCAAACGCGCCGTAGGCGATGGCGAGGAGAGTGGAGAGGGCGAGGAGAATTCTAGTCATGTGCCGCCAAGATCACCCTATTGTGGCGTACCGCAGACTCGTGAGCGCGATCATTGTACTCAGCTTCGCCAGGAAGGCTGACGTAGTCGATAGTATTCTCGATCATTCGCGCGCCCAAGCGCTCCTCATCGAGGGGCGTAGCGCCCGGCGCTGCGCATGAAAGTCCGCAGACGCCGACTAGATCATTATCGCCGCCCGCCAGCGCCGCGCGTGCGTCGCGCTGGCGTTCGCGGGATTGATGGCGAGCGGATTTGCGCAAGCGGAGAGCGCCGCCCGTAAGTGCGATAGCGGCAATGAGTCGTTTCATGCTTTCCGCGCCGGCTGCGCATAGCCCAGCTTCTCATTCAGCGCGCTCAGCAAATCCTGCGCGATATCCGCGATCACGCCGCCTGGCGGATAGACGGCCGCCGCGCCCATCTCCTTCAAAGTCGGCACGTCTTCCGGCGGGATGACGCCGCCGACGACGATCATGATGTCGCCGCGGCCGCGTTCGAGCAGCGCCGAGCGCAACGCGGGCGTCAGTGTCAAATGCCCGGCCGCGAGCGAGGACACGCCAACCACGTGTACGCCCTTCTCGATCGCTTGCTCTGCGACTTCCTCGGGCGTTGCAAACAATGGCCCGATCTCGACCTCGAAGCCGATATCCGAAAACGCGCTCGCGACAACCTTCTGCCCGCGATCGTGTCCATCCTGGCCCATCTTGGCGACGAGAATGCGCGGCCGGCTGCCTTCGGCTTCTTGAAACGCCGCCACGCTCTGGCGCGCGCGCTCCACAGCGACATCGCTGCCTGCTTCCCGCGAGAACACGCCCGTCACCAAACGGATCGGCGGTTGGTGACGATTGAATGCGCGCTCCAGCGCCGACGACATTTCACCCACCGTCGCCTTGGCGCGTGCGGCGTTTACGGCGAGTTCCAGCAGATTGCCTTTGCCGCGCGCCGCATTCGTCAGCGCTTCCAGCGCCGCGTCCACTTCAACTTGCTTCCGCTCCGCCTTCAAACGCGTCAGCTTATCAAGCTGCATTGCGCGCACCTTGGCGTTGTCGACTTTCAGCACCGGAATATCTTCGGCCTCGTCGAGCCTATACTTGTTCACGCCGACGATGGTTTGATGGCCGGTATCGATGCGCGCTTGCGTGCGCGCTGCGGCTTCCTCGATGCGCGCCTTCGGCAAGCCTTGGTCGATCGCTTGCGCCATGCCGCCGAGTTTCTCGACTTCCTCGATATGCGCCCACGCCTTTGCCGCGAGATCGGCGGTGAGGCGCTCCACGTAATACGAACCGCCCCACGGGTCGGCCGGGCGGCAAACACCGCCTTCGCTCTGCAGCAGGATTTGCGTGTTGCGGGCGATGCGCGCGGAGAAGTCCGTCGGCAGCGCCAAAGCTTCATCAAGCGAATTGGTGTGCAGCGATTGCGTGCCGCCATACGCCGCCGCCATCGCTTCGACGCAGGTGCGCACGGCGTTGTTGTAAACGTCCTGCGCCGTCAGCGACCAGCCGGAGGTTTGGCAGTGCGTGCGCAGCGCACGCGATTTATCGGCGGCGCCGAACTGGCCCACGAGCTTTGCCCACAGCAGGCGCGCGGCGCGCATCTTGGCGATTTCCATGAATGGGTTCATGCCGATCGCCCAGAAGAAGGAGAGACGCGGCGCGAATTTGTCGACGTCCAAGCCGCCGGCGATGCCTGCGCGAATATATTCGACGCCGTCAGCGAGCGTGTAGCCGAGCTCCAGGTCGGCCGTCGCGCCGGCTTCCTGCATGTGATAGCCGCTGATCGAGATCGAATTGAATTTCGGCATCTCATTCGCGGTGTAGGCGAAGATGTCGCCGACGATCCGCATCGACGGCTTGGGCGGATAGATGAACGTGTTCCGCACCATGAATTCTTTGAGGATGTCGTTCTGGATTGTGCCGCTGAGCTTGGCGTGCGGCACGTTTTGCTCTTCGCCGGCGACAATATAGAGGGCCATGATCGGCAACACCGCGCCGTTCATGGTCATCGACACGCTCATCTGATCGAGCGGAATGCCGCTGAACAAAGTGCGCATGTCGTAGATGGAATCGATCGCCACGCCGGCCATGCCGACATCACCCAGCACGCGCGGATGATCGGAATCGTAGCCGCGATGCGTCGCCAAATCGAACGCGACGGAGAGACCTTTCTGCCCGGCCGCCAGATTGCGGCGATAGAAGGCGTTGGATTCTTCGGCCGTCGAGAAGCCGGCGTACTGACGGATCGTCCACGGCTGCTGCACGTACATGGTCGGATACGGACCGCGTCCGAACGGCGCCATGCCGGGGAAGCCGTCCACGAAATCGAGCCTCGCGCGGTCGGCGGCGGTGTAGGCGCTCTTCACGGCGATGCCCTCCGGCGTTTGCCACGGTTCATCACTGAAACGCGGCGCCGCGGCGATGTCAGCGCTTAGCGCGAGCTTGGAAAAATCGGGCAAGCTCATTGTGCAACCCCCAACGCCGCGTGCAGCGTCTCAAGTTCTTTCAACACGTCCTGGCCGACGAACACGAATTGATCGACGCCCGCCGCGCGCCATTTCGCTTCGTTCTCGCCCGGCTTGCCTGCAAGCGTGACCCAGAGCGCACCCGCCGCTTTCAGGCGTTGCGCCGCGTTCTCCGCGTGATCGGCGTAATACGCATCCGTGCCCGTGAGCAGCGCGACTTTGGCGCCGGAAGCGCCGAATGCATCGATCAGTGCGTCGATGTTCGCATAGGATTCTTCCGGCGCGATGCTCGCGATGCCACCGACAGCGAGCAGATTGCACGAGAATTGTGAGCGCGGGCCAAACTCGGGCAGCGTCGCCAAGTTCGCGAAGAAGACGCTCGGCGCCTTGGCTTCGGCGCTATCGCGTAGCCTTTCGAACGGCTCGGCCCAGCGGATCGTGGGTAGTGCGTTTGGGGGCGCTTTGCCGGCTGGAAGCCGCCGGTCCGATGTGTCGACCTCCGGCGCTTTGGCGCCGAGGAGGGGAAAGTCGGTAACACCAGTGATAGTCTCGCGGCGCGTCGCGATTGCGCGTTGGCGCGCTGTGCGCGCTTCGCCGATCGCGTCTTGCAGCCAGCCGGATTGCAGCGCGGCGACAATGCCACCCTGCGCTTCGATCTGTTGCATCAGCGCCCAAGCTTTGTCCGCCAATTCGCGCGTGAGCTTCTCCACGAACCACGAACCGCCAGCCGGATCGGCGACGTGGCCGAGGCGGCATTCCTCCATCAGAACGTGCTGCGTGTTGCGCGCGACGCGGCGCGCGAACGGCGTCGGGCCGCCAAGCGCATCGGTGAAGTTCGACGTGGTGATCACATCCGCACCACCGATGGCTGCCGCGAAGGCCGCTGTCGTGATGCGCAGGATGTTGGTTTGCGCGTCGGCGCGCGTTAGCATGCGCGCGCCCGTGAAAGCATGGATGCGCGCCGCGCGCTGTGCGGGCGCCGCGCCGGAGGCTTCGAGCACACGCGCCCAGCATAGGCGCAGCGCGCGGAGTTTTGCAGTTTCGATCAACACATCCGGGCCGAGGCCAATGGCAAAGGCGACTGACGCCGCAGCGTCGCCGATGGTGAGCCCGACGTCCGTGAGCGCGCGCAAATAGACGATGCCGCCCGACAGCGCCGTCGCAATTTCTTGCGCCTCCGTGCCGCCAGCTTCGTGCACAGGTCGGGCGTCGATCCGGATCGCTGTCGCCGCCGGCAATTGCTTACGCGCTCGCGCTGCAAATTTGGCGGCGTTCGCGACATCCTCCGTTGAGATCGCACCATTGCGCATCAGCACGCCGATTGGATCGACATTGAACGCCGTGCCCGCCGCCGCGACGCCGCGCAGCTTCGCTTCGAGCAGCTCCGCCGCTGGCAAGGCGAACGCGCCTGCATCCAGCGAAATGGGCGCAGCCTCAAGGATCACGTTCGCCAACGCGATGTCGAGCGCAGCGGCATTGCCGATTGCAGCGCCACGCTCGCCATTCGGGTCGATCACGAGTTCGATCGCGGCGACGCCACCTGCGAGATCTGACAGGATCGCTGCGTTTGTCTTCTCTGGATCTGGGTGCGCGTAGGCTTGGCGGATCAACCATGCGCCATCGCGCGCGCCGCGCACGAAGGGTGCTGCGCCAGGGAAACCGGACGCATCGTTCGATGTCGCGACATCGGTCTCGCGATAGAGCGGCTCAAGCGTGATTCCGTCGCTGGTTTTGCCGACCAAGCGGTCCCATTTGGCGCCTTTGAGCCCTTGCTCGACCATCGCGCGCCAGGCAGCCTCATCAGCGGGCTCGCCCAGGTGCAGAGGCTCAGACATTTCCGCTCCAGTTTACGTTATGGAATGTATCGACGCGCTTTTGCCAAGAAGCTACGGCTAGGCGCAACAAGGGAGAGTGATGATGGCGCTGCCGCCAATTTTCGACAAGCTACGCCTGCCGGTTGTCGGCGCCCCGCAATTCATCATCGCCAATCCTGCTCTCGTGACGGCGCAGTGCAAGGCCGGCATCGTTGGCTCGTTCCCGGCGCTGAATGCGCGTCCGGTTGAGTTGCTGGAAGAATGGCTGACTGAGATCAAGGCAGATCTCGCCGCTTATGATGCAGCAAACCCCGATGCGCCGTCGGCGCCGTTTGCCGTCAACCAGATTGTGCACAAGACCAACGCCCGTTTGGAGCAGGACGTCGAGCTCTGCGTGAAACACAAAGTGCCGATCGTGATCACGTCGCTCGGCGCGCGGCCGGATGTGAATGACGCGATCCATTCCTATGGCGGCATCGTGCTGCACGACGTGATCAACGTCGCGTTCGCCAAGAAAGCGCTGGAGAAGGGCGCTGACGGCCTCATCGCGGTGTGCGCGGGCGCGGGCGGGCACGCGGGCGGTTTATCGCCGTTTGCTCTCATTTCGGAATTGCGCGAATTCTTCGATGGCCCGCTCCTCGTGTCCGGCGCGATCTCGACCGGTCGCGGCATCCTCGCCGCCCAAGCGATGGGCGCGGACCTCGCCTATATCGGCTCGGCCTTCATCGCGACGACCGAAGCCAACGCGCCGGATGCCTACAAGCAGATGATCGTCGACAGCACGGCAAACGACGTCGTTTACAGCAACCTTTTCACCGGCGTGCTCGGCAATTATCTCAAGGGTTCGATCAAAGCGGCCGGTCTCGATCCGGACAATCTGCCGCAGAGCGATCCGAGCAAGATGAACTTCGCGGTGGGCGCCGAGGGCTCCAAGGCGAAGGCCTGGAAGGACATCTGGGGCGCCGGCCAAGGCGTGGGCGGCGTGCACGAGATTATTCCGGCCGCCGAGCGTATCGCGCGCATGAAGCGCGAATACGACGAGGCAAAGCGGGCATTGTGCGCTAGCTAATCCCACACCTTTCGCAGAAAAATCTTAGACGGCGCGCGGGTTTGCACTCGCGCGCCGTCAATCTATCCGACCGAGTAGCGCGCGGCCGTAGGCTTCCTCAACAACAGAGGAATGCCGATGAGCACATCACCCCCACTCGAAAAATCCGCGCTTGAATCGCTCACGCTGCGAAGCGCGGCCGCAATCGCGATCGCCGCGGCGGCGGAACGCCTTGGCGTCATCTTGCCAGAAGGTGCGGCCCAAGAACGCGCCGCCGCGATCTTCGGTCTTGTCGTCACGCTTTGTCTGATCGACGTCGCCGTCGGCCGCGCGCGCACGCACCCCCATCGTCTGAAGGAGAACATCATGCGCCATCCCTTGCGCGCGCTTGCCCTTGCTTGCGCGCTCGCCGTAACGCCTGCCTGCGCTTCGACGCAGATCTGGCAAACACGGATCGAAAATTCCGTCGCCGCTGCACGCACGCTCGATCAACTCGCCTACGCGGTCCTGCACAGCTACGCCGCGATCGTCGAAGAGGCGACGGACATCGTTCGCGATCCGGCGGCGCCCGCTGGCTTCAAGCGTGCGCTCGGTCAAGCTGAGCAGGTGGCCACGCCGGCGGCCGAGACGCTGCAGATCGCAGTCGTCGCTTACGTGCAGGCCCGCGCGGACTTCGAAGCCGCCAGCGGCGAGACGCAACCGACGCTCGAACGCGCCGCCACGGCGCTCACGATCGCTGCGCGACGCTTGAGCGAGGCAGTCACCGCCGCCCAAGCGCCGATCTCCGAACTCGAAGACCTCGCGCGCGTCGCGGTTAACAGGAGCACCCCATGCTGAACTGGATCATGCAATTGCAGCTCTTGCTGGCGGCGCTCTCGGCGTTTTTTTGCCGTTGGCGCCCCAGCGAGTATCGCGAACGCATCGCCGAAGTGCTGGACGTGGCCGCCAAGCTCTCGCCGCCGGCGGGCGGTGGCGACCAATCTCGACGACCTCGCCGCTAAGCTCTCGGCCATCCGCGCCGAAGTCGAGGCGATGGCCGCCGCCGGCCGCGCGCTCACGGCCGATGAACTCGATGTCGCAATGGCCCGTGTCCGCGCTGCGTCGAGCGCATTTCGCGCAGCACTCAAGACCGCGGAGGCCGGCGCCTAAGCGCCGCCCGCGTAGGGGAGGCGCTGGTCTTTGGTTGACCTCGACGCCTCCCCGCCCTTTTCTGCGCGCATGAGCACGCACATCCTCGCCATCGATCAGGGCACGACCTCGACGCGCGCGATCGCATTCGATCTCGACTTCAATCCCGTCGCCACGTCGCAAATCGAACTCCAGCAGCACTATCCGGAGCAGGGCTGGGTCGAGCATGATGCGGAGGAGATTTGGGCGGCGACGCTCAATGTTTGCCGCGATGTCATCGCCAAGGTCGGCGGTCCCGCGAACATCGCCACGATCGGCATCACAAATCAGCGCGAAACGACTGTGGTGTGGGATCGCAAGACGGGCGCTCCAGTTCACAAGGCGATCGTCTGGCAGGACCGCCGCACGTCGGAAGTATGCGCAGGCTTGCGCGAGGCCGGGCACGAAGCGCGCGTCCAGCAGACGACCGGCTTGCTGCTGGATCCCTATTTTTCAGCGACGAAGATCGCTTGGGTTCTCGACCAAGACCCTGCGCTGCGCGCGCGGGCCGAGAAGGGCGAATTGGCGTTCGGCACCATCGAGTGTTTCCTCGTCTGGCGGCTGACCAATGGCGCATCGCACATGAGCGACGTCACCAACGCCGCACGCACGTTGCTGTTCGACATCTCCAAGCGCGCCTGGAGCGAGGAGATGTGTGCGCTCTTTAAAGTGCCGCCGACGCTTTTGCCAAAAACAGCCGCGTGCGACGCGCATTTTGGCGACTCGTCGGCGGAGCATCTTGGGCGCGTCATCTCAATACACGGCGTGGCTGGCGATCAGCACGCCGCGCTCGTCGGGCACGGATGCCTCAAGCCTGGTATGGCCAAAGTCACCTATGGCACAGGCGCATTTCTCGTCATGAACATGGGCGATACGCAGCCGTACTCGCGCAATCGTCTGCTGGCGACCATTGGCTACCAGGCGCAACAGGATTTCGCCTACGCGCTCGAAGGCTCGATCTTTTCCGCCGGCGCCACGATGCAATGGCTGCGCGATGGATTGAAGCTGATCAAGAATTCCGCGGAGTCAGAAGCCATCGCCGCGGCGTTGCCCGACAATGGCGGCGTCTATCTCGTGCCCGCATTCGCCGGCCTGGGCGCACCACAATGGAATGCTGAGGCGCGCGGCACGATCATCGGCCTCACGCGGGACTCGCGCTTAGAACATCTTGTCCGCGCGGGCCTTGAAGCGGTCGCGTATCAAACGGCAGATCTGCTCGATGCTCTGCGCGCAGACGGCGCGCCGCCGATCAAGTCATTGCTCATCGATGGCGGACTCACGGCGAACGCATGGGCGATGCAATACCTCGCCGATATTTGTGACGTCGAAGTCGCGCGTCCAAAATTCCAGGAAGTCACAGCGCTCGGCGCAGCCAAGCTTGCAGCTCTTGGCGCAGGGCTCATCACTTCGTTGGATGGCGCTGGCGCAACCACAAGCGCGCGCTGGACGCCACGCATGACGCAGCCTGCACGGGACGATGCGAGATCGGGCTGGAGTAAGGCCGTCGCCGCTGCTTTGGCGGCTGCAAACTGAGGTGCGCGAGTTGGGCGTGGTGAGCCCGGCGGGATTCGAACCCGCGACCCTCTGATTAAAAGTCAGATGCTCTACCGACTGAGCTACGGGCTCGCGCGCGAGGGCGTGCACTTAAGCCGATGCCCTCGCATGCGCAACCTATAGCCTGGATTTAGTCGCCCTATGGCGCATCAACCGGCGGCGGCGGGGCTGGCGTGCTGCTTGGTTCGATCGTCGTCGACGGCGGCGGAACAGGGTCTGCGGCCGGCGCCGGGGCGCTGGTGGGTGGCGTCGCTGCCGGTTGGGCGGGAGCCATCGGAGCGGGAGCACTCGTCGCCGGCTCAAGATTCGGCGTGTTCACACGATAGCTGCCGTCCGGCGCACGTGCTTCCGCAAAGCTTTGCTCTTCTACCGGCACGAGGGCGGTCTGCGGCGCATTTGCGAAGCTCATGTAGCCCCAGGCTACGCCCGCGAGCATCGCGGCCAAAAGCGCTACGCGCACCATCGCGCCGCTCTTGTTTTTATAGCGCGGCGGCGGGGCATAAGGGTCATGGGTTTGCGGGGTTTCAGCCATGTTCCGTTCTCCGTTTGATAGGTCAAAGAGCCAACCCACCGCCGCCGAGACAGTTCCGCTCACAGAACCGTGTGGTGCTGTCGCCACAGAAACTAAGAAATGGCCTGCGGAGGCGCCGAACAAGGTTGGCGAACCCGCCATGCGATGGTCACAGTGCGGCCACCTCCAGTTTCGGCGGGGGACGTTCTCTGGCTTCGGCCGTCGAGAATGCGCGCAGGGGCGATGAGGGGATGGGGCCGCGTCGGGAGGGGGCGCGGCCCCTTTTATGTGCTGAAGCGCGACCACCTGTCGCCGGAACGACACGCTGACGCGCTAAACATCTGGGAGCGGCGGAATATTGCTGCCTAATAAGGAGCCCGGCGTGGACTGCCGCGTTTGGGCGGTTACAGGTCACACTGTGAGGAGGGCCGGGAACCAAAGCGAATGTTTATCGTTCGGTAACGGGGCTTGGGCTCCTTAGGGACACGCTAAGTTTGCGAAGCTCGACGGATGAAATCCGGCGCGCGTTCGCGCAGGGGATTTCGGCAAGAGGGAAGATCATGAAATCACGTATCACGAAGACCGTCGCTATCGCGGCGGTAATGGCGGGTGCCTCAGGCGCCGCCCATGCGACCGAAGGCTGGTATGGCCGCGCGGACGTCGGCTACAGCCTTGAAAGCACCGTTGACGGCAACGTCGATGGCGAAGATTTCAGCGGCGATCTTGAAAACGATTGGATGGGCGCGCTCGGGCTCGGCTACGCGTTCGACAACGGCTTCCGCACGGAAGGTGAACTCGCCTATCGCTACAACGATTGGGAAGGCGAAATCGACGGCGGCGACGCGGCTGGTTATGCCCGCTCTTGGTCGGCGATGGCCAACCTGTTCTATGATTTTAACCGCGGCGCGTCGGTCGAGCCGTACCTCGGCATCGGCGTTGGTGCGGCGCGCATCGGCGGCGGCATCGACGGCATCGGCAGCGATCAAGACACTGTGCTGGCTTACCAAGCGCTTGCGGGTATCGCTTTCGGCATCACCGAACAACTCGATCTCGACGTGGGCTACCGCTATTTCGTAGCGCCGGACGTGGAGTTCGAAGCTGCCGGCCTCCCGATTGACGTGGATTACGAGCATCAGGCCGTAACGGTTGGCCTTCGCTATCAGTTCGCAGCGCCGGCTGCTGCTCCGGTTGTCACTCCGCCAGTCGTCACGCCGCCGGTTGTTACGCCGCCGGTCGTCGCGACGCCTGCGTGCCCGACGTCGGAATTTGTCGTGTATTTCGAGTGGGATCGCTCGAACCTGAACCAAGCCGCTTTGGAAACGATCGACGCCGCTGTGAACCGCGCACGTCAGTGCAACGTCTCGGGCGTTGTGGTCGTGGGCCACACGGATACGTCGGGCTCGCCGACCTACAACCAAGGCCTGTCGGAGCGTCGAGCTTCGGTGGTGCGCGACGCCCTTGTGGCGCGCGGCATCGCGGCCGGCTCGGTCACGAGCCAAGCGCGCGGCGAAAGCGACCTCGCCCGTGCGACGCGCGACGGCGTGCGCGAGCCTCTGAACCGCCGTACGGCGGTGACGATCAGCTTCCGCTAATCGCTCGCCTCAAAGGCTAAAACTAAAGCGCGGGCCCGGCCAAAAGCCGGGCCCGTTGCTTTTGGGGGTGGCGCCCCAGCAACTTGAAGGTCTTTTTTGCGGAGTGTGGCAAGAAAACGATTAACTCGGCGGGGCGAACGGTTGTAGAAATCTGAGAACGACCTGGCTGAGGAGCCAGGCCGGGGGCCCATTCACACACAAGGGGACGGCCAGATGATGAATAAAATGAAGCGTACGCTGGCGTTGGCCGCTCTGATGAGTGGCGCGGCGGGTGTCGCGCACGCCACGGAGGGCTGGTACGGCCGCGCCGACCTTGGCTACGGCTTTAACGGCGGCTTGGACGGCCAAATCGCCGACGGCAACGACACGGCGGATTTCCAACCGGATTTCGAGCGTGATTGGCTTGGCGCGCTTGGCCTCGGCTACGCATTCGACGGCGGCTACCGCCTCGAAGGTGAAGTTGCCTACCGCTATAATGATTTCGAGCCGATCTCGATTGATGACCCGATCGACAGCGATTTTGGCGGTTCGGCCCGTTCGTGGTCGGCGATGGCCAACTTGTTCTATGACTTCAACCGCGGCGGCTCAGTAGAGCCGTACGTTGGCGTTGGCGTTGGCGCTGCCCGCGTCGGCGTGGGCCTCGATGGCCTCGGCATGGACGAAGACACCGTGCTTGCCTGGCAAGCTATGGCTGGCCTCGCGTTTAGCCTGACTGAGCGCCTCGATCTCGATGTCGGCTATCGCTACTTCGCGGCGCCGGATGTTGAATTCTCCGAAGGCCTCGGCGCTGGCGTAACCGGCGAAGCTGATTACGAGCATCAAGCCGTGACGGTTGGTCTGCGTTGGCAGTTCGCCGGCGCCGCGCCGCCGCCGGTCGTTGTGGCGCCGCCGCCGCCGCCGCCGCCACCCCCGCCGCCGCCGGTTGCGGCTGCGTGCCCGACGTCGGAATTTGTCGTTTATTTCGAGTGGGATCGCTCGAACCTGAACCAAGCCGCTTTGGAAACGATCGACGCCGCTGTGAACCGCGCACGTCAGTGCAACGTCTCGGGCGTTGTGGTCGTGGGCCACACGGATACGTCGGGCTCGCCGACCTACAACCAAGGCCTGTCGGAGCGTCGAGCTTCGGTGGTGCGCGACGCCCTTGTGGCGCGCGGCATCGCGGCCGGCTCGGTCACGAGCCAAGCGCGCGGCGAAAGCGACCTCGCCCGTGCGACGCGCGACGGCGTGCGCGAGCCTCTGAACCGCCGTACGGCGGTGACGATCAGCTTCCGCTAATCGCTCGCCTCAAAGGCTAAAACTAAAGCGCGGGCCCGGCCAAAAGCCGGGCCCGTTGCTTTTGGGGGAAGCTTTGCCCTCTCGGGGGATAGGGATGGACATGGACATGCCGTCTGGGCAAGTTCCGGCATATGTCGGCCGATAAAATCAAAGCGCTGGCCTCCACCGAGTGGGGCGCCGGTGTAGAACAATTGCTGGACGATCTGGACGCGCAAACCGAAGCGCTCGCCGCCCGCACCGAGGCTTGGTCCTCGATCAATTCAGGCTCCTTCGAACTGGCAGGTCTCGCGCGAATGCGCGGGCGGTTGCTAGATGCCGTTTCGGTGCTACCCGGCGCCGTCGCGGAGGTGGCGCTGGCGCCATCGGAACGCATCCGACCCGATGGGGAAGTGGCGCACATCGAGCACGGCGCCTCGATCCGCCTGCGCGTGCGCCCAGAGGCGCCGATCCAGATCGCACTCACGGGTCATTACGACACTGTCTTTCCAGCCGCGCACGCCTTCCAGAAGCCGTGGCGCGAGGGTGATGTGATGCACGGGCCTGGCGTGGCCGACATGAAGGGCGGCATCGCCGTGATGCTGGCCGCTCTCCAAGCCTTTGAACGCCTGCCAGGCGACAAGCGGGTTGGCTACGAAGTCCTGCTCAGCCCCGACGAAGAGATCGGCTCGCTCGCCAGTGCGCCGCTGCTGGCAGAACTCGGCAAGCACGCGCATCTAGGCATGACTTATGAGCCGGCGATGGCCGATGGCGCACTCGTCGATGCACGCAAAGGCTCAGCCAATTACAGCCTCGCGATCAGCGGTCGCGCCGCGCATGTCGGGCGTGCCTTCCAAGATGGCCGCAACGCTGTGATCGCCGCGGCCGACGCAGCAGTCGCGCTCAATACGCTCAATGGACAACGCGATGGCGTGACGTTCAATATTGGGGCCATCGATGGCGGCAGCGCCGTCAACGTCGTCCCGGAACGCGCCGTGCTCCGCTTCAATGTCCGCGCGCCGGATTCGGAGAGCGCGTCATGGGGTGAGGCGCAGGTTCATCGCATTGTCGCAGATGTCAACGCGCGCGACGGCGTCAGCGCGCACCTGCATGGTGGTTTCACTCGCGCGCCCAAGCCGCTGAACGCCCAGCAACGCACAATGGTGAGTTGGACTCACAAAGCCGGCCAAGCGCTCGGCCTCGATCTGCAATTTCGACCATCGGGCGGTGTCTGCGAAGGCAACAACCTCGCGGCCGCGGGTTGCCCCAACATCGATACGCTCGGCCCCTGCGGCGGTGGTTTGCATAGCGATCAAGAATTCGCGCTGATCCCAAGCTTCACGGAGCGCGCCAAGCTGTCCTTCCTTCTCTTGACCGGCGTCGAACGCGGGCTCTTCGATGTGCGGAGCCTCAACGCATGAGCGGCCCGACTTATGTGATGCGTGCGGCCGGGCCGACCGACATCGAGGGTTTCAAACAATTGCGCGAGATCGCGGGCGCCGGCTTTACCAGCCTTATGCTCGACGACGCCGCGATGGCCGAGAAGCTTGCGCTCTCGGAGCGTAGTTTCGCGTCCTCAACTGAAACTGCCGGCGCTGAGCGCTACTTCATGACGCTCGAACACATCGAAACGGGCGAGATTGCCGGCTGTTGCGGCGTGAAGGCAACGATTGGGGAAACGCCGCCCTTCTTCAATTTCCGCATGATCACAGAGGCGCAATCGTCCGCCGTGGTCGGCAAGCGCTTCGACATGCGCGTGCTGATCGGCGTGAATGATTTCACCGGTTGTACCGAAGTGGGATCGCTGTTCGTGCGGCCTGAACACCGCGCCGGCGGCATTGGTCGTGCGTTGGCGCAGAATCGATATGTGTTGATGGCGGCGCAACCGCAGCGCTTCCGCGATCGGGTTGTTTCTGAGCTCCGCGGCGTAGTGTCTGAAGATGGCGTGTCGCCGTTCTGGGAGGCGGTGGGGCGCCATTTCTTCCACATGGATTTTGCTGAAGCCGATAAACTCAGCGCCACCACCGACAATCAATTCATCCTCGACCTGATGCCGCAGCATCCCGTTTATGTGGATCTACTGCCGCAAGACGCGCGCGACGTGATTGGCAAGTGCCACGCTGCAGGCGAGGGCGCCGAGCGTTTGCTGCAATGGGAGGGTTTTACCTTCTCCAACGTCATCGACATCTTTGATGGCGGCCCGCTGATGAGCGCACCGCGCGATCATATCCGTACGCTGCGCGAGACCAAGCGCGTGCGGCTTGAAGCGGCGCAACTCGGCCCCAATTCAAAGCGTGCGCTGATCGCCACGCCGCGCATCCAGGGCTATCGTTGCGTGTCCGCGCGCGCGTCGCTGGCGAACGGCGTGGCGCAAGTCGATGCGGCGACGCTTGCCGCGCTTAAGCTCGAGAACGGCGCTGAAGCTCTGATCTGGGTGGATGATGCGAACTGAACTCTTTATCGGCGGCCAATGGCGCGAGGGCTCCGGCCCGCTTTTCACCTCACATGATCCCGCCACCGGCGACAAAGTTTGGGAAGGCCGCGAGGCCAATGCCGATGATGTCGCTGAGGCGATGGCTGCAGCGCGCCTAGCGTTTCCCTCATGGTCGCGCCGCCCGCTCGACGAACGCCTCGCCATCGTCCGCGCATTCGCCAAAGCGATCGAGGAGCGCGCGGACGAGATCGCGCGCACGATCAGCCGCGAAATGGGCAAGGCGCTCTGGGATTCCAAGGGCGAAGTCCAAGCCATGATCGGCAAGATCGAAATTTCGATCCGCGCCCAGGCCGAGCGCGCTGGCGCCAAGGAAGAGAAGGCGGCCTTCGGCGCCATGACACTTTCGCACCATGCCCACGGCGTGCTCGCGGTGTTCGGCCCGTTCAATTTTCCTGGCCATCTGCCCAACGGCCACATCGTGCCCGCGCTACTCGCCGGCAATTGCGTGCTGTTCAAGCCTAGTGAGATCACCCCGGGCGTTGCCGCGCTGATGGTTGAAGCTTGGGACGGAGCGGGCCTGCCTGCTGGCGTGCTCAATTTGCTCCAAGGCGGACGAGATCCGGGTGCAGCGCTACTCGACTCGCACGGCCTCAACGGCGTGCTTTTCACCGGTTCGGCGCACACCGGCGCGTTCATCCACAAGAAATTTGCCGGTCGGCCAGACGTGATCCTCGCGCTCGAACTCGGCGGCAACAACCCGCTGATCGTGTGGCCGCCCGTTGATGCGAAAGCCGCGGCAAATCTGATCGTGCACTCCGCCTTCGCCACAAGCGGCCAACGCTGCTCCTGCGCGCGCCGTTTGATCGTGCCGCACGGCGCGGAAGGCGATGCGATCATCGCCGCACTCGCTGAACTCACGCCGCAAATCTCCGTGGGTCCCGCGACGCAAACCCCGGAACCGTTCCTCGGCCCGGTCGTAAATGCACAATCAGCCGAGCGCGCGGTGAAGGTGGAGCAGGGGCTGTTGGCTGCCGGCGGCAAATCCATCGTGCCGCTGAAGCGCGATGGCGCCTTTGTGTATCCCGGCATTGTCGATGTGAGCGGCCTCAATCCGCCTGACGAAGAATTGTTCGGACCGCTGCTGCAAGTCTATCGCGTCAATGATTTCGACCACGCGCTCGATGTCGCCAACGCCACGCGCTTTGGTCTCGCGGGCGGCCTCATCAGCGATGATCCAGCGCTCTGGGTGCGGGTGAAGAACGAAATGCGCGCGGGCATCCTCAATTGGAATCGCCCAACCACGGGTGCTTCCGGCGCGATGCCGTTCGGCGGGCCGGGGCTTTCTGGTTCGTTGCGTCCGAGTGCGTATTACGCGGCGGACTACGTGGCGTATCCTGTTGCGACGCAGCTTTCGGAGAAGGCCACGCCGATCCCAGCGCCTGGCCTACCATCGTGAGCGCGGAAGAAATCAATTTCGACGGCCTCGTCGGCCCCACGCACAATTACGCCGGGCTCTCTGAAGGCAATCTCGCCTCCGCCCGCAATCGCGATATGGTCGCGCGTCCGCGGGAAGCGGCGCTGCAAGGCATCGGCAAGATGCGCCGTTTGCGTGCGTTGGGTTTGAGCCAAGGCGTTCTGCCGCCGCACGAGCGGCCAAACATCTCCTGGCTGCGCTCGCTTGGCTTCGCTGGCGCGGATGGCGAGGTTTGGGAAAAAGCTTGGAAGAGCGAACCGAACATTGCTCGCGCTGCGCTTGCGGCGTCGGCGATGTGGGCGGCAAACGCCGGCGCCATTTCGCCGAGCATCGATTGCGCTGACGGCAAGCTCCACGCTTCCGTCGCCAATCTTCAAACCATGCTGCATCGCTTGCTCGAAGCGGAGCAGACTGAACGAACGCTGCGCCGCTTGCTGCCGGATCAACAGCGCTTCGCCGTGCATCCCGCGCTCTTCCCGCATGATGCGCTCTCCGACGAAGGCGCGGCCAACCACATGCGCATGGCGGCAAATGCTGGTGCGCCCGGCGTCGAAATCTTCATTTATGGCCGACGCGCCAGCGAACCACGGACCGGTTTTCCCGCGCGGCAAACGCTTGAAGCTTCACACGCCATCGCGCGCCGCCACACGCTCGATCTCGGCCGCACGGTGTTTGCCAAGCAGGCGGCGAAGGCCATCGACGCCGGCGCCTTTCACAACGATGTCGTCGCCGTTGCCCATGAGCATGTGCTCTTCCACCACGACGATGCGTTTGACGATAAAGCCGCGCTCTACGCCGAAATCCGCGCCAAGGCGCAGGGGTTCGAGCCTGTATTCGTGGAGGTCCCAACAGCCCGTGTTGGTCTTGAGGACGCTGTCACATCCTATCTCTTCAATTCGCAACTCGTTCGCCTGCCTGGCGCCAAATCGCTCACGCTTATCGCGCCGAGCGAAACGCGGGAGAATAACCGCACCGCCGAATTCGTTCGCGAAATGGTCGCTGCGCCAAACGCAGCGATCGGGCAGGTCGAATATGTTGAAGTCCGCGAAAGCATGCGCAATGGCGGCGGCCCAGCTTGCTTGCGGCTGCGCATCGTCATGACGCCCGAAGAGCGCGCCGCCGCGGCGCAAGGCTTCTTCCTTACGGATGTTCTTGCAGACGGGCTCGAGGCTTGGGTGAAGAAGCATTATCGCGAAGAATTGGCGCCAGCCGATCTCGGTGATCCTGCACTCGTCGGCGAAACGCAAACCGCGCTCGACGAACTCACCAGCATCCTGCCGCTGGGTGCGGACTTCTATCCGTTCCAGCGCGCATAAAAACAGGCGCTCGGCAGCCGCGGGTGACAGCTGCCGGCGCCCTTGATGGCGGGCCGATTAGTTGAGGCTTTCTGGCCTCAATTTGTAGCCGCCTTCGTCCGTCTCATCGAACAGAAGCTCGATCTGCGGGTGCTCGACCGGCTCGCCCGTATCGTCGGCGACGAGGTTCTGCTCGGAGACGTAAGCCACGTAATGGCTGTCAGAATTTTCGGCGAACAGGTGATAGAAGGGCTGATCACGCTTCGGCCGCACCGGTTCTGGAATGGCCTGCAGCCATTCTTCGGTGTTGGAAAATTCCGGGTCGACGTCGAACACTACGCCGCGAAACGGGAATAGCTTGTGACGTACAACTTGGCCGATGGAGAATTTGGCTTCGTTTTGCATTTTCTCCTCCTTCTAAACCTCCTCTGAAATCTCTCGCAGAGGTAACGTAGGTAGGAGTAACGCGGCCAACAAGGATTGGCGCCAGGCAGGCTCCCGAAACACGAATATGTGTGTCGAAACGGGCGCTAGGGCCGCCGAACGGGGCGAAAACCAGGCAAAACCAGTGTCGCGCGCGCCGGATTGGGTTACCATCGCGGCTGAAATGGCAATTCGCGGGCAGGTAACGCTGCGCCGCCGGAACGGTTAAAATGAACAAGGATAGGCGGGCGCAGCCGTCGCGAAGCGACAGGCGCCCCGGCCCACGATCGCGTGCGCCGCTTTATGCGGCGCTCGATCTGGGCACCAACAATTGTCGGCTGCTGATGGCCGCGCCTGATGGTGCGGGCGGCTTGCGCGTGGTCGACGGCTTCTCGCGCATTGTGCGCCTGGGCGAAGGCCTCGCACATACTGGTCGCCTGAGCGAAAGCGCTATGGCGCGCGCCTATCAAGCGTTGGTCGCGTGCGCAGAGCGCATCGAAGCGCGTTCGCCGGTGGCGATTGGCTGTGTGGCGACCCAGGCGTGCCGCGCAGCGGCGAACGGCGAAGTTTTTCTCAATCGCGTGCGCAAAGACCTCGGCCTCGATTTCCAGATCATCAGCGCGGAAGAGGAAGCCAAGCTCTCCGTGCTCGGCTGCGCCAGCTTGCTCGAGCACGAGGCCGAGCATGCGATGATCGTCGATATTGGCGGCGGCTCGACGGAGATATCTTGGGTCTCGCCGCAGGCCGTCCTGAAGGGCGGGCTGGAAGCGCCGATCCTCTCCTGGGGCACCTCGCCGATGGGGGTGGTCACGCTCGCGGAGGAGGAGCCCGAGCCCGATACGGATCAACACGCTTGGTACGACGCGCTCGTGGAGCGGCTTGCGGAGGCGGTGCTCAAAATCGGCGACGTGCAGCATCTGCGCCAAGCCTTTGCCGAAGGCCGCGGCCACATCATCGGCACGTCCGGCACGGTGACGAGCCTTGCAGGCGTTCATCTCGATCTGCCGCGCTATAGCCGTCAACGCGTGGACGGCATGTGGTTCGACGTCGCCGATTGTCGCGCCACCATAGCGAAGCTGCTTGCGCAGACGCGCGAAGAGCGCGCCGCCAACGCTTGCATTGGCAAGGACCGCGCTGACCTTGTGGTGATCGGCGGCGCCATTCTGGATGCCGTACTCCGCGTCTGGCCGGCGACTCGCATCCGCGTTGCAGACAGAGGCTTGCGCGAAGGCGTGCTGATGCGGCTCATGGCGCAGAAGGGCGCAGCATGAGCGACGAAGAAGAACCGAAGCGTCGTTGGACGGGCAAACCTGCTGGCGGCGGCGGCGACCGCCAGATGTTCACGCGCGTGAAAAACAAGAAGGTCAAGGAAAGCTCGCGCAATTGGCTGAAGCGGCAATTGAATGATCCCTATGTCGCTAAGGCGCGCGCCGAAGGTTATCGCGCCCGCGCCGCCTACAAGCTGATCGAACTCGACGAGCAATTTCATTTCATGAAGCGCGGCGCGCGCGTGATTGATCTGGGCGCGGCGCCGGGCGGCTGGCTGCAGGTCGCGGTTGCACGCGGCGCCTTAAAGGTCGTGGGCGTTGACCTCTTGCCGATCGAACCGTTGCCGGGCGCGATCCTGTTTCAAATGGATTTGCTCGCACCGGAAACGCCCGGCGTGCTCATGGGAGCGCTCGGCGGCCAGCCCGATATCGTGCTCTCCGACATGGCGGCCAACACGACGGGTCACCAGCGCACCGACCAAATCCGCACCGGCGCGCTCGCCGAAGCCGCCGCCGAATTCGCCATCGATCATTGCGCCCCCGGCGGCACGTTCGTGACGAAAGCCTTCCAAGGCGGCCTCGACAGCGCGCTGCTGGCGCGGCTGAAGCAGGCGTTCAGCACCGTGAAACACGCTAAGCCGCCCGCCAGCCGGGCGGAGAGCGCTGAAATCTATGTCGTGGCGCAGGGCCGCAAACCGCCTGCGTGACTGGACAAGGCTGATAAGAATCTCTACCAGCCGAACATGGAAATCCGTGATGCTTTGACTTTTGACGACGTGCTCCTTGAACCGGGCGCGTCCGAAGTGCTGCCTGCCGACGTGAATACGGCCACGCGCCTGACCCGCGGCATCACCCTCAATATCCCGCTCATTTCGGCCGCGATGGATACGGTCACCGAAGCGCGGCTCGCCATCGCGATGGCGCAGGCCGGCGGCTTGGGCGTGATTCACCGGAATATGACGCCTGAAGAACAGGCCGATCAGGTGAAGATGGTCAAGAAGTTCGAGAGCGGCATGGTGATCGATCCGGTCACGATCCATCCGGACATGACGATCGGCGACATCATCCTGATCAAGGAAGCACGCAGGATTTCGGGCTTCCCGGTTGTAGATCGCGATAGCCGTAAATTGGTCGGCATCCTCACCAATCGCGACATGCGCTTCGCCGACATGAAAGAGCGCGTTTCGGACGTGATGACGAAGGACAATCTCGTCACCGTGCGCGAAGGCGTGAACGAGGGCGAAGCGAAGAAGCTGCTGCACAAGCACCGCATCGAGCGCGTGATCGTGGTCGATGATGTGGGGCGTGTGGCGGGCCTGATCACGGTGAAGGATTTCGAGAAAGCGCAGGCGTTCCCGAACCGCGCGAAGGACGAGCAAGGCCGCTTGCTGGTCGGCGCCGCCTCCACGATTGGCGAGGCCGGCTTTGAGCGCTCGCTGGCGTTGATCGAAGCAGGTGCGGACGTTGTCGTGATCGACACGGCGCACGGCCATTCGAGCGCGGTGCTTGCGGCCGTAAACCGCATCAAGCGTGAATCGAACAAGACGCAAATCATCGCAGGCAATGTGGCGACAGCTGATGGCGCGAAGGCGCTGATCGATGCAGGCGCAGATGGCGTGAAGGTGGGTATCGGGCCGGGCTCGATCTGCACGACGCGGATCGTGGCGGGCGTCGGGGTGCCGCAGCTCACGGCCGTGGTGGATGCGGCAACGGCTGCGCGCAAAGCCGATGTGCCGGTGATCGCCGATGGCGGCATCAAATTCTCCGGCGATCTTGCGAAGGCTCTGGCTGGCGGCGCGGAAGCGGCGATGATCGGTTCGCTGCTCGCGGGTTCGGAAGAGGCGCCTGGCGAAGTGCATCTATTCCAAGGCCGTTCGTACAAGTCCTATCGCGGCATGGGCTCGCTTGGCGCGATGGCGCGCGGTTCGGCCGATCGCTATTTCCAAAAGGAAGTCACCGATCAGATGAAGCTCGTGCCGGAAGGCATCGAAGGTCGCGTGCCGTTCAAGGGCCCGGTGGCGAACATCGTGCACCAATTGATCGGCGGCCTGCGCGCGTCGATGGGCTATGTGGGCGCGGCGAATTTGAAAGAGATGCGTGAGAAGGCGCGGTTCGTGAAAATCACGAGCGCGGGCTTGCGCGAAAGCCACGTGCACGACGTCTCGATCACGCGCGAAGCGCCGAACTACCCGCTCGGCGGCTAAATGAGCGTCCGGGCGCTGACGCCTGGCGATTACGCCTGGGTGACTGCACTCGGAATGGCGAACGAAGTCGAGACTGGCCCAATCGATATCGCATGGCTGGACGTCATGTCGCGCGAATGGTTCGTGGGCGTGGCCGCAGGCGAGAACGACGCGTTCGCGATCATTTTTGATCAGAGCGCGAGCCATGGCAGTCCAAACTTCCATTGGTTTCGCGATCGCTACCCGCGCTTCACCTATGTGGATCGTATCGTCGTCAGCGAAAGCGCACGCGGCAAAGGCTTGGCGCGGGCGCTCTATGAATATGTGTTCGAGACGGCGCGCGCCGCCGGGCATGAACGCGTCGTATGTGAGATTAACTTTGATCCGCCCAATCCGGGCTCGGATGCGTTTCACGCCAAGCTTGGATTCAGTGAGATTGGCCGCGCCACTCTCGCCAATGGCAAGAGCGTGCGCTATCTGGAGCGCTTGATCGGCGCGGAATGACGCGCTTCCTTTGAGGGGTTCTCCCATGCGTCCCGGCGCTCGCCAGCAGGCGGCAATCGAAATTCTCACCTCACTCGAAAATCAACGCCAACCCGCCGCCGATGCGGTGAAAGCATGGATGTTGTCGCATCGCTTCGCCGGTTCGAAGGACCGCGCCGAGATTGGCGATCTCGTGTTCGGCGCGCTGCGCTGGAAGCAATCGAGCGCCTGGCGCATGGGCGAAGACGATCCGCGTGCCTGGGTGTGGGGCGCGCTGCGCTGGGGCTTTGGCTGGAGCGTCGAGCAGATCGAGCAAAGCACGTACAACGATCCCCACGCACCCTCGCCGCCGACGGAGAAGGAGCGCGCCGCACTGGAGAGCGCGACGCTCGATGGCGCGCCGGCTTTTGTGCGCGGCGACTATCCCGAATGGTTGGACGAAAGCTTCGCGCGCATGTTCGCCGACGCGCGCGCTGAAGAGGGCGCCGCGCTTGCTGCGCCTGCTTCGCTTGATCTGCGTGCCAACGCGCTGAAAAGCACGCGCGAGAAGGTGATCGAAGCTTTAAGCGAAAGCCCGAAGCTGAAAGAGCCGCCGCTTGCATCGCCCCACACGCGCGAAGGCGTGCGCATTCCGTGGTCGCAAGGGCGCAATTTTCCCTGGGCGACCGAGCAGGCCTTCGTCAAAGGCTGGTTCGAGGTGCAGGACGAAGGCAGCCAAATCGCGGCGCTAATGTCCGGCGCCAAGCCAGGCATGCAAGTCGCCGACGTGTGCGCTGGCGGCGGCGGCAAGACGTTGGCGCTCGCGGCGCTGATGCAGAACAAGGGCCAAGTGTTTGCGTACGACGTCGATGGCCGTCGCCTGGCGCCCGTGAAGGAGCGCGCCGATCGCGCTGGTGTGCGCAACGTCCAGATCCGCGCGCCGATGCGGACGAAAGATGCGTTGGAAGATCTGCGCGCCAAGATGGACGTCGTGTTCGTGGATGCGCCGTGCACCGGTTCGGGCACGTGGCGGCGCAACCCGGATTCGAAATGGCGCTTGCGGCCGAACGCGCTGGCGAAGCGGCTTGAGGAGCAGCGCGAAGCGTTGGCGCTGGGCGCTGGGCTCGTGAAACCCGGCGGCGTGCTGATCTATGTGACGTGTTCGGTGCTACCGGAAGAAAACGAAGACCAAGTGCGCGCGTTCGCCGGCAATGGCTTCGAGCCGACGAGCACCGCCGAACTCAGGGCGCGTGGCGTGGAAGCAGGGCTGAATGCGGATACGCCGATGCACGATCGTGGCGTGGGTGTGCAGATGACGCCGCTGACCACAGGCTGTGACGGCTTCTTCGTAGCGGGCCTGAAGCGCGCTTAGACCTCGACGTCGACCAGCAAGCCCTTGCGCTTGCCGCGCCGATAATCCTGCTGCTCGCGCGCGAAGCGCTCGCTGGCGCGTTTCTTGTCGCTGGCCGAACCTGGATCGACGCGATGACGCTCGCGCACGAGGTCGCGTTGCGTGATCGCGGCGCCGAATTCGGCAGCCGTGCGCTGGTTCGCGTCACGCTGATCGCGTGACGGCGCGCCTTGCGGCTGGGCGATTGCCTCGATGCCGGTTACCAGTGCCATGCTCACATAATTGCACATCTAGGTTAGTGCTTCGTTTACGCTTTGTGGAATTTTGCCGAGAATTGCGAGGCGCCATGTTCGATTTCATAGGCAGATTTCTAGGCCGCCTTTGGCGCATCTCGAATTTCTGGCGCATTCCGCCGTTTGAGCAGGCCTCCGCCGGCGTGCGCGTCGGCAGCCCGCTCGGCGGCTGCCTCATGTTTTTGTTCTTGTTGCTCTGTGTCGTTGGCGGGCTGCTGACGATCGCGGGCTTGGTGTTCGGCTTCACGTTGGACGACGTTGATCGCTGGCTCGACGGCCTGGCGCCGACTGCCGATTTCATCGGCACGGTGTTGATCCAAAAAGTGCTGATGGCGATCGTGCTGTTTATCTGCGTGGCCCTCGCCGGTGCACTCGTGTTTGCACGCGGCGACCCCGACACGCCTGGCTGGGGCAAGACGATCCTGATCCTGCTGCTGTGCCTGGCCGTCGGCTATTGCTCGACCGTGAACATGCTCGCACCGCTTGATGTGCGGGCGGGGTAGGGTCACCGGGGCAGTGTGTCTTCCCAAATGCCGACGCAGCCATCATCGCTGGCCGTCGCCAAATATCGACCTGATCCAGATATCGCCACATAGGTCAGTGGCGCGCTGTGATAGCCGCCGACGCCGATATCAACGCGCTCGGCGTCGTCATACGCGAACAATGCTGGACGATAGCCTGTGGCCACAGCCACAACAGGAGATTCCGGGTGAAGCGCCAAGCTTCGTAATGGAAATTCCGCGCGGATATCATTGCGATTGCGGCGGACATAATTGCCCGCCTCAAGCGTATAGACGTCAAGTCGTGGATCGGACGGGTTGGTGGAGGCGACGGTCATCAACTCGCCGACGGAATTCGATCGCGCGCTGATCCGACCGTGAGCCATGATCGCGCCAGGCGCCTTTCGCGGTGTGAGCGCATTTGCATCGAGGCGCCCATCTAGCCAGATCCTATGGATGCCGCCTTGCCTGTCCGTCACAAAGAAGCAGCCCGCCGCCGGCGAATAGGCGCAGTCAACGGAACGCCCGCGCGCCATTTGCGGAAGATAGACCTCCTTGATGAACGTTGGCGGTGCGCCGAGACGCCACATAATCGCGCGTCCGCCAGCAATCGTGAGCGCAATATTGTCCGGCGCGAGGGCCGTATCGATGACGCCGAGGTGAAATTGGTTGTTGGCGTTTCGTCGCGCGGTGGGATCGAAATTCTGCAAGCAATGCTTGAGCTGCTCAAGTTCGCAGAGCTTGTTGCCGAAACTCCGGCCACGAAAAACATGTGCGGAGCCACGCTCACTGGCGACAAATATTGTATCGCCGTCCGAGCTGAACCCGCCCTTCCAGAGCGTGCGACCGTCCAGTTCGCTGAAGCTAAAGTCGCCGCCCGGCGCAGCCGCTTCCTCGACGATATCATCGCCTTCTTCTTGTGAGCGCGTTTTCAATTCTGCGACGGCATCGACATTCCAAAGGATCGCGCGTCCATCACGCCCCGTTGAAAGGAGAGTTTTCTCCTCGAAGGGATGAAACTCAACGCACGTGGCGCCGTCCTTGTGCGCGATACCCCCGCCAAGCCAGCCGCGAAACTCGAAGCGTGGCAATCGTCGACGCTTGATATTGATTTCTCGGACAAGGTGCCCCCACGCCTCAGTTGAGGTGAAGCTTTTGAACACGGGGCGACGTAAGCGGCGGCACTGCAAATCCTTCGCCCACGATTGGCTCGCTGCGCCGATGTCTTCGAAGCTTGTGAGGATGAGCTTTTCTTGGCGCTGCGCGAGGATGGCCTCGTATGCAACCCACCAGCTCTTCTCGGCGCGCTTTGACCAGATCAGCAACACACAGCGCGCCCGCGCGACTTTCATCTCGATCGTCTTGCGCCAATCAGTGCCTGATTGAATGTCTTTGTCCCACCAGACTTTGAAGCCTTCAGCCTCAAGCGCGCGCGCAAGCTCCCCAGCGACTTTTGTATCGGTGCGCGAGTAGGAGAGGAAAATATCCGGCCGAGCGTCGAATATTTGATCCAGACTCGGCGCGAAAGCTGCGCTGTCGGCCATGCGACGTCTCCCACCTTAATGAACGAACCTTAACCATTGTGGATAAGTTCGCGCAACCGGGGCGGGTAGGGGCTAGGCCGCACTACTTGGCGCGGTGGTTGGCGCGGCGGCCTGTTTACGAGCTTCGATCCTCGCCCAAACCCGGTCGTGTATGAGAAAAGCCGCTGTCTGTACCGCCGGTTCGATCAGGCCGACGGCGAGGGCGGCGCGCCAATCGCGGGTGATCGTGTAGGTCACGGCGATCGCCACCACGAGGTGCATCAGCGAGTAAGAGCCGGTTTTGAGCGCGAGTTTCATGGGTGAATGCATTTTTTTGCGAATCATTCGCAATAAGTGGGCGCGACCAGGCCAGCGTCAAGGGGCGCCCGCAGCCCGCAGAGCCGATTTGCAGTGGCGGTGAATTGATTTCCCGCGCGACGCACTGCATTTCGGGACATGGTTCAGCCGGTTGCCAGCGCTCAGGCTCACGAGCGCGTTCTCATCATTGATTTCGGGTCACAGGTTACGCAGCTCATCGCGCGGCGCGTGCGCGAGAATGGCGTCTATTGCGAGATCCACCCGTACAACAAAGTCGATGTCGCGCTGCTCGCAAGCTTTGCGCCGAAGGCGATCATTTTCTCGGGTGGTCCGTCGAGCGTGCTTGATGATCCCAGCCCACGGGCGCCGAAAGAGGCGTTCGACATGGGCGTGCCGATCCTCGCCATTTGCTACGGCCAGCAGACGATGAGCGTGCAGCTCGGCGGCGTCGTCGAAGGCGGGCACGCGCGCGAGTTCGGCCGCGCTGATGTCGAAATCAAAAAAGCGTCGCCGTTGTTTGAAGGTTTGTGGGACGTGGGCGGGCGCTATCCAGTGTGGATGAGCCACGGCGACCGCGTGACGAAACTGCCGGAAGGCTTCGAGGTTGTCGGCGTCAGCGAGAACGCGCCGTTTGCGATCGCCGTGAACGAGCAGCGTCGCTTTTACACGACGATGTTTCACCCCGAAGTCGTGCACACGCCGGACGGCGGCCAGTTGTTGCGCAATTTCACGCATCGCATCGCCGGTCTCAAAGGCGATTGGACGATGGCGGCGTTCAAGGACGAAGCGATCGCGCGCATTCGTGCGCAAGTTGGCGACGGCAAAGTGATCTGCGGGCTTTCCGGCGGCGTGGATTCAAGCGTCGCGGCTGTGCTGATCCATGAAGCGATCGGCGATCGGCTGACGTGTGTGTACGTGGATCACGGCCTGATGCGGAAGGGTGAGTCCGAGCAGGTCGTGTCGCTGTTCCGCGATCATTACAACATTCCGCTGATCCATGCCGATGAGAGCGCGCGTTTCTTGGGCGCGCTGGAGGGCGTGAGTGATCCGGAGGTGAAGCGTAAAACCATTGGCAAGCTCTTCATCGATGTTTTCGAGGAGAAAGCGAAGTCGATCGGCGGCGCGGCATTCCTGGCGCAAGGCACGCTCTATCCGGACGTGATCGAAAGCGTGTCGGCGATTGGCGGCCCGTCGGTGACGATCAAATCGCACCACAATGTGGGTGGCCTGCCCGAGCGCATGAACATGAAGCTGGTCGAGCCGTTGCGCGATTTGTTCAAGGACGAAGTGCGCGCGCTTGGGCGTGAGTTGGGGCTGCCGGAGACTTTCGTGGGCCGTCATCCGTTCCCAGGGCCGGGTCTCGCGATCCGCGTGCCGGGCGAGATCACGCGCGAGAAGCTCGATATCCTGCGCGAGGCGGATGCGGTTTATCTCGATGAAATCCGCAAGGCGGGCTTGTACGACAAAATCTGGCAAGCGTTCGCCGTGCTGCTGCCCGTGAAAACGGTCGGCGTCATGGGCGACGGGCGCACCTACGAATACGTCTGCGGCCTCCGCGCCGTGTCGAGCACCGACGGCATGACCGCCGACTTCTTCCCGTACTCCATGGATTTCCTCGGCCGCACCGCCACCCGCATCATCAACGAAGTCCGGGGTGTGAATCGCGTCGTGTACGACGTGACGTCGAAGCCGCCGGGCACGATTGAGTGGGAATGATTGCCGTCGCTGACGACGCCCAAGTTGCTCTGTGTCGTTTGAGTTGCTGCGGCGCCTGCGAACAATTGCGCGGTTAAAGGTAAGTCATGCGCCCAACATGACTTAGCCAAGCGCAAGGACGTTGCGTCACGTACATCTGTGCGCATGCAGCATTAAGCATATCGGTGGTATTCATCGCTACGCTTTCCATACGCGCGTGCTTCGCGCGTTACTTGACAGCACGCTCATTCAAGCTTTGCATCAGGCCTCCTCCCCAATGCGCGCGACGAGGGTCAGCGTGCGGGCGACCGCGCCTTGTAGGCGACTGGGGAGGGAATACTCATGGCGAATAAGAAGTCTTTGTTGAAAGGCCTGTTGGCGTTTTCAGGCTCGATGGCTGCATTGGCCACGGCGACGCCAGCACTTGCGCAGGTCTCCGGGGAAGAGATCATCGTTACTGCGACGAAGCGCGAGCAAGACATTCAAGATGTGCCGATCGCGGTGACGGCGTTGAACGCCGATCAGTTGCAGAACGCCGGAATCGTCGATATCCGCGCGCTGCAAACCTTGTCGCCGAGTATCAACCTCAATTCGACGCAGACGGAGTCCGGCGGCACGACGATGCGAATTCGCGGCGTCGGCACGACGGGCAACAATGCCGGTCTCGAAAGCGCCGTCGGCGTATTCATCGATGGTGTGTACATCTCTCGGCCGGCCATCGCGTTGGGCGAATTGCTCGATGTGCAGCAGGTCGAAATTCTCCGCGGCCCGCAAGGCACGCTGTTTGGCCGCAACACTTCGGCCGGCGCGCTGACGATCACAACGCGGGCGCCTGACCTTCAGGATTTCGGCGCCTTCGGCAGCATGACGACTGGATCGATCGCCGACGGTGATGATCTAGGCCTGCTATCCGCCCAGGTCGGCGTGAATATTCCGATTGTGGAAGACCAGTTCGCTATTCGGATCGCCGCGGCTGGCCGCACGCGCGACGGTCTGTTGACCAGTACATTCGACGGCGCCGACGTGAATACGCGGGACCGCTATGTGGTGCGCGCCTCCGCACTCTGGCAGGCGACGCCAGACCTAAGCTTCCGGTTCATTGCTGACCATCAAGAAGGCCAAGATGATTGCTGTGACGCAGTCATTTTGCGGGAGTCGCCGATAGTTGCTGGTGGCGCGTACACCGCCGCGGGTCTGCCAGCGCATGGCGGCGCGCCAGCGAGCGGCTGGGATGCATTCAACAATCGTATATCGAACTCCGAGGGCTTCGCTGATCCGGGCGAGCAGACAGGTTATTCGCTCCAAGCGGACTGGGATTTGAACTTCGCGTCGCTCACCTACATCGGCAGCTATCGCGAATCAGAATCCGCGCCGAACGTGCAGAACAGTGACTTTACCGGTCTGAGTGTGTTCTCTGTCGGCGGCGCGACAGCGCCGGGCGATAACCCGAACGGCGGATCGACCGAGTACACCTCGCACGAATTACGTTTGGCCGGCGAACTTGGCCGGCTGGATTGGATGGTGGGCTATTACACGAGCACCGAAGATATCAGCGTGTTAGCTGAACTGACGCTCGGTTCGGCGTTCCAGGCCAACCTCAACGCCAATCTCATTGCGCTCTATCCGCTCGCCGGAGGCGCGGCTGCACTCCAGGCCGCCCTGACGCCGTCGCTAGGCGCTATGGGAGCCGCTGCGTTTATCGCCAATCCCGCATCCTTCTACTCAGGCGGTGCGCCGTCCACGGGTGCGTTTGCGCGAAATCTCTTCACGCAAGAGGGGGATTCGACCTCGTTCTTTACGCACAACACATTCGCGGTCACGGATCGTCTGGACTTGACGGTGGGCGCTCGTTACGTCGAGGAGACGAAAGACGGCAGCTACGATCAACTCGCGGCGTCCAACCCAGCGTGCCTCAATGCGCTCGTTAATCCCCTGGTGCCGGCCACGGGTGCATTGGGCCAGGTCGCAGTCGGTTACCTCTGTTTCCCATTTGCGGCGCCGGCGACCACGCCGATCGCGCCAGAATTCAGCAATACTTTTGAGGATGAGGAGGTCGTTTACACCGTGAACGCAAGCTACGCGTTTACGGATGACGTTCGCGCCTATGCGAGCTTCACGCACGGCTTCAAATCAGGCGGATTCAACCTCGATCCGACCGCGGCGGGCTTTGGCGCTGATCCACGGTTCGATTCGGAAATGGTGGATGCATACGAACTTGGCCTGAAGACGGAGCTGTTCGACAACCGTCTGCGCGCGAACTTCGCTCTCTTCCGCTCGGAGATGGAGGACTTCCAAGTCCTCGAATTCACTGGCGTGCAATTCGTCACCTTTAACGTGCCGAACGTCATCGCAGAAGGCGCCGAAATGGAATTGTTCGGGAGTTTGACCGACGATCTCAGTGCGTCGCTGGCTGTGACTTATTCTGATGCGCGTTATCCGGAGGACTGCGCTCCGGCGACGGCGCCAATCACTGTGCGGTCGCTATGCGGTTCTTCGCTTACGAACGCGCCTGAGTGGGTGAGTGTGCTCGGCTTCGACTACGATCGCGACGTCTTCGGCGATCTGCGGTTCTTCTTGAGCGGTTCTGTCCGTTATGAGTCAGATCGCCGGACATCGACACAGGCCTACAACGTGCCGACATCAGGGCCGGTACGGCAAAATCTGCTCGCCAACGATATCCAAGATGCGAACACGAAAGTGAATCTGCGCCTCGGGATCGGTGGCCAAGACCAGCGCTGGTCTTTCGAGCTGTGGGGCACCAATATCTTCGACGAGCAGACGCGCAACGTCACGTTCAACGTGCCGCTCCGCGGTTTGGACTCGCTTGGGACGGCGGCGCGCGGCGCATTCCTCGAAGAGCCGGCCATCTACGGCATTACGCTTCGCGCGAACTACTGAGCACTGTCGTCGCAGCCCTCCCAGACTGCAGCGACCTTCTTACCTCCCGGCCCAAAAGCCGGGAGGTTTTTATGTGGAGGCCCGTTGTTAAACCTCAAACGCCCCCGACGTCGGTTTCTGGGCGATTGATGTTGATTGGCAATTGGGCCCCTTCGTTCAAGCACTTGGCCTTAGGGCATGACCGGCGGGCGCCGGGTTGAGTTTTAGAACAGGCGCGCGAAAGTCCTCCCATCGAGGAGGAACGAGAAATGACGCAAGCCGGTAACGAAGTGCTCTACGAAGTGGTGGATGGCCACATCGCCGTGATCACGCTCAATCGCCCCGAGGTCCGCAACGCTGTGAACGGCGTTGTCGCCAATGCGCTTGAAGCGGCAGCCAAGCAGGCGGAGGCCGATCCCAATATTCGCGTCGGCATTTTGACGTCGTCGCTCGACAAAGTGTTCAGCGCTGGCGCCGACCTTGCCGAAATCTCAGCCGGCCGCGGTAATACGCTTTCCACCAAGGACGGCGGCTTTGCCGGATTCGTTGAATTGAAGCGCGACAAGCCGTGGATTGCGGCCGTGGAGGGCGCAGCCTTTGCCGGCGGCTGCGAGATCGTGTTGTCGTGCGATATGATCGTGGCGTCCGAGAATGCGCGCTTTGGCTTGCCCGAAGTGAAGCGCGGGCTCTTTGCGGGCGCAGCTGGCGTCTATCGCCTGCCACGCCGCCTGCCGCGCAATATCGGTATTGAACTCGTCGCAACGGGCGATGGGCTCGATGCGCAACGCGCGTACGCGCTTGGCTTCGCCAATCGCATGACGCCGCCCGGTGGCGCGCTCAACGCCGCTATCGAACTGGCCAAGGCGATCGCCGTCAATGCGCCGATGTCGGTGCGCGAGAGCATCGCGATCGCACGCCAATCGCAAGATCTGGATGAAGGCGAGTTGGCCAAGCTGTCGCGTTCGGCGGCCGGGCGCGTCTTTTCCAGTGAAGATTCCCGCGAGGGGCCGCGCGCGTTCCTCGAAAAGCGCGCGCCGGTTTGGAAGGGCCAATGAGAGAAGACATTCTGCTGATCCGGCGTGAGGGCGCTGTCGCGCACCTCACGCTCAACCGTCCGAACTCCGGCAATGCCATCGACGTGCCGTTGGCGCGCGCGCTGATGGAAGCATCGATCCAAGTGGATGAGGACGATGGCGTGCGTTGCGTGGTTATCACTGGCGCGGGGCGCATGTTCTGCGCCGGCGGCGATATCGGCAGCTTCGCCGCCGCGGGCGACAATTTTGCAGCGCTGACCAAGGAGATCACCTCGTATCTCCATGTCGCTGTGGCGCGTTTCGCACGGATGCTCAAACCGCTCGTCACCGCCGTGAACGGCCCCGCCGCCGGCGCGGGGCTTCCGCTCGCAGCGCTTGGCGACATCGCCATCGCCGCGCGTTCGTCGCATTTCACTTTGGCGTATTCCGCCATCGGCCTCACGCCAGACGGCGGCGCCACCTATCTCTTGCCGCGGCTCGTCGGCATGCGCCGCGCGCAGGAATTGGCGTTGCTGAACAAACGTCTCAATGTCGACGAGGCGGCCGCGATCGGGCTCATCACGCGCGTCGTGGATGATGACGCGCTCGTGGCTGAAGCGAACGCCGTGGCGCAACAACTCGCGGCCGGCCCAACCGGCGCGCTCGGGCGCACGCGCCAGCTCTTGTTGCAGAGCTACGGTGAGAGCTTGGAAACGCAAATGGAGTGGGAAGCCCGCACCATCGCCGAAGCCGCGCGTACGCAGCACGGCCGCGACGGCGTCGCCGCTTTCCTCGCCAAGCAGAAGCCAGTCTTCAAATAGAGCGATCGCGCCTTCAGAGCGTTCGTGCGATCAAAACTTTCATGATCTCGTTTGAGCCGCCGTAAATGCGTGAGACGCGGCTGTCGCGGAACATGCGGCCGATCGGGTACTCGTTCATATAACCATAGCCGCCGTGCAGCTGCAGGCAGCCGTCGATGATGCGGTTCTCGGTGTCGGTGCACCAATATTTGGCCATAGACGCTTTCGCCGTATCAAGCCGGCCGGCCATCAATTCTTCGAGGCAATGATTGACGAACACGCGCGCCAAGGTGGCTTCCGTCTTATACTCAGCCAGCTTGAATTGCGTGTTCTGGAATTCGATCAGGCGCTGGCCGAAAGCTTTGCGGTCCTTCACGTAGGCGATGGTCTCCTCGACCGCGAGTTCGGCATTGAGCGCCGCCTGAAGGGCGATGATCAGGCGCTCGCGCGGCAATTCCTTCATCAGTTGTTTGAAGCCCTGGCCTTCCTCCATGCCGAGCAGATTGTCGGCCGGCACGAACACGTCATCGAAGAAGAGCTCGGAGGTGTCGGCGGCGTCTTGGCCGACCTTGTCTAGTTTTCGGCCGCGGCGGAAGCCTTCGGCGCCCTCGGTTTCAACGACGAGCAGCGATACGCCTTTGGCGCCCAGTGTCGGATCGGTCTTGGCGACGACGATCACGAAATCCGCGAGTTGGCCGCTGGAGATGAACGTCTTTTGGCCGTTGATGCGATAGCCGTTGCCGTCCTTCTTCGCCGTGGTCTTGATGTTCTGCAGATCCGAGCCCGCGCCCGGTTCGCTCATCGCAATTGCTGCGACCAGATCGCCGGAGCACAACCGCGGCAGCCAGCGCTTCTTCTGCTCTTCCGTGCCGTGCGCGACCACGTAAGGCAGGATGATGCCGTTGTGCAGCGAAGCCGCGAAGCCATCGACGTCCTTGCGCGAAATCTGCTCGAACAGCGCCACGTCATAACGGAAGTCCGCACCGCCGCCGCCGTATTCCTCCGGCACGGAAACGCCGAGCAGGCCGGCTTGACCCGCCTCGCGCCAAAACTCGCGCTCGACCTGCTTATCCTCGCGCCATTTTGCGACGCGCTTTTCCGGCGCGTGTTGATCGAAGAAGCGCGCCGCGGAATCCGAGAAAGCCCGCAGGGATTCATCATCCATGAACGCAGGCGTAGGAACATCGATCGCGGGCATGTGCAGGTCCGTTCGGTTGAGCCGGTGAGGCGGCAATCAAACCAGAGCTTGACGCGCACGTCACCTCGTATCGCAACGTCAGTTCTGCACGTGCCGTGGCGGCAGCGTCAGCTGTCGATGTCGCGCTTGTAGGTTTCCGGCAGGAAAAGCAGGCCAATGAGCAAGGTCGCCAGCGCGATGATCACCGGATACCAGAGCCCATTATAGATGTTGCCGGTGGCCGCCACGATCGCGAAGGCGGTCGTCGGCAGGAAGCCGCCGAACCAGCCATTGCCGATATGGTAGGGCAGCGACATCGACGTGTAACGAATGCGCGTCGGGAAGAGCTCCACCAGCATTGCGGCGATGGGCCCGTACACCATCGTCACATAGATCACGAGCAACGCCAGGATCGCGATGACGAGTGGCGTGTTGATTGCGGCAGGATCGGCGGCGGTGGGATAGCCGACCCCCTCGAGCGCCGCGCGAGCCTCGGCTTGGAAGGTGGCGATAGCGTCGGCGCGGGCTTGGCCGGAGAGTTGCGCGGTGTCGGGCGCGCGCAACACGGTATCGCCTATGTGGATCTCGGCGACCGACCCTGCGGGCGCCGCTTCGTTCTCGTAACTCACGCTGGCGCGCGAGAGGAACGCGCGAGCAACGTCACAGGATTGGCTGTCGAACTTGTTGCGGCCCACGGGATCGAATTGGAACGAACAGGTGCTCTGATCCGCATAAACGAAGACAGGCGCATTGCGTTGCGCCGCCGCCAGCGCGGGGTTCGCGGCTTCGGTGAGCAGGTTAAAGAGCGGGAAATAAGTGAGTGCGGCAAGCGCGCAACCGGCCATGATGATCGGCCTCCGGCCGATCTTATCGGATAGCCAGCCGAAGAAGATGAAGAACGGCGTGCCGATCAGCAGGCCAATGGCGATCAGCGTGTTGGCGGTGAAGCCATCCACCTTGAGCGTCTTCTCGAGAAAGAAGAGCGCGTAGAATTGCCCCGTGTACCAGACCACGGCCTGACCGGCGACCGCACCGAGGAGCGCCAGGATCGCGATCTTTGCGTTGCTCCATTTGCCGAACGCTTCCGCCAACGGCGCTTTGGACGTCGCGCCTTCGTCCTTCATTTTCTGAAAGACGGGGCTCTCGTTGAGTTGCATCCGTATCCAGAGCGAGACGCCGAGCAGAATGATCGAAACTAGGAACGGCGCGCGCCAGCCCCACGCAGCGAACTCCTCCGCGGATAGATTCGCGCGCGTGATCATGATCACAAGCAGCGAGAGAAACAGTCCCATCGTCGCCGTGGTTTGAATCCACGCCGTGTAGAGCCCGCGCTTGTTGTTCGGCGCATGCTCGGCAACGTAAGTGGCCGCGCCGCCATATTCGCCGCCGAGCGCCAAGCCCTGGAGCAGGCGCATCAGAATAAGAATGATCGGCGCGGCCACGCCGATCTGGTCATAGCCGGGAAGCAGGCCGACCACGAAGGTCGAAAGCCCCATGATCGCCATCGTGACGAGGAACGTGTTCTTGCGTCCGACAATGTCGCCGATGCGGCCAAAGAAGAGCGCGCCAAACGGGCGGACGAAGAAGCCGGCGGCAAATGCGGCAAGCGCGAAGATAAACGCCGTCGTCTCGTTCACGCCCGAGAAGAAGTGGGCCGCGATATAGGTCGCGAGCGAGCCATAGAGATAAAAATCATACCATTCGAACACGGTGCCGAGGGACGAGGCGCCGATGACGAGTTTCTCGTTCGAGGTCGCCTTGTGATGTTTCGGCTCTACGTCCGCTTGGCTCATCTTCTCCCCCTCCGCGTGCTTTAGATGCGCCCATCCCTCAGGATCGCGTCAACGATGCGATCCGCCGCGTCTTCGGGTGCGGCTTTCATGGTCTCAATGTGAATCTCAGGCGCGAGTGGCGTTTCGTAGGGGCTGTCGATACCCGTGAAGTTCTTCAGTTCGCCAGCGCGGGCCTTTTTATAGAGACCCTTCACGTCGCGTTTCTCGGCTTCATCCAGCGGCGTGTCGATAAACACTTCGAAGAATTCGTCTTTGGGGATGAGATCGCGCGCCATTTGCCGTTCAGCACGGAAGGGCGAGATGAAGGACACGAGTACGATGAGCCCGGCGTCGGCCATCAGTTTCGACACCTCCGCCACGCGCCGGATATTCTCCACGCGGTCGGCCACGGTGAAGCCCAGGTCGCGGTTCAGCCCATGGCGCACGTTGTCGCCATCCAGCAGCACCGTGTGGCGGCCCAACGCCAGCAATTTGCGCTCGACAAGATTGGCGATGGTGGATTTGCCGGCGCCCGAGAGGCCCGTGAACCACAGCACCGCCGCGCGCTGCCCCTTGAGTTCCGCGCGGGCCTCGCGCGTCACATCCAACGCTTGCCAGTGCACGTTCTGGGCGCGCCGCAAAGCAAATTGGATTAGGCCTGCACCGACAGTCGCATTGCTTATCCTATCGATCAGGATGAAGCCGCCCATGTCTTGGTTCGCGGCATACGGATCGAACGCAATCGTTCGATCCAGGCTCACATTGCAGACGGCGATCTCGTTCAGCTCCAGCACCTTGCCCGCGAGGTGCTCGAGCGTGTTCACGTTCACTTTGTATTTTATGTCCGTGATCTGTGCCGCGACCTGCTTGGCGCCGATCTTCAGCCAATAGGAGCGGCCGGGGATGAGATCATCCTCCGCCATCCAAATGATCGTCGTCTCGAATTGATCTGAGGCTTCTGGCGGATCGTCCGCCGCCGCGATCACGTCGCCGCGCGAGCAATCGACTTGGTCCGCCAATGTCAGCGTCACAGATTGACCAGCAATGGCCTCATCGAGATCGCCACCCTTGGTGACGATGCGCGCGACCGAACTCATTTTGCCCGACGGAGCGACACGTACTTTGTCGCCGGGCTTCACGCGACCGCTGGCAATCATGCCGGCAAAGCCGCGGAAATCGAGGTTAGGGCGGTTCACCCATTGCACCGGCATCCGGAACGCCGCCGTCGCGCGGCGTTGATCATCCAGCGGCACGGATTCCAAATGGTCGAGCAACGCAGGGCCTGCGTACCAGGGCGCGGAATCGCTCTTGGTTGTAATGTTGTCGCCCTTCAGCCCCGACATCGGGATGGCGAGAAAATCGCGCACGCCAATCTGGCGTGCGAAAGTCGCGTACTCGGCCACGATCGTGTCGAAGGTTTCTTGCGACCAGCCGACCAGATCCATCTTGTTGACCGCCAGCACGAGGTGGCGAATGCCCATCAGCGAGACGAGATAGGAATGGCGCCGCGTCTGCGTCAGCACGCCTTTGCGCGCATCGATCAGGATTACGGCGAGGTCGGCCGTCGAAGCGCCCGTCACCATGTTACGCGTATATTGCTCGTGGCCGGGCGTGTCGGCGACGATGAATTTGCGCTTCTCTGTCGAGAAGAAGCGATAGGCGACGTCGATCGTGATGCCTTGTTCGCGCTCGGCCGCGAGGCCATCAACCAGCAGCGCAAAATCGATCTCGCCGCCCTGCGTGCCGATCTTCTTCGAATCCGCCTCAAGTGCGGCCATCTGATCTTCGAAGATCATCTTCGAATCGTAGAGCAGGCGCCCGATCAGGGTGGACTTGCCATCATCAACGCTGCCGCAGGTGATGAAGCGCAGCAGCGATTTGTGCTGGTGGCGGTGCAGATAGCCTTCGATGTCGGCGCCGATTTCAGCGCAAGCTTTGCGGTTGTGGGCCATCAGAAATAGCCCTCCTGCTTCTTCTTCTCCATGCTGGCGCTCTGATCGTGATCGATCACGCGGCCTTGGCGCTCGCTCGTCGTCGCGAGCAGCATTTCCTGAATGATCGCCGGTAGCGTGTCGGCGTCGCTCTCGATCGCGCCGGTCAGCGGGTAGCAGCCGAGGGTACGGAAGCGCACGCGCTTGATCTCCGGCTTTTCGCCCGGCTCCAGCGGCATGCGGCTGTCGTCCACCATGATCAACGAGCCGTCGCGCTTCACCACTGGCCGCGGCGCCGCGAAATAGAGCGGCACGATCGGAATGTTCTCCAGGTGGATGTATTGCCAGACATCCAGCTCGGTCCAATTCGAGAGCGGGAACACGCGGATGCTCTCGCCCTTGCGCTTGTGTGCGTTGTAGAGCCGCCAAAGCTCCGGCCGCTGGCTCTTCGGATCCCAGCGATGATTGGCGGACCGGAAAGAGAAGATGCGCTCCTTGGCGCGGCTCTTCTCTTCATCGCGCCGCGCGCCGCCGAAGGCCGCGTCGAACCCGTATTTGTCGAGCGCCTGACGCAGGCCCTCAGTCTTCCAAATCTGGGTATGGATCGCCGAGCCGTGATCGAACGGATTGATATTGCGCTCAAGCCCGTCCGGGTTGGTGTAAACGATCAGCTCCGCGCCCAGCTCCTCCGCCATACGCGTGCGCATCTCGTACATGGCCTGAAACTTCCAGGTCGTGTCGACATGCAGCAGCGGGAAAGGCGGCGGCGCAGGGTAAAACGCCTTCGCCGCCAGATGCAGCATGACGGCGCTGTCCTTGCCGATCGAATAGAGCATCACCGGCCGCTGCGCCTCGGCGACGACCTCGCGCATAATATGAATAGCCTCCGCCTCGAGCATCTGCAGATGCGTCAAGCGCGTGGCGGAAAGGCTGGCGGAGGCGGCCGCTGGCGTCATGCCTCCTGACTATACGCGGATGCAGCAGGAATCGAGACGCCGAACGCTGTTGGGGCGCTCAGGCGTGCGTTTTCGTGAGGCCCGCCGTTAACCTTTGGCCTAAGCCAGCACGCTTTTTGAGGCGATCGCGATGGGCGGGCGGTCGAAGGCGAGGAAGCTGGGCGCGACGTCGGTGTCGAAGGCGCCGCCCTTGCCAGCGATTTCCTGGGCGATGAGTGAGCCGATGGCGGGCGCCAGTTTGAAGCCGTGGCCGCTGCAGCCATTGGCGACATAGAAGCCGCGCACAGCCGTCCTACCGACGACCGGGTGCACGTCAGTCGCGTTGATGGTGTAGAGGCCGCTATAGCCCCGCACTTTGCCGCGAATGCTGAGCTCGGGGATTTTGTGCTGAAGCGCGTGCAGCTTTATTCGCGCGAAATCGTCTTCGACGAAGCGCGCATAATCGTCCGGACGCTCAATCGCCTCGCGCTCGTCTTCTTCGAGGATGGAGCCCACGATGATTTCTTGGCCGCGGCTCTGCGAGCGGAAATAGATCCCGCTCAACGGATCGACCGCCACGGGGATGTCGCCAATCACTTCGGCAGGGCGATCGAGATGCACAACCTGAATCCGCGTCGGCTTCAACGGCCAAGGGCAATCGAGGCCGACATGCGCGAAGATATCGTTGCACCAGGGGCCCGCCGCGTTGACGATCTGCCCGCATGCAATGCGCCCGCCGTCGGCCAAGCTCACGCCAAGCACAGCGCCGCCATGCGTTTCAATCCCCGTGACGCCTGCGCGGAAGCGCACGTCAACACCAAGCGCGCGGAGCGCTGTCAGTAGATCTTGCAGCGCATCGACGGGGTCCATGTAGCCGCCGTCCAGCTCAAGCAAATGAAGCCCGCCGGCGCCGCATGTGTGATCCGAGCCGCTTTCAAGATCCGGCGGGATCGCGCAGGGGTTCAGCGCGGGAAAGCGCTCCGTCAGCTGCTTGTCATCCATCACGGCCGCGCGAATGCCATGTGATGCAAGTCGCGCAACTTCTTGCGCCGGCCAATCGTTGCGGCCATCGGCGAACCAGAGCACGCCGTGGCGGTGGAATTGTGCGAGCGGCGCCTTAAGCCCCACAAACTCGGACCAATTCTGATACGCAGCGATGCCGTCGCGGGCGAGGTTCACCGTCTCCGGGCGCGTGTATTTGAAACGGCACACGGCCGATGACGCGCCGGTGGAGCCTTCGCCGGGCCCGGCGCCCTTGTCGAGCACGATGATCTTGGCGTCCGCGCGGCGCGCGAGTTGCAGCGCCGTGCACAGGCCAATGATCCCCGCGCCGACAATCACGATGTCGGCTGAGTCACGCATGCAATGAACCTTGTGTGCGCGTTAGCGCTTGGCGTTGGCGACGGCCGTTTCGATGTTGGTCACCAGCATGTCGATATTGCCTTTGGCCATAGCGCCGAGCGCGTCGATGTCAGAGCCCTCATAGCGTGCTTCATAGTCCAGGATCGTCTTGGCGCCGTCCGGAATGAATTTCATGAAGCCTTTATAGCTCGTCGCCGGCAGCGGCCCGAAATCGACCACTTCGTAATTCATGTGCATCTTTGCATTGTCGATCAGCGTGATCTTCTCCGCCACAACACCGCCGCCGAGTGCGGGCGTCAGATGCAGCGTGCGCAGCGGTACGCCATCGCGCGTGGAGATTTCGACGCGATCGGCCATGCCGGTTGCGACATCCATGTTGCCCAGATCATTGATCACGTCCCAGACCGCCTCAGCGGGGGCGGCGATGGTGGTTTTGGTGGTGTAGCAGCCTGACATATTCGCCTCACTTAATAAACTCGGCCGAAGGATGGGCGCGGGGGAAAGTCTTCATCATACGCAGATATCGCGCTAGCGTTTGATCGCTCCGCGTGAGCACGCCCGGCTTGAATTTCATCGTCAGCATGTTGTGGACGTCTTCGCTGACAACCTTAGTTTCGAGATCGATGACGAATTCGAGCCAGGCGTCGATCTCCTCGGCCGTGCCCATGTCCTTACGTGCACACACAACCATATAGAGCGATGACACCGATGGGCGCGGCAGGCCAAACGGCGACATAAAGCCGAACCATTTGTCGCCAAATTGGCTCGATTGCCAATAGAGCGTTGGCCCAAAGATGCCGATCTCATTGGTGAGCTTATCGCCGTTCGAATAGATGCCGGTGAATTTGTATTTGAGCGAGTGATCGGTCCATTCGACCGCATCGTGCTGATCTTCGCCTTCGATATTTATGCCGTGCAGGGTCTTGATGTGCTGCATATCCGGCGTGTTGGCGCAGATGATCCAGGGATCGACCGGGAGGTCCGGCAGCACGCGCACTTTGAAGACGAGTTCGTCGTCCGGGAACGGCATGTCCGGCAGATCGTAATGCGGGGTCTCGCCGTTGTAGGCCCACACCAAACCCCATCGCTCCTGCGTGGGAAAACGGAAGAGCTTCGCCGCTTCCGGCGCCGGATCGCCGATCGCTGTCGAACGGCAGCGCCCGTCGGCGCCGTATTTCCAATGGTGGAAGACGCAGCGGATTTGCCCGTCGACCATGTGGCCCGCCGCCAAGTCCGCGCCCATGTGCGGGCAATAGGCGGAGAGCACTTGCGCCTCACCTTGCTCATCTCGCACAACGATCACGCGCCCGTCGAGGAAATCGAAGCCGCGCACATTTGTGTTGGTCGCAGCGCTCGAAAGGCAGATCGGATACCACGCCTGCGTGAAGAGGCCGTCCTGGCCCTCCGCTGGAATGTCGTGGCTGATATGGCGCCGGGGCGGATTGGCGAGGCCCGCGCCCCGTTGATCGTCGGCCATGCAAAGTCTCCGGATCGGCGCGTGGAGTGCGCCGGCTCGGATCAAAGTCCGCTCAGAATGCGTCCGCTCCAACCTGTCCGAAGGGGTAGGCGGCGCGATCTTCCGGGCAGGTTGCGCCGCCGTTCGTTCTGCTAGCTGGCGCTTAAGGGCCGCCTCAGGTGCTTTGCCAGCACACAGGAGGCGCGCGCATGGCTCACAGAATTCTTCTCATCCTCACCTCGCATACCGAACTCGGCAGCACGGGCTCAAAGACCGGCTCCTGGCTCGAAGAGCTCGCGCAGCCCTATTACGCCTTCAAGGAAGCCGGTTGCGACGTCGCGATGGCGTCGATCAAGGGAGGCGCTGCGCCACTCGATCCCATGAGTCTGGGCGAAGGCTGGATTTCTCTGGTTGGCCAACGCTTCATGGACGATGCCGAGGCGCAGGCTGCGCTCGCCAATACAAAAGCGATCAAGGATGTGGCGGCCTCCGATTTCGACGCGTGCTTTGTGGTTGGCGGCGTCGGCGGCGCCTGGGATTTCCCTGGCAACGCGACGCTTCTCGCGTTCCTTGATGGGCTAGCCGCACGCAGCGCGATCATCGGCGCCGTATGCCACGGCGCGGTGGCGTTGGCCGACGTGAAAACGCCCGAAGGCTTAGCGCTGGTGCGCGGCCGTAACGTGACTTCTGTCAGCAATGCGGAAGAGATCGCAGTCGGCTTCGACAAGATCGTGCCGATTTTGCCGGAAGAAGCGTTGAAGCGGGCGTGCGGCTATTACAGCGCCGCACCGCCCTTCGCCGCGCATGTGGTGCAATCTGATTTCGTGTTCACCGGGCAAAACCCCGCATCGGCCCTGCCGTTGGCGCAAGCGATGCTGCGAAAACTCGGCGCCAGCGCCTAGCCCTAAACCTACAAGTTGCGAAACGCGCCGCACGCATGCGTGTGGCGCGAACGCGCGTGCGTAAGCTCGTGCCGCACGCGAACATCGACGCATGCAACACCTATCCCACTGGGCAGCTATGAATCCGACGGCGCCGCCGGGAAGCTTTGCGAAGCTATAAAGCTCTACGGGGGTTGCAGCATGTCCAAGCGCGAGAAAGCCACGGCCGCGACGATGCGGAATTTATTGTTCAGCGCGACGTCGCTGATCTCTCTGGGCTGGGCGGGCGCCACGCTTGCACAAACCACGCCGGCGGCGGAAGCCGATGACGGCGGCGTCGAGGAATTGGTCGTCACGGCGCGCTCACGCGCCGAACGCTTGATCGACGTGCCGGATGCGATCACTGCATTTTCCGCCGAACACATCGAACGCGCGGGCGTGAACGAACTCAATGATTTCGTCCGCCTTACGCCAGGTGTGGCGTTGGTCGAAGCCAGCCAATCGCCAGGCATCGCGCTCATCAACATTCGCGGCGTCGGTCAGCAATATCAAGGCGAAGCCCCGGTCGCTGTCGTGGTCGACGGCGTGCAAGTGATCAGCGTCAGCGCTATCAACCAGGGTCTGGTCGACGTCGAGCGTATCGAAGTGTTGCGTGGCCCGCAGGGCGCGCTCTACGGCCGGAACGCCATCGGCGGCGCGATCAATATCGTGACACGCGAACCAACGGATGAATTCGAGGGCGGCGTCACCGTCGGTTACGCCAATGGCGAAGACGAGATGATCGAAGGCGTGCTCTCGGGCCCGCTTGGCTCCGATCGTCTGCTCTTCCGCGTCACCGGTCACTACAATGATTTCAACGGCACGATCACCAATCCGATCACCGGCACGGAAACCAACGCGCTCATGAATTCCTACGGGCGCCTGCGCTTGCTGGCGCGACCGACCGATGATCTCACGCTCGATTTCCGTGCCTCGCACGATACGACGGAGAACGCAGGCTATAACGCTTCGATCCTCGCCACAGGCGATACAGATGATTTCTCTTTGCCGCCGGTTTCCGGCCGCGAGGGTTGGGGCCGACTCGAAGTGGACGAGGTCTCGTTCAAAGCCTCGCTTGACACGGACCTTGGCGTGCTGAGCGCCACCACTGGCTACGTGCAATCCTCGGATGAATCGAGCTACGACCTTGATATGTCGCCGGCCGATGTGCTTGAGCTCAACCTGCAAAGCACCGAGATCGAAGCGCTGAGCCAAGAGCTTCGTCTCACATCATCCAACGAAGGGCCGTTGCGCTACACGGCGGGCCTGTTTTATGTCGCGACCGAGCGCAATCGCTTCACCGATGTGGAAGTCGTGCCGTTCGCGTTGAATCTGCTCGCCGACGCGACGGACGACAATTCCGCCTGGGCCGCGTTCGCGCAGGTGAACTACGACATCACCGATCGCCTCGAACTCACGCTCGCCGGCCGCTACGACGAAGACGAGCGCGAACAAACCAACAATCTGGCCGCCCTTGGCGATCCCGATCGCGTGGTCAGCCACACCTTCACGATGTTCCAGCCGAAGCTCTCGCTGGCGTACACCTTGGCCCCCGACCTGACGCTCTACGCGACGGCCGCGCAGGGCTTCCGCAGCGGCGGCTTCAACACGCCGGGCCCAGTGTTTGATCGCATCTACGATTCCGAAGAGACGACAAATTTCGAAGTCGGCCTGAAATCCTATCTCTTCGACGGCCGCTTGCTGCTAAACGTGGCCGCGTACTCGATCCTTTACGAGAACCAGCAAGTGCAATTGCTGGATCTCGGCACCGGCCAACAGGGTATGGTCAACATTCCTGAGACTGAGAGCGTCGGCCTCGAAGCCGAGTTCTCCGCGCGTCTGACCTCGGCGCTGACGCTGAGCGGCGGCGTCGGCTATCTTGATAGCGAGATCAAGGATTTCCCGGCGCTCTCGATTGTGGAGGGCAATCGCCCGCCATTCTCGCCGGAATTCACTTACAATCTGGCGCTCGATTATACACAACCCGTCTCGGATGCGTGGGATCTGCAATTGCGCGCAGCACTCACTGGTCAATCGGGGCTCTATTACGAATATTACAGCCGCGAGGCCAATGGTGCGTTGCCGTATTATCTCGACAACCAGCCGACATATTCGCTGGTTGATCTCCGCGCCACGCTGCGCAGCGAGACGTGGACGCTGACGGCCTTCCTCGATAACGCGTTCGACGAAGAATATTATTCCGACGCCTCAAGCCGCATCATCACCTCATACGCTGAGGTCGGCGTACGCGGTCGCACGCAACGCTACGGCGTTCAACTCGGTTATCGATTCTAACAAAACGCGCCGCGCTCTCCCCAGAGAGCGCGGCGATCAGTCTGAACCACCCAAGCGCATCAGGGCCTGCACACGGTTGCGGGCCCTGAGTTTTTTATAGATGTTGCGCATGTGGAATTTGATCGTCGTCTCGGTCACACCGAGCTCGTATGCGATCTGCTTGTTCACCAAGCCCTTGGCGACAAGGTTCATCAATTCCTGCTCGCGTGGCGTAAGGGGTGAACCTTGGCGCGCTGCTGCGACAGCACCGGTCTCGCAGACCGGCTGCTGCTCGCATTCATCACAATCATCCGCGCAATCCGGCATCGGATCGATCTCGCCGGTTGCGATCATGTCGAGGAAGCGCGCGGCGAGCTTGCTCAGGCGCGGAATCTCGCGCTCGGCTGCGAAGGCTTGCAGGCGTTCCGCCAGCGCGCTGGCGCGCGCAAGGTCGCCTTGCGCTAAAGCCAGGCGTGCCGCGTTAACCCAGCCTTCCGTCACCTCGCGCCAAGTCAAAGGCTCGGCGCCAAGCGGCGCGCGCTGGAGATCAAACAGATCAAGCCGCCGCGCGTCCGACGTCGCAGCATCCAGGTCGCCCATCGCCGTCAGCAGCCGCACGCGCTCACTGCGCAGCGACCAGAGCAGGCGTGTAGCGCCACGCGCAGAGGCTTCACCAAGCCCGCGATCCAAGGCGCGCGCTGCGCCAACCAGATCGCCGCGCCGCATCGCTTGGCGGCTCGCCAACACGGTGCACATCCATAAGGCGTCGGCCCAGCCTTCGCCGCTGCACGTCGCCTCGAACGACGCCGCAACGTCCTCGGCGCGCAATTCCGCGCCTTGCTCGGACTCAATCCAGGCGGCCCACACCCAAACGAGGTTCATCAGGCGCGGGTCGTCCGGGAAGAAGAGCTTCGTCGCTTGCTCGGCCTCGTTCATGTGCAGCCGCGCGCGCTCGATATCGTCGAGGTAAAAGAGAATGTGCGCGGCGTGGAGATGAACGAACACGCCGGCGTAAGCCGCGTCGGCAAAGTCGAGATCGTCGCGCGAGAGCATGGCCCATTGCAGCGCATCCTGCAGACGCCCGTCGCGCAACGCCTCCCAGCAGAGATAGCAACGCGCTAACCCACGCGGCGCCAGATCGGACACATTATCCGTCATCGCGAGGTCGCGACAGACTTCGACCAATTCCGGCAGAGGTGCGATATCGGCGTAAGCGTCGATAAACGCATTGATCAGCGTCATTTCGGGATCGGTGCGGGGGTCGACGACTTCGGCTTTGACCAAATCGCTGTAGCGGCTCGGCGCCTCCTGCGCCAAAGTTAGCGCGCGTGCCTGCGTAATGATTGGCTCGTGCGTGTCGATGTCGCTCAGGCTGCTCAAGCTCAAACGCAGTTCGCGCACGCCCACGCGCGCGCTGAATGCCGCAGAACCCGCTTTCGACATGCACGCGGCCGCCAAGCTGTGATCGTTGGCGGCGATCGCGTGCAATGCTGCATAGGGCGCATGCCCGCGCTTGGCGAACCACGCGGCCGCGCGGCTGTGCAGCCGACGCAGCTCGTCTTCCTCAATCCATTCCAGCTCCGGCGCGAGCGCGGCGCGCAAACCTGGATCGACATGATAGATGCCGCCCGCGCCATGCCGGATCACGAGGCCACGCTCGCGATAGAGCTCAGCGACGAACTCACCCGCCGGCGCGCCGACGATGTCGCTCGCTAGCGGGATGTTGAAGAATTCGACCGCCGCCAAGCGAACCAGCGCGTTCCAGAGCGCCGGACTCAGATCGTGCCGGAGCTGCTCGCGATAATAATCCTGCAACATGCCGCGCCAGCTGCGCAGATAGACCGGCGGCCGCTCCAACATCGGCTCGCGCAACGCGCCAAGGGCGTGACACGCCACCACCGGTGCGCCGCCTGTCTCGCGCATGAGGCGGTCGATATAGATGGGCGAAACCTGTTCGCCCGCGAGCGCCATCAATTCATCGGTGTCGAGGGCAAGATCGCGCGCGGTGATGCTTTCGACGTCGCCTTGCGCGCGCGTGAGCGCCAGCGGTGCATCGGGCGCAACGCGGCTGGCCACGATGAGGCGTGTCGCGCTCACGCGCACCCAGGCGTCTATCAACGCCGCACTCGGCGCGCCGGCCACGATCTCGTAGCCATCGACGATCACGCACGCATCGGCGTTGGCGAGTTTCGGCCAATCGAGCAGACGACGCACCGCAAGCGCTGGCTCGTTCGCCGCGGCCTCGACCGCGTCATGACGCACGTCGTCTGGCGCTGGCCCAAGTGCTGCTTCCAGCGCACGCACGAGACCATTGAGCAGGAGGCGCGGATCGGTGTCGGCGTGATCGAGCGTCAGCCAAGCGATCGGCTCGCTCTGCGCGCGGGACGCTTGAAAGTGCTGCGCCAGCAAGATCGATTTTCCGCTGCCGGCTGGGCCCACGAGCGAGATCAGGCGCTTGTGCCGCGCGCCCTGAAGGCGATCCAGCAAGCGCACGCGTGTCACCCGATCGCGTTGCGTCCAAAGCTTCGGCTCAAGCTTGGAAAGAGGCGTCGCATCGCCATGCGTGGCGCGCGGAAGCAGAAGCGCCGCCGCGCTGCTTTCGGCAAAATCCTGCACTTCGCTCATGGGCCTTCGCTTTCGTGTTGGTTAGGCGACCTTTCGGTTCATCATCGGCGCCATCACGCGCCGCAGCGCGCCTGTCATCAAGCCGTGCATCGGTGCGGGCTTGGGCATCGTCACCGGAAACACCAAATCGTCGGCAGCGGCGCCCGCGCCGAGGCGCCCCAGGTCGTGCGCGACGGCCACACCCATCGAATGGCCCATACCATTGCAGCCTTGCGCGGCGTAGGCGTTCGGCCCGATCTGCAAGAGGTGCGGCACGCCATCGGCCGTCATCAGGAATTTTCCGCCCCAGAACTTTGTGAACGGTACGGACGCCAGCGCCGGCAATGCGCGCGCCAAACGCGGCCGTACAATGCGTTCCGCATCGGCCAAGCTCATCCGATCGCCCTGAAACAGCATCGACACGACCAGACAGTCACGCGCATCGATCATCGGGGCGAACACCGCCGCATCATCCAAATCCGCCATCGGCATGCCGCCCGGCATGATCTCGCGCGCGTTCGGCAACGGATCGGTGGCGACCACGGCGGAGCAGACCTCGTAGCTCTCTTTCTGCAGGCGCGGAACCAGCGCGCCGCCATAGGCGCCCATGCCGGCAAGTAGTGTCGTTGCGCGCACCACGCCGCCCGGCGTCCGCAAATTCCAAACGCCAGATTCATATTTCGCGCTCAGCACTGGCGAGCCGCAATGGATCGCAACGCCCGCATCCTGCGCCGCCGCGGCGAGCCCGCGCGAGAAGCTCAGCGGATTGAGGTAGCCCGCATCCGGCGCCCGCAACGCGCCCGCGTACGCCTCGGTGTGCACATGGCGCGTAAGCTCTTGCGCCGAGAGCAACTCGAAGTGACCGCCATAGACGACCCAAGCCTCATAGGCCGCTTTCGCCTTTGCCAGCGTGTCCGGCGTGCGCGCCGCCAGCAGATAGCCATCGAAATGCGCTTCGCACTCAACACCATACCTTGAGATGAAATCGCGCAGAAAGGCGCCGGATGTTGCGATGGCGCGATTCATGCGCGGTGCGTGCTGCGGGAAGGCCGCGGCGATCTGCGCCGGGGTCTTCTTCATGCCCCACATCATCGGCGCAACCGCGCCCGCATTGCGTCCTGACGCGGCAAAGCCCGGTTCGGGCGCCGCTTCCAGGACGACGATCCGTCGCCCATCGCCGGCCGCGCTCAATGCGGCGACGAGCCCAGTATAGCCAGCGCCAAGGATGACGATGTCAGCTTCCGTGTCGCCATCCAGCTTTGGGCACGCAGGCGCGGGCTGCGCGCTGTTCACCCAATGCACGTTCGCGAGCGGCTCCGTGCCAAGCGTGCGCGCATTGAGAATGGCCGTGCTTGTCATGCGCGCTCCCTCACACCTGGACTTGCCAGCGTGTGTTGAGTTTGTGAATCTTCACGTTGAGCGTGGTTTCGAGGTCGGAGAGCGCGTCGTTGCCGTAGCAATGGCGATTGAGAAACGCGCGATAATCTTCGATCGATTTGTGATAGGCGGCGATGCCGAGATCGAAGCGCCCGATCATCTGCACCACGTAAAACACTTCGGCGATGTCGCTGAACTGGGCCGCGACCTCATCGATGTTGGCGCTTGGATGCACCTTCAAAAACGTCACGGTGTTGACCGTGTAGCCAAAGGCGCCCGGCATCGCCTCGGCCTGGATCGAAATCACGTTGTCGTCGAGCAATTGGCGCACGCGATTGCGCACGGTGCCTTCAGACACCCCAAGCTGCGTGGCGATCGTGGAGAACGCCATCCGCCCGTCCTCCTGCAGCAGCAGGATGATGCGGGTCGTCAAATCCTCCGGGGCCACCGGCGCGGGCGCCGGAGCCTTGGATTTCGCGCGTGGCATCGGCCATCCGCCTACGAAAACCGGAGGAAAATCCTCCGAACTATACGAAAAGCTAGCTGTACGTTCGCCCGCTGTCCATATTTCGTAGCCCCTCCTTTCGGAGAGGGCGAAACTATGACTCGTCGCACGTTCCATTTTCGCCGCGAAGGCGAGCAGGCCTTCGGCTACGCGCAGGCCGTGCAGAGCGGCCAAACGCTGCACGTCTCAGGCACGTTAGCCGTCACTGACGCGTTTCAGACCATCGGCGCGGGCAATATGCGCGCGCAATTGATTGCCGTGTACGACGCGCTGCGCCAAACGCTCGAAGCGTTCGACGCCACATTCGCGCACGTGGTGAAAGAAACGATCTTCGTCACCGATATGGACGCCTTCATCGAGGCCAACGACATCCGCCTCGCCATCTATGCGGGCCTCGATCTGCCCGCCGTCACCGCCGTGGAGGTGCGGCGGCTGGCGTTCCCAGGCAATATGATCGAGATCGAACTGATCGCAGCGCTCTGACCCTTTCGGGCCTACCTTAGCGCCATTCTGCGAACTCGATCGTGCGTCCTCGCGCTAGCCTCCGGGCGAGCACAAGGAACGACCATGACTCAACAAATCCCACTCAGCGAACTTCCCAATTGGATGGGGCGGGAATTTGTTTCGGAATGGCTGACGATTGATCAGTCTTTGATCGATGATTTCGCGCGCGTGACGGGCGATAACGAATGGATTCACGTCGATGTGCCGCGCGCGACTGAAGCCTTTGGCGGCACCATCGCGCACGGCCTCCTGACGCTCACGCTGCTGCCGCGCTTTGGCTATACGCTCTATACAGTCACCGATATCGATCACGGCATGAATTACGGCATCAACAATGTCCGCTTTCCCGCGACCGTGCCGACTGGCAGCCGCGTGCGTTTGCGGCTCACGCTAAAAAGCTTGGAGCCCCGCGGTGACCGCGTGATGTTGAAGCAGGATTTCGCGTTTGAACGCGAAGGCGGCGATAAGCCCGTCTGCGTTGGCGAACAGCTCGCGATCTACGCGCCAGCGCGCCGCTAAATCGGCAACGCTGCCGTATTCTTCACTTCCTCGAGCACGGCATACGTCCGCGTCTCGCGAACGCCCGGCATCTTCACCAGGATATCGCCCAAGAAGCTGCGATAGGCGGCCATGTCTTTCACCCGCGCCTTGATCAGATAATCGAACCCGCCCGCCACCATGTGGCATTCAAGAATATCCGGCTGCACAGCGACGGCGCGTGCGAATTCATCGAACACATCGCCGGTCGTGCGATCGAGCAACACCTCGATGAAGATGAGCAGCGCACGATCGAGCTTGGCCGGGTCGAGCACGGCCATCGTGCCGAGGATATAGCCGCGCGTCCGCAGGCGCTTCACGCGGTCGAAGCAGGCGGCGGGCGAGATGTGACACGCCTCGGCTAGCGCTTGGTTCGTGATTCTGCCGTCCTCCTGGAGTGCGCGGAGGATGCGCTTGTCGATCTCGTCCAACATGAAGATCATTCGCCCGAATGACGCTAATGTGGGGATTATTCGGATGGTGCGGCCAAGATAACAAGCACATTCGCTGAAATCGCTGATACATCCGGGCGAAACTTCAGTTCGGGGAATTTGACCGATGAGCACTCGTATGGACGGCGCGCGCGCCGCGATGGCCGCCCTCTACCGCGCCCCGGAGCAAGACGTGTTGAAAGCGCTTCTGCCGAGCGCCACGCTCGCCGCCAGCACACGCGGCCGGGTCGTCACGCGCGCCAAGGCCATCATCGCCGATCTCCGCGCCGCCCAATCCTCCGGCTGGGTCAATCGCTTCCTCCAGGAATATCGCCTCAACACCGAAGAGGGCGTCGCCCTTCTGGCGCTGGCGGAAGCCTTCCTGCGTGTGCCCGATCCCGAAACGGCGGACATGCTCATCCGCGACAAGCTCGGCGGCGCCGATTGGGCCGCCCATGCGGGTCAATCGGAATCGCTGATGGTCAATTCCGCAACGTTCGGCCTCGTGCTGACGCGCGCGCTGGTCGGCGAGTCGCGCGAAGCGGGTGCGTTGAAGCGCCTCGTGGCGCGTGCTGGCGAACCCTTCGTACGCACGGCGGTGGGCACGGCGATGCGCATGATGGGGCAGGTCTTCGTCATGGGCCGCACCATCGACGAAGCAATGAAGCGCGCCGCCGACGAAGACAATCGCGGCTTCACCGCGAGCTTCGACATGCTCGGCGAAGGCGCGCGCACCTATGGCGATGCGGAAAAGTATTTCGCTGCCTATGAGGCCGCGATCGATTCCGTCGCCAGCTCCAAGCTTGGCCGCGGTCACTCGATCTCGGTAAAGCTCTCGGCGCTGCACCCGCGCTACGAAACCAGCCACGCTGACACATGCGTGTCCGAATTGATCGAGATGACGCGCGCGCTCGCGCGCAAGGCCGCAGCCGCCAATGTTGGCTTCACCATCGACGCCGAAGAGTGCGACCGCCTGATGATGTCGCTCGACATCATCGAAGGCGTGGCCCGCGATCCCGCTTTGAAAGATTGGGACGGTCTCGGCATGGCCGTGCAGGCCTATGGCAAGCGCGCCCGCGCCGTCATCGCCTGGGCCGATGCGCTGGGCGAAGACATTCAGCGCAAATTTATGGTGCGCCTGGTGAAGGGCGCCTATTGGGATAGCGAGATCAAACGCGCACAGATCGAGAGCTTGAGCGATTATCCGCTGTTCACACGCAAAGCCGCGACGGACGTCTCATACCTCGCCTGCGCCAGCGACATGCTCGCCAGCCGCAATCTTTTCCCAGCCTTCGCCAGCCACAATGCGCTCACTGTCGCCACCATTCTCGAATGGGTTGGCGATCGCCGCGACTTCGAATTCCAGCGTCTGCACGGCATGGGTGAGGGCCTCTACGAGCGCCTCGTGCGCGAGCAGGGCTATGCCTGCCGCACCTACGCGCCTGTCGGTGGCCACCGCGAATTGCTCGCCTACCTTGTGCGTCGCTTGTTGGAGAACGGCGCGAACTCATCCTTCGTGCACCAACTCGCCGACCCGGATGTCACCGAGGACGATTTGCTTGCTGACCCTGCCGAGCGCATTGCAAAAGTTGGCGGCAAGCCACATCCCTCGATCCCACTGCCGCGCGACATCTTTCCTGGCCGCGTCAACTCCAGCGGCGTCGATCTGCACGACGCGGCTCTACTGGAAAAACTCGCAGCCGAAATCAAAGCGATGCCGACCACGCTGCAAGCAGCGCCGCTTATCTCGGGCGTACGTAGCGAAGGCGCCGCAAAGTCTGTGCGGTGCCCAGCCGATCGCGCGCGCAACGCTGGCGCGGTGATCGACGCGACGGGCGATGACGTCACGCGCGCTATCGCTGCAGCGAAAGCCGCCGCCGATAGCTGGAACGCCACGCCCGTCGAAGAACGCGCGCAATGTCTTGAGCGCTTGGCCGATCTCATGGAGGCCAACCGCACCGAACTGATGGCGCTCGCCGTGCACGAAGCCGGCAAATCGATCCCGGACGCGTTAGCGGAAATCCGCGAAGCGATCGATTTCTGCCGCTATTACGCCGTCCAAGCGCGCACCCAATTTGCGCCGGAGCGTCTGCCTGGCCCAACGGGCGAGCTGAACGAAATCCGTCTTGCCGGCCGTGGCGTATTCGCGTGCATCGCGCCGTGGAATTTCCCGCTGGCCATCTTTCTCGGCCAAGTCGCCGCCGCACTCGTCGCGGGCAACACCGTGCTCGCCAAGCCCGCGCCGCAAACGCCGCTCATCGCCTATCGCGCCGTACAACTTGCCTACGAAGCCGGCGTGCCGGAGGATGTGCTGCACTTCCTCCCCGGCGGTCCGGAGGTGGGCCGCCTGTTCACAAGCGATCCGCGCATTGCCGGCGTCGCCTTCACCGGCTCCACCGGCACGGCGCGCGCCATCGCGCGGTCCCTGTTGGAAAACCAACAACGCGGCATCGTGCCTCTGATCGCCGAGACGGGAGGCCTCAACGCCATGATCGTGGATTCCACGGCGCTGCCGGAGCAAGTCGTCGGCGACGTCGTCACCTCCGCCTTCCGTTCCGCCGGTCAGCGTTGCTCCGCGCTGCGTTTGCTCGTGGTGCAAGAAGACATCGCCGATCGCATTCTCGATATGTTGAAAGGCGCGATGGATGCGCTGATCCTGGGTGATCCGCTCGACATCCGCACCGATGTCGGCCCGGTCATCGACGAAGCTGCACGCGATAAGCTCGAAGCCTATCGCCAATCGATGAAAGCGCGCTGGGTGCACGCGCTTAATGCGCCACAAGGCGGCGGGCTTTTCGTGCCGCCGACCGTCATCAAGCTCGATCAGATCGAAGATCTGAAACAAGAATGGTTCGGCCCGATCCTGCACGTCGCGACGTGGAAAGCCGGCGAACTCGATCAAACCATCGCGCGCGTGAATGCGAGCGGTTACGGCCTGACGATGGGGCTTCACAGCCGCATTGCCGGCGTCTCGGAGCGCGTGCGCCAAGCAGCGAAGGTCGGCAATCTCTACGTCAATCGCTCGATGATTGGCGCTGTCGTCGGCAGCCAGCCCTTCGGCGGCGAAGGCTTCTCCGGCACCGGCCCCAAGGCCGGCGGCCCACGTTACGTCGCCCGCTTCGCCACCGAGCGCGTGGTGTCGATCGACACCACCTCCGCCGGCGGCAACGCAAGCCTGCTCTCGATCGAAGACGTTGGGTTCTGATTATTCGCCGAGATGTTTGGCGAGCGCGTTGAGCAATTCGGTCCAGCCCATTTCGCGCATCTTGGGGCCGTCGCCGCCGTCGAAGAACGCGCCTTGCTCGGTGAAAATGAGCCGTGTGCCGACGCCGTCGGGGCGCACGTCGATGGTGGCGAGCGACACCGAATGGCGCACGCCGTTCATCAGCATCGAATAGGAAAAGATGATGCGCTGGTTGGCGACGATGTCGTGAAACACGGTCTCGTTCGCGTGCTCGACGCCATCGGGCGCCGCAAAGCGGCTGGTCTCCGTGCCGCCTTCGCGAAAATCGAGTGCGAAATTCAGTACTTTCCAGCCTTCGCCCTCGGCAAACCAAGAGCGTTTGGCGGTTTGGCTGGACCATGCGGCGAAGACGCGTGCAGGCGGCGCCTTGAACGGGCGTTCGATGATAATGGTGGCGTGTTGGGCGGTGGGCATGGGGACGCTCCGGGTCAGGTGTCGAGGAAGGCGGCGAGCTGATCGAACAGTTCTTGCGTGCCGCGTTCGCGACCGCCCGCATCGTCAAAACCGTCGAGAAAGGCGCCCTGTTCGGTGTAAACAAGCCGCGTGCCGCCGCCTTTTGCGTAAAATTCGGTGGTGCCGAGCGAGACGGAAATACGCGTCTCGTCCAGATGCATTTCGTAGGCGATGATCAGGCGTTCGTTCTCGACGATGTCCATGATCAGCGCGTCGTAATAATGCACCGTGCCGCCTGGCGGGCCGCCGCTGACGCTTTCGCGTCCGCCGACGCGGAAATCGAGTTTATAGTTCGATTTCTCCCAGTCGTCCGGTCCGCCAAACCATCGGATTTTTGATTCCGGGTTCGAGAACGCCGCAAACACTTTTGCGGGCGCGGCTTTGTATTCACGTTCGATCACGAACGTGGCGTGTGTCGTTGAGCTTGGCATTGCTTTGTCCTTCAGAATTCCGAAGCGAGATTGTCGAGTGCGGCTGTCCAGCCTTCGTCGTAACCGGCAATCATGCCGGGTCCGTCGAATGAGGCGATCTGCATGGTGAGCAGAAGCCGCGTGCCGCTTCCGGCCGGAAAGAGTTCGACGCTGATCTGCGCATGCGATTTGCGTTCGCCGCGATAGGACACCGTCTCGGTGAACACGATCAGCGCATTCGCCTCGATGCTGAGATAAGTGACGCGCGCGGTGTAATCCAATTCGCCGTCGCGGCCGCAATGCGAGATGTCGAGACCGCCTTCGCGGAAGTCCTGCGCTTCGTAGACGAGCTTGTCGGCGGGCGTCGGCGCGGACCAGCGCGTGCGGGCTTCGACGTCGCCCCACGCGTTGAACACGCGCGCCGGTGAAGCGTTGTAGGTGCGCTCCATCACCATGGTGCCGTGGGCAAGTGCGCTCATGGGTTAAGCTCCCGGATAGATGTGGAAGAACGGCTCGGATTCTTTCACCGCGCGCGCGAACGATGGCCGGGCTTTCAAACACTCAAGATAGGCGGCGATGCGCGGGTATTTGTTCCTAAGCGGGACGTTGCGCGTCGCATACCAAAGCGCCGGCGCCGCGGCGCAATCGGCCATCGTGAAACTATCGCCGACCGCGAATTCGCGATCGCCGAGCTGCGTTTCCACGACTGCGTAGGCGGCATGAACGACACGCTTGGCTTCTTCCACGCCAAAGGGATCGCGCTGTCCCTCGGGTCGGATGTTATCGACCACCACTTTCGACATCGTCGTATTGATGTGATCGAACACGCGATCCCAGCGGCGCACCTCAAGTGCTGCGTCGATGTTCTGGGGGATGAAACGCTGTGTGCCCGGATAATAGGTGTCGAGATATTCGATGATCACGGAGGTTTCCGTGGTCATCGATTTGCGGTCGCTATCGAGGAGCACCGGAAACTTGCCCATCGGCCATTTGGCGATGAAGTCCGCATAGGTGTTCTGATCGACCGTTACGAAGTCGAACGGCGTGTCGTTCTCGTAGAGCGCCATCAGCACTTTCCACGTGAACGACGAGATCGGGTGGCCATAGAGTGTGAGCATCAGTCGTTATCCGTTTCGTCGAGAAATTGACCCAGACGATCGAGGCGGCGCTCCCAGAGGGCGCGGCGTTCGGCGATCCATTGTTCAGCTTGGCTGAGGGCTTTCGGCTCAATGCGGCAGGTCCGCACGCGGCCAACCTTCTCCGACACGACCAGCCCGCTCGCTTCAAGCACCTGCAAATGCTGCATCACCGCCGGCAGCGACATCGCCAACGGCTTGGCCAATTCGCTGACCGAGGCGGGACCTTGGGTCAGGCGATCCACCATCGCGCGGCGGCTGGGATCAGCCAGGGCCTGAAAGGCCAGATCGAGCGTCGTATCTCTGAACATAACACTTAAGTATATGCCTAAGTATCTACTGGCAAGAGGACGCATCCAAAAAGCGGGGGCGTGGCTACAAAGGTGCGAAACGGAGACTTGGCATGGAAAACTCGAGTGTGGCGGCGCTGATTGCGGCGGCAATATTCGTGGGCGTTGGTCTGCAGGCCTGGATGTCATGGCTTGAGCACAAGCGGCGCACACAGGCGCTCGATGTGATCAGAGCGGCGATCGAGGCGGGCCGCGAACCGCCGCAACAAGTCTATGATCAGCTTGAGCCCGAGCCTTACGCCAATCTCGGCCTCTCGAAGCGACCGTGGGGTGAAGCGCTGATGTTTGCAACGCTCGCGATCGGCTTTTGGATCGCTTTCGGCGTGGCGGACGCCGGCGATCAGCGTGATCGCTTCATGCTCGTTGCCGCTGTAATGAGTGCAGCGGCGCTTGGATGCGCAGCGCTTGCGATTTTCCGTCCTGGCCAGCGCAAGCACGATGACCGCCCATGACGACGCGCGCCTCATCGCGGCCGCACGCAAGGGGGACGCCCGCGCGTTCGCTGCGTTGGTCGATGCGCATCAACAGAAAATACGAGGTTTTATGAGGCGTTTCGCAGGGCATTGGGCCGATGCAGACGATCTCGCGCAGGAGGCGTTCGTGACCGCGTGGCGCAAACTTGATCGCTTTGAAGGCCGCTCAAGCTTTGCCTCGTGGGTGTGCGGTATCGGCTATCGCATCGCGCGCGATGCCCGTCGCGGCCACGATCGCGGCGCTCAGCGCGACTATGAGTGGCTCTCTCGGCAAGACGAGGGCGAAGCCGGCGCGCCGCTCGAAGATCGCATTGCTGTCGCGCGCGCGATGGCGGATTTGCCGGACGATGAGCGCGCTGCGGTGGCGCTGTGTTTATGCGAGGGCTTTTCTCACAGCGAAGCCGCCGCAATCTTGAACCAGCCGCTTGGCACAGTGAAATCGCATGTGGCGCGCGGGCGCGAACGCCTGCTCAAAGCGTTGGAGACGCATGATGAATAGCGAAGAGCGTCTGAACCGCGCGCTCGGTGCGCCGGCCGCACCCGCCAAGGACATGCACTTCACCCTGCTCGTCATGCGCCGGGCCGAGGAAGAGCGGTTCCGCGCCGCCATGGGCCGGCGGGTCATTTGGGGCGGCGTTCTGGGAACTTTAGTCGTGGCGGCGGCCCTGCCTCTGGCAGGGTTGCTGGCGGCGAACCCTGGCGCGACCGAGGACGTGGCCTTGGCTTTGGGGGCCGTGGCGGCAGTTTGGGCGCTCAGCGGTGCGCGGCGGACTGCCTTCGGTCGGGCGCGCTAATAAGTCTCTTGCATCCAATGGCCCGGATCAGCGCATCTATATGTCAACGGGCGCAGACCCTGGGCTATGGAGCACGATAAAATGGATGCGGATGTCTTTGTTCCGTTTGTGTTTTTTGGATTTCTGGCGGCGATTATCCTGGTGCCGATCTGGCTGAAGGAGCGCACCAAGCAGTCCGCGCACCAGCTGCTTTCGCAGGCGTTGGAAAAAGGACAGACCCTCGATCCCACGGTTTTGCGTCAGCTGACAGAAGGCACAACCAAGCCTAAACCAGATAAGGCGCGGTCTTCGCTCGGCAGCGGCGTGGTGCTGATTGCCTTGGCGCTGGGCTTCGTGATGGCCGGCTTCGCCATCAATGGTTTTGAACCTTCAGGCAGCGCGCTGGGCGGTATGCTTGTGCCGGCGGCGATCCTGGGTTCGCTCGGTTTGGCCTTCCTACTTCTGGCTATCGTGGATTATTCGACCAAGCAGAAGGGTGAGTGAGATTTGCTAGGTGGCGTCACGGGGGCTCCTCAATCTGGCTCAGGCCACGGAAGCTGCGCTGATTATAGCAGCACAGGCCAAGGACCAGGCAGCGTTCGGGGAGCTTGTGAAACGTCGCCAAGGCTGGGCGCGAAGCCTGCTCCGGCGGATGTGCCAAAGCCACGCAGAAGCGGACGATCTGGCCCAGGACGCGTTCGTTAAGGCTTGGGAAAGATTGCGGGATCTGGAAACCCCCGCCGCTTTTCCGGGTTGGTTTAGGAGGATTGCGGTGACCACGTTCCTGATGGCGAAGCGTCGCCAGAAGGCCGTGTTCGAGGAAATCGACGACGCATCGCCCATCGCGTCAGAGGATTCCACGCCGGAGGCCGCGGCCGGCGCGAAGATTGACCTGGAGAAGGCTCTTGCCAGGTTGTCTGATGCGGAGAGACTATGTGTGACGCTGAACCACGGAGAAGGGTTAAGCCACGCTGAAATTGTAGAAATCACCGGTCTTCCCCTCGGCACGGTGAAATCCCACGTTCTAAGGGGAACGGATAAACTGAGACGGCTATTGGAACCGGCGACATGAGTGACTTCAACGCCTTGCTGAAAAGCTCCTTCGCGGAGATCGAAGAACCGGCTGACGCTGGCTTCAGCGTTAACGTCAGTCACAGTGTCGCGCGCGTCGAACGCGCGGCGAAGGTTCGGTCTTGGACTCAAACCGTCGGCGTCATGGCTGGCGCTGCCGCCACGGCCTGGGGCCTTTATTCCGTAATTGGCGTGTTCGCCCCAGACCTCATCGCGTCGGCGAGTATCGAAGCCGCTCGCCTGCAAGGCGCGATCAGCAATGGCCCGCAAATCTCCGCCGCCGCCGAAACGGCTGGCGTTGGACTGATGCAATCGATCGGCCTCGGCATGACGCAAATCCTGCTGGCGACGGGCGCTTTGATCGGTGGTGCGGTGGCCTACAAGGCCGCCCAGGACTAAAAGCTCAGCCCCAGCAGGCGACTAAGCTGGCGTAACAGCCTCCGGCCCATTATGTGCAGCGCAACAAAGGATCATGGGAGGTCCGCATGTCGCGCCATTCTGAAGCTCCACGTCGCATCACCGCCCCGGACATCCGCGCCCGTAAGGGCGGCGATCCGATCGTCTGCCTGACTGCCTACACGGCGCCGATGGCCGAAATCCTCGACGACCATTGCGACCTGCTGCTCGTGGGGGATTCCCTTGGCATGGTGGTGCACGGCCTGCCGAGCACGGTCGGCGTCACCATGGAAATGATGATCCTTCACGGTCAGGCCGTGATGCGGACGGCCAAGAAGGCCATGGTGGTCGTGGACATGCCGTTCGGTTCCTATGAGGCCAGCCCCGAGCTCGCCTACGCCAATGCCGCGCGGATTCTGAAGGAAACCGGCGCGCAGGCGGTCAAAGTCGAAGCCGGCGCCACCGTTGCGCCGACCGTGAAATTCCTGGTCGATCGCGGCATCCCGGTGATGAGCCATGTCGGCCTCTTGCCGCAGGCCGTGAATATCGACGGTAAGTTCAAGGCCAAAGGCCGGGACGAAGCCGAGCGCGCCGCCATCCTCGAAGCCGCCCGCGCCTCGGATGAAGCCGGCGCCTTCGCCATTGTGGTGGAAGGCGTGGATGAGACGCTTGCCCCCGAAATCACCGCCGCCGTCAAAGCCCCCACGATAGGCATTGGCGCGTCTGCGGACTGCGACGGCCAGATACTAGTTGTGGATGACATGCTGGGGCTCTTCGGTTGGACCCCGAAATTCGTCCGCCGCTACGCCAATCTGAAGGACGAAATCGACAAAGCGGCCTCTGGATATGCCGCCGATGTTCGCGCCCGCCGTTTTCCTGCCGCAGCCGAGACCTATTCCCTCAGCAAGGCAAGGCAAGCCCGCGTTGCCCAGGGCGACAAGCGCGGCTAGCTTGCCGGCGATTTTAGGGGGGCGGTTCGCGGATTCGCGAGCTTGGCCAGGAAGCAGGCGTGACCAACGAAACCGATTCATTTGTCCAGGAAGTCGACGAGAGTCTACGCCAGGACCGGGTACTTCAGTTTTTCAGGAACAACGGCATTTGGATTGGCGGCGCGCTGCTGGCCATCGTGCTGGGCGTCGCCGCTTGGCAGGGTTGGCGCTGGTATTCGGTGAGCACCGCACGCGAACATTCCGACCAATATCTCGCCGCCCAGCAAATGCTGACCTCCGGCAATCTCGACGGCGCCAAGGCTGAGTTCGAGCGGCTTCGCGATGAAGGTCCGCAACACTTCCGCACCATGGCGCGCCTGGAGCACGGCGCTGTGTTGCAGGCGCAAGGCGACCTCGAAGCAGCACTCGCCGAATTTGACGCCGCCGCCGAAGCTGCGCGCGATCCGGTGATGCGCGAGACCGCGCAATTGCGCGCCGCCTACATCGCCGCAGAGACGCAAGACCTCGCCGCGATGCAAACGCGTCTGCAGCCGTTGATCGAAGGCGAAGGCCGCATCTCCTATCTCGCGCGCGAATTGCTCGCGATCGAAGCCTGGGAAGGCGGCAATCTCGATCTCGCGCGTCAAACGCTGGAGAGCCTCGCACTCGCGTTCGACGCACCCGAAGCGGTGCGTCAGCGCGCGCAAATCGCGCTTGCGGTTGTGGGCCCCGCGCCCGCATCAAGTTCAACGGAAGGCGCTGCCGCGCCGGCGCCATCCGAAGGAGAAACAGAATGAGCCGCATCACCCGTAGCTTGGGTCCCATCGCTGCGCTTGCCGCTGCGGCGGCTCTCTCCGCATGCTCGACTGTCAGCCGGGTCGGCGACGCGGTGTGGCCGTTCAACGGCGGCGATGACGCCCCACGCCAAACCGCTCCCGAAGACGGCCGCATCTCGATCCTCGCGTTTGAGCAGGAGCTCTCCGCCGATCCTGCGCTTGCGTCGCAGACCATCGTTGTGCCGCCGCCTATGCAGGTCGTGGAGTGGAGCCAACCGGGCGGCACGGCCGACAATTCGCCGCCGCCTTCGACGGGCTCGGCGGTGCTGCAACGCGCCTGGCGCGCCAATCTCGGCCAAGGCTCCAACAACAACGCACAGATCGCAGCGCCGCCTGTGATCGCTGGCGGAAATCTTTTCTTCCTTGATGCGGATCATCGCCTGCACGCGCTCAGCGCCACTGACGGTTCGCGTCTGTGGAGCGAGAATTTGCGCCCGCGTGACTCGCGCGATCGCGTCGCCCGCGGCGGTGGCGTTGCGGCCGCTGGCGGCCGCGTCTTTGTGACCACCGGTTTCGGCTTCATCGCGGCGCTTGACGCGAACACGGGCGAAGAAGTCTGGCGCCGCCAAGCCGACGCGCCGTTCCAATCGGCGCCGACCGTGCTTGGCTCGCGCGTGTACGCGATCACCAACGACAGTGAATTGCTCGCGATCGACGCGGGTAGTGGCGAAGTGCTGTGGAATTACCAAGCGATCGCGGAGCCGGCGCGCATTCTTTCTGCGACCAGTGTTGCCGTTGATGGCGACACGGTGGTGGCGCCGTTTGCCTCGGGCGAATTGGTGGCGCTGCTCGGCGGCAACGGTCGTCGCTTGTGGTCAGATGCGCTTTCGCGTTCGGGCCAGCTGACGTCGCTCTCCGCCATTAACGACATCGCAGGCCGTCCGGTGCTCGACAATGGCATTGTCTTCGCTGCAAGCCATTCCGGCGTGCTCGCCGCGATCGACGTGCGCTCCGGCCAACGCGGCTGGGCGCGTGCGTTCGCCTCCACGCAAACCCCGCTCATCGCCGGCAACGTGCTCTATGCTGTCAGCACTGACGGCGCGCTGGCCGCGTTCGACCGCAACACCGGCAACGCGTATTGGGTTCAGCAGCTGCGCCGCTTCGAGAATGAGAGCGGCCGCGAAGGACGTGTCTCATGGACGGGCCCGGTGATGATCGGGGGCCGTCTCGTGCTGGCGAACTCGCTCGGCGAGGTCATCGCCGTGACGCCGGAGAGCGGCCAGACGGTGGCGACAGCCGACGTCGGCAAGCCTGTCTTCATTCCGCCGATCGTTGCCAACGATCAGATTTACATCGTGACTGACGAGGCCAACCTCGTCGTCCTGCGTTGATGTTGGCCGTCCATGACGATCAAGCTCGCGATCGTCGGGCGGCCGAATGTCGGCAAGTCAACGCTCTTTAATCGTCTCGCGGGCAGGAAGCTCGCGATCGTCGATGACACGCCGGGCGTTACGCGCGACCGGCGTGAAGCGCCAGGGCGTCTGGGCGATCTCGATTTTACGCTGATCGATACCGCTGGCTTCGAGGACGCGACGGATTCCTCGCTCGAAAGCCGCATGCGCGAGCAGACGGAAACGGCGATTCGTGAAGCCGATGTGATCCTCTTCCTCGTCGATGCGCGCGCAGGCGTGCTGCCGCTTGATGAATCGTTCGCGGCCATGCTGCGGCGATCGAACAAGCCGGTGATCCTCGCGGCGAACAAAGCCGAAGGCCGCGCGGGCGTGGGCGGCGTGAACGAAGCGTATGCGTTGGGCTTGGGCGAACCGATTGCACTTTCGGCCGAGCATGGCGAAGGCATGGCCGAGCTGTTCAGCGCCATCGCCGCGCACGCGCCTGTCCCCGGCGGCGATGAAGAGGAAGCCGCCAACAAGCCCAAGCGCCCGGTGCACATCGCCATCGTCGGCCGGCCCAACGCGGGCAAATCCACGCTGGTGAACGCGCTGATCGGTGAGGACCGCCTGCTCGTTGGCCCAGAAGCCGGCATCACGCGCGACTCGATCTCCATCGATTGGACCTGGAACGGCAAACCCTATCGCTTGATCGACACCGCCGGCATGCGCAAGAAGGCGAAGGTGCAGGCCAAGCTCGAGCGCATGTCCGTTGGTGAGACGTTGCACGCGATCCGCTTCGCCGATGTGTGCGTGCTGGTGATGGACGCGCGCGAGGCGTTCGAGAAACAAGATCTCACCATCGCTGATCTCGTCATTCGCGAAGGCCGCTCACTCGTGTTCGTGCTGGCCAAATGGGATCAGATCGAGGACAGCCGCGCGCACTTTGAAGAGATGAAGCTGGTCGCGCGTGAAAGCTTGCCGCAAGCGCGTGGCGCGCCGCTCGTCACCGTGGCCGCACTCTCCGGCGTCGGCCTCGACCGCGTGATGAGTGCTGTCGAAGAAGCGCACGACGATTGGACCGCGCGGATCAAAACCAAAGATTTGAACGACTGGCTCTACGCCACGATCGCGCGCCACCCGCCGCCGGCGGTGCATGGCAAGCGCATCAAGCCTCGCTATCTCACGCAAATCAAAGCACGCCCGCCGACCTTCGTGCTCATCTGCTCGCGCGCGGAAGACATGCCGGAAAGCTACAAGCGCTATCTCGTCAACGGTCTGCGTGACGCGTTCGACATGCACGCCGCCCCGATCCGTCTGATCGTCAAAGCTGGTAAGAACCCGTTCGACGAAGACAAGTCCTAGGCGTTCGTCGCAAATGAATTGGCTGGTCTCCGCACTGGGCGCTTAGCTCGGCGCGGGAGGATCACATGGCCAAGCCGTTCACCGCGACTTTGCTCGGCGGGCTCGTCGCCGGCGCGCTCGACATCACCTATGCCTGCGCACATTGGAACATCGCCCATGACGTGGCCCCGCAGCGGATATTCCAATCCGTGGCGGCTGGCTTGCTCGGACGCGACGCGGCGGTGGCGGGCGGCTGGAACACAGCCGCGCTTGGGCTCGCGCTTCACTTTGTCATGACGACGATCATGGCCGCGTTCTTCGTCGCGGCGAGCCGCGCCGCACCTGCGCTCAATCGCACGCCGCTGTTGAGCGGGATCGTGTACGGGCTCGGGCTCTACGCGGTGATGAATTTCATCGTCGTGCCGTTCTCTGCGGCGGGCGATGGCGTGATCCAGGCGCCCGAATTCAATCAATTCTTCTATGGCGGCCTGCTCGCGCACACGCTGCTCGTGGGCGTGCCGATCGCGCTTATCGCCAAGCGTTTCGAAAACTAGATTACTTGGCCCGCGGCCCAGCCGCTGGACCAGGCCCATTGGAAATTATAGCCGCCGAGCCAGCCGGTGACGTCGACGGCTTCGCCGATGAAGAAGAGGCCAGGTACGGCGCGCGCTTCCATTGTTTGTTGCGAGAGCGCGTTGGTGTCGACGCCGCCGACCATGACTTCGGCTTTCGCATAGCCTTCATCGCCATTCGGTGTGAGCGTGAAGGATTTGCAGCTGCGCATGAGGTCGATCAGTGCGCTGTCTTTGAACGCGCCAATTTCTTGGACCGCCGGCGTCTCGCCGGCGAGGATTCCGGCGGTCCAAGATTGGAGCAACGCCGTCGCCAAGCGCTCGGACATGAATTCCGCCATCACGGTTTTCAATTGCGCCTTTGGTCGTTCGCGTTTGCGGGCGGCGAGTGCGTCTTCGGGCGCGTCGGGCAGCCAATCAATGCTGATGCTCTCGCCTATGCGCCAATAGGACGAGGCTTGCAGGACCGCCGGCCCTGAGAGGCCGCGATGCGTGAAGAGTGCGGCTTCGCGGAATGACGCTTTGCCTGCGCGCGCGATCACGTTGGCGGAGACGCCAGAGAGCGGACGCATCCAAGCAAGGTCAGAGTCAGCGAAGGTCAGCGGCACGAGGCCGGGGCGGGTTTCAATGACGGGAATGCCGAATTGCTCGGCGATGTCGAAGGCAAAGCCTGTCGCACCAAGTTTCGGGATCGGATAGCCGCCGGTGGCGATGGTCAGCGTCGCGCTCTCGAACGCGCCCATCATCGTGTCGACGACAAAACGGTCGCTGCGTTGGACGGCATTGATGCGGTAGAGCGTGCGAATGTCCACGTTCGCTGCCGCGCATTCATCGAGCAGCATGCGCACGATCTTTTGTGACGAGCGCGCGCCGTCGCAGAAGAGTTGCCCGAGCGTCTTTTCGTAATGCGTGATGCGGTGCTTCTGGATAAGCGCGAGGACGTCGTGCTGCGTGTGCCGCGCCAGCGCCGAGCGTGCGAAATGCGGATTGGCGGAGATGAAGCGATCGGGGGCGGCGTGCAGATTGGTGAAATTGCAGCGCCCGCCGCCGGAGATCAAAATCTTCGCGCCGACTTCCGCATTGTGCTCCAGCAGCAAAACGCGCCGCCCGCGCCGGCCCGCATGAAACGCCGCATAAAGCCCCGCAGCGCCGGCGCCAATGATGATGCTGTCGTAGCGCTCCATCGCGCTGCTCATTTGCGCTCGAACTGAACCCACGCGCCGTTTTGCGTGTAGCTCGGGGCGAGCATGGCGACGATGGAAGGCGCGACATCTTCCGGGGTGGGCAGCGTCATCGGGTCTTCGCCGGGAAACGCCTTGGCGCGCATTGCTGTGCGCGTGGGGCCGGGGTTGAAGAGGTTGGCCTTGATCGGCGTCACGTTGAGTTCGGCCGCGTAGGACGTGACCATCGCGTCGAGTGCGGCTTTGGAGGCGGCGTATGGGCTCCAATACGCGCGCGGGTTCTTCGACGCGCCGGACGTCACGAACACGGCGCGGCCTGCATCGGAGGCGCGCAGCAGCGGGTGCATGGCGCGGATCAGGCGCCAATTGGCGATGTAGTTCACGCCGAACGTCTCTTCCATGATCGAGGGCGTGACTTGATGTGCGGGCGTCAGTGAGCCCAGCACGCCGGCGCAGGCGGCGAGACCATCGAGTTGGCCGAAGCGCTCGAACAGCGCCCCGCCCAAGCGATCGAGGCCATCATAATCGCGCAGATCGTGCGGCACGAGCGAGGCCTCGCCGCCGAGCGCCTTGATCTCGTCGTCCAACGCCTCAAGCGCCTTGGTGGCGCGGGCGATGACGATGACGCGCCAATTCTGGCGCGCGAGTTCAAGAGCAACAGCGCGGCCAATACCGCGCGAGGCGCCCGTCACCAGGGCAATGCGTTTGGATGTGTCAGTCATGATCGAAGCTGAGTTTAGCTCAGCGCCCGCGGTGTTGGATAAGTTTATTCCGCGGCGTTTTCGGCCAGCAGCGAGAGTTGGAAATCCTTGTCGGCGCGGTCGGCGCCATGGTCGGTCAGCGTCGTTGGATATTCGCCGGTGAAGCAATGGTCGGTAAATTGCGGCGCGGCGGCGTTGCGCTGCTCCGCGCCCATCGCGGCATAGAGGCCTTCGACCGAGAGGAAGCCCAGCGTATCGACGCCGAGCGACTTGCGCATTTCCTCAAGCGTCATCTGCGCAGCCATGAGCTGATCCACGCTCGGCATGTCGATGCCGTAGAAGTCTGGGAATTTGATCGGCGGCGAGGCGGAGCGGAAATGCACCTCGGCCGCGCCGGCTTCTCGCACCATCTGCACGATCTTGCGCGACGTGGTGCCGCGCACGATCGAGTCATCGACGAGCACGACGCGCTTGCCCTTGAGCACCTCGCGGTTGGCGGCGTGCTTCAGGCGAACGCCGAGTTGGCGGATCTCTTGCTTCGGCTGGATGAAGGTGCGGCCGGCGTAATGGCTGCGGATGATACCAAGTTCGTACGGGATGCCGCTTTCGAGCGCGTAGCCCATCGCGGACGGCACGCCCGAATCTGGCACCGGCACGACGACATCGGCTTCGACGCCGGTTTCCTGCGCCAGCCGGCGGCCCATGCGCTTGCGCACGTCATAGACGGAGCGGCCATCGACCACCGAGTCCGGCCGCGCGAAATACACGAACTCGAACAGGCACGAGCGCGCCGGGCGGCGCGGGAATGGGAAGTGGCTCTCGATGTTGATCTCGCCCATATGGCGGGTGATGGTGATCACTTCGCCGGGCTCGATCGTGCGCACGAAGCGCGCGCCGATCATATCGAGCGCACAGGTCTCGGAGGCAAGGATCGGCGAGCCGTCGCGGTCGCCCAGCACAAGCGGGCGGATGCCGATCGGATCGCGTGCGCCGATCATCATATTGTTGGTGAGCGCGACCAGTGCGTAGGCGCCTTCGATCTGGTGCAAGGCTTCAACGAAGCGTTCGACCACCTTGGCTTTCCGCGACTTGGCGATCAGCTGCAGAATGCATTCGGTGTCGGAGGTCGATTGGAAGATCGCGCCGGCTTCGACCAAGCGCTCGCGCAGATCGCGGGCGTTGGTGAGATTGCCGTTGTGGGCGACGGCGAAGCCGCCGAGTGCAAGATCAGCGAAGAGCGGCTGGACGTTGCGAAGAATAGTGCCGCCTTGGGTGGCGTAGCGCGTGTGGCCGATGGCCGAGGTGCCGGGCAGGCGCTGGGGCATGTTCTCGCCGGAGAAATGCTCGCCGACGAGGCCGAGGTGGCGCTCGTGATGGAAGCGGCCGTCATAGGAGACGATGCCGCAACCTTCTTGGCCGCGATGCTGCAGGCCGTGCAGGCCGAGGGCCGTGAGGACTGAAGCGTCCTCCGAACCAAAGACACCGAACACGCCGCATTCTTCGCGGGGCTTATCGTCGTCGGCCCATTTATCGACCGGGTCCGCCGGCGCCTGTTCAAATCGAAGGGAGGGGCGCTCGGCGGTCATGTGTCCTCAGGTCGGTGGGGCTTCCGGCTCCGGTTCCGCGGGAGGAATCGGGGCCGACTCGCCCTGTTGACGGTCTAGTATATCACGCGCGCGCGCCCCGGCCCGAGGCAAGACAGCCTCAAGCGCTGACGCAACGCCGTCATAGATAGGATAAGTGCGCGCTCCGCGCACGGCGTCTTGCATGGGATCTGCAGGCGTTTGGCTGTCCTGGCCAACCAAGCGCAGCGGCAGAATGAAGAAAATTGCCACGAACAACACGCCGCGCAGGACGCCGAAAGCGAGGCCGGCGGCGCGGTCGAATGAGCCGATCTCGGTGGATTGGTGAACGGTCTTGGCCATGGTCGAAACGACCACGGTAATGGCGATGAACACGACCAGGAAGATAAGCAGGCCGCCCGCTACCGCTGCGAGAAAGCCTTCAAGTGGCGTGAAGCGCTCGATGAAGGGAGCCACGAGGCCGGCGAAGAAATAGCCGGCGAGGCCGCCGGCGGCGAAGGCGATCAGCGAAAAGACTTCGCGAATCAAGCCCCTCGCGAAGGCCATGACCGCGGAAAGGCCGACCACGACCAAAGCGGCGAAATCAAACCAAGTGAAGCCGAGATCCATCCTGTGTCGCTCCCCACTCCTGCCTCACGGCTCTTGCCAGCCCGCGGCCCCTGCGTCCCCGTGTTCTCGGGCGCTTGGTGAATCGATAGACGCGCCCGAGGCCGATTGAAAGCCCGTAACGTGTCGTGGGCTTGATGCTGCTGGTCGATTTCGGCGGGCGCGAGGCGGGGCGGCGGGGGATGCTGCTCTCCATGTTCGCAGAGCTGCTCTTCGCCTTGGTCGCAGGCGACCAGGCCGCCGCCGCGCCTGAAATCGCGCCGCAGGAGATCGCCGCCGGCGTGACGCTTCTATCCGGAAGCTTCCTGCCCGAGCGCGGGCCGGACGGGAACACGATCATCTTCGATGCGCCGGAAGGCTTAGTCGTGATTGATACGGGACGGCACGGCTGGCAGAGCGATGCGATCCTGGCGTTCGCGCAGGCGAGGCGGCGCCCAGTGGCCGCAATTGTGAACACGCACTGGCATCTCGACCATACGAGCGGCAATGGCCGGGTGCAGGCGGTGTTTCCGAACGCACCCGTGTACGCGACCAACGCGATCGACGGCGTGCTGGCGCCGGGCGGCTTTCTCGCTCGCAATCTCGACGGTGCGCGCGGGATGCTCGTGGGCGATCAGCTGAGCGCGGTGCAGCGCGAAGAAGTGCAAATCTTCATCGACACGATGGCCGCATCAGATGATTTGCGGCCTGATGTGGTGATCGAGCGCGGTGAGCGCGCGCGGATCGCCGGCCGGCGCTTTGATCTGCACATCACGGACGGTGCGGTGAGTGCTGCGGACATCTGGCTCTACGACCAGCGCACGCGTGTCGTCGTGCTGGGCGATCTCGTGACGTTTCCGGCGCCCTTCTTCGAGACGGCGTGTCCGGACGCGTGGCGCACGGCGCTGGATGAAGTGTGGGCGACGCCCTTCCGCATCGCCATTCCCGGTCACGGGGCGGCGATGGATCGAGCGCAGTTCGATACCTATCGCCAGGCCTTTGGTGCGTTCCTGGATTGCGTGAGTAGCGACGCGGAAGCGTCCGTGTGCGCGAGCGCCTGGAGCACGAACATCGCCGCCTTCATCGCAGGCGACGAACGCGCCCAAATCATGGCCCGGCAAATGGCTGAGTATTACGTGGGCTTCCTCCGCGCCAATGGCGGGCGCAGCCCGGATTGCGCTGCGCCTTCCGCCACGTAGGGCGTTGACATCGCGCCGCCCGGCCCGGCCAATCCCGCCAACAAGCGGCAAACAATCCGCGCGGGAGGACCTCATGCATCCGGCGACCCACGCCAAGACTGACCCTGATCGCGTCGCCTATGTGATGGCGGGTTCGGGCGAGCAGGTGACCTACGGCGAACTCGACGCGCGCTCGAACCAGACGGCGCAATTGTTCCGCTCGTTGGGGCTGAAGGTCGGCGACGTGATCGCGATCTTCATGGAGAACAACGCGCGCTATCTCGAGATCGCGTGGGCCGCACAGCGCGCGGGGCTTTATTACACCTGCATCTCTTCGAAGCTGACGGCGGGCGAGGTGGAATACATCGTACGCGATTGCGGTGCGCAGGTGTTGATCGCATCGCCGGCGGTGGGCCCGGTGTTCGAGCAATTGCCAGCAGTGCTGGAAGGCGTGAAGCTCTTTGCTGTCGGCGGCGCGACGGGCGCCTATGCGAGTTACGAAGCAGCGCGCGATGCGATGCCGGCCGGGCCGATCGCCGATCAGACGGCGGGTTCGGACATGCTCTATTCGTCGGGCACGACCGGGCGGCCGAAGGGCGTGAAGCCGCCGTTGCGCGGCGTCGATATCGATGTCGCCGATGCGCTGACGGTGTTGCCGAAAGCGTTCTTCAACTTCCCGGATCAGAGCCGCTACCTCTCGCCCGCGCCGCTTTATCATGCTGCACCCTTGCGTTGGTGCATGAGCGTGCAGCGACTGGGCGGCACGGTCGTGGTGATGGAGAAGTTCGATCCCGAGCAAGCTTTGGCGCTGATCGAGAAACACAAGATCCAGACCGCGCAATTCGTGCCGACGCATTTCGTGCGTATGCTGAAACTGCCCGACCAAGTGCGCACGAAATATGATGTGTCGAGCTTGGTGTCGGCCGTTCATGCGGCGGCGCCGTGCCCGATCCCGGTGAAGGAGCAGATGATCGCCTGGTGGGGACCGGTGATCTACGAATATTACGCCGGCACCGAGGGTAATGGCTTTTGCTATATCGGTCCGCAAGCGTGGCTGGAGCGCAAAGGCTCGGTCGGCAAGGCCGTGATCGGCGAAGTGCGCATTTGCAATGACGACAACGAGCAAGTGTCGGCGCGCACCGAAGGCGTCGTCTATTTTGCCAACGGCCCGCCGCTTGCCTATCACAACGATCCCGGCAAAGCGGCGGAGAACACCAATCAGCACGGTTGGACGACATTGGGCGATGTCGGTTGGGTCGATGAGGATGGCTACCTTTATCTGACCGATCGCAAGAGCTTCATGATCATCTCGGGCGGCGTGAACATCTATCCGCAAGAGATCGAAAATTTGCTCGTCACGCACCCGAAGGTGACGGATGTCGCCGTCGTCGGCGCGCCAGATGAAGAGATGGGCGAGAAAGTCGTCGCCGTGATTCAGCCTGCGGATTGGAGCGAAGCGGGCGATGCGCTGCGCGAGGAATTGCTGGCCTATGCGCGGGCGAATTTGAGCCACGTGAAAGCGCCGCGCGTGCTCGATTTCATGGAAGAGTTGCCCCGGCATCCGACGGGAAAGCTCTACAAGCGCCTGATCCGTGACGCGTATTGGGGCAAGACGGATTCCAAGATCGTGTAAGCGCGCAGCACGTTGGCCGCGTGAAGCTCGGCTTCACACGGTTGAGTCTGGACTGCCGGCGCCCGCGCCGGCATGGCTGGTTTGCGCGCTCATCTTTGACGATCGCGCGCGCTGAAAGATGCCGGCGCGGGCGCCGGCGGTCCGGGTTTAGGAGCTATCGGAGGCGAGCACGGGCGGAGTCGCCAGCGTGCTGATGCGCTCATGCGGTGGGCGTACGAGGCGGGCGGATGCCGAAGAGGCGTGTGAGGCCGCGCGCGAGACGACGTGCTGCACGGTCGGCCAACGAATCGACATTGTTGAGCGCGTTCACGATGAGCAGGAAGCGTGTGAGCAGATCGCGATGCTGCAAACGCTTGCGTAGCCAGGAGCCGCGGCCGGCGCGGGTGATGGAGCGGACGCGGGTGCGTCGGGAGAAGCCGGCGCTGGCGTAATGCGCAGTTTCGGCGGATGCCCCTTGCCCTCCGCGCGCCAGTAGATGGCGTTCGCTGATGCGGCCGAAGCTGTCGCGAAAGATGAGCGCGCCGACCCAGAAGAGCAGCAGACGAGCCCAGGCGATCAGCCTGGTCTTTCTATGCTCTGTGATGGTGGGCGCGGTGTGTTTCATGCGGGCCAGTGTGCGGTCGGTTTGAACTCGGTCGGATAGAGTCCTGCCGCCTTCGGCGCGCGCGGCGGGCAAACTGCCGATTGCGTTCGGGTTTTTCCACGATTGCCAGTCGTAATGTAGCGCTTCAGAGTGGGATAGACGGCTGCAATGGCCGCATATTGGGGATTTGGATGAAGCAGATCGGCGTGTCGGTTTTGGTGTTCGCAATTGCATGCTGCGGTGCAGGCGAAGCTCTGGCGCAATTGCCTGGACGTCCGGCGCTTGATTTTTCCCAACGCGGGTCTGCTTCGGGAAATGGCGAAGACAGCGCCTTCGCGCGCTCGGTGACGGCGCGCTACGCGTCGGGCGTGACGCGCGCGCAATTGCTGGCGGACCTTCGCGCGCAGGGCTTCAGTTGCGAAGCGTCCGGCGCGTCATGCACACATGTGGCGATGCAGGAGGCGTGCGCTGACGTGCGCGCCGTCGATATCGCGCAAGACGGAACCATCAGCGCCAGCCACGTCTTACGCTGCATGGGCGCTTTGGCGGACGACGAATAGGCGTCGCCTTTCAATTCATCTTAAGTCGCCCCCTCTTAAGCTCTTTACTCGGCTGGAGCGGCGCAAGGGCAAAGCAACGTGGCTATCGGGGCGTTCCTGGAGCAAGTGTATCTTGCGACTGTCGGCGTTTTGGCGTTTGCCAGCTTTTATGGCTTTGCGCTTTTCCGAAACAGTTGGCGTTGGAGGCGCTTGGCGGAGGTCTATGCCGCACCAGACGATCAGCGGCCGCTCAAGCGGCGCTGGACGAACATGGTGTTGCAGGGGTTAAGTTTTGGCTGGGTAAACTACGCTGGGATTACGCTCTTCGGCGTCAATCGAGAGGGATTGTTCGTAAGTCTGTTGCCGGGCTTCTCGCTTCTGCATGAGCCGCTATTTTTTCGATACCAAGAGATCACCATCGCGCCCACGCGCTGGCTTCTTCAGGACGCGTGCGCCATTGAATTCCGTGGATGCCCAGGCCTTCGCCTCATTACGAATTTGGCCACGCAGCGCTGGATCGAACAGCAGCGTGAGGAGCTTGGATCGTTCAGCGCGCCAACGGCGCTGTCGCCACGCAACGGATAGCTTCGTCTGCGTGGGCGATGCTCAATCCTCAACGCCCAGCGCCGCAGCCAAGTCGGCGATGTGTTTGAGCTCGCGGAGTTTCACGCCGGCGCCGCCGCCGCTCTTTTTTTGTGGGGGCGCAAATGCGCTTTGGAAGCCCAGCTTCGCCGCTTCTTTCAAACGCAGATCCGTGCGGCCCGCGGGGCGGATTTCGCCGGAGAGGGCGACTTCGCCGAAAACGACGCTGTGTGTCGGCAGGGGGCGATCGACGAGCGCGGAGATGAGCGCTGCAGCGACGGCGAGGTCGGCGGCGGGTTCGGTGATGCGCAGGCCGCCAGCGACGGAGAGATAGACGTCGCGACCAGAGAACGAGAGCCCGCAGCGCGTTTCCAACACGGCGAGGATCATGGCGAGGCGCGCGCTGTCCCAGCCAACGACGGCGCGGCGCGGCGTGCCGTAGGCGGTGGGGGCTGCGAGCGCTTGGATTTCCACGAGCACAGGGCGCGAGCCTTCAACGCCGGCGAATACGGCCGCACCTGATGGCCGATCGCCGGCGCCGCCCATGAAGAGCGCGGATGGGTTGGGCGTCTCAATCAAGCCTTGCTCGACCATTTCGAACACGCCGATTTCGTCGGTGGGGCCGAAGCGATTTTTGACGGCGCGGAGAATGCGGAACGGAAGCCCGCGCTCGCCTTCGAAATAGATCACGGCGTCGACCAAGTGTTCGACCACGCGGGGGCCTGCGATCTGGCCGTCTTTCGTCACGTGGCCGACGAGGATGAGCACGCTGCCGCTCTTCTTGGCGAAGCGCACGAGTTCGTGCGCGCAGGCGCGGACTTGCGCGACTGTGCCAGGCGCGGCTTCGACGCCGTCGGCCCATACGGTTTGAATCGAGTCGACGATGACGACGTCGGGCTTCATGGCTTTGAGGCCGTCGAGGATTTTACGGAGATCGGTTTCCGCGGCGAGTTGCACGGGCGCGTCGGCGGCCTTGAGGCGGCGGGCGCGGTCTTGCACTTGCGCTTCGGCTTCTTCGCCGGTGACGTAAGCGACGCGCGCGCCGGAACGAGCGATGGCGGCGGCGGCTTGCAGCAGCAACGTGGATTTGCCGACGCCTGGATCGCCGCCGATCAGGATGGCGGAGGCGGGCACAAGGCCGCCGCCGCAGACGCGGTCGAATTCGGAAATGCCGGTAGGCAGGCGTGGGGGCGGATCGGCTTCGCCGGTGAGCTCAACAAAGGTGAGGGCTTTGCTCTTCTTGCCGGTGGGCGCCGCAAGCGCGCCGGGCACGGCGGTGCGCGAGGTCTCCTCGACCAACGTATTCCATTCGCCGCACGCCTCGCACTTGCCGGCCCATTTAGGCCAGATCGCGCCGCACGCCTGGCAGGTGAATACGTGGTCTTTGGCCATTCTCGAATCCTTCGCCATTGAGCCTAGCGCGCCGCCTCTGCTAACGCATGTGGTATGACCAGCGTGCGTGATCTGCATCCATTACAGGGCGAGGCCGGCTTTACTTGGCGCGGGGTGAATCCGACGCGCGTGGAAGCGCTGTCGGATATGGTGTTTGCGTTCGCGCTGACGCTACTTGTGGTGTCGAGCCAGCCGCCGGGATCTTTAGCGGAATTGGAGGCGCAGCTTTGGGCGTTTCCGGGCTTTGCGGCGGCGTTCGCGATCCTGCTCGTCATTTGGCATTCGCACTACATCTTCTTTCGCCGCTACGCGCTGCAAGATGGGTGGACGACGATCCTGAATGCGGGCCTGCTTTTCATCATTTTGTTCTTCGTTTATCCGCTCAAATATCTGGGCACGATGTTTGCGGAATTCGTGCGCTCGCTGATGGCGGGCGCGCCAACGGCGCCGTTCACGTTGGCGGAGGCGGAATTTTCGCTAGCGCTGATGTCGCTGGGCTATGCGGCGGTGTTTGGCGTGTTCTTTGCGCTCTATGCGCATGCGCTGAACAAGGGCGATGCGTTGGATCTGACACAGCGTGAGCGCGAGCTGACGCGGTTTGCGATCTGGCAGCAGGGCGTGCATGTGTTTGTCGGCGTGTTGGCGGCTTTGGGCGCGCTGCTTCTGCCGGCGCCGTGGTCCGCGTTCTCGGGCTTTGCGTATGCGTTGATTGGACCGCTCATCTTTGTGGGCGGCGCGCGTTTGGCGCAGGACCCGAAGCCGGCGCGCAAGCCGACGCCGGCGATGCAGGAGAGAGAGCTTTGACGTCGATCTATGATTTCACCGCGCGCGATATTGACGGCAAGGAGCGGTCGCTTGGCGAGTATCGCGGCAAGGTGCTGCTGATCGTGAACACGGCGAGCCAGTGCGGGTTCACGTATCAATATAAGGGCCTGGAAGCGCTGCATCGGAAATATGCGGCGCAGGGCGTCGAGGTGCTGGGCTTTCCCTCCAACCAGTTCGGCAAACAAGAGCCCGGCGACGAGAACGAGATCAAGAATTTCTGCTCGCTCACCTATGACGTGACGTTTCCGATGTTCGCGAAGATCGACGTGAACGGGCCGAACGCACATCCGCTCTATGACTATCTGACGCGCGAGAAGGGCGGCGGGCTGTTGGGGCGCAAGATCAAATGGAATTTCACGAAGTTCCTGGTCGGCCGCGATGGCCGCGTGTTGAAGCGGTTTCCGCCGACGGCGAAGCCGGAAGCGCTCGATGGCGAGATTGCGCGGGCGCTATGAAAGGGCCGCCGAAGACGCCGCTGCTGACGGTCGATTGCGTCGTGTTCGATGCGTCGGGCGCGTTGCTGTTGATCGAGCGCGGGCATGAGCCGTTCAAGGGTTGCTATGCGCTGCCGGGCGGGTTCGTCGATGTGGGCGAGACGGTAGAGCAGGCTGCGTTGCGCGAGCTGAAGGAAGAGACGGGCGCATCTGGGCGCGTGGAGCGGTTGATTGGGGTTTATTCCCATCCGTCGCGTGATCCGCGCGGGCACAATGTGAGTGTCGCGTTCTTGGTGGAATGGGATGGTACGGCTGTGAGCGGCGGCGATGATGCGGCGTCGGCGGCATTTGTGTCGGATTGGCGTGAGAAGACGCTGGCGTTTGATCACGCGACGATCGTGGCGGATGCGCTGAGGGGCGCTTAGGACCAGATATCCGCAACGTCCCAATACGCACTTGCGGCGGGCGCCAACCCGAAATCGACGCGGCGGAATTGGAGCCAGCGGCCGCGCTTGGAGATGCGGCCGGGTGGATCGCCGTTTGTTGGCGTCACGCCATCCGCGCCGTCGGGCCAGAAATCTTTTTCTTCGTAGGGCTCGTCGATCCAGGCGCGGAATTTAAGTTCGCCGACGATGAAGAGCTCGGCGCGCACCCAGAAGCTGGGATCGATGCTGAGATCGATGTGGCCGTCGCCTTGGTCTGAGACGAAGAGGAGCCGCGCGCTGGTTTTGTCGACGCGCTGGCGCCAGATGCGGCCATTGGCATGGCCGCGAAATTCGTACGGCTTGGCGACCCAGCCCGCGAGCGTGTCGATCAGGAAGCCGGCGCACGTCTCAAGCGGCCAGCCATGATCTTCGTTGTCGATGTAGTGCGGCGCGCGCGTGGGTGGCGCGGGCGCGATCACACCACAGCCTGGATTGGACCGTCGGCGCGGCCGGCGACGAATTGGTCGACCATCGCGTTGCCGCTGGTGTCGAGCGTGCTCGTTGCACCCCGCCAGACGATTTTGCCGTTGTGGAGCATGGCGATTTCGTCGGAGATTTTGCGCGCGCTGGGCATGTCGTGCGTGATCGAGACGGCGGCGCAATTCAGCTCTTTCACCATTTCGACGATGAGGTCGTTGATGGCGTCGGCGGTAATGGGATCGAGGCCGGTGGTGGGCTCGTCGAAGAAGAGGATGTCGGGCTTGGCGATGATGGCGCGGGCGAGGCCTGCGCGCTTTTGCATGCCGCCGGAGAGTTCGATCGGGCGGACGTCGGCGAATTCGGGCGCCAGGCGGACTTTGCGCATCGTCTCGATGGCGCGTTCGCGCGCTTCCTTACGGGGCGTGTTGTCGGCGTAGATCAGGCGAAAGGCGATGTTTTCCCAGACGCTGAGCGAGTCAAAAAGCGCTGCGCCCTGGAACAGCATGCCGAATTTGCGCATCACGCGGGCGCGGATCTCGGCCGGCATTTTGGTGATCTCGGCGCCGTCGACCAACACTTGGCCGGCATCGGGCTTCATGAGGCCAAGCGTGCATTTCAGCGTGACGGATTTGCCTTGGCCCGAACCGCCGATGATGACGAGCGATTTGCCGGGCGCGACATCGAGATCGACACCATCGAGCACTTGGCGGCCGCGGAGCTTTTTCTTGAGGCCAATGAGTTGGAGTTTCGCGGTCATGTGCGCCTACTCCACGAAGAACGCGGTGATGAGGTAGTTCACCGCCAGGATCAGCACGATGGCGCCGACGACGGCATTGGTGGTGGCGCGGCCAACGCCGAGCGCGCCGCCGGAGCTGTTGTAGCCCTGATAGGCGCCCATCACGGCGATGATGAAGCCGAACACAGCGGCTTTGGTGAGGCCCAGCACCACGTCCTGCGTTTCGAGGAAGTTGAATGTGTTGCGCAGATAGGTCGCGCCGTTGAAATCAAGGCTGTTCACGGCGACGAGATAGCCGCCCATGACGCCGATAATGTCGGCGACGGCCACGAGCACGGGCAGGGTCAGCACGGCGGCGAGCACGCGCGGTGCGATCAGGAATTTGAACGGGTCGGTCGAGAGCGTGGTCATCGCGTCGATCTGTTCGGTGACGCGCATCGTGCCGATCTCAGCCGCGATGCCGGCGCTGACGCGGCCGGCGAGCATGAGGCCGGCGAGCACGGGACCAAGTTCGCGCGTGATGCCGAGCACGACGATGTTGGGCACGAAGCTCTCAGCGTTGAAGCGCGCGCCGCCAACATAAATGTTGAGCGCGAGCGCTGCGCCAATGAACACGGCGGTGAGGCCGATCACGGGCAACGAGAGATAGCCGATCTGAAAACATTGGCGGCCGAGTTGGCCGGCGAAATAGGGCGGCGAAAAGATCGCAGCGACCGCGCGCGCGGCGAACATGGAGAAACGGCCGATCTCGGCGAAGATGCTGAGCGTCGAGCGGCCGATCGAGGTGAAGGGATTGATCACGTGCGGGCTCCGGTCTTGCGCACAGTGCCAGCGAATGTGGTGAGGATTTCGTAGGATGCAGTACCCGCCAGTGCGGCGATATCGTCCAATGGTGCATTGGGGCCGAGAAATTCGACCATCGCGCCGGGCTGCGCTTCCGCGCAGCCGGTGACATCAAGGATGATCAGATCCATCGAAACGCGTCCTAGAATTGGGCGCTTTACGCCCCCCAGAACGCCATAACCGCGCCCGCTCAGCGACCGCAAGTAGCCGTCCGCGTAACCGAGTGCGACGGTGGCGGTGCGCATCTTTTGTGCCGCAGTGAACGTGCCGCCATAGCCGAAGCTTTCGCCCGGCTCGACGTCGCGCACTTGCAGGATGGGCGCTTCGATGAGCGCCGCAGGGATGAGTTGCGGATTGTCTGCGTCCAGCCCGCCGGAGCCGTAAAGGCCGACGCCCGGACGAATGAGATCGAAATGATAGTCGGGGCCGATCAGGGCGCCCGCGGTGGCGGAGAGCGAGAGCGGCGCTTGCGGAAAGAGCGAGGCGGCGTCGATGAAGCGCTTCAGCTGGGTGGCGTTCATCTCGTGCTTCAGGTCAGAGCCGCAAGCGAGATGGCTCATCACGAGGGCGAGCGAGGCGCCTTTCAGCGCGACCATGCTTTGCGTCAGCTCTTCGGGGCCAAGCCCAAGTCGGTTCATCCCGGTGTCGATGTGCAGACCGGCAGGGCCGCGCGCGTCCCAGATTTTGATTTGCGCGATCGAGTTCAGGATCGGCGTGAGCTTGGCGTCCGCGTAGTGCGCGAGGTCTTTCTCGCTTGGGCCGTTGAGCACGAAGATTTGCGGGCCTTCGCCGAGCGCCTTGCGCACGCGCAGCGCTTCGCCGGAGGTTGCGGTGAAAAACGCGCGCGCGCCCGCTTGCGCCAAAGCGCGTGATGCGGCCACCGCGCCTAGCCCATACGCGTCGGCTTTGACGACGGCAGCGACAGCAGCGTTCGGCGCGCGCTTTTTGAAGAAGCGCCAGTTCTCCGCCACAGCGTTGTAATCGACGCGCAGACGCGCGAGCCGCGGTGCTTCAGCGGGCGATGGAGCTGAATCGGGTGAATTGACCGTGGAAATTGAGATGCACCGTTTCGATGGGGCCGTGGCGGTTCTTGCCTATAATGAGCTCAGCCCGGTTCGCAACCGCGGCGCGCTTCTGCTCCCAGGTGAAGTGCGCCTCGGTGCCTTGTTCGGGCTCGGCGCGGCTTAGGTAATATTCCTCGCGATACACGAACATGACGATGTCGGCGTCCTGCTCGATCGAGCCGGATTCGCGCAGGTCTGAGAGCTGCGGGCGTTTGTCTTCGCGGGATTCGACTTGGCGCGAGAGTTGGGAGAGCGCGATGACCGGGACTTGCAGATCCTTGGCCAACGCTTTGAGGCCCTGGGTGACTTCCGAGACTTCCTGCACGCGGCCGTCGGTCTTGCCGGAGCCGGTGACGAGCTGGAGGTAGTCGACGACGATGAGGTCGAGGCCAGAGGTGCGTTTCAAGCGCCGCGCGCGATTGGTCAGCGCGCCGATGGAAATGCCGCCGGTTTCGTCGACGTGCAGCGGCAGCATTTGTAGTTCGGTGGCGGAGTCCGCGAGGCGGACATATTCGTCCTTGTCGATTTTGCCTTGGCGAATGCGATGCGACTCGATTCCGGCGAAGTCCGACAGAATACGTGTCGCCAATTGCTCGGCCGACATTTCGAGTGAGAAGAAGCCGACTGTGCCGCCGAGATGTTCGGCTTCGGGATTTTCCTGCAGCGCTTTCTGTTTGATGCGCGCCACGTTCATCGCGAGGTTCAGCGCGAACGCGGTTTTGCCCATCGACGGACGACCGGCGAGAATGATGAGGTCGGAGCCGTGCAGGCCGCCCATCAGATGATCGAGATCGCGGAAGCCGGTGGAGATGCCGGAGACGTCTGAGCCGCGGTTTTTGGCGGCGGTGGCGACGTTGATCGAGGCGGTGAGCGCGGTGCGGAAGTCCTGGAAGCCTTTGTTGGCGCCGCCGCTTTCGGCGAGCGTGAAGAGCGTGCGCTCGGCTTCTTCGATGATGTCCTTGGCGTCGTGGCGCTCTGGCGGGTTTTCGGCGAGATCGGCGATGACATTGCCGACGCGAATGAGTTCGCGGCGCAGCGCCATGTCGTAGATGAGTTCAGCGTAGGATTGCGCCTGCGCCGAAAGCGGTGCTGCGAGATCCATCAGCTTCATCAGATAGACGGCGCCGCCGATCTCCTTGATGCCGCCGTCGCGCGCGAAGCGCTCCTTTAGCGTCACGCCGTCGGCGATGTGGCCGGTGGCGATCATCTCTTGGCAGGCGGCGAAGATGCGGCCGTGCACGGGATCGTAGAAATGCTGCGGGCGCAGCTGCTGCGTGATCCGGTTCAGCGTTTCATTGTCGAACAGGATGGCGCCGAGCAGCGCCTGCTCGGCTTCGAGATTGTGCGGGGTGACGCGCTGTTGTGGGGCCGAGGCCGGCGCACCAAGCGGAAGCGCTTGTTGGGAACTCATGGCCGCATCTTGCGCCGATTCGGGCCGCCAATCGTTGACGGCCCGAAACCTTGACGCGTGCTTTTGCTGAGTCGTGCACTTATTTTTGTTGTTGACGCGGAACGGAGAATCCTCCCCCGCGGGCGGGGGAGGTTCTGAGCTTACGACCGGCTGCGGAGATATTGATCCAGGAAGCGCAGATACGCCTCTTGGGCGGTGATGCGGTTTTCTTTGCGGAGGAAGCCGTGGCCTTCGTCGGGGAAGAGCACGTATTCGACCGGCACGTTGTTGGCGCGCACGGCGGCGACCAGTTCGTCGCTCTCCACTTGCAACACGCGCGGATCGTTCGCGCCTTGCACGACGAGCAAGGGCTTCCGAATGTTCTGCGCGTGGAAGAGCGGCGAGATGCGGCGGTGGCGTTCGGCGTCCGTCGCCGGATCGCCCATTTCGTCATAGAGGGCTTCGCGGAAGCTCGCCCACCACGGCGGGATTGAGTTGAGCGTGCGCTCCCAATTGGTGACGCCGAAAATGTTAACGCCGACATCGAACGCGTCCGGGCGGAAGGCGAGCGCCGCCGCGACCATGTAGCCGCCGTACGAGCCGCCCATGATGCCGATGCGTTCGCCATCCACCCAATCGAGGGTTTCGAGATAACGGCGGGCATAGACGATGTCGTCGAGATCGACTTCGCCGTGACGGCGATCGTCGAGATGGAAGAAGGTTTTGCCGTAGCCCGACGAGCCGCGATTGTTGGCCGCGAACACAGCGTAGCCGTGGTTCACGAGATGCTGGATCATCGCCGAATAACCGCGACGGCTTTGTCCGCCTGGGCCGCCGTGCACCAGTACGATCGCGGGCGCGCGGTTTGATGCGCTGGCCGTGCGCGGGCGATAGAGAATGCCGGGGATTTGAAGGCCGTCGAAGCTCGGATAGCGCTGGACCGTCGCTTCAACGAGCAGATCTTCGTTGATCGCCGGATTGAGCGCGTGGGTGAGGCGCGTGGCGACGCCGGTGTTGAGCGGCGCCGTGAAGACGTCCGACGGCGAGGTGTCAGAGGCGACGGTGAAGGCGAGGCGGGTTTCGTCGCGGTTGAATCGCACGCCGCCCAGATCGCCCGCTGGCACGCCGCTGAGACGCACGGCTTGGTTGCTGCGCGTGTCGAGGATCGTCACTTCCGTTGAGGCGTCCGCGTTGATGGCGGACACGCGATAGCGGCCGCTCGGCGAATGGACGACGAACATCACGTCCCATTCGGCCTGGATCAAAGGCGTTTTCTCGGCGGTGGCGAGATCGTAACGCCAGGCTTGATTGTACTCGCCGTGCTCGTCCGTGCCGTAGATCAGCGCTGAACCATCGGGTGTGAATTCATAGACGCCGTAAGAGATGTTGCCGGTATGCTCAGTGATGAGGCGTGGCTCGCGCATATCGCGCGCGTGCAGATTGACCAGGAAGACATCGCTGTCGGCGCTGGTGCGCGGGCGTACGAGCGCCAGCCAGCGGCCGTTGCGCGTGATGTCGGCGATTTCCATGCCTGGGTTTTGATAGACAAGCTGGCTTGCGTACGTGGTCGCGTCGTATTCGTAGAGATCGAACACTTGCGGGTTGCGCGCGTTCGACGTGATCCAGAACGCATTACCGTCCGCGCGCCAGGCCAGGAAATCGGCTTTGACGTTTTCGCCCGGCGTCAGATCGCGCAGCGTGCCGTCGCGCTCACGCACATAGACGTGATTGAGTTCGTTGCCGCCTTGGTCGGCGCTGACGAGGATGCGCTCGTCATTCGGGAAATACGAGATCGCGAACGTGGCGTTGTCGGCCGATTGGGTGAGCTGCTGCGGTGCGCCGCCTTCGATCGACAGCGAATAGGCATTGAAGACGCCGCTTGAATCGTTGGCGATCAGGATGCGGCGCCCGTCCGGCGAGAAGGCGAAGCCGGCGGGGGCGGCTTGAGCGTAGGACGTTGTCTGGAAGAAGGCCTGCGCGGAATAGGTTTGATGCGGCAGCGCGCTATTGCCGCCGGTGCTGGCGCAGGCGGCGGCGAACGTGGCGGCTGTGCCGGCGAGCAGGGTGCGTCGGTTGATCATGAGGTCCCCTCGGATGGTTTGGCGCGATCTTAGACGCGCGCAGACGCTGGGCCAAAAGAAAAGGCCCGCGCATCGCTGGATGCACGGGCCTTCGCGTTTGGATGCCTGATCGCGCTTATTCGGCGCGGGCGCTCGGATCGTTGGTGATCGAGTTGGCCGCGAGTTCCTTCGCCGCAGCTTCCGCGTCAGCGCGTTGCGCTTCGGCGGCGGCCGTGATGACGTTCTCGCCCTTGGCTTGGCGTTCAGCTTCGTCAGCCGAGCGCGCCACGTTGGCCTTCACCGTCGCGTACACTTCCGCGTGGAGGCGGACGCGCACGTCATAGACGCCAACCGTCTTGATCGGCTTGTCGAGAACGACCGCGTTGCGATCGATCTTGCCGCCGGCCTTGGCGATTTCGTCGGCGATGTCGCGCGACGAGACCGAGCCGTAAAGCTGACCAGCTTCACCCGCTTGGCGGATGAGCACGTAGCTTTCGCCATCGATCTTCTTGGACGCCTTTTCGGCGGCGGCCTTGGCTTCGGCGTTCTTGGCTTCGAGTTCGGCGCGGCGGCCTTCGAAAACCTTGCGGTTCGCGTCGGTGGCGCGTAGCGCCTTCTTTTGCGGGAGAAGGAAGTTGCGGGCGAAGCCGTCGCGCACCTTCACTTCGTCGCCAATGACGCCGAGATTCTCGACGCGTTCGAGCAGGATGACTTGCATGGGCTTGCCTCCTTACTGAACGGCGAACGGCAGAAGCGCGAGTTCACGAGCCAGCTTAATGGCGCGCGCGAGTTCGCGTTGCTTCTTGGCGGAAACGGCGGTGATACGCGCCGGGACGATCTTGCCCTTTTCGCTGATGTAGCGTTGGAGCAGCTTCACGTCCTTGTAGTCGATCTTCGGCGATGCGTTGCCCGAGAACGGGCAAACCTTACGCCGACGGCCGAACGGGCGGCGGGCCGGAATGTTCGAGATGTTGAACTTCGGGGCGCCTTTTGCAGCTTTAGCAGCCATGGATTAGTCCTCCCCGCCTTCAAACTCACCACCATCCTCACCGTCGCGGCCTTCACGGCGCGAACGGCGACGCTCTTCACGGTCCCGGCGGGCCAGGATCGGAGAGGGCTCTTCGTCGAGTTCCTCGACGCGGATGGTCTTGAAGCGCATGATGTCTTCGTTGATGCGCAGGCGCCGCTCAAGCTCGTGCACGGCCGGGGCCGGGGCGTCGATATTGATGAGGGCGTAGTGGCCCTTGCGGTTCTTGCGGATGCGGTAAGTCAGGTTGCGCAGGCCCCAATACTCGGTCTTGGTGGTCGTGCCGCCCAATTCCTTGATCGTATTGGTGATTTCTTCGACGATGGTGTCGACCTGCTGCGGCGAGATTTCCGGCCGCGCGATAAGCACGTGTTCGTAATAAGCCATATTGTCCTCTTCCGGAGACCCGCGGCGCTCGGACCGGGGAAGAACCGGCCAAAACGATGGACCCCAGGTAGCGGATGCTCCTGGGGCCGCGGATCGAAGGCGCGGAAAATACGCATTTCGGCCCCGGAAGCAAGGGGATGGCTGGGGATTTGGGGTTGGGATTGGTGCGGGACCGCTTGTGCGGGGGATTTCGCTGCCTTAGCAGCCATTGAATGCGTATGGCGGTACTGGCTCTGCTCGTTGCGTTCATCACTTTCGCGCCGCCAGCGCGGGCGATTGATAAACCAACGCCATTGCCCAGCACTGCTGACCTCATGGATCCGGTCGCATGCGCTGATCGCGAGCAAGTCTCGGGGCTGGTCTGGATACGTCGGCCGCATAATGGGCAGTTCGTCGAACAATACCCACACGAGGCGTTGGCCGAGCCAATTGACGGCGCGGTTGAGCTTGCCTGCCGTGTTCGAGAGGATTTTGGGCTCTCCTGCGCCGTGTCTCGTGAGACGCCGCAGGGACGCGGGTTCGACCAGGCGGCGCTGAATTTGGCGGGGCGTTTTGAAGTCGCGCCGGTGCTCGTCTCGGGCGCCTCAACCGAAGCGATGAGCATCTGTCTTAGGCTGAATTTTCCAGCGGAGTTGGCCGCGCACGTTGCTCCGGCTCAGCCAAGGCGATAAGCCGCCGCCCCATGAGCATTTCCTTTATTTTCCCCGGTCAGGGGAGCCAGGCGCCCGGCATGGGCAAGTCTCTTCACGACGCATTCGGCGCCGCGCGCGAGGTGTTTCAGGAGGTCGACGAGGCGCTGGGCGAGAAGCTGTCGAAGCTGATCTTCGAGGGCCCGGCTGACGATCTGACGCTGACCGCCAATGCCCAGCCGGCGCTGATGGCGGTGAGCTTGGCGGCGATGCGCGTGCTCGATCGCGAGTTTGGCGTGGGCGCTGGCAAGGCCGCGTTCGTGGCGGGCCATTCGCTCGGCGAATATTCAGCACTCGCGGCTGCTGGCGCTTTGTCAGTGACGGATGCCGCGCGGCTGCTACGCACGCGCGGCAACGCGATGCAAGCGGCGGTGCCGGTCGGTGAAGGCGCGATGGCGGCGTTGATCGGCAAGGTCGATGTCGCGTTGGCCGAAGAGATCGCGGCGAAGGGCGCGGAAGCGGGGCCGTGCGTTGTCGCCAACGACAATAACGTCGGCAATGTCGTGATCTCCGGCTCGAAGGCGGGCATCGACGCGGCTTTGGCCTACGCGAAGGAAAAAGGCGCGCGCGCGATTGCGCTCAACGTGTCGGCGCCGTTTCACTCGCCGCTGATGCAGCCCGCGGCCGACGCGATGGCGGAAGCTCTGGCTGGCGCCTCGATCGCCCCGTTAGCCGCGCCTGTAGTGGCGAACGTCACGGCGCGCCCAGTGAATGAGCCGACGACGATCCGCAAGCTGCTTGTGGAGCAAGTGACCGGCCGCGTGCGCTGGCGCGAGAGCATCGAATGGATGGCGACAGAAGGCAGTGTCGCGCGCTTCATCGAAGTTGGCGCGGGTAAGCAGCTGTCCGGCATGGTGAAGCGCAATGCGCCGGATGCGGAGACTCTGGCGCTGAATGAGCCCGCTGATTTGGAAGCGTTCGCGAAGAGCGTTTGATGCGCCAGGTTGCGCTCCTGCGCGGCGTGAACTTAGGCAAGCGCCAAGTGGTGATGGCGGAATTGCGCGAGGTGCTTGAGGCGGCGGGCTTTATCAATGTGCGCACGCTGCTGGCGAGCGGCAATGTCGTGCTCGATGCTAAGCTCGAGGGTGCGAAGCTGGAGTCGAAGCTCGAACGGGTGATCCTCGATGGGCTCGGTCTGGCGACGGATGCGCACGTGCGCGACGCCGATCAGCTGGAGGCGGTGATCGACGCCAATCCATTCGCGCCGTTCACGCGTTCTACGCCGCAATTCATGGTCGTCGCCTTCATGCGCAAGGCGGCGTCGGCGGCGGAGCTTGAGGCGATGGGGAAGACGGCGCTGACCGGCGAGGAATGGGTGCAGGGCGAGAATTGCCTCTACATCAAGTTTCCACAGGGCCAAGGTCCATCCAAGCTGAAGACTCCTCAGCTGGCCACGTCGCGGAATTGGAACACGGTCACCAAACTTGCGGCGGCGGCGCGCGCGGCATAAGGGACCGGCTAGAAGAGGGTTTCATGTTTAATCTCAGCGGAAAGACCGCGCTCGTGACGGGCGCTTCGGGCGGCATTGGCGGGGCGATCGCCAAGGCATTGGCGCAGAGCGGCGCGAAGGTCGCGCTCTCGGGCACGCGCGTGGAAGCGCTGGAGAAGGTGAAGGCGGAGCTCGGCGGCGATCACGTGATCACGCCGTGCAATCTCTCCGATCCGGCTGCGGTGGACGCGCTCATCGGGCAAGCGGAGACCGCACTGGGTGGGCGTTTGGACATTCTGGTGGCCAATGCCGGCATCACCAAGGACGGTCTTCTGCTGCGCATGAAGGACGACGATTTTCAGAACGTTCTGAAGATCAATCTGGAGAGCTATTTCCGGCTCTCGCGCGCGGCGCTGCGCAATATGATGAAGAACCGTTGGGGCCGGATCATCGGCATCACTTCGGTTGTGGGCGTCACCGGAAACCCCGGACAGGCGAATTATGCGGCGTCCAAAGCGGGCATGATCGGCTTCACCAAGGCGTTGGCCGCCGAAGTCGCCAGCCGCAACGTCACCGCCAATTGCATCGCGCCAGGCTTCATCAGCTCGCCGATGACGGACGTGCTCAACGAAGCGCAAAAATCCGCGCTTTTGGGCAAAATCCCCGCCGGCCGGCTGGGCGAAGGGTCTGATGTAGCGGCGGCTGCGGTTTATCTGGCCAGCGACGAGGCCGGCTACATGACGGGCCAGACGCTCCACGTAAACGGCGGCATGGCGATGATCTGAGGCGCCTTCAAGGGCGCCGAAAGAGAGAAAAAGGCTTGCGTGGCGGGCCGCGTGTGGTCAAAAGGCCGCTCACAAGCGTTCTTCGGAACGTGAATGATTATTCAGCCCAATCTTCAAGGCGAGGCGTGCATGTCGGAAGTTTTTGAGCGCGTGAAGGCGATCGTGATCAAGCATCTCGAAGCCCCGCCGGAGAAGGTGGTCGAGAAGGCTTCGTTCATCGATGACCTCGGCGCGGACAGCTTGGACAACGTCGAGCTTGTCATGGCGTTCGAAGAAGAATTCGGCATCGAGATCCCGGATGATGCGGCCGAGCACATCCAGACGGTCGGCGACGCCGTGAAATTCATCAGCGAAAAGCAGGGCTGAGGCTCTGAGTACGCGCATGAGGCGCGTTGTCATCACAGGGATCGGGCTTGTTTCCCCGCTCGCTGGCAATGCGCCGGCGACGTGGGAGCGGCTCATCGCGGGCAAATCCGGCGCGAACAAAATCGAACACTTCAAAGTGGACGATTTGCCGTGCCGGATCGCTTGCGTTGTGCCCCGCGTCGATGGACGCGGCGGCGGCTCTGGCGATGCGCACGCGTTCGACGCGGACAAGACGCTGTCTCCAAAGGAGCAGCGCCGCATCGAGGATTTTATCCTGTTCGCGATCGCCGCGGCTGACGAAGCGGTGGCCGATTCCGGCTGGAAGCCGCAAGACGATGAAGCCAAGAACCGCACCGGCGTACTGATCGGGTCGGGCATTGGCGGCATCGAAGCGATCGGCAACAACGCGCTCATTCTGGAGAAGGATGGCCCGCGTAAGATTTCGCCGTTCTTTATTCCGAGCGCGCTTATCAATTTGGCGTCGGGCCAAGTTTCCATTCGCCACGGTTTCCGTGGACCGAACCATGCGGTCGTCACCGCGTGCGCCACCGGCGCTCATGCTGTCGGCGATGCGGCGCGTTTGATCATCTACGGCGATGCGGACGTGATGATCGCGGGCGGCGCTGAAGCTGCGGTATCGCGTCTGGCGATGGCTGGTTTCTGCGCACTGCGCGCGATGTCCACCGAATACAACGACACGCCGGAGAAGGCGTCGCGTCCGTATGACAAGGGCCGCGATGGTTTCGTCATGGGCGAGGGCGCAGGCTGCTTGGTGCTCGAAGAGTACGAGCACGCCAAGGCGCGCGGCGCGAAGATTTACGCCGAAGTGAAGGGCTATGGCCTCTCGGGCGACGCCTATCATATCACGGCGCCGGCCGAGGACGGCGACGGCGGCTTCCGCGCCATGAGCGCTGCGTTGAAGAACGCCGGCATGAGCGCGAGCGACATCGATTACGTCAACGCGCATGGCACATCGACCCCGCTGGGCGATGAGATCGAATTGCGCGCGATCGAGCGTCTGTTCGGCAATTCGGCGGCGAACCTCTCGATGTCGTCCACCAAGTCCGCGATCGGGCACTTGCTGGGCGCGGCCGGCGCGGTCGAGACCATCTTCTGCGCGCTGGCGATCCGCGATGGCGTGATCCCGCCGACGCTGAATTTGGACAATCCCTCGGTCGAGACCGCCATAGATTTGACGCCGCTCACGGCAAAGAAGAAGCCTGTGAAGGCGGCGATGTCGAACTCGTTCGGGTTCGGCGGCACCAACGCCGCTGTGATCCTGACCGCGGTGGATTAATGGCACGGGCGCCAGCGCCTCGCCGCAAGAGCGGCGGCTTCTCATCTTTCCTGTTTTGGGGCGCGGTCTTCGTCGTGCTCGGCGCGGTGTTCGCGGGCGCGTTCTTCTATAGTGCGATTTCGCGTCCTGGCCCTTCCACGCAAGATACGGCGTTCATGGTCGAGAGCGGCGCCACGGGCGCCTCGATCGCCGCTGATCTGCAGCGCGAGAATCTCATCACTGATCCGCTGCTTTTCCGTGTCGCCAATCGCATTTTCGCGGCGGGCTCCACGTTGCAAGCCGGCGAGTATCAAATCCCGGCGGGCGCTTCGGTGCGCGAGATCGTGGAGATGATGGCGAGTGGCGATGCATTGCAGCACGCCATCACATTTCCGGAAGGCATCACCATCGCCGGTGTGATGCGCATTCTCGAAGAGAGCGATGTGTTGACCGGCGAGATGCCGGAAGCGCCGCCAGAAGGGTCGATCCTGCCGGATACGTATCACGTGCAGCGCGGCATGACGCGCGCGGCGTTGCTGCAGCAGATGCGCGAGGCGCATGATGAAGCGGTCGCTGAAATTTGGGCCAATCGTGCGCCCAATTTGCCGCTCGAGACGCCGGCTGATCTCGTAAATCTCGCGTCAATCGTGGAGCGCGAGACGGGCATTGCGGCCGAGCGGCCGATGGTGGCGAGCGTGTTCATCAATCGCTTGCGCCGGCCGATGCGTTTGGAAACCGATCCAACGATCATTTACGGCGTTTGCCTGCGTTATCCGGATCGCTGCGTTGATGGCCGTTTGGTCAATGCGCAAGGCCAGCGCCGCACCATTCGTCAAAGCGAGATCGCGCTCGATACGGGCTACAACACCTATCGCATCGACGGCCTGCCGCCGACGCCGATTTCCAATCCCGGCCGCGCGGCGCTCGAAGCGACGGCCAACCCGGCGCAAAGCGATGCGATCTTCTTTGTCGCCGATGGCAGCGGCGGCCACATCTTCGCGTCGACGTTGGCGGAGCACAATGCGAACGTCGCGCGCTGGCGTGTGATCGAAGCCGAGCGGCTGGCGCAAGAGCGCGCAAACTAAACCAAAAGAAACGCCTCCCGAAGCTTGGGAGGCGTTGAGGTGCGGCCAGGGTCGAGGCCGCGGGGCTGTACGGTCAGACGAGCGCCGTGAGCGCATCGTGAAAGAAGGCGGCGAATAGAGCGCCGACGAAAAGCCCGGCAAATGCGCCTGAGAGCGCAGTTCTCGGATTGCGCGCGCTGAACCAGGCGCCGACGCCCGCGCCGATCAAGGCATCGAGGCCACCCTGGAAAAGCAAGGCGATGCAGAGTGCGACGGCAAGGACAAAGAGCATGAGATCAGGGGTGTAGCCGGTGCGCGCCAAGCGCAGGCCCGTCGTCGCGGATGTCGTGGTCGCCAGCGTCATGGGCCAAGCCCCTGTCTTACCCGCGCCCTGGATGCCTGAGTCGCATAAAGGTCGCGTGACACTTGGGGCAAAAATACGCGACAAGGTCGCTCATGAGCATTTCGGGCATGACAGGATTCGCGCGGAGCGAGGGAGAACACGCCGGCCAGCGTTGGATCTGGGAAGTGAAGAGCGTCAACGGGCGCGGGTTGGATCTGAAGCTGCGCCTGCCGCAGGGCTTCGACACGCTGGAGCCAGCGCTGCGCGCGGCGGCGAACGCGAAGTTCAAACGCGGCTCGTTGCAGGCGTCGTTGAATTTGGCGCGAGATGCGGCGGCCGCGGCGGCGTTGAAGATCGATTTCGCTTTAGTGGAGCGTCTGCTGCAAGCGGGCGAGACGTTTGGCGATCGCGTCGGCAAGCCGTCCTGGGATGGACTGCTCAGCGTGCGCGGCGTACTGGCCGCAGAAGATGGCGTCGAGCAGAGCGAGGAAGAGCGCGCCGCGTTGGAAGCGACATTGCTCTCTGGCTTCAACGATACGTTGGCGAAGCTCGCGCAGGCGCGTCAGGCCGAGGGGCGTGCGTTGCGCGCGGTGTTCTCGGACGCGGCGGACCGCATGGAGACGCTGATCGCGGCGGCGCGGACGTCCGCTGCGGCTGCGCCGACGGCGGCTTTGGAGCGGATCAAGCAGCGGCTGGACTCGCTTTCTCCCGAGGTGAAGCTCGATCCCGCGCGCGTAGCGCAGGAAGCGGCGATCGCGGCGACGCGTGCGGACGTGCAGGAAGAATTGGAGCGGCTTTCGGCGCATACGCTTGAGCTGCGCCAATTGCTCACGAAGCCTGAGCCCGCGGGGCGTCGGCTCGACTTTCTGAGCCAGGAGCTTACGCGCGAAGCCAACACGCTATGTTCCAAATCGGCCGATCTCGAACTCACGCGGATTGGGCTCGATTTGAAAACGTTGGTCGATCAGATCAAGGAGCAAGCCGCCAATGTTGAATGAACACGTCGCGCGGCGCGGGCTGATGTTCGTGCTGTCGAGCCCGTCGGGCGCCGGCAAATCCACCCTGGCGCGGAAACTTCTAGAGTCGGACGACAACATGTCGTTGTCGGTGTCGGCCACCACGCGCGCGCCGCGACCGAGCGAGGTCGACGGCCGCGAATACAAATTCATGCAGCGCGAAGCGTTCGAGGAAATGGCCGATCGCGGCGAGTTTCTCGAGCACGCCCTTGTGTTCGGCAATCATTACGGCACGCCGCGCGCCCCGGTCGAAGCGATGCTGATTCAAGGCAAGGACGTGTTGTTCGACGTCGATTGGCAGGGCGCGCGCGCCCTGCGCGCGGCTGAGCCGCAGGACGTGGTTGGCATCTTCATTCTGCCGCCCTCGATGGCGGAGTTGGAGCGGCGTCTGCGTGCGCGCGCGGAAGACAGCGAAGAGGTGATCAATTCGCGCATGGCGCGCTCGCTGAACGAGATCAGCCATTGGGAAGAATACGATTACGTGCTGGTCAACACGCTGCTGGAGCAGACGCTGGCGCAAGTGAAGCAAATCCTGGCGGCGGAGCGGCTGAAGCGGAACCGTCAGCTCTGGCTCAAGCTGCACGTGGAGCGGCTGAAACAGGGGATTTGATGCGGCGTTGGCTCATCGCACTGATGTTGTTTGTTGGTGCGTGCACGTCCGAGATCACGCCTGCGGGACAGTCTGAATTTGAACGATGGTTGTCGGCGCACGCTTCGCGTGCCCCGGCCTTCGCACGGTTCGAAGCAATGCTGGAGCGCGAAGGCGTCGCCGATGTCGTCCCGGCGCGCGAGCTTTGGTTGACGGATCGCCTTGCGCCGCAATGTGTCGTCGAGCCGTTCACGATGCCGCCGGAAGAAACATGGCCGCACATAGTGCCGACGCTGCGCTTTGTGCGCGATCATGTTGAGCCGATGATCGGTCAAGTGACGGTCGCCTCTGGCTATCGTGATCAGGCGTTCAACGATTGCGTGCGCGGCGCGTCTCGAAGCACGCATCGCGCCTTCCATGCGCTTGATCTTGTGCCACGTAATCCATCGGTCACGCGCGAGCGGTTGATCGCGGTGCTGTGCCCGCTCCACGCACGCCAGGGTGCGCGGTTCGACATCGGCATGGGCATCTATCAGGCCCGCCGCTTCCATATTGACGCGACCCGCTATCGCCGCTGGGGCGCGGACTTCCGCGCCGCAAGTTCGCCCTGTGGTTCGACCGATGATCCTGATCAGCGCGCGTAAGTGACGATCTTCACCGCTTCGCCGGCGCGGAGCGCGCTTGCGCTGTCGAGCCCGTTGATCGCGAGGAAGCGCTCGAGCTGGTAATCGTCATAGGCCATGCGGCGTGACAGACTTTGCGCCGTGTCGCGCGCACCGACTTGCACGAGTTCGATGCGGCGCGGGCGCAACGCGGCGGCTTGCTGCGTGGTGAGCGTGCGCATGGAGCCGAGCATCGGCGTCATCGCCGCGCCGCCGCCTTGCGGCGCCAGCGTGAGGAAATGATAGACGCGATCGTTCACGCGATAAGCGGTGACCGAGACGTCCACGATCTGGCCCTGCTGTGTCTGCGCGCGTGCGGGAATGGAGACAGTCTCTAAGCCATTCGTGGTGCTGCGCTGTGCCTGGCCAATTTGCGCGCGGGCTTGGCCGATGAGTTGGCGCAGGCGCGCATTGGCGTAGGCTTCCAATCCTTCCGACGGCAGCACGCCGCCTGAGAATTGCGCCCGCGCATTGTTTGGTCCAGCGATCAGCACGGCGGTGGTTGTGTTGGTGAGCGTAAAGCCCTGCGGCGCATCGAAGGCGATGCGCATGCCGGGATGCGCAAACGTGCGGCCATTGACGAAGCCCTGCGCGGGATCGTCGCCATAGATCATGCCGCTGATGGCTTGCAGATAGGGCTGCGTGCGTTCCGGCGGCGCACCGCGTACGGCGCCGGCGGCTTGTGCCCGGCCCGTCGCGCGGGTGACGCGGTCGGCGGAGAGCGGGTGCGTGCGCGCCCAGGCTGGAATGGCGCTTGCGGTGTCGCGCTGGCTGGTGCGCGTGGTGAGCGCGTCATTGAGGCCCAGCGCATGCAGCATGTCGGCGGCCGCGTAGGCGTTGTAGCCGTTGGTGAGCAGATAACGGACGCCAAGATCGTCGGCCTCGTATTCCTGATCGCGCGAATAATTCAGCGCGTAAAGTTGGCCGGCTTGCCCCGCGAGTTGCGCGATGTCGCCCGAGCCGGTGAGTACGCCGGCGACGATGGCGCCCAGCGTGGTCATGGTGGCGGTGTTTTGCCGGCGCGCGGAGTGGTCGGCGACCACGTGGCCGACTTCGTGGCCGAGCACGGAGGCGAGTTCGTCTTCCGAGTTCATGATCGCGAGCAGGCCGCGCGTGATGTAGATGTAGCAGCCGGGTACGGCGAAGGCGTTGACGACGTCGGAATTGATCACTGTGAAGGTGCATTGGCCGGGAATGCCAGCTGCCGCCGCCACGCGCTCGCCGACGCTGGAAACGTAAGTTCCAAGCGGGCCTTCCACCGCGCCGCCGAATTGCGCGACGACTTGGGGATGCTGTTGGCCAGCGCGCACGCGCTCGTTGGCGGCGACTGAGGGCGCGTCTGCGGTGGAGTCGATGGTCGCGCAGGCGATAAGCGGGAACGCGAGCGCTGTGAGGATGACGCTGCGGATGAAATGGCGCGTACGCTGCATATCGGCCCTCCTGCGCTTGGTGCTAGCGTAGTGCAAAGCACAGGACAAGAAAAAGCCCCGGCGACGCCGGGGCTTTTGAGTCAATTCGTATCATCCAACACAGTCACAACGCGCTCGCTTGAGGAAGCGGCGCGGACGTGGGCGCTATAAGACACCCAACATGGACGCGACGAGCGGGTGGCGGACGATATCGGCGTCGCCGAGGCGGCAGACGGCGATGTTCTTCACGCCTTCGAGCTTGTCGGCGACAGAGTGCAGGCCGGAGAGATCGGGCAGAAGATCGGTTTGCGCGGGGTCGCCGGTGACGACCATGGTTGAATTCCAACCCAGGCGCGTCAGCAGCATTTTGATCTGGCCGTAGGTGCAATTCTGCGCTTCGTCGATGACGACGAACGCATTGTTGAGCGTGCGGCCGCGCATGAAGCCAACCGGCGCGATTTCGATCAGCCCTTCGGCCATCAACGCTTTGAGGCGCTTCGGCGAAAGGCGATCTTGCAACGCGTCGTAGAGCGGGCGCAGGTACGGTGCGAGCTTGTCTTCCATCGCGCCGGGCAAGAAGCCGAGTGATTCACCCGCTTCGACGGCAGGGCGTGAGAGCACGATGCGGCCGACTTTGCCGCTTTCGAGAGCTTCTACTGCTTTGGTGATGGCGAGATAGGTTTTACCGGTGCCGGCGGGGCCGAGCGCCAGAACGAGCGAATGTGAGTCGATCGCTTCCATCAAAGCGGTTTGGCCTTTGGATTTCGGCCGTACATTTTTTATGAAGCTTTGGTCGCGTGCGCCAGCGCCTTGTGATGGGGTGTCTTGGCCTTGCCAGCCGCCATCGAGCACTTTCAAATTCCTTGCGCGCCGATCTTCACGTTGGAATTCTTCCACGTTGAGCACGCCTTGTGCGTGCCGACGCTTCGCTGGACGCTTCGCCATAGATTTCTCCTTCCTGGAGATGGACGAAAAAGCCGCAGGCTTTTGGCCTGCGGCTGGGGAGTCGAAAAAGATGTCGGCGGTATCGACGGCCGAATCTGGGGAGTCGAAGACTCGTGCGCCGGGGGGCGGTGCTAAGCTGGTTTGCTTCCTGCGCTTCGCGCCCACGCTCTCCCCCACATTAGGATGCTCGCGCATCCAGGAGACCGGACAATTCAGAAAATCTGAACTGTGATGTTCTCAGGAGACGCTGATCCGGTTAACGACGTATTGCGTTCGGCGGGCGTCACAAACATTTCGCACAAGCGATAAGGCGCGCCGCACAAGGAGCATATCGATGGCGATCTACGCTTTGGCCGATGCGGATCTGGAAGTGGAAGATGAAAATGCCTTCTGGGTGGCGCCGGGCGCCGTTCTCGTGGGCAAGATCATTCTGAAGCGCAACGCATCGGTGTGGTTCGGCGCGGTTTTGCGGGGCGATAACGAACCGATTCTCGTCGGCGAAAACTCAAACGTGCAGGACGGCAGCGTGTTGCACACCGACATGGGCGCACCGCTGACGATCGGGAAGAACGTCACGATCGGCCATCAAGTTATGCTGCACGGCTGCACGATCGCAGATAATTCGCTGATCGGCATCAAGGCGACGGTGCTCAACCACGCTGTGATTCCTTCGCATTGTTTGGTGGGTGCGCACGCTTTGGTGACGGAGCGCAAGACGTTCGAGGAAGGATCGCTGATCACGGGCGCGCCGGCGCGCGTGGCGCGTAGGCTCGAAGATGTGCAGCGCCAGGTAATCGAAGGCTCGGCGCATCATTATGTCGAGAATTGGAAGCGCTATAAGCGCGATATGAACAAGAGCGGGTTCAACGTTTAGCGGACCGCCGGCTTGCAGCCGGCAATCTGCTCAAACTTCTCAGGTCTATGCAGTTTCACGCATGCCGGCTGGAAGCCGGCGGTCCGAAGACTTAGCGCTTTGCTTCGGGCAGTGGGCCGTTCCAGACTTTGCCGATGCGCACGTCTGTCTCCGGGCCAAGATTGAACCAGGCCAAGCGATCGCGCGTCGCATCGATCACGACGAAGCGGTCGCCGCGCTCGAGCGTTTGCGAGAGCGTGTTGCGGATGACGCCCGCAGAAAGCCGCGTGCGCAAAATCCAAAGGCCTGGCGCGAGTTCGCAGACGTGCCCCATCGACGTGAGTGCGGCCATGTACGCGTCCCACGAGCCCGAGAAGATTTCGGCGTGCACGAAGACATTGGCGCCTTCGTTGTTTTCGTTAGCGGCGTCACTGCGCGGTTGCGCCATCAGGCCGACGACGCGGCGCGCCTCGATCCACGGGCCGTCCGCTGCGTCGGAGACTTTGGTCGCGGGCCGGATGCGACCTTCAGTAACGAAGTCGGAGAGTTGGGCCATGGTGTACGGGCCATAATTCTTGCCGCGCACCTGCACCCACCATTGGCTGGTGGCGACAACGCGGATCGGCGCGGCGACGTCTGACACGGTTACTGCTCCGTTTCGAAACGGCGCGCGGTAAGGCGGCGCCGACGAGACGAGCGGGTGCAACCGGCGTGCCGGTTGGTGAGTGAAAGGTTAAGCGCTCTTCGGGCGGTTTTCGAAATCGACGGCGAAGCCGCCTTCGATCAAGCGCGCGACACGGCCGTGGATCGAACCGATGCGCACCCAGGCGCCGATAAGCGGCGGGTTGCGGCCTGTGCGGACGGTGACGCCGGCCAGCGAGAAATCGAGAATTTCGCCCATGCAGGTTTGGCCGTCTTCGAATTCGATGCGCGTCATGTGATCGGGGCGCGCCGCGACGATCGGCTTTTCGTCCTCAACGATGGCGCCGTCGAACAATTGCTTGTTCATGGCGATCGTCAGTTGTTCGGCCATTTTCTCGCGCTTATGGGCGCTGAAATCGAAGATCACGGCGGCTTCGCCTTCGCCGCAATGGCGGGCGACCGAGCCGGAGACGCGGCCAAAGCCGTCAAGGTAAAGCACGACGCGCTCGCCGACGCTGGGGAGCGCCGGGGCGGCGATGCGGATGTCGCCGGGGGAGATGTCGGCGGTGCGGCAGTCGAGCTCGCGGCCGAGCGTGTCGAGAAGGCGGCCGTTCACCTCGATCGGGATGCGGCGGAAGCGGCGGCGCTCGCGGATACCGACTTGGGCGGCGGTCAGGCGGCGCGCGGCGGCGGCCAAATCGAGTTTCGGGGCGGCGTTGGACATGGTGTGATGAAAGCCCGTTCACCGTAAAGTTTGGCTTAAGGATTAAACTTGACGCCTGCGTCATCTCGCCGGGGCGGGTTTGATCTGCTAATCGGGGACGAGCAGACAAAAGTGACGCCCGACGACCTTTGGTTTTATGGGCGCGAAGGGAGCGACACGTGGCCGAAATCGAGGACGGGCAGAAATTCGATTATGTCATCGTCGGCGCGGGCAGCGCGGGCTGCGTGCTCGCCAACCGCCTCAGCGAAGATCCAAGCGTCACCGTCGCGCTGCTGGAAGCGGGCGGTAAGAACAATTCGTTGCTGGTGAAGATGCCGGCGGGCGTGGGCAGCCTGATCAAGGCCAAGGGCGCCAGCAATTGGGGCTTCGAGACGGTCCCGCAGCAATTCATGAACAATCGCCGTTTGTATCAGCCGCGTGGGCGCGGTTGGGGCGGATCGTCGGCAATCAACGGCATGATCTATATTCGCGGCCACGCGCGCGATTACGATCAATGGCGCCAGATGGGCCTCAATGGTTGGGGCTATGCGGACGTGTTGCCGTATTTCAAGCGTGCGCAGCATCACGAAGACGGCGCGGATTCCTTCAATGGCGAAGGCGGACCGCTCTGGGTGTCGCGCGGGCCGCCCGGCGATCCGATCTACAAGGCGTTCATCCAAGCCGGCAAACAAGCCGGCTATCCGGTGACGCGCGATTTCAACGGCTATCAGCAAGAAGGCGTCGGCCCGTATCACCTCACCATCCGCGACGGTGAGCGTTGGAGTGCGGCGGCGGCGTATTTGAATGCGATCGTCGCATCGCGCCCGAATCTGAAAGTGATCTCAAACGCGTTCGCGGGGCGCGTGCTGTTTGAGAAGAAGCGCGCGATCGGCGTCGAATTCTCAGGCGGGCCGGGCAAGGTCACGCAGAAGGTTTACGCCAACAATGAAGTGCTGGTCTGCGGCGGCGCATTCCAATCGCCGCATCTGTTGCAGCTTTCGGGCATTGGCCCTGCGGACGAGTTGAAGAAGCTTGGCATTGATGTCGTGCAGGACGCACCGGATGTCGGGCGCAATCTGCAGGACCATTTGGACGCGTGCATCATCTACGAGATGACCAAGCCGATTTCGATGTATTCGAAGACGAAGGGCCTGAAGCAGCCGATGATCGGGCTGCAATATTTGTTCACCAAACAAGGCCCAGGGCGGACCAACCATTTGCATGCCGGCGCCTTCTTGAAGACGCGCGGCGAGTTGGATCGTCCGGACATTCAGCTGCACGTCGTCAACGCCGTGATGATCGACCACGCCAAGGTGACGCCGGATCGCGACGGTTTCACGGTGCACACCTGCCAGCTGCGACCGGAGAGCAAGGGCACGGTGACGCTGGCCTCGACTAATCCGTTCGACGCGCCGCTGATCGATCCACGTTATCTGGCCGAAGAGAATGATCGCCGGACGATGCGGGATTCGGTGCGCATGGTGCGCGATATTTGCAGCCAGGAGGCGCTCGACCTCTATCGCGGCCCGGAATATCGCCCCGGCCCACACGTGCGCACGGATGCGGAAATCGATGCGTGGATTCGCGACAACGCGGAGACGATCTATCACCCGGTCGGCACCGTGCGCATGGGCGTGGATGACAAAGCGCCGCTGGACGAGCAATTGCGCGTGCGCGGCGTCGAAGGTTTGCGCGTCGTTGATGCGAGCGTGATGCCGACTTTGGTAGGCGGAAACACCAACGCGCCGACGATCATGATTGCCGAAAAGATCGCCGACGTGCTGCGCGGCAAGAAGCCTCTGCCGCCGCAAGATGTGCGCGTGGCGGAAGACGCGCGGGTGGCGGTGTGACCCCCGCCCGCGTGGTCGCAACACTGGGCGCTTTGATCGGTGTTGCGGGGCTTGGGCTGCAATATTTCCTGATCGTGCGGAATATGGGCGCGGAGGGTGCGACGCCGCTTGAGGCGACGTCGCGCTATTTTGCATATTTCACGATCCTTACGAACACGTTCGTCACACTCGTGATGGCGCGCGCGGCGCTGAAGCCCGAGAGCCGTGTCGGCTTGAACTCACCGCGCGGTGAGTTGATGGCGACGGTGTCGATCCTGTTTGTGTTTGCGGTTTACAATCTGCTGCTGGCGTCTCGCTGGGACCCCCAGGGCGCGCAGAAGGTGGCGGATGTGATCGTGCACCAGATCGTGCCGCTGACGACGGCGTTGTTCTGGATCTTGCGTCCGCACGGCGGGCTAACGTGGCGCGGGGCGTTGTTCTGCGCTCTGTGGCCCACCGCTTACACTGTGTATGCGCTGGTGCGCGGGCAGTTCGACGGCTTCTACGCCTATTATTTCATGGACCCGAGTGCGATGTCGTGGGGCGCGTTGGCGCTCAATGTTGCGGGCCTATGCGCGGCGTTCGTGGCTTTTGCGTTCTTGCTGGTGGGCGTGGATCATGCGCTGGCGAAGCGCGCCGGCGCGGCTGCTGCCGCACAAGCTTAGTCGTTCACGACAACGAGGCGCATGCCTTTAGGCGCTTTGGCGGCGGGCGGGTGCAGCGAGCCTAGGCGCAGGCGTTGGATTGGGCGACCGCCGAGAAAGTTTTCGCCGCCCAGCATCTGAAACATGCCGAGGAAGCGATGGCCGAGTTGATGATCGACTTTGAGCGGCGTGATCAGGATTTCCGCGCCGAGCATTTTCCCACACGCGGTCTCCGCGATGACGCGCAAAATGCCCGGTTCGCCCGCATCGGTGCAGGCGTCAATCAGTGCGTTCACCAAGGCGAGGTCCGCTGGGAGGAAGAAGCGCCGAAAATCGTGCTCGCGCATGTCGCGGCCGAACACGTCGATGAGCTCCGTGCCGAAGGTGCGGATGGGCAGGCGGCCATCGCTGGTGCGTTCAAGCACGAACAAGCGTTCGAGCACCTGATCGGCGCCGCCCTTCTTGGGCGCTTCAGCCGTGCCGGCGAGCGCGCGGCCATAGGCCAGCAGCGCGCGTGTGTCTGGATGAAAAGTCTCTTCGCCGAGCATCGTCGTTAAGCTTGGAACCTGCGTCTGTGGTCCAAGCGTTTACGCAAGCGCCGCGCCCAATGTTTCCGGGGGAATTGCGTGCTGCGGCGGGGCGCATTCTCGCGCTGCGCGAAGCTTGGCTTTCCGCTTGCAGCCTGGGTGGCGAGGTGAAGGAGATTTTCATCGTGAACGTATCGTTACGATACATTCTGGCCGCGATCGCTTTTGGCGTCGCGGCTTTGGGATTGTTCTTACTCTAACGCCTGCGACTTCAGAGAAACCTCTTTGGCCGTTGTCTTGGCCAGCCCCGCGCAGCGATGCGCGGGGCTTTTACTTTGCGGCTCATTGCACGTCTGGGATTTCGTTGATCTCGGCGATCTGGCGACCGCCGCACATCACGCGAATGGCGCGGTAGCTCGGGGCAATGATGGGGCCGACATAGTGCACGTCGGCGGTGATCACGGCTTGGGTGAACATACCGCTGCGTTGCGACGTCTCGAGCATGATCTGTTGCACGGGCTGGGCGCTGCGGTCGGCGGGGCCGTCGCGCACGGTGACGCTGTAGCCGGGATTGGGCAGATCGACTTTACCGGTGACGTGCAGCGTCGACGTCGCGTTCGGGCCGGGCATACGATTGACCCAGGCTGACCAATCGCGGCTATCGAGCACGGCGCAGGCGGCGGAGGGCGTGGGCGTCGGCATTGGAACGGGTTCCGGTGCGGGCGTATGGCAGGCCGCGAGGGCGGCGAGGGCCGCGGATAGGATCAGTGCGCGCATGAAATTCTCCGCCATTTCGTTCCGCCCGGCGGCATAATTGCGCACCACATGCGGCAATGGAAGCGCGCTGGGCCTGGAACCCTGGACAAGCGCGCGCGGGCTCCCCTAATCCAAGCTTATGACCAGTCTCGATATTCGCTCCGCCCGCCCTGACCAGCTTGTGTCCGGCGAGAAGTCCCAATGGGAGATCATTGTGGGGCTCGAAGTGCATGCGCAGGTGACGTCGAACGCGAAGCTGTTTTCGGGCGCGAGCGCTGCCTATGGCGGTGATCCGAACGCGCACGTCTCGCTGGTGGACGCGGCGATGCCGGGCATGCTGCCGGTGATCAACAAATTCTGCGTCGAGCAAGCGATCCGCACGGGGCTCGGGCTGAACGCGGAGATCCATCGCGTGAGCCGGTTTGATCGGAAGAATTATTTCTACCCGGATTTGCCGCAAGGCTATCAGATCAGCCAGTTCGCGATGCCGATCGTCGGCGAAGGCGAGATCGAAGTGGAGCCGGACGGCGAAGAGCCGCTGACGATCCGCATCGAGCGCCTGCATCTGGAGCAAGACGCGGGTAAGTCGATCCACGATCTCAGCCCAAGCGAGACCTATGTCGACCTTAATCGCTCGGGCGTGGCGCTGATGGAAATCGTGTCGCGTCCGGACATGCGCTCGTCGAAAGAGGCGGCGGCGTATTTCAACAAGCTGCGTGCGATCGTGCGCGCGCTTGGCACCTGCGACGGCAACATGGAAGAAGGCTCCATGCGTGCGGACGTGAACGTGTCGGTGCGCAAGGCTGGCACCAAGGAATGGGGCACGCGCTGCGAGATCAAGAACGTCAACTCGACGCGCTTCATGATGCAGGCGATCGAGTACGAAGCGCGCCGCCAGATTGAGATTCTGGAGAGCGGCGGCACGATCGATCAAGAGACGCGCCTGTTCGATGCGAACACTGGCGAAACGCGGACGATGCGCTCGAAAGAAGACGCGCACGATTATCGCTATTTCCCGGACCCGGATCTGCTGCCTTTGGTGCTTGAGGAAAAATGGATCGAGGACATCCGCAAATCGCTGCCGGAATTGCCGGACGCGAAGAAGAAGCGCTTCATGAGTGAGTATGGGCTCTCGGCCTATGACGCGCGCGTGCTCTCATCCGACATGGATGCAGCGACCTATTTCGAAACGGTGGCCAAAGGGCGCGATTCGAAAGCGGCGGCCAATTGGGTGACGCAAGAACTGGCGGGCGTGCTCAACAAGAAGGGCTTGGAACTGGCGGATTCGCCGGTGAAGGCCGATGCGCTGGGCGCACTGCTCGATCTGATCAAGGACGGCACGATCAACGGCAAGATCGCCAAAGAGGTGTTCGCGAAAATGGTTGAAACCGGCGAGGCGCCGGGCGCGATCGTTGAGCGCGAAGGCTTGAAGCAAGTCACCGATACGGGCGCGATCGAAAAAGCCATCGACGATCTGATCGCCGGCAATCCCGATAAGCTCGAAGACGTGAAGAAGAACCCGAAAGCGTTTGGCTGGTGGGTTGGTCAGACGATGAAGGCGACGGGAGGCAAAGCCAATCCCGGCGTCGTGAACGAGATTCTAAAGAAGAAACTCGGCGTCTAATATTGAGCGCAGCGACCGAACGCCTCTTCTCGTACGGCACGTTGCAGCTTGAGAGCGTGCAGCGGGCGCAGTTTGGGCGGGTGCTGGAGGGGGTGGCCGACGCGTTGGTGGGGTTTCGCCAGGATATGGTGGAGATCACCGATCCTGATGTGCTGGCCAAGAGCGGCGAGCGCTTTCATCCTATCGTGTCGCGTTCCGGCGATGACGCGGATCGCGTGGCGGGCATGGTGTTTCTGATCACGCCGGAAGAGCTTGCGGCGGCGGATGCCTACGAAGTCAGCGACTACGCCCGCGTGGAGGCGCCACTGGCGTCTGGCTTGCGTGCTTGGGTGTACGTGAAGCGCGCTTAGATCGCGCGCGCGACGAGCGGCGTGTAGCGGGCCATGTGGCCGATGGCGCCGAAGGGCTGCGCCGATTCCATCCCAGCGTGGAGATGCGCTTCGAAGGCGCCGGCCTCATAAGAGGCGATGCGGTCGGCGCTCGGCATGAAAACTTGCATCAGCATGAACAGCCACAAAGAGATCATCGCGCGCCTCCTTCGTTGAAGCGTGCAAAGTGGCGGCGTTTGGTTTCTGCTGCGTTAACGTAACGATCGCGCGCGTGAAATCACCCCGACGCCGGGGAGCATCGGGGCGATTGGTTGTGTCACGTCAGAACGTGATTATTGGCTGGCGATGATGCCCAAGATCACGCCGGTGGCGATGCCGACCAGCAAGAGCTCGCCGCGATCATCGCGCACGTAATGGTAGCCGCGCGGCGGCGGGCGCAGGCGATAATAGCGATAATCTACCGGGCGATAATGGTCGCGGTAATACGCCGGCAGACGGTCGCCGCGACGCCAGGCGCGATAGTCATAACGCGCGTGATCGCGCCAATGGGACGGCGGCGGGCCGTAATACCAGCGGCCGTTGTAGTGATAGCCATTGTAGCGGCGATCATCCCAGCGGTCGCGATCATGGCGGCCGTCACGGCGGCCTTCGCGATAGGCGCGCCGCTCGTCGCGGCGATCATCGCGATTGTCCCAATCGTTGTTGCGATCCCAACGATCGTCGCCACGATGGTTGCGGTGATTGTCGCCGCGACGGTCGTGCGCGGCGGCTTCGGTGGAAATGGCGAGCGGCGCCGTAAAGGCCACCGCCAGCGCAGCAAGCGCATAACGTTTCATAGCGAGGTCTCCTTCCTGCTTCCCATCGAACGGCCAACGTTCGAGGAAAGGTCCCTAGCTCTGAGAGGAGTGTGGCGAGGTGTGACTGAACCCGGTCTGAATCCGGATGGGAACTCGCCGTCAGTAAAATCGCGTAAGCGCTTGGTTTTGCAGGGCGCGGCTTTTCCAGATGAATCCAAGCTGAATCAACGCGGTTTCATCTCACGGGCTTGTGACGCTGGGATTCGCCGGAGGTTTGGCGGAATGTGTCCCTCTAGCGCGAGTTTAGGGAAGCGCCCATGTTGATCGCGAGCCAATCTAAGGGACGCCCATGACAAAGCCGATCGAACTCTATTTCTGGCCGACGCCGAATGGCTGGAAGATTTCCATCGCGCTTGAGGAGATGGGGCTCCCCTACGAATTGAAGCCCGTGAACATTGGCCGCGGCGAACAATTCGCGCCGGCGTTTCTGAAAATCTCACCGAACAATCGTATGCCGGCGATCGTCGATCCCGAGGGGCCGGGCGGTGAGCCGATCTCAGTGTTTGAGTCCGGCGCGATCCTTCAATATCTCGGGCGCAAGTCGGGCAAGTTCTATCCAAGTGATGAACGCGCGCGCACGAAGGTCGATGAGTGGTTGTTCTGGCAGATGGGCGGCTTGGGCCCGATGGCGGGGCAAGCGAGCCACTTCATCAATTACGCGCCGAAGATCGTCGATGATCCGAAGCTGATTGAATACGGCCACACGCGTTACGTGAACGAGCTCAACCGTTTGTGCGGCGTGATGGAGCGGCGCTTGGAAGAGAGCGCCAATCTTGGCGGCGATGAGTATTCGATCGCGGACATTGCGTCATGGCCGTGGGCGCGCATCGCCCACAAGCTCGGTCAGAGCTTCGATGATTTCCCAAAGCTTAAAGCCTGGGTCGATCAGATCTTTGCGCGTCCTGCGGTTCAACGTGCGCTCGCGGCGGGCGATGAGCTGCGGCAGAAGCAAGAATTGAGTAAGGATCAGGTGCGCGACATGGCCAAAAGCCTGTTCGGGCAAACATCTGCTTCGGTAAATGACGCGAAATCAAAACAAGGCTGATCGCGCTTAAGCTTATCGCAATTAAAGCATGACATTGATCCACTCCGACGGCGCGAGAAATGCACGTCGATGGGGTGGAGCGTACATCGGGCAATCCGGGGCGTTCCCAATTGACACCAAGGGAGCCGCCAAAATGGCGTTCACGGATTCTGAGATTGCGGAAGCACACGCTGCTGTGCGCGCCGCTGGTGATTGCGACAATCTTTACAAGCTCGGCCTGATCTATTCGACGGGCCCAGAGGTCGACCTGGTGCAAGCGCACATGTGGTTCAATCTCGCCGCTGTGCGCGGTTCGGATGCGGCGAAGGAATGCCGCCGCGAACTGTCGGACATGATGTCGAAGGACGAGATCGCCCAAGCCCAGCGCAGCGCGCGCGAGTGGCTGAGCGTGAAGCACCACTAGGCGTCAAGGCAGTAGGCAAAGCGCGAGCGCCGCTTGGCTCGCGCGTGCAATGTCGTGGGCGTTTGGCGCCTGCTGCTTTGCGTGACAGCCATGACGGTTGTCCCTCCCTCTCGACACACGCGAAAGCGCGCGCCGCTCTTGTTCTGGCGCGAGCGCTGGATGCTGGCGTTTGTGTTCGCCGCGGTGCTCCTTGTGGGGTTGATCGCGACCTATGAGCCTGTGCTGAGCGCGCGCACCACGCCGGCGGAGATCGTTGAAGCGATCCTGTGGGGCGTGCTCACCGCAGCACTCGTGAGCTTGGCGCTAGAACGCGTCGGCCGCCGGCTGTGGCACGCACTCGCCAATCGCTTTCCTGAAAAATTGCATCTCGTTGTGATGAGGCCGTGCGTCATTGACGGGGACACGATCTTGGACGCCGCCAGCGGCGTGCGCTATCGCGTCGCCAACATCGATGCGCCCGAGACGGGCGACGACGCCAGATGCGCAAACGAGGCGCAACGCGGCGAGCTTGCACGGCTTGCTGTCGTGGCGATGGTCAATCGCGCAAAGGCGGTGACCGTGCGCCGGACTTGGCGCTGGGATCAGTACGGCCGACGCATCGCCTTTGTGTATGCCGACGGCGCTGATTTGGGCGAAGCGTTGGTGGCGAAGGGTTTCGCGCGGCCATGGCGCGGCAAGCGTGAGAGATGGTGCGGCCCGCATGGCGGTCTTGCACAGATCGGCCAAACGCGCGCGATGCCGATCTCTTGCAAAGCTTGCGGCGCGTGGAGCAAGTACTAGCGCATGGAGCGCGGGTCTTCAGACCCGTGTCTTCTCACGACTTTGAAGGTACGGCGCCATCGCTGGTCTGAAGACCCGCGCTCCTTCCTCCACTTAGCGCGTCGCTTCCTTGTCGCCGAGCAGCGATGGGGCGGTGCGCAGGAGGATTTGCAGGTCGAGCCAGAGCGAGGCGTTCGACACGTATTCGAGATCGAGCTTCACGCGGCGGCGCAATTCAGCGGGCGTTTGCACTGGGCCGCGCGAACCATTGATCTGCGCCCAGCCGGTGAGGCCTGGCTTCACGCGGTGGCGGTGCGCATATTCAGCGACGATGTGTTGTAGATCGCGCTCGGCCGTCTTCATGCCGACAGCGTGCGGACGTGGGCCGACGAGGCTCATGTCGCCCAGCATCACGTTCAGCAATTGCGGCAGCTCATCGAGGCTGGTCTTGCGCAGGAAGCGGCCGAGACGGGTGATGCGTGGGTCGGCGGCTTGCACTTGCACCAGGGTCTTCTCTTCTGGGCGCACGCGCATCGTACGGAATTTGAAGACGGTGAAGACACGATTGTTGAAGCCGTGACGTTGCTGGCGATAGAGGATCGGGCCTTTGCTGTCTAAGCGGACCGCAATCGCGATGATGAGCATCGGGATTGCGAAGCCAATGAGCATGGCGCCGCCAATGATGAGGTCTGAAGCGCGCTTGATCATGGCGCGGCGATAATTGTGCGGTCGACCAGAGACGCACGCGACAGCTGTTCCATTCAAGCGCTCGATGCGACGGCCTTGAACGCCTTGGTTCTGGTAATCGAGCAGCAGATCGACGCGGTTCGGGATCGGGCGTAGGCGCTCGATCATGGCGCGCACGCGCGTTTCGGCCTTTTGCGTCACGGTGATGATGATGCGGTCCACGTGCGGCAGGCCGTCCCACGCCATCAGGTCATCGATATTGCCGCCGACTGGGGCTGCCGAGAGCTTCGACGGCACGCGTGAGAGGCGATCATCCACGATGGCGACGACGCGCATATCGCCCGATCGTTTGGCGCGGGCGATGATGCGCTTGGCGGCTTCGGTGGCGCCGATGATGACGACGTTCTCGGCGAACATGCCCTTTTTGTGCGCGGCATTGCTCCATACCGCGATCGCGGCGTGGATACCGGCGAGCAGCATGGCCGCGATCGGCAGCGTGGTGGCGAGTGCGGCGGAGGCGCGCGCGTCAGGTGCGATCAGATTGGCGATGATGATGCCGGCGATGACGCCAAGGGCGAGGCCGCCCACTGCGCCTTCCGGGCGCATCGTTGCAGGCGTGGCGCGATAGGTTTCGGTCAACCAGAGGCCCGCCTTCAGCGCCCCGGCGGCGAGGACGAAGGTCGCGGCTTCACCAAGCGACAGCGCAAAGAGGCCAGCGCCAACGCCCCAAAGGGCGGCGACGTGCGCGATCAGCAGCACCGCCGCCCAATCGATCACGCGCAGCGCCTGCATCGGCAGGCGCGGGCTCACATGCACGCCGCGGCGGCCAAGCTTGGGGAAGGCGAAGGCGGTGGCGGGGGCCACGTGCGCGGGATCGTTGGCGGGCATGGGCGGGGTATCGGCGGCGGCGAGATAGGGCTCGGCCGCGTCGCGCCAAGCGTCTTCCTCAAGCGCGATACGCAGGCCGAACAAGCAGAACGAGGCGGCGAGGTCACCAATTCGCTGCGCCTCGCGTTGTTCGATGGTTAATGCGTCGTCAATCGGCGGCGGCGACGGCTCAAAGCGCGCCGCATCCTGGGCCATATTGGCGCCAGCGCGGAGCAAGGCAGCTGGAAACATGGGTATTTTCGCCCTTGGGACTAAATTCTTCGAGTCCGCTCGCGCAAAGCCCGCGCCACTTAACCATGTATGCGGCGCGACAAGGCGCCTTGCGGTGCGAAGGGGCGCCAGCTAAGCGTTCCGCCCCCGCCGGAGACGTGGCCGAGTGGCTGAAGGCACTCCCTTGCTAAGGGAGCGTACCTTAACCGGGTACCGAGGGTTCGAATCCCTCCGTCTCCGCCAGCGGGCCGTCCGCGTGGTGTGCGCTTGCATACGCCACAGATCTCAAAACTCATTGAAAACAGAGCATTATCAAGGAGCGGGCGCCGCAGGCGTCCGTTGATGTCGTCTGTCTGTCGGCCTAACGCGGTGGGTACGTGGTAGGTACGGGAGCGGCCGTGTGGCCAAGCAGATCGAACAATTGACCGATTTGAAGCTACGTCAGCTTCGGGCGCCCGGCCGCTACGCCGACGGCCAAGGGCTCTATGGCCAGGTCACGGCCTCCAAAAAGGTCAGCGGCCAATTCAATCGGTCGTGGCTTGTGAGAGTTCACGTCCCAGTTTCCATCTCTTGGCCGATGTTGGGCGGGTGTAAGGCTAGGATGCGATTGGTTGGCTGGACACCGGCTTCCGCTGTCAGGGTGCAATTGATTGCGCGACGCGGGCGGCAGACTCTCTGCCGAGGCAAATCCTACGGCTATGGGGATTGCAAAGACTTCGGCCGCGCGCGGAAGCGGATGCGGTAGGGAATAAGTACAATCCCCGCGATCACCGAGAGTAGCGTGATCGTCGTGACGATGATGATGAGCGGATGATTGAAGTCTTCGTGGTTCTGCCAGTCCATGATGTGCAGGGCCCATAGTGTATCGTAGAGGCGCCATAGATCGGAACGGCGTGCGGTGACGGCGCCGGTGTTCTGGGCGACGTATACCGAAAGGCCGCCGTCCGGGAATTGCACGCGCCACGCGGGCAACGCGCCACGGTATTCCGCCGTCTCTTCAGTTACGAGTGTTGCGCCGGTGGGGGCGGAAGTGAGCGTGACGTGTGCGCGGGCGACGGCGTTCGCTTGTTCGGCGCTGAGTGGCGAAAGGCGTTGCAGCGTAGTGGTATCGAAGAGGATGGGCGAAGCGTCGGCAAATTCCGCCACGACGACCTGGCCTATCGGGCGTCTCTCGATCGTGAGCTTCGTTGGAAGCGCGTTCTGGTCTCCGCGCAGGCTGGCCAGAGACGCAAGCGTTGCAGTGTCGAGGGTTTGCGCCTGCGAGGGCCGGATGAGGTTCTCGCTGCGTATCTGTTGAATTGGAAAGATCGTGAAGAAAAGGCCGCTGACGACCCAAAACACGATCTGAATGCCGACGAGCAACGCGAGCCACTTATGAACGAACGATGCAAGACGTGCGAGTGACATAAAATTTCCCCCAAACGAAATTCTAAGGTGACGGTGGTCCCGTCAAGCTGGTCGCTGCGGCGATGGCTGCGAGCGCAATGAGAAATAGAACGGCGTCGAGGCCAAGTGTGAGTCTCAACGCGCGCTGGCCAGTTTCGGGGGCGGTCTGCAAGCGCGCCGTGACCACAGATTTGTTGTAAGCGCCGAGTGCGAGAGCGAAGTTGGCGGCGGCAAGCTTTGCGATCAGCAATTGGCCGTACAGGCTCGTCAGCAACGGCGTCCATCCGCCCGCGAGAAGTAACCCCAGCCAAACTCCAAGCGCGAAGAGCGCGGGAACGGCGGCGACGGCGAACTTGGAGAACCGCGTCACGCGCGCGGCGAGCGTTGCCTCTTCAAGACTGCGAGCTGGCCAAAGTGTTATCGGCCCAGCAAACCAGAATGCGGCGATGAGCACGTGCGCGCCTAGCGCCCACGGTGCAAGGCCAGGAGACTCTAAGGCTTGGGTATGACCGGTTAGACCAAAGGAAATGGAAAATGCGATGGCGCCGATGGCAGTGGCGATAGACGAGCGCAGCAACCATCCGGCCGCCATAGCAACAGCGCCAACGACAACAGCTGTCGAGCTGGGACCAAGCGCGGGCCATGTCCACGACAGCGTTGCGGGATCGAGAAGCGCGTTAGCGCCGCCCAACTGCACGTTCGCGAGGCCGAGCCGAAGCGCAGCAAAGATGAGCGCAGTTAGACCTGCGACCGCCGCGGTGCGCAGCGCGCGCGGACGGTCCTCGCGTGCGATGATGTTTAAGCTCGCGTGCAGGCCAAGACCTGCTGCGAGGAGTGCCGATCCGTAGAGCCCAAGCTTGATCGCAAAAAGCGCGGGCGCGAGCGGATCGGCCTCCACTAGTCAGCCACTGTGAAATGGATGGCGCCTGGCATGACGTGGCCATCATGGGCCATTGTCCGCCACGAGATTGTGTAAGCGCCTGACGCGAGCGTGGGCAGCGGGATCGTGAATGATGTCGTCATCGCGTGGGGTGGCGTGTAGTCGAGGGCGATGTTGCGTCCCGCTGCGTTGGTGAGCGTCACGTTCGCCAGTCCAGTCGCAACGGAGAACGTGACCGTGAAGTTCTCCGGCGCTGCTGAGAGCGTGGAATTGTCAGTGATGCTCGTCTCACGCACAGCGGTGTGCGCCAGAGCGGGAGGGGCGGCGACGAGCGGTAGCATGATCGCCACGAGCGCCAGCAAGAGACGTTTCATGAGGAGTGCTCCCGTGCTGTGCTCAATGCACCATGTAGCGAACGCGGCCGGTCATCGTGTGATTGTCGTCGCCGCTGGCGGTCCACGTGAACGTGTAGTTGCCCGGCGCTAAGCGCGGTAGCGCTACGCTTGGCGTGGTTGCAGCCGCGCTGGCTGGGACGGTCACCGCGATTGGATCGCCACCGCTGGGCGTGATGACGAGTGCGGTCAGCCGCATTGGATGTTCAAACGTTGCGCTGAATGTTTGTGGCGCCGCGCCCATCGTGCCGTCCGCTGGATTGGTCTGGATGGTGCTCTGCGCGCCGTGGCTGCCGTGATTGTGTTGGGCCGCTGCGATCGGCGCTGTGGCGAAGAGCGCAAGCACCGCGCCGAGCATGAGGGGGAGTTTGGACATGATATTCTCCATTCAGATCAGAAGAGGGCGCGCAGTCCGATGACCGTGCGTGTTGATTGAGTGTCTGCGCCGAGAGATTCACGAATCTCGCGGGTCTCGCCGAGTGCGCTTGTCCATTCGACGCCGACGTAAGGGGCAAAGCTTCGGCTGATTTCATAACGCAGGCGCACGCCTAAGTTCGCGTCTGTGAAGCCCGCGCCTACATCAAGATCGGGGATGTCTTGCGCCGCGAAATGGAGTTCGGCGCTTGGTTGCAGGATGAGCTTTTGAGTGAGCCGAAGATCGTATTCGGCCTCAGCACGCGCAGTCACGTCGCCCTCAGTGGAGACGAACGCCGCTGCGCCGACTTCGAACCAATGGGGCGCGAGTCCTTGAATGCCGACAACCAAATCGGTGCGATCTTCGCCGTCGAGATAGGACTGCCGAACGCCCGCTTGCAGATCGAAGTAGGGTGTTACAGCACGGCTGTAGAGGAGCTGCAGCTCGGCGTGTTCGATTTCTTCGCCAAACGCGCTTTCGCCCTCGGATTTCCACCAGAACCGGTGGACGTCGCCCCCATACCAACCTTGGACGTGCCAAGCGTAAGTCTCGCTCTCATCGTCGAATCCGGCCTCCAACTCCTCAAGGATGATGGCGTGAGTTCGCATGCCGCCGTTCTCGGTGACCAGTTGCTCTCGCGCGCGGGCCATCGCGGCAGGGTCAAAATAGAGGTCGGCGGCGTTCGCCTCGCCGCTGGCTGGCGGCGTCGCTTGCGGCGTTGTTGCGCGGGTATGCCCAGCGTGCGGATCGGGTGCGGGCGTCTGGGTTTCATGTTGCGCGTGGTCTTGGGCGGCGGCAGGCATGGCTGTTGCGAGAACCAATGGCGCGACGAATGCGGCCATCATCTTCATGATGCGACGCCATCCAATGGCCGAATGCTCACGACGTTGAACATGCCCGAGTGCATGTGCATCATCATGTGGCAGTGAAACGCCCAATCGCCGGGCGCGTCGGCCGTGAGATCGAAAGACAAGCGACCGCCTGGCGCGACGTTCACAGTGTGCTTCAGAGGTTGATTGGGTCCATGTCCGTTGACCAGTTCGAAAAAGTGTCCGTGCAGATGGATCGGGTGTTGCATCATTGTGTCGTTCACGAGCGTGACGCGGACGCGCTCGTTGCGCTCGAAACGGAGTGGCTCGACGATCTCGTTGAAGCGGCGGCCGTCGAAGCCCCACATGTAGCGTTCCATGTTGCCGGTGAGGTGGATCTCCAGCGTGCGTGATGGCGGGCGCGTGTCGCGGTTGGGATTGAGCGCGACGAGATCGGTGTAGACCAGAACGCGGTGCGGTTCGTTCTCAAGCCCGAGCGGGCGTTCGGCCAGACGATTCTCCGGCATGGGCGAGATGCTCTGCACGCCAACGCCGACGGCCATACTCGGCGGCGCGAGCGATGTGTCGCGCATGTTCATGTCGCCATGGTCCATGTTGCCGTGATCCATGGCGCCCATATCCATACCCATGTCCCGCATGGTGAGATTTGGCACCTGGCGGACTAGTGGGACTTCGGCGCTCATGCCGAGGCGCGGCGCGATGGTGGCGCGGCCCATGCCGGAGCGATCTACGGCTTCTGAAACGAGCGTGTAGGCGCGATCTTCACGCGGGTTGACCATGACGTCGTAAGTCTCCGCCACCGCGATCTGAAACTCATCGACTTCGACTGGGCGGACGTTTTCACCATCCGCTTGCACGACGGTCATCGGCAAGCCCGGGATGCGCACATTGAAGTTGGTCATCGCCGAAGCGTTGATGATGCGGAGACGGACGCGCTCGCCGGGCTCGAACAGGCCGGTCCAATTCTCGTCAGGCCCGTGGCCGTTGACGAGATAAGTGTATGTAGAGCCGGTGACGTCTGAGATGTCGCGCGGATCCATGCGCATCCCGGCCCACATGCGGCGTTGCGAAGCGCCCATGCGGTCCTCGCCGGAGAGGAGGCCAGCGACGGTGGTGCGCTGTTGGTTGAAATAGCCGGGGCTTGCCTTCAGACGGCGCAGGATTTCGTGCGGATGCAAAAAGCTCCAGTCGGAGAGCACGATCACATGTTCGCGGTCATAGGCGACAGGATCGGCGCCCGCAGGATCGATAATCATCGGACCGAAATGGCCCATCGCTTCCTGAAGACCTGAGTGGCTATGATACCAATAGGTGCCAGCCTGGCGAACCGGGAAATCATAGACGAACGTTTCGCCCGGGCGGATGCCGGGGAAGCTGATGCCCGGCACGCCGTCCATTTGGAATGGCAGCAAGATGCCGTGCCAATGAATTGAAGTGTCTTCGTCGAGCGTGTTGGTCACGGAGAGCTGCGCGCGCTGACCTTCGCGAAGACGCAGCAGCGGGGCGGGGAGTGTGCCGTTAACGGTTACGGCATGGCCAGTGCGCCCGCCGACGCTGAACGGTGCGTGGCCAACGGTGAGCGCGATGTCAGGTCCGCTGAGCGTTGTGATTGTTGGCGCGATGCCGCGCGATCCGGTTTGCGCCCATGCGGGAAACAGACCCTGCACGCTGGCGAGCCCGGCGCCGCCGGCGATTGCTTTCAGTAAGGTCCGGCGCTCAACCGACACGATGATCTCCTTGGCCGTCGTCCGCAGCCCACGATGTTCTGCACCTTCCCACCGCTGGAAGGTCAAGCCATCGCGGTCAGTGGAAATACGCATTATGGCCGCAAACCCCTCAACGGGTCGCCAGCGCTCCTGCGAGGGCTCGTTTGGCGCGGTAAATGCGGACCTCAACGGCCTTGGCGGTCATTCCCAACGCCTCGGCGATGTCACGATGAGACATCTCTCCCATGAGCGAGAGGAGCAGCGGTTCCTTGAGGTTCGCGGGAAGTGCGGCGATGGCATCGTCGAGCCGGGCCAATTCATCTTCGCGTTCTTTCGCGGCGGCGATCGGTTGAGCAATGTCGAGGCCGGGACGATCAATATCCTCGGCATCGTAAAAGAACGCGCGCACGGCGCGGCGGCGGCGCCAATCGCGGCACTTGTTGATGGCGATGCGTTTCAGCCAGATTCCGAAAGAGCGTTGCCGATCATAGCGGGCGAGTGCGTGCCAGGCGGCGACGAAAGATTCCTGCACCAGATCATAGGCTTCGCTCGCATCACCCACGTAACCCCGCACGAAGCGATAGAGGCTGTCCTTGTGTCTCCGCATAAGCTGTGTGAATGCACGTTGATCGCCCGCCAGAACGGCCGCCACGAGCGCGGCGTCGTCGCGCTCGTCTGGTTCGGTCATTGTTGCTCTGCGGTGAGGGCGTCAACGACAGTGGTGTCAAAAATCGCTTGCTGTTCGGGCGTCAGCACCTCGCGCATCGCGAAGACATGGCGGATCGTTTCCGATTGAAGCTCGCCCATGGCGTGGTGGAAGCGTTCAATTGCGGCCGTTACGCGCGGGCCGTAGCCGTGTTCTTCGCGAATTGCGGCGGCCAAGTCAGCGTTGGCGGCTTGCATTTCCATCTCGAGTGCGCGCCGACGCGTCGCGAACTCGGCTTCGATGGCTTCAATTCGGGTTGTTTGCTCTTCGGTGAGATCAAGCCGCTCGTGCACAACATCATGTAAGCCAGGGCGGCCATGATGAAATGCGTGCATCCCGGTCATCCCGACCCAGACGCCGCCGGCGCCAGCAGCAAAGGCCACAAGCGCAGTGATCGCCAGTCCCCGCCACGAGAGGTTCACTTGCCACCTTCAAGCAAGGTCGAAGGCGCGTAAGCTGAGTGTGTCGCAAACGGCGAGACTTCGGGTTCGGCCGTGGCGCTTGCCGCTCCGCCGGCGATGACGCCAAGGGCCATGACAGAGGCGACGAGGGCGACCCGAAAGCCGAGCACCCCACGGGCCGAGCTGCGATCGCTCGTGCCGACACGCGCCCATACTTGCGGCTCAAGTTGGCTGAGATCGGCAGGGGCTGGGCGAGCTGACCATGTGGCCAGCAACCTATCAAGATCGGACATGGGCTTCTCTGGAGCTCCTCGGCGCGACGGCTCGCAGACCTATTACGCGCCATCTGTTGATTTCCCTCAACATCGCCCGCGTCTGGAGGGATTTCTTCGTTGGCTGCGTATTTTGACTGACTGCAGTCTTTTGCTGCAAGCCTGCCAGGAGGATTACGATGCGGTCTGGATTTATTGCGGTGTTTCTGTCTGCGGCGGCTCTTGGCGGTTGCGCGACGGCCCAGGGGATGGGTCATCAGACGATGAGCCATGAGGAGATGATGCGGCACTGCCAGATGATGGAGCAGCATCAGGCGCAGGGCGGTCACGATCCCGCTCACCATGATCCGGCACAGCACGGCGGCATGAGCCACGAGGAGATGATGCGGCATTGCGCCGAGATGCGCGCACAAGGCGCGCTACATCAACACTAGCGATCGGGCGCTAGGCTTTAGCGCGCTTTGCGGCTGGCCGTTTGGTGCGGGGCTGAGAGAGGTCATCGAGGATAGGGCAATCGGGGCGATCGTCGCCGTGGCAAGCGCCGGCGAGTTTCTTCAATGTCTTTGAGACTTCGCGCATCTCCGCCATGCGAACCTCCAAGTCCGCGATGTGCTTTTCTGCGAGCTTCTTCACCTCGCGTGATGGCCGTTTCGTATTGCTCCATAGTGCAAGAAGGGATGAGACCTCTTCGAGCGAGAAGCCGAGGTCGCGTGTGCGGCGAACGAATTGGAGAACGGCAACTTCCTGATCGCCATAGTCGCGATAGCCGTTTGCGCGCCGAGCCGCCGAGGGCAGAAGGCCGACGCTCTCATAATAGCGAATCATCTTGGCCGAGACGCCTGACCGTTCGGAAGCTTGACCTATGTTCATAGAAACGCGCCTGATTTTTCCGTGTTGACCTTCCCATTGTGGGAAGGTGCAGGCTGAGTTTCAAGCGAAGAACTCAAACACGCAGAGCAAAGCCATGCAGGAACACCATACACATCACTCCAGCACCGCCAGCCAGACGCTTCGAGATCCTGTTTGTGGCATGACCGTCAGTGCCGACACGCCGCACCGCCTGTCTCACAAGGGCGAGGACGTGTTGTTCTGCAGCGCACACTGTAAAACGAAATTTGCGGCTGAACCCGAGAAGTACGCGAAGGCGAATGAGGCAGGCGTCTGTTGCTCAGCGCATAGCTCTGGTGACGGGCATCACGTGGGCCATTCGCACGATCATCATGCCGCGACTTCATCTGCTGACGCTCCGAAAGGCGCGAAGTGGACGTGCCCGATGCACCCGGAGATCATACGCGACAGTCCCGGTTCATGCCCGATCTGCGGCATGGCGCTAGAGCCGATTACGCCGACGGCCGATAGCGGTCCAAACCCCGAACTCATCGATATGACGAGGCGGTTCTGGGTGGGCGCTGCGTTGGCGGCGCCAGTGCTTCTGCTCGAAATGGGTAGGCACTTCCTTGGCATCGATCGATTTGTGCCGCCCGCATGGAATCCTTGGATTCAATTCGCATTGGCGACGCCCGTTGTATTGTGGGCGGGTTTTCCATTCTTCGAGCGCGGCTACCAATCGCTGAAGACCCGCAACCTCAACATGTTCACTTTGATCGCGTTGGGAACGGGCGTGGCTTGGGTCTACAGCGTTGTCGCGTTGTTCGCTCCAGCACTGTTCCCGCCCGAGTTTCGCGATCATCACGGTCTGGTTGCCGTCTATTTCGAGGCGGCCGCTGTTATCAGCGTGCTGGTTTTGCTCGGCCAGGTGTTGGAGCTGCGGGCGCGTGAGCAAACTGGCGGCGCAATTCGCGCGCTTCTTGATCTCGCGCCGAAGACCGCGCGGCGTATCAAGGACGGCTCTGAAGAAGAAGTTACGCTCGACCAGATCGTTGTCGGCGATCGCCTCCGCGTACGCCCTGGCGAGAAAATTCCAGTGGATGCCATTGTTCGAGACGGACGCTCGACGATCGATGAGTCGATGGTCACGGGCGAATCCATGCCCGTTACGCGTGAGGCCGGGGCTCGTGTGATCGGCGGGACGCTCAATCAGACGGGCGCGTTGGTGATTGAAGCCGATCGCGTCGGCGCGGACACGATGCTGTCGCGTATCGTTCACATGGTGGCGGAGGCCCAACGGTCGCGCGCGCCGATCCAACGACTCGCGGACAAGGTCTCTGGCTGGTTCGTGCCGGCCGTCATCGCCGTGGCCGTAGTGGCTCTGATCGCGTGGTGGGCGTTCGGACCGTCGCCGGCATTCTCCTACGGGCTCATTGCAGCGGTCTCAGTGCTGATCATTGCCTGTCCCTGTGCGCTTGGCTTGGCGACGCCGATGTCGATCATGGCTGGGGTCGGGCGCGGTGCGCGCGCTGGCGTGCTGATCAAGAATGCTGAAGCGCTCGAACGCTTCGAGAAAGTGGACACGCTTGTTCTTGACAAGACCGGAACGCTGACCGAGGGCAAGCCCGCGGTCGTCGCCATTCAAACGATATCCAATCAATCCGAGGCAAATGTGTTGCGTTTCGCCGCGAGCTTGGAGAACCAAAGCGAGCATCCCTTGGCGTTGGCCATCGTCTCGGCCGCAAAGGACCGCGGCTTGACGCTTGCTGAAGCCTCTGACTTCGACTCGCCAACGGGCAAGGGCGTGATAGGAGTTGTGGAAGGCCATGAAGTGGCGCTTGGCGCAGAGAAGTACCTCACCGAGCTAAACGTGGACACTGCGGCCCTAAGCGCGAAGGCGGAAGAGCTGAGACGCGAGGGGGCGACGGCCATCTTCTTGAGCGTCGATGGCGTTGCGGCAGCCGTCTTTGGCATTGCTGATCGCATCAAGGCGACAACGCCGGACGCGCTAGCCGCGCTGCGAGCTCAAGGCATGCGGTTGGTAATGCTGACCGGGGACAATCGCACAACGGCTGAAGCTGTCGGACGCAAGCTCGGCATTGATGTTGTCGAGGCAGAGGTGCTTCCCGAGGATAAGTCACGCATCGTTACGCGCTTGAAGAGCGAAGGCCGGGTCGTGGCGATGGCTGGAGATGGCGTGAACGACGCGCCAGCGCTCGCGGCTGCGGACGTCGGGATTGCGATGGGCTCGGGGACTGACGTTGCGATCGAGAGCGCGGGCGTGACCCTGCTGCATGGCGATCTGACGGGCATCGTTCGCGCCCGTGCGGTTTCACGAGCGACGATGAACAACATCCGGCAAAACCTGTTCTTCGCGTTCGCGTACAACGTGGCCGGCGTGCCGATCGCCGCTGGCGTGCTCTATCCAATCACCGGCGATCTCTTGTCACCGATGATTGCGGCAGCCGCGATGGCGTTGTCATCGGTTTCGGTGATTGCGAACTCCCTGCGTCTGAATTCGATCAGGGTCTGATGCGGTGAGGGTGTGGCGCGACCGACCGCCTCAATGCCGCAGCGTTTTTTGGTCACCGAGAAGACGCTGCGGCAGCAATGCGTCATGTCGGCGCTGTACGTGAGGTCAAGTGGGGCGGCCCATTGGCGGTCATTCGCCGACGACTTCGGCGCATCACGCCGCTTGCCAGGCTCGTAGTAGCGTCTCGCAGATCTCTCCGTAGGGCTTGCGACGTTTGGGTCGTGATACCGATTGTGCGATAAACCAATCTAGGGGTGCTCCACTGACGCCTCCGGCTGACGCGAGCGTGCAGGCATGTGACTCTCGGATGGCGAATTCGCTGTATTCTGGGGCGCAAGGGGAGAACTTTTGTTCCGGGCGTGGGGTCCGGTTATGAAGTTGCTGGTGGTCGAGGATGATCCGAAGGCGGCGCGCTTCCTTAAAAAGGGGCTCGGCGAGGAGGGGTTTGTCGTCGATGTCTGCCATGATGGCGAACTCGGACTTCAAGCGGCGCTGACCGGCCAGTACGGGCTCATGGTGCTCGATGTGATGCTGCCCTCGCTCGACGGATGGAGCATCGTCGAACGCATGCGCGCCGAATCCTGTGACACGCCGGTTCTCATGCTGACCGCGCTGGATTCCGTGGCGCACCGTATTCGCGGCTTGTCTCATGGAGCCGACGACTATCTCGTAAAACCCTATGCGTTCGGAGAACTTGCCGCGCGGATCCACGCCGTGCTGCGACGGCGCACGAATGCGGTGGCGCAGACTCTGCAATTTGAGGATCTGCGTGTCGATGGCAAACGCGGCTTCGCTGAACGTGGCGATCACAAACTCGATCTGACCGCGAAAGAATTGCAATTGTTGGAACTTCTACTCTTGCATCGCGGCGACATCCTCACCCGAACGTTCATCGCCGAGGCGGTGTGGGAGATGACGTTTGATGGCGACAGCAATGTGATCGACGTGAACATCCGTCGTCTGCGTGCGAAGGTCGACGATCCGTTTGAACGCAAATTGATTCACACCGTGCGTGGGCGAGGCTATGTCCTTCGCTGACCAAGTGCTTGGCGGCGCCAAAGCGTTCGTCCAACCGTCGAAAAGGCAGCCGCTCCAGCGCCGACGTCTCGATCTTATCTACTTCGCTCTTGCGGGATTTGATCTGCTCACTATCGGCTTCACTCTGATGCTGAGCAATCATATCATGGGCCTCTATCAGCAATCCGTTAGTCGCAGCGCCGTCTGGTCAGAGCGTGTGGGAGAGGTGGTTCAGCTTGCGCAATTCGCCCAAGAAGCCAATGCGCCTGGAAACGATGTGTTCGACAGCCATGACGTCGCCCAAGAGCGCGTGAGGCGAGACGCGGGTCTCGCGCAATATCAGGCGCAGCGTGACGCGGTATTGGAAAGTCTTTCTGCGACAGAGCAGGGAGAAGACGTCTCGACAGTCATTGAAAATCTCCGCAGCGCCGATCTGCAGATGCAAGAGATGATGACGGAGGCGGATCGTATCTTCGCGGAGATTGAGCGCGGAGGTGATGAAGTCGCCGCCCGACGCATGGCGACGATGGATCGAATATACGCGCGGCTTACACGCGACCTATTGAGCGCGGTGCTTGCGGTGCAGGCGATCGAGGATCGCAATCTCGCGCGACAGGTCAAGCTCGCATCAAGTTTGCGGCAGCTCGAAATGATGGTGATGGGGTTGATCTTCCTCATCGTCGTCGGCGTTGCGCTCTATGGCCGCCGAATTGGGCAGGTCATGCGGCGAACCGAGGATGCGCACAATGCGATGTTGCACGAATTGGAATCCGCCAACGAAGGGCTTCAGCAATACGCGGACAACGTGGCGCACGAACTTCGCAATCCAGTGAACAAGATGTTGCTCGCCTCGGAGGTTGTGCTTTCTCGCGCGCGCAGTAATGAAGAGTACGAAGACACGCTTCTTTCCATTGTGGAAGAAAGTCAGCGTCTCTCAAGTATCGTGGGAAGCCTGCTCTTTCTGGCGCGCGCTCGGCAAACCCGAATTGACCTGGATCTGAGTTCTGTCGTCGTGGCGACAGAATTGAACGTGATCCGGGAGTACTTTGAGACGGCGGCGGAGGAGGCAGGGCTCAATTTTTCCGTTGTGTGTCCGCTGGACTTAACCCTCGCGGTTGATCGAACCCTCTTCCAACGCGCGATCAGCAATCTGGTCTCCAACGCGATCGCCCATACGCCCAAGGGGGGCGCCGTGGTCTTAAGTGGGCGGCAGGAAGACGATTGGGTGTCTATCGAAGTGCGAGACACTGGCGAGGGGGTGTCCGTGGAGGATCAATCGCGAGTGTTTGATCGGTTCTATCGGGCCGATAAGGCGCGAAATCCTTCCAGTGGACGGCTCGGGCTTGGGTTGCCTATCGCCAAGAGCATCATGGATTTGCACGGCGGCGCCATGGCTCTCGACAGCGAGATTGGGCGAGGGACGTCGGTTGTGCTCCGTTTCCCGACGGCCCCAAAGTAACATTACAACTCGTGTAATGTGGGCGTCATTTTCCCGTAATTTTGCTGTCACGGCTCCGTAATCGGCCCTCAGTTACCGTTGTTCCCGATGATGCGTGTGAAGGCGCGTTGTCGGGGATGGAAATGTCTGCACGTCGTTCGGTTATTCGATTTGGTCGTCGAAAATGCCGAACCCGGCCGGCGGGAGACAAGCGCAAGCGCGTAAGTGTTCGCCAGAATTCCATCTCCAGGAAGTTAAGAGGCCCCGTGAAGACGGGGGAGTTGCGCGCCGTGGCGATTCAGCGGCGACCGTGGCTTGAGGAGACGGAGGCGCCAGGTCGCTTGTGGTTGGCCACATCGATCGTTTTTGGTTCTCTCATCCTCATCTTCTTTTTCTGAATCGCAACGCACGGCAGTGCGCAACGTCGCTTCAAAAGGGCGGCGCGCTGCGCGTTTCGGCGCGAAATTAAGTTGTACAAAATGCACAGAGCACGGAATAAGGCGCGGCGTCCTCGATCCGCCTTCGCGCAGTGCGCGAGTGTAATGCGCATGATCGCCATCGACGCTACTTGAATTGAGCGCGCGCGCCAACAAGCGCAACCATTAACCATTGGGCGCGCGATTGACGCGCGAGATGGCGAATGCACGGGGCGCAAAATGGTTCAGCTATTCCGTACTGATCTTCAGTTTATTCTTGATCAAATCATCTTAGCTGAGAGCGGCGCACTGCCGCCAACTGCGTTTCACCCGTGGGGTTTGCGCACAGTAAACGGCACGAACAATCACATCATTCCAGGCCAAGAGGCGTGGGGATCCGCGGATCAGAATTTTCCACGTTTGCTGAATCCAGTGTGGCGCAACGCAAGTGTAGTCACGATGCCGGGCTTACCCGGACAACCACTCGGTTCTTCGACAAGCTATTTGCAAACCTCCGGCTACGTATTCGATCCCCAGATTCGTCTCATCTCGAACTTGATTGTCGATCAAACGCCGAACAATCCGGCGGCTGTCATCGTTGCTCTGCAAGTGGCGGGGATATCGAACGGCGACAACGTGCCAGCGCTTCAGCAAGCGCTTCAGAACGCGCAAACATTGGCTGCGGGACAGAGCGCCGAGGTCGGCCCGCTCTTGGCGGCTCTGACCACCGCAAATGCGCAAGCTGCCGCCGCCGCTTCTGCGGCGGCCGCCGCACAGGCACAGGCCCAAGCCGATGCGAGTGCTGCCGCTAGTGCGCAGGCGGCGGCGAGCGCGGCGGATGCAAGCGCAGCAAGCGCCTTGGCGACGTTGACAGCACTTTTGAACGCGGACGTGTCGCCGGCGGCGGTTGCGGCCGCGCAGGCCGCCTACGACGACGCGGTGACGGCCTCGGATGCTGCTGACGCGGCGGCAGCGGCTGCGGCGGCAAGCGCTGCAGCTTCGCAGGCGAACGCCGCTAGTGCAGCCGCCGCTGCCGGTGTTGCGGCTGATGCAGCTATCGCCGCGCAAGCAGCGCTCGATAGCGCCGTTGCGGGAGCGACTGTTGCGCAGGCTAATGTTGATGCAGCCAACGCAGCGCTTGCGGTTGCGATCGCGGATCGCGTCGCGGCGGATGCGGCGGCGGCTAACGCGAATGCAAACCTTGTGACGGCTTTGGCGGTGCTTGCAGCTGCGGACACGGCGTTGGCGTTGGCCAATGCAGACGCGGCCGCTGCGGCCGCCGCTGCTGTTGCCGCCGAACAAGCCGCAACGGACGCGAACGCAGCTGAGGCGGCGGCATTGACGGCGCGGGACGATGCCCAGGCGGCTCTGGACACCCTGATCGCCAACGGCGCCGCGCAAGAAGAAATCGATGCAGCCACGGCAGTGCGAGACGCTCGCCAGTCCGACCTGGATGCAGCGATTGCCGCCTCCGACTTGGCGGATGCTGCTGCTGCTGCTGCCAGCACTGCCTCCGCAGACGCCGCCAGCGTCGCGGCGACAGCAGCGGCGGCTCAGGCTGCCGCCCAGGCCGATGCGGACGCCGCGCAAGCGGCTGCGGACGCCGCCGCTGCAGCGGCCACAGCCGCGGCTCTGGTCGAGGCGAATGCGAATGCGGCGTTGGCAAGTGCGCAAGCAGACCTTGACGCCGCCAATGCGCTGGTTGTCACGCGTCAGGCTGAGTTGGATGCGGCCAATCTCGCGAATGCGGATGCGCAAGCAGCGGCGACGGCTGCGGCGGCCCAAGCCGCCGCCGATGCTGCGTCGGCTGCGGATGCGCAGGCGCAGGCCGATGCTGCGGCGGCCGCTGAGCAAGCCGCGCTGGATGCGCTGACAGCGCTGCAAAACGCGGACATTCCGCAAGCAACGATCGACGCCGCGCAGGCGACGTACGACGCGGCGGTGATTGCGGCCGCGGAGGCGAACGCACAAGCGGACACATTGTTGGCGCTCGCAACCGCAAGCGCGGCGAATGCCGCAGCGCTTGGCGCGGATGCAGCGGCCGCCGCCGCTGCCGCCGCCAGCGCCCAGGCGGCTTACGATGCCGCTGTGAGCGAAGCCGCGGAGGCGAATGCCGCGGTAGTCGCAGCTCAGGCAGCGCTGGATGCAGCGCTTGAGGGCGCGCCGATCGTCCAAAGTCCGGGCCTCGATGGGGCCTTTGGCACAGGTGACGATCGCGACGTCTTCTTCATTCCAAATATCGCCCCCGATGAAGGCTTGTCGGCGCCGTTCAACAGCTGGTTTACGCTGTTTGGCCAGTTCTTCGATCACGGTCTCGATCTCGTGAACAAGGGTGGTTCGGGCACGGTCTTCATGCCGTTGATGCCCGATGATCCGCTCTATGATTTCGGTGCGGATGGTGTGGTCAGTGCGGACGATGGTTTCGGCGCCGATGGCGTGGCCAACACGAGCGATGACAGCCCCAACTTCATGCTGTTGACGCGAGCGACGAACGGGCGTGGCCCGGACGGAATTCTCGGCACGGCCGATGACATCCGCGAGCACAACAACCAAACAACACCCTTCATCGATCAAAACCAGACCTACACGTCACACCCGGCGCACCAGGTTTTCCTCCGCGAATACCGGCTCAACGATAACGGCGACGCGGTGTCGACGGGGCGCTTCTTGGATGGTGCGCACGGCGGATTGGCGACGTGGGCGGACATCAAGAACCAGGCGCGCGACATGCTGGGCGTGCTGTTCAGCGATCATGACGTGCACAACATCCCGCTCGTCATGACCGACGCCTACGGGCGCTTCATTCCCGGCGCCAATGGGTACGCGCAGATCGGTGTTCGCGTCGGCAATGGCGCCGATGGGATCAGCGGCACCGCCGACGACGAGATTGTTTACGTCGAAGGCGTCGCGGGCGGCTTGGACATCAACGACCCGGCGGCGATCTCGGCAGCGCTTGCGGCGGCTGGTTCGTCGTTCACGTCAGGCTCCGTGGTTCGCATCAATCACGCGTTCCTGGATGACATTGCGCATGGCGCCGCGCCGGGCGTGTTTGACCATGACGGAAGTCCGGCCACACCGCGGATCAACCAGACTGCGGACGCCGACGATCTGGTTGGCAACAATGATGGTCTGCCGGGCACCTATGACGATGAATTGCTCGAAGCGCACTTCATTACGGGTGACGGTCGCGGCAACGAGAACATCGGCCTCACCGCCGTTCACACCATCTTCCACTCCGAGCACAATCGCCTGGTGGGCGCGATCCACGACGAGGTGCGCGCGATCCTGGCGACCGACGGCATTTCCGACTTTGTGCGCGGCTGGGTCTCGCGCCTGCCAGGTGAGAGCGATGCGGCGTTCGATGCGCGCATCCTGGACGGCATCAGCGACGAAGAGTTCAACGGCGAACGTGTATTCCAAGCCGCACGTGTCTTCACTGAGATGCAGTATCAGCACCTCGTCTTCGAAGAGTTCGCGCGTAAGGTCCACCCGGGCATCGATATCTTCATCAATATCGATATGACGATTAACCCGGCGATCTTCGCCGAGTTCGCCCACGTCGTGTATCGCTTCGGTCACTCTATGTTGACTGAGACGGTCGATCGCTTCGATGCGGATTTCAACGTCATCGGCGCGGGTGGTGTCGCTGGCCCTGAAGAACAACAGATCGGGCTGATCGCCGCGTTCCTCAATCCGGTGGAGTTCGTGGCGAGCGGTGTTGATGCGGCCGAAGCGTCAGCCGCCATCATCCGGGGCATGACCCGTCAATCGGGCAACGCCATCGATGAATTCATCACCGAAGCGTTGCGCAACAATCTGGTCGGCTTGCCGCTGGACCTTGCGGCCCTCAATCTAGCGCGCGGTCGTGACACCGGCGTTCCCGGGCTGAACGAAGCGCGTCGCCAGATTTACGCGATGAACGGCGATTCTGCGCTGACGCCGTATACGAGCTGGATCGACTTTGCGCAGAACGTGAAGCACCCGGCGTCGGTGATCAATTTCATCGCGGCGTACGGCACCCACGCGCTGATCACGGCGGAAACGACGATGGAAGGCCGCCGTGCGGCGGCGATGGCGATCGTCACTGGAGTGGATCAGGTGTTGGCGGACGGACGCGTGATTGCGGCGCCCACCGACGCGTTGGCGTTCTTGAATGCCACCGGCGCCTATGCGGGTGGCTCTCTTGGCGGTCTGGAAGATGTCGATCTGTGGATCGGCGGTCTCGCCGAAATGCCGCCGCCCTTCGGCAGCATGCTCGGTACGACGTTTGCGTTTATCTTTGAAACGCAGATGGAGATGCTCCAGAACGGCGACCGCTTCTATTATCTGGCGCGCTTCTCGGGCCTCAACTTCCTCTCCGAGCTGGAAGGCAATTCGTTTGCCTCCCTCATTATGCGCAACACTGACCTGAAGCACTTGCCGGGCGACGTGTTTGCCACCCCGGATTGGACGCTTGAGGTCGACCAATCGCAACAACACACGGGCCTTGGGCCAAATGGCAATGCCGACCCGACTTGGGCCGACGAAGGTGAGCCCAATAATCTGTTCACACCGCTCGTCTCACGCAACAACCCGGATACACTTGGCGCCGATACGAACTACCTCCGCTACAATGGCGGCGGCCACGTTGTGCTCGGCGGCACTGAGAATAATGACATCCTAATCGGCGGCATTGGCGACGACACCGCCTGGGGTGACGGTGGCGACGACCGGATCGAAGGCGGCGGCGGCTTCGACATTCTGAATGGCGGCGACGGCAATGACATCATCACCGACAATGCCTTTGATGGTAATATCAAAGGCGGCGATGGTGATGACGTCATTCACGCCGGCGACGGCATCGACTTGGTCATCGGCGGTCGCGGCAATGATTTCGTGAACCTCGGCACCGGTGAAGGCGATGAAGTGTTCGCCGGTCTGGGTAACGACTTCATCACCGGCGACGGCACGCTTGTGGGCTTGGTCGGCGGCTTCGGCGACGATTGGGTGGAATCCGCCTTCGGCATCGGCACGCTCGCTGGCGATAACGCCGACGTGGACGGCGCCGCGTTGAACTTCGCGGGTGAGGATGTCAATGGCGGCCACGATGTGATCATCGGCGGCGGCGCGCCCAACGATTTCGACTCGTTCGGCGGCGATGACATCATGGTGTCCGGCCTCGGCACTGACCGCCTCGAAGGCTTCATCGGGTTCGATTGGGTCAGCTATCAGAACAACACCGAGTTTGGCGCTGTCGCTGACATGGAAATCCGTGTGTTTGGCCAGCCGCCATTGCCGGGCGATCCGGGCGCCACGCTCGATCGCTTCGACATGGTTGAAGCGTTGTCAGGATCGCAACTCGACGACGTACTTCGTGGCGATGATCGTGTAGCCGACCCGCTCACCGAACCTGAGCTCACGCTGACCGGCCATGAACTCAATGCAGAGGGCATCGCGCGTATTGATGGTTTGGCTGAATTGCTTGGTCAACTTGGCGCTGGCGCGAACGGAGTAGTGGGCGACGCCGACGACATGTTCACCGGCGGCAACATCATCCTGGGCGGCGGCGGATCGGATATGATCGAGGGCCGCGGCGGCAACGACGTTCTGGATGGCGACGCCTACTTGCAGGTGGCCATCGGTGTCGATCGCAACAATGATGGCGACTTCAATGACGCAAACGAGCGCGTCACGAGCATGAAGACGATCCAAAATGAGATGCTCGCCGGTACGCTCAAGGTGAGCCAGCTTGGGATCGTGCGTGAGATATTGACCTCAGCGACACCCGACATCGACACGGCTGTGTTCACGGGCAATCGCGCGGACTATTTTATCGAAGGCCAAGACACCTTCGAGGGGATCAGCGATCAAGACGGCGATGGTTTCATTCAAGTGATCCATCTGCAGCGTGACGGCGCGGGTGTCATCGTACCGGGCGCCGTGGGCATTGATGGCTTCGACTACCTGCGCAACATCGAGCGCATGCAGTTCAACGACACCGTCGTTCAACTGGGCGATATTGCAAATGAGGGTCCCGTTGGCGTACCGCTGATCAACGACACAACGCCTGCTGAAGGCCAATTGCTGACAGTTGATGTTTCGGGCGTCACGGATCCGGACAATATCGCGACCGGAGGCGTGATCACGGGGCTCTCCTCGATCACCTGGCAGGCCGATGGCGGCGATGGCGCCTGGCAAGACATCATGGTTGTTGGCGGCGCCAACGGCAATGAAGGCCCAGTGCCGGCAACCGGGCCGACGTTCCGCGTGACCCAATTGGAAGCTGGCGCGCAACTGCGCGTCCGCTTCAACTACATCGACGAGAACGGCGTGCTGGAGACGGTGTTCTCGGCGCCGACGGCGTCGGTGACGCCGCTCAATGACGCACCGGTGGGGGCGCTGGTGATCAGCGATACGACGCCGACAGAGGGAGATATCCTCACGGCCAATGTGGCGTTTATCGATCCGGACGGCACGGACGGCGCGGTATTCACGTTCCAGTGGCAACAGCAATTGGCGAATGGCACATGGCAAGACATCGCCGGCGCCAATCTGCAGCAATTCCTTGTTGCGGCGGCGCAGATTGGTCGCCCGTTGCGCGCCATCGTTACCTACACTGATGATTTCGGCACGACAGAAACGGTGACCTCGGCGGCAACCGACGCCGTCGGCGATTTCATCACCGGCACCAATGGCGCCAATGTCATCACGGGTACGGCGTTCGCCGATCGTATCCTCGGTCTAAACGGCGCTGACACACTCAACGGCGCAGCTGGTGGGGATGTGCTTGAAGGCGGCGCTGGCGGCGACATTCTGAACGGCGGCGCGGGTGCGGACGTTCTCCTGGGAGAAGCCGGCGGCGACTCGCTCAACGGCGACGCTGATAACGACACGCTCAATGGCGGCGCCGGCAATGACAACATCAATGGCGGCGGCGGCGACGACCTGATCCAGTACACGATTGGCGACGGCACAGACACCGTGAACGGCGCGGCAGGCAACGATACATTGGCGATCACCGGCACGACCGGCGACGACGTGCTCGACGTCCGCTTCAATGGCACGCGTCTTGTCACCGTTGAGGACGGCAACGTCACCAACGTCGAGGTGGTCAACGCCAATCTGCTCGCGGGCAGCGATACGTTGAATTATTCAACAACGCTCGCGGCTGTGGCTGTTGCGGTCAATCTGACAACTGGCGTGGCGTCCGGTTTCACCACAATCGCTGGCATTGAGAACGTGACCGGCGGGTTGGGTAACGACAACATTGTCGGCAACGCTGGAGCGAACATCCTTACCGGTCTCAATGGGGCCGACACGATCGATGGCGCCGGCGGTGATGACATTCTCGTTGCCTCAACGGGTGACGGCAATGACACCTATGTTGGCGGCCTTGGCGTTGACTTCTACAGCCTAGCGAACACGACAGCCGGCGCGGTGGTTAACGTGTCGACCGGCTCGGCGACGAGTGCGCAGACAGGCACGGACTCGCTGTCGGGCATTGAGGGCATTATCGGCTCATTCGGCGCCGATAACATTACCGGGGACACCAATGCGAACATCATCGATGGCGGCGATTCTGCCGATGTCATCAATGGCGGCGCAGGCAATGACACGCTCTCGGGCGGTGCAGGCAACGGCGATGTCGTCAATGGCGGCGCGGGCAACGATCTCATCATCTACAATTTCGGTGATGGGACAGACAGCTCGTACGATGGCGGCGCCGATGTAGATACATTGCGCATAAACGGCACGACCGCTGCGAATACGCTGACGGCCGTGTGGAATGGCGCACGTCTCACCAACGCCAACGGCACGACGCTGATCAATATCGAAGCGGTAAATGCCGATCTGCTCGGCGGGGTCGATCGCCTCGACTACACCGGCACGGGCGCTGGCAACGGCGTCACGGTCGATCTGGGCGCCGGTTCGGCCTCCGGCTTCAGCGCCATTGCCGGCATTGAGAACGTAACCGGCGGCGCCGGGAACGACTCAATTCTGGGCGACGGCGGCGCCAACGACCTCGATGGCGCCGGCGGTTCGGATACCTTGAATGGCGGCGGCGGCAACGACAACCTCAATGGCGGTGGCGGCAGCGATACGCTCATTGGCGGTTTGGGCAACGACGATCTGAATGGCGGCGCTGGCAACGATACGTTCGTCTTCAGCGGCGCGTTCGGAGCCGATCGGATCACCGGGTTCGACGAAAATCCAACTGGTGGTCAGGATCTGTTGGACATCAGCGCCTTGGGCGTCACCGCGGCGAATTTCGCTGCCTCGGTGACGATCGTCCAGCAAGGGGCGGACGTTCTTGTCACGATCAACGGCCAAACCATTACGCTGCTGGGAGAGACCGTAGCCAACATTACGGCTTCGGATTTCTTGCTCGCGCCGTAAAATCTCTGCGCGCGGTCGCTCTTAACCAAGCGACCGCGCGCAGATGGTGTGCGCGCTAAGCCGGTTGGGGAAACGGCTGTCGCTCGGGGAACCTGTACGCAAGGGTTATGAGCGTTACGCGAGAGTATGGGCCGTGGCTGGGCTGGGCATAAGATTTCCACGTCTTTCATTGGTTGAGTTGTGGGCACGGGGACAGGCCTTGCTGTCGCGCGCGGCCGACTTCGTGCGCACGCGTATCGGTGCGCTGCGTGCGTCAATTGACCGGTTCTTTAATCTGCCGCCTGAGCAGCTCGAAACATTTTCCGCCGCGCAGATGATGAGCCGCGGACCGCAGAGTCTGCGTACGCATGTGATGTTGATCGTGGGCTTTAGCGCGGCGATCAATCTGCTGTATTTGGCGCCATCGCTCTACATGCTGCAGGTCTATGATCGCGTAATCCCAACGAGCGGGGTGCTAACGCTTGTTTTGCTAAGCGTGGTGCTAATCGCAAGTTTAGCGGTTTTGGCGCTGCTTGATTCTATTCGATCGCGACTCTTGGCGCGTGCTTCGGTTCGCGTCGAACGTCTCGCGGCGGACGCCGTGATTGAAGAGGGGATGCGCGCGCGCCGCGCGGGCGCACAGCCGGAAGCCACAAGCCGTGATCTGGACAATCTGCGCACGGGCATCACAAGCCCCGCGGCCGCGGGTTTGCTGGATCTGCCCTGGACGCCGCTCTTCATCATTATCTGTTTTGTGATCCATTTTTGGATCGGCGTGCTCGCCATCGTTGGCGCCGTTATCATTTTGCTGCTGGCGCTGGCGAACGAGCGAAGCTCACGTGACTCGATCTCTCGTTTGTCGAGCCTGGCTGCGCGTTTCTATTCGGCAAGCGATGCAGACTTGAACGCCGCTGAGACTATCCATGCGCTGGGCGCCAATTCTCGCTTTCGCCATCGTCGTGGAAAGGCGCGCGCCGATTTCGTCGGCGCTCAAACCGATGTCGCCATAACGGGTGCGGGATACTCGTCGATCACGAAGGCGACGCGCATGCTGCTGCAATCCGCCGCGTTGGGACTGGGCGCCTTTTTGGCGGTACAGCGGGAAATCTCACCTGGGGCCATTATCGCGGCGACCATCCTGACGGCGCGCGCGTTCGCGCCGGTTGAACAGATCGTGGGCGGCTGGCGACAATTGGGTATGGCGCACACCTCCTATCTCGCATTGCGGAAATTGTTTGCAGCCATGCCGACGTCAATGGCGCGTACGCCGTTGCCGACCCCGGAAGGGCGACTCGAGCTTGAGCAAATCTCAGCGACCGCCCCGGATGGACGCACATTGGCGCTGCAAGGCGTGTCCTTGCAGATCGAGCCGGGTGAGGTTGTTGGCGTCATCGGTCCCAGCGGCGCCGGCAAGACAGCGCTTGCGCGCGTGCTTGCGAATGCGGCGACGCCCCGAATGGGCGCGGTGCGATTGGATGGCGCACGGTATGCGGACTGGGATGAAGAGGCTCTGTCTCGCCACATCGGTTATCTGCCGCAGCGCATCGATTTGTTCGACGGCACGATCGCTGACAACATCTCGTCCTTCGTGCCGAGAACGCCTGAGACAAGCGAAGCGATCGGCGAAAGTGTCGTGGCGGCTGCGATCGAGGCTGGCGCGCACGATCTCATCTTGCGCTTGCCGCGCGGCTACGAAACCGAACTGGGGCCGTCAGGCTCGGGCATTTCACCCGGTCAGGCGCAACGTATAGCGCTGGCGCGCGCGCTTTTCGGCCAGCCCTGCGTGCTCGTGCTGGATGAGCCGAATTCGCACTTGGACCAAGAGGGCGAGGCCGCGTTGGCCGTAGCGATCCAGCGCGTACGCGCACGTGGCGGCGTTGTTGTGGTGGTGGCCCATCGAGCCGGCATCATCGGTATCGTTGACAAATTGCTGGTGCTTCGAGACGGGCGTGTCATCGAGTATGGACCGCGACAATCCGTGCTTGCCAAGATCCAAGCAGCGGCCGCGCCTAAGTCTGCACCTGTTGGGGCGCGTTCATGAAGATGGAGCCGCCACCTACCGAATTTGAGGCGCTCAACGACAATCCGTGGCGAGAGGGGCGCCTTGGTGTGGTCGTGCTTGCGGTGTTCTTCGGCGTGTTCGGACTTTGGGCGGCCTTTGCACCGCTGGATGCCGGCGTCGTGGCGGTGGGCGAAGTGATCGTTTCGGGCAATCGCCAGGTCGTGCAGCATCGCGAGGGCGGCGTGATCTCAAGCGTTGCTGTGCGTGAAGGGGATCACGTCGAAGAAGATCAGATTCTTATCGAACTCTCTGCGGTGGAACTGCGCGCACAGGAGCGCGCGCTCGCCGGGCAAGCGATTGAACTGGAGGCGTCTCGGGAGCGCTTGTTGGCGGAGGCGGCGCGCGCGACACGAGTGCAACGGCCTGCAAGTTGGGCGAATTTGCCGTCGGAATATGTCTCGTTGGCCGATGCCGTGTTGGCGCGCCATCAAGATGAGCTACGCGCCAGACGATCCGCCGTTCGCGCACAGACGGGCGTCCAAGGGCAACGCCAATCACAATTGAGCGCACGTATTGCCGGTTACCGCGAGCAGGTTGCCGCCATCGATCAGCAGCACGCGCTGATCAGCGAGGAGCTGCAGGGCTTGCGCACTTTGGCGGCGGAAGGGTTCGCTGCGGAGACGCGCGTGCGCAGTGTCGAACGCACGCAGTCCGAACTCGCTGGGCGTAGAGCGGAATTGCAGGGATTGATTGAGCAATCGCGCGAAGGCATCGGCGAGGCGCAAATGCAATCTCTCTCCATCCGAGAGGATCGCGCGCAATTGATCGCCCAAGAGCTGCGTGTGACCGAAACACAGCTCGCGGAAGTGATTCCGCGTCTCCATGCCGTGCGCACACAATTGGAATCTTCTCGGGTTCGCGCGCCAACCTCTGGCGTGGTGGTGGGACTTTCTTTCTTCAATGAAGGCGCGGTCGTGGGCCCGGGGGAGCGCATTCTGGAGATCGTTCCTGACGAACAAGATATGATCATGAGTGTGCGCATCAGACCGATCGACGCCGACAATGTCGCAGTGGGCCAGCCGGTCAATGTGCGCCTTGCCGCATTCGAAGGCCGGCAAATGCCCTATCTGCGAGGCGAGGTAAGCCGCGTCTCGGCCGACAGGTTCGAAGATGAGCGCAGCGGCGCGCCGTACTTCGTCACCGAAATCCGCGCACCGAGTTCTGAACTCGAGCGGCTCACGGCGGCGATGGGCGGCGACGATCTGCGACTTTCGCCTGGTCTGCCCGTCGAGGTCATGATTCCGCTGCGCAAACGCACAGCACTGCAATATCTACTGGAGCCGCTCAGTCAGACCGTGTGGCGGTCCTTCCGAGAGAATTAATCGATGCGTTTGTCTGCTGCGTCTGTTGGTATTGTTATGCTGATCGCCACTGCCTCGTTTGACGCGGCGGCGCAGGAGACCGAGCGGGCGACGTTCGAATCCGAGGCGATGATCGCGATTTCCACGAGTCCGACATTGGCCGCCGAGCGCGCGCGCGTCCGCGCCGTGCGTGAGGCGCTGCCCCAGGCGTGGTCAGAAATATTGCCGCAAGTTTCGGTCGATGCGAGCGCCATCGAGCAGGATAGCACGGAGGACGAATTCACGCCGGCCTTCACGATCCGAGAGCAACCGGAATATTGGATCGCATCGGTGCGCGCCTCGACGTTGCTGTTCGGGTCCGGGCGTGTGTTGGCGTCGACGCGCCAGGCGCGGGCGCAAATCGCATCGGCAGTGGCGCTTTATCAGGAAGCTATTCAAGGTGCGGCGCTTGAGTTCACTCAAGCCTATGCGCAGACGATCTTCACGCGTGAAGCGCTGCTCGCGCAGGAAGAGCTGCTGACGAACCTTGAAGAGCAGGTGCGCTTTGCCCGCGCCAACCAGCGAGAAGGTTTCTTGACGCGGACAGATGTCGCACAAGCGGAAGCGCGTGCGGCGCAGGCGCGCGCCGATATCTCGCGTGCGCGTGCGCGGATGATCGAGGCCACACAATTCTATGCCCGCGTTGTCGGGCATCTCCCCCGGGAGCTTGCGCCGCCGCCGCCGTTGGCGGGGTTGCCGGAGAGTTTGTCTGATGCGCTCGCACGTGCTGAGGATGATCACCCGGCGTTGGTGGCTGCGGCCGCGGAAGTAACCGCCGCCAACGCGGCGGTGGATCTCGCCGCGGCAAATGGACGGCTGAGGTTGTTCCTGGAATCGTCGAACTCGACCTTCGATGCGATTGGCGGCTCCACCGACTTCAATCAAGAGTTCGAAAGTACGGTGTCTGTGCGCGTACAGGTGCCGCTCTTCTCGGGCGGCGCCAATCGTTCGCGCGAGCGGCAGCAACGACACGTGCGTGACGCCGCGCGCTATGGGTTGCTCGAGACCCAACGGCGCGTGAATGAACGCGTGAATGTGGCCTGGTCCGACGTGGAGGCGGCGCGCGCGCGGGTGGAGGCGTCGCGTATAAGGCTTGATGCGGCGGACCTTGCAAGCCGTGGCGCGCGTCGCGAGCAGCAATTTGGTCAACGGTCCATGATTGATGTCTTGAACCAGGAGCAGGAGCGTTTGAGCGCGCGCGTTTCCATGGCGGAAGCAGAACGCGATCTCGCGATCTCAGAGCGTGCGCTCGCTGCGGCAGTGGGCACTATTGCGCCATTGCTCGGCGTTGAGGCGGTGGCGCATCCGCGTCGTGAGCGTCGGCGCGAACCGGTGATTGTGGACAATGACGATTGGTGGTGAACGCTTCACGCGTCGACTTGTGTTGGCAAGCGGCGCGGCAAGCCTCGTTGGCGTATCCGCGTGCGCCCCTGCGGCGCCGAATGAGTTCGCCAACCTTGGCCGGGGCCTTGATGATGTGACGCTGACAAGTTCCGCAGGCGCTTCCGTTCGTTGGGGTGAACTGGCCGGCGCGCCGCGCGCTTTGTTTTTCGGCTTCACGCGGTGTCCCGTCATATGCCCGGTGACGATCTACGAGCTGACAGCTTCGGCTGATCGTATCGGCGAGCCCGTCGCCGATCTCAGGATCGACTTTGTCACCGTGGACCCTGATCGCGATACACCCGAACGCATGGCGCAATATTTCGCTGGCTTTGGACCAAAGGTGACGGGCTTCACGGGTAGTCAGGAAGCGCTCGCGAGGCTACGCGAGGCGTTTGATGTATCTGCCGCGCGTGTGCCGTTGGAATCTGGGGATTACACAATGGATCACACGGCGACCGTTTTCCTGGTCGGTCGGGATGCGCGTGTGGCGGATGTCATTGCCTATGGCGCCGATCAGGGCGTGATTGACGAACGCCTCCGGGCGCTCGTCAGCCAATAATCATCCCGAGGATTTTCTCGGCTGTCCAAATCAAGCCGGCCCACAGCAGCAACGACGCGATGACCGCGCTTAATGCGGATGCAGCTGGCGATGCACGCTGGGGTGGTGGATCCGGGCGGGTCCCGACGACAGGACGTGCTATAATAGGCCGCGCGGACAGTTTGCGCGTCGTGTTGGCACGCGGCACGTGCGCCTCCGCCTGTTGCGCCGATGACTCAATCTCGACGGTGAGAGACTACGATCTGGCCAAAGTATTATTCCGCCGCCTCATTGTGTTTTGGCCCATTATGGGTCTCGCGCCGCGCGCCAGCCAATAAGGTCAATCTCAACCGTCGTTAGCGGGAGACTGTCCCGTTCTATTGCGCCAGTCACGCGATAGAGTTGAACCTCAAACCCTGTCGGATTGACCGTCTGGCTCACGCCCGAGATCGGTGTGCTGGACCAAGCGAGCTCCGTGCGCGCATCGAGCCGCCGCCGTCCGGCTGGCGTGGACATCGGGTTGAGGTCGCGGAGTAGCGCCAGTGCATTTTGGGCGCTCGTGGATTGTTCGTGCGATGCGTCCAAGCGCGCTTGGCTGCGTGCAAGCTGCGTCTGCAACATCATGATCGGGAAGAGCGCTACGGCGATGATCGCCACAGCCGCAATTACCTCCAGGGTGCTGAAGCCGGATTCTCGACGGCGCGTCATAGGGTGAGCGCACGCAAGACGGCGATAGCCGCGGTCGCCGCGGCCAGGCCTACGCCAAACGGCGCGCCCACAGAGACCACGCCGCCGCGGTTTCGAACCGCCACAACCAAAATCGTCGCCAGCCCCGCGATGAAAACCGCGTAAAAGGCATGCACAGGACCGAGCACCGCGCCGATGGCCGCCGCAAGCTTCACGTCGCCAAGGCCAAGCGCTTCGGCGCTGCCGCGCGCCGCGAATGCGTAGCGTGTGGCCAAGAAGAGGGCGCCCAGGACAACTGCACCGAGTGTTTGGGCTTGAAGGTCATCATCAAACGGCATGACCAAGGCAAGCGCAAAGAGCGCAATCGTGAATGTGTCGGGGATGAGGTGGTGACGTCTGTCCGTTTCGATGATCATCAAGCAGATCAAGATGAGCACGCCGAGCGAGGCGAACGCCGGTCCGATCGCGTGAATGCTCAAGCTCAGGGCTACGGCAAAGGCGCTGAGTGTGGTCCAGAGCGGTATCCGAAGGTCGCGCCGCGCGCCCCATGCAGTCAGGAGCGTTACGACCGTGAGTATGATGACGGACAGAGTGTCGATCATGCGTTAGCCGATCGCTTCGTAAACGCCCACCAGCGCCGAGGCGAGCGCGAGTACGACGCCGCCCACCATCAGCGCAACGGTGGCGATCGCCGCAGGTTCGACGATCAGCGTCAGGCGCTTCAGCACGTCCCGAAGCGCCTCCTCCTGGCGATTGGCGATCGTGTGAAACATTTGGGCAAGCGCGCCGGAACGCTGCCCCGCCCGCAACAAGCTCGCATCAATCTCGGCGATAGCCCCTGCGCCCCGAAACGCGGTGTCGATCTCCGAGCCGGCGCGCAGCGCGGGGATCGCAGCCAGTACAGCTTGGCGATGTGTGCCAGCCGGAAGTGCGCCGGCGGCAAGTGATGTGGCGTCGAGAATTCCTACGCCCGCATCGAGGCTGAGTGCAGCCACGCGGGTCCAGGTGGCGCCCTGGCGGGCTGCGAGCAACGCGCGCAGACCAGGCGTGGCATGCGCGAGGCTGCGCAAGTTCGCGCGGAAGGATTGCGTGCGCGATAGCGCAGAGATCGCCAGTGCCAGGCCCACGAGGCTTAACAGGATCGCTGCCGCATTTGCATGAAAGGCGACGCCAGCATCTAGTACGAACCGCGAAAGGCCATTTGGCATCGATCGCGAGTTTTCCAGCATGGTCGCGAAGCGTGGTACGACCGCGTAAAGCAGAAATGCAACGCTTGCGACGCCGCTGACCACTAGGAAGACGGGGTACGTGAGTGCGTTCAGAATGTCGCGCTCAACGCGTTGTTCGAAGGCGAGCTGTTGTGCTGCCTCTGTCAGGACGCGTGGGAGTTTGCCGCTGGATTCACCGGCGCGCACGAGGCCGTACACATAGGCCGGATAGATAGGCAGCGATTGTTCCAACGCGTCGCCGAACCGATCGCCGCGGCGCAGCGATTGGTTGATCGCGTTAAGGCGCGCTGCCGCCTCGGAACCCGTAAGCGAGTCCGCAAGTGTTTCCATCGCGTCGAGTAAGCGAACACCGGCGCCAGTCATAACGGATAGTTGTTTTAGGATCAGAATGGCGTGCTCGCGCGTCACCGGCCGGCGGCGGGGCGTGCTTTGCGCTTCTTCGCGCAAATCAAGGATCGTGTGGCCAGTTTGCATTGCATCGCGCATTGCATCGGCTCGCGTGGGGGCTTCAACGGCTTGCGTTGTCACCCGGCCGTTGGCGCCCACTGCGCGAATGACGAAGCGGCGCGCGCTCATGCGCCGCCCCCTAGGACGCGCAGAGCCTCAACAAAAGTAGTTTGCCCCTTGCGCGCCGTTACGAGAGCGTTTTCGAGAAGTGACGAGAAGCCATCTTCCCGCGCCAGCGCTGTCAAGACAGTCTCGGGTTCGCGGTTGCGGATTGCGTGCTGAAGTGCAGGCGTGACGCGCGCGGCTTCGAAGACGCCGATGCGGCCCTGATAGCCAGACCGACCGCATGTGCTGCAGCCAATTCCATGCCGCCAACGCGCGTCGCCTGTGCGCAATGGGCCGGGAAGCAAGCGCTCGGCCTTTTGCTCGATGTCGGCCTCGGGCTCGGGCGCCCCACATTGTGTGCAGACACAGCGCACGAGGCGTTGGCCGATGACCATGCGAAGCACATCGGCGAGTAGGAATGGCTCGACGCCGAGATCATTCAGGCGCGCCGCGGCCGCGAGCGCAGAATTGGTGTGAACCGTGGAGATGACGAGGTGGCCGGTTAGCGCAGCTTGCACTGCCGTTTGCGCCGTCTCGGCGTCGCGGATTTCGCCGACGAATATAATGTCTGGATCCTGGCGGAGGATGGAGCGCAGGCCCGCAGCGAAATCGAGTTCGATGTCCGCGCGCACGCCCATCTGCAGCACGCCCGGCAGATTGAGTTCAACTGGGTCCTCGATGGTGACGATCTTACGCACGCCGTCGTTCAGCTCCGAGAGCAGGCGATAGACGGTGGTGGTCTTGCCGGAGCCCGTGGGGCCGGTAATGAGAACGAGACCGTGCGGTTGGTGGATCGCCTCAAGAATGATGCTGCACTGGTCGTCCGTGAGGCCAAGTTCGCTCAGTTCTGGAATGCGATGCGTCGCGCCGAGAAGGCGCAGCACGATGGATTCGCCCCAGGTCGTGGGCAGAGATGAGACCCGAAGATCGACGTCTTGGCCGACGACATTGATGCTCTGGCGGCCATCTTGCGGCAGGCGTCGTTCGGCGATGTTCATGCCGGACAATAGCTTGAGGCGTGATGACACTGCGTCGAACATGTCGATGCTGACGACGCGGCGTTGCGTGAGGACGCCATCGACGCGCATGCGGACAATGAGCTTGTCCTCAAACGGCTCGAAATGAATGTCGCTGGCGCTGCGTGAGAGTGCTTCGGAGAGCACCGAGTTCACAAAGTCGATGACCGGCGCCTCTTCCGCCAACTCGGCAAGGCGACGCGGATCCAAGTGCCGGCTCCGCTGATGTTCCCCACGCAGCGCCATCAGAATGGGATCGACCATGATTGCCTTGGCGAGATGAAGCGTGTAGCCCCCGGCCACCCATTGCTCTAGCGCTTCTTGGATCGGGGCTTCGTGCGCCCGCGGTCCAGCGGCGTGCATGCGCCCCTCAGCGTCGCGCCAGAGGACCAGGTCGTGCTCGATGAACCATCTGATCGGTGCGTCGGTTGTCGCAAGCGTCTCTCGCACGGCCTCAAGACTCGGGCCCCCTTCGAGCGGCAAGACGGGCAAGCGGAATTGATCGCTGAGGAAATCAAGCAGCGCATCTTCGGAGATCACGCCAATTCGCATCAGCGTTGAGAAGAGTTCGTGGGGTTCGCCTTGCTTTGCCGCGATCGCCACAGCGTCCGCCGGCGCAAGCCCACGCTCAACCAGAATTTCCCCTAATTGGTGCATGACCTCACCGGTCCCGATATGGGTGGGAGATTAAGCTATAGGTGCGGCTGCGCGGGAGCCAATATTGGCGCGCGTGGCGCGTGTTTTTCGCGAATTCGGCAGATCGCTGGTGGCGCGCGTCGCGACAAGCTAATCTGGTATGCGGGATGCGCCGCCGGGCCGATACTGCACGCGTGAGAAAGCCTGAGCACTTGAAACGAAATCGGCGACGCGAGCGGGGCTATAGCCTGCTCGAAGTGCTCATTGTGCTGACCATTATCGCGCTCATCGCGGCCCTGGTGGGACCGCGCCTCATGGCGCAATTGGATCGCTCGAAAGTGACGGCCGCGCGCGTTCAGGTGCGTGCGCTGGGCGCGGCGATCGAAACGATGCGGATGGATCTTGGCCGCTATCCAAGTGACGAGGAAGGCATCGCCCTTTTGAACACGCCGCCGCGTGGGGACGATGCGGTGCTGTGGCGTGGGCCGTATCTCGATGCGGACACGCCACTCGACCCTTGGGGCGCCGCGTACGTGTATGCGGCGCCGACGACTGATTTCGGGCGGCCGCGTATTGTGAGCCTTGGTGCGGACCGCGCGGAGGGCGGCGAAGGTTTGGCGGGCGATATCGCCTATGGCGATGATCCGTGAGCCAGCGGCGGGACGGCGAACGGGGTCTGACGATTATCGAGGCCATCGTCGTTACGACAATCACGGCGCTATTGGCCCTCTTGATCCTGCCATTGCTGACACGCGGCGCGATCAACAACACTGCAATCGCAGAGCGCGCTGTCGATACGGTCGATGAGATGCGCGCCGAGCGTGAGTTCAGAACACTCGTGCGCGCCGTGTCGCGCCGCGAGCGTGAGGGCGAGCCGGAAGCGGTGATTGTGGGCGACACCACGCGTATCGTGTTGCACCCAAGCTTACCGACGATTGCCGCGTGCGCCGATGCAGGCGCGCCGGCGGTGGTGCTTTCGATTGGCGACCAGGCATTGAATTGCATCAGCGATGGACGCGAACGCGAGATACTGGCGTGGAATGGCGGTGCGGTGGGGGCTTTTGCCTACAGCGCCGATGGCGTTTCGTGGCAGGAAACTTGGCGCGACGCCGAAAATGCGCCTTTTGTCCGGTTTGAGTTGCGCCAGGGGACACGCGCGCGTGTTATATGGATCGAGCGCGCGTCAAATGGTGCCTCATGAGGCCGGCCGAGCGGGGATATGCGCTGTTGTTGGCCATTGTCGTGGTCGCCGTGCTGGCATTTTCGGTGCTGGCCGCCGCACGTGTCGCCGGTGATGTGAACGCTTCATCTATGCGGTTGCGCGAAAGTGGGGATTTGCTCGCCGCGGAAAATGCGGCGACGCGGGTGGCGTTTCTGTTGCTCACGCATGACGCGGACGGGCGGGCGCTCCGAATTGGCGACGCGGCGCGTTGGGATGGGACTGAGCTTGCGCTCGATGGGCGTTGGTATGCGGTCGAAAGTGCGCCGGGGCTCCATGTCGCGGTGCAGGACGAAGCGGGGCTTTTTGAGTTAAACAATCCAGACCAAAGCGGGCTCGCGTCGTTGCTTCAGCGCGGCGGCGCCGGGGAGGCCGCGCCTGCGCTCGCGGCCGCGTTGGCGGATTATGTCGATGGCGACGATCTTGTGCGCGATCGCGGCGCGGAGCGCGCGGAGTACACGCGGGCCGGAATGCCGGCGCCCGCCGATCGGCCGCTGGTAGCGCGTTGGGAGGCGTTGGAAATTATGGGTTGGCGTGCGCAGGGCATGGATCGCAGCGACGTCTGGGATTGGTTAACGGCGAGCGCACCGGGCCCCGGGATCAACATCAACACGGCGCCGCGGCCGGTGCTGGAGGCGATGCTCGATGATGCGCGTAGTGCAGCAGCGCTCATCGTGCGCCGCGAGGCATCGGCGTTGACTGATTTCGCGGAGCTTGAAGGTCTTATCGGCGCCGGGCGCGTCGCGCGCGGCGACTTTAGCCTCGTCCCTGGGCGGGAATTTCGCGTCCGAGCCGTTTTCGGTTCTCGCGGCCCTCGGCATGGGATTGAAAGACGGATGGAGTTGGGCGGCGAGGACGCCACGCAACCCTTCAGGTGGGTGGAGCAACGCGAACTCAGGTTAGCGCCGATACGGGATGACCAAGCAATCACCTCCCTCTCGCTCGCACCGCCTGCTCCTTGAGAGCGGCGCTGTTTCGGATGTGGCGACGCCGCACCGTGGCGGTGCGCGCGATGTGATTCTGAGCCGCGCCTTGACGCGGTTTCGCGTCTATCGCGCGCCACCTTCGCTGAACTTCTTTCAGCGTGCGCAGGCGGCGCGCGTGTTCGCTGAGGCTCATGCACCATTCGACAATCCGGGGACGCTCATTCTGCGCACGACTATCGGCGCCGCCATCTGGTATTGGGATCGCAATAAACTCGCGGCTTTGGAGCCGCTTGGACGGGTGTCTCCCGAAAGCGTATGGGGCGCCGCAGGTGAAGGTTGGCGTATCGTGGCATGCGCAGAAGGCGTGGCGGGGGAATATTGGGAGGCGGGATGCCTGCAAGCCTCGATGTGGCGGCGACAAGACTTTACCGCTGAGCAATGGCGCACTTTCGTGTTGAGTGTGGCGAGCCCAGCTATTGCGGCGCCGGCTGATCCGCCGCCTCCGATAAAGCTGCCGCTGAGCAGCATAGCTTGGCGGTGGCGCGTAATTGGCCCGCCGCCTTCTTGGCGCGATGCGGAGCGCGCAAGCGTAACAATGGCGATATGCGCGGCCGCGATTGGTGCGTTCCTGAGTGGCCAGGCGATCAAGTCGAGCGCTATTGCACAGCGCGAAGAGGCGCGCATCGAAGCCGTCGAGCAGACATTGCGCGAAGATGCGCCTGTTGCCGAGGCGATTGAGCAGCATCGATTTCTGACTGAATATGCGCGGGCGACCCGACCGCGGCACGTGTTGATCGCGGCGACAGAGGCGCAAGAGGTGCTGGCTCGGTTCGGTCTGCAGGCCGATACTTGGCGCATCAGCGACGGACAGATGAGCCTGCTCGTAAACGGTGTGCTTGGCGAAACGCCGGTGCGGGATGTAGTGCGCGGCATCGACGAAGCCGACCATCTTTGCGCGGCGATGCCGGAGATTGCCGGCGCTGGCCGCTTCGAGATCAGGGCCAACGTAACAGAACCGGACGCGCCATGTCCGGCTATGGCAGGGCCGGAGGAGCGCGGGTGATCGCATCGACGGTTCAGGCCATCGCTCGGACAGTGAGTGGATCGACGCCGCGCGAGCGCGCAGGGCTTGCGCTTCTTGCAGCAGTGGCGGCCGTCACGGCTGCATTCTACGCGCTTGAGTGGGCAAGCGCGAGTGGTCGAGAGGCGGCGCGGGCCACTCAGCAAGCTGCAGAGCGTGCAACGCTGTTGAGCGTGTTCTCGAACGAGGAATTTCGCAATCGCGTGGCTTTAGGCGTTGGAAACGCCTGGCGCTCAGGGTTGGCGACCGACGAACTATCCGGCGAAGAGATGTTGGTGGAATTGGAGACCTACGCCCAGCAAGCGGGCTTCTCCGATGTGCAGATAACCCTGCTGGAACCAAGCGGCGGCGAAGGGCGTGTGACGCTGCAGCCCGTGACCATAAGCGCGGCGTTTGATTGGGGCAGCATGATTGCATTGCTGGAGGCCCTGGAATCCACTGAACGCAGTTACGCGGTGCAATCAATTGATGTCGTTGGCGAGGAGGGGGCGCAGCAGCTTACGCTGGTGGTCGCCGTGCCGCTCCTGCGAGAGATTGGTTCGCCATGAATGCGCAGATGTGGATCATCCTTGGCGGTGTGCTCGGCGGCTTGGGGCTTGGATGGTTAACGGCGCCGAGGCCTGCGCCTGCCAATGAAGCGGCGATTGAGATTCCCACATTGGCGCATCCGAGCGCTGAGGCCGCAGAAGCGAGGGCGCGGCTGGTGGCGCTGGGATTGAGGCCGCCCCTCGTGATTGATGAGGGGCCTCCGCCGCCGGATATCGCACTTCTTTTTCGCCGTGATCTCACGGCAATTGAAGAGCGCGATGACGGCCATGTGGTTTGGATCGTGGACTTTAACCAAACAACGCAGAGACGCGCACTCCGTGTGGGCGATGTTTACCAGGATCGCTGGCGTGTTGCACGAATTGGACCGCAATCGGTTGAGCTGCGCCGTCGCCGCGAGGTGCGAACGATCGATGTGTTCGCGTCCTCGGGGATTGCACCGTGAGCGTGGCCCCAAACGTGCTAGGCGGTCATTAGCGGAGAAATGCGTGGCCAGGGCCCCGGGGACATTGCGACAACGCGCGCTCATATTGGCGGCCTATGTGCTGGCCTTGTCGGGCTGCGCGTCGTTTCCGCGACTTCAGGCGACGCCGGGTGTTGGGTTGCCGGACGGCGCCGCGACCATTGCGGGTCCCCGTGAAGATGCGGCTTCAAGTGCTATCGAAATCATAGCACCATCGCCGGCAGAGACTCCTGCGATCGCAGAGGTGCAACGGACGGCGCCCACGCAAGAACAAATCTCAGCGCTCGTCGATGCGCGGGACCTTCAGGTGAGTTTGCCACCGCAGCCTCTGCCTCAATTTCTCGATACGGTTTTTGGTGAATTGCTGCGCGTGCCCTACGCGATGGGGCCGGGTGTCGCCGAGCGTCGCGAGATCATCGCGCTCCGGGGGCCGGACGTGATGACAACCACACGTCTGTTCACCATGGCGCAAATGTCATTGGCGCAATACGGACTCGCGGTCGTCATCGACGAAGGCGGCGTGCACATCCTTGACGACACTGTCTTGAGCGGTCGCGCCCCAAGCTTCATCCGCGCGCGCACCGGACCGGAGACACCGGGGCCGTCGCGCCCTGTGATGCAATTCTTCCCGATCTCGACGCTCGACGTTGCGTCGATACTCCCAGTTCTGGAACAGGCTTATCCAAATCGCGGGTCAGTGCGCTTCACCGCAAACGAAGATACGAACACGCTGTTGATCAGTGGTGGCGCGCGCGATGTGGCGGCTGCGGCTGCGGTGTTGCGTGAGCTCGATCAACCGCACTTTTCAAGTGGACAGATCGCGCGCATTGAGCCTGTGTTTCTGTCGGTCGAACAATTGGCGGAAGAGGTGACGTTAGCGCTGCGGGCCGAGGGATATCGGGTGCAGAACCCATTGGAGGCACGAGGTGGATCGCTTGTGCTGCTGCCCTTGCCCAATGCCAATCAGGTCCTGCTCTTCGCAAGCGATACGCGCATGTTCGACCGTGCGCTCCACTGGATCCGGACGCTCGATAGCGCCTCCGCCCTGGGCAATGGCGAGGGGCTGTTCATTTATACGGCGCAGAATGTGAGCGCCGAGGAATTGGCTGCGTTGGTCGGACCAGGCTCAGCCGCGAGCGAATCCGCCGCTAGCGTCACGCCTCCGGAAATTGCGGTGCGGCGAAATGGAAACAGCGGCGGAGGGCGTACCGTTCAGCCGGTTGCACGAGGCGCCGGCGGTATCACTGTGGACGCGATCGGCAATCGGCTAATCTTTCGCGGCACGTCGAGTGAGTATCAGAGATTGCGCGACACACTCGTGCAATTGGATCAGCCGCCACGGCAAGTGCTCGTGGAGTTGACGATCGCGGAAGTGACGCTAACTGACGAGACGCGGTTCGGCATCGAGTGGTTTTTGGATCAGACGATTACAGACGGTACGCTCACGGCGACCACAGAAGGTGGAACTACGCGACAACCAGGTGGGCTCGGCGTGGTGGCGTCGCATGTGTTTTCGCGGGGGCGCGTGGAGGCCGCTCTGAACGCGTTTGCCTCAAACCGAAATTTGAACATTCTCTCAACGCCGCGTGTGTTCACGCGCTCCGGTAATGAGGCCGAAATCTTGGTTGGTATCGATGTGCCAATCATTACGTCGCAACGCGCCTCAGACAGTCAAAGCAGCGGGGATACGGATGTGCTGCAGACGGTGCAATATCGTCAGACCGGCATCATTCTCAACGTGCGGCCGATAGTGTATGGAGACGATCGCATCGATATCTCGCTCTACCAAGAGGTCTCGAGCCAACAACCGAATACGAGTGCCGCGATCAATAGTCCGCTCATCCTCAATCGTAGCGTCTCGACACAGATCTCGCTGCAAGAGGGCATGACCGCTGTCATTGGCGGATTGATGCAGGACACTTACACGCGCGACCAACGCGGTATTCCGGGCCTCAAGGACCTGCCCGTTATCGGTGCAGCGTTCCGGAGTGAAGAGGTCACAGGCGACAAGGTGGAACTCGTCATTCTGCTGACGCCCTACATCGTCCGCGACGATGACGATGTGCAGGCGATGACCGATGCCTTGACGCGCTCGGTCAACAGTTCGCTTCGCCGGCGGGGCGCACAAGTGTATACGCTCTATCCCTGGCGAACGCCTTTCTCATCCGACCGGACGCATGATCGTCTCACGCCGCGACCGCCTGCGCTCAACTAGTCGCGCAAAGCACCCCAGCCAAAAATGTTGTCGTGTCCTGGGTCTCCGAGGTCGTGGGCGCGCCGCTGCAAGTCAGCGATGATGGCGATTGCGCGCGTCGGCGAGGGTTCGTGCAGATCTTTTGCAACGCGTGCGGCAATGACAGGCGCCGCGAACGATGTGCCGGTGACGTGCATTGCGTCGTTCTGCAGCTGCACGGGTACGTCGACGCCAAACGCAGCGAAATCGATATAGTCGCCGCGATTGGCGCGGATGTAGGGCTGGCCCTCGGCGTCGATCGCTGTGATGGCGAGCACGCCGTCAAAGGCGCCGGGGAAGGTGGGACGAGCGGCAGGGCCGCGATTGCCCGCGGCAGCGACAATGATGTGACCGCGATCGACCGCGCGTCGAACCATCTCTTCCAGGATGGCGTTGCTAGGTCCCTGCACGCTGATATTCACCACCGCCACACGATTAGCGATCATCCAGTCGAGGGCTGCGGCGATGCGCTCGGCAGAGGCGGCCAAAGCGCCGTCGGTGCTTTCACCGAAGACGTCCGCCACGTGGACGTGTGCGCCGTTCTGCACCGCAATGGCGGCGACAGCAGAGCCGTGAGTGCGCGCAACGCTGCGCGGGCCGGCAAACGCACGCTGGCTCAGCAGGGCGTTGGATACGGGTAGAGCGTTGGGGTCGACGCCCGTGTCGATAATGCCAAGTGCGCCTTGGAGCCGCGCAGGCGCGCGCGATCGCCTGGATGCAAACGTCGCGCTCGAGGATTGGGAGCTGCGATAGATGCTGTTGTGCGTCACGAGCGCCTGTGGCGCCGCGTGTCTGAGGATTGCGAGCGCCTCTGGAATAGGCGTTCGTGAAGGAATGCGCAGGCGCACCATCACGCCGCCGGACGTAAGTCGCCGTGTGCTGAGGCGTCGGAAGCCAAGTCGGCGTGCGGTTCGTACGTCTTCGGCGTGGCCTACGAGCACGACCTCGTGTGGTAGATACTCGCCCCAGTGCTCGTCGTATTCGATCGAATAGAGGACGTGTTCGATGAGCTGAGCTTGATCATAATCTGCGCCACGGATGTTGCGGGAGGCTTCATGCTCGTCACGACCGTCATCCCCACCACCACCCGGGCCGGAGTTCGAGTCGTCATCGGGCTGGTCGTCGAAATCATCGCCGCCGCCATGGCCGCTTGAATCGTAGTCGTCATCGTCGCCCGGCTCCCAATCGCCATTCCCAGGGCCGGAATTGTCATAGTCGTCCAGATCGGGGCCATCGTCAGCGTCATCGCGACCCGACGCCCAGGCGGACGAGCCATCGAGGAAGGAGTTCCCCGCTCCTGGCCATCCAAAGCTGAGCGCTGTGACGATAAGTGCACACGTCGCAAGAGAGACAAGCCGCGTCATTTCACCCACCGCGCGTCTTGATGCACCACGCCAGGAGATCAGGCGAATAATACCGTGCGGGAATAGAAATACTCGTCAAGCGTAGTCGCCCTGAGGGATGAAAAAGGACAGCCTCGCCTTCCGGACGGAGCTCGTGTCGCTGCTGCCGCGGCTGAGACGTTTCGCGCTTGCGCTGGCGGGGCAACAGGAAGCAGCGGAAGACCTGCTACATTCTGCCGTGGAGCGTGCGCTACGCAATTGGGCGGCGTTCGAGGCGGGGCGACGCCTCGATTCATGGATGTTCAAGATTATCCAAAACCGGTGGATCGATATGCGGCGGGCGCAAAGGCATGCGCCGTTTCAGACGCTCGACGACATGGATGTCGCGGGCGAAGACGGACGCGAGATCGTTGAGATGCGAGACGAGATGCGCGTGGTCCGTGCAGCCTTCGGTGCATTGCATGCCGATCAACGGGCGGTGCTTACTCTAGTTGTGCTTGAGGGGCTTTCCTATTCGGAGGCAGCCGAAACGCTCGGTGTGCCAATTGGGACGATTATGAGCCGGTTGTCGCGCGCCCGTGCCGCGCTATCGACCGCGCTGCAGCGCGGCGATGTCGTGCCAATACGGAGAGGCAAAAATGCTCAATGACGAGTTGATCGGTGCGTTTCTCGATGGCGAGCTAGACGCTGATCAGCGCGCTGATGTGGAAGATAAGCTGCGTCGCGACAACGGCGCTGCGACGCGCTTGAGGCGCATGCAAGCGGCGGATGCTTTGTTGAAACGTGGACTAGCGCCGGAAGTGCAAAGCGAGCCCGACGCGATTGCCGCGATGATATTGCGCGGTGAACAAAAGCGTGCTTGGCGCAATTGGGGCGCACGTGTTGCGGCAGTTGCTGCTGCGTTGGTGCTGGGCGTCCTTATTGGCCGGATTGTTGACGAAGCCGCGCCAATGCACGCTGTTTACGAGATACCCGCAGACCAAGCGCGTTTGCTCAATACATTGTCCAGTGGTCGTGTATACGAAAGCGACTTCGGAATATTCGAAGTTGTACTGTCATTACAAAGCGAGGCGGGCGAATTTTGCCGACAATTCAGGCTGACGCGGGACCAACACAGTACTGACGTGCTGGCATGTCGCCATGAGGGTGGCGCCTGGCGGATGGTGGCCAGTGCGGTCGCTGCTGACGATGAAGCCTATACGCCGGCAGGGGCGCATTCACCGCTTGATGTCGCCATTGCGAATTTGGGGCGGGTCGAGGTGCTCGATGTGAGCCAAGAACGCGCCGCACTTGCACAAAACGGCGCTGAGGCGCCTTAGAGTGGTTGCAATTACAGTCGTCAATGTATTGATAAATAAGCCATTCCCTTAATGGGCGAATTACGTTCGCTTCATGGTAAATTGTTCCAGAATTACTTGGTTTCCATGTGCGGACGCTGCGGTCTGTCGTGGGAATCTGGGGATTCAGAATGGGCGCGCTTTTTGGGATTGGTCGGTATTCGGCAAAATTGATCGTCGGTGGCGCCCTCGCCTTGACGCTTCTGACCACGCCGACTGCAAAAGCAGAAGATTTCGATGTTCCCACTGGCGGGCCGCGTAGCCCAACCTTTGGGGCGACGCCCTTCAGTCAGCCGCTGATGTTGTTTGAGGAATTCGGCACCCAGGCGGTGCCGACAGCGCCTTGCCCCACGTGTACGCCATTGCCTTCAGCGAATGGATGCGCTGGCACGCCCAACAGCGCAGCGCTTGATACGTTCTTGCGCCAACCCTTGTCGCCCTTACCGACGCGCGAGGCGAACCAAACGCGTGGCTCTTACTGGGCCACGCTGGTTGGGTCTTGCGTACGCCCGCTCGCGACGAGTTCCGTCGAGGGGCGGCCGCCGGGCGAATGGTTTGCTCACCAGCGCTGGGATGAGTTTTATCCGCGCGTCTATTTTCAATCGGCGCAAGCGGGCGCGCGTGCGAACCGCGGTTTGCGCGATGCATGGCAGCGCCATGGTTATGCCGTCGGTGAGTTCCGTCGTAATGGCGGCCTCTATTACAGGGGCGGCACGACGCGCGGCACCGAGGTTCGTTTTCACCCCAACTTTCCGATTCAAAATCGTAATTCGGTGTGGACCTTCGACGGCACGATGCCGCCTAAGCTGCTGATGGCCCGCATTGGCGAGCCGGTTCTTTTCCGTCACTTCAACACGCTTCCAATTGATCCCTCCGCCAACAACGGTTTCGGGGCCAACACGATCACCACCCACCAACACAACGGGCACAATCCCGCTGAAAGTGATGGGTTTGCGGCCGCGTTCTTCTTCCCTGGGCAATTCTACGATTATCATTGGCCGATGGTGTTGGCGGGGCACGACACGATCAACACCAGCGCCACGGACAATCGCGCAGGGTATCCGGACGGAAATGGCGGCATCACCCGCATCCGCGGCGATTGGCGCGAAACGCAAAGCACACTTTGGTTCCACGACCACATGCTCGATTACACGGCGCAGAACGTGTACAAGGGCAATGCGGCGATGATGAATATCTACAGCGCCATTGATCGTGGTCGTGAAGGTTTGCGCTGCAATTACGCTAACGCGAATAATCCAAACCTTTGCTTCCCGAGTGGCACCGCGCTTGATTGGGGCAATCGCGACTACGATGTGAATCTTGTCATTGCCGATAAGGCCTGGGATTCCGCTGGCCAGCTCTGGTTTAATATCTTCAATCTCGATGGCTTCCTGGGCGACCAAGTGTTGGTGAATTGGACCTGGCGGCCATACTTGGATGTTCGCGCGCGCCGTTATCGCTTCCGTATTCTGAACGGCAGCGTGTCGCGAAATTTCCAACTCGCCTTGGTCAATCAGCTTGGGCAACCAGTGCCGTTCCATATGATCGCCAATGATGGCAACATCATGCAGCACACTGTGCGTTTCCCGAATTCGGAATCGCAGTCGCTGCCGGAGCAAGCGATCGCTGAGCGCTACGACATCGTTGTCGATTTCAGCCAATTCACACCGGGCGCGCGGCTCTATCTCGTGAATCTGCTTGAGCACCGTGACGGTCGTCGCCCGCGCGAAACGGTGCCGATCGCGGACGCCTTCAGCGGTCGCTACCAAGGCGATCCGGGCGTTGGCCGCATCATGGAATTCCGCGTGCAGGCTTATGGTGGCGTGGATCGGAGTATGGATCCCGCAATGTACGAGGAGGGCGGCCGTCAGATGGTGCCGCTGCCACAAGTATCGCAGACCGAGATCAACAATGCACGTCGGCGGACATTTGAATTTGGCCGCACTGGAAACACGGACGAAATGCCGTGGACGATTCGTGTAGATGGGGACGTTGGCCTCGGCATGGATCCTCATCGCGTCTCCGTCGCCACCACTAACAATCGCTGGGAAGTCTGGGAGTTTGAGTCAGGCGACGGCTGGGCGCATCCGGTCCATGTCCACTTCGAAGAGGGGCGCATTTTGAGCCGTGACGGCGCCCCGCCGCCGAGTTGGGAGCGCGGTGCGCGGAAAGATGTGTTCCGCGTGGGGGCTGGCCCGCACACCACAAGCCGCGTGCAGGTGCTTCTGCGCTTCCGCGAATTCCTCGGAACCTACATGGAGCATTGTCACAACACGATGCACGAGGATCATTCGATGCTGCTCAGGTGGGACAACCGTAATCCCGGCCAGGCGGTGGCGATCCCGACGCCCATCGCAGACTGGGAGGGCGTGTATTACGAGCCATCTCTCGATCTGCCGACGGCGCAATGATGCGAAAGTGGCGACTCTGGGCGCGCATCGCATCGGCGCTCACGATCACGGCGCTCACCTTGATGCCGCAATCGGCGATGTCACAGCAGACGCGCTGGCGGGCCGAGTATTTTCCGAACGTGGTCCTCACAGATCACAACGGGAGGCAGGTGCGTTTCTATGATGATCTGATCCGCGGGAAGATTGTCTCGATCAATTTCATCTTTACGTCGTGCGCAGACATCTGCCCGCTCGACACCGCCCAATTGCGGCGTGTCCAACAAATCCTGGGCGATCGCGTGGGGCGCGATGTCCATATGTATTCGATCTCGGTGGATCCTGCGCGCGATACGCCAGCATCGTTGCGGCGCTTCATGCGCTCATATGATGTCGGGCCGGGATGGACGTTCTTGACGGGATCGCGAGAAGACGTGGACTTGCTTCAACGCCGGCTTGGCGTTCGTCCGATTGACCCTGGCAGACCGCTCACGGAGCACGATACGAACATAATCGTCGGCAACGAAGTCACCGGACAATGGATTCGACGTACCGCGTACGAAAATCCGCAATTGCTCGCGAACCTTCTAAGCAGCCGTCTGCAAAACCACATGCCTGACGGTGAGTCGCGGCAAACTTATGCGGTGGCGGGACGTGTGACGGAAACCTCCAACGGCGCATATTTGTATCGAACCCGTTGTCGGTCGTGCCACACGCTCGGGGAGGGCGATCGGCTCGGACCCGACCTAGCCGGCGTGACGCAGGCGCGTTCAAACGCTTGGCTCTCGCGTTGGATTCGTGAGCCCGACGTGATGTTAGCCGAGGGCGATCCAACAGCGACGGCGATGCTTCCCCGCTATCGCAATTTGCCTATGCCCAATTTGGGGCTCTCACCCTCTGAAGTGGATGCGGTCATCACCTATTTGCGCGAGCAAGACGAGGCGCGCGCACGACGGCGACAATAGAACCGCAAAGCGTGTTCAGTTGAGAGCGCCTGGCAACCAGTTGAACCGGATTCCAACCATCGCGTCAGGGCTTGCGTCGGACAATCCACCGCTTGCGGTGAGGGTGATGCGGAGCCGCTCGCTCATGCGGTAGGAAACATAAGCACCGGCATTAGCGGGCTCATCGTTTCCTTCAACCGAAGCCTCGCGCCAATTTGCGAATGCGCCAACACGTGTTCGACCGCCGACGGGTACCCAGGCGCCCACGCTCGCTTGGGCGCCATCTTGCCGTTCGGGACCCTCGTCCCGCTGTCCCAACCAGCGATGACCCGCGCTGACATAAACCCCGCCTGCGTTTGTGGCGACGCCGACTTCCGCAACGAGCGCATAATCGACAGTACCGACGCCCAGGCCGCGTTCCTCGTCGCCAGTAGGTAGTCTGGCGCGCGCAGAGATCTCCGCGTAGGCGCTTGAGCCGCCAATGCGCCTAAAAGCCCGTTCGACCGACAGATGTGTGTCGCCAAGACCTTTGTCGGCGCCGACGCGTGTGACAGCGCCCGTTCCGTCTCCGGTCTCGCCATCCTCGCTGACATCGGCGGGGCCATCTACATGGAGATAGGCGCTCGAGGCTCGAATGGTCCAATCATCGACGGTGAGACGAACGCCGAACGGAACAGCGATGACCTCGGTCTCTTCTTCAGCGCCGTATTTACCACTCGAGTAATCAACTCCAGTGGAGAAGCTCAGCCGCGTCTCCGCCTCGGCTGGGTTAACGAAGGACCAAAGCGCGACCAAAGCTGAAACAGCGATCACTCGCACGCGCGTGTGCATCAACGGCTCCCCGGAAGATAATTTGATCTAGGGAACACGAGGAGTGGGGGATTTCACGGTAATTCTCTACTCAAGCGATCAAGGTCTCGATCTCGCGAGTGAGCGCGGTCGGCTTCGTGCGAGGAGGGAATGCCATCTCATGCGTCAGGCAATTGGCGAAGATACGTCCCACGGGCCTGCACTAAACGCGGGTTAAGGTTAATCGTGGGGGATCATTTGCGTCTGCTTGTCGCCATCGCGCTAATGCTGTCGGCATGTGCGAAGTCAGAGCTCGCCAAACACAGTGAGATCGCCGGTCGCTTACTAGAGCAGCGCGGCGCTCCAGATTTTGCCGACGCGAGCACGCATGAGTATCCAGCCATTCGACACGTGCCCAGCGGTATGCTTTGCCTGCTTCCGGCTGAGGGCGCATTCGAGTTTGACGTCTTTCCAGCGAGCGCATTGAACGCCGGAGCGCAGTGCTCAACGACTTCAGGCGACACGCTAGTTGCGTGGGTCGCCGTGCAGTTTCGCGAACCGACAACGCTCGACATTGCCTTCGCGAGCGCAGTTGCTCAATTAAATGAGGGCGATCCCAACGCGCGGGCGTGGGAAGGTGAGCCCAGCGCTGCGGACAAGTCATCACCGGAAGGTCTGCCACACTATCGTATTCACAGACTGCGATCCAACATTGGCGGCGAGGACCGGTATCTGCGTCTCGCAATGAGCGAACGTAACGGATGGTACGTGCAGCAACTTGTCTCTGCGCCGATTGCTGATGCGACGACGACAGAGGCGCAAGCTGGTCAGACTTGGCGAACGGTGCTCCGGGAGTTTGCGGCGCAACCTGTGGATCACTAGGGAGTGGCCTTGTCCCTTGGTGATGTGAAGAAAAGGATTTGCGTGTCATTCTGTTGAATGGCCAAGCGGATCCTCCGCCGGCAGGCTGTCCGTAGATGCGTTCCTTTTTGGTCGGCGCTCAGGTTCAGACGTAGGTTCGGGAGCGGATCTGATCCGTTTAGCCGCGGCCGGCGTACCTTCCCCTTCGTGATTTGGTCGATCTGGGATGGCCGCTTTGCTGGTGCAAATTCGAGTGTTGGCGGCTGCATTGGCCGCTGTTGTCGCAGTCGCGGTTCCGACTGCGCAGGCGCTCTTTGGGTTCGGGCTTTCGGCTGGGGAATTTTCCTACCAGGGCGATGCGACGCTGCGCGTGGCGGGTTACGCGTTCTCGATCTGGGGGCTGCTCTATATCGGCATGATCGCCCATGCCGGCTACCAAGTCGTGCTGGGGCCACGATCAGACACGCCACCGATGTTAGTCTGGGGTTCTGTGCTTGCGATGAGTGGATGCGGGCTTTGGATTATTGCTGCGGCGCTGAATGGCGTTTGGTGGACGCTTGGAATTCTGAGCGTCGCCGCCGCGGCACTTATTTTTGCGCTTGCGCGCGCCGGTGAAGCAGGATCGACGCCGGAGCAGTGGTTGGTGCGCGCGCCGATGAGTCTGCTGGCCGGCTGGCTCACGATTGCCGCGATTGTGAATGCCATGACGTCGCTGACGATCGAAGGGTTCATTGGCGCTGAGCATGCGCAAATTGCAGCGCTTGCCGCGATTGCCGTTGCTCTTGTTTTGGCGAGCGCGTTGGCCTTGCGCTTGCGCAATGCGCTTTATCTCCTGCCGATCGCCTGGGGCCTGGGCGGCGTCTATGCTGCGGAACTGGCGCGAAAGACGCTTGTGGCGCAAGCTGCTGCGGCTGCGGCGTTGGCGCTGCTGGTCGTGGCCGTACTTGTCATCGTCGCGAGACGTCGCCAACGTCAGGCCTAAGCGCTATCTAAAATTCATGCGTGTGGGGTAGGTATGGCAAAGCGGCCATCGACAGAGACTTTGGCGGATGCGAGTGTTTCGCAGCGTGTTCGCGCGCGCCTGGAGAGCCAGGGGCGACGCTTTCACGCCAATGATTGCATCGCCGACGTGCTGGAACCAGGCGATATGGATGCGCTTCTCGAAGAAGTCGCGCAGAAGTTCGAGACGGTGCTCGACGCCCTGGTGATCGACACGAAAAGCGATCACAACACGCAAGACACAGCGCGTCGCGTCGCCAAGATGTACCTCACCGAGGTGTTCGCCGGTCGCTATGCGCCGCCGCCGCAGGTCACGGAATTTCCCAACGCGGAATCGCTGAATGAATTGATGATCGTTGGCCCCGTCACTATTCGGAGCGCGTGTTCGCATCATTTTTGTCCGATCATGGGGCGTGTGTGGATCGGTCTCATGCCAAATCAGCATTCCAATCTGATCGGCCTCTCGAAATATGCGCGCTTGGCGCACTGGATCATGTCGCGGCCGCAGATTCAGGAGGAGGCCATCACGCAATTGGCTGACTTGCTCAACAAGAAGGTTCGGCCCGACGGCCTCGCCGTCGTCATGGAGGCGGATCATTATTGTATGCATTGGCGTGGCGTGAAGGACGACAACACCAAAATGATCAACAGCGTCATGCGCGGTGTCTTTCTCAAGGACCCTGCGCTTCGACGTGAGTTCTTGTCTCTGATCAATCTTAAGGACTGACGCCATGCTGGTGCGATTGCTCTATTGCAGCGAAATGGCCGAGCCGCGTGGCTCAAAGCTGCTGGAAGACATCATGGCGCAATCGCGACGCCTGAATCCCGAGCGGGGTGTGACCGGGTTGCTGTGCGTGTCTGATGCGCAATTTATCCAAGTGCTCGAAGGCGGGCGCGCTCAGGTTTGCGCTTTGTACAATGCCATCGTTCGTGATCCGAGACATACGCATGTCACCTTGCTTTCGTTCGAGGAGATCACCGAACGCACGTTTGGATCTTGGTCGATGGGGCAAGTGGAACTGGCCAAGATCAATCCGGGGCTGCTGTTGAAGTATTTCGAGCACGCCAAGCTCGCCCCGACGGCGGCGTCCGGTCGTGCGACCATGGCTCTGCTCGAAGAATTGCTCGCCAGCGGCGCGATCGTTCAGCGTGCGGACTCCTGATGCTGTGTTGAGCGCAACACGCCACACCTCCTGATCCGCGTCTGCCCCATTGACGTATCAAGGACGTTAGCGGGGGTAGTATGCGCATTTCGACTGTAGGTTTGACACTGGGGATGCTGTGCGCTTCGGTGGGCGTTGCGACGGCGCAAGAGCGTGATGCAAGCGGCTGGCGTCTGAGCGTTGGCGCCGGCGCTATCGTTTCTCCATCGTACGAGGGTGACGACGAGGTCCGTCTTTCGATAGTCCCCGACATTCGCGTGGCGTATGGCGATCGCTTTTTTGCATCTGTCCAGGAGGGGATCGGCTATCGCGCTGTTCTCACGCCCAATCTGCAAGCAGGCCCGATCGCGCGCGTGAAGTTTGGCCGTGAGGAGAGCGGTGAGCAGGCCTTTGCGTTGAGCGGCGACGACAGCGCCGATCTTGTCGGGCTGGGCGATGTCGATACGAGCCTCGAACTGGGTGGGTTTGTGCAATATGCTTTGGGCCCGATGCTGGTCGAGGCGGAGGCGCGTCGGGGCGTGTCTGGCCATGAGGGATTTGTCGCCGACATTGGCTTGAGATGGCGCGGACAAGTGGCGCTCGATGGATCGACGCTTCGTTACGGCTTGGGGCCGCGCGTTCGTCTGGTCGATGATGATTACGTCAGCGCATATTTCGATGTGGACCTGGCGCAAGCGGCGGCGTCTGGCCTCGCGGTGTTCGACGCGGACGGCGGCTTGTATTCGTTCGGGGCCGGCGCCAACGCCCTATGGCGTCCAAACGGCGCCAGTCCATGGTCTATCGGTGCGTTCGCTTCGATGGATCAACTAAGCGGTGATGCGGGCGAGAGTTCGCTCGTAAAGACGCGCGGCGACGCCACGCAAGTCAGCGGCGGCGTCTTCTTCTCACGTTCTCTCTTTTGAGTAGTATGGGAGATCGCCAACCGCTCGTTGGGCGCGCGGTCGTATTCGGCGCCCAAGGCGCGATAGGCGGAGCCCTAGCGGATTGTCTGGCTGAGAATCCGGGAATCGAAATAGTGTATTGCGGCGCGCGGCATGAGCCTCGTGCGGGTTCGAAGCGTCTTCCATTTTCGTTCGATCTGGTTGACGAACCGAGCATCGCCGCAGCGGCGGCGCAGATCGGCGCGGATGGCCCGGTAGATTTCGTGCTCGTCGCCACGGGCGCGTTGCACGGTGATGCAATGCAGCCCGAAAAGACGTGGCGCCACTTCAGCGCATCACAGTTTGAGCGGATGTTCGCTATCAACGCGACGGGCCCCGCGCTCATCGCCAGACATTTTCTGCCGCTTCTCTCCAAGGAACGACGCAGTATTTTTGCCGCGCTGTCGGCGCGCGTTGGATCGATTGAGGACAATCGTTTAGGAGGATGGGCGTCGTATCGCGCCTCGAAGGCCGCGTTGCATCAAATCATCCGGACATGCGCGATCGAATTGGCGCGAAGGAACCCGAAGGCGCTTTGTGTGGCGCTGCACCCGGGCACTGTGGATAGTGCGCTGTCGAAGCCTTTCCAGCGATCGGCAACACATGGCGTATTTTCGCCCGAAGAGAGCGCGCGTCATCTGATCGATGTATTGGAGCGCTTGGCGTCTTCGGATTCCGGCTGCGCATTCGCGTGGGACGGAGCCAAGATTCCGTTCTAATCGAAGTGACAGACCGTGTTCAAAAGAGGCAGGTCACGTCCACTGTTTGCGCGATCTGAATTTCGACCATGCCTGCTTCCAGAGCAGGCCTCCCAGGAAGTGTTGTGTCCGCGCTCGTCATCATGATCAGGAAGGGACAGGCTGTGCCGGCCTGAGGGCGGGTGAAGATGAAAGTGAAAGGGCGGCTGTCGGTGTCGGCGCCAAGAACCGCCCAGCCTTGGTGTAGCAGCGACGCCGAGATGGCGTCGAGCGCTCCTGTTTCTCGATTGATATCTGTGCGAAGGCAGTAGAAATTGAGGATGGCCTCGCGGTCGCACGTAATGATCTCCGCACCATCGGGCAGGGTTGTCGTGGTGACTTGCGTTTCCCCCGGACGCGAGAACCTAAGCTCTGTTTCCGCGGCCGCCAGGGTTGGCGCAAAGAATAGCGCGGCGAGGAGCGATGCGAGGCGACGTTTCATGCTGCTTTCTTGCGGCTGTTGAACGCTGGCGGCAATCGACGTCATAGCGCTGAAGCGCCCGCCGTTGAGGCGGCGGGCGCACAGGTCTTCACTAGCCGCGCTTTAGGCCGCTGGCGGGGTGACCACCGTATCGATGACGTGGATCACGCCGTTGGACCCGACAACGTCGGCCGCCGTAACGGTCGCATATGCGCCGGATGAATCGGTGAGGCGAATGGCGCCGTTCACACGCGTTGCCGTGAGCGTGCCGCCTTGCACCGTCGTCAAGGTCGCGCTGCCGCCGCCGGCATCGATTTGAGCGCCGAGTTCGGCCGCGCTCACGCGGCCCGAGACCACATGGTAAGTGAGAATACGCGAGAGCGCGTCACGGTTCTCGGGTTGCGTCAGGCTTTGCAACGCGCCGGGCGGAAGTTTATCGAACGCTGCGTTGGTTGGCGCGAACACCGTGAAGGGGCCGGCGCCGGAGAGCGTCTCGACAAGCCCCGCAGCCTGAACAGCGCTCACCAACGTCGTGTGATCGGGCGACGCGATGGCCGCATCGACGATCGTGCCCGACGCGGCCGGCGCTTCTACCGCTGCTTGAGCTGTTTCTTCCGCAGCAGGGGGCGTCTGTTGCGCGCAGGCAGCGAGCGCCACAAGCGCGGCGCATGAGGCCAGCGTCAGTCGAAGAGTGCTTTTCATCAATCGATCTCCTAGGAAGTGATGCGCTGTGTACGCGCGCGAACGCGGATCGGATGAGTCTTCAGAAACGCTCGGGACGCATTACACTTACGTCAGCGAGTGTGGCCACGCCGGAATACGTCTTGAAGTACTGCTCAAGCCAAACGAGCGCCGCCTGCGCGGAGTCTTCATTGCCAATGGCGACAATGAGCAAGGCTGCTTGTTCCCCGACGCCTGTCTGCCGCCACATGCCGTGAGCGCCGGCGCCTTCGATCCCCTGGAACACGCTCCATCCTTTGAAGCCGCTTTTGCCCAGCATGTCTTCAACGGCGGCGAGACCGTGCTGTTCGACGAAAATGTCGAGCCGCTTTTTGGGAACAAGGTTCATAGGAAACCTCCAAGTGCGCTGCAGAGGGCGTGATAGAGGGGAATGCCGACGATCAGATTGAACGGGAACGTAACGCCAAGCGCCATCGGCAATGAGACGCCGGCGTCGGCCTTCGGCAGCGCCACACGCATGGCCGCTGGCACCGCGATGTAAGAGGCGGAAGCCGTCAACACAGCAAAGAGCGTCGCGTCTCCGATCGAAAGTCCGAGGGATGAGGCTGCCAGCGCACCGGCGCCGCCAGCGCATACAGGCCAAAGGATAGCGAAGGCAAAACTCGCGACGTTGAGCTGCGAGTTCTGCGCCAGACGACGCGAGGCCAACAAGCCCATATCGAGCAGGAAGAGACACAAGGCGCCCTGGAAGAGCGGTCCGCTGACAAAGCCGCTCAGTTGGTTTGCGCCGCGCTCACCCGTGATGAGGCCGACAACAAAAGCGCCGACCAGAAGCACGGCGGCGCCGTTCAAGAGGACCTCCCGCCAGAGTCCGGCGCGATACTGCCCGTTTTCGGGCTGAGACCGCTCGCCAACCACAAGAAGCGCGGCAAGGATGGCGGGGGTCTCCATGAGCGCGAGCACCGCGGCCATGTGTCCGCTGAATGCGACATCCATGCTGCGCAGATATTCTGCGCCGGCGGCGAAGGTGACGAGTGAGACACTGCCATAATGCGCAGCGGTGGCGGCGGCGGTGATGCGCTCCAGTTTGCACACATGCCGTAACACGAAGAATGCGACGAACGGTGTGGTGAAGCTGAACAACACACCCAGTGCGCCCGTCGCGACCAATTCTGTCGTGAAGCCGGCGGCGTGCGCCTCAACGCCGCCTTTGAAGCCAATTGAGAGCATCAGATAAAGGGCGAGCGTCTTCGCCGCCTGGTCCGGGATGGTGAGATCCGAGCGCAGTGCGCCGGCGATCGCGCCGAGGGCGAAGAAGAGGATCGCCGGCGATGCGAGATTGACGATCGCCGCGCTAAGTCCGGATTCAATCACGAGAGCCACTCCGCACCTGGGATCGGTGAGCGGCGGCGGAGGTGCCCTGCATCGGCGGTGTGAAGCAACACATCCGCCGATGAGTTTCGCACATCATAGCAATCGGCTTGAACGGGGTGAGGGCGAACCGCGTGCTCTTTCGCGGTTCGCCCTCAGTGCACGCTTAGCCTCTGCTGCTGAGCGCCTCATCGCGCGTGCGGTAGAGCGAGTAGAGCATCGCGCCGCCGATCAGAGCGATCGTCATGAGCAACGCCCAGTGCGGCTCCAGGTAGGGAACCCAGCCAAGCTCTTTCGAGAGCCCGAAGTTCCAGATGATCTTTGCCCCGATCAGCACCAGCACGAGCGAGAGGCCGTACTTCAGATATTTGAAGCGCTCGACCGCGGCCGCGAGCATGAAATACATCGACCGCAAGCCGAGAATGGCGAAGATGTTGGATGTGTAAACGATGAAGGGGTCGCGCGTGACCGCAAAAATCGCCGGCACCGAATCAACCGCGAAAACGATGTCGGCCGCTTCCACCATGATTAGCGCGAGGAAAAGCGGCGTGGCGTAGAGCACCGCTTTGCCCGTCTGCGGATCGGGGAGACGCACGAAGAAATTGTGGTTCTCGATGCGATCGGTCACTCGCATACGGGCGCGCACGAAGGCGAGCAGCTTGTTGTCTTCAAGCTTCATCTCCTGGCCGTGGCCGCTGACCATCTTCCAGCCCGTCCAAATGAGGAAGGCGGCGAAGATGTAGAGAACCCAGGTCCACGAATTGACCACCGTGGCGCCTAGAGAAATGAATATCGCGCGGAAGAAGATGGCGCCCAGGATGCCCCAGAAGAGCACGCGGTGCTGATATTCGCGCGGCACTGCGAAATACGTAAAGATCAGCGAGATGACGAAGATGTTGTCGAACGCGAGCGCGGTCTCAAGCAGATATCCGGTAAAGTACTGGACTACGGCCTGCTGGTTCAAATTGTCCGGCGAAGAATAATATTGCGGATCGGGCTGATAGACGAAGCCAACATAAAGCCCGAACAGAAGCGCAAGCGTCGCGAAGCTCGCCCACATGATGGCGCTCTTCTTAGGCGAAATCACGCTGTCCTTGCGATTGAGCAGACCGAGGTCCACCCAGAGCAGGAATACGATGAAAGAGAGGAATGCGAGCCAGAGCCAGATAGGCTGGCCTGCGTAGCTCGCAGTGAGAAAATCCATCTTCTTGTCTCAAAAAAGCTCGCGCCCGCGCGCGGTATGGCGCGCGGGCGCGATAGGTGGGGAAACTATTCTTCGCGCTGCCCGAAGAGCGACAGCAGCAATTGGAAAAGGTTGATAAAGTTCAGATAGAGGCTCAGCGCGCCCCATACCTGCGTCTTGCTGGCGATGTCGCCAGACATGCCATCCAGATATTCCAGCTTGAGGCGTTGCGTGTCGAACGCGGTCAGGCCGGCGAATACGATGACGCCGAGCACCGAGGCGACGAATTGCAGCAAGCTGGACTGAAGGAAAATGTTGACCAGGAAGGCGATGACGACGCCCACCAACCCGATCATCAAAAATGTGCTCATGCCGGAGAGCGAGCGCTTCGTTGTGTAGCCGAAGAGGCTCAACGCGCCGAATGCCGCAGCGGTCACGAAAAATACTTGAGCGATGGAGGTGCTCGTATAGGCCTGAAACAGGATGCTCAGGCCCACGCCCTGCAGCGCCGCCAAACCCCAATAGAGCCCGTGCGTGGCCGCCGTAGAGAGTCGCTGCGCCATGAAAGAGGCGATGAGCAACAGACCAAGCGGGGCCAGCATGGCGACCCACCCCAGCGCCGTGAATTGTCCGGCGCTGGAATAGAAAAGCGCGCTTGCGCCGGATTGCATGAGCAGGAAGGCAGTTGCGCCACTGAGGCCTAAGCCGGCGAACATGTAATTGTAGATGCCGAGCATGTGTTGGCGCAGCCCGGCATCATAGAGGGCGTCCGCGGGGATCGCGCGTGCGCCCGCTCTGGTCGATCGTTGAAAGTCGTTAAAGGCCATCTCTTCCGTCCTTGTAGCGTTCAAGGTTGGATCGCGGACGGAGGGCCAATCCCGCTTGCGGGGCTTGGGGGGCGAGGGAACGCGAGATCGATGCGCTCTCCGCCGCAATCCTCCAGTCCGACATCGCGGCGCTACGCACCGCCAGAGGGGCCCGGCCTGGCCCCACAGAAGTAGTATCCGCGCGCGCCGAGAAAAGCCCGCGCATCATTTAAAACCGCAATATCTGCTATCGCGATTGCTCATCGGCTTTCGCGCGGCGGCTATCTAGGGACGCCAGAATAAAATTGGCGAGCCGCTCAGCCGGTAATGCTAATGATTTACCGGCACGGACCAGCGCAATCTCGGCATCTGCCAGCGGCGGGAAGCCTTGGTCGGAACCGAACATTATCAGGTCGCTGGGGACCATCTCTGTCGGCAAGACGGTAACGCCCAACCCCGCGCGCAGCGCCGCGTGTTGGCCGGCGAGCGACGGGCTCGTGTAGGCGACACGCCATGGCCGGCCCACCTGATCGAGCGCGGAGATTGCGCGCTTACGATAAACGCAGGGCGCAGGCGCGGCGATCAGGGGGATCGCGCCGTCCTTCGGCAATACATCCTCGCCAGCGCCCACCCAGACGAGATGCTCCTGCCAGACCGATTGGCCCACATTCGCACCGATCGGCTCGCGCTTGATAAGCGCAAGGTCAAGTTCGCCCTGCGCCATTTTATCCATGAGATTGAGGGTGAGATCGCAGGTTACCGAGAGGCTCACATGCGGATAGGCGCGCGCATAATCGCCCAGGATTCCAGGCAAGTGCGTCGTCGCGAAGTCTTCGGGCGCGCCGAAGCGCACCTCGCCTTCGAGCGCGTGCTCGAAAATTTCGCCAACAATCTCGTCGTTGAGACGTAACAGGCGTCGCGCTTGCGCGAGCAGGGCCTCGCCTTGCGCGGTTAGAACGACATTACGAGGATCGCGGCTGAACAATTCAGCGTCAAGCTGTTCCTCGAGACGCTTGATCTGGAGCGAGATCGTCGATTGCGTCCGCCCGAGGCGCACGCCGGCGCGCGTAAAGCTTTGGGCCTCCGCGACGGCGACGAACGCACGCACCAAGTCGAGATCAAGATTCACCAAGCGCGGCTTTTGTTGGGGCATCGATACGGAGCCAAGGAGTGGTCAGAAGGGTGCGCCGCAAACGGCGCCAGGCTCCGACCCTAGCCGGAACCTCATGCCGCGCATACATCAAGAGCGCAATTTGGGAGCTCTAAGCAATGGTTCTGCGGTCGCGCCGTGATTTGCTCAAGGTTCTGAGCGCTGGCGTGCTTGTCGGTGCGTGCAGCGAAAACCCGGCAACGGGGCGGCGTCAATTGAGTTTGGTGTCGGATGAGACGCTGGCAGCCTTGGGACGCGAGGCGTGGGCGGACGCGCTGGCGCGCATGCCCCGTGTTGATGATCGGGGCATGCATGCGCGATTGGAGCGAATTGGCCAAGCCATGGCGGCGCGGTCGAGCGCGCCCGCGGAGTGGGAATTTGCCGTATTCGACAGCGCAGAGGTCAATGCCTTCGTGCTTCCTGGCGGCAAGGTTGGGTTCTTTCGAGGTTTGATGGAAAGTGCGCAATCCGACGATGAGATTGCCGCGGTGATGGGCCACGAGATCGGTCATATCGAAGCGCGCCATTCGAACGAGCGCATGAGTCAGCAATTGGCGCTGGAGATCGGCGTCTCGCTGGCGGCGGCGGCGTTATCGGAAGAGTACGGACAGAATGCGGAGGCGATCGCGGGTGCACTGGGCGCGGGCGTGCTCTACGGGGTTGTCTTGCCGTATTCACGTTTGCAGGAACTGGAAGCCGATCGGCTTGGCCTCGGCCTCATGCGCAACGCTAGTTTTGATCCCCAGGGCGCACTTTCATTCTGGCGTCGAATGTCGGGTGATGGCGTGGATGCAATCGAGTGGATGTCCACGCACCCCGCTGACGCGCGCAGGCTGGAAGCTTTGGCCGCGTTGGTGAGCGAAACGCAATAAGGCCAGGCACTGTAGCTGATGCATGTGACGCTCGGCCTCATCACTGTTGAGAAGTCCGGTGGGTCGACCGGAAAAGGCGCTACTTGAGCCACAGCGTCGTTTGATGGATGGCGAGGCCGATCAGGCCGCCGATGATCGTGCCGTTGATGCGGATGTATTGGAGGTCGGCGCCGACGTTCTGTTCAAGCTTTTCGACCACGGTGGCCGTGTCCCAGCTGCGGATCGTCTCAGAGATCAGGGCGCCGACGTCGCGATTGTGGCGCCCGGCGATTTCGGTCAGTAGCGCACGGAGGCGCCGGTTCAGCGTCTCAACCACCGCCTGGTCTTCGAGCAAGGCTGCGCCAAAGCGCTCGATGCCGGCGGCCAGGGTTGTGCGGGCGGCCATTTGTGTTTCGACATCGCTCAGCGATTGCTTCATCGCCTGCCACACTTCGGCCAGATAGGTCGCCACGGACGGGTGCGCGAGAATGTCGCCGATCATGCGCTCCATCTGCGCGCGCAGCTCGGGCGAGTGCTGCAGGTCCTCGGAAAACTTTTGGAGCAGCGCAGTGATGCGTTGCCGCGCGGGATGGTCCGGCTGCTCCGCGACCTGATGCAATGTGTCTTCGATAGCGCCAATCAGCGCATCGGAGGCGCGCGCGTCGAGCGAGATGATGCGCCAGACCCACGAGGTGCGCGCGCGGACTTGGGCGCGTATCGCTGGCTCATGCTCCTCCAGCGCGCGCCAACCTTCGGCGAGCGCCGCGTCGAGCACGGGTTGATGGCGGCCATGCTCGGTCAGCAGCTTGATGCCGCGGCCGAGCGCAGATGAAAGCCGTTCGTCGCGGCTGAACTCGGTCAGCTGACGGCGCATAAATTCGCTCACCACTTCATCATCGAGGAGATCGACGATTGCCGGCAGCGCGTCCATGATCCCATCGGAAACCCGACGCGCGGTCGCTGGGTCCGCCAATTGGCGGCCCAAGGCGCTTGCAAGGTCTTGGTTGCTGAGGCGCGCGCCGATCACGTCAGGGGCCAGGAAATTCACCGCGACGAATTCGCCAAGGGCTTGGGCGATGCGCTCCTTGCTGCGCGGGATGACGGCTGTGTGCGGGATCGGCAAGCCGAGGGGGCGGCGGAAGATCGCGGTGACGGCAAACCAATCCGCAAGTCCGCCCACCAGAGCGGCTTCCGCGAAGGCGCGCACATAACCCCAGACGGGCGCCTGATCTTGCCGTGAGAGCGCGAGCACGAAAATGGACGCCATCAAGACCAGCAATCCGCCGGCGATCAGTCGCATCGTTGCGAGTGATCGCGCCTTCTCCACTGGCGCTGGCTCGTGTGCAAATTCGTGCGACATGCGCGGAAGCTCTCATATTAGACCGCTGGGCGATTGATTTGAGGCAAGTCTGTCGTCCAGGCTAGGCTCTAGCGTGCCAGGAAAATCTGTGAATGGAGACGGCGGTGGCGTTGGGTAGCCGAATTCTGGGTGCGGTTCTTCTCGTCGGCGTTGGCGCAGTGGCCATCGCCGCGTTGACCGCCGCGCCGCACATCCTGAAGACCGCGCGCCCATTACTGCGTGAGGGGCTGAAGCGCGGTGTGAAATTCTATGAGGGCGCACGCGCGTCCGCCGCGGAGTTTGCGGAGGATGTCGAAGATTTGCTGGCGGAGGTGAAGGCCGATCTGACGGCCAAACCCGAAACGCCCACTGTCAGCGAGAAATCGAACGGCGCGCCATGAGTCTTGCTGCAATCGGCAGGAGGGAGAAGCCGACAATGGTCGCCGTCTCGACCAAACGCGGCGGCGCAATACGCAGCATGTTGCGCAGTGGCGCGAACGCAAACGGCGCAGCAAGCAGCACGTAAGCGGCGGCGACGCCGAGTTCGACCGGGCGATCAAACAGATCGCTGACGGGGCGCCCCGGACGCAAGCGCAGAGCGTGTGCAAGTTGGTGGCTCGCAAGCGCCAGGAACGTGAGGCCGCGTGTGCGGGGCCCCGAACCGTGGCGCGCCGTGCCGATGACGTGGGTGATGATGGCCGGCATAGCCATTCGGAGCGCGTCGCCTGCGATCGAGCGGAGTTCGTCGCGGCCAAACACGTCCTGCGACGCGGCGCGGGGCGGTCGGTCAAGAATATCGGCGGCAGGGCGCGCCATCGAGAGACCGAGCGCGGGGAACACGTCGGTCATCAGATTCAGCCAGAAGAGCTGTGCCGGTGTCTCCAACGCGTTTGGCCCATGCAGGCCTTCGGCGAGGAGTAGCGCCACCTCGCTTGCGTTGGTGGCGAGCAAGAACCGCACGGCGCGTCGAAGATTTTCATCCGCCGTTCGGCCGCGCGCCAGCGCGCGCGCAAGCGTGCCCAGATCATCGTCGGCGATGACGATGTCGGCGATATCGCGCGCGACGTCGGCGCCGGATTTGCCCATGGCAATGCCGACATCGGCGGCCCGCAATGCGGGACCATCGTTTACGCCATCGCCTGTCATCGCGACCACGTGGCCCTCGGCCTGAAGTGCGCGGATGATTGCGAGTTTGTCCGACGGGCTCACGCGCGCGAACACTTCGGTGGTGCGAATGGTCTGGCGGAGCGTCGTAGCGGACATGTCGCGCAACGCGCTGGCGTCAACCACGTCAAGCGCGCCATCATTGGAAAAGCCGAGGTCTTGCGCCAGGCGGCGTGCGGTGCCGGCCTGATCGCCGGTGAGAATAAGCGTGCGCAAGCCAGCCCGTTGAAGCGTCGCCACCATCTGGGCCGCGCCCGGGCGGAGCGGATCGCGCAAGCCGACAAGCCCCAGCCATTCCAGCTGCGTGGGCGCCTCGTCGCCAAGACCCAAGCCGACGCCGCGCGCAACAGCCAGGACGCGCAAGCCCTCCTGCGCGAGTTCGTCATTCTGACGCGCGATCTGCGCGCGATCTGCGTCCGACAACGCGCGTGTGGCGCCGCCTGATCGAACCTTGGCGCACAGGTTCAAGACTTGATGCGGCGCGCCCTTGACGGCCAACAGGCTTGCATCGCCATTCTGGTGCGCGGTGACCATGTAGAGGCGTTGTTCGCTCCGGAGCTGCACGCCCGTGCGTGGCAGAGTCGCACGCAATTCGTCGAGGTCGAGGCCGGCGGCGGCCGCCAAGCGAAGCAGCGCTAATTCGGTGCCTGAGCCCGCCGATGGGGTCTCCGCGTCCGACAATTGTGCGTCGTTGCAGAGCGCGGCGAACTTCGCGACCAGTCGCGCGCCCACGGGCGCACGATCATCTTCGCCCAGGTCGTAACGCGACGCGAGCGTCCGCACCACAGAGGCCTGCATGCGGTTTTGCGTCAATGTGCCGGTCTTGTCCAAGCAGAGCACATCGATGTTTGCCGCGGTTTCAAGCACGTTCACATTGCGGACGAATGCGCCCTCGCGCGACATGGCGCGCGCAGCAATGGCTTTGGTGGAAGCGGCCAACGCCGGCAAACCCTCTGGGATAGCGGAAACAGCCAGCGCAACAGCGCTTCGCGCGACGGCGCCGAGGGGTGCGCCGCGGAGAAGCAGCATCAGTGCTAGTATGGACGACGCGCCAAGGCAGGCGATCGTCAAACGAACGCCAAGTCGATCGAGCGCCTGGTCCATCGGCGGCTTCGGCGGATGCGTACTTTGCAGCAGACCGCGTACACGTCCAATTTCGCTCGCGGCGCCGGTGGCGGTGACGATTGCCAATCCGGCGCCATTGGTGACGATGCCGCCGCGATGCACCATGGTGCGGCGCGCCGCGAGCGGCGCCTCCTCAAGCACAAAGGCGTCCGCCGATTTCTCAACGGGAAAGCTTTCGCCGGTGAGGGAAGATTCATCGACAAGCAAGGCTTCCGATTGCAGCAAGCGCGCGTCTGCAGGTACGGCCGCGCCCGTCTTCAAGGCGATCCAGTCACCGGGCGCCACGCGCGATGTCGGCACACGCATCTCTTGGCCGTTGCGCACCACAATCGCGTCGGGATCGGTTTGTCGTGCGAGGCGGCGGATAAGATTGGCCGTCCAGCTTTCGGTTGAAGCGCCAATGCCCGCGTTGAGCGTGATGACGCCAAGCGTCAACGCTGCATCGATGAGGCCGCCTGTTGCAATCGAGAGCGCCGCGGACCCGCCAAGCAATGCGACGGGCGCGGATTTGAATTGATCGACGAACACATTGAGCGGCGAGGGCGGGGACGGCTCCGCGAGACGGTTTTCACCTATGCGGTAGAGACGCTCCAACGCCTCGCCTTCGCTGAGTCCATTCGGACTTGCGAAGGCTGACGCCACCGCCGCGCTAGGCATAGCGTGCCAGGCGCGCGTCTCAGCATCCGCTGGCGCCGGCGCCACGGGCGCGGTCAGGCCGCTGCGCCATAGGTTGCGGACCATTGCGGCGATTTCTTCGGCCGTGAGGCGCGGATCATGCTCGATCAGAAGCGCGCCGGAGCAAGGGCTCTCGCGCACATCCGCGACGCCCTCACGCGCCGCGACCCGTCGTGCGAGTGCGCCGAGCAGATCGTGCCGGCCACGCAGAGGATCAAGCCGCAGCCGTGTGCGCCCTGGCAAGGCATGGTGCACGCGGACGTGAGGTTCCAGCCGATGGTCGTATGTCACATCGGCGACATCGACTGTGAGGCTTGGCCTCGCTGTCACGCCGGTGGTTTCGCCTGGTCTTCGATCGCAGTCACAGCCGTGTCGTGCTTGAGATGTTCGGCCACGCGCTGCGCGGACTTGGCGCCAACCTGCAGCGCCTCAGCCGTGTTTTCAGCCAAGAAGACCACGGCGTGCCGCAGCGCGACCTGCGCCTCTTGGCCGAATTCCTTCAGCTTCTCCTGCGCGATCGCCGTCTGGTTCGGCAGATCGGCGCGGATGGCTTGAGCCATTAGACCAGCGTGGGTCTTGAAGCGCGCCAATTGCTCGCTCGCTTCTTCAAGGTGCTTTTTAGCTTCGGCGCTGGCGCCAGTGGCGCCGACTTCGAGGTGGCTTTTTGCCTTGGCGAGGCGGTCCTCCAAAGTCAGCAGTGTGGATTTCAAACCTTCGCAGAAATCGATAACGGCCTGGCTCATCACGATACTCCTCTCGGGTCGCAGTGTTCACGCCGGCGCCGATCTTACTTTGCGCCCGATCAAGCCATGTGCCCAGACTTTAGCGCGCAGTGCGAATACGCGCGCCGTCAGCCAGATTGTCACCCGGAAACAGCACCACGCGCTGGCCGGGCTCAAGTCCTTGCGTGACGGCGCGGTAATCTTGGCCGCCCGCGCCGACATTTATGGGCGTCAAGCGGGCGCGCCCACCTTCAAAGACGAACACCGCCCAGCCGCGCCCGTCGCGCACAAGCGCGTCCGTCGGCACGCGCAGAGCGTCGGTCTGTTCGGCGATCACCACGCGCGCATCAACGCGAAAGCCGTGGCCGAGCGATAGCGCTTGGTCCGGCGCTTGAAGATGGAGGATGACATTCACGCGCTGCTCTTCCACGCCGAGGGCGGAAATCTTCGTGCGTGCGTAAGGCTCAATGCGGAACACGCGCGCCGCGATAGGCGTATCGCCGCCCCAATTCTCAATTTGCGCTGCGGCGCCCGCCTGCATGCGTACGGCGTCTTGCGACAAGAATTCCGCCACGATCTCGATTTGCGCCGGATCACCGATCTCGATGAGCGGTGAACCGGCGAGGGCGATGGTCTCGCTTTCCTGCAGAACACGCAGCACGCGCCCTGCGGCTGGGCTGAAAATTGGTGTCGCGCGCCGGGCGCGTGACGAACTCGAGTTCGCGGCTGCGCGGGCGCGCACCAGCTCAGCGCGCCTGGCGTTGACGTTTGCCCGCGCGGCGCTTGCCGACGCATCGGCTGCGTCAAGGGCGGCCTGGGAGGCGAAGTCGCGGGCGTGAAGCGCCGCTATTCGTTCGAGATCGTTTTGCGCGAGACGATACTCAGCTTGCGCTGCATCCAGCGCCGCCTGCGCTGCGTTGACCCCAGCATTGGCCTCCGCCGCGACGCGCGCATCCAGCAACGCCGGATCTGCAGGTGAAATGGTGGCGACGATCTGGCGTGGCTCGACCATATCACCAGGCTCCAATTCCACACGCTGGAGTTCGCCGCTGACTGGCGCGCTGATCACAAAGACGTCGTGAATGCGCGTGCGGCCTTCGTCCACCACCTCGGTGCGGACGGGCCCGCGATCAACCACGGCGACGTCAACCGCTTGCGCGCGCGGCCACGCCAGCCAAACCAGTAGCAGCGCCAGAGCGGCGCCGGCGCCGATCCAGATCCATTGCGCCCGCGCGAGCTTGGGAGGCTTCGTCGGGATGCGCTCACGTACGAGCGTCATCAGTTCGCTGGGTGAAGGCAGGCGCATGTCTAATCCCTGGCCTTGAGAACGCCGATCATATCAAGCTTATCGATCCCTGTCCGCACCACGAACGCCGCCGCCGCGACACAAGCAAGCGTAAAGCCAATCGCGAATGCATAGCCGCTCGGATTGAAGACGAACGGGAAGGCGTACATGTCGGTCTGGAAAAGCTGCATGAGCCAGATCGCGAGGAGCGTGCCGAACGCTATGCCCGCAGGCACGGCCAAAAGCGCCAACGCCATAAGCTCGCCAATCAGAATGTAAGACACCTCGGTTCGCGTGAAGCCTAGGACGCGGAGGGTAGCGAGATCGCGTTCCTGCTCGGCAAGCGTGATACGCGCGGCTGAGAAGGCGACGCCGCCGGCCATGATCGCGGCAAATGCGGCATAGATGTAATTCATGACGCCGACGCCTTCCTCGAACTCGCGTCGCATCGTGGCTTCAGCTTGACCGATATAGCTGGCGCCCGCGATGGCGGGGATGCGCTTGATCGCATGATTGAACGCCTCGAATTGTGTGGCGTCCATCATCAGGTGCGCGCCGCTGATGCGTCCTGGCTCGTGCAAGAGACGTGAGAGCGCGCCAAGCTCCATATAGGCGGACGATCCGATCATGGGCTCTACGATCGCGCTCACGCGTACCTCGGCTGCAAGGCGTTGGCCGCGCGTTTGTTCGATGCGGATTTCATCACCCGGGCGCGCATCCAGTTTGTCGGCCAGGGCGCGGGCGAGCGCGATGCCGGCGACGGGCGGCGGAAGCGGCTCCTGATTGGCGCCGACGACACGACTCAAGCGCGCGATCTGTGACACGCCGAAGACGGCTTCGTGAACCGTGCGACCGTTGTGCCGGAAGATGATGTCGTCGATGCGGAAGGGTTCCGCGTAGAGCACGCCGGGAAGGCGTTCGACATGATGCAACACGCCCTGATCGCGGGCTTCGGCGAAAGTCAGTGTGACGTCCTGGCGGTTGGCGACGCCGAAATTCACGTCGAGCAGATAATCCATCTCCGCTGGGAAGGTGCGGGCGACGACGAGCAGTGCGATGGCGAAGGCGACGCCGAGCGCCGTCGTGCCGGCGCGGCGCGGGAAACGTACGATCCGCCGCATGATGATACGTGATTTCGCATCGAGCTTCGCTGCAAAATCGGCAAGGCCGCTGCTAGCAGCAAAGAAGGCCGTTGGGCGGGGCGGCGTCAAAGCAGCGGCTGGCGCGAGACGCGCGGCGCGCAGCACTGAACCCAGACATCCCGCCAATGCCGCGGCAAAACCTGCCGCCCATGCGCCGATGAAGCTTGCGGGCGACGCCGCGAAGTCGAGGCGCGGGAAATGGTAATAATCGCGATAAATGTCGGCGACGGCGCGGCCTAAGGCGATGCCAGCGGCCGAGCCTAGGAATGCGCCGATGGCCGCGAAGATGAGCGCGCTTTTAGCATAGTGCCAAGCGACAGCTGCATTGGAATAGCCGAACGCCTTTAGCAAACCGATGTTGGAGCGCTCCGTGGCAATCACGCGGCCAAGCGCGATGTTAACCAGGAACGCCGCGGTGATGAGAAAGAGCGCCGGGATGAACGCCGCCATAGTCGAGAGCTGGCGCAATTCCTCGCTCAAGAACCTGTCCGAAAGCATGCGGTCACGGCCGTAGGCGCCGGTGGAGCCGTAAGGCTCAAGAATGCGGTCGATCGCGGCGATGGTCTCGGCGGGGTTCGCATTGCGCCCAAGCGTGAACACGGCATCGTTGAAGGCGCCATCAAGATCATACGCGCGCGCCAATGCTTCTCGACCCATCCAGATCACGCCGAAGCGGTCCGCCTGACGAAACAATTCACCAGGCGCCGCAACGAACACAAACTCCGGTGAGTTAGCGACGCCGACGACAAGCAGATTTTGCCGGCGACCATACATCGTCGCTGCGAGCCGATCGCCCGGTTCAATGTGATTGGCGTCCGCGAACGCCTGACTGAGCAGGATTTCATCAGCGCGCGCGGGATCGGGCCATCGGCCGCGCGTCAGAGTGAGATCATTGACGCGGGGCCGGCCGTCGCGCGGCAGCGAGACCAAGCGCGCTGACGGCGGCTCGTCCACGCCGGCCAGATCCAACAGCGCTATGCCGCTCACGCGCGTTTCCACCGCCTGCACGCCCGGCGCATCGGCCAAGCGCTGTGCAATGCGTTCGGGGGCGCGCACGAGCGATACGGCGATGTCCGCCATGTGCCGCTCGGCATAATAAGCCGTGCGCGTGCGTTCCATCGAGCCGCGCATGCCGACGGCCATCACCAGAACCGAGAGGCCGCAGCCGAGAACGAGCGCCACACCTGCCGCGTGCAGGCGCATGCGCCAGACATCGCGAAGGAGCTTTTTGTCGAGCGTGCGCATGGTTCACCAAACCAACTGCGATGGTGGCGTACGTTGTGCGTTCACTTCAACGCTGCGGACGCGGCCGTCACTAAAGCGGATCACACGCGCCCCCATGCGGGCGACGTCTGCGTTGTGGGTGACGATCAGAGTGGTCGAGCCGTAGCGTTCGTTGACCTCCTGCAGCGCCTCGAGCACGCGCACGCCGGTTTTCACATCGAGCGCACCAGTCGGCTCATCACACAACAGCACTGCCGGCCGCTTGGCGATCGCGCGCGCAACTGCAACACGTTGCTGCTCGCCGCCGGAGAGTTGGGACGGGAAATGGTCGATCCGATTGCCGAGGCCGACAAGCTCAAGCGCCTCCGCGGCGTCGAGCGGGTCGTCACTGATCTCGCCAACGAGTTCGACATTCTCCCGCGCAGTCAGGCTGGGAATGAGATTGTAGAATTGGAAGATGAAGCCCACGTGCTTGCGGCGAAACTGGGTAAGCGCGTGATCGCTCATGCCCGTCAGCGACTCACCGCGAAAGACGATGTCGCCCGTGGTGGGCCGATCCAACGCTCCAAGAATGTTCAGCAGCGTCGATTTCCCCGAGCCGGAGGGCCCGAGCAGGACAATCAGCTCTCCCGCGGCGATGTCCAGATCGACATCAATCAACGCGCGTACGGCTGTTTCGCCCTCGCCATAGGTTCGGCAAATGCCGCGCAGAGCAAAGAGCGGCGCATGCAGATCCGATGGCGCGGCGCTGGTCATGACGTTTCATGCCCATTCTAGTCGGACTAGCCTTGATCGGGCTCAAGTGGGATTGTCTGGCAAGGCATGAATATATGTCCAGCCATTTCACGTAAGCGGACATTGGCAGGTGCGCACATGACGCTGACATTAAAAAGCCTCGGCGGCGCTGAAACCGTCACCGGCTCAAAGCATCTCCTGGATGCGGACGGCACGCGCGTGCTGGTCGATTGCGGTCTCTTTCAGGGGCTAAAGCATCTGCGCGAGCGCAATTGGGCGCCGCTCGCCGTGCCGCCGGATTCGATCGATGCGGTCGTCCTCACCCATGCGCACCTTGATCATAGCGGGTATCTGCCCAAACTCGTTCGAGAGGGCTTTCGCGGTGTCGTGCATTGCACTGAAGCGACTGCGTCGCTTTGTGAAATCCTGCTCAAGGATAGCGCGCAGATCGCCGAGAAGGATGCAGAGTATGCCAATCGCAAAGGCTTCTCGAAACACGAGCCCGCCTTGCCGCTCTACACGATGCGAGATGCTGAACGCGCGCTGAAGCATTTGAAGCCGATTCCGTTCAATGCGGAGTTCGAGGTCGCGCGCGATTGCGGTCTAACCTTTCGACGCGCCGGTCACATTCTGGGCGCTGCGACTGCAGAGGTGAAGATCGCGGGAAGCACCCTCGTGTTTTCCGGTGATCTTGGCCGCTATGACGATGCGGTCATGCTGAGCCCTGAGGCGGTCGCGCACGCGGATTATGTGATTGTGGAATCCACTTACGGGGATCGCACGCACCCCAAAACGGACATCCTCTCAGAGTTGGGCGACATCATTGAGCGCACAATTCAGCGCGGCGGCACGGTGATTATTCCGGCGTTCGCGGTGGGCCGCGTGCAGATTTTGCTCTATCACCTATGGCAGCTGAAACGCACTGGCCGTCTCGCGGCAACGCCGATCTATCTGGATAGCCCGATGGCGATCAGCGCGACGGAATTGCTTCGCGCACATCCCGACGATCACAAGCTCGATTCGGCGGCCATTGAAGGCTCGTGCGCGGTCGCGCGTTATACGCGCGACGTCGCGGACTCGATGGCCATAACAGCAAATCCAATGCCGAAGGTCATCATCGCCGGTAGCGGCATGGCCACAGGCGGTCGCGTGGTGCACCACATTCGCACATTCGCGCCCGACCCGCGCAACACTATTCTATTTGCAGGGTACCAGGCGGTGGGCACGCGCGGTGCGCGTTTGCTAGCTGGCGAGACCGAGCTGAAAATGTTCGGCGACTGGATTCCAGTCCGTGCTGAGATCGCCAATCTGCCCCAGCTTTCCGCGCACGCCGACGCTGACGAGATCATGCGATGGCTGTCGGGCTTTACCCGGGCGCCTCGGCGTGTCTTCATCGTGCACGGTGAGCCCGCAGCATCTGAAGCGCTGCGCACACGCATTGGACGAGAGCTTCACTGGAAAGCGAGCGTGGTCGATGCACTGGTCGGCTATGAGCTGAAAGAAGAATGTGATCGGTCAAACGCCTGCTAAGGGGCGTCATGGAGTTTGGGTCTCTCCCTAAGGCTTGACTCTATTTGCGCGCGGTTTATTGAAGCCGCCCGCTTGAATACGCCCTGGTCCCGCGCCGGGGCGTTTGCCGTTGGAGCCGCCGATGAATACCCCTCTCGGTCTGGACTTCGGCACGACGAACACAGTCGCCACGACTGTGACCGCCGATGGACGTGTCGAAGCGTTTCACTTTTCGTACGCGGACGAGACCTTTGATGCGTTCCGTTCCGTCCTCTGTTTCTGGCAAGCGCAGGACGAGTCGGTGCGCCGCAATCTTGTCGAGGCGGGGCCATGGGCAATCGAGCAATTCCTGGAATTGGCCGGCGATTGTCGCTTCATTCAGTCGTTCAAGACGTTTGCCGCCAGTCCGCTTTTTACGGATACGTTGATCCATGGCCGGCGGATGGCCTTCGAAGACCTGCTCTCGAACTTCTTGACGCGCGTGCGCGCACACGCGGGCCTCGATTTTCCCAAGCGCGTCGTCATCGGGCGGCCGGTCAAATTCGCCGGCGGGGCGCCGGATGAAGCGCTTGCGCGCACGCGCTATGAAGCGGCATTGCGGATGGTGGGCTTTGACGAAGTCTATCACGTCTATGAGCCCGTCGCGGCTGCGTACTATTTCGCACAGCGGCTTGAAGCAGATGCAAATATTATCGTCGCCGATTTCGGCGGCGGCACGAGCGATTTTTCTGTTGTGCGCTTCGAGCGCGGCCAGCGCGGCCTTGTGTACCAGCCGCTGGCGCATGCAGGCGTCGGCGTCGCTGGCGATGCCTTTGACTATCGGATTATCGATCAGGTCGTGGCGCGGGCCTTCGGTAAAGGGTCCGAGTATTCGAGCTGGGGCAAAGTGCTGCCCGTGCCTAACGGCTATTTCAGCAAGTTCAGCCGCTGGCATGAACTCTCGATCATGCGCCACTCGCGCGACTACCGCGAGCTGCAACAATTGGCGCGCACCAGTCTCGATCCCGAGCGCATTCACGCGTTTTTGGCGTTCCTGGATGCCGACGCCGGGTATGAAATGTATCGCGCCGTGTCGGCGACAAAGATGGCGCTTTCGCATGCCGAGGAGGCGCAGTTCTCGTTCCATGTCGCGGGGGTCGACATTGAGCGCGCCATCAAACGTGCTGATTTCGAGAAATGGATCGCGCCTGAACTCGCCGAGATTAATGCCTGCGTTGATCGCGCTCTACGCGAGGCCAATTTGCGCGAAGCGGAAATTGATCGCGTGTTCCTGACCGGCGGTACATCGTTTGTGCCCGCTGTGCGGGCGCTGTTTGCGCACCGCTTCGGCGACGCCAAGATCGAGACCGGCGATCAGCTCGTGTCGATCGCGTATGGCTTGGCGCTCATCGCGGCAGAAGACGAAGTCGGGCGTTGGGCGGCGGCATAAGCGCCTGGCGCAAATGTTTGGGCGGCGCCTATTAGCCGGCGTCTTCCAACTTCAGCTGCTCTCGCACTTGTCGCTTCAGAAACTTCCCGTTGGCGTTGCGCGGTAGCGGTTCGGTAAGCAGCCAGATATAGCGTGGGATTTTGTGTTTGGAGATGTGGCGGGCGGCTTCGGCGCGGAAATCGTCGGCGCCAGCTTGCGCGCCTTCGCGTAGCACGATGGCTGCGGCCACTTCTTCGCCAAGACGCGCGTCAGTCACACCGAAGACGATACATTCGGCGATGGCCGGATGACGATAGAGTGCGGCTTCCACCTCGGCGCAATAGACGTTCTCGCCGCCGCGCAACACCATGTCCTTCTTGCGATCGACGATGAAGACGAAATTGTCTTCATCGATACGCACGATGTCGCCGGTGTGAAACCAGCCATCGGTGATGGCTTCGGCGGTGGCTTCGGGGCGATTGAGATAGCCTTTCACGATCTGCGCGCCGCGCACCCAAAGCTCGCCCAATTCGCCAAGTGGCACGACGTTTCCGTTATCATCGACGGCTTTGGCTTCGAAATCCGGCATGATCATGCCGCAGCTCGCCGGTTTGCCGACGAAGAAGTCGCCGGCGACTGACGTGATGATGCCGCAGGTCTCAGTGAGACCGTAGCCGGTATTAGGGCGACGCCCGCCGGGACGTGTTTCGATCTTGGCGACGAGATCAGGCTGCAACGGCGCGCCGCCACCGCCCATCGTCATCAGGCTGGACGTGTCGTACTTGTCGTAATCGGGATGGGTGACGAGTTCGCGCGCCATGGTGGGTACGCCGGAGAGCGCGGTCGCGCGCTCGCGCTCGATCAAGCGCAAAGCTTCGCTCGCATCCCATTTGTGCATCAGTACGAGCTTGCCGCCTTGCGCTGTGATCGGATAGGCGACGCAATTGTTGGCGGTGACGTGGAAGAGCGGCGTGGTCGCGATGGCGATCGGCGTGGGCGGCGCAGGCGGCTCAACACCGGCGCCGCGATGGACGGCGAGACCCTGCACGGCGCCGGAGAAGAGCACGCTCATCAGATTGTTGATGCAGCCGCGATGCGTGAGCTGCGCGCCCTTCGGGTGGCCGGTGGTGCCGGAGGTGTAGAAGATGCAGGCGTCGTCGTCGGGATCGATGGTCGCGTCCGGGAGTGCTGCGCGGGTGGCGATTGTGTCTTGCCATGTTGCGATGCCGGCTGGCGTGGTCGAGGCGCGGACGAGCACGATCTTGCATGATTCAAAATGCTGCGGCGCCAAGCGCGCGAAGCGTTCTTCATCGCAAACGATCACTTTGGGCTGACTGTCGGCGATGGCGTACGCCATCTCCTCGGCGATCCACCACGCATTGAAGCCAACGGCGGCGACGCCCATCGAGGTGCAGGCCCAATAGGCCAGCAGCCATTCGGGATAATTGCGCATGGCGATGGCGACGCGATCGCCGCGGCGCACACCTTGCGCGAAAAGCCACGCCGCGAAGGCGGCGACTTGCGCATGCGCTTCGGCGTAGGTGATGCGGTCCCGCTCGAAGATCAGATATTCCGCGTCGCCGAATGCGGCGGAGGCTTGGAAGAAAGCGCGCAGGTTGGGCGGGGCATTTTTGTAGGCTCTTAGCTGCTGGCCGCGCACCGCCACGTGCTCGATCTCGAACGGCGCCCCCGGCGCCGTGAGCATGGCGGCGGCTTCTTTGAGCTCTTTATAATACATGCGTTTTCTCCCGGCCGACACCCTCACCGGGGCTGGGATCGCGTGCAAGTGGACTTTGCGGGGCTTACGTAACGTTGCCCTGACTAGGGCCCTCGACCCATCTCATCTTCCCAATGTTTGCGGCAGAGGGAGACGTATACGTCTTTCTCGATCTCGACTTGTTCGCCGCTGGTGGCCGCGCTTCCGGAGGCGTCGCGGCGGAGCACCATGATCGCCTTGGCGCCGCAATGGCAGATGGTGCGGACCTCGCGCAGGCTGTCGGCGATGGCGAGCAATTCGGCCGAACCTTCGAACAGTGCGCCGCGGAAGTCCGTGCGCAGGCCATAGCAGAGCACTGGGATTTTCAGCCGGTCGGCAACGCGAGCTAGCTGCCAGACCTGGGCGCGCGTCAGAAATTGCGCCTCGTCCACGAAAACGCAATCGATCTTGGCCGCCTCATGCTCACGCGCGACCCAGGCAAAGAGATCGTCTTCGGCTTTGAACAATTCCGCTTCGGCGCGGACGCCGATGCGTGAGCTGATCTGGCCGTCGTCCATCTCCGCGTAGAGCGCGGAGGTGAAGAGCAGCGTGCGCATACCGCGCTCGCGATAATTGTACGACGCCTGCAGCAGGATCGTGGATTTGCCGGCGTTCATCGCGGCGTAAGAGAAATAGAGCTTCGCCATGCCTTAGGCCTTGAGGCCGATTTCTTTGAGGCGTTGGGTGAGGAACGCGCCAGCGGTGGTGGGCGGATAGAGCGCGCCTTTGCCGACGCAGGACGATAGCGCTGCAAGCGAGGTGTCGGCGGTGGGGTGCATGAAGAAGGGCATCGAATAACGACTCAAATGGGAGTCGGCCGAATTGACGACCCTGTGCGTTGTCGCCGGGATCACATTGTTGGTGAGCCGAGCCATCATGTCGCCGCTGTCGACCACGAGCGCGTTGGCTTCGGTGACGATCGGCAGCCAGGCGCCGTCACGATCCAAGAGTTCGAGGCCGGCGCCACGCGCGGCGACCAGGATGGTGAGCAGATTGATGTCCTCGTGCGCGGCCGAGCGCACGGCGTTGGGATCGGCATCCTTGCCAATCGGCGGATAGTGCAGAACACGCAACACGGAATCGCCGCGCCGCACGAGCGGCTCGAAATGATCGGGCGCGAGGCCAAGGCTTGGCGCGAGCGCTTCGAGTAAGAGACAGCCGGTGTCGTTGAGTGCGGCGAAGAGCTGCTCGAACACGAGTTTGAAATCGCTCGGGCGCGACGGCCAGACATTGGGCGCCGAGAATGGATTGGGCGCTGCGCCCGGTTCGGGTTCGTGGCCGATCTGCCAGAATTCCTTGAGGTCGGGCGTCGGATTGTCCTTGGCGTGCTCGGTGCCGAACGGCGTATAGCCGCGCAAGCCACCCGCGTATTGGCGCTTCTCCGCATCAGGCAGAGCGAAGACTTCAACGGCGCGCGTGTAGGCGTCATTGAGGAGCGCGGTCGACACGTTGTGATCGACGAGCACGATGAAGCCGTACTCGCGCAGGCCGGCGGAGAGGGCCTCGGAGAAGGCCGTACGTGCGGTCGCATCGCCGTGTGTGAACTGGCGCAATGAGAGTTCGGGCACTTTGCGCATTGCGAGTCTCCGATCAGGTGCGGGCAAGAAGTGCGTCGACCTCCGCGCGTGTGGGCATGGCCGGTTGCGCACCTTCGCGTGTGGCGGCGAGAGCGCCGGCGATGCAGGCGAAGGTCAGCGCGGCTTCGGGCGCGGAACCTTCAATCAGCGCCAGCGTGAGGGCAGCGCTAAACGTATCGCCTGCGCCGGTCGTGTCGCGCGCGACGATCTTGGGCGGTCGGGCGCGGGCAATCTCTTCGCCTTGTCGGAAGAGCGTCGCGCCTTCAGCCCCGTAGGTGATGGCGACCATGCTCTTGGCCGCGCTCAGCGCATCGCCATAGCACGCGGCTTCGCCTTCGTTGACGGTCACCAAATCTGCGCGCGCGATCAGTGCATCCGGCACGGGTGCTGCGGGGGCGAGGTTGATGGCGAAAAAGCCGTGGAAGCTTTGCGCGGCCGCAAGATTCGTCTCGACCGGCACTTCCAATTGGCAGAGCAAGGCGTCCGCTTCGATCGCGCCGACATCGCTTGGGGCTAACAGCGCATTGGCGCCGGGCGCGACGACGATCTGATTTTCACTGCTCTCCGCCACCGCGATCAGCGCAACGCCGGTGGGTGCATCATCGCGCGCGCGGCAATGATCGAGATTGACGCCATCCGCGCGGAGTAGCGCCAGCGCTTCGCCCGCGAACGCATCGGCGCCAACGCAGCCCCAGAGCGCGACCTCGGCGCCGAGGCGTCGCGCGGCGAGCGCTTGGTTTGCGCCCTTACCGCCCGGATAGCGCGCGAACGTCGCGCCGCCGACGGTCTCGCCGGGCGCGGGCAGATGCGGTGCGCGGACGACCAGATCCAGATTGATGGAGCCGACGACAGCAATGCGCGGGGCGCTCATGCGAGCCTCCGCGTCAGCAGATCGAACACGCCATCTGCATGCACACGCGTCGCCCAGCATGTAGCGCTTGGTGTCTCAAGGGGAAATTCGACGGCGGTGTGACCGCGTGTGAGCGGCGAATCCGTCTCGACGTCGATACGCGCGGCTTGGGTTTCGAACAATTCGGGCGCCAGCAAATAAGCGATCACGGCAGGATCGTGCAGCGGCGCGCCTTCGCGGTGCGCCAACGTGCGCTCCACGTGTTCGCCGAAGCGTAACAACTGACACGCCGCGCGTGCGCGCGCTGAACTCAACGCCTCGAGCCGCGCCATGCGGGCGGGATTGGTGCGGACTTGGTGCGTCGCGTCCAGGCCGAGCGCGACGATGGGCAAGCCGGAGGAAAACACGATCGCGGCCGCATGCGGATCGGCATAGATGTTGAACTCGGCCGACGCGGTGATGTTGCCGCCCTCGCTGCGTGCGCCGCCCATGATGACGATCTCGCGCACGCCTTGCGCGGCCGCCGCGTTCGCGCGTAGCGCCAGCGCAATATTGGTGAGCGGGCCGAGTACGGCGACGCTCACGGAGTGCGGCGCGGCTTTGCTCAAGGTGTCTGCGAGAAAAGCGACGGCGTGTGTGCTCTCGGGGCCTTTCGTGGGCGCTGCGAAAGTCAGATCGCCAAGCCCATTGGCGCCATGGAAGTGACCAGCCTCGACGGGCGCAACCAGGAGCGGGCGATTGGCGCCGACGAAGACGGGCACGTCTTCACGCGCGGCCAAAGATCGGATCACGCACGCATTGTGCGCGGTGAGCGCGCCGCTGACATTGCCGGCGACGGTGGTGATGCCGCGCAGATCAAACGTGTCCGGCGCCGAGAAGGCGAGCAGCAGCGCCACGGCATCGTCAACGCCGGGGTCGCAATCAATGATGAGCGGGCGAGGCGGCATGATCAGGCTTATCCGGTGATGAAGAGGCTCGCCAGCGCAGCACTCATCAGGTTGGAGAGCGAGCCCGCGGCGACGACGTGAAAGCCATAGCGCGCCATCTCGGGCGCACGTGACGGCGCTAAGGTGTTCAACGCCGCGAGCAAGATGCCGATCGAACTCAGATTGGCGAAGCCGCAAAGCGCGAACGTGGTGATCGCCATCGTGCGCGGCGACAGCGTGTCACCCATCTGGCCCAAATGCATGAAGGCGACGAATTCGTTGAGGATCAGCTTCTCGCCAAACACGCCGCCAGCTTGCTGCGCCTCCGACCAAGGAATATTCAAGAGCCACATCACTGGCGCGAAGATGTAGCCGAGCAGGCCTTGAAGCGTCAGGTTCTCCACGCCGGCCAGATTGCCGAGTGCGCCAAGCCCGCCATTGACCAGCGCAATGAGCGAAACGAAGGCGATCAGCATGGCGCCGATCGAAGCGGCCAGCATCAAGCCGTCTTGTGCGCCCGAAGCTGCGGCCATGATGACATTGCTTTGCTTGGCGCGTTCAAAAGTCTCAGCGTCAGATGCTTTCTCGCCCACGCTATCCTGCGGGCCATCACCGGTCGCTTCGAGTGTAGCGGGCGTGCGCGGCGCTGGTTTGTCGTCCGGCATGATGATCTTGGCCATGAGCAGGCCGCCGGGCGCGGACATAAAGCTCGCCGCCAAGAGATAATTGATGTCGATGCCCATCTGCGCATAGGCCGCCAATACGCTGCCGGAGACCGACGCCATGCCCGTCGTCATGATCGCGAACAATTGCGCCCGCGTGACGTGCGGCAGATACGGGCGCACGACCAGCGGCGCTTCGGTCTGGCCGACGAAGACGTTCGCCGTCGCCGTCAATGATTCAACGCGCCCTGTGCCAAGCAGGAAGCGCAACGCGCCGCCGCCCCAAGTGACGATCGGCTGCATTACGCCGATATGGTAGAGCACCGACATCAGCGCCGAAAAGAAGATGATGATGGGCAGCACGTTCAGCGCAAAGCTGAAACCGACTTCGCTCGCGAGCGGGCCAAACACCATGGCAATGCCGGCGCCGGAAAAATTGATCAGCGCCTGCACGCCGTCCGACATCGCCGCCAGCGCCGCGCGGCCGGCGGGCAGATAAAGCACAAGCGCTGCAAGTGCGGCCTGCAGCGCGAGGGCCGCGGTGACGATCCGCAGCCGGATGGCGCGCCGGTTCGTGGAGAACAAGACCGCCATCGCCAGGATGGCGATAATGCCGACAAGCCCTTGCCAATATTGCACCCGCGCTTCCCCGATTTGGTCCTTGGGCATGGGGCTTAGACCGGTCCAAGCGTGGGTTCAATCGGCGGTGTCCGAACACGGAACGTGGCGGTGGCGCCGCCTAGCCGCGTGGGGGACGCGGTGTGGCTTCGGTTAACGACTTCTTGCTGCGTCCAATTGCGGCTCTGATACACGGTTCCGAAATATATGAATGGTATGTGCATGCCTTCGGGTGGGTATGCGAGCCGATGCTGGAAGCGCGAAAGACGATACGCGTTATTATCGCGGATGCGACGCCAAGCGTGTTGCGCCTCTTGTCGGAGGTGCTGCGTGGCGCGGGCGTCGAGCGCATTCATTTTGCGCGCAATGGCCGCGATCTGCTGAATTACGTTAGCGAGTTTTCGCCGGACATAGTCATCACCACGTCGCGCTTGCCGGAATTCTCCGGGCTCGAATTCACGCGTCTGATCCGCGGCGGCTACAAGAGCGTGCCGCGTGATCTGCCGATCATCGTGATGACCAACTCGGCGACGAAGACCTTTCTGGAAGCGGCGCGGACGAGCGGTGTGGATGAGATGCTGGTGCGTCCGTTCACGGGCGAAGCCGTGATCGAGCGCATGCTGGCGGTGCTGAAGCACAAGCGCGATTTCGTCGACAGCGTCGAATATGTAGGGCCTTGCCGTCGCCGCCGCGCGCGTGACGAATATAACGGCCCGATGCGCCGCTTCATGGATCCGACCGACGACATGCCGGGTGCGCCGCTCTGGGAGAGCGAAACGCACCGTCAAGCCGTGCGCAAATGCGTGCAGCGGATCAGCGAGCACGTGAGCGGGCTGACGCCGGGCGATCGCAAGAAGCTTCGCGAGATATACAGCGCGGTCAAGGAAACGGAATCCATGGCCGATGAATCGCGGGACGAAGCGCTTGGCGCGGCGTCGCGCTCGCTGGGGCGCTACATCATGGCGGTCGGCGCTGGCGGCGTTCTGGACGAAGAGACGGTGCGCACGCACATCGATGCGATGCACACGTTGAGCGTGCTCACGAGCGCGGAATATGATGAGCGTCAAAAGCTGGTCGAAGGCTTGTCACGCATTGTGGACAAGAAGCTTGGCCGAAGTGTGGACGTCGCGGCCGCTAATCTGATGCTGCGCTAGGCGCGGGTCAGTCCCGAAAAATCGACGAGCTGCCCCTAGGTCGCGCGTGCGTTCGCGAAGGCCTTGCGCCATGATGCACGCAACGAAAAAGCCTTAGGGGGACGAAATGGGCGGAACGTGGCGTGGGCTGGCGGCGGCTATGGCCGTGCTGGCGGTCGCTTCCTCTGCGGGCGCGCAGAACGATCCGCCTGCGGGCGCGACGACTGAGCGGCCGAACATCGTGCTGATCTTGATCGACGATGCGGGTTTCACGGATCTCGGCGCCTATGGCGGCGAAGCGCGGACGTCGAATATCGACGCGTTGGCTGAGCGTGGCGTGCGCTTCTCGAACTATCATTCTTCGCCGCTCTGCTCCCCTTCGCGGGCGATGCTGCTGACGGGCGTCGATAATCACCGCACGGGTGTGGCGACGATCGGTGAAGTCATCCCGCCGTCGCAGCGTGGGCAGCCAGGCTATTCGCTGCATTTGGAGCCGGGCGTGACCACGGTGGCGTCGCGGCTGCAAGCGAGCGGCTATCGCACCTACATGACGGGCAAATGGCATTTGGGTGATGGGCCTGGTCAGCTGCCGAATTCGCACGGCTTCGATCGCTCGTTTGCGCTGGAAGCGTCCGGCGCGGACAATTGGGAGCAGAAGCCGTACATGCCCTATTACGCGCATGCCGATTGGTATGAGGACGGGCAACCGGCGACGCTGCCGAGCGACTTTTATTCATCGCGTTTCCTCGTCGATCAGATGATCGACTACATCGACAGTGAACGTGCAGATGCGCGGCCGTTCTTTGCCTATGTAGCGTTCCAGGCGGTGCACATCCCGGTGCAGGCGCCGCGCGAGGATAGCGCGCGCTATCGCGGGCGTTACGATCAAGGCTGGGCGGCGTTGCGCGAGCAGCGTTTCCGTCGCGCGCAAGAGCTTGGTCTTATGCCGGCGGAAGCGTCGCTGGGCGCGAGCCCGCCGAATGCGCGCAATTGGCAGGACGTGGAGCCGGGCGAGCGAGCGTTGTTGGCGCGCAGCATGGAAGTGCATGCGGGTATGTTGGATTCGATGGATCAAAATATCGGCCGGCTGATCGCGCATCTGCAGGAGATCGGCGAGCTTGAGAACACGGTGTTCGTGGTCACGTCCGATAATGGGCCGGAGCCGAGCAATCCGCTGGCGGCGCGCGGGTTCGAGCAATGGATGCATCTGAACGGCTACACGCGCGAACTCGATAATCTTGGCGAGCGCGGCTCGATGGTGGCGATTGGGCCCGAATTCGCGAACGCGACGGCCGCGCCCGGCGCGTTGTTCAAATTCTATACGACCGAAGGTGGCACGCGCGTGCCGATGATTATCGCGGGGCCTGGCGTCGGTGCGGGTTTGCGCGCGGATGGTTTTGCGTATGTCACCGACATTGCGCCGACCTTGTTGGAACTCGCGCGCGTTGCGCCGGCGACGGACGGCGTGCCGGTGACAGGCCGCTCACTCTCGGCGGTGCTGCGCGGCGAGGCGCAATCGGCTTATGGGCCGGAAGAACCGGTCGGCCTCGAAGTCTCAGGCAACGCGGCCTTGTTTCGCGGCGACTTCAAGCTCGTGATCAACCAGCGGCCGAACGGCGACGGGCAATGGCGGCTTTACAATGTGCGCCTTGATCCGGGTGAAACGCGCGATCTTTCGACTGAGATGCCCGATCTCTTCGCGCAGATGCAGCGCGAGTATGAGGCATACGTGCAGGAGATGGGCGTGCTGCCCATGCCCGAAGGCTACAACATCCACGGCCAGATCGAGACCAACACGTATGCGCGTCAGTTCACGCGCTATTTGCCATTCCTGATTGGCGGCGGCGTGGTGTTGGTTGTGCTGATTGGTGGGATTGTGTGGCTGTTTAGGCGGAAGCGGAAGGCGAAGGCCTAGGCGCCATGGAGCGCGGGCGTCCTCGCCCGCGTTGAGACACGCAGCACTTTTGGCCGCGCAGAGCTCAGCTCTGCACGGTTGGTGCTGGCGGGAAGATGCGGGCGAGGACGCCCGCGCTCCATGTTAGGAGCTATCCGCTGCAAACACTGGCGGAGTAGCCAGCGTGCTGACGCGCTCGTGCGGTGGGCGTACGAGGCGGATGCCGAAGAGGCGTGTTAGGCCGCGCGCGAGGCGACGCGCGGCGTGGTCGGCCAGCGCATCGACGTTGTTGAGCGCGTTGACGATCAGCAGGAAGCGTCTCAGCAAATCGTGATGCTGCAAGCTTTTGCGCAGACAGGAACCGCGACCGGCGCGGGTGATGGAGCGGACGCGGGTGCGACGTGAGAAGCCGCTGCCGGCGTAATTGCGCAGCTTCGGCGGATGACCTGTGCCCATGCCAAGCTTGGCGGCCGCGTGAAGGATGATGATGTTGTTGATGGTGCGGGCGACGGCGTCGAGATTGGCGTAGAAGCCGCGTGCGAGCAGGTGACGTTCGCTGATGCGGCCTAAGCTGTCGCGAAACATGAGCGCGCCCACCCAGAACAGAAGCAAGCGAGCCCAGGCGATCAGCCTGGTCTTTCTGTGCTCTGTGATGGTGGGCGCGGTGTGTTTCATGCGCGGCAGTGTAAGTGCGCGCACAAGTCGGTCGGATAGAGTCTTTTTCCTGGACCGCCGGCTTTCAGCCGGCATCTTCGTTTGCTCGTGCAACACCGTTGAAGGCCTTGGCCTTTCAGACAATGCCGGCTGGAAGCCGGCGGTCCGAAGTTTGGGATAGAGCGCCGCTCTATCCCCGCATTCAAACGCGCAGCGCCGCTGCCAGTTTGTTTAAGCCCTGCTCGAACAGGTCGTCTTCGATGGTGAGCGGATAGAGCAGGCGGATGGTTTCGCCGGAGATTCCGCAGGAGAGCAGGATAAGCCCCTCTTCGAGCGCGCGCGTGGTGACGCGTTTGGCGGCGGCCCCGTCGGGCGCTTTGGCGCCGCGCTCGGTGATCAGGTCGAAGGCGATCATGGAGCCGGGCCCGCGGATGTCGTCGATCGGGGCCATGTCGTTGCGTGATTGAATTTCCTTGAGCTTGGCTTTGGCGCGTTCGCCCAGCGCATTCGCGCGCGCCAGCAGGCCTTCGCCGTCGATCACGTCGAGTACGGCGAGGGCTGCCGCGCAGCCGATCGGTGAGCCGCCATAAGTGCCGCCAAGGCCGCCTGGATCGGTTTTGTCCATAATGTCGGCGCGGCCGACCAAACCCGAGAGCGGAAAGCCGCCCGCGAGGGATTTGGCCATCGTGATCAGGTCGGGCGTTACGTCGTAATGCTCCATCGCGAAGAGTTTGCCGGTGCGGGCAAAGCCGGTTTGCACTTCGTCGGCGATGAGCAGGATGCCGTGCGTGTCGCAGAGCGTACGCAGCGCGCGCATGAGTTCAGGCGGGACCATGTGGAAGCCGCCTTCGCCCTGGACCGGTTCGATCACGATGGCGGCGACGCGCGAGGGCTCCACGTCGGCGCGCAGAATGTGATTGAGCACGAGCAGCGAGGTCTCCACATCGACGCCGTAGCGCGCGAGCGGGAACGGCACGTGGAAGACGTCCGGCACGGAGGGGCCGAATTGCTGTTTGTAGGGCGCGACCTTGCCAGTCATCGCCATCGTCAGCGTGGTGCGGCCGTGGAAGCTGCCGGTGAACGAGATGATGCCAGTGCGGCCGGTTGCGGCGCGCGCGATCTTCACGGCGTTCTCGACCGCCTCGGCGCCCGTGGTGAAGAAGATGGTCTTCGCGTCGCCTGCGATCGGGGCGCGGGCGTTGAGCTTTTCGGCGAGCGCGATGTAGGGCTCGTAGGCGCTGACCTGGAACGCCGTGTGCGTGACGCAATCGAGCTGCGCGCGGACTGCTTCGATCACTTTGGGATGGCGATGGCCGGTATTGAGCACGGCGATGCCGCCGGCGAAGTCGATATATTCGCGCCCCTCCACGTCCCACAGGCGGGCATTCTCGGCGCGCGCGGTGAACACGGGTGTCGCGGTGGAAACCCCGCGCGGCACAGCTTTGGCGCGGCGGGCGAGGAGTTCGGCGTTGGTGGTCATGATCTTGGCGCCTTCGGTCAAGCGGAAGCTTTTCCTAGCACATATCGCAGCGTCCTGAGGAGCGGCCGCGCTGTCAGACTTGCGGCTTGTTGCCGTCGCGACAGGGCTTTTCAGTCTTGGCGTTCGTCGCGATGTTGGGTTTCGAACCAGAATGAGAGGAGGCCAGAGTGCCGGAAGCTTGGATCATCGACGCGTGCCGTACGCCGCGTGGCATCGGCAAAGTGGGCAAGGGCGCGCTGGCGGACATTCACCCGCAGCAAGTCGCCTCCTCGGTGCTGAAGGCGATCGCCGAACGCAACAATCTGAAGACGGGTGAAGTCGACGACATCATCTGGGGCACCTCGTCCCAACGCGGCAAGCAAGGCGGCGACCTGGCGCGCATGGCAGCCCTCGATGCGGGCTATGACGTGAAGTCGAGCGCTGTGACGTTGGATCGCTTCTGCGGCTCGGGCATCACCAGCGTCAACCTCGCGGCGGCGCAAGTGATGGCGGGCATGGAAGATCTCGTCATCGCCGGCGGCACCGAGATGATGAGCTACAACGCGGCCACGGCCGATCCGAAAAAGCCGATGATGATGGACCAGGGCAATCTGCGCCTGCGCGCCAAGCATCCGCAATCGCACCAGGGCGTGTGCGCCGATGCGATCGCGACGCTCGAAGGCATTTCGCGCCAGGCGGTGGATGAATTGGCTTTGGTCAGCCAGCAGCGCGCTGATGCCGCGATTAAGGGCGGCCATTTCAAGAAGAGCGTCGTGCCGGTTTACAAAGAAGACGGCGCGCTGGCGCTGGATCACGAAGAATTCCCGCGCCCGCAGACCACGATGGAAGGCCTCGCGGCCTTGAAGCCGTCGTTTGAGGCGATCGCGGGCTTTCCACTGGATGAAGAAGGCCTGACCTATGGCGCGCTGATCCGCCAAGTCTATCCGGACCTGAAGATCAATCACGTCCACCATGCCGGCAATTCGTCGGGCGTTGTTGATGGCGCGGCGGCGGTGCTGCTCGCCTCCCCGGACTACGCCAAGAAGAATGGCTTGAAGCCCCGTGCGCGCGTGGTGGCGACGGCCAATGTCGGCGATAGCCCGACTTTGATGCTCAACGCGCCGGTGCCTGCCGCGCGCAAGGTGCTGGAGAAGGCTGGCCTCACGGTGGACGACATCGATCTCTTCGAGATCAATGAAGCGTTCGCGGTCGTCGCCGAGAAATTCATCCGCGACCTCAAGCTCAATCGCGAGAAGGTCAATGTGAACGGCGGCGCGATGGCGCTGGGGCACCCGATCGGCGCGACGGGTTCGATCCTGATCGGCACGGTGCTCGATGAATTGGAGCGCCGCGACCTGAAGCGTGGCCTGGTGACGATGTGCGCCGCCGGCGGCATGGCCCCGGCCATCATCATCGAACGCATCTAACCGGCGTAACCCGCAACTTTACCGCCAGCGCCTTCATTGGCGCTGGCGAGTGCGGCTTCGAGGTCCGCCAGATATTCGTGCGCGACCTCGTTGTGCTTGGGCGACAGCATCAAGTGGAGTGCGGGCGGTTCGAGCAAGGTCGCTGTGAACCAGCCGCGCTTGTACATCTGCACATAGATGTTCATCGGGTTCACGCTGTCATGCGTGAAGGCGATGATGCCAAGCTGGGGCTGGCCCAGCACGCGGAAGCCGAGCTTCTTGACGCCGGCTTCGATCTTCTCACGCGCGTCGGTGACCAGCTTTTGCTTGGCGCGATAGCCGTCGACGCCGAGATATTGCATCACCGCCCAAGCCGCAGCGATGGCGCCGCCGGGGCGTGTGCCCGCGAGCGTCGGCGTAACCATGCGGCCGAGCGGCCAGGGGCCGGCGTCTAGCCCCATATGTTCGTGCAGATCTTTGCTGCGGAAGAACACGGTGGACGCGCCTTTGCTGGCGTAACCGTATTTGTGCAGATCGCCGGAGATCGAGAGCACGCCGGGCACGGCGAAATCGAAGGGCGCCAGAGCCGTGCCGTTCATGCGCACGAAGGGCGCGAGATAGCCGCCGACACACGCATCGACGTGCAGCCAAACATTTCGGCGCAGCGCCACCTCGCTTAGAGTTTCGATCGGGTCGAGCAGGCCGAAGGGAAAACACGGCGCGGAGCCGACGATCATCAGCGTGTTCGCATCGATCGCGGCTTCCATCGCACTGACATCGGCCAAGAGATCGCGCACCGGAATGCGGCGGACTTCGATGTCCATGATCATGCCGGCTTTGTCGAAGGCCGGATGCGCGGTGGATGGGATGATGATGTTGAGCCCGCTCTTCGGGCCGCCTTTGCTGCGCAGATAATCGCGCGCGGTTTTGACGGCCATGAAAATGGATTCCGTGCCGCCGCTGGTCATGCCGCCCGCAGCGCCTTCCGGCGCACTGAGCAGCGCCAAGCCGGTGGCGACGATTTGGCGCTCCATCTCCGCGAGGCTCGGGAAGGCCGCAGGGCCCAAGCCATTCTCGGCGGAGAACATCGCATAGGCGGCCTTTTGCACCTGCTCGAGTTCGGGGCCGGCGTTGAAAATGTAGAGGCCAGTGCGGCCGTCGCGCCATTTCACATCGCCCGCGCCCATCTCGCGCATGCGCGGCTCGATGTCGCTCCAGGGGACGCCGTGGTCCGGCAGGGCCGTCTTTGTCATCGGGAAGTCCTCGTGTTTTGCGAACCGAAGCACGGCCTAGGTCGTCTTGGCTAGGGTGTGACCAGGGACACAGCGTCCGGGGCGGGGTGTGGGTACCTTCAACTCATGGCCGGGGCGGGAAACGCCGGGGCCTAGAGGAGGAAGACCAATGACCGCAGCGATGACCGAAATGGCCCACGACGCCCGCAACACCCTGCAATCCGCGCTCGTTTTCGTGCTCTGCATCGGCGCTGGCATGGTTTTGCCGATCGTGCTCGCGGTACTTGGCTTCCAAGCGCTCTAATCCGCAATAAGGTAGCCTAAGCCGCAGGCCTCAAAAGCGGTGCGGGCGGGAGCGGGTCAGATGCCGGGTAAGATCAGAACAGCCATCTGTGGTCTCTTCCTCACCACGATCGCTTTCATCGCCCCGGCCGCGGCCCAGCCCCGCCTCTTTTCCGAAGAGTCCGAAATTCAATTGCTGCTCGAAGCGCCGTTCACGGATTTGGTCCGGGCGGCGCCGCGCAGCACTGAGCCGTTTGCCGGCGGCGTGACTTGGAGCGGCGAAGGCGGCGATAGCACGCGCTACGATTTGCAGATCGCGCCGCGCGGCATCTCTCGGCGTACGCGCGGCATTTGCAGCTTCCCGCCGCTCCGGCTCGATTTCGATCAAAGCGCGATGCGCGGCACGCCTTGGCGCGGTCAGAACCGACTAAAGCTCGTCACGATGTGCCGAAGCGGCGACCGCTACGAGCAGATGATCGTGCTGGAGATGCTCGCCTATCGGATGTTCAACGAGATCACACCGATGAGCTTCAACGTGCGGCCGGCGCGCGTCACCTATCGTGACGCCAACGGGCGCCGTCGCGAGGAAACGCAGTTCAATTTCCTGATCGAAGACGCATCCGACATGGCGCGACGCAATGAGCGGCGCGCGGTGGAGGTGTTGCCGAATGAGGTGACGTCATCGCAGCTCAATCCAGCCGCGGCGGCGCGCGTGACCATGTTCCAATTCATGCTTGGCAATCTGGATTGGGACATGACCGAAGGCGTGCCCGGCGAAGAATGCTGCCACAATGGCAAGCTGATCGGCGCAAGCGCGGAAGCGCGCAGCGATCTGATCCCGGTGCCCTACGATTTCGACATGACGGGTTTCGTCGATCCGCCCTATGCGTTGTTGCCGGCTGAGGTGCGTGTCGAGAATCTGCGCCAGCGGGTCTATCGCGGCCTCTGCCGCCACAATGACCAAGTGCCGGCCACGATCGCGCATTTCCAAGCGCGCCGCGAAGCGATCTTGGCGCTGATCGATGGCGAAACGCGATTGACGGACGCCCGCCGCCGCACTGCGCGGCAATTCATCGAGGGCTTCTACGCAATCATTGACGATCCGGAGCGGGTGCAGAATTCCATCATTCGGCGCTGCCGCGGTTAGGGCGCGGTTGCCGGCAATTGTAGCGCCGCGTGGCATTGTGAGGCCGTCGTGCGCAGCGGTGAATCTTGTGGTTCGAACGCGAGCACTGAATCCAGATAGGCGCAGGTCTCGGCTTGGTTGCTGACATTCAGCGGCACGCGATGGCCGCGATGGATCGTGGTCAGTGCGCCGTTCTCGATGATCAGGAAGGCGTGCGGATCGGCATATCCGTCGCGCCGGGCGATATCGGTGATGATCACGCGGCCGCCGAAGCGGGGCAGCACGGTGGCGGCGCGCTTGGTGTGGCCGACGATGATGCGCGACACGCCGTGACGGGCGAGCAGCGCAGCGAGATGCGGCTCTTCCCTCGGCTCCTGATTGAGCGAGAGGCCGCGATACCAGAGCGGGCCTTCTTGGTTGGTCAGGATGTCCGCGAAGGCGGGATCAGGCTGGCCGTTCAGCGCATCGCGCACGGCTTCATTCATCGCGTCGCGTTCGGCGGGCAGATAAGACGGGCCGATGCCGGCGTGCAGGAAGAGCAGGTCGTTGATGCGGATGACGCTCTCATGGGAAGCGATCCAGCGACCGTAGCGGCCATGGGGCGACCAGGCTTGGCGGTGTTCGACGTAACCGAGCGGGTGCTCTGCTTCCCATTGCGCGCGGAAGGCGTCGTCAAAGACCGGCACGCCGGTCGGCGGCGGATTGGCGCGCATATACTCTTGCGTCTGGCGATAATAGGCGTCGCGCAGGCGGCGGGAGTTGCGGTCGGCGAAGGCGGCGTATTCGCCCGGATGCACGTAGCGCAGATCGCCTTCGACGTTCATGGCTTCGTGATTGCCGATCAGCGCATGCACGTAACCGCCAGCGCGTTCCGCTTGCGGCTCAAGCCGCATCAAATGATCCATGACCATGCGACTGTTCGGGCCGCGATCGGGAATGTCGCCCAATTGCACGAGGTGCGTCCGCCCGCCGCTCCAATTGCCACGCGTGTCGATCAGGCCGGCGGTGCGGAGCATGTCGGTGAATTTTTCGTAGTCGCCTTCAAGATCGCCGATGACGACGATGCGCTCGACGCCCGTCCAACTGGACTGCGCGCGCGCGAAGCTTGGCGCTACGAGCAGCGCCAGCGTGAGCAACAGAGCGGAGAGGAAACGCTGGAAATGGGTCATGGCACTCGAGGATAGCGGCTCAGCAACGCCCGCGCATCTCCGGCTTCATCGGCGACGGCCAAGGCGCCGTCAGCCAACACAGCTACGCCCTCGGCCTGAATATGGCCTGAACCGAGCGCGCGGGCGGCGAGGAGTTCGCCCTCGGGGGAAAGTTCGGCCAGTCCAGCGTCACGGGCGGAGAGCAACAGGAGCCGGCCCGTGCGCGGGTCAATTTCGAGCGAGGACGGGCGGAAATGTTCGATTCCGGCGCGCCTGGCGATGTCCGCTTCGGCAAGCGTGCGCCAGAGCGGTACGGTGGCGTTTGGACGCCATGTGTAAAGCGCGATCGTGTTGCGCATGTCGCGCGCGATGTTGCGTTTGCAGGCGAAGATGAGGCCTTCGCTTGTGGAGAATGCGAGGCCTTCGATCTCGCAAGCATCGCCGAGATTGGTGTTGAAGCTTTCATAGGCGACGTGGGCGCCATCGGCGCCCTCCCGGAAGCGATGTACCAGGCCTTCGCTGGTGGTGATCCAAAACTCCCCTTCCGCGGTGATGGCCAGGCCCTCGTAATCGCCAGCGAGCGGTGTCTCGCCGAGCGTGAAGCTTTTGACGATCGCGCCGCGCGTAATGTCGATTTGGTAGATGACGGCACGTTCGTCGTCGTGCGCGAAGAGGCGGCCATCGGGCGAGACGGCGAGCCCGGAGATTTCTCGGAGCTGATTAGGCAGGCGCCATACGAGATCAGGTTCAGCCGCGAAGAGCGAGCCGGGCGGCGGCGCGCTGGTTTGTGCGTTTGCGGGCGTTTGCGAAGCTTGGCCGCATGCGCCGACAGCCAGCAGGGCGGCGATCAGCGCCCGCTTAATCGTCGTCGTCATCATCGTCGCGGTGCTTTTTGTGGTCATCGCGCTTTTTTGGTTCCTGCTCGCCCGCCATCCATTCGCGCGAGAACATCTGCTTGCCCGTGGTCTCGGCCCCGAACTCCGTCGCCCAGAGGCCGAGCACTGTGTAATTGAAGAAGATCGAGATTATGGCGGCGACCTCGACGGCGTGGATGCCACAGGCGACACCGACCGCGATGGCGGTGAAGAGATAGGTGGTCTCGGCGCTGTCCTTCAGCGTGTGACGGAAGCGAACGCCGGCGACGATGCCGGCGAGGCTGAACGCAAGCGCCAAGCTGTTGTGCACTACGTGCACGATGCCGGTGATGACGAGTGGCAGGACGAGAATGGTCTGGATGAAGCTTTGGCTCACATCCTTGCGCTTGCGTGCGCCCATGCAGATCCAGGTGACGGGCAGCATGAGGATGAAGGACGAGACGATCGCGAGCGCGAGCTTGATGCCGTCCGCGAGCGTGGAGGCCGCGGGCTGGATCACTTGCGCGGGATCCGCCTGCTCGAATGTCGATTGGCCGACTGCGCCAAAATTCGCCGCGCCGCCGACGGGTAAGAGCTCAAGCAGCTGCGGCTGCAGCGCGAGCATGCCAATGACGGCCGCCGTGACCGTCACATAATAGGCGGTGATGTAGAGATAGGGCTTCAGCAGCTTGGGCAAGCCGGGCGTCGCTGGCTTGGGCGCCGGCGCAGCTGGCTTTGGTGGTTCCGTTGCGTCCGTCATTGCCCCGCCGACTCCTTCGTCGGCGGGACTTTAGCGGGGGCGATCCCGGCGGTCTGCCCTTTTCGCGTTGTCGGCTTAGGCCGCTTGGAGCGTTTCCAGCGCACAGCGGTCGCGGACGACGACGTGGCGCGAGCTGGGCAGGTCTATCGTGTGCTCGCGCTCCATTTGCGTGAAGGCGCGGGAGACGGTCTCGATTGTCAGCGCGAGATAATCGGCGATGTCGGCGCGCGACATCGGCAGATCGATCTCTGGCCGTTGCGCGAAGCGATCGGCGAGCTGGAGCAAGAAGGCGGCGACGCGTTCGCCGGCGCCTTTGCGGCCGAGCACGAGCGCGTGTTCTTGCGCGTTGGACAATTCCTTCGACATGAGGCGCAGCAAGGCTTGCGCGGCGCTCACGTCTTGTGCGGCGGCTTGGTCGATCAGTGAACGGCGGATCATGGAAACTTCCGCGTCGCCGACGGCTTCGGCCGAGAGGGTGTGCGCGGCGCTGGGCTCGAGGCCGAACACATCGCCCGGTAGGTGGAAGGCCATGATCTGGCGGCGGCCATCGGCGCTGAAGCGGATGGTGCGTACGGCGCCCGAGACGACCCGGTACACGTATTCCGCCTTTTCGCCTTCGCCGAAAATTTCTTCGTTGCGCTGGAAGCGCATGCGCGTGCCTTGCAGCACCACGCCGGGGCCAAGGGCGATGCCGTCGGACACTTGTGCGTGCAACGCGCCGCCTGCCGTTTCGATACCGAGATCACGCATGAATTCGTCCTCCTGAGTGAAGGGCTACGCGCTTCGGCGGCGGCGCAAAATTCGGGACGAGCGCTTAAGGGAAACCCCGTAGGACATAAGGCGTAGCGTCCCGCGGCTTGGCCATGGCGGCCTGGTTGGGTAAGGAAGGCTCATGCAATTGAGCGGCGTTTTCAGGAGCTTGAGCGACGCGCTGCAGGCGCGGCGGCCGGCGGCTGTCTACGGCGCGGTGGCGGCGCTGAGCGTGGCGGCCGCGGCGCTGACTCTGGCGCTGCGCATGGCGGCGCCGGATGCGAGCGGCTTTTTGCCGTTGGCGCTGGTCGTGTTCGCCAGCGCGCTGTTTGCGGGGCTTTGGCCTGCGTTGTTTGCGACCGTGCTCGGCTATGGGCTGGGCGCTTGGATCGAGGGCCACGCGGGCGGCGGCGCGCTTGTGTTTGCGCTGCTCGGCGCCGCGGTGAGCTTTGCCGGCGATTGGTATTTCCGCAATCGGATGCGCGGAGATCGCACGTCGCGCGTGCTGGCTGAACGCGAAGCGCATTTGCGTTCGATCTACGACACAGCGCCGGACGCGCTGGTGGTGATTGATGAACGTGGCGTGGTGCAATCGTTTAGCGCGGCGGCCGAGCGTGTGTTTGGCTGGACGGCGTCCGAAGTGCTTGGGCGCAATGTGAAGATGCTTATGCCGCAACCTTATCGCGGCGATCATGACGGCTATATCGGACATTATCTCGGCACGGGCGAGCGCCGCATTATCGGCATTGGCCGCATCGTGGTGGGTGAGCGCAAGGATGGCTCGACGTTTCCGATGGAGCTGGCCGTCGGTGAAGTGCGCTCCGAGCGCGGGCGCGTGTTCACAGGCTTTGTGCGCGATCTGACCGAGCGACAGAAAACGGAAACGCGGTTGCAGGAGCTGCAAGCCGAACTCGTGCATATGTCGCGATTGACGGCGATGGGTGAAATGGCCTCGGCGCTGGCCCATGAGCTCAATCAGCCGCTGAGTGCGGTGAACAATTATATGAGCGGCGCGCGGCGTTTGTTGGAGCGAACGCCGCATCCGGAACCGCGCATTCAGGAAGCGTTGGATAAGGCATCCGAGCAGGCGCTACGCGCGGGCGAGATCATTCGGCGCTTGCGCGATTTCTTGGCGCGCGGCGAAGGCGAGCGACAGGTGCTGTCGTTGCCGAAATTGGTGCAGGAGGCGTGTGCGCTGGCGCTGGTGGGCGCCAAAGAGCATGGCGTGCGCGTGCGCTATAGCCTCGATCCGCGCGTGGACATGGTGATCGCTGATCGCGTGCCGATTCAGCAGGTTATCATCAATCTGGTGCGCAACGGGTTGGACGCGATGAAGGACCAGCCGCGCCGGGAATTGTCCGTGGCGACCGCGCCGGCGGCCGATGATTTTGCGCTGATCAGCGTCAGCGACACCGGCCCCGGCATTGATCCGAGTGCTGCGGCAAAGCTGTTTCAGCCATTTGTGACGACGAAAGCGACTGGCATGGGCGTTGGCCTTTCCATCTCCCGCACCATCGTTGAAGCGCATGGCGGCCGCATCTGGACGGAGCCGAACGCGGATGGCGGCGCCACGTTCAAGTTCACAGTGCGCCTCGCGCGTGAGGAAGAGGTCGAGCCCAAAGATGAGTGAGCCCGTCGTTCATATTGTCGATGACGATCCAGCGATGCGCGAATCTGTGGCGTTTCTGCTGGATACGGAAAACCTCGCGACGCGCGTCTATGACGGCGCGCATGCGCTGCTGGCGCGTGTAGGCGAGTTGGAGTCGGGCTGTGTCGTGACCGACATTCGTATGCCGGAGATGAACGGGCTCGAGCTTGTCGGCGAATTGAAGAAGCGGGGCGTAACGCATCCGGTGATCGTGTTGACGGGGCATGCGGATGTGGCGCTCGCGGTGGAAGCGATGAAGGCGGGCGTGCTCGACTTTCTGGAGAAGCCGTTTCAGGACGAAAATTTGCTCAGCGCGGTGCGCGCCGCGCTGGCGAAGGACGAGGGCGAAGCGAGCAAGGCGAAGGAGCGCGCGGAGATCGAGGCCCGTTTGAGCCAGCTCACGCCGCGCGAACACGATGTGTTCGAAGCGGTGGTCGCCGGTGATTCCAACAAAGCGGCCGCGATCCGGCTCGGCATCAGCCCGCGCACGGTGGAAATCTATCGCGCGAACGTAATGGACAAGATGCAGGCGCGCACGCTGTCGGATCTCGTGCGCATGGCGCTGCTGCGCGGCGACGCCTAGGCGGCCGCGATACCGAGATCGCGGACGCGCGCAATTCGGTGCTTTTGCGCCTCTTTGGGTCCTTCGATGGCGCCGAGCAGTGTCGAACGGATCGGTGAGAGGCCGGCGAAGCCCAGGATGCTCTTGGCGATCGCGCGCAAGCCGAAAGCGCCATAGACGATGCGATAAAACAGCGACGGCGCGCCCATCGTGACGATCATGCGCGCCGATTTACCCTTGAGTTTCCCGCGCGGGCCTGTGCGCGACAATTCCGCGAAGAATTGCCCACGCGCGCATTGCTCGAGGAACGCGCGCAGCAAGGATGGCGCGCCGCCTAGCCAGAGTGGGAAGACGAACACGACGTGCGACGCCCAAAGGATGTCGTTGCGCGCTTCCTGGATGGTGGGGTCGTCTGGCGGCGTGGTGAAATCAGCGGCGCGGCGCAGAAGTGGAAAATTCGCGTCGGCCAAGCGGATGAGCCGCGTTTCGTGGCCGGCTTGGCGCGCGCCTTCGATGTAAGCCTCGGCCAGAGCGTGGCAGAGGGCTGGGCCGCGATCTGGATGGCCGTCGATGACGAGAACGTTGGTCATTCTGAACCGCTAAACCAAGTCGCGCCTGCGCGAATTGATCGCACGCAACGCCCCCGTCTCTGTTGGCGTCATGGTGAACGCCGAAGGGAGCATCGAGATGCTGAAATCAATCGTAGCGGTGGCTTCGGGCGGCCCGGAGGATGAGGCGCTTCTGGGCGTGAGCGCGGCGCTGGCGGCGCGGAGCGACGGCGTCGTTCAAGTGATTCCGGCGTTTCCGGATGCGGCGGCGGATTTGATCTATTATGGCGCGACGCTCGGCGCCAGTTTGCCGGAGGTGGCGGTCGAGCGTGTCGTGGCGTCCGAACGCGAGCGGCAGGAAAAGATCGAGGCGGCGGCGCGTGCGGCGGCTTCCGCGAAGAACGCCAAATTGAATGTTGCGGCGCGTGACTTGGTGCCCGCGATTGCTGTGGCCAACGCGGCAGTGCTCGCCGACGTCACTGTGTTTCACGGCGCTGCGGCGCGCGGCGCGCTCAACGGTGTGTTCGCCGAGACGCTGATTTCGACGCGCGCGCCATGCCTGATTGTGAATGGGGCCTCTGACGCGTTTGCGTGTGGGGCGATCGCCTGGGACGGCAGCGCGCAGGCCGGACGGGCAGTGCGCGCCGCGCTGCCCTTGTTGCAGCTGGCGTCGAAAGTGCTGGTGCTGCGCAACACGGAGGATGAGGGTCTGGACGACCACGCGGCCAGCCCTGCGGCGTTAGCCGAATATCTTGCGCGCCACGGCGTGAAAAGCGTCGCAACGCACGACATCTCCGGCGATCGTGTTGCGCCGTCGCTTCTGGAGGCGGTGCGCGCGGAAAAATGCGACCTGCTCATATCCGGCGCCTATGGTCGGCCGCGCCTCTATGAGATGGTGCTTGGCGGCACGACGCGGACTCTGGTGCAGGCCGAAGCCGCGCCACATCTCCTCCTCGCCCATTAGGAGCAGCCACATGGCGTATAAGGACATTCTCGCGCCGGTTATCACGTTGGACGCCGATGAAGCCGCGCTCAATGCGGCGGCGGAACTGGCGCATATGTTCGGCACACGCGCCACCGCGCTCATTGTGGCCGTGCACATTGCTTCCGCCTTCGCGGACGACCAGCGCCCCTTCTCGGAAGTGTTGGCTGACATCGCCAAGGGCGCGCACAACGCCGCAGCGCAGGAACGGGCGAAGATCGCCGATTGGCTAGAGGCCGCCATCCACGATTTCGAAGTGCGCGATCTCACCATTGAGGCGGCGGTCGATCAAAACGAGGTGCTCGCACACGCGCGGGTTACGGACCTTGTGGTGATGGCGCGGGCCGAGACGCATGCGCATGCGCGCCGGGCGCTTGGCGAGCACGTGTTGTTCGATGCAGGGCGTCCTCTGCTCCTCGTGCCAAGCGCACCCAAGAAGCCGCGCGCATGGAAGCGGGCGCTGATCGGCTGGAACGCAAAGGCGCAAGCGATGCGCGCGGTGAGCGCGGCGCTGCCGTTGCTGAAACGCGCTGACGCCGTGGCGGTGGCGACGGTGGACGCAATGCCCAGCCGCAGCGGCCACGGCCAAGCGCCGGGGCGCGAGTTGGCGGCTTATCTGGCGCGGCATGGAGTCGATGTCGAGGTACGCAATCTCGATAGCATGGGGCGCTCCGAGGCGCGCGCGTTGCTGGATGAAGCACAAGGCTTCGGCGCGGACGTGATGGTGCTTGGCGCCTACGGGCGGTCGCGCGCGAGTGAGTTCGTTTTTGGCGGTGTCACCCGCGAAATGCTGCTGGGCTCGCCTTTGCCGTTGCTGATGGCGCATTGAGGGAGGCGTGAGTGGGCCGTGTTGCTGGAAAGGTGGCGCTTGTTACAGGCGGCGGTCTGGGGCTTGGGCGCGCCGCTGCGCTCATGCTGGCGCGGGAGGGCGCGAAGGTCGTTGTCGGCGATGTGAAGGATAAGGAAGGCGCCAAGGTTGCCGACGAGATCGTGGATTCAGGCGGCGAGGCGATGTTCCTGCACCATGACGTCGCCAGCGAAGCCGAGTGGGATCGCGTCGTGCGCGCGACGGTGGAGCGCTTCGGCGGGCTGCAGATCCTGGTGAACAATGCCGGCGTCGCGCTGGGCGGCGATGTGGAGCACACGACGCTGGAGGATTGGCGCTGGCTCATGTCGATCAATCTCGACGGCGTGTTTCTGGGCACAAAGCGCGCGATCGAGGCGATGAAGCCGAGCGGTGGTTCGATTATCAACCTTTCTTCGATCGAAGGCCTGATCGGCGACGCCAATCTGGCTGCGTACAACGCCAGTAAAGGCGGTGTGCGCATTTTTACGAAGTCGGCGGCGCTCTATTGCGCCAAGGCTGGTCTCAACATCCGCGTGAACTCGATCCATCCGGGCTATATCTGGACGCCGATGGTGGAGGCGCATCTTGCGCACCAACCTGATCCGGCGGCGGCGAAGGCGTTGGTAGCGAGCCTGCACCCGGTCAATCATCTGGGCGAGCCGGACGATATTGCCTACGGGGTGCTCTACCTCGCGTCTGACGAATCCAAATTCGTGACAGGCGCCGAGCTCGTCATCGATGGCGGTTATACCGCGCAATGAATGAGACGCCCGCCTCCAATGGAACTTGGCGGCGTGTGTTGAGCGCGGCGGCGCTCTATTTTGTGCTGGTGTTCGCCGTCGGCTTGCTGCTGGGGCCGGCGCGCGTGCTGTGGCTGGAGCCGTGGCTTGGGCGCACGTTGGCGGTGTTGTGCGAAGCGCCGTTGCTGACCGTGGCGATGTGGTTCGGCGCGCGCTGGGCGCCGGCATGGGCGAAACTTGAGCCGGGCTGGCGGCGGCGTCTGGCGATGGGGCTCTTTGCGTTGGCCATGCAGCAAGTGGCTGATCTGGCCGTGGGTTTTGGTCTGCGCGGCATGACTGTGGGCGATCAGCTCGCCTATTTCGCGACGCCCGCAGGGCTCATTTACATTGCGACCCTGATCGTTTTCGCGGCGATGCCGCTGATCGTGGCGCTGCAGGCGCCGAGGAGTGAACCATGATGAAATGGACGATGAGTGCGGCGCTGTTGGCGTTGGCCGCATGTGCTGAGCCGCCGCAACAGCCAAGCGAGCTGGGCGGGCGTTGGGAGGTGCAACAGGTCGCCGGCGCTTCGTTGGGGGACGGGATTTATCTCTGGGTCGAGATCGATCCGGCGACGCACGCGGTCAGCGGTTTCACGGGCTGCAACGCGTTCACCTCCACAATCACTGAACTTGGCGCTGGTTTGAGCTTTGCGCCGGTGACGGAAGAGCCGGGCGAATGCCCGAGCGAAGCGGCGGCGACGGACGAGGCGCGGTTCTTGGGCGTGCTGCCGTCAGTGACGCGTTATGTGCGCAATGGCCGCTCGCTGGAATTGCTGCCACGCGAGGAAGGCGCGGAGGCGCTGGTCAGGCTGCGGCTTGCCGACGAAGCTGGCGGCTAGGCGCAAGTATCATCGCGGCGGCGATCAGAAACGCCGCCGCACCCGCCCAACAGGCGGGGCAATGGCCGAGAAACTCGAACGCAGGTTCGCCAGCGCCGCACCACGCGCCGCTGAGCGCGCGTTGGTAGGGCGTCAGCATCGCATCGGTGACGGCGCAGAAGGCCGCAGGCCAGAGCGCGCCCGCGCCGGCCAGGAAAGAAGCTGCACCCATACGTTTCAAGTCGAGACTCATCTGCGATCTCCCGCGACATCTCGTCATTAGCCGGCTGCGCCGCAGCACATCTTGACCGAGATCAAGAGCCGCTGACCGCCTCGCTGGTACCGCCTCAACAGATTTCCAGGAATCGCTCGGCGCGCGGGTGCGCCGGTTGGGGAGCGGCGAATGAGTGCTGCAATCACAAAGCAAGAATGGCGCATCGACGCCCTCGCTATTCTTGCGATCGTTGTTTTGGGCGCCTTTTATGCGCTTTGGGGCGCCGCGCACGCCACGGACCGCGCTTTCGCGATCCAAATGTGGACAGCGTTGGCGGCCTTCATTGTGGGCGGCGTGCTGCTGGTCGGCAGCGTCGTCAATCCCAATCCGGCTGACCATGGCTCGCGCTATGAGAACGGCGTGATCAAGGCCGGTGTGATCGCGTCCATGTTCTGGGGGGTCGCGGGCTTCTTGGTCGGCGTGATCATCGCGGCCCAGCTCGCGTTCCCGAACATTCTCTATTTCGAAGATTTCGGCTGGCTCAACTTCGGCCGCCTGCGGCCGTTGCATACCAACGCGGTGATCTTCGCGTTCGGCGGCAACGTGCTGATCGCGACGTCGTTCTACGTCGTGCAGCGCACCTGCCGCGCGCGTCTGGCCGGCGGCTTGTGGCCGTGGTTCGTGTTCTGGGGCTTCCAGCTCGTGATCCTGCTTGCGGGCACGGGCTATCTGCTCGGCGTCACGCAAGGCCGCGAATATGCGGAGTTGCCGTGGTACACGGACATTTGGCTCACCATCGTGTGGGTCGCCTATCTGCTGGTTTTCCTCGGCACGATCTGGAAGCGGCAAGAGCAGCACATCTACGTCGCCAATTGGTTCTATCTGGCGTTCATCGTCACCATCGCGATGCTGCATCTCGTCAACAATCTGGCGATCCCGGTGAGCTTCAGCGGCTGGTTCAGCTACTCCGCCTTCGCGGGCGTGCAGGATGCGCTGACGCAATGGTGGTACGGCCACAACGCCGTCGGCTTCTTCCTCACCGCCGGCTTCCTCGGGATCATGTATTATTTCATCCCGAAGCAGGCGGATCGCCCGGTCTATTCGTATCGGCTTTCGATCATCCACTTCTGGGCGCTGATCTTCCTCTACATCTGGGCGGGTCCGCACCATCTGCACTACACGGCGTTGCCCCAATGGGCGCAGACGCTCGGCATGACTTTCTCGCTCATGCTGTGGATGCCGAGCTGGGGCGGCATGATCAACGGCCTCATGACGCTCTCGGGCGCGTGGGACAAGCTGCGCACGGACCCCGTGTTGCGCATGCTTGTTGTCTCGGTGGCGTTCTACGGCATGTCGACCTTTGAAGGCCCGGTGATGTCGATCCGCGCCGTCAACTCGCTGTCGCACTACACGGATTGGACCATCGGTCACGTGCATTCGGGCGCGCTCGGTTGGGTCGGCTTCGTCAGCTTCGGCGCGCTCTATTGCTTGACGCCGTGGCTCTGGAGAAAGCGCCAGGTGAACCATGCGCTTGTCGAGTGGCACTTCTGGCTCTCGACCATCGGCATCGTGCTCTACATCACGTCGATGTGGGTCGCGGGCATCATGCAGGGCCTGATGTGGCGCGCGTACAACGAGTTCGGCTTCCTCGAATACTCGTTCGTCGAAAGCGTCGAGGCGATGCATCCATACTACGCGATCCGTGCCTTGGGCGGCGTTCTGTTCCTGCTCGGCGCGCTGATCATGGCTTACAATCTGTGGCGTACGGCGACGGGCAAAGAGCCCAGCGTCGACCGCGCCGCCGACGTCCCGGCGCAAGCCGTCGCGGCTGAATAAGGGGGCGCGCTTATGTGGAACTTTCACAAATGGTTTGAGCGTCACACGCTCATTCTTCTGGTTGGCATCTTGGTCGTCGTTTCGATCGGCGGCCTGGTGCAGATCACGCCGCTCTTCTTCATCGAGAGCACGATCGAGCGCGTGCAGGGCGTTCGCCCCTACACGCCGCTCGAGCTGGCGGGTCGACAAGTCTATATCCGCGAGGGCTGCTACACGTGCCACTCGCAGATGATCCGCCCGCTGCGCGATGAGGTCGAACGCTACGGCCATTATTCGCTCGCGGCCGAGAGCATGTACGACCACCCATTCCAATGGGGCTCGAAGCGGACGGGGCCGGACCTCGCACGTGTCGGCGGGCGCTATTCGGACGAATGGCACCGTGCGCACTTGGCCGATCCGCGTTCGGTGGTGCCTGAATCGGTGATGCCGCCTTATGCGTTCCTCGCGAACGCCGAGGTGAACACGTCGCTGATGCCCGATCACCTCCGCGCCAATCGTCTGCTCAGTGTGCCTTACACGGATGAGCAATTGGCCAACGCCGCGATCGACGCACAAGCGCAAGCCGAGCCGATGGGCGAACACGCCTACGACTTCCAAGAGCGCTATCCGACCGCGAGCGTGCGCGATTTCGACGGCGATCCCTCGCGCGTCACCGAGATGGATGCGCTGATCGCGTATCTGCAAATGCTCGGTACGGGCGTGGACTTCGAAACCTATCAGGCCGACGCGCCTGAAAATCAGAGGTAGTCGCCATGAGCTACGAACAAGCGACTCATTTCGCGCAAACCTGGGGGCTCGGGCTTCTTACCGTGAGCTTCGCGTTAGCCGTGGCGTACGCGCTCTGGCCCAGCAACCGCGACAAATTCAATCGCGCAGCACATGCGCCGCTCAATGATGGGGACGACGATGGCCGATAAACGCGAACGCGACGAGGTCAGCGGCACTGAAACCACTGGCCACGAATGGGATGGCATCAAGGAGCTCGATACGCCGCTGCCGCGGTGGTGGCTCTACATCTTCTACGCCACGATCGTTTTCTCGGTCGTCTATTGGGTGCTGATGCCGGCCTGGCCGCTTGTGAACGGCTATACGCGCGGCACGCTCGGGTTTTCTGATCGCGTGAACGTGGCGGCCGACGTGCAGAATTTGCGCTCGGCGCGCACGCCGATGTTTGAGCGCTTGGCCAATGCCAGCGTTGCCGACATCGCCGCCGATCCGGAGCTGCAGGAGTTTGCCCGTGCGGCGGGTGAGTCTGTGTTCGGTGATTATTGCCGCACCTGCCACGGCGCCGGCGGCGCGGGTGCGCCGGGCTATCCGGTGCTGGCCGACGACGTATGGATCTGGGGTGGTTCGATGGCTGACATCGAGCACTCGCTGCGCGTCGGCATTCGCGCCGACCATTCCGAGACGCGCGTCTCGCAAATGCCGGCCTATGGCCGTGATGGTTTGCTGACGCCCGCGCAGATTGGCGACGTAACGGAGCACGTGATCGCGATTTCGGCGGCGAACAGCCGGCTTGAGGCGAACGTGGGCGCAGCTGCGCGCGGCGCGGTCATTTTCCAAGAGCAGTGCGCGGCGTGTCACGGTGCAACCGGCGCGGGTGATCGTGCATTCGGTGCGCCGAGCCTCACGGATGATGTCTGGCTCTATGGCGGTTCGCGCGAAGAGATCCGGCGTCAGATCGAGCTTGGCCGTGGCGGCGTGATGCCATCGTGGGAAGCGCGGTTCGATCCGGGCACGCTGCGCGCACTGGCTTACTACGTCCACGAAATGGGTGGTGGTGAGCCCGACGCACCGCCGCCGGCGCCTGCGACAAATGACGCAGCCGCGCCTGCGCCAGCTCAAAACGCACCGGCGAACACGCCGCTACGTTGAGAGCACGACCAATGGCCCCCTCCTTCGCGGGAGGGGGCGGAGGTTGGGAGAGCCTCCGCTGATGACCAAAGTTACGCTGATCGATAAGCGCGCCAACGGCGAGCACACCATTGACGCAAGCGCGGTCAATTCGAAGGAAGCGCGCGCTCTCTATAAGAAGCGCGTTCAAATCTATCCGAAGCTGGCGCAGGGTTTCTTCCGAAACCTGAAATGGGCGGCGATGGTTGCCCTGCTGGCGATCTATTACATCACGCCGTGGCTGCGCTGGGATCGCGGCGTCGGGCGGCCCGATCAAGCCGTGCTGATCGATTTTGAGGGTCGGCGCTTCTATTTCTTCTTCATCGAGCTCTGGCCACAGGAGGTGTATTACATCACCGGCCTGCTGATCCTGGCCGCTTTCGGCATCTTCCTTTCGTCAGCGCTGTTTGGTCGTGTGTGGTGCGGCTATGCCTGCCCGCAGACGGTGTGGACTGATCTCTACATTTATGTGGAGCGCATGATCGAAGGCGATCGCAATGCGCGCATGCGGCTCGATAAAGCGCCAATGTCGCTGGACAAGGCGACAAAGAAGGTCTCGAAGCACTTCATCTGGCTGTTGATCGCCGCGGCCACGGGCGGGGCGTGGGTGTTTTACTTCGCCGACGCGCCGACCTTGTTCTTCGACATTTTCGCGGGCCGGGCCGATGTCACTGCGTATATCTCGATCGGTCTGCTGACGTTCACGACATATGCGCTCGCCGGCACGATGCGCGAGCAGGTGTGCACTTATATGTGCCCGTGGCCGCGGATTCAGGCGGCGATGATGGATAAAGACGCGCTGAGCGTCACCTATCGCGTCGATCGCGGCGAGCCGCGCGGGCCGCACAAGAAGGGCGAAAGCTGGGAAGGGCGCGGCGATTGCATCGATTGCCGCCAATGCGTCGCCGTCTGCCCGCAGGGCATCGACATCCGCGACGGCGATCAGCTCGAATGCATCAATTGCGCGCTCTGCATCGATGCGTGCGACGACATTATGCGCAAAGTCGGGCGCCCGACCGGGCTGATCGCGTATGACAGCTACGCCAACGAGACGCGGCGTGCGCAGCGCAAGCCAGCGCGCATTCGGTTGATCCGGCCGCGCACGATGCTGTACGGCGCGTTGTTCGCATTGGTTGGCGTGCTGATGATCTATGGGCTCGCAACGCGCCAGACTCTGGATTTGAACGTCATCCGCGACCGCAGCCCGCCTTTCGTGCGCTTGGCCGACGGCTCATTCCGCAATGATTATGCTTTGAAGCTGATCAACATGACGAACCAAGAGCGTCGCTTGGTGATCGAGGTGAGCGGTCTGGACGGCGCGCACTTGCAGGCGCCGGCTTTGGCGGACGGCGATCGCTTCGTCGCCACCGCGCAGGCCGATAGCGTCACCAATGTGCGCATGCATGTGGTCGTGCCCAACAGCGTCGGCCAAGGCTCGCACGACCTCACCTTCACCATTCGCGATTTGGATAGCGGCGATGTCGCCACGAGCGAGTCGGCCTTCCTGGCAGGAGCAACGCCATGAGCACGGCAACGGAGTTTCGCATTCGCGGCTGGCACGTGCTGGCGATGATGCTGGCCTTCTTCGGAGCGGTGATCGCTGTGAACGTGGTGTTCGCCGTGATCGCGGTGCAATCCTTCCCTGGCGAGGATGTGCGGCGCTCGTATCTGCAAGGCATCCAGTACAACGACACTCTGGCGCAACGGCGTCAGCAGGCGGCGCTCGGCTGGCAAGCCAGTGCGGCGCTGGCGCCGAACGCCGAGGGTGCTGTGCTGGAGGTGGTGCTGCGCGACCGCGATGGCGTGCCGATCGACGGGGCCACTTTGAGCGGCGAACTGCAATGGCCGACGACGGATAGTTTCGATCGCGCGGCCACGTTCGAGGTGCGCGGCGATGGGCGCTACGTCGCGCAACTTGGTGATTTGCACCCTGGCCGCTGGCGCCTGCGCGCGCATGCTGAGCGTGACAGCGGATCACTCGATTTCGAAGCGGAGCTGACATGGGCGAACCAGCGTTAAGCGAAGCCGGCTGCCCGTCGGGGCTTGCGCCGCCGCCTGAGAACGACAATCGCGCCAATCCGGCCGCGTTCGTGCGTACGGATAAGCAGGGCCGCGAGTCGATCGAGCTCATGGTGCAGGGCGCAAAGTGCGCGGGCTGCATCAAGAAGATAGAGGGCGGGCTGCTCGCGATGCCGGGCGTGGAGGACGCGCGGCTTAATCTTTCCACTGGGCGGCTGAGCGTCGCCTGGACTCCAGGCGTGCTGCGCGCTGGGCAGGTGACGGAGACATTAGCGAAGCTCGGCTACAATGCCGCCGCGTTCGATCCGGAAGCCGCGAAGCAACAGACCGACGAAGAAGGCCGCAAGCTGCTGCGCTATCTCGCCGTTTCAGGCTTTGCGGCGATGAACATCATGATGTTCTCGGTGCCGGTGTGGTCGGGGCACGGCGAGATGGGCGAAGGCACGCGCACCTTGCTGCACTGGGTGTCGGCAATCATCGCCATTCCGGCCGCACTTTATGCGGCGCAACCCTTCTTCAAATCGGCGTTGAGCGCGCTGCGCGTACGCCGCGCCAATATGGACGTACCGATCTCGCTGGCCGTCTTTCTGACGCTCGGCATCAGCGTGGCCGAGACCTTGCAACAGGGTGAGCACGCCTATTTCGACGGCATCACCATGCTGCTCTTCTTCCTGCTGATCGGGCGCTATCTCGATCACAGGCTGCGCGAGCGGGCGCGTACGGCCGCGCGCGATCTGTTGGCGCTGCAAGCGGTGACGGCGTCACGGATCGATGCGAACGGCCACGTAAAATCGGTCGCCGCGCGCGAAATCGCCATCGGCGATCGACTGCAATTGGCGGCGGGTGACCGCGCGCCGGTGGATGGCGTCATCGAGGACGGCGTGTCCGAAATTGATTGCTCGATGCTGACAGGCGAGACGCTCCCGCAAGCCGCGCGCGCTGGCGTGAGGGTGCATGCGGGTGCGATCAATCTGACGCAGCGAGTCGTGATGCGCGCCATAGCGCGTGTGCAGGACTCTGCCGTCGCCGAACTCGCGCGCCTGATCGAAACGGGCGAGCAGAGCCGCGCCAAGTTTGTGCGCCTCGCCGATAAGGCGGCGCAAATGTATGTGCCGGTGGTCCACTCGCTGGCGGCGCTGACGTTCCTTGGCTGGTTCTTCGGGCCTGCGCTTTTGCGTATGGCCGGGCTTGAGTTTGTCGATGTCGGCTTCCGTGTGGCGTTGATGAACGCCGTGGCGGTGCTGATCATCACGTGCCCTTGCGCGTTGGGGTTGGCTGTGCCGGCGGTGCAAGTCGTGGCGACGGGACGGTTGTTTAAGCGCGGCGTTCTGGTGAAGTCCGGCGATGCGCTGGAGCGGCTGGCGCACGTCGACGTGGTTGTGTTCGACAAGACGGGCACGCTGACGCTCGGCAAGCCGAGGCTCATCAGTTTGGTCGATGTGGATACGCTGCAAGCCGCAGCGGCGTTGGCGCGCACTTCGCGACACCCGCTGTCGCGCGCGCTCGTTGAGGCGGCTGGTCCAGGCGTCGCGATCAAGGGCGTGCGTGAGCTGCCGGGTGAAGGCATCGAAGCCGAGATCGATGGCGCGCGCGTGCGGCTTGGGCGACGCGCCTTCGCTGCGCCGAATGCGCAGGATGTTGCAGATGGCAGCGCTGAGCTCTGGTTCGCGCGTGGTGACGCTGCGCCAACGCGCTTTGCCTTCACGGATGCGCTGCGCGCCGATGCAGCGGAGACGATCGTAGCGCTGAAGAAGCGCGGCATCTCGGTGGAGATGATCTCTGGCGATCGGCCGATTGCCGCCGAAACGGCGGCGTGGGCCGCCGGTATCGAAACCTGGGTCGGTGGTGCGGCGCCCGGCGACAAGGTCGCGCGTCTCCGTACGCTGCGGGCGCAGGGCAAGAAGCCGCTCATGGTTGGGGACGGCCTGAACGACGCCGCCGCACTCGCCGCCGCCTACGCTTCGGCTTCGCCGGGCACGGCGCTTGAGGCGAGCCAAGCCGCGTCGGACATTGTGATCCAGGGCGCGGGACTTCTGCCACTGGTCGAAGCCATTGATGTCGCCAACGCCGCGCGCAGGCGGGCGATCGAAAACCTGCAATTCTCGGCAATCTATAATCTGGTTGCGGCGCCGATGGCGGCGCTTGGCTTCTTGACGCCGCTGGTCGCGGCGCTGGCGATGTCTGGTTCGTCGCTCGTGGTGACGCTCAACGCGTTGCGTCTGCAATGGGAGGGCCGCTCATGGACATCATGATTTTCTTGATCCCCGCGGCCGTGCTGATGGGCGCAATCGGACTTGGCGCGTTCTTTTGGAGTTTGCGGTCGGGCCAATACGAAGATCTCGACGGCGCCGCGCATCGCATTCTCATCGACGACGAGTAGGCGATTTATTCGTTCGCGCCGATACGCTTCAGGGCTTCAATGTCGAGCAGGCGCGCTTGGCCTAGTCGGATTTCGAGAGCGCCCAGGCGACGTAGAGTCAGCAACGTCCGGTTGGTGTGCGCGGTGGTGATGCCGAGCGCGTCGGCGAGATCCTCCTGGCGCAATGGGAACTCGAACGTCTCGCCTTCGACGAGGCCACGCTCACGCAGAGTTGAGTGAATATCCAACACAAGACGCGCGATGCGCGCGACCGCGCGACGGCGGCCAATATCAACCAAGCGCCGTTCCGCTTGATTTATCATGTGTTGCACGTGTGTGGAGAACATCCGCTGTTGAGGCATGTTCGCATCGACGATCTCCAACAGATCGCGCGGCTCGAAGGCGCACAGCACGACGTCCGTCAGCGAGCGCACGGTGAACGGCACTTTGTAATTGTCGACCCAGATGTTCTCGATGCAGATCGTGTCGCCCGGCAACAGCACCGACAAGATTTGTCGTCGCCCGTCAGGGAAGTGAATCGCGCGGCAAGCCCAGCCTTTGAATAGAGTATAAGCGCGTGAAGGCACTTCACCGGCGCGCTGAATTGTTTGATGCGCGCGATAGCGCACGACTTGTTTGCGCAGTCCGCAAATCGTCTGCGGTGATTGCGCGAATGTCGGCGCGTAGATCGTGAGCGCGCCGATCTTGCATGTATTGCAATCGGCTTGGCTCGGCACGTTCTGCACCTTTTCATCACGGATGGGAGAAGGCGCGCGCAATTCATGCGTGCCGCCAAGGAACATCTGGTACCTCATTCTTTGAAGCGCAGGCAACAAGTACAAACTAAGTAAGAAACCTGACTGTGACGTCACTGATAAAGTGTATTGATGTAGATCACTCCGTCTTTTGATGCTGATCATTGCGACTCTGCCTTACGTACGTGTCAGGTTGTCGCGATCTTTGCCTTGATTGCGACAAACACACTTGTGGGTTGTATTTTGGGGTGGGCATCGCGATGGGGCCGAGGAGCGATGTTGCGGCGTTGGCGCACTTTCTGCGCATCGACGAAGACGAGCGCGCGGCGTTGGCGGCGGGGCGCGTCACGCTTGAGGCGGCGCTGCCGCATGCGGTCGACCTGCTCTACGACGATATGCGCCGACACGCGCCGGCTTTGGGCAAGTTCGTAGACGAGCCGCACCTGCAGCGCGCACGCGCCGGGCAATTGAATCATTGGCGCTGGCTCGTCGCGGGTGAATTCGGCGCAACCCATGCTGAACGCGCCAAACGGATCGGCGAGGCGCACGCGCGCATTGGCCTGGATCATGGCTTTTACATTGGCGGATATGCGCTGGTGCTCGCCGAGTTGGTGCGTGCGTTGTTGCGGAACGCTGCGATCGCGGCGGACATGCGTGCGCGAACGGTCACGGCTTTGCTGAAATGCGCGATGCTGGACATCAGCATCGTGCTCTCTGCTTATCTGGACGCCGCAGATGCGGAGAGCACGGCGCGAGCGCGCTTCTTTGCGGGCCTTGGCGATGATCTGCGCACGCCTTTGAATGTGATTATTGGCTACGCCGAGCTCATCCTCGAAGATTTGCCGCCGCAGCTCAGCACGACCGATGATCTGAACCACGTCATCCGCTCCGGCGAGCGTCTGCGGCGGTTGATCAACGGGCTGCTGGAAGTGGCGCGAGTGCAGACTGATGCCGCCGCAGGCTTTGATGTGATTGACCCTGCCGTCGTGGTGGGCGCCGCGGTTGAAATCGTGCGCGAGGAAGCGGCGAGCCGGCGCGTGAACATCAAAGTGTTCGGCGTGGTGCCGCCCGTGTTCACGGATTCGGAAAAGCTTGGGCGCTGCTTGCACATTCTGTTGCGCAACGCCGCGCGCTTCACCGTGGACGGCGATGTCGAAGTGCGCATGTCGCACACGCGGGGGTTGGGCGAGGATGTCGTCACATTCGACGTGCGCGACACCGGTATTGGCCTCAGTAGCGCGCAGCTTGCGCGCCTGTTCGGCGATGGCGCCATGACGGAGATGCGCGATCGCGGTGGGCCGGGCTTCGGGTTGATGGTGGCGCGTACGCTCGCCAAGCAGCTCAATGGCGAGCTGAGTGCGCGCAGTGAATTGGGCAAGGGCAGCGTGTTCACGCTACAGATACATTGTCCTTTGCAGGAGAGAGGTTGATCATGGCGCGTCTGTTTGTGCTCGATGGGCAACCCTTATTTCGCGACGCGCTCTGCGCTGTGCTGACGGAGGCGTGGGGCGAAGGCGCGGTCTGCGCATTCGACGCCGAAGGCGCGCTCGATGATTTGAACAAAGGGGGCTTCGATGTTGCGCTGATCAATGCCGAGACGCTGAAGCGCGTCGACATTGGCGGCGCGATCCGCGCAGCGGGCGAGGCGCCGGTGATAATCACGTCAGCCAGTCTCAACGACGACATCGCACGCCAAGCGCTGGCGGCCGGTGCGCATGGCTATATCGTCAAGACGATGCGCGGCCAGGCGATCGTCGGCGCGGTCGCATTGGTGCTCAATGGCGGCGCCTGCTATCCCACGCAGGCGTTGCCGCTGATGGCGGCGGACCGCTCCGCCGCGCGCTCGGCGCACAGCTTGAGCCGGCGCGAGATGGAAATCTTGCACCGCATCGAACAGGGCGGCTCCAACAAGGTGATCGCGCGTGATCTGGGGCTCTGGCTGGCGACCGTGAAATTCCACGTGCAGAGCCTGTTGCGCACGACCGGGGCCCGCAATCGGGTCGAGGCGATCATCAATGCGCGGCGAATGGGGCTGCTTCCGGTCGCGCGCTGAGACCGTTCAGGCTGACTAAACTGAGACTTTAGCCGAACGCGACGCGATCCTGACTTGGATGGCGGGCCAAAACGCGCCACATGGTCGGCGTACGCGCGTGAGGAGCCCTCTATGGCGATCTACAATTCGGTTCTCGATTCCATTGGCAATACGCCGCTGATTAAGTTGAAGCGCGCCTCGGAAGAGACTGGCTGCACCATCCTGGGCAAGGCGGAGTTTCTGAACCCCGGCCAATCGGTGAAAGACCGCGCAGCGCTCGCCATCGTGAAGGACGCCGAGGCGAAGGGCTTGCTGAAGCCGGGCGGCGTGATCGTGGAGGGCACGGCCGGCAACACGGGCATTGGTCTGGCGCTCGTGGGCGGCGCGCTTGGCTATCGCACGATCGTTGTGATGCCGCGTACGCAGAGCCAGGAAAAGAAAGACGCCGTGCGCGCGCTGGGCGCCGAGCTTGTTGAAGTCGACGCCGTGCCGGCCGCCAACGAGAACCATTATCCGAAAGTCGCGCGTCGGATCGCCGAAGAGAAGGCGAAAACCGAGCCGAACGGCGCGATCTGGGCCAATCAATTCGACAACGTCGCCAATCGCCAGGGCCACATCGATACGACCGCGCCCGAAATCTGGAACGACACGCAAGGCAAGGTCGACGGCTTTATCTGCGCGGTAGGCTCAGGCGGCACGCTCGGCGGCGTGAGCATGGGCTTGAAGGCGAAGAACAAGGATGTGGTGATTGGTATTGCTGATCCCGGTGGCGCCGCGCTCTTCAATTATTACAAGCACGGCGCGCTGAAGGCCGAAGGCACATCGATCACAGAAGGCATTGGCCAAGGCCGCATCACCGCGAACCTGGAAGGCGTCGTGGTCGATGAGGCGTTTCGCATCGAGGACAAGGATTGGCTGCCGGTGATGTATAGCCTCGTGCAGGACGAGGGCCTGAGCGTGGGCGGCTCGTCGGCGCTGAATGTTCTGGGTGCGATCGAGCTGGCGAAGAAGCTGGGGCCCGGCAAGACGATCGTCACCATCCTCTGCGATTACGGCAATCGCTATATGGGCAAGCTCTTCAATCCAGAATTCCTGCGCTCGAAGGATTTACCGACGCCGCCCTGGCTGGGCTGAAGCTCGCGCTTCGTCGCTTTTTGGCTTCCCTCGTGGGGTGTGCGGTCTAGATTGCCGCTCAATCCATTTGGGGGGAACGCTTTATGAGACTACGCCACGTCGCACTTGCGGCCGTGTTCGCGTTGGCCGCCTGCGCCAGCGCGAGCCAAACCACAGAGACTCTGCCGCCGCCGCCAAACGCGACGGCATTCGCCGCGCCGCCGTTGTCGGCGGCAGCGTTGCTAGAGCACACGCGCACGCTGGCGTCGGATGAATTCGAAGGTCGCGCGCCGGGCACCAATGGCGAGCGCCTGACGGTGGATTATGTCTCGCGCTCGTTTGCAGCTGCGGGTCTGGAGCCGGGCGTCACTTTGCCGGACGGCACGCGGTCGTGGGTGCAAGAAACGCAATTGAGCGCAGCCACGCTCACCAACACGCCGACGTTGACGCTGCGCGGCCGCGATGGCGCGCGCGACTATGCGTACGCGACACAATTTTCGGCGTGGACGCGCCGTCTTGAGCCGACGATCAACATCGAGAGCGCCGAACTCGTGTTCGTCGGCTACGGCGTCAACGCGCCAGAGCTTGGCTGGAACGATTACGAAGGCGTTGATGTGCGCGGCAAGATCGTTGTCATCCTGATCAACGATCCGGATTTCGAAACCGGCGATGATCGGGGCTTCGGCGGTCGCGCAATGACGTATTATGGTCGTTGGACCTACAAGTTCGAAGAGGCTGGCCGTCAGGGTGCTGCCGGTGCGCTGATTGTGCACGAAACAGCGCCGGCCTCTTACCCGTGGGCCGTGATCCAAAGCTCGACTGGAAGTGCGCGATGGGACGTCGTGCGCGCCAATGGCGGCGCGGATCGCGCGGGCTTTGAAGGTTGGATGAACAATGAGGTGGCGATGGAAACGTTCCGTCGTGCGGGTCTCGATTTCAACCAGCTGAAAGCGCGCGCACAACAGCGCGGTTTCCGTGCGGTGCCGATGAACCTCTCTGGCTCAGTGCGCCTAGAAACGACCGTGGAAACGCGCACCACGTCGAACATTGTCGGTGTGTTGCCGGGCCGTACGCGTCCGGATGAGACCATTCTCTATTCGGCGCACTGGGATCACCTCGGCCGTTGCCCAGCGATCGACGGCGACGACATCTGCAACGGCGCGCTCGACAACGCGACCGGGACGTCGGCCTTGATCGAGCTTGCGCGTCGCTATCACACGCAGGGTGCGCCGGAGCGGTCAGTGGCGTTCATTGCGCTGACGGCTGAAGAGCAGGGCCTTTTGGGCGCGCTCTATTACATGCAAAACCCGATCTTCCCGGCGCGCAACACGGTGGCGGCAATCAATATGGACGGCATCAACAATGCCGGCCTGACGCGCGACATCGAAGTTGTCGGCTTCGGTAAGAGCGAAATGGATGATCTGATTGTCGAGGCGGCGCGCGCGCAGGGTCGTCGCGTTGAACCGGATTCAGCGCCGGAAGCCGGCTATTTCTATCGTTCGGACCATCTGCATTTCGCGCAACTGGGCATTCCGGTGCTCTACACGTCGAATGGCATTGATATGGTCGATGGCGGCGTGGCGCGCGGCCGCGCCATCAACGAGGCCTACACCGCCAACAATTATCACAAGCCGTCGGACGAAGTGACGGCCGATTGGGATATGAGCGGCGGCGCGCAAGACCTCGAATTGCTCTACGCGGTGGGCCGTCGCCTCGCCGATGGCAATGAATGGCCGCAATGGCGCGAGAACGCGGAATTCCGCGCCGCGCGCACGGCGTCGGGCCGCTAAGCCAAAGCAAACGAATGATTGGGGCTGTGTGGGATGAAACCCACACAGCCCTTTTTGTTTGCGGATTTCCATGAGCGCGCTCGCACTCCGTGTGCCCCGTCCCTATGTCTGCGCCGTCAGGGCATCACAGGCGGAGGGAGTACGCATGTCTGATGCATTTACGCTGTACGGCAGCTCATCGAGCGGCAATTCGCTGAAGCCGAAATGGGTGGCCGATAAGCTGGGCATTCCGTTTCGTTGGGTGGAGGTGAACACGTTCAATGGCGAAACGCGCACGCCGGAATTTCTGAAACTCAATCCAGCGGGCCAAGCGCCGGTGATCGTATATCCCGACGGTCGCGCACTCGCGCAATCGAATGCGATCATGCTGCATCTGGCCGAGGGCAGTGCGCTTGTGCCGAGAGACGCCTTCGCGCGCGCGAAAATGTTCGAGTGGATGTTCTGGGAGCAATACAGCCACGAGCCGACGATCGCGGTGCGGATCGCGCGCAAACATTATCTGGGCATGAGTGACGCGGAGCTTGATCCGGCGTTGCTGACCAAGGGGAATGCGGCGCTGGCGCGGTTGGAGCTGCAATTGGCGCAGACCAGCTATCTCGTCGGGCAAGGCCTGACGCTGGCGGATGTGGCGCTTGTCGCTTACACCCGCGTCGCCCATCGCGGCGGCTTCGACCTTGGCCAATACCCGGCCGTGAAGGCTTGGGTCGCGCGCGTGGAAGGCGATTTGGGCCTGAAACCGGCAGATTAAAGCTGACGCTGTAGTCATTGGTTAAAGGGAACCTCCCTGATCTGGCCGCATTGGGCTGCGAAGGGCTATGATCGCTTGCGAGCTGATCGAGGGTGTTGTTGGAAATTCCGCCTGAACTCTGGCCGGCGCTTTTGGCGACGTTTGGCCTTTTCCTGCTGGTCGGCTTCTTCGCCCAATTGGTCGATGGGGCCGTCGGCATGGCCTATGGCGTGATTTCTTCGAGCGTGCTGTTGGCGTTTGGTGTGCCGCCGGCGCAGGTCTCCGCCACCATCCACGCCGCCGAGTGCTTCACCACCGGCGCTTCCGGCACATCGCATCTGCTGCACAAGAACGTCGATTGGCGTTTGCTGTTACGCTTGGCGCCAGCTGGTATCGTCGGCGGCGTCATTGGCGCGTATTTGCTAACGGGCTTTGAGCCGACTTTCATCAAAGCCTTCATTGTCGCCTATCTCGGCATTTTGGGACTTTTCCTGCTCTTTCGCGCGATCCGCGGGCCCCGCGAGGAGCCGCCGCATCTGAAGCACGTGATTCCGCTTGGCGTCGCCGGCGGCTTTCTCGATGCGAGCGGCGGCGGCGGTTGGGGCCCGATCGTGACGACGACCTTGCTCGGCCGCGGACATGCGCCGCGTTATGCGATCGGCTCGGTCAACACGGCTGAGTTTTTTGTTACGGTTGCGATATCAGCGACATTCATCTGGACGATGATGACCGGGCGCATGGTCATCGAAGGCGGCATCGGACACGCGCTCGCGGCGCTCGGTGGGCTGGTGCTGGGTGGCTTGGTCGCGGCGCCCTTGGCCGGGTATGTCACCAAAATCGCGCCGGCGCGGCTGCTTCTGGGGGCCGCCGCGGTGCTCGTGATTTCGCTGTCGATTTGGCAGGGCATTCAGCTCTGGCCCAAACTGCTGGACGAGCCGATCCTGACGCAGTTTTTCGCCAGCCGTTAACCTTCAAGTGCAAACGCGGCGTTTACGACGCTCTGCGAAGCTGGACGCTTCGCGGAGTGCGTTTTGGTCAGTTCAGTCAGCTCCTCTATGGTCACGGCCTTGTTCGGGTCGACCTCGACGACGGCGACAACCGGCGTTGGCGCTGACTTGCTTGCGGCTTGGGCGCAGTCGAAGGCCGGCATTGGCGTGAATACCGCCACCGCGACACAAGATCCGAATGCGCCGCTGGCGCCGGTTTGGCAGCCGGGCATTTCGCCAAGCGCGGAAGTGCTGGTGCAGCGGGCGCTCACCAACAAGGCCTTCTTCGACACAAGCTCGAAGCTCTACAGCGATCTCGGCGCCACCGGCGATTATCAGAAGCTCTTCGCACTCTATTCCGGGCTCTCAACGCTGAACGCGCTCGCTGCGCGCGCGGGCGAGGACGGGCTTTCGGCGCTCCAGAAAACGCAAACGGCGACCGCGTTCGGTCGCGGGATGACCGAGCTCGAAGCGTTCTTCCGCCAACAGCAATTCGATGACATGCGCCTTGCCCAAGGTGACCGTGTCGACAAAGCGCAAAGCACGCTCGGGCTGCCAGTGAAGACTGAGGATTACACCACTGGCATCATTCACAAGGGCGGGCTCTACGACAAAATCTCCGGCCTCGATCCGAATGCGGAATTTGAGATCGTGGCGACGTCGTCGTCCGGCACGGTGCGCAATGTTGCGATCGATTTGTCCGAGATGGGTTCGATCACGCGTACGCTGAGCAATGTGGTCAGCTTCATCAATGGCAAGCTCTCCGCCGCTGGCGCCTCGTCGCGCATCGAGACGGTGGATCAGACGCCGAAGACCAACACGATCGTGCTTGGCGGCAAGGCGATCGAAAGCCGTTACACGGGGCCGAAGCAATACGCGCTGAAGGTCGATGTGCGCGCGAGCGAGAAGGTTGAGTTCAAGGCCGTCCATGGCGTGCCGGCGTTCTATGCGCTGGGCTCCACCGGCAGCAGCACACGCTTGATCAAGATCGAAGATGTCGGCGAGGCCGCAGGCCAGCCTGTTTGGCTGACGCGCCCGGTCGCGACCGACGATCCAATCGGCGCGTGGATTTCGACAGGCTGGTACGGCGTCGATGGCCCAGCGCCTGCGGGCGCAATCGAGCAGCGCAGCAACGCGCTCGTGTCGGACGACGATGGCGTCACGACCTCATACGAAGATTTGCTCAACAAGGCCGGCGAAGCGGTGCTGAAGCTCGACATGGGTGACGGCCGCGTGCTGAGCGTGAGCACGGCGTGGCGCAGCGGCGATCAAGAGCAGTGGCGCACGTTGACGGGCGAAGGCGCGAACGCGGCGATGCTCAACGATGTCGCCGAGCGTTTGACGCAATTGCTGCACGAGCAGGGCGTCGCGGCGGGTGTCGATGTTTGGGAAGATGATGGGCAATATGGCCTTTCCGTCTTCTCTGTCGACGGCTTGCGCGTTTCCAATTTGAGCATTGGCGGCAAATCCGTCGTCTTCGAAACCACAGCTAATCCGGGCTCCATCGGCGGTTTGAATGATGGCGTGTTCGCGCGCCGCTACGGCGCCAATGGCGTTGCTGCGACATCGGATTTGTTTGTCGACAAGCAGACGTTCGTGTTCACGACGGCCACGACCACGCACTCGATCGTCATTGATGGCGGCGAGGATGGCATCGACGCTGAGACGTTGATGGAAAAGCTCAACGAGCAGCTGCGCTCCAACGGCATCGCGGCCGCGGCTTATCTCGATGACAATGGCGGCGCGCTCGATTTCCGCGTCGATGCCTTGCACGACGTGATCGGTGTCAGCGCAGTGTTGAATGACACCGACAACGACACAATCATCCAAGCGCCGGGCGCTTGGGCAAATGGCGGCTTGCCGGTAAGCGGACCGGGTGAACTCTTCGCCAATTCCATCCGCACCTACAATGCTGCGTCTTCGCCTCTGCTCACGCATACGGACGCGCTTGATCTGCAGATCGTCGTTGGCACGCCGACGGGCCAGAAAACGGTGAGCGTTTCTGTGACGGCGCAGGAGCGCTTGGACAATCCGGATGCTGGACCCGGCGAATGGAATGCGGTGCTGCAGGACCGCCTGAATGCGGCGCTCAACGAAGCGGGCGTGTATCTCGCAGCACCTGGTGGTGATCTGAGTTCGTGGCAGATCGCTGAAGGTTCGGGGCAGCGCTTGTTGTCTGTCACCGTCAATGGCGACGCGGTAGCGCTCGAAGCTGACGCGCCAACTTTGGGCCTTGGCGGCGCCTTCACGGCGGAGCGCAGCTTCACGTCCTCGCAGGCGGCGACCGGCGTTGCCGATGACGTGACCTCGCTGTTGAGCGATGACAATGTGTCCATCACGATCAACACCATCTGGGGCGAGCGCACGATCAGTGCGGCTCTTGAGCCGGGCGACCCGCGTACGTTGGAAAGTGCGGCGCTGCGCCTGAACGAGGCGCTTGCAGCGCAAGGCTATGACGTCGGCGTCGCGGCGACGGCGTTGTCTGACGGTGGCGCAGGGTTGCGCGTCGTCACGGGCGCGTCGCACACAGTGCGCGGCGTGAGCGCGATCAATCTGGGCGGTGAGGTCGAGAACGTGACGCTCGATCCGATCGACGCGGTCTCGCATGTGAACAATCCAGTGGGCGCGCTGCGTGTGTATGACCGCGCCTCGCGCGGGGCCACGATCACGGAAGTGCAGCCCTCGGCCTCCACGTTTACGTCGCCAACCTCCAATTCCGCGGCGTGGTTTCCGGGGCGCGCGTTTGACATCAGCGTGGGCGGCGGCGCGAAGGTCGCGACCGCGCGCGATGTGGCGACTGGGCCGGATGGCTCAGTTTACGTGTTGGCCGATCTCAATGACGACGGCGCCAACACGGCCGTGCGCGGTTCGCGCGATGTCGCGCTGATCAAGTACGATTCCGCCGGCAAGCTTGTGTTCACGCAAATGCTGGGCGCTGTGGAAGAGGCGAACGGTTTTGCGCTCGCGGTTTCGGCGGATGGCAAAGTCGCCGTCGCGGGCTCTGTCGAAGGCGTGCTGTCCGGCACGAGCGTGAAGGGCAAGGACGATTCCTTCGTCACAGTGTTCGACGCGAGCGGCAAAGAGCTCTGGACGGCGCGACGCGGCGCGACGGCGGACGATCAGGTCAACGATATCGCCTTTGCATCAGACGGCAGCTTGGTCGTCGTCGGGCAGACCTCATCCGTGCTCACCGGCGCGATCGCGTTGGGCGGCGTCGACGCTTATGTGCGCGGCTACAATCCGAGCGGTGTTGAGACGTTTACGCGCCAATTCGGCACGGGCGGCGCGGATGCGGCGACAGCGCTGCTCGTGCGCGACAATGGCTCCGGCGGCATCGACATCGTCACCGGCGGCGTTGAAAACAATCGCGGCGTGCTCCGTAGCTTCACCTATTCTTCGACGGCCGGCTTCAGCACCGGCGCGACGCGCGATCTCGGCAATTTCCACGAGGGCTCAATCACCTCGCTCGCAGCGGATGGCGCATCGCTCTACGTCGGTGGCCAGATCGTCGCCGATCGTCTGACTTTGGGCGCGACGGGCCGCGCTTCGGTGGCGGGCAAAGAGGGCTTCGTCGCGCGCCTGGATGTGGGGCTCGTTTCCACCGCCCTCGATCGCGCCAGCTACCTTGGCTCGTCGCAGGACGACATCGTGAAGAGCATCGCCATCGTGGACGGCGATGTTTACGCGTCTGGCGTCTCCGGCGGCTTGATCGCTGGGCAAGGCGCGTCGAAATCGGCGACGAGTTTTATCTCGCGCCTGGATGGCGCCGGCGAAGTCGATTGGATGCGCTCGTTCAGCTCGTCGGCCGGCCAACTCACGCTGACGACGATGGCGGTGGATGAAAGCGGCGCATCGGCGCTGGACATTCTGGGGCTGCCGCAAGGTGTGGTGGCGTCGAACGATTCCGGGCTGCTGGTGAATCGCAGCGGCTTGCGTGTTGGCGATGAGTTTCAGATCGGCGTGGATGGGCGCAGGCTGACGACGATCAAGATCACAGATAAGGACACGCTTTCGACGCTCGCAGCCTCGATCAATCGCGCGATCTCTGGCGCGGGGCGCGCAACGATCGTGAAGGCCGACGGCGTCGAGCGCATCGAGATCACGCCGAGCGGCGACAAGGCCGTGCGCCTCGACGCAGGCCGCGATGGCAAAAACGCGTTGCCTGCGCTGGGGCTCATTCAAGGCGTGGTGGCGAGCAATGCGAGCGCCGGTCGAGCGGGACTGCAGACCTATGGCCTGGGTATGATCGCCTCGGAGCTGAAGCTCGACACCGCTGAAAACATCGCCAAGACCAAAGCCGAGATCTCGGCGGCGATCTCGATTGTGCGCATCGCCTATGATGCGCTGCTCAATCCGAATGCGAAGGCGCTGACCGAAGAAGAGAGGGCGCTCGAAGCGCGCCGCGCCGCCGCCGCCAGCGCCACACCGCCCGCGTATCTCAGCGCGCAGCTGGCGAATTACCAGGCCGCGCTCGCCAAGCTAGGCGGCAGCTAAGCGTCTGAAAAATGGGGGCTGCGTGAGTCATCCGGAGCTCGCCATGCGAGCGTAGGCTGGTGCCACGGGAGAGGATTGAACTCTCGACCTCACCCTTACCAAGGGTGCGCTCTACCACTGAGCTACCGCGGCGATTCCCAGGAAGCGGCGCTTCTAGCTTGCCCGGCTCAGGGATGGAAGCCCGCCGGTGCGCGGCGCGATGGCCTTGGCGTCGGCCGGCTTTGGCATCGGGCCGGGGCCTTCCGGCTTGCCGGCGCCGCCGTCGAGCGGCGGCGTGGGGTTTGTGGGCGCCGGGGCCGGAGGCGTAGGTGGGGTTTCGTCCGATTCCGGCGTCTCGGTGGGCGGGATCTCGGCTGGTTCATCCTCCAGCCCGCCGCATGCGGCGCGCACGATCCGCCAATCGGCGTCGCTGATGGAGGGCGCCAAGCCCGGCCGCGAACGGGCGCGGGCGGTGGCGGCGCGTTCGGCGCTGGCGGGGTGGCTTGAAAGCAGCGTGGGGATATCGCCGCCGCCTTGTTCTTCGGCCATTTCGGTGAAGCGGGCGAAAAGGCGGGCGACGCCGCCCGTGTCGATTCCGGCCGCATCCATGTATTCGAAGCCGCGCAGGTCGGCGTCGGTTTCGTCGTCGCGACTGTAGCGCAGCCCGGTGAGGTTGACCGAGGCGATGGCGATGGCTTGGCCGGCGCCCGCACCGCCGAACACGATGTCGAAGAACACGCCCGCGCCGACATTGCGGATGATGTTCTTCATGACGTGGTTGTGTTCGATGTGCGCGATCTCGTGTGCGATCACGCCGGTCACCTCGTCCGGGCTCTCGGCCATCTCGATCAAATCGTCGGTGACGATGATTGAATAATCCGGCAGCGCGAACGCGTTGGGGAATGGCGCATCGACGATGGTGATCCAGATGTCATCACGGCGCGCGACGTTGGAACGCTCCATCATGCGATAGGCGACGTCATTGAGGATGCGCGCGGCCTCGTCGCTGTCGTCGCAATAATCGGTGAACGCGTTCACTTGCGACCAGGAGATGTCCGCGATCTGGTTGCGCTGGCGCTCTGGGATCATGTCCGCGATGGGCGCCGCAGCGAGCGGGATGCCAATCAGAAAGATTGCGGCGATGCTCCAAGCGGCGGTGACCAAACCGCCAACCACGACGCGGCCTTCGATGCCGAAAGCGCGTGGCTTGAAGAGCTCGGGCGCCGCACTTTGTAAATCGGAGCTCTGCTCCAGCATCAGGCGCTCACCTGTATCGGGCTTGCGCTTCAGCATGATGCGGCCGGAGCCATCATCGGCGCGGCGGAGCTCGGCATAAACCCAAACGTGCGCTTGATCGCCGACTTGGATCGTCAGCGAGTCGGGCCCGAGTTCAACCTGGGCGTCATGCGTGACCGCGGCGCGGCCGTCGGCGTAGCGCGCGAGGATCATACGACGCCCACTCCCATGTCGAGGTCGAACGCATCGCCCAAACCTTCGCCGGACGAACCCTCAGGCACAATGCCTTGGCCGATTTCGGAGAATTTCGGCGCGCCGATCACTTCTAGCCGGTTGATCACGTAGCGGACCTGCAAGAAGCCGGCGACGGGCGCCAGCAGCGTCAGCGAAAAGATGGTGATGAGCCAGCCGGCGAGCGTGATGCCGAAGAGAGAGAAGGTTTTGGCTTTGAGTTTGAAACGCGCGCCGTCTAGTTCGATGAGCGACGCGATGCGGTTCATGGCGGCGGCGTTGTAGGGCGCCCAAGCCAAGGTCATCAGCAACAAGCCCAACACAAGCGAGGCGATACCAATGCCGACGAAGATCATCGCCGCTTGCTCGGAGGATTCCGCGCTCTGGCTGATGTATTCGCCGAGGCCTGCCGCAAACGCGATCATGAAGACGATAAAGTAGGCGACGAACATTGCGAGCAGCGAGCCGAACCAGCCCATCGCGAACGGCCACCACATGCCCTTCTGCGGGCTTTCGCCGTCATCGACGAATTGAAAGGGCTGATCGCCGAAGCGGGCATTGTCCCACATCAGCTTGGCGCGGTTCATGCGTGCGGCTGGCGTGTACCAGCCAAGCGAGAGCGTCTGCAGGATCGTCCAGCCAAACGAGGCGAACGCGTAGCGCGCCGACGAGCCGGCAAGCCCGAAGCGGATGCCGCGCCAACGCGTGCGCGAGAGTTGGTAGCGGCGCATCAGATAGCGCGCGGCGGCGATCAGCGGATTGGCGATGATATAGAAGGCGATGGCAAGCCACGTCGCGGCCACCGGGTCCATCATCAGCGGTGCGATATAGAAGATGAAGATCGCCGGCAGGAAAAAGCAGGGCAGCGAGATCAGGAAACCGCGGAAGAGCTCCCAGGCGGAGCCGGTATATTCGAGCGGGTCCCCCATCACCCAAACGCGCGACCAGAGCCGGCGGCGCATCGAGGTTCGGGCCCAGAAACGGTAAAGCGTGAGCGTGGCCAGGGTCAGCCCGGCGTTCTTGAACGCCAGCCCCAGGACATTGCCCAACTTGCCGCTGTGGGCGAAGGCTTGTGTTGGCGCTGCTTCTAGCGTCATGAAATCCCCCGTCGCCAACCTAGCGACGTTGCACGCCAGGGTCGATTCCAGAGATGCAGGGCAAGCCGCCTCCACCGCAAAAGGACCGGGAAAAGCGCGCTGCGGAGGCGCTGAAGCGCAACATTGCCCGCCGTAAGGCTGCCTCGAAGCCGGCGGACAAAAAATAGGCGCCAACAAAGGCCTGGGGCGGTTGTCCCGCGCCTTGCTTACGCCGTTCCCGCCCCCCATAACCCGGCCAAAGGCGGGGGCCGCCGTCGAAAGAGCCATATGGATCGCATCGTTATTTCGGGCGGGTCGCCGCTCAATGGAATCATCCCGATTTACGGGGCCAAGAATTCGGCGCTGAAACTGCAGGCGGCGGCTTTGCTGTGTGGCGATCCGCTGATCCTCGAAAACATGCCGGACCTGGCCGACACGCGCTTCATGGTGCAGCTGCTGGCTTCGCTGGGCGTCGAGATCACCTGGATCAAGGAAACGCGCACGCTGCGCATGCACGCGGCCGAGATCGCCTCGACCATCGCCCCGTACGATCAAGTGCGGAAGATGCGCGCTTCGTTCAACGTGCTGGGGCCGCTTCTGGCGCGCGTCGGCCATGCGACCGTGTCGTTGCCGGGCGGCTGCGCGATCGGCGCGCGGCCGGTCGATTTGCACTTGAAGGCGTTCGAGGCGATGGGCGCCGATATCGTCATCGAGCAGGGCTATGTGAAAGCGGCGGCGCTGCGCGGCTTGAGAGGCGCCGAGATCGAGTTTCCGTTCGTATCCGTGGGCGCGACTGAGCACGCGATGCTGGCGGCCGTGCTGGCGCAGGGCGATACCGTGTTGAAGAATTCCGCACGCGAGCCGGAGATCGCCGACTTGGCCGATTGCCTGAACGCGATGGGCGCGCGGGTCGAAGGGGCGGGCACAAGCGAAATTCGCATCAAGGGTGTCACGTCGCTGAAGGGTACGAAGCACCCGGTGGTGGGCGATCGGATCGAGGCCGGCACATATGCGTTGGCGGCGGCGACGGCGGGCGGCGATGTGCTGCTGAGCGGCGCGCGTGCGGAGCATTTGGGTGCTCTGATCGATGTGATGAAAGCTGCCGGCGTTGAGGTGAGGGCTGAGGATCGCGGGCTGCGGATCAAACGCGATGCGAGCAAGCGCCTGAAGCCCGTCGATTTCGAAACCGAGCCGTTCCCCGGCTTCCCCACCGATTTGCAGGCGCAGACGATGGCGATGCTGTGTTTCGCGGACGGCCAATCGCGGATTCGCGAAACCATTTTCGAGAATCGCTTCATGCACGCGCCGGAACTCGCGCGTCTCGGCGCGCAGATCGCGGTGCACGGCAACGAAGCGGTCGTGACCGGCGTTGATCGTTTGATTGGCGCCCCGGTGATGGCGACGGATTTGCGGGCGTCGGTGAGCTTGGTGATCGCCGGCCTTGCGGCTGAGGGTGATACGATCGTCAACCGCGTGTACCATTTGGATCGCGGCTTTGAGGGCTTGGAGGGCAAGCTTTCGGCGTGCGGCGCGCGCATCGTGCGCGAGAAGGAAGAACAGGCGTAAGCGGGCTGATGAGCGGCATGCTGAAACTGATGGCCGAGGACGAGGCCGACCTCGACATCATCGGGGCGGCGGTTCAGGACGCGCTCGTGCGCGTCGGCGAAATCAGCGTCGATAGAAAAGCACGCCGCTTCACGGCTATGCTCAATCGGTTTCGCTGGGAAAGCGCCGGCGAGCGTGGCCCATATGAGCGCGTGCGCGCGGCGCTTTCCTTCGACGGCGTGATGGGCGTGAAAAGCAAGCGCGTGCGCCAAGATATCGATGACGCGTTGGCCTCGGTGTTGTCGGTGACGTTCGAGGCGGACGCTGAGCCGCCTTCCGGCACGGTGCGCATCGTGTTGGCCGGTGGCGGCGAGATCGCCGTTGCGGTTGAGTGTCTCGACGCTGTGCTGGTGGATATCGGGCCAGTGTGGCCGACGCCGCGCCGACCCGATCACGAACGCGGCTGACGTCCGATGAGTGAGCGCAATCGCCTCGCCGATGTGATCTTGGACGAAGCCTCGCTTGCGCCCGCCAGCCCCAATGCCGAACACGAACGCCGCATTGCGCTGTTCGATCTGAAAGAGAGCAATTCGTTCGCGATCGCGGGTGAGGACCGTGGGCCATATCTGTTGCTGCTCGCACAATCGGATGGGCGGCTTGCGTTCGATGTCACCGACGAAGCCGGTGAGCGCGTGGTGCTGCACCATTTGCCGATGTCGGCGATGCGCAAGCTGGTCAAAGATTATCTGATGATCTGCGACAGCTATAACAACGCCATCCGCACCGCAGCGCCGAGCCAGATCGAAGCCATCGATATGGGACGACGTGGGTTACACAACGAAGCCGGCGAAGTGCTGATGGAAGCGCTGGCCGGCAAGATCGAGATCGACCTGGAAACCGGGCGGCGGCTGTTCACTCTGGTTTGCGCGCTGCATGTCCGGGCCTGAGACCCTGCCGGGGTCGGTGCTGTTCATGTGCACCCACAATGCCATTCGCTCGCCGATGGCGGCGGAGTTGATGCGGCTGCGCTTCGGGCCGTTGGTGCGGGTCGATAGCGCCGGCGTGCGCCCGCACGAGGAGGTGTCGGCGATGGCCGCGTTCGTGGTGGACGAGCGTGGCGGCGATATCTCAAAGCTGAGACCGAAGGGGCTAAACGCTTTTGAAGAGGCCGAGGAAGGCCCGTTTGACCTCATCGTCACGTTGAGCCCCGAGGCCCATCACCGGGCGTTGGACATGATCCCTGCGCTTGGCCTGGCTGCCGAGTATTGGCCGACCTTCGATCCATCCCTGGCGGAAGGCTCGCGAGATCAAGTGCTTATGGAATACCGGGCGGTGCGGGACACGCTTGATAAGCGTATTGCGTCCCGCTTCGTCCGCCCGTCGACGGGCTAGGTTCGAGCGCCTATAAGGCGGCGCGCCCGGCCCGATTCAGCAAGGGCCCCAGGAGAGAGAATGGCAAAGGAAGAATTATTGGAATTCGCGGGAACCGTGGTTGAGCTGCTGCCCAATGCGACGTTCCTGGTGAAGCTCGAGAATGATCACGAGATCATCGCCCACACCGCCGGCAAGATGCGCAAGAACCGCATCCGCGTGCTGGCCGGCGACAAAGTGCTTGTCGAAATGACGCCCTATGATCTGACCAAGGGGCGCATCACGTACAGGTTCAAATGACACAGAACTCGCTCGACCGCGCCATCGTTATAACCGGCGCCTCCACTGGCATTGGCCGCGCTGCTGTCGCGAAAGCCGTGCGCGAAGGCGCGCATGTTTTCGCCAGCGTGCGTAAAGAGGCGGATGCGGAGAGCTTGCGCGGCGAGTTTGGCGCGAGCGTGACGCCGTTGCTGTTCGATGTGGCCGATGAGGTCGCTGTTCGTGCGGGCGCTGCGCAAGTTTCGGCCGCGCTTGGCGCCAAGAGGCTCTATGGCCTTGTGAACAATGCAGGCATCGCCGTGCCAGGGCCGTTGCTGCATCTCGACACGGACGATTTGCGCCGCCAATTCGAGATCAATCTGTTCGGCGTGCATAACGTGACGCGGGCGTTCGCGGATTTGCTGGGCGCCGACAAGGATCGCACCGGCAAGCCCGGCCGCATCGTGATGATTTCGTCGGTGGGCGGGCGGAACGGATCGCCGTTCGTTGGCCCGTATTCGGCGTCGAAGTTCGCCCTCGAAGGCTACTCGCAATCGCTACGCCGCGAATTGATGCTCTACGGCATCGACGTGATCGTCATTGGGCCAGGCGCGATCGCGACGCCGATCTGGGACAAGGCGGAGGGCGAAGATCTGAAGCGCTTCTCGAACACCGATTATGCGCCGGCCGTTGAGCGCGTGGCCGATTATATGCTTGCGCAAGGCAAGCAAGGTTTGCCGCCGTCCGACGTAGGCGATCTGATCTGGCATTGCTTGAGCGATCCGAAGCCGAAGGTCCGGTATGAGATTCTGCGGAAGCCGCTCATGGATGCGGCGCTGCCGCGTATGCTGCCGCCGCGCACGGTGGACAATATCATCGCCAGACGCCTGGGGCTGACGAAGCGCACATGACGCGTTTGGTGCTTGCCAGCGCGAGTCCGCGCCGGCTGGCGCTCTTGGCGCAGATCGGCGTGAAGCCGGACGATGTGATCTCAACCGACATCGATGAAACGCTGCTGAAGGGCGAGACGGCGCGCTTGCTGGCGTTGCGTCTGGCTCGATCCAAAGCCGAAGCCGCGCGTGCGGATGATGCGCTGGTGTTGGCGGCGGATACGGTAGTGGCTGTCGGACGTCGGATTTTGCCGAAGGCGGAGACAGAAGCCGAAGCGCGCGATTGCTTGGCGCTGCTCTCGGGACGATCGCACAGAGTCTATACCGGTGTGGCGCTGCGTCATGACGGCAAGGTAAGCGAGCGCCTTGTTGAAACGCGCGTTGCGTTCAAACGGCTTACCGCTGAAGAAATCGACGCTTACATCGCCAGCGACGAATGGCGCGGCAAGGCGGGCGGCTATGCTGTGCAGGGGGTGGCGGCGCGCTACATCATTTCGATCATTGGCTCTTACTCCTCCGTCGTCGGCTTGCCGCTTTATGAAACGGCGCTGCTGCTTGAGGGCGCGCGATGAGTGAGCCGCTGGAGACTTGGATCGACGCCGCGATTGGCGAAACGCGCGAAGCGTTGGTGCGCAGCGGCAAGCCGATCGCGCTGCGCGTGGCGCGAAAGACCGATGACGGCCGTCGCGCGCGCTGGGGTGAGCTCTATTGCGCACGGGTGCGGGAATTGGATCGGCGCCGGCGCGGCGCCTATCTGGATTTGGGATTGCGCGACCAGTTCGGTTTCATGCCGCTCGGCGAAGACGGCAAAGTGCGGATGCGGCGCGAGCGTGTGGCGCTGCGCGAGGGGCAAGGCGTGGTCGTCTCCGTGACGCGTGAGGCCGCACGAAGCAAGAACCCGGTCGTTGATCTGCAAGAGGTCGGCCACGATGGTGAGGCGCCGCATCTGATTGGGCGCCACGATGCGGATGAGGAATTGGTGCTCGCCAAGCCCGCTGACCCGCTGATGCGCGGCAAACTGGACGCGGCGATCGAGGATGCTCTGGCGCGCATTGCGCCGATCCCCGGCGGCGGTGTGCTGACCATTGAGCCGACATCGGCGCTGGTGGCGATCGATGTGGACGCGGGCGGCCGCGCCGGTTCGGGCGATCCGGAGAAATTCGCGCTCGATCTTAACATCGCGGCCGCGAAGGAGGCCGCGCGGCAGATCAGGTTGCGCGGGCTGGGCGGTGTGATTGCGATTGATTTCGTGTCGTTGCGCTCAAAAGGCCACAACAAGCAATTGGAAGAGGCGGTGCGTGCGGCGTTCGCGGGCGATCCGTGGAGCGTGCAGTTTGGCGCGTTGTCACGGTTCGGCGTGTTTGACCTGGCGCGCTCGCAATTGCGTACGCCTTTGCATGAACAGATGCGCGATCCGGATGGGCGCTTGAGCGTTGAAACGGTGGCGCTGATGGCGTTGCGTGCGATCGAGCGCGAAGCGCGGGCGCAGGGCGGGCGCCAGATTGCGTGCACGGTCTCGCCTGAAGTGAAAGCTTGGCTGGATGCTGGCGAGATCGATTGGCGCACGGAGCTGTCGAGCCGGATTGGCATGCGCTGGGCGATCGATTCCACGCCGGCGCCGCGCGAACGCATTGATGCGAGGGCGCTATGAGCAAGTGCGCGATCTGCGGCAAGCCGCAAGACCCGAACTATCGGCCGTTTTGTTCAAAGCGATGCGCTGACGTTGATCTCAACCGTTGGCTGAGCGGCGGGTACGCCATTCCGGCGGTCGAAGAAGACGATCCAGGCGAAGACGAGATGCCGCCGACGGAGCGCTAAACGCGGCGCGGATCGTCCAAATGGCGCAGCAAAATGCGCACGTTGCGCACATGCGATTTGAAGGCCAAGTCGAAAATATCGCCGACGAGTGGGATGGCGCCGACGAGCGCGTCGATCGCCAGATTGAGCACCATGCGCGCTTGCAGCAGCGGCGGCGCGCCGAGCTCGCGTGCGCGGATGACGATATAGGCGCCGAGCACGGTGGTCGCGAGATCGCCGATGCCGGGGATGAGGCCGATGATCGAGTCGAAGCCAAAGCGGATTTTCGTGCCGGGAATCTCGAAGCGTGTGTCGAGCCATTCGGCGAGCTGGCGGATGTCGGACGTGTCGGCGACATCGCGTGAACGCAGGCGCGCGACAAAGGGTTCGAAGACGGATTGCGTAGCCATGTGCGTGCAACCGCTGAGTGGCGCGCTCAGTTCCTAGCCGAAGTTGGCGATCACGGGCACGTGGTCGCTGGCTTTCTCCAGGCCGCGCGCTTTCTTGAAGATTTGCACGCCGGTGAGTAGATCAGCCGCCTGCGGTGAGAGCAGGAAATGATCGATGCGGATGCCGTGGTCTTTCTGCCAGGCGCCGGCTTGGTAATCCCAGAACGTGTAGCGGTGCGCGGCGCCATCAACGGCTATGAAGGCGTCGGTGAGGCCCAGATTTTCCAGCGCGCGATAGGCGGCGCGGGTTTCGGGTTGGAAGAGCGCGTCGCCGGTCCAAACAGATGGATCCCAGCAATCGACCTCGCGCGGGATCACATTGTAATCGCCGCAGAGCACAAAGCGTTCTTCGTTCTTCAGCAATTCACGAGCGTGCGCTTGCAGCGCTTCCATGAATTGGAGTTTGAAGCTGAATTTCTCCGTGCCGATCGGATTGCCGTTCGGCGCATAGATTGACGCCACACGCACTGGTCCATCCGGTGCGGCAATCACGGCTTCGATGTAGCGGGACTGCTCGTGCTCCAAGCCCGGCACGCCGCGAACAAATTCTTCAATGCGGTGCTTGGAGAGAATGGCGACGCCATTATAGCTCTTCTGCCCGAACGTCTCGATATTGAAGCCCATCGCTTCCAGCTCAAAGCGCGGGAAGCGCGGGTCTTCGCATTTGATTTCCTGCAAGCACCAGACGTCGGCGTTCACTTCCTCGAACACCTTCATCGCCGTCGGCAGACGGGCGAGAATCGAGTTGACGTTCCAGGTCGCGATTTTCAAAGCCATGCGCGAGGCTTAGCCTCGCGCGGGCTCAAGCTCAACCAAACCAGCCCATCGCCATCGCGCCAAAGCCAAGCACGACCAGCACGATGCCAGCGGCGAGGATGTAGCGGACATGGTGGCCGGTCTCGCCGGCGCGGGCCTCGTCCTGTGGAATTTCGACGTGTTCGCCGACTTTGCGAGCGGTCATGAGACAACCTCCTAAGCGCCCCCGCGATCGACATTTTCCGCCTGATTGGCTCCGAGGGAAAGCCTTTTGGCGGCCGCCATGCTAGAGAGGCGACATGATTGTAATCCTTTGGGCCTTCACCCTGTTCCATCTTGTGGTGAGCGCGGCGAGCTTGGGGCTGGCGGTGCGGTTGTTGACGGCGGAGGAACGGGCGCTGTGGCGTTCGCCGGTGGCGCTGCTGATCGCGGAGCTGCTGTGCTGGATTTATCCGATCGTGGCGTTCATAGCCGCGAGCGCTGCGTGGCGCGCTTACAGCGAGGGCCACCATCTGGCCATGCCGATGCTGATCGCGCCGATCGCGTGGCTGCTGGTGATGGGGCTCGTGTTCGCGATCGTGGATTTCGTGGAGGACGGCATCCTCGGCAATACGCGCGAAGCCGGGAACTAGAAGCCCTTGAACGTCGCAATCTCATCCACTGGCGCGCGATCGCTGCGGAGAGCGTTTACGGGCGCGCTCATGTCGGCGTAGCCCAGCGCGATGGCGCAATAGATCATCTCTTGCTCTTCCAAGCCGAAATGCGCTTTGAGCGGCGTGCGCAGTGTGGCCCAGGCTTCCTGCATGCAGGTGGCGAGGCCGCGTTCGGTCGCGGCGAGCGCAATCGATTGCATGAACATGCCAAGATGCGCCCATTGGCCGTAGCCCATGCGTTCATCGATGACGATGAACAGCCCGACAGGCGCGCCGAAAAATTCGTAATTGCGCGCGAATTGCTGGAGGCGGCCCATCTTGTTGTCGCGCGGCACGCCGAGCAACGCGTACATATCCTCGCCGACTTTGAAACGGCGTGAGCGATAGGGCTCCCAGAGATCGGCGGGATAGATGAAGCGTTCGCCGATATGGCCAGGCAGGTTTGCCTTGGCGATGTCGAGCACCTCCTGGCGCGCATCGCCGGCGACGGCGATCACTTTCCAAGGTTGGAGATTGCCGCCGGACGGCGCGTAGCGCGCGACATCGAGAATATCGCGCACTTGCGCTTCGGAGACGGCATCGGGCTTGAAGGCGCGGATCGAGACGCGGGCTTTCAGAGCTTCGTCAACATTCATCGTCTTTCCCGCGCCCGCTGCTGGATATCCTTGGCGTATTGTCGGCCAGCTTTTTGGGCGGCGTCAATTTCCGCAGCGGACATCTCGCGTGCGAGGGCGCCGGCGCGCTTGCGCGCGGCTTCGTCGGCCGACAAGGCCACCGCAGCGTAAAGCCACGACAGCGCTTCGATCGGATCGTAGCGCATCAGCGCGTCGGAGAGGTGGCGCATGGCCGGCGCGTAGCCGAGTTCGGAGGCGCGCAAGAGCCAGCGGCGATGTTCGTCCGGCTCGCACATGGTGGCGATCTGCACCATCGCTTCGCAATCGCCGGCGCCGGCGGCGGCGCGGAAGTTTGCGCGCGCGGCCTCGATATCCTTCTCGACGCCAGCGCCTGAGCGCAACGCGATGCCATAGGCCGTCTGCGCGCCGGCATGGCCGACGTCCGCAGCGCGCGCGAAGCAATCCGCGGCCGCGCGTTTGTCGCGATCACCGCCCAGGCCCCGCCAATAGAGGACGCCCAGATGATAGAAGCCGTTGGCGTTCTCATCATCCATCAGCGCGTCTTCAAGTGTGCGGCGCGCGCGCTTCCATTCGCCTTTTTCGAAAGCGTCGAGACCCCGGTCGAGTTTTGAAGCGCCGAGGCCGAACATGGTCAGACCGAAAAGCTGACGCCGCAGCCGCAGCTGGTTTTTGCGTTCGGGTTTTTGACTTTGAACGCCGCGCCGATCAGCTCATCGACCCAATCGACCTCGGAGCCCAACAGGAAGGGGAGCGAGACGGGATCGACGAACAGCTTGGCGCCGTCGCGCTCGATGACGAGGTCGTCGGCCTTGGCGGTTTTATCGACCGCGATCTCGTATTGGAAGCCGGAGCAGCCGCCGCCCTCGACCGCCACGCGCAGGCCCGCGCCCGCTGGTTCAGCGGCGACCACGGATTTGATCCGCTCGGCGGCGGCGGCGGTAAGGCCAACACTGGACATGCGTTAACGATCTCCTGAGACGCTTTCTCAAGTTGCTCGGCCCCATATATGGTCTCATCCAGGGCAAGAGGAGAAGCCGGCACGTGGCCGACGGGCAGAAACCAACAGCTACAGCCAACAAGGCGAAACCGTCCAAGCCGGACGAGGCCGCCTATGTGCGCCCCGGCCGGGCGATTTACGCCACGGACCCGGCCAAATCCCGCGGCCGGCTGCACCCGGAACCCGAAAGCCGCACCCGGACGCCGTTTGAACGCGACCGGGATAGGATTGTCCACGCGAGCGCCTTCCGACGGCTGCGGGGCAAGACGCAAGTGTTCGTGGCCCATGAGGGCGACCATTACCGCACCCGCCTGACGCATTCCTTGGAAGTGGCCCAGATCGCGCGCGCTGTGGCGCGGCAGATGGGGCTCGATGACGATTTGGCCGAGTGCCTCGGCATCGCGCACGATCTTGGCCACCCGCCATTCGGGCACACGGGGGAAGACGTGCTCGACGCCTGCATGGAGCATTATCAGGGCTTCGATCACAACGCGCAGACGCTGCGCGTGCTGACGAAGCTTGAGCGCAAGTATCCAAATTTCGACGGGCTCAATCTGACGTGGGAGACGCTGGAAGGCGTCGTCAAACACAACGGGCCGCTCATCCGTTATGGCGCGACGCTGAAGGATTTGCCGATCGCCATACAGGAATATGTCGCGACGCATGATCTAGAGCTGGACTCGTGGCCAAGCTTAGAAGCGCAAGTCGCCGCGCACGCGGACGACATTGCTTACAACAATCACGACATCGATGACGGCCTGCACGCGGGGCTTTTCACGATTGAAGAGCTGCGTCGCGAAGTGCCGATGTTTGAGCGTGTGCTGGTGACTGTGGAGCGCGATCATGCGGGGTTGGATGATGATCGCTTGGGCGCGGAGACGATCCGGCGTCTGATCGGTGTATGGATCGACGATCTGGTTTGGGAATCGGGCAACCGCATCGCGGCGGCCAATCCGCAATCGGTGGAAGATGTGCGCGCGGCGGGTAAGCCGCTCGTGGGTTTCTCGGACGTCATGAACGAGAACCAAGCCGTGCTGCGGCGCTTTCTGATGGCGCGCATGTACCGGCACTGGAAGGTCAATCGCTCGCGCAGTCACGCCAAGCGCATTCTGAAAGACTTGTTCGACCTGTTCATTGGCGAACCGGAGCTTTTGCCACCGGACTGGCAACAGGGTGGCGACGGCGCCAACGGGCCGCGTACGGCGCGCCGCGTGTGCGACTATATCGCCGGCATGACCGACGATTTCGCCATCGATGAACATAAACGCTTGTTCCGTCTGGAGCGCTAAATCCTCGAAGGTGCTCCCCCGTGCACGGGGGAGCTGTCGCGTAAGCGACTGAGGGGGGCGAGGGCGCGCGATTGTCTACCGGACTTGCCCCCTCCGGCTCGCTTCGCTCGCCACCTCCCCCGCTTGCGGGGGAGGAGTTTCGTAACACTTGCGAAATTATGGATTCCGCAGGGCTGCAATTTCATCTCGTTAAGCGCGGGTGAAGGCGGGGGCGTGGTAATCTGCGCTTTGATTCCGGAGCATGGCCTTGAACTCTCGATACGATCCCCGCGGCGGTCACGCCTATGACGACCAATCGCGTCACGCGGGCATGGTCTATATTTTGATGCTCGTGGTGGCGCTCGCGTTTGGCGGCTTCCTTTGGCAGCTCTATAGCGAGCCGGAAGTGCCGCGCATTTCGGCGCCAAGCGGGCCGTACAAAATTCAGCCGCCACCGGAAGCCGCGAATGCGCCGGATCGCGTCGAGCAAGGCGCGTTCAACGATACGCTCGAAGGTCGCACTGAAACGGCGGAAGCCACGCCGCGCGCTGGCCCGGAGCAAGTCGCGGCGCCCGCCGAGGAAGCGATGCCCGCAGGTGCGCCGCAATTGGCGGCTGATCCGACGTTTGTTTCAAATGGCCCTTACGTCGCGCAATTGGCAGCGCTGCAATCAGAAGAGGCTGTGCAGCAGGCGTGGGCGCGTTTGTCGTCGCGTGCGCCGCAATTGTTTGCGTCGGCCCGGCTTGATGTGGAGCGTGCTGATCTCGGTCAACGCGGCGTCTATCACCGCATTCGCGCCGGGTATTTCGCCGATCGCGCCAACGCATCCCGTTTCTGCGAACGCATCCGGCAAATGGGCCAGGACTGCATCGTGACGACGCGCTAGAAACAGCGCCGATGTCCATGCTCGCGTGCTCTCTCGGCCTGCGCCAACCTAAGCTCGACGCGGAGACGCGCGCGTTTTTTCGAGATGCGCGGCCGTGGAGTTTTATCCTGTTTCGCGAAGCGTGCGTGAGCCGCGAGCAGGTGCGGGCGTTGTGCGCGGAGCTACGTGACGCGGCGGGGCGCGACGCGTTGGTCTGGATCGATCAGGAAGGCGGGCGCGTTGCGCGCTTGAAGCCGCCGGAATGGCCGACATGGCCGCCGGCTGCGCGCTATGGCGAAGTGTTTGAACGCAATGCGATCGCGGGGCTGGAAGCGGCGCGGCTTGGGCATCGCTTGATGGCGCATGAGCTGAAGAGCATGGGCGTGGATGCGGATTTCGCGCCGGTGCTGGATGTGCCGGTCGCAGGCAGCGACAAAATCGTCGGCGATCGCGCGTTCTCAGCTGACCCGAAAAATGTCGCGACCCTGGCGCGTGCGGCGTTGGAAGGTTTGCACGCGGGCGGTGTTGCAGGCTGCATCAAGCACATGCCGGGGCATGGCCGCGCCACGGCGGATTCTCATTTGGCGCTGCCGCGCGTGACGGCGAGCGAAGCGGAACTGGCCAACGATGTGGCGCCGTTCGCGGCGCTGGCCGACGCTGAGGCGGCGATGACGGCGCACATCGTGTTCGATGCGTGGGACGCCGACCGGCCTGCGACGTGCTCACCAATCGTGATCGACACCATCATCCGTGGCCGCATCGGCTTTCAGGGTCTGCTGATGAGCGACGATCTGGATATGAAAGCACTCCAATACGCACTGAATGGCGGCCTGAAAGAGCGCGCCGAGGCGGCTTTGGGCGCTGGCTGCGACGTGGTGCTGCAATGCTCGGGCGTGCTGAAAGAGATGCAGGAAGCGGCTTCTGGCTGCCGTGCGCTGGGGGGGCTCTCGCTGGTGCGGGCGCGAGCGGTGGAGGCGTTCGGCAAACGCCCCACTGACGAATTCGATGCCGAGGCCGGCTGGGCGCGCTACAAGCAGCTTGTGAGCAATTAGGCCGCGCGAGCGGTTCCCATTTTATGAGCAACGACGAAGACCAACTCGAGTTCGATCTCGCCGCCGCCGAAGAGGCGGAGGGGCGAGAGGCGCTCGTGGTTGCGCTCGATGCATTCGAGGGCCCGCTGCACGCGCTGTTGGAGCTGGCGCGGGCGAAGAAGATCGACATTGCGAAAGTCTCGATCGCCGAGATCGCCGATCAATATCTCGCTTTCATCGCCGAAGCGCGCGCTCACAACATGGAGATCGCTGGCGATTATCTGGTGATGGCGGCGTGGCTGGCGTTGCTCAAATCGCGCCTGCTCATCCCGAAGCCTCAATTGCCGGCCGATGAGCCCGATCCCGAGCAGATGGAAGAGGCGCTGCGGCAAAAGCTGATGAACCTCGCCACCGCGCGCATGGCGGCGAAGAAGCTCGAAGAATTGCCGCAACTCGATCGCGACGTGTTCTTGAACGGCCAGCCGCAAACCACCGTGCTGACGAAGACGACGACATGGCGCGCCGATTTGTATGAATTGCTGAACGTCTATTGCGCTGAGCGCTCCAAGAGCGTGCGCAAGCGCGCGTTCAAAACCTTTGTCCGCCGCGCGTATCCGCTGGAAACAGCGCGCAAGAAGCTTGAGCAGGCTTTGGTGAAGCTCGAAGAATGGACAGCGATCGAAGCCGTCGCGCCCGCGAGCGACGAGAGCGGCCCCGAAGCGCCGCCGCGCGAGAGTTATATCGCGTCCACGTTTGGCGCGGCGCTGGAGTTTGCCCGCGAGGGCCGCATGGAGCTGCGACAAGCGGAAGCGTTCGCGCCGCTATTCGTGCGCGCCAAGCCGGTGCAGGAAGACGGCCGTGAGCGCTGAGAACGATCCCCCGCTCGCCGACGCTATGCGCCGGATCGAGGACGCCTTCGTTGAGGGTGGCGAGGGCCGCGTGCGCGCTGAGCCGTCACAGGATGCGATCCGCGCCGCTGAGGCGCTGTTGTTCGCCGGCGGCGAGCCGATCTCGGCCAAGGATTTGGGCGCAAAGCTGGGGCCGGCGGTGGACGTCGCTGCCGTGCTCATGAAGCTGAAAGCTGATTATGCCGAGCGCGGCGTGCAGCTGGTGGAGACCGGGGCCGGGTGGCGGTTCCAATCCGCGCCCGATTTGGCTGGCCTCTTTACCGAGACCCGCGAGGCGCCGAAGCGGTTGCCCAAGGCGGCGATGGAAACGCTTGCGGTTATTGCCTACCACCAGCCGGTGACGCGGGCGGAAATTGAGGAAATTCGAGGGGTTAGCCTGTCGCGCGGCTCGATGGAGCTGCTGCTGGAGATCGGTTGGATTCGCCCGCGCGGGCGCCGCCGCACGCCCGGCAGGCCGCTGACCTTTGGGACGACGGACGTATTCCTAGGTCAATTCGGTCTGGCCTCGCTTGACGCTCTGCCGGGCAAGGACGATCTCAAGAGTCTGGGTCTGCTCGACCCGCGCGCAGCGTCGGTGATTGACGTGCCGCGTCCGAGCGAGGACTTGGAGAGTGACGAAGAACCGCTGTCGGAAGGTGACGACGCGGCAAGCTTTTTCGTGGATCATATGGAAGAGGGCGAATAAGCGCCGTTTGGCGAGCCGCCCGCTGAGTTGGAGTGAATTCAAATGCATATGCCAGGGCTGATTCCGCTCCTGATCGTGCTGGGGTTGGCGTTCCTGCTGTTCAGCCGTCCGGGCCGCATCTCGGGCCTCATGGAAGATCTGGGCAAGGGCATCAAAGGCTTCCGCAAGGGGCTGACAGAGCCCGAGCAAACGCCGGCGAATCCCGAAGCGCCGCCGGCCCAAGTCCGCGACCAGAATTCCGACCGCGCGCAATAAGCGCAGCGGGATAGTAGGTCCATGCTTCCGAGCCTCGGCTTCAACGAGATCATCATTCTCGGCATCCTCGCCCTTGTGGTCGTGGGGCCGAAAGATTTGCCGTTGCTGTTTCGCAAGCTTGGCAAGTGGACCGCGAAACTGCGCGGCATGGCGCAGGAGTTTCGTACCGGGTTCGATGAACTGGCGCGCCAGGCCGAGTTGGATGAGCTGAAGCGCGAAGTTGATGCGCTGCGTCGCACAACGTCGCTGCAAGAGATCAATCGCGAACTGACCAGGCCGTTGCCGACGCTTGAGGATTACGCGGGCGTCGCGTCGCCGCCGAAGCAGCTTGAAGCGCCGACGACAACGGCGTCGCCAGGGCGCGGGCCGAGCGCTGCGCCTGTTGATCGCGCTGCAGCGCCGGAAGCCGCGAACGCGAGTGGTGATGCGGCAGCGCCGCTCGCCGAGGAAATCAAGCCTGCGCCGATCGCGCGGAGCGCGCCGTGACCGCTGCTCAATCCGACGACGATGAAGTCGAGGCGTCTCGCGCGCCTTTGATGGATCATTTGATGGAGCTGCGCGACCGGCTTGTACGGTCGATTGCGGCTGTCGTCGTGGGCTTCATCGTCTGCTTCATTTTCGTCGACCCGTTGTTCATGTTTCTTGCGCAGCCGTTTCAGACGGCAATGGCGGTGGCGCATCCCGAGCGCGCGGGCGAGGCGATTGAGCTGATCAACACGGGCGCGTTCGGCTTCTTCTCGGTAAAGATGCAGATCGCATTGTTCGGCGGCATCGTGCTCGCGTTCCCGGTGGTGGCTTGGCAAGTGTATGCCTTCATAGCGCCCGGACTTTACAAACGCGAACGCATGGCGGTGGCGCCCTTTATGATCGCGTCGCCCGTGATGTTCGCGCTGGGCGCCGCGTTCGTGTTCTACGTCGCGATGCCGTTCGCGCTGAATTTCGCGCTGACTCAGGAAGTCACCGACGGCCCGGTGCGGGTGACGTATCTGCCTAAGGTCGAAGAATATATGGGCCTGGTGACGACGCTGGTTCTGGCGTTCGGGCTCATGTTCCAGCTGCCGGTGGTGCTCTCGTTGCTGGGCAAGGTTGGCATCGTTTCAAGCAAGCTGCTCCAGCAGGGCCGCCGTTACGCCATCGTCGGCATCGCCGCTTTCTCGGCGCTGGTCACGCCCAATGACGTGATCTCGATGTTCGTCATGGCCGTGCCGGTTTACCTGCTCTACGAAATCTCGATCTGGATCGTGGCGGCGATGGAGCGGACGCGCGCCAAGGAAGAGGCCGGGACAGCGGTTACGCCGCCGGCCCCGTAGAATCGGCCCCGTAGAATTGGCCGCGCGGTTCGGCTAAGCGAACCCCACCATGCACGATATTCGAGCCATCCGCGAAAACGCCGCTCTTTACGACGCCGCCTGGGCGCGTCGGGGCCTTGCGCCGCAAGCGCAGAAGATCATCGACATCGACGCCAAGCTGCGCACCGCCTCCACGGCAAAGCAGGAAGCCGAGGCGCAGCGCAATGCGTCGTCCAAGGCGATCGGCCAAGCCAAGGCGCAGAAGAATGAGGCGGAAGCCGAAAAGCTGATGACGCAGGTCGCGGCGCTGAAGCAACGCATCGAGGTAAGTGGCGTTGAGGAAGCGAAGCTTTCGAAGCAGCGCGACGATCTGTTGGCTTCGCTACCGAACTTGCCGGACCCCCAAGTGCCGGACGGCGCCGACGAGCACGGCAATGTCGAAGTGCGCCGCTGGTACAAGACGGACGGGGCCGAGCCGCCCGCGCTCGATCTGACGGCCGATCACGTCACGCTCGGCGAAAATCTCGGCATGATGGATTTCGAAGCGGCGGCGCGTCTCTCGGGCGCGCGCTTCGTGGCGCTAAAAGGTCCGCTCGCACGGCTTGAGCGCGCGCTCGCGGCGTTCATGCTCGATAAGCACACGACGCAAAATGGGTTCACTGAAGTAGCGCCGCCGCTTCTGGTGAAAGACCATGTGATGTTCGGCACGGGCCAATTGCCGAAATTCGTCGACGATCAATTTACCGCCGCGCGCACGGTGAGCCGCGAAGAATTGTTGTTCGAGGCGCTCGATCGCTTCGACGATGAATTCGCCAAGCGCGGTGGGCAAGCTAAGCCGACAGAGGTGATGAAGGAGCTGCTGGAAGTCGCGCCCACGCGCGAGGATTTCTGGCTGATCCCAACCTCGGAAGTGGCGCTGACCAATCTGGTGCGCGAACAAATTTTGGCTGAAGACACATTGCCGACGCGCATGACGGCGGACACGCCGTGCTTCCGCGCCGAAGCGGGTGCGGCAGGCCGCGACACGCGCGGCATGATCCGCATGCACCAATTCCGCAAGGTCGAGCTCGTCACGATCTCGACGCCGGAGCAAAGCCATGAAGAACACGAGCACATGGTGCGCTGCGCGGAAGACATTCTGAAAGCGCTCGAATTGCCGTTCCGCACCATGTTGCTGTGCTCGGGCGACATGGGGTTCAGCGCGAAGAAAACGTACGATCTCGAAGTCTGGCTGCCGAGCCAAGGCAAGTATCGCGAGATCAGCTCGTGCTCGAATTGCGGCGACTTCCAAGCGCGCCGCATGAACGCGCGCTTCCGCAACAAGGAAGGCCGCACCGAGTTTGTACATACGTTGAACGGCTCGGGCCTCGCGGTGGGCCGTACGCTGGTGGCGGTGCTGGAGAATTACCAAAACGCCGACGGCTCGATCACAGTGCCGAAGGCGCTCGTGCCGTACATGGGCGGGCTGGAGCGGATTTCCCTCTAGCCTGCGGTTTGCGCTTTCTGCCAGCGCGCGTGCAGCATGAAGGCGGCGATCGCAAATCCAAACTCGGTGGCGCTGCCTGCGATCGCACCCACTTGCGCGTTCGCCTTCAGGAAGACGAGCGCCATCGCTGCGCCGGCAAGTGTGAGCCCAAGCACCCAATAGAAGCGCATGCCGTAGATGGTCGCGAAGGTTAAATAGCGTCCGCCGATGACCAGCAGCATGGCCGGGAAGAACCATTCCATGCGCTGGAGATGCGCGACGTAGACCAACGGCAGGCTGAAGATCAGCCAGAAGGTGGTCGCGCCAGCCAACCCGCCGAGCGGGTTGGCTTTGGCGTTGCCGCCGCTTGCACCGAGCAATTTGCAGATCACGAGCCCGACGGGATGAATGAGCATGCCGCCGATGAAGAGCACCCACACCGATTGCGCGGGTGACACGAAAATTGCCGTGCCCGCGGCCGCGGCCCATGCCAATGACGACGCGAGAATTCCGCCCGCGCCGCTCAAATAGCCGCGCCGCATGTCGGCTTGTGCTGCGTGCAGATCGTTCATTGGCGTCCCCCGTCTGAGTGACGACGCTAGCGCGCTGCGAGGATGGAGACCAGCGTTGCGCCCGGGGTGTCCTCGGGTAATGCCCGGAAATCCGCCTTCGTCTCCAGCGCGACGCTCAGCAGCCCCTGAAAGATCCGGCGCGGCAGTGTTTGGGCGCCGAATTGCGCGAGGTGCGGCGTGATGAATTGGGCGTCTAGCAATTTGAAGCCGCCGAAGCGCAGCCGCGCGGCGAGATGAATGAGGGCGGCTTTGCTGGCGTCGGTGGCGCGCGAGAACATGCTTTCGCCGAAGAAAGCGCCCCCGATGGCGACGCCGTATAGGCCGCCGACCAATTCACCATCAATGCGCGCCTCGACGCTGTGGGCTACACCCTTGCGGTGGAGGTCGAGATAGAGCGCGCGGATGTCTGGATTGATCCAGGTGTCTTCGCGATCCGGGCCAGGGGCGGCGCAGCCATCTATCACGGCGGCGAAGGCGCGATTGATGGTGAAACTGAATTGGTCGCCGCGCAGCGTGCGGGCGAGGCGGCGCGGCACGTGGAATTGATCCAGCGGGAAGATGCAGCGCCATTCAGGATCGACGATGAAAAAGCCGTCGTCTTCGCGGCTTTCCGCCATCGGGAAGACGCCGCGCCGGTAGCACGCCAAGAGGTCATCGGTGGTGAATGGCTTCACGCGCGCCAGAATGCCAAAGCCTGGTGCGTCTGGAAACGGGATTAAGCGGCGAGCGCGAGCGCCAGGAAGGCGAGCGCCACGAGAAGCGCCCAGAAGCTGTGCTGTGCCATGAATAATCAGCCCTTGAGATTTGAGGGCCGATCTGCAAGGGCGGCGCCCGTTAACTCACTCGGCCGGGATGCCAAGCACATCCGCCGGGACGCCATACTCCGCCGGCCAGCTCAGCCAAGCCACGTCCGTTGGCGCGATCACGTGGGTGACGACGCGCCAAGCGCTGTTCTCCTGCTTGAGCAGCACGTGCGTTGAACCGCCGGTGTCCATGGCGCCATGTTCATAGCGACTGGCGAGTGCGGTGGTGGTCCAATCGATGGCCGCGCCATCGGGCTGTTGCGGACGCCCAACCACGTAAGCCCATCCGTCGCGGATGGTGACATTTTCGGGTTCGAAGCGGATGGGTTGGCCGATCTCGGCCGACACGATCGGCGTGAGCACGGCGAGCAGGGCGTCCGTGGCGGCGTCCGCTGATGGCGTTTCAGGCGCTGCGGGCGCGGCTGGGTCAGACGGAGGCGCGGGCTCCGTGCAGGCCGCGACACTCAACGCAACAGCAACAAGCAACGCCCGCATGATCAGACTCCCGCGTCGGTCTTCGCTTTCAGATTTTGTTCGAGCCAGTGGATCGAATAATCGCCGTTGATCACGTCCTGCTCGTTCACGAGGTCGCGGAAGAGCGGCAGCGTGGTGTCGACGCCGGTGATGACCATCTCGTTCAGCGCACGCTTCAAGCGCATCAGGCACTCGGAGCGATCGCGGCCGTGGACGATGAGCTTGCCGATGAGCGAGTCATAATTCGGCGGGATCGAGTAGCCGGCGTAGATCGCGCTATCGAGGCGCACGCCGAGGCCGCCCGGCGGGTGATAGCCGGTGATCTTGCCAGGCGAGGGCGCGAAGGTGCGCGGGTTCTCGGCATTGACGCGGCATTCAATGGCGTGGCCGTTGAACTTCACGTCTTTCTGCTTCACCGAAAGCGGCGCGCCGTCGGCGATGCGGATCTGTTCGCGCACGAGATCGATGCCGGTGATCATCTCGGTGACCGGATGCTCGACCTGCAGACGCGTGTTCATTTCGATGAAATAGAATTCGCCGTCTTCGTAGAGGTACTCAACCGTGCCGACGCCGAGATAGCCGAGCTTCTCGATCGCATCCGCCGTGATTTTGCCGATGCGCGCGCGTTCGTCGGCATTGAGGGCCGGCGACGGGGCTTCTTCGAGCACTTTCTGGTGGCGGCGTTGCAGCGAGCAATCGCGCTCACCCAGATGGATGACGTTGCCGTGGCTGTCGGCGACGACCTGAATTTCGATGTGACGCGGCTTGGTGAGATATTTCTCCATATAGACGTCGTCATTGCCGAACGCGGCCTTCGCTTCGGCGCGTGCGGTGGAGAAAGCTTCAACGACGTCATCCGCGGTACGCGCGACTTTCATGCCGCGTCCGCCGCCGCCAGCGGCGGCCTTGATCAGCACTGGATAGCCGATCTTCTTGCCCCACTTCTTGGCGTCTTCTTCGGTGGCGATGCCGCCGTCAGAACCCGGCACAACCGGCATGCCAGTGTCGATCGCGGCTTGTTTGGCGGCGATCTTGTCGCCCATCAGCCGGATGTGCTCGGCTGTGGGGCCGATGAACGTCATGCCATGCTGCGTGACGATCTCGGCGAACTTGGCGTTTTCGGAAAGAAAGCCGTAGCCCGGATGGATCGCTTGCGCGCCGGTGATTTCGGCGGCGGCGATGATGCTCGGAATGTGCAGGTACGATTTGCCGGCTGGCGGCGGGCCGATGCACACGCTCTCGTCGGCGAGGCGCACATGCATGGCGTCCGCGTCCGCGGTGGAGTGCACCGCAACGGTGGCGATGCCCATTTCCTTGCACGCGCGGTGTACGCGCAATGCAATTTCGCCGCGGTTCGCGATGAGAACTTTTTCAAACATGATGCGCAACTCCTCCCCCGTTCACGGGGGAGGTCCCGAGCGAAGCGAGGGGGAGGGGGAAAGTCGGGCCAACGTCGCGCCGTCCCCCCTCAGTCATCGCGCTACGCGCGCTGACAGCTCCCCCGCAAGCGGGTGAGCAGTTACGCAGCGCCGTGCTCATTCCAAAATCACCAGTGGCTCGCCGTATTCGACGGGTTGAGAATCGGCGACGAGAATGGCGACGACTTTGCCCGCGCGCGGCGCCGGGATCGGATTGAACGTCTTCATCGCCTCGACGACCATCAAGGTCTGACCGGCGCTGACGCTGTCGCCAACCTTGATGAAGGTCGCCGCACCCGGCTCGGGTGAGAGATAGGCGGTGCCGACCATCGGGGAGGACACAGCGCCCGGATGCGACGCGGCCTCGGCGGCCGGCGCAGGGGCGGCGGCTGGCGGCGGCGCCGCGGGTGCCGCCACATGGGTCGGCGCTGTGGCCACGACGTGCGTGTGCACGGGTGCGGCGGCCGCGACCAAGGTGCGCGCCAGACGCAGGCGCAACTCGCCATGCTCAACTTCGATTTCGCTCAGGCCGCTATCCGAAAGGATCGAGGCCAATTCGCGCACAAGATCGGGATCGATCGCTTGAGTCTTCTTCTCGCTCATTGTCTGCGGTTTCCTGCTCACGCGCCTTTGCTTTCATTCGCCAACAAGGCTGCCGCCTCGATGGCCAGTAGATACGAGGTCGCCCCAAAGCCGGCGATCACGCCCTTTGCGGCTTTGCCCACTAACGAAACGTGACGGAAGTCCTCACGCGTTGCGGGGTTGGAGAGGTGAGTTTCGATCACCGGAATGGAGATGGCCTTGATCGCGTCATGAAGGGCGACCGAGGTGTGGGTGTAGGCGCCGGCGTTTAGAACAACCGCGCCCGCGTTGTCGCGGGCTTCTTGCAGCCAATTCACCAACTCGCCCTCGATGTTCGATTGGCGGAAATCGACGGTAAAGCCCAATTGGCCCGCCCGCGCGACGCAGGCTTGCTCAATGTCGGCCAGGGTGGCGTGGCCGTAGATATGCGGCTCGCGCGTGCCTAACAGATTGAGATTAGGGCCGTTAAGCACGTAGATCGGTTTCCGGTCCGGCATGGTCCCTTTGCGCGGCTGGAGGGTGGCGGGCGTTGAACCCGGCCCAGGGGGGCTTTAAGTCGGGGCGGATAGGAAGGCTTATGCGTCTGACGGTCAACGGAGAAATGCGCGAGGCGCCCGATTCGGCGACCATCGCCGATCTGCTCGCCTCCCTGGAGATCGAGGGCGCCCGCGTGGCCGTCGAACGCAACCGCGAGATCGCGCCCAAGAGCCTGTGGGCGAGTACCAGCCTGCAAGACGGGGACCAGCTGGAGATTGTTCAGTTCGTGGGGGGCGGGTGAGCGTGGGCATCCTGCTTCTCGATGAGTTTGTCCTGATCCCGCGCGGCCCGTGTCTTTTCGACAGTTACGAGCATCCCACCCCGGCGCCGTCGCCGGTAGGCGATTTCGTCGTCTGCCTCGACGTAAAGATGGACCAATCGCCATCGTCGGAGATGCTTCATGCCGCTGCCAGATTGATTGAGCGTTTCGAACAGGATCGAGAACTGGCCGCGCAGATGATCTTTGATGAATACACAGCGCTGCGTGATGATCCCAAGGGGCGCTGGTGGCGAGAGGAATGCGGCGTGCCTGCAGAGTTGCAACGCAGCGAGCTTCACAACTTTCTGAGCCCGCGACAGCTCTCGGTCGCTGATGATTGTAGCGCAGCCGTTTACGTTGGCCCTGATTGGGATCGTGAACACGGGCTCACTTACGAACTGACCCCAGAGGGTTGGGAGAAACTCAATTGACCGCTGACACCCTCACCATCGCCGGCAAGAGCTATAATTCGCGCCTCATCATCGGCACCGGCAAATATAAGTCGTACGCGGAGAATGCGGCGGCACTGGAAGCCAGCGGGGCGGAGATTGTCACGGTTGCGGTGCGGCGGGTGAATTTGAGCGATCCGACCAAGGAACGCCTCACCGATCACATCGATCCAAAGAAGGTGGAATTTCTGCCCAACACCGCCGGCTGCTTCACGGCCGATGATGCGTTGCGCACGCTGCGCCTTGCGCGCGAGGCGGGCGGTTGGAAGCTGGTGAAGCTTGAAGTGTTGGCCGATCAGAAGACGCTCTATCCCGAGATGGAAGAGACGCTGAAGGCCGCGAAAGTGCTCGTCGCCGAGGGCTTCTCTGTGATGGTCTATTGCAGCGACGATCCCGTTTATGCGCGCAAGCTTGAGGATGCGGGCTGCGTCGCGATCATGCCGCTGGGCTCGCTGATCGGCTCGGGGCTGGGCGTGCAAAACCCTGTCGGCATTCGCTTGATCGTGGAGCAAGCGCGCGTGCCGGTGATCGTGGACGCCGGCGTCGGCACCGCAAGCGATGCGGCGATCGCGATGGAGCTGGGTGTCGACGGCGTGCTGATGAACACCGCCATCGCCGAAGCCAAAGACCCAATCCGCATGGCGAAAGCGATGAAGCACGCCGTGATCGCGGGGCGCGAAGCGTATCTGGCCGGGCGGATGGGGAAGAAGAAATACGCTGATCCGAGCAGCCCGCTGGGTGGCTTGATTTGAGAGAACCCTCTCCCCGAGAGGGGAGAGGGCAGGGTGAGGGATAGCTCCGTCGTCAGCGCAATGAGGCGCCGTCCAACCATCCCGCCAAATCCTCCAGCGCCCGCTCCGCCATCGCCAGCTTCTTCGCTCTCCCGCGTTCTTCGCCTTTGAGTTTCTTCCCATCAGGCCCGTGCGTCGGCGCGTCGATCGGCGGGAAGAGGCCGAAGTTCACGTTCATCGGCTGGAACGAGCCTTTGCCGTCCGTGATGTGGCCGCCGGTGACGTGGGCCACCAACGCGCCGAGTGCTGTTGTGTGCGGCGGCGGTTCGATGGCGCGGCCTAAGCGTTCGGCGGCAGCGAAACGGCCAGCAAGCATGCCCATCGCGGCGCTTTCGACATAGCCTTCAACGCCCGTCACTTGGCCGGCGAAGCGCACGCGCGGTTCGGCCTTCAAACGCAATGTTGAATCGAGCAGGCGCGGTGAGTTCAGGAACGTGTTGCGATGAATGCCGCCGAGACGCGCGAAACGCGCGTTCTCAAGGCCGGGGATCATGCGGAAGATCTCTTCCTGCGCGCCGTATTTCAGCTTGGTCTGGAAGCCGACCATGTTGAAGAGCGTGCCGAGCTTGTTGTCTTGGCGCAGTTGCACGACGGCGTAGGGCCGTGTGCCGACGCGCGCGTCCATCAAGCCGACAGGCTTCATCGGCCCGAAGCGCAATGTCTCCGGCCCGCGCTCCGCCATCACTTCGATCGGCAAGCAGCCTTCGAAATAGGGCGTGTTCTTTTCCCAGTCCTTGAACTCAGTCTTCGCGCCGGCATTGAGAGCGGCGATGAAAGTTTCGTACTGCGCCTTGTCCATCGGGCAGTTGACGTAGGCGGCCTTGTCGCCGCCGGGGCCCTCTTTGTCGTAGCGCGATTGCTTCCAGGCGATGTCGAAATTGATCGAGTCTGCATGCACGATCGGCGCGATGGCGTCGAAGAAGGCGAGGGAGTCCTCGCCGGTGAGATTGCGGATGGAATCCGCTAGCGCCGGTGAGGTGAGCGGGCCGGTGGCGAAGATCACGCTCGCGTCGTCGCTGGTCAGCAATGCATCCAGCGACTTCACCTCGTCGCGCTCCACACTGATCAATTCGTGCGCCGTCAGTGCGGCGGTCACCGCATCGCTGAACACATCGCGGTCCACCGCCAGCGCACTGCCCGCCGGCACTTGCGCGGGACCTGCACTCGCCATCACCAGCGAGCCCAGGCGGCGCATTTCCTCGTGCAACAGGCCGACGGCATTGCCTCGCCAATCGTCGCTGCGGAACGAATTGGAGCAGACCAGTTCCGCGAACTTATCGGTATGGTGCGCGTCGGTTTTTACCACCGGCCGCATCTCGTGCAGCACCACCGGCACGCCAGCATTCGCCAGCGCCCAAGCGGCTTCCGATCCGGCCATACCGCCGCCGACGACGTGAACAGGTTTCATGGCGATCACATGCCGCGCCGGGCCAGCGCCTTCAAGCCTCGCGGGCGGCGGCAAATGCAGGCATAAGCGCCTCGTAAGGGAGAAAAATCATGGCCGAAGGCGGCGCGGTGCCAGTTCAGGAAAGCGTTGGGGCGGCTCTGGCGAGCGTGCGGTCGAACCTGCGGTTCGTGCTGAGCGCCTCGTTGATCTGCGCGCTTGTGCTCGCCTTGGTGACCGGGTTGGCGTTGTTCGTGCCGCAGGTCGGCCTGCTGACGGCGGTTGGCGCGATGTTCGTGCGCGCGATCACCTACGCCGCGTTTATCGTGGCGGCCTTCGGCCTCGCCGCAAGCGCACAGCAACGTGTTCTGAATGACGGCTTGCGCGTGTGGGCGGCGATGGCGGTCGTCGGCTTCTTCATGTGCATCGTCATGTTCGTGCTGCTGATCCCCGGGATGATCGCACTCTTCGCCGGACCGATGGCGCCTTATATCGGCGATCTTGAGCGCGCTGGTTCGGATCAGGCGGCGGTGATTTCGGTCATGACGCGCTTCGTTCAAGAGCAGCCGGGTGCGCTCGTGAGCTTTGCGCTCTTCTACACAATCGTGTGGATATTGCTCACATCGCGCCTCTATCTGGCGGCGCCTGCAAGCGTCGAAGCCGGGCGCATTCTCACGTTTGAAACATGGGCGTGGACCAAAGGCTCGATGCTGCGCATCACGGCAGCGCGGCTGATGTTGCTTGGGCCAGCCTATGTGCTGGTCGCGGCGCTTGATTACGTTGTCGCCGCCATCGCCGGCATCAACGCGCTGGACCCGATGGCGACGGCCGCCGTCGCGCAGAGCAATCCAGTGCTCTTTATCGGCTACGTGTTCGTGACGAGCTTCATAACCTTCGCCCTCTATTCCTCACTCGAAGCAGGGCTTTCGACGTATTTGTATCGCGGCCTAAAGCCTGCTGCGGCGCAGCAATCCGCCGCTTAAGCCTCGACCGACTCTCGCCGTTCAGCTAAACGGCGCCTCCCCATGCGGTCGACACGCTCATACGTCGCGCCTTTGCTGCGCATTGCCGGACCGACCGCGCTCGCGCGGCTCGGCATTATCGGCATGGCGTTGGTGGACGTGGTCGTTGTCGGCCAATTGGCGCCGGACGAGCTGCCGCACCAGGCGCTCGGATGGGCGCCGACCGCCGTGTTCTTGGTCGCCGCGATTGGCTTGCTGCAAGGCGTGCAAGTGTTGGCTGCGCGCTCGTTGGGCGAAGGCCATGCGGAGGGCGCAGGCGTTGCGTTGCGTCGTGGCTTGGTGATCGCGGTGGTCGCCGGCATCGTGTCGGCGTTGGCGATGTGGGCCGCGGGCAAAAATCTCTTCACGGTGTTTGGCATCGAGGAGAGCTTGGCCGGGCCATCGGCGCCGGTGATGTCGGTGCTTGCCCTCTCAATCCCGCTGCACTTGATGTACATCGCCGGCACGTACTTTCTGGAAGCGATCAAGAAGCCCGGCATTTCGACGGCCGTGATGTGGCTGGCGAACGGCGTGAACCTCGCGCTGAATTTGTGGTGGGTGCCGGAGCATGGCGCTGTCGGCTCGGCGTGGGCCACAGTGGGCGCGCGCGTGTTTCTCGCGGGCGCTTTGCTGCTCGCGATCTTCATGCTGCGCGAAGGCGCGCGCTATGGCGTGCGCAAAATGGGTGCGGGAGGGCCGAGCTATCGCGCCTTGCTCGCGGTCGGCATTGCAGCAGCTGTGAGCCAGGCCGTTGAAGCTGGCGCGTTCTCCGCGATGACCGTCATTGCGGGCCGCATAGGTGCGGATGTCGTCTCGGCCTATCAGATCATTCTCAATCTGCTCGCACTCGTGTTCATGCTGGCGCTTGGCATATCTGCGGCGACAGCAGTGCTGGTCTCCGAAGCAGTAGGGCGGCAAGCGCCGCAAGATGCGGTGCGTGCAGGCTGGACGGGTATTTGGCTGAACGCGATTGCGATGTTGGTCGCCGCCGTCGTGATCCTTTTGTTCGCCGAACCGATTGGCCGTGTTTATACGGCTGACGTCGGCCTCGCCGCGCTCATTGCGTCTTTGATGTGGATCGCGTCGCTCGTGCTGTTGCCGGACGGTACGCAAGTCGTCGCCGCGTCCGCTTTACGCGCGCGCAGCGACAATTGGTTTCCGACCTTCAGCCACATTGCCGCGTACGCGGTGGTCATGCCGCTTATCGGCTATTGGCTGGCCGAGCATGAAGGCATGGGTGTCGCCGGGCTGTTGTTCGCGATCTTCTGGGCAAGCGTGCTGAGCGCGGCGGTGCTGCTGGCGCGCTGGTATTTCCTGCGTAATCGGCTGCCGCCGGTTGAAGCAAACGCCAGCGTTTAAGCTGGCGCGCCAAGGATCCAGCCTTCTTCGCGCTCCACGACTTCACGACGCGGATCGTCCTTGGCCGGACCGAACATCGAAGCGAGCTGACCTTTATCATCCAGCGCATTGAAGCGTTCGCACGCGGTGCGGACTTGCGCCTGATCCTTGATCTCGCCGGCTGCGGGTTTGGCGCCGAGCATGCTCGGATAGATTTCCGCGAATACGCATTCGACCTCGGAGAGATCGGCCGGCGTCAGCGGCTTCCAGCCCGTTTCAAACGGCCAGAACTTCGCGGCACGCTTCTCTGCGAGGCGTTTGATCACCGGCAGACCCGTCAGCGCCTGACCGCCAACGGAGCCTTGATAGTAAAGCTTCCAGATCGACGAGGGGCCTTTTATCGCCTGCTCAGCCAAGCGCAATTCCGGCAGATCGCCTTCGCCATGTTCGCGCGGGCGCTTGGCCGAGAGCATGGTCTGCTCATCGCGCGCCGGCGCGCCCCAGAACGGAAACGCCTCGCCGGTCATCAGCCGGTTCATCTTGGCGCCGACTTGGAAGCGATTGTTGGTGTTGTCGGGCTTGTCCTTCACCTCCTTGGCCGCGAAATCGATCAGCGCGCGCCAGGGCTCACCAACCAGCTGCAACGCCGCCGCCGTGCCGCGCGGAAAGCCGAGCGGGAAGTCGAAGCCGACGAGCGTGCGCTCGCCCTTGCGTTTCAGATCATCGAGCACATTGGTGAGCAGCTTTTCCGCGTCGAGGCGGGTGGCGGGGTTGTGAGACTCAAACGCCATCTGGAAGCGCACATTGCGCTTCAGCACGCCGACCCAGATCGAGTCCGGGCCAGTCGTCGGCTTGGAGGCGGCGCTCCAATCGACCATCACATAGGCTTGGAAGAGGCGTTGGCTCATGTGTCTCGTGAACCGGTTGTTGGCCGGTTGGTCCTTTTAGCGGAGGTAGAGGGGCGCTTTGCGGGCGCGGGACGTAGGGGCTTTTCTAACCGAAAACAACATCCGGCCAAGCCAAACTGAGCCTGCGGCGTCTGATAAGGAGGCCGACGCTGGACATTTCCGGGCGGCGCGCCGCATAACCCGGCCCTTCTCGCGACCAAAAACCAGAAACTAAAACAATGTCCATCCGTCTCCGTTTCGCGCCGTCGCCCACGGGCCGCATCCATGTCGGCAATGTCCGTACGGCGCTGATGAATTGGCTGTTTGCTGTTCGCGAAGGCGGGCAGGTGCTGCTGCGGATCGACGATACCGACATCGCGCGCTCCACGAAAGAGTTCGAGCAGAGCATCGTCGACGATCTGGCGTGGCTGGGCTTGCCCTGGAGCGAGCGCGCCAACCAATCGCATCGCTTCGATGTGTATGAGAAGGCGGCCGAGAAGCTGAAGGCCGCGGGCTTGCTTTATCCCTGCTACGAGACGGAAGACGAACTCGATCGCAAGCGCAAGATCGCGCAAGCGACGAACAAGCCGCCGATCTATGATCGTGCCGCCTTGAAGCTGACCGACGCTGATCGCTCAAAGCTGGAAGCCGAAGGCCGCCGCGCGCACTGGCGCTTCAAGCTTTCGGGCGCGCGCAAGGATTGGGTCGATCTCGTGCGCGGGCCGCAATCGATCGATACGGGCTCGCTCTCGGACCCGGTGCTCATTCGCGAAGACGGCGCTTTCCTCTACACGCTGCCGAGCGTGGTGGACGATATCGACTTCAAGATCACGCATATCGTGCGCGGCGAAGATCACGTCACCAATTCAGGCGTGCAGATCGAGATCTTCGAAGCGTTGGGCGGCGACGTGCCGGCGTTCGGCCACTTCCCATTGCTCGTTGGCGCGGACGGCAATGCGCTGTCGAAGCGTATTGGTTCGCTCGGTGTGAGTGAACTCGCTACTGAAGGCTACGAGCCGATGACCATCCTCTCGCACCTCGCCAAGATCGGCACCTCTGATCCGGTGGAGGCGCGCACGAGCTTGGAGCAATTGGCGTCCGAGTTCGCGTTCGAGAAGATCGGCCGCGCGCCGGCGCGTTTCGATCCGGAAGAATTGAAGCGGGTGAACGCGGCGCTGCTGCATCAATACGAGTACACGACCGTGAAGGAGCGCCTCGCGAAGCTTGGCGCGGACAAGGGTGAAGCGTTCTGGAACGCGGTGCGCGCGAACCTCGTGCTGCTGCCCGACGTGCAGGAATGGGCCAAGATCGTTGACGGCCCGATCGCGCCCGTCGTGCAGGATGCCGAATTCGCGCAAGCCGCCGCCGAAGTGCTGCCGAGCGGCGCTTATGATACAACGACCTGGAGCGCGTTCACTAACGCCGTGAAGGAAAAGACGGGCGCCAAAGGCAAAGCGCTCTTCATGCCGCTACGCCAAGCGCTCACCGGCATGGATCACGGCCCGGAAATGGCCGCGCTCTTCCCCCTGATCGGTGAAGAGCGCGCGCGCAAGCGGCTGCTGGGGCAGTCGGCTTAAGACGCCGTCAGTTACGCTTGGCGCATCTGATCGAGCGTGGCGATTTCGCGATCAAGCATCTTCACGGCTTGAGCGTTCAGCCACGCGATCGCCGCGAAGACCGCGCCCATGACGCAAGCGCCCGCGCCAAAAAGGGTGAGACGCGCCGCCAGGGGCATGGGCGCTTCCGGCGCAAAGGCGACACCCGCGAGAAATGCCAGAACTCCTGGTGCAAATGGCGCAAGGTACCAGCTCCAAACGGTCGCGAGCGCTGTGCGCTGGCGCTCAAGTTCGCGCCGCTGGAAATCTGTCCAAGCTTGCGCTGTGTCGGGTGCGTTGGCGTCGACGGCGCGTGCGAGTGTGTGCAGCTTCCAGCACACGTAGAGCGCGCCGAGCACAATCATCAGAGCGCCCAATTGCGCCACCGGCGCAGGAATGGCGAAGGCAAACCACCCGAACACGCCGACAACGAAAACACCCGCTAGGTATTCGAGCAAATTGCGCTGGCGAATGCGCGCCTGGAAGCGCGTGGCCTGCGCACGGATATCGTCCAGTTTCATGTCGAATGGCTCCTGCGCTTGATTGGTCCAAAGGTCTTGGAGGGGATCGCGGTCAGTCATGGGGTGAGCCGGATTGAAAGTGTTGGGCGAAAGAGGATTTGAGGCGGGAGATGCGCGTGGCGACAGCGCCTGCGCTCAAGCCGGTGATGTCGGCGATCGCTGCGGCGTCGACGCCTTCGAGGTAAAGCGTGATGATTTGCCGATCTGGCGGCTTCAGTGCGCGTATGAGCTTGTGCAGACGCTCTAGCGCCTCGTTGGACTCGTGATCGTCGCGGAGATCACGCGAGTCCGGCAAATGCTCGATCTCGTCGAGCGTCGCGGCGCCGGCGCGCATGCGGCGTTCTCGACCGACATGGCTTGCAGCCACGTTGTGCGCGACGCGATAGACCCAGGTCCGCAGGGCGCAACGGCCGTCGAAGGTGGCCAAGCTACGCCAAAGCGCGACATGCATGTCTTGTAGCAAATCGCGCCGCCGCTCCGGATTTGCCTCCGTCGCGCGCGCGAGCCGCTGCATGGCCCCGCCGAACTCAGCGACCGCGGCCAGATAGCGCTGATCTTGGTCGGTATTCCCAGCCATATTCCTATAGTCGGAGGTGGCGTGGGTTTCTTACAAGGCCTAACGCCCGCGCCCCGCCGGGCCGTTCTTTTCCCAGGCTTCGATCAATGTGCGGGAAAATTGCATCGCCAACGCTTTGACGCGCATTTGCACGTCGTCGCGCGTAGTTTGGTAGGTGGCGAAATCGTGGGTGATAGTGGCGGCTTCGTGCGCCTTGGTCATCTGCTCCTGTGCGCGGACCATGAATTTCGCCGCGGCTTCCACGAAGGCGGGCACATTGCCGTTAGGATGCATGGCGATATCGGCGACGAGTGCTGTGCGTTCGTCGGCGGCTAAATACATCACGTTCCAATCGTCGTACGGATAGAGATCGAGCGACGTCATCAGGAAGAGGCCAGTCGCGCCGTTCCAGCACGGATCGGGGATTAGGAAGAACGGGCGCACCCTTGCGCCGGCTAGACGTGTTTCGATGCTGCGTTGCGCCAGTGCGTTGCGTTCTTCGTGACGCGCGCGGCCTTCTTCGATGCGTGCGGCGATCGAGGCTTCGTTGGGGATGAGATTGCTTTCGTCGTCGGGGCTCAAGCCCAGTTCGCGCAGAAATTTGCCCTTGGGGCCGTCCCAGACTTCGTCTGGAATGACTTTACGCCGACCATAGGGATCGCGCGGCGCTGGTGCGGGTGATGCAACAGGCGCGCTGCCCGGTGGCGCGGAAGGCGGCTTCTTCCCGAAACTCATGGCCCGTCCAAAGGCTGAACGGGCCGAACGCTAACGCAGCGTCGTTAACCGAAGGTTCAAACTCGGACCGGAGCGGCGAGCGCGGCGAAACAATCTTCGATCGTGCGCACGTTGGCGACGGCGTTGTGAAAGCTCGCAGGGGTCAGGTTGGCGTCGACCGTATGCTGGATCAGATGGAAGAACGGATCCCAGAAATCGTCTTCGGAGAGGAAGACGACCGGCTTGAAGTGCAGGTCGAGCCGGCGCCAGGAAAGCGTCTCCACCGCTTCTTCGAGTGTGCCGATGCCGCCAGGCAGCACGACGAATGCGTCCGATTCCTCGAACATTATGTGTTTGCGCTCGTGCATCGTATCGACCATGCGATGCGGCACGGCCTCCAGCACACGTTCGCGCTGCATCAGGAAGTTCGGCATGATGCCCAGCACTTCGCCGCCCGCGTCGGCCGCGGCTTTTGCGCAACGACCCATGAGGCCGACGCCGCCGCCGCCATAGACGAGGCGCAGGCCGCGTTCAGCCAAAGCCGTTCCGAACCGCGTCGCGAGATCGAGATATTCGGGCTTCGTCGTTTCCGACGACCCGCAATAGACGCACACGGAACGCACTTTGGCGCTCGCTGCACTGGAATCGGCCATGGGGCTCATCACACTTAGCCAATACGGCGCATTGCGGGCGAAAACCAGCGCGCCTAAGTCCGAACCTCAAGGATTGTTCCATATGGCGCGTGGCGAGCATAAGCAGGTTGGGCAGCCGGAGGTCGTCGCGGACGCGTCGCCGCCGATCCTGCGGACGATCGCGCGCCTTATGCGGCTGATCGGCGGCCTTGAAGGGCCAGGCTACCGCCTGCGGCTGTGGGCGGCTTTTCTGCTGACACTGGTCGGCAAAGTGTTGGCGGTGTTTTCGCCGCTCGTCTTGGCCGACGGCATCAATCGCCTGAGCGAAGGTGATGCAGGCGGCGCGCTGCAAACCTTCATCGGTCTGGCGGGCTTCTGGGCTGCGTTGCGCTTTGCCTCAACGGCAGGCCCGCAATTGCGCGACGCGATCTTCCAGCCGATCAGCGAAGAAGCGCAGCGCCGCGCCGGCACGAATGTTTTTTCGCACGTGCACCGACTTTCGGTGCGCTTCCATCAATCGAAGCGCACAGGTTCTGTGTATCGCACGATCGAGCGTGGCGTCCGCGCGATCGATTTTCTGCTGCGCTTCCTGGCCTTCAACATCGCCCCGACCATTATCGAGCTGCTGCTCGCTGCCGGCGTGCTTGGTTTCAAATACGGCTGGTCGTTCTCGTTAATCGCGGCGCTCACGGTGGTGATCTACGCTTGGATCACGTTTGGCGTGACGGAATGGCGCTTGAAGCATCGCCGTGAGATGAACGAGGCCGACAGCGAAGCCGCAGGCCGGGCAGTGGATTCACTGCTGAATTTTGAAACCGTAAAGAGCTTCGCCGCGGAGGCGCGCGAGAGTGAGCGCTACGACAAAGCACTGTCGTCTTACGCCAGTGCGGCGGTGCGTTCGAACACATCGCTTGTCATGCTCAACGTGCTGCAGAACCTCGTCATGAACGTCGGTTTGGTGGCGATGGTGCTGGCGGCTGGCTTTCTGGTGGCGCGCGGGCCCATGGGGCCGGGCGACATCACCGCCGTCATTCTCATCATGACGAACCTCTACGCGCCGCTGAACATCTTGGGCTTTGCCTATCGCGAGATCAAACAGACCTCGATCGATATGGAAAAGATGTTCGTGCTGTTGGATGAAACGCCGGACGTCGCCGATGCGCCGAACGCGGTCGCCCTGAAACCGGGGCCGGGCGAAGTCGTATTCGACAATGTGGGCTTTGCGCACGAGGGCCGCGATCAAGGTCTCGATGGCGTCTCGTTTACCGCGCCAGCTGGCAAGACGACGGCGATCGTCGGCCCTTCGGGCGCGGGCAAGTCCACAGTGCTGAAGCTGCTCTTCCGCTTCTACGATCCCGCCAGCGGCGCTGTGCGCATTGATGGGCAGGACTTGCGCGCGGTCACGCAAACCAGCCTGCGCAACGCACTGGGGCTGGTGCCGCAGGATGTCGTGCTGTTCAACGACACGATCCGCTACAACATCGCCTATGGTCGCCCTGAAGCAACGCAGGAGCAATTGGATCAGGCCGCGTCGCGCGCGCAGCTGTTGACGTTCATCCAAAGCTTGCCGCAGGGCTGGAATACGCGCGTGGGTGAACGCGGCTTGAAGCTGAGCGGCGGTGAGAAGCAGCGCGTCGGCATTGCCCGCGTCGTGCTCAAGAACCCGACGATCCTGATCCTGGACGAAGCCACCTCATCGCTCGACAGCGGCACCGAGGCCGAGGTGCAGGATGCTTTGGAAGAAGCCTCACGCGGCCGCACGACGCTCGTCGTCGCGCACCGCTTGAGCACCATCGCGAACGCCGATCAGATCGTGGTGTTAGAGGCCGGCCGCGTCGTCGAACGCGGCACGCACGCAGCACTCATCGCCAAAGACGGGCTCTATGCAGGCTTGTGGAAGCGCCAGGCCGAAGAACCGGAAAATGTCGCGGCGGAGTGATCCGCTAATAAGCCCTAAAGCAACCGGTGGTAGTCTTCGTGCAAGGAAGCGAAGAATTTACCATGTGGCGCAGAATTTTCGTAGGCGTTGCAGTTGCAATCGCAATTGCCTTCGGCATGGGCGTCGGTCGAGGAATCGTCGACCAGGTTGCTGCACGCGTGCTGAGCGGTCCGGAGCGGCAGCGCGCTCTTGAGTGGCGACAATGCTATGGGCCGGATGCGGCAATTGCGAACGCCGGGTGTTCGGCGCGCGGCGCCGATGAACATGAGCGCCCCGAGCATCGTGCCGCTGCGTACATGCAGCGTGCACGCGCGCAGCCGGAAGATGCGGCAGCACGTATCAGCGACTATTCATTGGCCGCGGAGTTGGACGCAAATAACGCGTACGCATATGCGTACCGAGCGGAAGCGCGGCTGACCGTCGGCGACGTTGAAGAGGCGGCGGTAGATTTGCAGCGCGCGATGACTCTCAAGCCGGGCGATTTTCACATTCGGTATTTCGAGGGGATTCTCTGGTTTGAGCGTGGAGAGTACCAACGCGCCGCCGCTCGGTTCCAAGATCTGCTAGATGATCTCGACATCGCCGAGACCAGACGCGAGGAGGCGGTACGCCACGCTGGGTTTGAGCCCTCCTCTGAAGATCCGACGTCGTTCGACTCGGACACATGGATCGTAAAGCTCAACATGCTGCGCGCGACCTCACTCTACAGCGTTGGTGAGACCGCTCTTGCCGTTCAGTTGCGCGATCGCGCCCTCGCGCTTGATCCCCATGCTGGAGCAGAGATGGAGGTGCTTTGTGGCAATCGCCTCCGGACATCGGTCAACTTGGACGCGGTGTTGGCCGCATGTGATGCGGCGATCGCGTTTTTCCCTGTTGAGATGTCGCATCGCGTTAATCACGGCGTGGCGGCGCTTCGCGATGGAGATGCGCGCAGGGCGCTGGCCGATTTCGAAAATGTCCTGGGTAGTGCGCCGAACGTCGAGGGGGCCGCGCTCACGATTGAAGCTGCGATGGCTAGATACAATGTCGCGTTGGCGCTCTACGGGCGCGGACTCGCGCGCCGTCAACTCAACCTGAGCGGGGGTGATCAAGATTTGATCGCGGCTACGTTGCTCTCGGCTGACGCGCCGGGTTTCTACCAGCACTTTCGCTTGCGTCCGAGCTAGTTCACCACGCCTTTCCTGAAATCACGCGCCACGACCTTCGCTGCATTGTGCCCCGGCGCGCCGGTGACGCCGCCGCCTGGGTGCGTGCCGGCGCCGCACATATAGAGGCCGGCGATCGGTGCGCGATAATCGCCGTGGCCAAGCACGGGGCGGGCGCTGAACAGCTGATCGAGCGAGAGGCTGCCGTGCATGATATCGCCGTTCACGAGGCCGAACGTGCGTTCGAGATCGAGTGGCGACATGATTTGGCGGCCGAGCACGCTTTTCGCAAAGCCGGGCGCGTGTTTGTCGACGGTGGCGATCATCAAGTCGGCGACCTCGTCGCGATGATCGTCCCACGAGCGGCCGTCGGAGAGTTGCGGCTGCACGTGCTGGCAGAAGAGGCTGGCGACGTGTTTGCCGGGTGGGGCGAGGCTATCGTCCAGCGTCGACGGGATCAGCATTTCCACGATGGGTTCGCGCGACCAGCCGAACGCGCGCGCATCGTCGTAAGCTTTTTCCATGTAACGCATGGAGGGCGCGATGATGATGCCGGCGGTGAGGTGATCGCCCGGCTCCGGCTTTGAGGTGAAGCGGGGCAGCTCCGAGAGCGCCACGTTCATACGGAATGTGCCCGAGCCGTTGCGATAGCGCGTGATGCGTTCTTGAAAATCGGCGGGCAACGCGCCTTCCGGCACGATGCGCTCGTAGAGCAGCTTCGGATTGAGGTTCGAGATCACCGCTTTCGCGCGCAGCACCTCGCCCTTCGCCGTCACAACGCCGCGCGCATGTGAGGTTTCACCAACGCGCACGCCGCCGGCCATTTGCGCGACGTGATCGATCACAAGCTCCTTCACCGTGACGCCGGTGCGGATTTCGACGCCGCGCTCGCGGCAGCAGGCGGCCATGGCTTGCGTGATCGCGCCCATGCCGCCGATAGCGTGGCCCCAGAGGCCCTTCTTGCCGTTCACCTCGCCGAACACGTGATGCAGCAGCACATAGGCCGAACCCGGCGTGTAGGGGCTCGCGTAATTGCCGACGATGGAGTCAAAGCCGAACAACGCTTTGATCGGCTCGCTTTCGAACCAGCCGTCGAGCCAATCGCCGGCGCTTTCGGAGAAGAGATCGAGCAGATCGCGCTTGGCGGTGATGTCGAGCTTGTTGAGGCGCCCGCCAAGTTCGGCCGCGCGCAACGCTTCTTCGATGCCGCGCACCAAGCCGTGTTCGATAAGGTTCGGCGGTTGCTCCAGCAGCAGCCCGCGCACCAAGTCGGCGATGACTTCGAGGCGCCGCTCGTATTCGGGTAGGCGCACGGCGTCGTGATTGGAGAAACGCGCAACTTCGCTTTGCGTGATGCCCGGCGCGGACATGAAATATTGCCCGTCGGGCAGCGGCAGGAAGTTCGAGACTTTGCGCTCGACCACGCGCAGGCCGTGGCGTGCGAGATCGAGGTCTTTGATCACTTTGGGGTTCAGCAGCGAGACGGTGTAGCTCGCCACCGAATTGCGAAAGCCCGGATGAAATTCTTCGGTGACAGCCGCGCCGCCGACGACATCGCGTCGTTCGAGCACGAGCACCTTAAGCCCGGCCTCGGCCAGATAAGCCGCGCAAACCAGGCCGTTATGGCCCCCGCCAATAATGATTACATCATGCATGGGCACGGGTCATGGCGTGGAACACGCCCGCCCGCAAGCACACTCACGCGCCTTGGCGTGCGGCTGCTTTGCTGGTTTCGCTGCCACCCATGCGGCCGCCGCTCAATATCTGCGCCGCGTTCGGCGCCACCTGCGCCAGCGCGTTGCCGAGCAGGATCGTGCCGCCGAGGACGAGGAAGGGCTGGGCGATCAGGAAGATTGGATAGAGCGGCGATCCAAGTGGGCCGGTGATCAGGCCGATGAGCGGACCAAACAGCCAGATCATGATCATGTGCGCGCAGAAGAGCAGGAACATGTAAGGCTCAAGCGCTTTTACGCGATCCGCGAATTTGGATTTGGAAACGGCCCACGCCAGGCGCCAGAAGAAGGCGGCCGCAGCGAGGCGCAGCACGATGTCGGCGCTTGCGTGCGCGGCGCGCGGTAATGGCCCGGCGCCATACATCACCCAAGCCTTCAGGCATGCCGTGGCGACGAAGAGTGCTGCAAGCAAAGCGATTGGTTTGGCGGCGACGCTCTCAGCGAGGTCACTGCGGCGCGCCAACATGCCGATCAACAGAAACACAAGGATCGACGGACGTAGCAGCAATACGAATTTGAATTCGGTGACAGCCCACACCAAAGCGATCGCGAGAACGCCAAACAACACCGACGACGGCATGCGCGCGAGGAATGGGATGAAGAGCATGCACACGAAGAGATCGCGCAGGAACGGCATCTGCACGTTGATGTCGTTGGGCTGCGTAAACGCGAACAATTCCTCGATCGTCCAGAGCCATTCGCGTGGTGCGGGCGCGGCGAGCAAACCCGCGAACGCCAAGCCACCGACGATCGCAATGGACAAGCCGTTCCAGAGCAGCATCGGCGTCAGCACGGTGCGCGCTTTGTTGGCGACGAAGCTGCCCCAGTTTTGATTGAGCGCCGAACTCGCGGCGAGCCAGCCGGCGACAATGCTAAGCAACGGCACGGCGCTGCGGCCCAGGAATTCCATGAGTTGCCAGCGCAGCACGCCTTGAGCGGTGTGCGCGGCTTCAACGAGGTGGGCGTAGTTCAGGCCGGTCCAGGCGTGGGCATAGACCATGCCCGTGATGCAGAGCACGCGCGCGATGGCGATGCTGTCCGACACCTGACGGGTCGGGCGGCGCACTGCCCCACTGGTTTCTGCTGTGCTCATCGTTCCAGCACGCTTGGCTGTTCCGGGAGCGGCGCTCAACCTGTTTAACCGCATAGCGCGGATGCGTCACAGCAGGCGCCCGCCGCTTGTGCAAACACGGGTTAGGGCGAAACAAAACCCCGCCGGCCGTCGCCTGCGGGGTTAGAAAATCCAACCAACACTAGAAAGATGCAAAAAGGAGAATGGCTCCCCGGGTAGGATTCGAACCTACGACCGATCGATTAACAGTCGATTGCTCTACCACTGAGCTACCGAGGAACATCTCATTCTTCGCGAGCCGGGCCCGCGAAGGCGCGCTTCCTACCAAGTTCGCGTCCGCCGGGAAAGCCCCGTGTGGAGTTGAATTTTCACTTGCACACCCAGGCCCTAAAGGAAAACGAGGGCCCCTTGCGGGGCCCTCGAAGGCGTTGGGTATGGTGGGGTGTCTCCAAGGGAAGACAAGGTGAATATCGCCCTAACCGGTAAAGGAAGCATTAATGGCGAACGTCATGTTCACCAAGGTCGCCAAAGTCTTGCTTTGTAGGGGATTTATTCTGAGGGGACTTGGAGGCCTCGCCGAGAATCGAACTCGGGTGCACGGATTTGCAGTCCGCTGCGTCACCACTCCGCCACGAGGCCAAGTCCTGCGCAGACGCGCTGGGGCGGCACTCCTAGGCGCGTCACATGGAATCGGTCAAGGCGGACGCCGCTTTCCATGCGCAAATTTGGTCTGATCCCGCCGCCCTCCAAGGAGGAGCATCAACGCGCCCGCATCTGGGCCGCGGGCGCTTTGGCGGTTCTGGCGCTCTTTATGCTGATGTTGCTGATCGGCTCGCCGCCGCCTGAAGAGGCCGATCTGATGCCGCCAGCGCTGCGGACGGCGCAGATTACGGTGTTTGAGGACGACGTGCCGGCCTGCCGCGCGGCATTGGCGGGCGCGGGCTTTGCGACGGAGCGGTTGCCGGATCTGCAGGAAGGGCGCTGCGGCTATGACGACGCGGTCGAGCTCACACAATCCGTCCATGCCTATTCAGAGCCGGTGGCGACCACGTGCGCGGTCGCGGCGGCCCTGGTGCTGTGGGAGCGGGATGTCGTAGCTCCAGCCTCGGAAAAGCGGTTCGGGCAGGCGGTAACCCGGATCGACCTCGCCGGCTCGTCCTATTCTTGCCGTCCAATCGCCGGCCGCCGCGACGGCCGCTTGAGCGAGCACGCCAGCGCCAACGCCGTGGATATTGCCGGTTTCACCCTGGCGGACGGGCGCCGGGTCACGATCTCGGCCGGCTGGCGCGGTTCGCAGGCGGAGCGGGCGTTCCTGCGCGATGTCCGGGACGGGGCCTGCGATTATTTCCAGGCCGTGCTCTCCCCTGACTACAATCGCGCGCACCGCGACCACCTTCATTTCGATCTGGGCCGGGACGACATGTGCCGGTAGAGGCCCCCCGCGTCACCCGTGCGGCTTGCGGTTCGCGGCGGGGCGGCTTAACCGGGCGGATAAGGAGCAGTTTCATGGATTTCGCGCGCGCCCGCGACATGATGGTCGAAAGCCAAGTCCGCACAGCCGACGTGACGGACCCGCGTATCGCGCACGCCATGCGTACGCTGCCGCGCGAACGCTTCGTTCCGGTGCAGAAGCGGGAGATTGCATATGGCGATCTCGAAGTCGAAGTGGCGCCGGGCCGTTTTCTGATGCGGCCGCGTGATCTTTCGAAACTGCTGCAAGCACTCGCGCCGCAAAAGCATGAGCGCGCTTTGGAAATCGCCGGCGCGACCGGCTATGGCGCGGCTGTGTTGGCGACGATCTGCAAAGAGGTCGTGGCGCACGACATCAATCCAGACCTCTCCTTCAGCGCGCGCGCCACGCTCGAATCATGCGGGCTCACCAATGCGAAGGCGGTCACGATCGCCGCCGCTGAAGGCTGGCGTGATGATGGGCCGTACGATGTGATCTTGCTCAATGGCGCAACGGAGTTCGTGCCGGATGCTTGGTTGGAGCAATTGGCGCCTGGCGGGCGCTTGGGCGTGATCGTACGCCAGGGGGCGGCGGGCTCTGCGCGCATTTACACGCGCGCGGGCGAAACAGCGGCCTATCGTACGGCGTTCGATGCCGCGCCGCCGATCGTCGCCGGCCTGCAGAAGCCCGCGATTTTCAGGCTTTGAGTTAGCTTGCGTTAGCCAAGCGAAACGAGCGGGAATTAACGTCCTCTTATTTTATCGGACGCAACGCTGCGCATGCTTTCGCGCGGTCGATTCTTGTCCGCATGCGCGCGCATTTGCGCACGCGCTTTGATGGACGGGAATCAATCGCATCAATAATCTTCCTGCGAGTCACGCGACTCGTTTGAACTCACGAGGCAGGAAATGGCGCTGCAGGACCCGCAAGCCGAACCTTCAATGGAAGAAATTCTGGCGTCGATCCGCCGGATCATCTCCGAAGAAGAACAGGCGCCGGCGCCGGAGCCGGTGCTCGACCTGACGCAATCGGAAGCGCCCGCGCCTGCGCCTGCGCCAGCGGCTACAGCGGCTGCCGTTGCGCCGCCACCGAGCGATGACGATATCGTCTTTGATGAAGAGCCGTCTCCCGGGCCCACTTATCAGGCGGCTGCGCCAGCGGCGCCAGTTTATACGCCGCCGCCGAGCGTCGATCTCGCGAGCGTCGACACCATTCTCTCGCCGCCGAGCGCAAGCGCGGCCGCCGGCGCCATGGCGCGCTTGGCTGGCACGTTGCGCATTTCGGATGCACCGAACCAGACGATCGAGGGCGTGGTCCGCGAACTCTTGAAGCCCATGCTCAAGGAATGGCTCGACAAGAATTTGCCGGCGATCGTGGAATCGCGGGTCGAGGCCGAGCTGGAACGGATTGCCCGCTTGGCGCGGTAAGCTCGTCAGCTTTGAGATTTTGAGGACGCCCCGGCCCAGGTCGGGGCGTATTCTTTTGCGCTTTTGGGGTGACCTGGCCCTCTCGCAATGCAGCATCGGGGCCTGCTATAGCCTCCCGATGATTGAGACCACGTTTAATCCGAAGGAAGTCGAGCCGCGCTGGAGCGAGGCTTGGGAGAAATCCGGCGCCTATAAGCCCAAGGACGATCCGAACGCCGAGGCGTTCTGCATCGTCATCCCGCCGCCCAACGTCACCGGCTCGCTTCATATCGGCCACGCGCTCAACAACACGCTGCAGGACGTGCTCTGCCGCTTTGAACGCCTGCGCGGCAAGAACGTGCTTTGGCAGCCAGGCATGGATCACGCCGGCATAGCCACGCAGATGGTGGTCGAGCGTCAACTCGCGCAGGCTGGTAAGAACGAAGATCGCCGCTCGCTCGGTCGTGAAGAATTTCTGAAGCGCGTTTGGTCGTGGAAGGAAGAATCCGGCGGGATGATCTTCCAGCAACTGCGCCGCTTGGGCGCCTCGTGCGATTGGTCGCGCGAACGCTTCACGATGGACGAAGGCTTGTCGGCCGCGGTGCTGAAAGTGTTCGTGCAGCTCTACAAGGAAGGCCTGATCTACAAGGACAAGCGCCTTGTGAATTGGGACCCGCATTTTGAAACGGCGATCTCCGATCTCGAAGTCGAGAACAAGGAGGTCGCCGGCCATTTCTGGCACTTCAAATATCCGCTTGAGAACGGCGAGACCTACCAATTCCCGATCGCCTACGACGAAGAAGGCAATCCGACCGAATGGGAAACGCGCGATTACATCGCCATCGCCACGACGCGTCCGGAAACGATGCTCGGCGACGGCGCCGTGGCGGTGCATCCGAGCGACAAGCGCTATGCGCCGATCGTAGGCAAGCGCGTACTGCTGCCGCTCGCGGATCGCTACATCCCGATCATCGCCGACGAATATCCCGATCCGGGTTTTGGCTCGGGCGCGGTGAAGATCACCGGCGCGCACGATTTCAACGACTACAAGGTCGCGCGCGCGCACAATCTGCCCATGTACATCCTGATGGATACGAAGGGCCGTATGGCCGACGCCGAGCATGTGCCGGCGAAGTATCGCGGTCTCGATCGCTTTGAAGCGCGTAAACAAGTTGTTGCCGACATCGAAGCGCTTGGTCTGCTGGCGGGCGTTGAGAACAAGAAGATCATGCAGCCGTTTGGCGATCGCTCCGGCGTCGTCATCGAGCCGATGCTGACGGACCAATGGTACGTCAATGCGGGTGAACTCGCAAAGGACGCGATCGCCGCCGTCGAAGACGGCCGCACCAAGTTCGTGCCGGAAGCGTGGACGAAAACCTACTATCAATGGATGCGCAACATCGAGCCGTGGTGCGTCTCGCGCCAGCTCTGGTGGGGCCATCGCATTCCAGCTTGGTACGGGCCGGACGGCCACGTGTTCGTCGAAGCGAGCGAAGCGGCGGCGCAATCCGCAGCAAAGAAGCATTACGGCAAGGAGACCGAACTTCGCCAAGACGAAGACGTGCTCGACACGTGGTTCTCGTCAGGCCTGTGGCCGTTCTCGACTTTGGGCTGGCCGGACAAGACCAAGGAGCTTGATCGCTTCTATCCGACGTCCACGCTCGTCACCGCGCACGACATCATCTTCTTCTGGGTCGCGCGTATGATGATGTTGGGCATGCACTTCATGAAGGAGGTCCCCTTCCACGAAGTCTATATCCACGCGCTGGTCCGCGATGCGAAGGGCCAGAAGATGTCCAAGTCCAAGGGCAACACGATGGACCCCTTGGACCTGATCGATAAGTACGGCGCGGACGCGTTGCGCTTCACGCTGGCGGCGATGGCGGCGCAGGGGCGCGACATCAAGCTCAGCGAACAGCGCATCGAGGGCTATCGCAATTTCGGCACCAAGCTCTGGAACGCCGCCCGCTTCGCGCAGATGAACGAATGCGCGGTGTGGGATAGCTACGACCCGCGCTCGCCGCAGCAAATCGTCAACAAATGGATCATCGGCGAAACAGCGAAGGCGGCAGCGTCCGTGACGCGCGAACTGGAAGCGCGGCGCTTCAACGAAGCGGCGGGCGCGCTCTATAAATTCGTCTGGAACGTCTATTGCGATTGGTATCTCGAATTCATCAAGCCGTTGCTGAACGGTGAAGACGAGGCGGCCAAGCTTGAGACGCGGCGCACGGCCTCCTGGGTGCTCGATCAAATCCTGATCATGCTCCACCCGTTCATGCCCTTCATCACCGAAGAGATTTGGACGCGCATGGGCGAGTACGGCCACAAGCGCGAGCGTATGCTGATCGCCGAAAGCTGGCCGCGCCTGGGTGATGATCTGATCGATGCGGACGCCGAAGCCGAGATCGATTGGATGGTGCGCCTCATCGAAGAGACGCGCTCCACCCGTTCCGAGCTCAACGTGCCGGCCGGCGCGAAAATTCCGTTGCTCCTGATCGGCGCGAATGCGGCCACCGAAGCGCGGCTCGAGCGTTACCAAGATCTGATCGATCGCATGGCGCGGCTCGAATACTCGACCAGCGCCAAGGATGCGCCGAAGGGCTCGGTCACATTCGTGCTCGACGGCGCGACGGTGGCGTTGCCGCTGGAGGGGGTCGTCGATCTGCCGGCGGAGTCAGCGCGTTTGGCGAAGGAGATCGGCAAGCTCGAAGCGGAAATCGGCAAGATGGACGCGAAGCTGAATAATGCCGAGTTCATCAAGAAGGCGCCGGAAGAGGTTGTCGAAGAATTGCGCGAGCGGCGCGAGGACGCGACGACGTCGGTGACAAAACTCTCGCACGCGCTGAAACAGATTGGTGGAGGCGTCTAATGCGAATCTTCGTCACCGGCGCGTCGGGCTTTGTCGGCGGGGCGGCGACGGAGAAGCTTGCGGCGGCCGGGCACGATGTCTGCGCTATGTCGCGCTCGGAGAAGTCTGACGCAAAGATCGCAGCACTCGGCGGCAAACCGGTGCGCTGCGATCTGGAAGACGTGACGGCTGCCCATATCGGCGACGCAGAAGCGGTGATCCATTGCGCCGCGTTCGTGGAGCAATGGGGGCCGCGCGACGCGTGGAAGCGCTACAATGTCGATGGCACAGCGCGCATGCTGGCGGCGGCGCGTGACGCGGGCGTGAAGCGCTTCATCCATATCGGCACGGAAGCGGCGCTGTTTCACGGCCAGCATCTGCGCGGTGTGGACGAAACTTACCCGCTCGCGCCGCATTCGCCCTATCCCTATTCATCTACAAAGGCGCAAGCAGAGCAATTGGTGCGCGCCGCCAATGCGCCGGGCTTTGAGACGATCGCGCTGCGCCCGCGCTTTATTTGGGGGCCGGGCGATACGACATTGCTGCCGGTGATCGAAGCCATGGCCAAGAGCGGCCAATTCATGTGGGTCAACGGCGGCCGCGCTATGACCTCCACCACGCACATCGCCAATCTCGTGCACGCGATCGAGCTTGCGCTCACCAAAGGCCGTGCGGGCGAAGCCTATTTCATCCTCGATGACGGCGTCCGCCCGATGCGTGAGATGATGAGCGGCATGGCCGCCTCGCGCGGCATCACGCTCGCCGACAAATCTGTACCCGGCTGGGTCGCCGACGCTATCGGCGCCACCTGCGAAATGCTCTGGCGCACGTTCCCGATGAAAGGCGAGCCGCCGTTGACCCGCTTCAGCGCCATGATCATGTCGCGGGACGCGATCCTGAAAGACGACAAAGCCCGCGCCGAGATGGGTTACGCGCCGGTGATCAGCGTCGAGAAGGGGCTGCGGACGCTCTAAGTCCCCGGCTGCACGTAGGGGATCGCGGCGAAGAATTCGCGTTCCCATTGGCGTGGGTCGTTTTCCATGCGCGTGTTGGTGTCGAACACCATCGTCTCACGCGTCGGCAGATTATGCGGCGTCCAGCGCGGGATCGCAGCGCAATTCGGATCGCCCGTGCGTGCAAAGGCGATGAACGCTTCCATCATGCGTGCAGACATCGCTTCGCCAGCCTCGGTACGTTCGCCGATGAAGCTCGACGCTTCGAGATTGGCGAACACGAGCGGGATATCGAGCGTGTGCGGCGCGCGGAAAATGCCGCCTTCGCGCGGGCTGCGCCAATCGAGCTGATACACATAAGCTGGCGCACCAGCACGGGCGCGCTCCTCCGCTTCGATCACTTGGCCGCGCCAGGAGCGCGCGGCCGTGGAGGCGGCGAAATACACCTCGCTTGGCGTCCAATCCGGGAAGCGTTGGCGATAGGCGGCGACGACGTGTGCGGGGTCGGTGTCGATCCGCATCTGCGTGGCGAGCGCGGGCGCCACTTGCTCCCAGGTGTAACTGAATGGCGCCCGATCCTGACCCGTAAAGCCCCGCGTTTCGTCGCGCGTATTGCCGAGTATCATCGGGATGTGCAGCGATTGCGGCGCGGCGTCTGGATAGAATGGGTGCCGCTGCAGATGCATGAAATCCAGCACCGGCCCGAAATAGAGCCCGCTATTGTCGAGGATCGGATCGCGCGCGGATTGGGCCGAGACGAGGCGCTGCACCGGCAGCGTGCGCAATTGCTCGACATCGCCGCGCGCCAAACCAAGTGCTTCCATGTACGCCAGCGTTCGCTTCTCCGCGTTCAGCGGTCCCGACGCGGTGACTTGTTGCCCGCTCATGGTCGCAGCGCGGTGAAATAGGCCTGCCGCCGCTGGCTGCGCCATCATCGTCGCGATCTTCGCGCCGCCGCCGGATTGGCCGAACACCATGACGCAATTCGGATCGCCGCCGAATTCCGCGATGTTCTCCTGCACCCAATGCAGCGCGAGTATGATATCGAGCTGTCCGGCATTGCCGCTGTCTGGGAAATCGCCAAGCCGCGCGAGCGAGAGATAGCCGAAGGCGTTCAGACGATGATTGATCGTCACAACGACGACGTCGCCCCGCTGCGCAAGCCGCACGCCATCATAGAGTGGATCGGAGCCGGAACCTGATGAATAGGCGCCGCCGTGAATGTAAAACATCACTGGTCGGTGCGCGTTGTCGCGCAGACCGCGCGTCCAGACATTGAGGAAGAGGCAATCTTCGCTTTGTGTTTCGTTCGCCAAGCCGCGTTGCGGACACGCCGCACCATAGCCTAGCGCATCGCGCACTCCGGACCAGCGCCGTGGCGCGAGCGGGGCCTGAAAGCGCCGCGGGGCGGTGTCGGCGCCGTAGCGCACGCCTTTGAATACATGCACGCCGTCGATCGTCGCGCCGCGCACGCGGCCATGTTGCGTGCGGGCGATGGGGGCGGCTTGCGCGAACGCTGGAGCGGGGGCTGCGGCGGCGAGCGAGGCGGCCAGGATGGCGCGGCGGTCTATCTGCATGGACGAAAATTGGCGCGATCGGAAACCGGTGGCAATAGGCGCGCGACATAGAGCAGGCTAGGAACGACCCGAAGGCCCAAAGGGATTCGCCGTGGACGCACAGACGCAAATGATCGACCTCGCCCGTCTCGACGACGCGACATTCAACCGCCTCTACAAGGAGCGGATCGAGCCGTGCTTCGTCGCGAACGAGACCGATCGGCTCGCGGCGGTCGCGTCGTTCAAGAAGTGGATGTGGGTTACGGCCGGCATCGCACTCGCGATCGCTGTCGCGCTGTTCGCTTACACGCAACAAATCGTGCACGGCCTCATGTTTGGGCTCGCCGTGTTGGTGGTGGGCGGCGTGCTCGCCTATCAGCCGCTCGCGAAAATCGGGCAAACGCTGAAGAAGCAATATTGCGCAGCGATCGCCGAGGCGATGGGCGCGTCGTTCTATCTTGGCGGTTTCAGCCCGCCCGCGTTTCCGCGCCTCCAGCAGCTACAGCTTGTGCCCAGTTTTGCGCGCTCCAAGTTCGAAGATTGGTTTCACGGCAATTACAAGGATTGTTCGTTTGATCTCTACGAAGCGCATCTCGAGCAACGCTCGACTGACAGTAAAGGGCGCACGCGCTACACCACGGTGTTTCGCGGCCAGCTGATCCGCATGCATTTCCCGATCGAGTTCTTGGGCGTCACGATCGTGCGGCGCGATGCAGGCGTGTTCAACGTCTTTGGGGGTGGCAAGATTGAGGGCCGGCAACTGGAGCGCGTGCGGCTTGTGTCGTCGGAGTTTGAGAAGGCGTTTGAGGTCTGGGGCACGGATCAAGTCGAAGCGCGCTATCTGCTGCATCCAGTGATGATGGAGCGCTTGATTGCGCTGGAGACCGGCTTGCACGGCAAGCGCATCCGGTGCGCCTTCGAGAATGGCGATCTGCTCGTGGCCGTCGAAGGCGGCAATCTCTTCGAACCGGGCGATCTCTTCAAACCTTTGGTCGATCCCTCACGCGCGCGCCGCATTGTCGATGAGATCGCGAACGTAGTGAAGGTGATGGATCAAGTGCTCACGGCGCAAAACACGCGACCGCGCTGAGATGGAATCATTTCCCGTCGAGCCCACGGTGATCGTGCCGTTCTTACTGGCTGTGAGTTTGATCGAACTCACGCCGGGGCCGAACATGGGCTATCTGGCGGCACTCTCTGCGAGCGAAGGCCGTGTGGCCGGTTTTAGAGCTGTGCTCGGCGTCACGGCGGGGCTCGCGTTCTACATGCTGCTCGCCGTGTTTGGCGTGGCCGAGCTGATCGCGGCGGCGCCGCTCGTCTATGGCGCGCTGCGTTGGGCGGGCGTGCTCTACCTCCTGTATCTGGCGTGGGAAGCGTGGCGCGGCGCGCGTGAGACATCGCCAGGTCATGCGGGCAATTCTGATCACAAGCCGTTCTGGCGCGGCTTCATCGCCAATGTACTGAACCCGAAAGCCGCGGTATTCTATGTGACGCTGCTGCCGGGCTTCATCGCCGACGATCATGCGGCGTTTTGGCTGCAAGCGCTGATCCTGGGCATGGCGCACCTCGTCGTCGCATTTATAATTCACGGTCTGATCGTGCTGGGCGCCGCGCGCGCAGGTCAGCTGATTGCTGCGACCTCACATGCGTCCACGGCGCGACGTGTGCTGGCGATTGGCATTGCGCTAATCGCGCTGTGGCTCGCGTGGGAGACGCGGTGATTAGAGATCGATGATCGCGCCGCGACCGGCTTCGTCGCCGATGGCGATGCGATTGCCATCGGCGCTCCAAGCGAGCGCGGTGACGGCGCCTTCGCCGGGCTCATCAAGCTCCATGCCCATGCTGTCGGCAAAGCGCACGACGATGGCCGCGCCGTCTGAATAGCCGATCGCGAGCACTTCTTCAGTCGGATGAAATGAAACCGCTGTCACCAAGGCCTCGCGTTCGCCGGGTTGCAGCGGCGGCTTTCCCTGTGGCCCGAGCTTGCCGACGAACGGCCAGACGATCGCGGCGTTGGCGCCGGAGGTGGCGAGCCAGCGCCCGCGTTTGTCCCATGAGAAGGAGCGCGTCTTGGACGGATAGCCGTCCATGCGCAGATCGGTTTTCTCGGGCATACGCCAGCCGTGCAGCGAATTTTCCTGCATGCCGGTGATCACATATTGCGCGTCAGGCGAGATGGTGATGGCGAGGTGCGACCCTTGCCAATTCATCGCCGTGCCTTTGTCGCCGGCCGTCAGCACGTAGCGCAAGGTCGCGCCGTTATAATGGCTGGCCGCGAGACGACGGCCCTTCGCATCAAGCGCCAAGCCGCCGACGCTGGTGGGATACGCGAAGCGATGCGTTTCCTTGTCGGCTTGGAAAACGATCGCTTCCTTGCCGACTCCCGCGACGATGAGATTGGTCGCCGCACTGGTGACGAGATGATCGACCCATTTGCGGCCTTCAGTGAGCGTGCGCACATCGCCGTTCGGCGCGATGGCCTTAACGCGGCCATCGTCTCCACCGGTGACGATGCGTTTGCCGTCTGGATGGAGCGCCGCACTTAGGATCACGCCATCATGCGCCTGGATGCGGCGGGCCTCCCCTTCGCGGGGGGCGGCGAGCACTTGGCCATCGCTCAGTGCAAAGAGGGCCTCATCGCCGATCCAGTGGATCGAGGTCGCGCCCGCGCCGAGCGCTAAGCGGCGGCCGTTTTCGTAAACTTGCGCGGTCACGCTGCGCAGGCCGCGAAGGCGGTTTCGAGTTCGGCCCGGTCAAGATTGCGGCCGATGAAGACGAGGCGCGAAATGCGCTTTTCACCCTCGCGCCAATCGCGCTGCGTATCGCCTTCAATGATCATATGGACGCCTTGGACGACGAAGCGCTTGGGTTCGTCCGGGAACGCGAGGATGCCTTTGAGGCGCAGAAGGTCCGGGCCGCGTTGCTGGGTGAGGTCATTCAACCAAGGCAGTAGCTTTTGCGGATCGATCAGTTTCTCAGTTGAGAGCGACACGCTGGCGATTCCGGAAGCCGCGACATGGTCGTGCTCGTCATGGTGATGATGGTGGTGATCGTGGCCGTGATGGTCGTGATCATGATCGTGGTGATGCGCGCAGGCGTCGTCGCAATCGTGATCGGGCAGGAAGTGCGGATCAATCTCGGTGACGCGGTCCAGGTCGAAGGCGCCGACGTCGAGGATTTTATCCAGCGCTATGTCGCCGCGATTCATCCGGTGGATGCGGGCGGTCGCGTTCACGGCGCGGACTTGGCGCTCCACGGCCGTGAGTTCTTCCGGCGAAACGAGATCGGTCTTGTTCAGCAGGATCACGTCGGCGAACGCGATCTGCTCGGCGGCTTCTTCCTGGCTCGCGAGTTGGCCGGCGACGTGCTTGGCGTCGACCACGGTGACAATGGCGTCGAGCTTCGTTTTCGCGCGCACGTCAGCGTCCACGAAGAAGGTCTGCGCCACGGGCGCGGGCTTCGCCAAGCCGGTGGTTTCCACCAGGATCGCGTCGAAGCGGCCCTTGCGCTTCATCAGGCCTTCGATGATGCGAATGAGGTCGCCGCGCACGGTGCAGCAGACGCAACCATTGTTCATCTCGAACACTTCTTCGTCGGCGTCGACGATGAGGTCGTTGTCGATGCCGATCTCGCCGAACTCATTGACGATGACGGCGTATTTCTTGCCGTGCTGCTCGGTCAGGATACGGTTCAAAAGGGTGGTTTTGCCCGCGCCTAGGAAGCCTGTGAGCACGGTGACGGGAACGGGTTGGGTCATGGCTCCTAGATAGCTATTCCGGCCCCGGACGCCAGCGGCTAGGGTGCGGCCAAAGGTGGGGAGAGCCGGCATGAGCTGGAAGCGGTGGGTTCTGCTGATCGGTGGCGGCCTGATCTCGGCGGCGATCCTGGGGGCGGGTGTGCTCGCCTATCTGATCCTGCGGCTGGATATCCGGGCCGAGGTCGAGCGGGCGGTTGAGAACGGAACCGGGCGCGACCTGACGATTGCCGGCGATGTCGGCTTGAGCTTCTGGCCAGTGCTTGGCCTGCGGGCCGAGCAGACGACGTTGGCCAATGTGGAGGACGGCCGCGCGCCCGCTTTCATCACCGCTGACGAGATCGATATCGGCGTCGAGCTGCGGCCGCTTCTGGATCGCCAAGTTGTGGTCAGCCGCCTCGTGCTGCAGCGACCGAACATTGCGCTCGAAGTGAGCGCCGAGGGGCGGCCGAATTGGATTCTCGCGCCGCGCCGGCCGGGGGGGCAAACGCCGCCGCCCACGACCACACCGCCGCCGACCACGACACCTTCCCCCGCGCCCGTCGATGTAGCGCAAACGCGCTTGCGTGAAATTCGTATCATCGATGGCGAAGCGAGCTTCTTCGATGCGCGCCGTGGTGTGGGCTGGGTTGTTGGCGATGTCGATCTGACCACCGCGTTCGCCGGCATGGAAGAGCCGATGCAAGTCAGCGGTTCGGTGCGTTACGCCGACAAGCCAGTTGAGCTTGCGTTGGAGATGGGGCGGCCTGGTGCGTTGGCGCGCGGCGAGCGCATGCCGCTGAACATCGATGTGCAGAGCGAATTGCTGAACATGCATTTCGAAGGCCAGACCCTGGCGGCTTCGGGCGAGATTGCGGGCTTAGTGCGCGCGTCGGGACCGAGCTTGCGGCAGCTGGCGGCTTGGGGTGGATCGCCGATCCAAGGCGGTGTGGGGCTTGAGGCGTTTGCTGTGTCGGGCCGCATGGAAATTGGCGGCGGGCGTTATGCGTTCTCGAACGCGGGCTTTGCGCTTGATCTCATCCGCGGGCGTGGCGATTTCGTGCTCTCCTCTCTCCGCAACAAGCCGTATCTGAGCGGACGCCTTGAGCTCTTTGACTTTGATCTAAATCCATATCTCTCTGGCCAAGCGCCGCCGGCGCCGGCTGTGGAGCAAGTGGAAGTCGCCGCTGCTATGCCGGACGCGGTGCAAAGCGCGCCGGACGCGCAGATCGCTGCGGTGGAAGCCGCACCCCGTGCGCTCGATGTGCAAGCTGAAGCGAGCGAAACGCCGATCAATTGGTCTGGCCTGCACATACTGAATGCTGACCTCGAATTGGTGACGCACGCGGTGCTCATTCAGCACATGCGGCTCGATAGTGCGCGGCTGAACCTGGTGCTGAACGACGGCTACATGGCGGCGACGTTGCACAACACGAGCCTCTATGGCGGCTCCGGTCGCGGGCGGTTTGAGATCGATGCGCGTCAGCCAAGTGTGCGTATCGTGCAGGATTTGGCTTTCACCGGCTTGGACGCGCAGCGCTTCCTGAGCGACGCGATAAATTTCGGCGGCATCGAGGGCCGCGCGGAACTGAGCTTGAACCTCGTCACGCAAGGCGCGACGCAGAGCGAATTGATCGCGGGCGTCGATGGCCAAACGCATCTCGAAGTCGTCTCTGGCACATTGCACGGCGTCGATCTCGGCGGTGTGGCGACGACGATCCGCAATGCTTTGCGCGGCGAATTGATAGCGCCCGAAGCGCGGACGCCGTTCCAAGGCTTCTCCGCCACGTTCGCGATCGCGGATGGCGTGTTGGGCTCGGACAATTTGAGCTTCAACACGACCGATCTGCGCATCCCGGGCATCGGCGTGATCGACCTGCCGCAGCGGCGCTTGGACGTGCGGCTCGCGCCGCGTTCGCCGCGTGGCGGCTTGGTGTTTCCGTTCGCGGTGCGTGGGCCGTTCAATCAATTCGCCTACAACAGCGATCTGAACGATCGGGCGCAGCGGGAAATCCTGGCGCGGGTGCGCGCCACGCAAACCGCGTCACGGGCGGTGCAAGCGGCGAGAAATTGAAGCGCGCAGCACGTTTGGCCGCGTGAAGCGGAGCTTCACACGGTTTGGGCGGTGCTGGGCCGGCTGGAAGCCGGCGGTCCGAAGATTAGGAGCTGTCGGCGCAGGCGATGGCGCGCGGTTCGGCGCTGCGGATGGCGTCGGCGATCGGCGCCGCCAGGATGAGGTTCAGGAAGCGGGCGCCGCTGCGGATTTTGCGCGTGAGCCGTGCGATGAAAGGCTCAGGGCTCGCGAACCTATGCAGCGCGTGGAGGATACGCTTGTAGAAGCTCTTGCTGCGCGAGCGCATCGAGCGCGCGAGCAAGCGCAGATGTGGTTTGCCGATGTGGAGGCCGGGCGCCGCATTGATCGGGCTTGCGTGCCTGGCGCGATGCACGCGCGAGAGCGCGCTGCAGATGAGAAAGGCGTGCACGAAACGCTCGCAGCGCGCGATGACGCGCTTCAGGCGTTTGCTGCGATGCGCGTTGACGCCCAAACGCATGACCGGAAACGCCGCCCACGCCAGCCAAGCAAAGAGCGCCGCGCCGTAGCGGTCGAGCTTTTGCTTGGTGAGGAGGAAGGGATCTGGTTCATGGGCGCGATTGCATGCGCGCCGGCGGAGGGGCGGATTGATTTTGCGCCGGGCATTGTGGCGCTTGGGTTTTTGTGGGGTTTGGTGTGGGATAGAGCGCGTGGAGCGCGCGTCTTCAGACGCGCGTTTTTGCTCCGGCCTGAAAGGTTGCGCTGACGCGGGTCTGAAGACCCGAGCTCCGACTTACTTATTTGCGCTGAAGCTCAAATAGCCGCGCTCGACCATGCGGCGCATGGCTTCGTAGGCTTCGGCCAGCTCGTCATAAGCTGTGCGCAAAGCGGCGAGGCGGGCGATCTCGGCGTCGCTCGGCGTGTGCGTGTGTTCGGTGACGGCAAGCGCTGCGCCCACCCATTCAGCGCGCGCGTGCGCGGCGCAGACGGCCAAGCGCTCGAACTTCGCCATGTCCGTGGCGCCGAGGGTTTTGCCGATGACTTCGCGGTTGGCGGCGAAGGCGGCGTAGTCGATCTGATCGAGATGGCCGCGCAAGCGGCGTTGCTCTTGGGGATCGAGCATGGCTTCGGGTTCAAAATGGTCCTGAACCGCGCGCCGGGAATTGGTCACGATGGTCGACATGGCCGCATTGTGCACGGGGCCCAGTTAAGGCCGCGTGTGGCGGTGTGGTTTACAAAGAATGATCGGTTGGCAGCGGCGGCGCTTCGCGCAGCAGCGTGATGGCGATGCGGCGATTGCCGGGCAGGCTCGGGTCGTCAATGAACATGGGTTCGCTGTCAGCGCGGCCGGCGACTTCGTAGAAGCGTTCGGACGGGATGCCTTGGGCGGCGATGATGCGGCGGGCCTCGTTGGCGCGGGCGGCGCTCAGTTCAAAGTTCGAGGCGTAACGGCCGCCGGGCTGTGAGCCGTCGGTATGGCCGGAGATGGTCATGCGGTTCGGCAATTGCTGCAGCACGCCAGAAATGGCCACGAGCAAACGGCGTGCGCGATCGTTGGGGGCGGCGTCGCCCGGATTGAACATCGAGCGGCCTTCCTGATCGATGATCTGGATGCGCAGGCCATCGGGCGTCTGCTCCATGATGACGTTACGGGAGAGCTCGGCGATGTCGGGCATGTCGTTCATGGCCTGACGGATCGCCATCTCGGCGCGGGTGAAGTCGGCGTTCTCACGCAAAGTGCGGGCGCGGTTGAGCGCTTCGGCGCTGGGCGATTGCTCGCCGCCCGGAGAGGATTGGCCATCGGACGCCTCTTCGGACGCGGCGTTCGAGGTGTATTGCGGCTCCGAGGCGGGTGCGACCGGCGCGGAGTGGCCGTGGCGCACGCCTTCCTCGGCGAAACTGGTGCCTTCCAAGAGACCGCCCGCACCTGAGGAGACCCGGCTGACGCTCGCTGGGGCGAAGAATTCGGCAATACCCCGACGTTGTTCAGGGCTTGTGGTGTTGATCAGCCACATCAAAAGGAAGAAGGCCATCATGGCGGTCACGAAGTCGGCGTACGCGACCTTCCAGGCGCCGCCGTGGTGACCACCGCCGCCGCCCTTTTTGATTTTCTTGATAATGATAGGGCGTTGATTGGTCGCAGACGTCATTGTCCGTCCATTCTGGCGGAGAGGGCGCGACATTCGCCGAACAGCGTTAAGATCGTGTTGAGCGTGAAGCGGAGATCTGGGTGGAAATCGATCAGGAACAGGAATACCGGCGCGCGATGGGCGCGTTCGCCACGGGTGTGACCGTGGTGTCCGCGGCGCGGGGCGACGGGAGCCTGTCCGGGATGACGGTCAATTCGCTGACTTCAGTGTCGCTGCAGCCGCGCTTGCTGTTGTGGTGCTTGGGCGATCAGTCCGAGCGCTATGACGTGTTCGCGGGCGCTGACGTTTGGGGCGTGACGGTGCTGGGCGCCGATCACGAGGTGTTGGCGCGGCGCTTTGCCCGCGCCGAGACGGAGACAATCGCGCGGGATGAGGCCGAACTTTTCGGCGACGCGCAGGTGTTGCGCTGCGGCGTGGCCCATTTTGCTTGCCGCACGTTTGATCGCCGGCAAGCGGGCGACCATTTGATCATCGTGGGCGAAGTGTTGGCGTGCCGCAGCGCGCCGGGAGCCGCACTCACCTATTTCCGCAGCCGCTACGGGCGTGCTGACGAGCCTCAGTCCGGGAGCAAGTGATGGCCAAGACTGCGTTCATTGGGTTGGGGGTGATGGGCGGTCCGATGGCGGGCCATCTCGCGCGCGCTGGTCATGTCGTCTCGGTGTTCAATCGCACCGAAGAGAAGGCGCGCGACTGGGCGCAGAAGAATGAGGGCCGCACCTATTCGACGGTGGCGGGCGCGGCTGAGGGCGCAGACATCGTATTTGCCTGCGTGGGCGCTGATCGCGACGTGCGTGAGGTGTTCGAGGCGGCCGCTCCGGCGATGCGCAAGGGCGCGATCTTCGTCGATCACACGACGGCGTCGGCGGGGCTCGCCCGCGAACTGGCGGAGCGCGCCGAAGAGCGCGGCCTGGGTTTTCTCGATGCGCCGGTATCGGGCGGGCAAGCGGGTGCGGAAACGGGGCGGCTGACCGTGATGGCGGGCGGCGCGCCGGGCGTGTTCGCGGAAGTCGAGCCGGTGATGCGCGCTTATGCGGCCAACATGACGCTGATTGGACCTGCGGGTTCGGGGCAACTTGCGAAGATGGTGAACCAAATCTGTATCGCGGGCGTGGTGCAGGGGCTGGCGGAAGCGCTGCATTTTGCCAAGCGCGCGGACCTCGATGCGGAGAAGGTGATCGCGGCGATTTCCAAGGGTGCTGCGCAAAGCTGGCAGATGGAAAATCGCTGGAAGACGATGGTCGACGGCAAGTTCGACTTTGGTTTCGCGGTGGACTGGATGCGGAAGGATTTGGGTCTCGTGTTGGAAGAGGCCGAACTCAATGGCGCGCAACTCGAATTAACCAGACTGGTCGATGGTTTTTACGCTGATGTGCAAGCAATGGGCGGAAAACGTTGGGATACGTCGAGCTTGATCGCGCGCTTGGAGCGCCCGCCGCGTTAATCCTGTAGTGCGCATTTCGCAGTCATTTTCAAAGTCTTTTAAGCTGAACGCGCTAGCTTCCAATCTTCGACTTGGGGGCCGGTGCGGCAATGAACGAGAAGCTTTGGTCGGTCTGCGTCATCGAACCGAATAAGTACGAAGCGCAGATTGTGCAGGACATGTTGTGGAATGCCGGCGTGCCGAACATTCGCGTGTTTACGGATGCGGCGCTGGCGATGGATTCGCTGGAAGGGTTCAACGCCAACATCGTATTGGCGACATTCGAACTCGGCAAGCAGGATGCCGCGGCCTGGACGCGCGCTTTCCGTCGCAATCATCGCGCCGCCAACCGCAAGGCTGCGGTGTTTATTCTCTCGGGCTCGTTCTCGCGCTCGCTGGCGGAAACCTGCCGCCATGCCGGCGCGAATGCGCTGATCGGCAAGCCGATCTCGAACAAGGCGCTGCTCGACACGATCAAGAAGGTGCTGAGCGCACCGCGTGAATTTATCGACGCAGAAGGTTATGTTGGCCCGTGCCGCCGCGCCGGCATTGTGACCGCCGGAACCGGTGCAACGGGCAGCACGAGCAAGCGTCGTAAGGCTGACAAGCCGGTTGAGAAGCCGGCGGCCGCGCCTGCAGCGGGCGGTATGCCTTCGCTGACATTCGAACAAGCGGTCGGCGCGTTGGCTGCAGCGACAAACCAATTCAAAGTGGATCCGAGCGCGGCTGCGACCTGCGAAGCGGCGCTGCGTTTCGTGCAGGCCTACGCGGTGGCGGGCAAAGACCAGCCGATGATGCGCGCGTGCGCCGCGTTTGCGCAGCAGATCATTGCGACGAAGAGTTTGCCTGCCGATGTGGCGCGTGTGGCGCTCGATGCGTGCGTCAACGCGGTGACTGAATTGGCGCGCTTGAAGCTCGACGAAGGCGCCAAGCGCGAAGAAATCGCCGAAGGCGTGCGCCAGGCTGTCGCTAAGGCAGCCATGCAGAAGGCCGCCTAAGTCTCCGTTTGCTTGATCGCTTGAAGGTCGGTCGATAGCTTCCGCGCAAAATGCGTGGAGGAACAATGTCGGACGGACCACTAACGGGCGTGCGTGTGTTGGAGTTCGGCGGCATCGGGCCGGGCCCGTTCTGTGGCATGCTCCTTTGCGATTTGGGCGCCGAGGTCGTGCGCATCGATCGCGCCGGGTTTGAGCCGGCTTATGAGCAATTCGCGCATCGCGGGCGTTTGTCCGTTGCGCTTGATCTGAAGAAGCCCGAGGCGGTGGAAGCGTGCCTGCAACTCGCTGCGCAATCTGATTTGCTATTCGAAGGCTTTCGGCCGGGCGTGATGGAGCGCTTGGGGCTTGGGCCGGATGTGGCGCTCGCGCGCAATCCGAAGCTTGTCTATGGACGCATGACGGGCTGGGGACAGGAAGGGCCGTACGCGCACGCGGCTGGCCACGACATCAATTACATTTCGCTCTCGGGCGCGTTGCACGCGATCGGCCTGAAAGAGCAGCCGGCTGTGCCGCTCAATCTCATCGGTGATTTTGGCGGCGGTGCGCTTTATCTCGCGTTCGGCATGCTCGCAGCGCTGACGCATGCGCGCGAGACGGGGCGCGGGCAGGTTGTCGATGTGGCGATGACGGATGGTGTGGCCTCGTTGATGACGACGATCTTCGGCCGCTTGAAAGCTGGCCAATGGCGCGATGGGCGGCAGGTCAATCTGCTCGATGGCGGCGCGCCGTTTTATGGCGTGTACAAATGCGCGGACGGCAAATGGGTGTCGATCGGGTCGCTGGAGCCGCAATTCTACGCGCTGTTGCGTGAGAAGGTGGGCGCGACGGAGCCATTGTTCGATGCGCAGCATGACCGCACGCTTTGGCCAGCACAGCGCAAGCGTCTGGAGGAGATCTTCGCCACGCGCACGCGCGATGAATGGACGGCTTTGCTTGGCGGGACTGACGTGTGCTTCGCGCCGGTGCTCGATCTGGAAGAAGCGCATCGCCATGAACACAATGCAGCGCGTGAGACCTTCATCGATGTCGGCGGCGCTTTGATGCCGGCGCCTGCGCCGCGCTTTTCGGAAACGCCGGGCCGCGTGCGTTCGCCTCCGCCAAAGACGGGCGTGCATACGCGCGACGTGTTGCGCGATTGGGGCGTCGATGCGGGCGTGATCGAGGCGGCGCTCGACTAACGCGTCTCGCGTTTTGCCTTTTGCACGAGCGCGTCGAGTGCGTTGAGGAATTGCTGGCGGTCGCGCTGCGAGAAGGGCTTTGGCCCGCCGCTGGCTTCGCCGAACGAGCGCAGATGCTCCATCAATTCGCGCTGCGCCATCGCCACGCCGATTGATGAGGGTGAGAAGGTTTTGCCATTGCCTGCGAGGGCATAGCCTTTGGCTTTGAGCGTGCGATCGGCGAGCGGGACGTCGTTGGTGATGACGATGTCGCCAGGCTGTACGCGTTCGGCGATCCAATCGTCGGCGATGTCGGGGCCTGCATCAACGACAACGAACTCAACATCCGGCGGCGTGCGCATGAAGGCATTGGCGACGACGTGCACCGGGCAGCCGGTGCGGCGCGCGACTTTGTAAACCTCTTCCTTCACGGGGCAGGCGTCCGCGTCGATGAAGATGGTGGGAGTCAGCCGAGCAACTCCGCGGCCCTCGGCGCGAAGTATGTCACGATGCCGTCGGCGCCGGCGCGTTTGAAGGCGGTGAGGCTTTCGATGATGGCGCGGTTTTCGTCGAGCCAGCCGTTCGCGGCGGCGGCTTTCATCATCGCGTATTCGCCGGAGACCTGGAACGCGTAGGTCGGCATGCCGAACTCGGCTTTCACGCGCGCGACAATGTCGAGATAAGGCAGGCCCGGTTTCACCAAGAGCATGTCGGCGCCTTCGGCGACATCCATCGCGACTTCGCGAATGGCTTCGTCGGTGTTGCCGTAATCCATCTGGTAGGTGCGCTTGTCGCCGGGATTGGCGACAGAGCCCGTGCCGAGTTTCCCTGAGCCGATCGCGTCGCGATAGGGGCCATAGAAGGCCGACGCGTATTTCGCGGCGTAGGACATGATCATCGTGTCTTGATGGCCGTTTGCATCAAGGGCTGTGCGAATGGCGCCGACGCGGCCGTCCATCATGTCGGAGGGGGCCACAATGTCTGCGCCAGCTTTGACTTGTATCAACGCTTGCTCAGTGAGCACCGCTACGGTCTCGTCATTGAGGATGCGCCCATCGCGCAGGAGACCATCGTGGCCGTGATCGGTGAAGGGATCGAGGGCGACATCGACCATCACGCCCACCTCCGGTGCGGCGTCCTTCATCGCGCGCACCGCGTTGCAGACGAGGCCGTTCGGATTGAGCGCTTCCTTGCCGCTGGCGTCTTTCTTGGCGCCGTCGATGAACGGGAAAACGGCGATGCTGGGGATGCCGAGCTTGGCGGCGCGCTTGGCGGCGTCCGCGGCGGCGCGCACAGAAAGTCGCGCCGTGCCAGGCATGGAGGCGACGGGGATTTCCGGCTCCACGCCCTCGTGCACGACCAGCGACCAGATCAGATCATCGACGCTCAGGCGGTTTTCGCGCGTGAGGCGGCGGACCCAATCGTGTTGGCGCAAACGGCGCGGGCGGGAGTTAGGGTATCGTCCAGTGAAGTTCATGCGAACCGTTCGCAACTTTCTGCGCTGAAATGCGCCGTCGGCCCCCAGTTACCTTGGAGGCCTGAACTAGCATATAATAATTCGAACGACGCCCGCCGGGCCGAAGCAGAGGCGCGACCGTGAGAGAAGAGGACAAAAAGGTCTTCGAAGACGCCGTTGCGGCCATCCGCGACGAAGGACGCTATCGCGTTTTCGCCGATATCATGCGCGAGCGCGGGCGTTTTCCCCATGCGCGCTTGCGGGTGGGCGACGGCGAATATCGCGACATCGTCGTCTGGTGCTCAAACGATTATCTGGGCCAGGGCCAGAGCCCCGAAGTGCTCGATGCGGCGCATGCGGCTTTGGACAAGGTCGGCGCTGGCGCCGGCGGCACGCGCAACATCTCCGGCACGACCTCTTACCACGTCGATCTGGAGAAGGAGCTCGCGGACCTGCACGGCAAGGAAGGCGCGCTGCTGTTCACGTCGGGCTATGTGTCGAACGACGCGACGCTCTCGACGTTGGCGAAGCTCTTTCCGGATCTCTGGATATTCTCCGACGCGCAAAACCATGCGTCGATGATCGAAGGGATCAAGCGCGCCAAGTGCGAGCGCCGCATCTTCCGTCACAACGACATTCAGCACCTCGAAGCTTTGATCAACGAAGCGCCGGCCGATGCGCCGAAGCTGATCGCGTTCGAGAGCGTCTATTCGATGGATGGCGACACCGCCCCCATCGAAGCGATTTGCGACATCGCCCAGCAATATGGCGCGATGACGTATCTGGACGAAGTGCACGGCGTTGGCCTCTACGGGCACAATGGCGGCGGTGTCGCCGAACGCGATGGCGTGATGCACCGCGTCGATTTCATCGAAGGCACGCTGGCGAAGGCGTTCGGGACGATGGGCGGCTACGTGACCGGCCCGGCCGCGGCGATCGACGCGATCCGTTCGACGGCTTCGGGTTTTATCTTCACGACCTCACTGGCGCCTTCGATTGCCGCTGCTGCGCTGGAAAGCGTGCGCGTGGTGAAGGCATGCCCGCATATGCGCGATCGTTTGGCCGAGCGTGCTGAGCGCTTGAAGGCGTTGCTGCGTGAATCTGGGCTGCCGGTGATGGCGGAATCGACGACGCATATCGTGCCGGTGCAGGTGGGCGACGCAGCGCTGGCCAAGCAAGTGTCGGACGCGCTTTTGTTCGAGCACGGCATTTATGTGCAGCCGATCAATTATCCCACTGTGCCGCGCGGCACGGAGCGTCTGCGCATCACGCCGTCGCCGTTCCATGACGATGCACTGATGGAGCAATTGGTCGCCGCGTTGAACGCGGTTTGGGCCAAGTACGTGATCGGGCGCGCTGCGTGAGCGACCGCGAAGACGCGGGCGAAGTTATCTTTGAAATTGTGCGCATCGGCGATGTGCAACGTGTGGCAGCGATCGATGCGGCGACGGGCGTTGAAGTCGTGATTCAAGCGCCTGCGAATGCAGCACTGGCGGACGTGCGCGCGTTGGCGTTGCGGAAATTGGAGCGCGCGCTGGCGGGCGACGAAGGTGACGAAAGCACGCCGCCGCCGCGCCCGGGCAAGCTCGTCTAGTCTTTACGGCGCACGCCTTTGCCGAGGCCGATGCTCTTGGCGAACTCAGAACGACGCGCAGCATACGCCGGCGCCACCATCGGATAATCCGCCGGCAGACCCCAACGACGGCGATAGTCGTCAGGCGACATGTTGTAAGTCGAGCGCAAGTAACGCTTGAGCATTTTCAGCTTCTTGCCGTCTTCCAGACAGACGATGTGATCGTGCTGCACGGATTTGTTGATCGGCACGGCAGGTTTCGGGCGTTCGCTGGGCGCCAACGCTTGTTCGCCAGAGAGCGAAGAGAGTGTTTTGTGGACGGTGCGGATCAGATCGCCGAGTTCGTCAGAGGCAATTTTATTGTTGCTGACAAAGGAGGCGACGATGTCCGTAGTCATGCGCATGGCGTCGCCGCGCCCATTGGCCGCGACTTCATCATCGTCACGCATACCCGCGCCTTTTCCTTAATGAATACAACGCCCTCAACATCACATCTACGTCATACATTGTGGATTCGGCAAGTATTACTATCGACATATTACAGTTTCAGCTTCCGAAAACTGTAAAGTTGTTCCGCTTTTCTCCTTCTGGGGAGTAACTTTGCTTACTGAGCCGCGTCGAACTATGTTCCGAGGCAGATTCCACCCCAAAGGACCTGACCGCCTATGACTGAAGCCGCCGCTAGCGCCGCCGCGGGCCGCGACCGCTTTTTCGAAGCCGCATTGGAGCGCGCCGATCATGACGTGAAAGCGGCGATCGATGCGGAATTGGGTCGCCAGCAGCGTCAGATCGAACTGATCGCGTCGGAAAACATCGTCTCGCGCGCTGTGCTGGAGGCGCAGGGCTCGGTGCTGACCAACAAATACGCCGAGGGTTATCCGGGCCGCCGCTATTATGGCGGCTGCGAATTCGTGGACGAGGTGGAGCGGCTGGCGATCGATCGGGCGAAGCGCTTGTTCGATTGTAAGTTCGTGAACGTGCAGCCGCACTCCGGGGCCAACGCCAACCAGGCGGTGTTCTTCGCGCTGCTGCAGCCGGGCGACAAATTCCTCGGCATGGACCTCGCCGCGGGCGGACACCTCACGCACGGCGCGCCGGCGAATTTCTCCGGCAAATGGTTTCAGCCCGTCTCCTACACGGTGCGACCAGACGATCATCTGATCGATTACGATCAGGTCGCGGAAATCGCGCACCGCGAAAAGCCGAAACTGATCCTGGCCGGCGCCTCGGCCTATTCTCGCGCGATCGATTTTGCGCGCTTCCGCAAGATCGCGGACGAGGTCGGCGCGTATCTGATGGTGGACATGGCGCACTATGCGGGCTTGATCGCGGGCGGGGTTTATCCTTCGCCGCTGCCGCATGCGCACGTGGTGACGACGACGACGCACAAGACGTTGCGCGGCCCGCGTGGCGGCATGATCTTGTCGAACGACGAAGAGCTCGGAAAGCGCATCAATTCAGCGGTTTTCCCTGGCCTACAAGGCGGCCCGCTGATGCATGTGATCGCGGCGAAAGCCGTGAGCTTCGGCGAGGCGCTGCAGCCTGAATTCAAGCTCTATGCGAAGCGCACCGTCGAGAACGCGAAAGCGCTGGCCGAGCGCTTGATCGAGAACGGCCTTGCGGTCGTTTCGGGCGGCACGGACAGCCATTTGATGCTGGTCGATCTGCGGCCGAAGCGCGTGACGGGCAAAGCGGGCGAGCAAGCGCTCGAACGCGCGCTCATCACTTGCAACAAGAACGGCATCCCGTTCGACACCGAAAAGCCGATGATCACCTCGGGCGTGCGCTTGGGCACGCCGGCTTGCACGACGCGCGGCTTCGGCCCCGGCGAATTCCGTCAGGTCGCGGATCTGATCTGCGAAGTGCTGGATGGGCTGTCGAAGTCGAACGGCGATAACTCCGCCACTGAAGCTGCTGTGGCGGCGAAAGTCGAAGCCTTGACCGCGCGGTTTCCGATTTACTGAGGCAGTGGGCAGTGGGCAGTAGGCAATAGGTGAGCGGCGCGACTCCGCTTAGAACCCATTGCCCAAGCCCCATTGCCCAATGCCTGCGAGCGTTAGCGAGCCCAAATGCGTTGCCCGTTCTGCCAAAACGAAGACACCCAGGTGAAAGACAGCCGTCCGACCGAGGACGGCGCGGCGATCCGGCGTCGGCGTCAGTGCGATAAATGCGGCTCGCGCTTCACCACGTTCGAGCGCGTGCAATTGCGCGATCTGGTGGTGCTGAAGCGCTCGGGGCGGCGCGTGCCGTTCGATCGCGATAAGCTGGCGCGGTCGCTGTCGATTGCGCTGCGCAAGCGCCCGATTGAGCAGGATCAGATCGAGCAGATGATCTCCGGCATCGTGCGTAAGCTTGAGAGCCAAGGCGAAAGCGAAGTGAATTCCGAAACCATCGGCGAGATGGTGATGGAAGCTTTGGCCGTGCTCGATCCGGTGGCCTATGTGCGTTACGCCTCGGTTTACCGTGATTTCCGCGAAGCCAGCGATTTCGCCGATTTCATCGAGGAAGCTGGCAGGCCGAAGGGCAAGAGCTAGCGAAAACTCGGCTTCGCGCGGCAGGGTTCGGCGCTGGCCGGCGAGACGCCGGCGGTCCATAAGGCAGGCGATGAACCGGCCGCGCGTCACCCTCAAACTTGCGACTTCGCTCGACGGGCGCATCGCGACCGCATCGGGCGAAAGCCGCTGGATTACGAGTGAAGCGTCGCGCGCGGAAGTGCAGAACATGCGCGCCGCGCATGATGCGGTGATGGTGGGGATCGGCACCGCGCGCGCGGACGATCCAGAATTGCTTGCGCGCACCGAGCCGCCGCCAGCGAGCCAGCCAGCGCGCGTGATCCTCGACACCGAATTTTCTCTGCAACCGGGCGGGCGGCTGTTCGCGAGCTTGGATCGCGCGGAGATCATCGTGATCGGCGCCGACGATGCCGACGGCAAGCGCCGTGCCGTGCTGGAGGGTGCTGGCGCGCGGACATTGGGTGTAGGCCGTGGGCCGGCGGGCATTGATGCGGAAGCGGCGCTGACGATCTTGATGGGCGCTGGCATCGGAAGCGTGTTCGCCGAGGGGGGCGGGCAAGTGGCGGCGTCGCTGATCGCGGCGGATGCCGTAGATCGCCTCGAATGGTTTCGCGCGCCGATCGTGTTAGGCGCCGAAGGGCGGCCTGCCGTAGCGGCGCTTGCATTGGCGCGGCTGGCGGAAGCGCCTACATGGAAGCGCGTGGCGTTGCGTGAGCTTGGCCCCGATCTTTGGGAAAGCTACGAGCGAGCCTGAAAGGCGAAAGCTGCATGTTTACAGGCATTGTCACCGCGCTGGGCGAGGTGAAGGCGGTCGAGCGCAAGGACGGGCTCGTGCGCCTCACTGTCGCCAGTCCGTACGACGCCGCCGGCGTCGAGATCGGCGCGAGCGTGGCGCATGACGGCGTGTGCCTGACCGTGGTTTCGACCGAGGGCCATCAGGGCGGCATGAGCCATGTCGTCGAGGTCGCGGCTGAGAGCTTGGCGCTCACGACGATGGGCGAGTTGAAGGTTGGCGATCGCGTTAATCTCGAGCGCTCGCTGCGGCTGGGCGACGAGCTTGGCGGGCATATCGTGCAGGGCCATGTCGATGGCCTGGGCGAGGTGCTTTCGGTGACGCAGGACGGCGAGGGCTATCGCATCCGCATCCGCCCGCCGCACGCGATCGAGCATCTGATCGCCGGTAAAGGCTCGATCGCCATCGCCGGTGTGTCGCTTACAGTTAATGAGGTCGACGACGAGGGCTTCGGCGTGCTGATCATCCCGCACACTTGGGCAGTCACGACTTTGTCTCGGCTGAAGGCTGGCGATAAGGTCAATTTGGAAGCCGATATGATGGCGCGCTATGCGGCGCGACTGATTGAAGCGCGGAGAAATCAATCATGACGGCACAGCCGTCCCCCATTTCAGAACTCAAGCGCGCCATCTCGCCGATCGCGGAGATCATCGAGGAAGCGCGCGAAGGGCGCATGTTCATTCTCGTCGACGCGGAAGACCGCGAGAACGAGGGCGATCTCATCATTCCCGCGCAATTCGCGACGCCGGCGCAGGTCAATTTCATGGCCAAGCATGGCCGTGGTTTGATCTGCTTGGCGCTGACGGCGGAGCGCACGCGCGATTTGGGGCTAGAGCCGATGGCGCCGCGTAATCAGGCGCGTCTCGGCACGGCGTTCACCGTGTCAATCGAGGCGCGTGAAGGCATTTCGACGGGCATCTCGGCGGCGGATCGTGCGCGCACGATCGCGGTGGCGATCGATGCCAGCAAGGGTGCGGAGGATATCGTCTCGCCTGGCCACGTTTTTCCGCTGATGGCGCGCGACGGCGGCGTGCTGGTGCGTGCCGGCCATACCGAGGCGAGCGTTGATATTGCGCGCCAAGCGGGGCTCAATCCGTCGGCCGTGATCTGCGAGATCATGAACGACGACGGCACGATGGCGCGCCTGCCGGAACTGATCGCGTTCGCGCAATTTCATAATCTGAAGATCGGCGCGATTGACGATTTGATCGCCTATCGCCGCGCCAATGATCGCTACATCGAGAAGGTGCAGGAGCAGCCTTTCGACACCCATGTCGGTTCAGGCTTCCGCGCCGTGGTGCTGCGCAATTGCTTGGATGGCATCGAGCACGTGGCGCTCGTGAAGGGCGCGATTGATCCGAACAAGCCTACTTTGGTGCGGGTGCACCGCGTCGATTTCGCCGCCGACGTCATGGGCGGGTTCGGGCAACGCGCAAACATGATCGACAAAGCTATGGCGGAGATCGAAGCGGAAGGCGCGGGCGTGCTGGTGATCTTGCGCGATCTGGTGCCGGATGCGGTGTCGCGGCGTTTGAGCGGCGTGCCGGCTGAGCTGGAAGGCGAGGACGAGTTGCGTGTGATTGGCTTGGGTTCGCAAATTCTGCACGAGCTGGGCGTCGGGCGCATGGTCGTGCTCGGCAACACGCCGCAGAAACTGGTTGGTTTGGAAGGCTACGGTTTGACGATCGAAGGTTGGCGCGGGTTCAAAGCGTGAAGGACATCGAGAAAACCCCGACGCCGAAAGTGCCCGGCGCGCGGCTGCTGATGGTGATTTCGCCCTATTATCGCGACATCGCTGATTACATGCAGCGCGGCGCGGAAGCGGCTGCGGCTGAAGCTGGCGCGACTTTGGATCGCGTGTTCGTGCCGGGCGCGTTTGAGGTGCCGGCCGCGATCGCGCATGCGGCCAAGACGAATTTGTATGAGGGCTTCGTGGGCCTCGGTTGTGTCGTGCGCGGCGAGACGAGCCATTATGATTATGTTTGCGGCGAGAGCGCGCGGGCGTTGATGGATCTGTCGGTGCAGGGCGGTTTGGCGATCGGCTACGGCATTTTGACGGTTGAAAATATCGCGCAAGCCGAAGAGCGCGCGAAGCCTGAGCGTGGCGATAAGGGCGGCGAGGCGACGAAGGCGGCGCTTTCGATGATCTTGCTGAAGCGCCGTTTCGCGGAGACGGCTCGATGAAGGCCGGTGAAATTGCGGCGCGCAGTGCAGCGCGCTTGGGCGCGGTGCAGGCGCTCTATCAGATGGAAGTTTCCGGCGCGACTACCGCGGATGTGATCGCGGACTTCACCGCCGGCAAGCTGCCGCGCGAAACCGAGGCGAGCTACACCGAGAGCGAAGGCGATCTCGATCTCTTCAAAGTTCTGGTGGAAAAGGCGGTCGATCGCCAGGCCACCTATGACCGCGCCATCGCACGCAATCTCTCCAGGGGCTGGCGGCTTGAGCGCATTGACGCTGTGGCGCGTGCGATCCTGCGTACGGGCGCCGCAGAGCTGGAGCAGCGCAAGGACATCCCGACCGCCGTGGTGATCGACGAATATGTCGAGATCGCGAAGGCGTTCTTTGAAGGGCCTGAACCAGGTTTCATCAATGCCGCACTCGATGCGTGCGCGCATGACTTGCGTCCGGCCGACGAGGGCGCATAAGCGGGCCCCATGTCCGCTGATGAATTCGACCTGATCCGAGACCTGTTCGCGCCGCTGGCGACGCATGAAGGCGCGCGCGGCTTGCGCGACGACGCGGCCGTGCTGCCGAGCTTCGGCAAAATGGTGGTGACGACCGACACCATTGTGGAAGGCGTGCATTTCTTGGCCGGCGACCCGATCGATACGATCGCGATGAAGGCGCTGCGCGCGAACGTCTCCGACCTCGTCGGCAAGGGCGCGAAGCCGGTGGCGGCGCTGCTGAATTTGACGTGGCCGAAAGATCGGCCATCGGAAGAGATCGCGAAATTCGCCGCAGCCTTGGGGCGTGACCTTCAGGGCTTCGGTATGAGCTTGCTGGGTGGCGATACGACGTCGACGCCGGGGCCGCTGACAATCACCATCACAGCCTTCGGCGAGCCGCTCGGCGTGCGTATTCCATCGCGCACGGATGCGAAGGTCGGCGATGATGTCTGGCTCGTCGGCGGCGAGATTGGTTCGGCGTGGCTTGGTCTGCAGGTGCGCACGGGCGCTATTGCGCTGGCGGAGATTCAGCGCGAGCGTGACGAGGTCGAGGCGGAGCGCAACAACCGCGCGTTCGCCGGGCAGATGCCGGACTATCTGACGCTGCCGGGGCAGGACTTCGACGCGGATGCGGCGTGGCTGATGTCCACGTATCTGGCTCCGTTCGTGCGCTTGGAGAGTGCGTCGATCGTGGCGCGGTTTGCCGGCGCGTCGATGGACGTATCAGACGGTTTGGTGGCGGATGCGGGCAAGCTGGCGGCGGCGTCTGGTGTGGCGTTGCGCATCGAGGCCAACGCGATTCCATTCTCCATCCCGGCGCAGCGCTGGGCGCAGACGGGTGGCGACTTCCGCAAATTGGTAACGGGCGGAGACGATTACGTCGTGCTGTTCACGGCGTCGCCAGATGCGCGCGGCGCGCTGCTGGCGTCCGATCCGGATAAATCGCTGCGCCTCGCGCGCATCGGGCGCGTCGAAGCGGGTGCGGGTGTTTCTCTGGTCGATTGGAACGGCAATGCGATTCCCATTTCGGAAACGGGATATTCGCATCAGCTTGGTCGCTAACGCGCCGATAACCGACGCACCCCAAGCTGGCGCAGATGAAGCCGAACACTTTCGCCCGCGCCATCGCTGCTGCGATGATTGCGTCCACATTGCTGGCGGGGCTCGCCAACGCGTCTGGCTCGCCGGCCAAGGAAAAGGGTAAGGCCGAAGAAGGCGAGGAGGGGGCGACCTCGTCGCGCTCGATGGACGCGCCGTATCTGGCCGTGCCGGTGATGCGCGACGGCGTGCTGGTGAATTACCTGTTCGTCTCCATCCGCATCGAAATCGCCCAGGGCGTAGACCTTTGGCAGACGCGCGAGAAGGCGCATTTCCTGCGTGACGCTTTGGTCCGCGCCAGCCACGCCAACGATCTCTCCGATCCGCAGAACAACAACGCCCTCAACGAGGCGCGCGCCATCCAGGTGTATCGGGCCGCCGCCGCGCAAGCATTAGGCGCACAGGCGGTAGCCGGGGTGTCGATCGTGGCGACCTATTCGAGCCAGGGCTCGGGCATTTAGTCTGCCTTGATTTCGCCCATGCATTGCCTAAGCGCGCGGCTTTTGGCAGTAAGCGGCCACCTTTGGGGGAAGCGTCGTCGCTGACTGAATGTCGCGGGGCGGCCAACCCATTCCCCAACCGGCGCGGTTCCGCGCCCAGGATGAAGGTCCCATGAGCCAAGAATTGATCCTTTGGCTGGTCGTAGCCAGCGGCGTCCTCGCCGCGATCTACGGCTGGCTGCAAACGCAAGCCATCACCAAGGCAAGCGCCGGCACCGACCGGATGAAAGAAATCGCCGCCGCCATTCAAGAAGGCGCGCGCGCATATTTGAACCGCCAATACACCACGATCGGCTGGGTCGGCATCGGCGTCGTGATCGTGCTGGCGATCGCGTTCTGGCCGACATGGCAGATTCCAGTCGGCTTCCTAATCGGCGCCATTCTGTCGGGCGCGGCCGGCTTCATCGGCATGAACGTGTCGGTGCAAGCGAACGTCCGCACGGCGGAGGCGTCGCGCACAAGCCTCGCGGGCGGCCTCAAAATGGCGTTCGATGCGGGCGCTGTGACGGGCATGCTCGTCGCCGGCGGCGCGCTGTTCGGCGTTGCGGCGTACTATCTCATTCTGACCTCGTTCCTGGGCCTTGAGCCGACAAGCCGCACGGTTGTCGATTCGCTGGTCGCGTTGGGCTTTGGCGCTTCGCTGATCTCGATCTTCGCGCGTCTCGGCGGCGGCATCTTCACCAAGGGCGCCGACGTTGGCGGCGACATGGTGGGTAAGGTCGAAGCTGGCATCCCGGAAGACGATCCGCGTAACCCGGCCACGATCGCCGACAATGTCGGCGACAACGTGGGCGATTGCGCCGGCATGGCCGCTGACTTGTTCGAAACCTATGCGGTGACGGCGGTCGCGACCATGGTGCTGGGCTCGATCCTGTTCCGCGAAGCGGCTGAAGTTTCGGCGATCATGCTGCTGCCGCTCGCGATTGGCGGCACGGCGATTATCGCGTCGATCATCGGCACGTATTTCGTGAAGCTCGGCTCGTCCAACAACATCATGGGCGCGCTCTATAAGGGCCTCATTGCTGCCGGCCTTCTGGCCATCGGCGGCTTGGCGATTGCCATCCACGTCACGACGGGTTGGGCGTCGATTGCGCCGAGCCTCGGGCCGACGTCCGACCTCGGCGGCATCTCGGGCCAAGACCTCTTCATCTGCGGCCTCATCGGCCTGCTGGTGACCGGCGCCATCGTCTGGATCACGGAATACTACACGGGCACGAACTTCCGCCCGGTGCGTTCGGTGGCGCAGGCTTCGGTATCGGGTCACGGCACGAACGTGATCCAAGGCCTCGCGGTCTCGATGGAATCGACGGCGCTGCCGGCGCTGACGATCGTCGCGGGTATCGTGGCGTGCTTCACGCTCGCGGGTCTCTTCGGTATCGCCATCGCGGTCACGACAATGCTTTCGGTCGCGGGCATCATCGTCGCCCTCGACGCGTTCGGCCCAGTTACGGATAACGCCGGCGGTATCGCCGAAATGTCCGAATTGCCGCCGGAAGTGCGCAAGACGACCGACGCGCTCGACGCAGTGGGCAACACGACGAAGGCCGTGACCAAGGGCTATGCGATCGGTTCTGCCGGTCTCGGCGCTCTTGTGCTCTTCGCCGCCTACACGGAAGACCTGAAATACTACGCCTCGAACGCTGCGGAGTATCCGTTCTTCAACGGCATCGTGCCGGACTTCAGCCTCTCGAACCCGTACGTGATCGTCGGCCTCTTCATCGGTGGTCTGCTGCCGTATCTGTTCGGTGGCTGGTCGATGACGGCCGTCGGTCGCGCGGCTGAATCGGTGGTCGCGGAAGTGCGCCGCCAGTTCAAGGAAATCCCTGGCATCATGGAACGCACGGCGAAGCCGGATTACGGCCGCGCTGTCGACATCCTGACGCAAGCGGCGATCAAGGAAATGATCGTGCCGTCGCTGTTGCCGGTGCTCGCGCCGATCGCGCTGTTCTTCGCAGTGTGGGCGATTGCGGGCGTCTCGATGGCGTTTGCGGCTCTCGGCGCGCTGCTGGTCGGCGTGATCGTGACGGGTCTGTTCGTCGCGATCTCGATGACCTCGGGCGGTGGCGCTTGGGACAACGCCAAGAAGTCGTTTGAAGACGGCTTCAAGGATAAGGACGGCGTGGTCCACAAGAAGGGCTCTGACGCGCACAAGGCGTCGGTCACGGGCGATACGGTCGGCGATCCCTACAAGGATACGTCGGGCCCGGCCGTGAACCCGATGATCAAGATCACCAACATCGTGGCTCTGCTGCTGCTCGCTGTGCTCGCGCACGCCGGCTAAGCGGAAGCTACACCTACAAAAGCAAACGCCCCGGCTTCTGGCCGGGGCGTTTTTCTTTGTTGGAAGTCTCGCTAGCGACGGACCGGTCAGTTGCGGCGACGTGGGCCCTGATCTTCTTCGTCGGCGCGGATTGGCGGTGTGGAGCCCACGTTGCCGAGCAATTGCTCCAGCACGCCGAGTTCACGGCCGCGCGTCGGCGTTTCGTTATCGTCATAAGAAATGATGCGGCCGCGCTCCATACCGTACTTTTCGACGCCCGAGACCACATCGCCATCGAAGCGCACGACCATCACGCGGCGCTCGGTGATGCGCGGCGTATAGAAGGCAACGCGCTCCTGGACCGAGCCGACATAATACCAGGCCGTTTGATCAAACACGGCGCTGGTGGATGGCGAGCCGAAGCGTTGCACGACCGTGTCACGCGTATCGACGCCGACTTGCGGGTCGGGAATTTCCTCATTGTTGCGGTCGGCGCGGAAGCCATTATAGGACTGCACCGGCGCGCAGGCCGCAGCGCCAGCCGCTAGTGCAACGGCAATCGCCGAGAAGCGCAAAAATCCGCGATTCATGTATCCCACCTCGCGGGCGAAACCGCCCAAAACCGGGCGTCAGGGGTAAGGCGGAGCGCGCCGAGGGGCAAGAGGGGACCACATGCCGGTTTGGCCATTCAAGCGGTCGAAGGCCGATATCGATGCGAAACGTCTGCTCGAGGCTGTGACCCAGACCAGCCGTCAGCCCGCCCTGTTCGGCGAAGGCCGCATTCCGGACACACTTGAGGGGCGATTTGAACTCATGGCGCTCAACGCCAGCCTGGCGCTGATCCGATTGCGCGAGGCGCAGGGCGTAGAGAGCTTGGCGCAAGCCTTTACCGACAAATTGTTTCGGCTCTGGGACGCCGGCCTCCGCGAAGACGGCGTGGGCGACCTTGTCGTACCGAAGAGGATGCGCAAGCTTGCGGCTTCGTTTTACGGGCGCCTCAGCGCTTACGGCGAAGCGCTGACGTCGCCAGAGGCCTTGGCGACGGTGATCGCGCGCAATGTGTTCGCTGCTGAGGCGCATGCGTTCGCGCCGGCTCTCGCCGCATACGCCGCGCGTACCGCAGAGACGCAAGCTGGCGGCGAACTTGACGCCCTGTTCACTTCGGAGGGCTGGCCAGCTTACCAAGGCTGAAAGCTCAATTTGGCAATCTAAGGCGCCGGGACTATGGTCCGCGCCCTGCGGCCCCCGGGCGGCCGGTTCTAGGAAATCTACCACGCATGGCCGACGGTCTCGTTCTCTCGATTGACGGGATGGGTGGCGACAACGCGCCCGACATCGTGGTGGAGGGGGTCGATATCGTTGCGCGCAAACGCAACGAACTGCGTTTTCTCATTCATGGCGACGAAGCGCGTTTGAAGGCGCTGCTCGATAAATATCCCGAAGCGAAAGCTGTGTCTGAAATCGTGCCGGCTGAAAAAGCTATCGGCATGGAAGTGAAGCCGAGCCAGGCGTTGCGCCAGGGCAAGGGCTCAAGTCTTTGGAACGCGGTCGCGGCCGTCGAGACCGGCCAAGCGCATGCGGTCGTCTCGGCGGGCAATACCGGCGCCTACATGGCGATCGCGATGTTTCGTCTGCGGACGATGGAGGGCGTGCATCGCCCCGCACTTGCGGCGCGTTGGCCGGCGGCGAATGGCGGCTATGTCGTCATTCTCGACGTCGGTGCGAATGTGGAAGCGGACGGCGAACAACTCGTTGAGTTCGCCATCATGGGCGAAGCGTTTCAGCGCGCGGTGTCGGGGAAAGAGCGCCCGACGGTCGGTTTGCTAAACGTTGGCTCTGAAGATCAAAAGGGTCACGAGGAAATTCGCACTGCAGCGCGGCTGATCCGCGAAAGCGGCGTCGACATGGATTTTCGCGGCTTCGCCGAGGGCGACGACATTTCCAAAGGCACGGTGGATGTCGTCGTCACCGATGGCTTCACCGGCAACATCGCGCTGAAGACAGGCGAGGGCACGGCGCGGCTCGTTGGCCAATTGCTGCGCGAATCTCTGACCAGCGGGATCTTGGCGAAACTCGGCGCGTTGATCGCATATCCGGCGCTGAAGCAATTGCGCGCGCGCATGGACCCCGGCACGTTCAACGGCGCTTTGTTTTTGGGCCTCAATGGTCTTGTGGTGAAAAGCCACGGCAGCGCCAACGGCAGCGGGTACGCCGCAGCGATCGGCGTGGCCGAGAAGATGGCGCGCAGCCATTATCGCGAAGAAATCGCGCGCAACCTAGAGCGCCTGTCGCGCGCTCCGGTCGCCGCCAAAGTCGAGGACGCTGGTTAAATCATGCGGTCAGTCATGCTTGGCGTAGGCAGCTATCTGCCGACGCGCGTCCTTACCAATGCGGAATTGGCAAAGCGTGTCGACACCAGCGACGAATGGATTCGCGAGCGCACCGGCATTCGCCAACGCCATATTGCGGCGGAGGGTGAACGTACTTCGGATCTCGCGATCGACGCGTCTCGCAAAGCTCTGGAAGCCGCGGGCCGTGAAGCCAAAGACATTGATCTCATCATCGTGGCGACGACGACGCCGGATTTGACGTTCCCCGCAACGGCGGCACGCGTGCAAGCTGCGCTCGATGTGCATCAGGGCGCCGCGTTCGATCTGCAGGCGGTGTGTTCCGGCTTCATTTTTGCGCTGGCGACGGCGGACAATTTTCTCGCGCGCGGTCAGGCCAAGACGGCGCTCGTGATTGGCGCGGAGACGTTCTCGCGTCTGCTCGATTGGGAAGATCGCGGCACGTGCGTGTTGTTCGGCGATGGCGCAGGCGCTGTCGTGCTGGAGGCCCAAGCGGACGCGGGCGATCGCGGCGTGATCTCGACCTTCATTCGCACCGACGGTCGCATGCACGATCTGCTCTATGTCGATGGCGGCCCATCTCAGACGCAGACCACCGGCAAGGTGCGCATGATCGGCAACGCTGTATTCCGCCAAGCGGTCGAGCATATCTCCGGCGCCATGCTGGAAGCCTGCGCGCGCGCGCAGGTATCGATCGACGCTGTGGATTGGTTTGTACCGCACCAGGCCAACCAGCGCATCCTCGATGGCGTAGCCCGCAAGCTCGGCATTCCGGTGGATAAAGTGGTCTCCACCGTGGGCGTGCATGGCAACACCTCGGCCGCCTCGGTGCCGCTCGCCTTGGACGCGGCCGTGCAGGATGGGCGAATCAAACCGGGTCAATTGGTGCTGATGGAGGCCCTGGGCGGTGGTTTGACCTGGGGGGCGGCGCTGGTTCGCCTCTAATTGCGTCGCAAGATTTGACCTAACCCTCGGGGGCGACTAGCTTTTCCGAACTCGCGCGGGGATGCGCGCGACGGAGGGGGCTCCGGTGCCTGGCAAGACGATTACCCGTGCTGATCTGGTCGAGGCGCTGGCGCGCCGCGCCAATATGCAACGCGCCGATGCAAACCGCCTGCTCACGCGCATGCTCGAAATGGTTCAGGACTCGCTGGTGGACGGCGATACTGTGAAGCTGTCGCGCTTCGGCAACTTCAACGTGCGCGCCAAACGCCAACGCGTCGGCCGCAATCCGAAGACGGGCGAAGAAGTGCCGATCACGCCGCGTCGCGTGGTGACGTTCCGTCCCTCACAGATGCTGCGTGAATTCGTGGAAAAAGGCGGCAAGGGTCGCGCGAAGAACTAATATCAAGAAATTGGAGGACGGCATGAAAGCGAAGCTCGTTTCCGTGATGGCTCTGCTTGCGCTCGGCGCCTGCGCCACCTCCGAACCGGCGGCTCCCGCCAACTTTGATCCAAGCGCCTGCTACGAGCGGTCGTTCGAAATTTACTTCGAGAGCCAAGAAGATCAGCTGAACGCGCCGGCGCGTGAAGCGATCGACACGGTGCAGCGCCAATTGCGCGGCTGTCGGATCGACAGCGTGCGTGTGCTGGGTCTCGCCGGCGCTGCCGGTGGTCCGCAAGAGAATTTCGATCTCTCGGCGCGCCGCGCGCTCTACATCGCGCAATACATGGAACGTGAGCCTGGCTGGTCGCGCGACAATTTCCAAACGCTCGCGGCCGGCGAAGCCGGGGCCGTGACAGCCGATGGCGCAATCCAACCCATGCGCCGTGTCGCGCGCATCAATGTGCAGGCCAGCGCGCCCGCTGCGGCGGCAAATTGAACTAAACGAGCGGATTTCACCGTCAGCGGCGCGTCAGCAGCCCAGACTTAATGTGCATTCCCAGGGATGGGTTGATGCACAAGGGCAAGTTTCACGCGCACGCTTCATTGCGGTGCGCTCTCGCGGCTTCGACGGCGATCTTCGCGTCGAGCGCTGCTTTTGCACAGGAGCAGAGTGCGGCGGCCGACGCCGTCGGCGCTGTCGTTTACGATGCCGCGTTCTTCGCGCAATTCTCTCCGCGTACCGCGCTCGACATGATCGAGCGGGTGCCGGGATTTGTGCTGGATGAGGGCGCGGAGCGGCGGGGTTTTGCAGGCGCGCAGAGCAACGTGTTGATCAATGGCGAGCCGCCGACATCGAAGGCGCAAGAGATTGACGACATCCTGGCGCGCATTCCGGCACGTGACGTGGAGCGGATCGAGCTGATCCGTGGCGGTGGCGCGAGTGCGGGCAGTGCGCAGAGCATGCATGTCAACGTGGTGCGGCGCGGCGGCGAAGGCGAAGGCGAAGGCATTTGGTCGCTCTCCGCGGAGCGCGCCGAGGAGGGGCGCGTGTCGCCGAGCGTTGGGGCCGCATGGTCGGGGCGCCGTGGCGCGCTTGAATACGGGCTTTCGCTTGATCTCGATGTCGCGCATGCGCCCGTGCGCGGTTTGCGCGTCGATCGTGATGAATCGGGCGAGCTGGACGAGCGCCGCGTTGAGCGTATTCCGCTGGACGGACGCGAAGGCGTGCTCGCGGGTGAGGCGTCGTTTCCGCTGTTTGGTTGGCATACGGCGCTCAATGCGCAGATCAGCCGGAGTGAAAGTGACGAGCGGGAAGCAACGCAGATGTTTGATGCGTTCAGCGTGAGCGACGGCGCTGTCGAGGGAGATTTGGCTGAACGCGAAGATATTGCCGAGCTCAGCGTCGCGCTGCGGCGCGAGTTTGGGCCCTGGCGCGCGGAGTTTGGCGGCGTCGCGACGCGGCGCTGGTACGAGGGCGATGAGGCGACGGTCGAACGCGATGCGGGCGGCGTCCTCGAAGAGGCGGCGTGGCAAAGCCAGAGCCTGGAGAGTGGCGAAACTATTGCCCGCGCCGCGTTGCGCCGCGATCTGCCGCGCGATTGGAGCGTTGAGCTGAGCGCTGAAGGCGCGCTCAACACGTTGGAGCAGCGCTTGGCGCTGGTTGAAGACGACGGCGCAGGGCCTGCACCAGTGGTGCTGCCGTCCGCCAATGTGCGCGTGGAGGAAGTGCGCGCGGAGTTCGGCGCGATGCTTGCTGGACAGCTGTCGCCGCGATGGTCGCTGGAGGCGGGCGCGTCAGTTGAGTTCTCAAATCTCACGCAGAGTGGCGATTCCGATCGCGAAACGGTGCTCGAATATTGGAAACCGTCGTTGCAGCTCACGCGCAGCCTGGGCGAGCGCGACCAAGTGCGCTTCCGCCTTTTTCGCGATGTGGGTCAGCTGGATTTCGAGGATTTTGTCTCGGCGGCGGATATTACGTCGTCTGTCGTTATCGCTGGCAATCCGGGGCTGCGTCCGGAAACGTCCTGGCGTGCGGAAGCGGCGGGCGATTGGCGCTTTGGCGAGGATGGGGCGCTGAGCGTCACGCTCTATCATTGGGCGATCGAAGATGCGCTCGACGTCGTGCCGGTTGGCCCGCCGGGCGATCAGCTCGACGCGCCGGGCAATATTGGCGATGCGGAAATGAACGGGTTTCGCGTCTCCACCTCGATCCCGCTCACATGGGGCGCGTCGCTGCGCATTGATTTCATGGAGCAGCGCTCGCAAGCGACCGATCCGCTCACAGGCGTCAAGCGTGAGCTTTCGGAGATCGACGAAAGCGCGCTGACGATGGGCCTTCGCCAGGACTTCTCAATTTTCGCTTGGGGGCTCGACTACGAGCGCGAGACGGAGACGCCATCGTATCAGCTCGATCAAATTGAACTTGAACGCGACGCGGAAGATTTGACCTTATGGATCGAGACGACCGCTTTCGCTGGGTTGAAGCTGCGCGCGTGGGGCTCGAATCTCACTGACGACGCAGAAACGCGTGATCGCCGCCATTATGATGCGGACCGGCTCGGACTCTTCGATGGTTTGGATTACCGCGCCCGCGGAGAGGGCCCCATGTTCGGCCTCTCCGCGAGCGGGCAATTCTAGCTCTTACTGCCGCGTCTCCAGATCGAGCGCTTCGGCAATCGCGGACCACGGGACCAGCTTGAAATTCTGGTACTGCTGTGGCGCGATGTTGCGGCCGTCTTGGGCGATGAAGATACCGCCGGCGTACGGCCCGCCGAGATTGTCGCTCAACACTTCCAAGCCATCGGTTTCAGAAATGCCGTCGATGCCGCGCGCGGCGTCGGCCAGCACAGCGAAGGTGCCGACATATTCGTTGTTACCTTGACGGTTGAACACGGCGTACGTGTTGTTGCCCTGGCTTGACACAATCAGGTAGCCGCGGCCGCCGCCGAGATCATAAAGGCCAATACCTTCAAGATCGTCTTTCAGCGCATCGTTGGCTTCGACGGTGGCGAACGAAGTCGGGACCGCGCCGCCATCGGGCTCGGCGCTGATGCGCCAGAGGCCGACATCCTCTTCGCCAATGTAAAGCACGCCAGCTTCGTCGTCGGCGACGCAGCCCTCGGTTTGGCTGGCGAATGGGATTTCACGGACCTGCGTTGCGCGCACGCGACCATTGCCGGCATCGGTCAGGCGATATTGGCGCATTGTGCCGACATCGCCGTTGACGAACACGTACGTGTCGTTGGTGCGGGCGCTGGTGTACATGCAAAGGCCGTACGGATCGGTGAAGCCCGTCGGCTGCACGCCATCGGCGACATCGATCAAGCGGCGCGTATTTGGATCAACGCGATAGATGGAAATGCCGTCTGTCGTGCGATTGCTTGACGTCACGAGTGAAACCGTCTGATTGCCGAGGCGGAAATTGTCGCGCACGTCGACATTGTTCATGCGCCCGTCTGGCAGGAATTGCAGCACACGGCCTTGGAGATCGTACACGTAGAGGCCCGATTGCTTTTGCGTGCCGATGATGATGCTGCGCGACGGATCGTTGCGATCGACCCAGATGGCGGGATCGTCAGCGCTGTCGCCGTCGGTTTCGACCGGCGCGGTTTCCGTGATCGGATGTACAATCGCCATCGAGGATTGCGGCGGCGTGCGCGGATCTTGCGCCGTGCCAGCGCTGAGATTGAGCGCGCCGGCGATGTTGGCCCACGAGATCAATTTGTAATTCGTGCCGCCGTCGTTTTCGTCATCCGTGGCGACGAGCGCGCCTTGCGTAAAGCTTGGCGAAAACGCGAAGCTTGATGCGTTGAGACCACCCGCAGCTTCGACGCCGTCGATGGTGGCGCCAGCGGCGAGCGTAAAGCTGCCGACATAGGTGTGATCGTTGTTGCGATCATAGACGTGGAATTGATTGGCTGAGGCGTCGGAACCGACGAGATAGCTCGCGGCGCCCGCATTATAGACTGCGAGACCGCCAGCTTCTTCGGTGATGTGGCCGAGGCGCACGGCGTCGATCAATTGCGGCACAACTTCCGCTTCGGGGTCAGGGTCAAACCGCCAAAAGCCTACGCCTTGTTCGGCGACATAGAGGTCGCCCGTGGCGTCGTCGGCGGTGCAATAGGAGGCTTCCGAGGCGAGGCGCAGCTCACGCACGAGCGTGGCGTCAAAGCCGCCATTGCGTTCGCCAATCATGTATTGCGCGACTTGGCCCGCGCCGCCGAGCGCAAACGCATAGAGCGTTTGGTCGCGCGCATCGCGATAGAGACAGAGGCTCTCGCCAGAGAAGCCCACGGGCAGTGCACGCGCCGTGCGTTCGCGGCCAACGCCAGTTTCGGCGTTCAGCTCGAACAAGCGCAATTGGTTGGTCGAGCCATCAAGTGTGGCGACAACCCAGGCATTCACAGCTGGCGCGCCATAGCGCGCGTCAACACCGACAGCGGCGCCCGCAGCGATCGCGCCCACGCGCGCGCCGTCGAGGCCATAGAGCTCGATGCCGGTGGTTTCGCTTGAGCCGATGATCAAGCCGCCGCCATTCGCGCGTGGCACGATGAGCGCGGTGTTTGCGTCGGATTGTTCTGTCGGCGCGGTTTCGGCGATCGCGGTGAGAGAGGGCGTGGTCGTCGCGCCGCCGCTCGCGCAGCCTGCGAGCGCTGCGGTTGCGAACAATCCAGCGAGCCAAGTCTTTTGCATTGTTATGATTCCCGTTGCGCGCCCGCGTGCCTACAGGCGGTTTGTGACAGTTTCCGCACACCTAAGCTGCCATCTGCAAACCCGGTTCGCAAGAAAAATTCCAAAATGGTTGCCAAATGGAATTTTCGTTCGTAACATCCCCGGGTCATGACATCTTGCCGTGGCCAGGCCCGTACGCCTTGCCCGAGCGAGGGGACCTCGAGGGGAGGAATATCGGATGAAGTTCACGCGAAAGGCGGCGCTGCGGACGCTGCTCTTGTCGTGCTGCCTGACGATGCCGGGCGTTGCCCTGGCGCAGGATCAACAGCCGGAAGAAGATCTCGAAGACATTGTCATCACGGGCGAAATCCAATATCGCAACCGTACGGACACGGTCGCGCCGGAGCTTGTGTACGACCAGCAATTCTTTGAGCAGTTCGAGCCGCTCTCGGTCGGCGACCAGCTCTCACGTGTTCCTGGCGTTGCGTTCACGAGCGACATCGGTGAGCGCGATGCGCCGCAAATGCGCGGTTTGGGCGAAGGCTTCACGCAGGTTCTCGTCAACGGCCGTCCAATTCCAGGCGCCGGCAACGACCGCACCGTGTTCGTGGACCGCATTCCGGCCGAAATCATCGATCGCATCGAAATCGTGCGCGCGCCAAGCGCCAACATCGATTCCGGCGGCATCGGCGGGACGATCAATATCATCCTGAAGGACGGCGCGAGCCTTCCGCCGGGTGTGATCGCGCGCGTCGGCGGCGTTTATGACGTCGACAACGAAGAGCTTGGCGGCCTCGGCGCGATCTCCATGTCCGGTCGGACGGATAATCGTCGCTTCGCCTGGTCGGCCACGTTCGACGCACAACAGCGCTACAACACGAAGGTGCTGGATCAGCAGCTGTTTGACGACACGTCGCCGGGCTTTAATCCGCTGTCGAACGGCTTAAGCATGTTCCAACCGGATGATTTTGACGCCTCGACGCCGTCGACCAATGCGATCGAGCACCAGGACCAAGTCGATACGCGCGAAAGCGTGGACTTGTCCTTCAATGGCGATCTCACCGTCGAGATGGCGCAAGGTCATCGCGTGCGCTTGGATGCGTTCTATCTGAGCACGCGTCGCGATGAGACGGAAGATACGCAAAACTATTTCCGCAACGATGATTCCGGCGACGATCCGGGCGGCGGCAACGACAACGACGACGTCTCCGACGATCCGTGGGAGCTGAATGAGACGGAAACCCAGGCGCAAGAAATCGAGCAGGATAGCTATGGCATTTCCGCGCTCTATGAGGGCGCGCTGACGTCGTCATGGTCGTTCGAGAGTCAATTCCGCTTCGCGCAATTCTTGGAAAACAACACCCAAGATACCTTCACGACGCCGGTCTACGACGGCGACCCAACCGAAGGCGAGCGCGAGCTGATCGATAGCGACGACCAAGAATTGTCGCTCGATGGCGCTCTGACGTTCAATTCGGACGCGTTCGCGCAACTTATCGGTCTGGCCAGCTTCGAATGGGAGTTCGGCGTCGCCGGCAAGGTGAAAACGCGCGACTACAGCCTACGCGTGTTCGAAGACGACAACGATCTCGATTTCTCCGATCCGGGTGAAGAGGAAACCAATCCCAACGCCAGCGGCAATTTCGAGTTCGAAGAGCGCCGCCTCGACGCTTACACGCAAGTTGAACTCGGTCTCTCCGAAACGCTCACGTTCCAAGCTGGCGCGCGGGTGGAAACGACAGAAACCGAAGCCTCGCTGCCGGGCGGCGCTGCGATTTCGAACGAGGTCGCGGAATTCTATCCGTCAGCGCACGTGCAATGGGATGTTTGGACCAACGGCCAGATCCGTGCTTCGGTCGCACGCACCGCGCGTCGTCCGTCGCTCGATCAGGTTGTGCCGTTCGAAGATGAAGAGAGCCCGGGCGATGACGATATCACCGTCGGCAATCCGGACCTCGGTCTGGAAACCGCGTGGGGCATCGATATCGGTTACGAGCACCGCATCGGTCAGCGCGGCATCATCGGCGTGAACTATTTCCACCGCCAAGTCAGCGATTTGATCAGCTTGGTGCGCACGCCAGACGTCTGCGCTTGCGACGGAGGTCTCTACACCTACGACAATATCGGCGATGGTGAAGTCTGGGGCTACGAGGTCGACGTTTCGACGCCGCTCGGCTTCATCGGGCTGCCGGATACGGGCTTCTTTGCGAACTACACGAGCCTTGAATCCGAGCGCACCGATCCGTTTACTGGCATCACCACGACCTTCAATGCGCAGCCCGAGTACGTTTACAATTGGGGTCTGTCGCACAACATGGATGCGTGGAACACGAGCTTCGGCTTCTCCTATCGCAAGCAGGGCATGTCGCGTTCGCTGTTCCTCGGCGAGATCGAGGATCAATGGTACGATGCAAACCTCGAAGTGTTCCTTGAGCATCGCTTGACCGAAAACATGGTCGTGCGTCTGGTCGGTAACAATCTGCTCGACGCGGACAGCATCCAGTCCGAGCGCAATTTCGATGGCGACAGCGCCGAAGAATTGCGTGACGCGATGCTCGCTAATGACGTCGATGAGTTCGAGATCGAACGCGAAAACTCATCGCCGACCGTCATGGTGACGTTCCGCGCGGTGTTCTAAAAATCCTCCAAATCCTCAAGCTGGCGGCCCCGAAAGGGGCCGCTTTTTTGTGGCTGTGCGCAAAGAAAGAGACGGCGACCTCGCGATCGCCGCCCTCTTACATTTCTGAAGCGATCGTTCAGAGCGCGACCGGTGCGCCATTACTGGCCGACGCTTGCGCCGCGGTTGCCAACGCCAGCGCCGCCACGCCATCGGCATAGCCAATCTTGGGCGCAGCGCCGCGCACCAGCATGTCGGCGAAGTGCGCGATCTCTAGGCGATATGCGTGTGCATAGCGATCGAGGAAAAAATTCTGGAATTGATCGGCCTGCGCGCCGCTCTCGGTCCAGGCTTCCACGGTGCTCTCGACCACGTTGCCCGCACGGAGCGCGCCGCCGGAGCCGAACGCTTCGATGCGTTGGTCGTAGCCGTAGCCGCTGCGGCGGCTGTTGGAGATGACGCAGAGCTTGCCGGACGGCGTACGTAGGATCGTCTTCGCCGTATCGATGTCGCCCAGGCGGCCGATCTCGGGATCGACCAGGCAAGCGCCAGCCGCGAACACTTCGCTTGGTTCTTCACCGAGCATCCAACGCGCCATGTCGAAATCGTGGATCGCCATGTCCTTGAACAAGCCGCCGCTGACCGGAATGTAGCCCGCCGGTGGCGGCGATGGATCGTGGCTGGTGATGTGCAGCGTCTCCAGCTTGCCCACATCGCCGGCGTCAAGTTTGCGCTTCAACGTCGCGAAATTCGGATCGAAGCGACGGTTGAACGCCAACAAGAGTTTCGCGCGCAGGACTTCGAATTTGCACGCCGCGCCTTCCGCGCGTTCGAGATCAAGATCGATCGGTTTCTCGCAGAAAATCGCCTTGCTCGCTTCCGCCGCCTTCAGGCTGAACGCCAAGTGCGTGTCGGTAGAGGAGGCGACGATCACGCCCGTCACCGAGGGGTCGCCCAGCGCGCCGTCGAGATCGGCCGTGCGCGCGCCGAAGCTCTCCGCCACGCTCTTCGCCGCATCGGCGATCGGATCGATCACGTAAGCGAGTTGCAGTTCGGGATGCGCGGCGACGTTGGAGGCGTGGATGCGGCCGATGCGGCCCGCGCCAATAAGAGCAATCTTTTGCATGGGATCCTCAGAGCTTGATCACGGAATTGGTGCGCGCCGATTCCGCGCACGCTTCGGCCCAGGCCAGCGCCATTAGGCCCTCGGCATAGCCGACGGATGGTTTCGCACGGCCCTTCAGCACATCGGCAAAATGGCTCATTTCGCCGGCATAAGAGGCGGCGTAGCGATTCAAGAAATTGGGCCGGATGGGCGAGGCGTGCGCGCCAGCTTCATTCCAGACCTCAACCGCGTCCAGGCGTTCGTTCGCCGTCGCCGCCATGCCGCGCGAGCCATAGGCCTCGACGCGCTGGTCATAGCCATAGCCGCTGCGGCGCGTGTTGGAGATCACGCAAAGCTTGCCGCTCGCCGCCCGCAGGATGACGCGCGCCGTGTCCACATCGCCCGCTGCGGCGATTGCTGGATCGACCAAGCAAGAGGCGGTCGCAAAAATCTCAACTGGCGGCTCACCCAGCAGGGCGTAGGCCAAGTCCAAATCGTGTATGGTGAAATCCTTGAAGAGGCCGCCCGAGCGCGGAATGAAGGCCGGCGGCGGCGCCGCTGGATCGTGATTGATCAAAGTCAGGGTTTCCAATTGGCCGATGGCGCCAGATTGGATCTTCTCGCGCAGCGCGCTGACATGCGGGTCGAAGCGGCGGTTGAAGCCCAGAATATATTGCGCGCCCTCGAATTTCGGCGCAGCGGCCTTAGCCTTGGCGAGATCGAGATCGATAGGCTTTTCGCACAGGGCCGCCTTGCCAGCGCCGATTACGGCCAGGCTGTGCTCTAGATGCATGTCCGTCGAGCTGGCGATGACGAAGCCTTTGATCGCCGGCTCGGCTAGCGCTTGCTCAAGCGTGCCGACTTCCGCGCCAAACGTCGCAGCCAGTGAGCCAGCGGCGGCCGCATCGCTATCGATCACATAGCGCAGCCGCAAATCCGGATGCCGCGCCGCGTTCAGCCCGTGAATCTGCCCCATCCGGCCTGCGCCGATGACTGCGACGTCGATCTTTTCCGCCATAAAGCCTCGCTTGGAAGCGGGCGCTCTACGCGTCAACGCCCAAAGCGGCCCCCGCGCGAAACGCCTATTGCATGGACCTCGCTTATGGAACGAAAATTCTGAAATTGGCAAGCCCTGGAAAGCGTGTTCATTGCGTTCCAGGTGCGGAAAATATATTCTGCGACTTTCCGCCGCCCGGAGCGTCCATGTCCAGCAAAGGCCCGCCGCAATCCAGCGAGGAGCTCCGTGCCGCCATCCTCGATAGCTACGAGGATTTGAGCAAACGCCTCCAACAGATCGCCCGCTATGTTTTGGACGAGCCGAACGCGGTGGCGCTCGAAACGCTGGCCGTGATCGGCGAACGCGCCGGCGTGCAGCCCTCGGCCATCGTGCGCTTCGCCAAAGCCATTGGCTTTGAGAGCGCCAGCCAGATGCAGAAGGTGATCCGCGACGGCCTGATCGCGGGCAGCTCGGTCCTCGGCTACAGCGAACGCGTGCGCCAGTTTGCCGAAGGCGCACACGCGCGCGAAAGCGGCAAGCCCGCCGAAGTGCTCTCCGAGTTCGTGGAAGGCAACGTGCTCGCGCTCAACAATCTGCGTGAGCTGGTGAAGGATGCCGATTTACGCGCTGCCGTTGAACTGATCGACGAGGCTGAAAGCGTTTATGTTGTAGGCTTTCGGCGTTCGCTGCCGGTTTCGTCCTACCTCGCGTATTCGCTCCAGCAACTTAACAAGAAGACCATCTTCGTGGACGGTGTTGGCGGCCTCACGCGCCAACAGATGCAATCGATTACGGCGCAAGATCTGCTGATCGATGTCAGCTTCCACCCTTATGCGGACGAAACGATCCAGGCCGTGCAGCTTGCGATCTCGCATGAGGCTAAAGTGCTCTCGATCAGCGACTCGCTCGTGAGCCCCACCGCAAAGCCTGCGACATTGGCGCTGCAGGTGAAGGAGGCGGAGATCAGAAAGTTCCGCTCGCTCGCCGCCACGATGTGCCTCGTGCAGGCGCTTGTGATCTCTTACGCGTTCGTCGCAGCGCGCGCGGAAGGGCAAGCGCGCAAGCCCGCTGGAAAGCGCCGTAAAGCCAGCTGATGCGGTGTGAAATGAATGTTGCACCGATATATAAAATGGAATACGTGTTGCAAATGAGGTCGCGCTGATCGTCCGCGCGGTGTGCAGGGCCGTTGGTTTATGGCGCAGAGAGAGCGCACGCTTGATCTGATCACAATCGGCAGATCGTCGATCGATCTCTACGGCCAACAGGTCGGCGGGCGTCTCGAAGACATGGGCGGTTTCGCCAAATATGTCGGCGGCAGCCCGACCAACACGGCCATTGGCGCCGCACGCCTTGGTTTGAAAACCGGCCTCATCACGCGCGTCGGCGGCGATCACATGGGCCGCTTCATCCGCGAAGAACTCGTGCGCGATGGCGTCGATGTGCGCGGCGTAAAAACCGATGCCGAGCGTTTGACTGCACTCGTCATTCTCGGCCTCCGCGATCCCGATACGTTTCCGCTGATTTTCTATCGCGAGAATTGCGCCGACATGGCGCTCGATGAAAGCGACATCGATCCGACGTTTGTGAGCGCTGCCGCCGCCGTGCTCGTCAACGGCACGCATCTTTCAAAGCCGAACGTGTTCGCTGCAAGCATGCGGGCGATCGACATTGCGAAGGGCGCAGGCCGCAAGGTCGTGTTCGATGTCGATTATCGCCCGGTGCTTTGGGGTCTTGAATCGCGCGACATGGGTGAAAACCGCTTCGTCGCGAACGAGCAAGTTACATTGCAACTTCAGCAAGTGCTGCCGAAGTGCGATTTGATCGTCGGCACAGCGGAAGAAATTCATATTCTCGGCGGTACGATAGATACGATCGCTGCACTGCGCGCCATCCGTAGCAAAAGCGCTGCACTGATCATCTTGAAGCTCGGCGCAGAAGGCTGCGCTGCGTTTGAGGGCGCTATCCCCGGTGCGGTGGAAGAGACGCTGATCGTCGCTGGCTTCCCGGTCGAGGTGTTCAATGTCTTGGGTGCGGGGGACGCGTTCATGGCCGGCTTCCTGCGCGGCTGGCTGCGCGGTGAAAGCGTCGAGCGCTGCTGCACTTTAGGCAACGCGTCTGGCGCGATCGTCGTCTCTCGTCATGGCTGCGCGCCGGCGATGCCGACATGGGAGGAGATGGAGTATTTCCTCGCCATGAAGGCGCGCCCGCGTCGGTTGCGCGAAGATCGCCAGCTTGCGCATCTGCATTGGGTCGGCTGCCGTCGCGGGGTTTATGATGAACTCACCGTGCTCGCCACGGATCACCGCACGCAATTCGAAGACTTAGCGCAGAAACTCGGTGCGAGTGATGCGCGCATCGCGCAATTCAAATTGCTCGCCTTGCGCGCCGCCGATCGTCTCGCCAAGGGCGACAAACGCTTCGGCGTGTTGCTTGATGGGCGCCACGGCATGCGCGCGCTCGAGGCGGCGGCCGATTTGCCATATTGGATCGGCCGCCCGATCGAGTTGCCGCAATCGTGTCCGCTTGAGTTTGATACGGGGCATGCCGACGTGGCGTCGGAGCTGGCGCAATGGCCGCTCAACCACGTCGTCAAAGTGCTCTTCCTCTATCACCCCGACGATCCGGCCGATTTGCGCGAGCGCCAGGAACGCCAAGCGCTGCGTCTTTTCGATGCATGCCGTGCGACAGGGCATGAGCTTCTGGTTGAGATCATCGCTTCGAAGAATGGCGCCGTGGATTCCAAAACCGCCGCGCGTGCGATCCAGCGCTTCTACGACATCGGTGTGTATCCCGATTGGTGGAAGCTTGAACCCGCCGCCGACAGCGAAAGCTGGGCCAATATTGAACGCGCGATTCTGAAGAACGATCCGCATTGCCGCGGTGTCGTGTTGTTGGGCCTCTCCATTCCGCACGATCAGCTCGTGCAATCCTTCGGCCCGGCTGCGCGCGCGAACATCGTTAAAGGTTTCGCCGTGGGCCGCACCATCTTCAGCGCCGCCGCTGAACGCTGGCTCAAAGGTGAGATCGACGACGAAGCCGCGATTGCCGCGCTGGCGAACAATCTCGCGGGTCTCGTCGAAGCGTGGCGCGCCGCGAAGAAAGCGCATACGAGATAGGGATGAGCACGCTGCGTCTGACAGCGGCGCAAGCCGCGATCCGCTATCTCGCTAACCAGTTCGTCGAGGCGGACGGTCGTGAAGTACCCTACTTTGCGGGCGTCTGGGCGATTTTCGGTCATGGCAACGTCGCCTGCCTCGGCGAAGCCCTCTACGATGCGCGTGATGCGTTGCCGACGTATCGCGCGCACAATGAGCAAGCGATGGCGCACGCGGCGATCGCATACGCCAAGCAGCTGCGTCGTCGCCGCGCGATGATCTGCACCACGTCGATCGGCCCCGGCGCTACAAACATGGTGACGGCCGCCGCACTCGCGCACGTCAATCGTTTGCCGGTGCTGCTGATGCCGGGCGATGTATACGCGTCACGCCGTCCAGATCCGGTGTTGCAGCAGGTCGAGGATTTCGGTGATGGCGCCATCTCGGCGAATGATTGCTTCCGCCCGGTCTCACGCTATTTCGATCGCCTGGTGCGGCCAGAGCAATTGCTCGACGCGCTGCCGCGCGCGATGGCGACATTGCTCGATCCAGTGAATTGCGGCCCGGCGACTTTGGCGTTCTGCCAAGACGTGCAGGCCGAGGCGTTCGACTTTCCGGCGAGATTCTTCGAGCGCCGCGTATGGCGCGCGCGCAAGCCGCAAGCCGAAGCGAATGATATCGAATCGCTCGCGAGCGCCATCCGCGCCGCGAAAGCGCCGTTGCTGATTGCCGGCGGCGGTGTGCTCTATGCGGGCGCTGAACAAATCCTGTCGCAACTCGCAAAGACGACGGGGCTTCCCGTTGCCGAAACGCAAGCGGGCAAAGGCGCGCTCGCATGGGATCACCCAAGTGCGCTCGGCTCCATCGGCGTAACCGGTTCGAGCGCGGCCAATGAGGCGGCGGCGACTGCCGATCTCGTGGTTGGTCTCGGCACGCGCCTCCAAGACTTCACCAGCGGCTCGCGAACGTTGTTTGAGCGGTCGGACGCGAAACTGATCCAAGTGAACGTCGCGGCGCATGATGCACACAAGCACGGCGCCGAGGCGGTGATCGGTGATGCGGCGAGCGTGCTCCAAGCGCTCGCGAACAAGCTTGAAGGCTGGCAAGTGCCGGGCGCTTGGTGTGATGCGAATGCGGGCCGTGTCGCCGGGTGGACCAAGGCGGTCGATGCCGCGACCGCCGCGCCCAAAACGCAAGCGCTGCCCAGCGACGCGCAGGTCATCGGCGCTGTGCAACGCAACTCGGACGAGAATGCTGTCGTTGTTTGCGCGGCCGGTGGTCTGCCGGGCGAGCTGCACAAACTCTGGCGCACGGCGAAACCCGGCGGCTACCATCTCGAATACGGCTTTTCATGCATGGGCTACGAAATCGCCGGCGGGCTTGGCGTGAAGATCGCCGCGCCCGAACGCGACGTCGTCGTCATGGTCGGCGATGGCTCTTACCTGATGATGAATTCCGAGATCGCGACGTCGGTGATGCTCGGCAAGAAGCTCACCATCGTCGTGCTCGACAATCGCGGCTATGGCTGCATCAATCGTCTGCAGCGCTCAACGGGCTCCGAATCTTTCAACAATCTGCTCGCCGACGCCGCGCACGAAACATTGCCGGACGTCGATTTCGTCGCCCACGCCGCCAGCATGGGCGCGATTGCCGAAAAGGCGCACAGCATCGCAGCACTCGAAGCCGCGCTCGCGCGCGCCAAGCAAGCGGATCACACGAGCGTTATCGTGATCGACACTGATCCGCTGAAGACGACGGAGGCCGGCGGCTGGTGGTGGGACGTGGCGGTGCCGGAAGTGTCCGAGCGCGCCGAAGTTCGCGCCGCACGCGCCGCTTACGAAGACAAGATCAATGAGAAGAAGACATGAGTATTCGTTTTGGCGTGAGCCCGATCGCCTGGGCCAATGACGATATGCCCGAACTTGGCGGTGACACGCCGCTGGAGTCGATCCTGCGCGACATTCAAGAGCTTGGCTTCGATGGCGTGGAGCTTGGCGGCAAGTTTCCGCGTGAGGCGAATGCGCTGAAGGCGACGTTAGCGCCGTTCCAGCTTGATCTTGTTGGCGGCTGGTATAGCGGCAGCTTGCTCGTGCAGGACGCCGACGCGGAGATCGCTGCGCTGCAACCTCACCTCAATCTGCTTAAAGCGCTTGGCTCCAACGTCTTTGTGTTCGCGGAGACTTCAAACGCCGTGCACAGCAACCGCGCCGTCCCGCTTGAAGGCACGCCGCGCCTGAAGAGCGGGGAATGGGCGCAATTCGGTCAGCGCATGAGCGATGTTGCCGATTACATCGCCGGCCAAGGGCGCAAATTCGCGTATCATCATCACCTTGGCACGGTGGTCGAAAACCAAGCCGACATGGATGCCTTCATCGCCGCCACGTCGCCCCGCGTCGGCTTCACGCTCGACACCGGCCACGCGGCCCTCGGTGGTGTCAAATCGCTCGACATCGTCGAAAAGTTCCCTGAGCGCATCGCCCACGTGCACTGCAAAGATGTGCGCGGCCCAGTGCACGCGGAAGCGCGGCGCAGCGGCAAGAGCTTTCTCGACGGCGTGCTCGCCGGCATGTTCACCGTCCCGGGCGATGGCGGCATCGATTTCGCGGCGGTGATGCAGGCGCTGAAGCGCATGGATTATAGCGGCTGGATCATCATCGAGGCGGAGCAAGATCCCGCACTCGCCAATCCACGCACCTATGCCGAACTGGGCCTCGCGACGCTCAAGCGCGAAGCCGCTGCCGCTGGCTTGATCTGAGGAGCGACGCCGATGCCGAACCTCCGCGTACGACCGACAGAGCCTGACGCCAACGGCGCAGTGATCGAAGTCACGCCCAAAAGCGCCGGCTGGACCTATGTCGGCTTCAAAGTGCACCATCTGAAAGCAGGCGAGAGCGCGGTCGGCGGCGAGCAAGGCCGCGAAGCATGCATCGTGGTGCTCAGCGGCAAATGCGACGTCGGTGTTGGCGGGCGGGTGTTCGAGAATATCGGCGAGCGCATGAGCGTGTTCGACGATGTTTCGCCAGCCTGCGTCTATGTGCCGGCGGATCAAAGCTTCAGCATCAAGGCGCGCACCGATCTGCAAGTGGCGATTGGAAGCGCGCCGGGCACGGGCGCTGGCGAGCCGCGCTTTATCGCGCCGGAAGCGATCAGCAGAGAAGTACGTGGCGAGGGCGCAAACACGCGCTACGTCCGCAATATCCTGCCCGAAAGCGAGGTCGCGGAGAGCCTGCTCATCGCCGAAGTGATCACGCCCGGCGGCAATTGGTCATCCTATCCGCCGCACAAGCACGATCGCTTGGCGCCGCCGGAAGAATCTTCGCTCGAGGAAGTCTATTATCACCGCCTCAACCCGGTGCAGGGCTTCGCGTTTCAGCGCGTCTATACCGACGATCGCTCGCTCGATGAAACCGTGTGCGTGGAAGACGGCGACGTTGTGCTGGTGCCGCGCGGCTATCATCCCGTCGGCGCGCCGCACGGATACGATCTCTACTATCTGAACATCATGGCCGGCCCCAAGCGGACATGGATATTCAACAACGATCCAGCGCACGCGTGGATCGCCAAGAAAGAATAAACGCGACCAATAAAAATGAAACAGGGGGAAGCGCGTGATTGGGAGATTGTTTAGCGCATTCGCGACCACCGCGGACGCGCCGCTGATCCAAGGTCAGAAAGAGATCGATCGCATTTTCCGCTCGACTCGTTGGCGGGTGATGACGGCCATCACTTTGGGCTATGGCCTGATCTATACCTGCCGGCTCGCCATCGGCATGGTGAAGCCGTCGATGATCGACGCGGGCATCTTCACGCCCGCCGAGTTCGGTCTGATCGGCTCGGCGCTCTTCTACACCTACGCGCTCGGCAAGCTCACCAACGGCTTCCTCGCCGACCACGCCAATATGCGCATCTTTCTCACGTTCGGCTTCGTGATGACGGCGATATGCAATATCGGCATGGGCTTTGCTGATACCGTGCTGCTCGCGGCCGTGATCTGGGGCCTTAATGGCTGGTTCCAGGGTTTCGGCGCGCCCGGCGGCGTCGTGGCGATGACGGCGTGGTTTTCGAACAAGGAGCGTGGTCGCGCGTACGGGCTTTGGAGCACGGCGCACTCGATCGGCGAGGGGCTAACGTTCTTCGTGATTGGCGCCGTGGTCGCTTATTTCGGCTGGCGTTGGGGCTATTTTGTGCCGGCCGTTATTGGCTTTGTGGCCGCGGCGATGATGTGGGCGTGGGTGCGCGATCGCCCACGCACGATGGGGCTGCCGACGGTTGCCGATTGGAAGAACGATCACCTCGCCGAAAGTGAGGTCTCGAAATCCAAGTCCACGCTCAAGCTACAATTCTCGATTTTGGCTATCCCGACGATCTGGGTTTTGGCGCTCGCGAGCCTCGCGAATTACGTGACGCGCTACGCGATCAATTCGTGGGGCCCGCTCTATCTGCAAGAAGCACGCGGCTTCGATGAGATCATGTCCGGCACGATGCTGATGATTTCGACGATCGCCGGCATTGCGGGCTCGCTGCTCTATGGCTTGATAAGCGATAAATTCTTCAACTCGCGTCGCCCGCCCGCGAACTTGCTGTTCTCCATCATCGAGATCATTGGACTCGTATTGATCTTCTTCGGTCCAACCAATCTGCCGACTTTGATCCTCGGCATGGTGATGTTCGGTCTGGGGCTCACCGGGCTCGTGGCGTCGCTAGGTGGTTTGTTCGCCGTAGATATCTGCCCCAAGCGCGTTGCGGGCGCCGCGATGGGCGTGATCGGCGTATTCTCCTATATTGGCGCGGCCATTCAGGAGAACGTGTCTGGCGTGTTGATCGACCAGCACTCGCACATGGTCGGCGCGGACCGCGTCTATGATTTCGGTCCAGTTATCTGGTTTTGGCTTGGGTCTTCGATTGTCTCAATGGTGCTTGCGGCCACGCTGTGGCGCGCCAAGCTGCGTGATTGATGAGCGCTTTAACGGACGCCATGGTCGAAGCCGCGCATGCGGCTGGGCGTGGTTTGATGGAAGATCGCGCGCGGCTCGATGAGTTGCGCATCAGCGACAAAGGTGTTGGCGATTTCGTCTCCGCGGCCGATTTGCGCGCGGAAGAAGCGATCCGCTCCGTGCTCATGCGGTTCGGACCAAGCTACGGCTTCCTCGGCGAAGAGGGCGGCCATACGGGCGGGGCCGATGAGCTCACTTGGATCGTCGATCCGCTCGACGGGACGACGAACTTTCTCTGGGGCACGCCGCTCTTCGGTATGAACATCGCGCTGGCGCGTGGCGACGATGTGCTCGCTGGCGTCATTTATTTGCCGGCGCTGGATGAGCTCTATGTCGCGGAGAAGGGCGCCGGAGCGTTCTTGAACGGCAAGCGCATTCATGTCTCGAAGCGCACGACGCTTGCGGAATCCGTGATCGCCATTGGCATTCCGTTCGCTGGCAAGAAGGGGCATCCGCGCTTTCACGCCGAGCTGGCGAGGCTCACCGAACACACGATGGGCATTCGCCGCACGGGTGCGGGCTCCGTCGATATGGCGTTCGTCGCGAGCGGCCGCTTCGACGCGTATTTCGAACGCATCGTCACGCCGTGGGACATGGCGGCGGGCGCCGCGATCATCATGGAGGCGGGCGGCATCGCGAAGAGCGCCGATGGTGGGGCTTTAGCGCTGCACGGCAACACGGTCTGTGCTGGCCCCGCTGCGCTTGTGAGCGCCTTGATTGAAGAAAGCCGCTTGGCCGGTGAAGGGCTCGCGAAAAAGGACGCACGATGAATTCACACCAAAATCGCCGTTCGTTGCTGAAGCGGACCGGTCTGGCGATGGCGTCGTTGCCATTCGTTCCAGCTGCGTGGGCGCAAACGCTCGGCTATCCGCGTACACTTCAAGGCCCGATGGTCGGCGCGCCGACAGCTGATACGATCGCGGTGTGGGCGCGTGTCAGCGGCGATTTCGATGTCGTGCTCGAAGCCTCGCCCGACCGATATTTCAACACCGTACGCGCCTCTGCGCCGGTGCGCGCCAACGCAGCGAGCGATCATTGTACTGTGACGCGCGTGAGTGGTCTCGATCCGGCGACCACATATTTCTATCGCTTGCGCATCGATGGCCAGCTCGATCGTTACCAGCCGCTGCCGTATCACACAAAAACGGCGCCGCGCGGACGCGCCGCGTTTCGCGCCGCCTTCGGCTCATGCGCGCGTCTGCAGATCGACACCGAGCAGCAAATCTTCGGCGTCGCCCAAGCGCTCGCCCCCGATCTCATGTTTTGGCTTGGCGACAACATCTATGCCGATAGCGGCGAACCGCGCGCCATCGCCGATCTCTATCGTCGCCAGCGCGAGATCGAGCGTCTGAAGCCGTACATTCGCTCCACGGCCAGCCTCGCCATCTGGGACGACCATGATTTCGCGTTCAATGATTCGGACGGCGCCAATCCGATCAAAGCGGAAGCGTTGGCGTTGTTCAAATCCTATTGGGCCAATCCGTCCTACGGTTTGCCGAATAAGCCGGGCGTGTTCAGCAAGTATGCATATGGCGGCGTGGACTTCTTCCTGCTTGACGGTCGCTACAATCGCGTGCCGACGGACGTGCCGGATGGTCCCGAAAAGACCATGCTCGGCGCCGAGCAAAAGGCGTGGCTGAAAGATGAACTCCGCGCCAGCCGTGCGCCGTTCAAAGTGCTCGTCTCCGGCGGCGGCTTTTCTAAAGCCGAACGCGGCGGCGATTCATGGGCCGTTTATACGCATGAGCGCGACGAGATTTTTGATTTCATCCGCGACAACAATATCGGCGGCGTGTTCGGCATCTCTGGCGACAGCCACATGGGCGAACTCAATTGCGTGCCGCGCTCAGAGCAGGGCGCTTATGATTTCTATGATCTCTGTTCATCGCCCCTGGCGAATTTGCCGGACCTCGATTTCGTCGATCAGATGCCCGAGGTGCGCATCCGCCCCACCTATACACGCAGCACCAATATCGGCCTGCTCGATTTCAGCTTCGAAAGCGGCCCGCAACTTAGCTACACGCTGTATAATATGTACGGTGCTCCAGCCTGGGCGCCACTGGAACTGACACCATCAGATCTGCGCAACGGGGTTCAAACCTGGAGGCAAAAGATTACGCCTTCGGAGCTGGTGCGTTGGGAGCGCTTCCAAGCGGGTGGCCCATATTTCCAACCACGAATGGATGACTGACGCACCGAAGCGCAAACATCTCAAGGGACGATTATGCGGAAGATTCAGATCAGCGGTAGGGCGCCTGATTTGCAATCAGGGGGCACGGTCTCTAGCGGGGCAAAAGCAGGCATCCAGCGCAGGAGCGAGTCTGCTTAAGCGGACATTGAACTGCGAACCAGGCGGCAGTGTCGTCGTCGGCTTTAACGCCAAACGCGCACGGCGTAAGGTGCAATGCTGATGCGGTCGCGCGGCGCCAGTCGCTTGGCGTCGTCGTGCGAGATCCGAACCTCTAGCGCGGCGCCATCATCAAGCACGCAATCGATGCGTGCGTCGGGTCCAGCCAAGAGAACATTGCGGACGCGCGCGGCAATGCCAGGGGCGTCAGCGGGGCCAACCGCAAAGCCATCTGGCCGCACGTGCGCCATGGCCGGGCCATTGCTTGCGGGCTTCGCTCCGATGATCGGCACGCCCGCGCCTGCAATGATGGCGATGCCGCCCTCGACCGTGCACGGCAATTGAATGCTATCGCCCAGGAAGTCGAAGACGAAGGCGCTGCTCGGTTCGTGGTAGAGTTCTTCGGGTGTGCCCACTTGTTCAAGCTGACCATCCTTGAGCAAGGCCACGCGGTCAGCCAGCTCAAGCGCTTCTTCTTGGTCGTGGGTGACAAAGATTGTCGTGAGGCCGGTGCGTTCGTGGAGATCGCGCAGCCAGCGGCGCAACTCGCGCCGCACCTTTGCATCGAGGGCGCCAAACGGCTCATCCAACAATAAAATCTTGGGTTCGATCGCCAATGCGCGCGCGAGCGCCACGCGCTGGCGCTGCCCGCCGGAAAGCTGGCTCGGGTAGCGTGAGCCTAAGCTCTCAAGCTGCACGAGGTTCAACAATTCATCGACCTTCGCGCGTATCTCGCGTTCGTCTGGACGATGCGCGCGCGGCTTTGAGCGCATGCCAAAGGCGATGTTCTGAGCCGCTGTCATATGACGAAACAGCGCGTAATGCTGGAACACGAAGCCGATGCCGCGCTGACGCACCGGCTTGGCGAGCAAATCGTCGCCACGGAAACGCACGGTGCCCTGATCAGCCAATTCAAGGCCGGCAATCACGCGCAGCAAAGTGGTCTTGCCGGAACCTGAAGGGCCGAGCAGGGCCAAAAACTCGCCATCCTCGGCAAACAACGAGATGTCGCGGAGCGCTGGAAAACGCCCGTAGGACTTGGCGACGTGCGAAACTTCCAACGACATGAAATGTCCCTCAACGCCACCTTTGGGCGGCAAGCTCGTCGGCGAATTGCGCTTCCAGGAAGGATTTGACGGCAAGTGTGACGAGGGCGAATAGGGCGAGCAGCGAGGCGACCGCGAACGCGGCGACGAAATTGTATTCGTTGTAGAGGATCTCAACGTGCAGCGGCATCGTAGCGGTCTTGCCGCGGATGTGGCCTGACACGACAGCCACCGCGCCAAACTCGCCCATCGCGCGCGCGGTGCACAATAGGACGCCATACATCAGGGCCCATTTGATGTTCGGCACTGTCACTTGGAAGAAGGTCCGCCAGCCGCTGGCCCCCAAAGTGGCGGCGGCGGCTTCTTCGTCGGCGCCTTGCGCTTGCATCAGCGGGATGAGTTCGCGCGCAACGAATGGCAGTGTCACCAAAGTGGTCGCCAATACGATGCCGGTGACCGTGAAGATCACCTTTATACCGAGCGCATCGAGGGCCGGGCCGAACCAACCGTGTGCGCCATAGAGCAGCACATAAACTAGGCCGGAAATGACTGGCGAGATCGAAAATGGCAGATCGATCAGGGTGATGAGCGCACTCTTACCCCAGAACTCAAACTTGGTGACCGCCCAAGCGGCGGCCAATCCGAAGATGGCGTTGAGTGGAACGGCGATCGCTGCGATCAGCAAGGTCAATTGGATGGCGGCGATGGCGTCGCGATCGGCAAAGCTTTGCAGCAAAGGCGCAAGCCCGCGGCGCAGCGCTTCCGCGAACACGGTGAAGAGCGGCAAAAGCAATACGAGAGCCAGATAGGCGACCGAGATGCCGATCAGGACGGCGATCAGCCAGGGTGGATCGCGGCGTGCGGGGGAGACGGCATGCTTCATCGACCGCGCCGGGCGATATGACTCTGCAGCAGATTGAGTACGAGCAGCAGCAGAAGCGACACCGCCAGCATGACGAGGCCGACTGCGGCAGCGCCCGCATAGTCGAATTCCTCAAGTCGGATCACGATGAGCAGCGGCGCGATCTCAGAAACGTTCGGCAAATTGCCGGCGATGAAGATGACCGAGCCGTACTCGCCGACGGCGCGCGCGAAAGCTAAGGAGAAGCCGGCGACAAGCGCCGGAGCGATCGCCGGGCCAATCACCGAGACAATGGTGCGTAAACGCGTGGCGCCGAGGGTCGCTGCAGCTTCCTCCACCTCTACCTGTAAATCTTCCAACACCGGCTGGATCGAACGCACCACAAACGGAAATCCGACAAACACGAGCGCAATCATCACGCCGAGCGGAGTGTAGGCGATCTGCACACCGAGCGGGTCGAACGCTGCGCCGATCAGACCGTTCGGCGCGTAGATGGCCGCAAGCGAAATGCCTGCGACGGCGGTGGGCAGTGCGAAAGGCAAGTCCACGAACGCGTCGAGTAGGCGCCGGCCAGGAAAGTCGTAGCGCACCAAAACCCACGCCACGATCGTTCCGAATATCGCGTTGATGAGCGCCGCCAGGAACGCTGCGCCAAAACTCAGCTTGAGCGCAGCAATGGTGCGCGGATGTGAGATGACGCTCCAAACGTGGTCTAGGCCCGCTTCCCACGGCCGCAGAATCAAAGCCGCCAATGGCAGCAGCAGGAAGAAGGAGAGATAGGCGAGGGTGAAGCCGAGCGCTGGCCAGAATCCCGGTAAAGCGCTCGGCTCCATGAACCGCCATCGACGAGGGAGAAGGGCGGTCATTGTCGCCGCGAACCGGCGCTGATCTGATCGAAGATTGCACCGTCCGCGAAATGGGTGGCGTGAATGCTCTGCCAGTCACCGAACATTTCGGCTGTGGTGAAGAGTTCAAGCTCTGGGAAATTGCCCGCGTGCCGGGCGAGAGCTTCGGGGTCCGAGGGGCGGAAATAGCGGCGCGCAGCGATGTCTTGCGCTTCGGGCGTATAGAGAAATCGCAGATAGGCTTCTGCGGCTTCGCGAGTGCCATGTCGTTCGACATTGGCGTCGACCCAAGCCACCGAGGGCTCCGCTAAAATGCTGATCGAAGGGGTGACGATTTCGAATTGACCTTCGCCAAATTCAGCCAGCGCGAGATGTGCTTCGTTCTCCCAAGTGATCAGCACATCACCGATATTGCGTTGCGCGAAAGTCGTGGTTGCGCCTCGCGCGCCGGTGTCAAGCACTGGCACATTGGCATAGAGCTGGCTCACAAAGTTGCGCGCGCTCTCAGCATTTCCGCCAGGCTGGCGCAGCGCATAGCCCCACGCGGCGAGATAATTCCAGCGCGCGCCGCCCGATGTCTTCGGATTGGGCGTGATGACCGCAACATCCGCTCGGATAAGATCATTCCAATCACGGATGTTCTTAGGATTGCCGGCGCGCACCAAAAACACCATCGTCGATGTGTAGGGGGCGCTGTTGCGCGGCAGCCGTGTTTGCCAATCTGAAGCGATCAGACCCGTCGATGCAATCTGATCGATGTCGTAGGGCAACGCCAATGTAACGACGTCGGCTTCCAGACCATCGATGACGGCGCGCGCTTGTCTGCCCGAGCCGCCATGCGACATCTCGATATTGAGGTTGGCGCTGCCGCCATGATCTTCTGCCCAACGCGCAGCAAAGGCAGCGTTCACCTCTTCGTAGAGTTCGCGCGTCGGATCGTAGGACACGTTGAGCAATTGCGTCGGCGCGCCCGATGCGCCGTCGCTGGTGGCGTCGCACGCGTTAAGCGCCAGGAGGCCGCCGCTCGCCGCCGCTGCAAGAACGAGCCGCCGTGTGAATTTGGAGAATGCCTTCAACGCCATGCGATCATCCCTTCACACACGCGCTGCGCGCGGCGCTAAAATCGCCGTTTAAGTTCATCGTGTCAATGTAGTTAAAATGAGCCGCGCAACGTCACCCCGTACGTGCGCGGGTCGCCAACATACCCGACGAAGAGGCCGGAGCCGCCAGGCGCTGCGGAGAGAAACTCGAAATATTCCTCGTCAGCTAGATTGCGTCCCCAGATGAAGAGGTCCCAACCGTTGTCCGCGCGAAAGCCGATGCGGCCATTGAGCAGGCTATATCCATCGACAATCAAGTAGCGCGATGGCGTTGGGCTCGACGAAAAGTCGGAGCGATAGCTTACGTCGAGCGCTGCGAAGACTTCGCCTGCGTGGCCGAGGAGCTGGCCCGCGTGTGTGTATTCGCCGCCGAGCGAACCCGACCATTCAGAGACGCCCGGAAGACGCTCGCCGGAAATGTCGACGAATTGCGGCCCGCCTGTTCCTTCAAGTGGCGCTGGCGCATCAGGGAAGGAAACGTATTCGCCATCGGTGTAGGCGAGCGCGCCGTGGAGTGAGAAATTTTCGGAGAAACGCGCGGAGAAGTCGAGTTCAGCGCCGCGCACGCGCACCTCTTCAGCGTTCGCCAGATAGCCGCGCAATACACCCACGCTCGCGTTCACGACCTGCGCCTGATAATCCTGCACAATGGTTTCATAAAACGTCAGATTGGCGGTCACGCCCTCGAAGGGCTCAGATTTGATCCCGAACTCGATGTGACGCACATCCTCGGGGTCGACGGTTGCTGCGGCCAAGATCGGCGCGCCTCCTGCGTCGGTAGGCAGGCCGTCGACGTTCAATCCGATAGATTTGAAGCTCGTCGCGTACGTCGCATAAAGATTGACGCTTTCGGTGAGGTCGTAAGCCACGGTGATTTGGCCTGAGACGTTCGTATCGTCGGCTTCGGCTTCGTAGGATTGCGCCGCGAGAATGGAGCGCTGTAACGCAATCAACGTAGGATCAGCGGTCGCTAAGCCGCCATAGAGGGCGCTGTCGTAGTCCACGGTCTTTTCGTCGTAATTTATACGCAGACCGGGCAGAATGCGGAGCCGATCCGTGACGGACCATTCCAATTGGCCGAACAGCGCCCCGCTTACATGCTCAGAACGAATGTCGGTGGTGCGGCCATAGCCGTCGAGCAAGCCTGGCGTCGCCGCCGCAGCGCTTGGAGCCAGCAGGAAACGCGCCGCCGCCGAGCCCTGTTCTTGCGCGCCTGTTGTGTGCACCGTCTGGCGAAACGCAAAGGCGCCAACGACGAAACCCAAGGCCGGGGAGAGATCGCCGGCATAGCGGAATTCCTGCGACCATTGACGCTGCTCTGAAGGGTTTGCCGACACCGTCGTAATCGGCAGTCCAAGGAAGTCACGATCGTTAGACGGATCCCAATCCCAATAGCGCCAGGCGCTGATCGAGGTGAGTTCGCCGATCCCGATATCCCATTCCGCTGTGACAGAGAAACCGCCAACATCCTGGTACGAACGGTGAGGTGTGTCGGCGTCGGTTAGGCGATCGAACGGGTTGGTCGATGGAGGCGTATAGCCCAGATCAGCGGCGATCGCGGCGTACTGGCGATTGGCGGCCCGTAAGGTGGGCGCCACGCCCGCATAGACTTGCGCATAGCCTTCAGGGCGCTGGCGCGTGTAATCGCCCGCGATCAAGAGATCGAAATTGGGCGACGGCGTGAACAGGACTTGCGCGCGAACACCAAGATTGTTGAGGTCGTTGAGATCATCTTGCGTGGCGACATTGTAGAGGAAGCCATCGCGCTGCGTGGACGAAAATGACAGGCGTCCCGCAACATTGTCGAGGAGCGGGCCGCTGATTGAAGCGCGTGCTTGCTGATATCCATAATCGCCGAAGCTCACCTCAATCTCACCCTCGGGCGTAAAGCTTGGACGTCGGGTGGTGATGTTGATGGCGCCGGCGGTGGTGTTTTTTCCGTAGAGCGTACCCTGTGGGCCGCGCAGCACTTCGATCTGGGCGACGTCAAGAAAATCGAGTGTCGCCACAGCAGGTCGTGCGTTGAAAACACCATCGACATAGAAGCCAACGCCAGGCTCGATGCCGTCATTAGTAAGCCCGAACGGTGCGCCGAGGCCGCGAATATTGACCGCGGAATTGCGCGGGTTCGAAGAGTAAAATTGAACCGTCGGCACGACTTCCTTGAGCCGGTTCACGTTGAATGAGCCGCTATCGGAGACAAAGGCGCCGCTCACAACCGACACGGGGATGGGAACGTCCTGCAGGTTTTCCTGCACCCGACGGGCTGTGACGACGATCTCGCCTTCGGCCTCCGTCGTCGTCTGCGCCTGCGCCCCGCCCAGCGGGAAAAGCGCGAATGCCGTTGATAATAATGCAAGTTTTGCGCGTGACATGAGCGGCCTCAGCGGATCTGGCGGCGCGGGTTGCGCACCCATGCTGGCCACAATCACTATTAACTCGACCAAATCAATCGAGTTAAGCTAAAGCTTCGGTTTAGCGTTGGAATTGGTTCAGGAGCCGGATTTTCGCCTTTTCGGTTGAGCGGTGTCTGCGACGGCGGAGGCTAAGGTGCGCGCTTCAAGGATGGCGGCGGTGGAATCACGCACCTGCACGAGGGTCTTGCGGATGGCGCAGCTCGCCTCGTCGCGGCAATCCTCGCAGCGCTGATAGGCGGTGCGGCTGGTGCATGGCGTTAATGCGAGCGGCCCGTCGATGGCGCGAATGACGTCGGCGAAAGTAATGAGATCAGGCGCACGCGCCAGTGCGTAACCGCCGGCCTTGCCGCGGTGGCTCACCACGAGCCCGTGCTTGCGTAGTTCAAGCAATATGTTTTCGAGAAAGCGGCGCGGGATGTCCTGGCGCTGCGCAATGTCGCCAATAAAGAATGGCCGACGTGGGCCGTCGCCCGTCTGCGCCGCCAGATCAATCATCGCGCGCAGCGCGTACTTCGCCTTACTCGTCAGCATGACGGTAGCAAAGCCACGAACGAGTAAGGCTGTCCAGCTTCAAGTCTATGGAAGTGGTGGGGTAAACAGGGGCGATGGCGGTTGTGCTGACGAGGCGAGGGTGGTTGAGCGGATAGCGGCAGGCCATCCTAAGCGGCGCGTCCGCTAAAGGTGCAGATGGGCAGAGTCCGCTCCTGGGAGTCTTCGGCGTGCGGACATCACCTTTCGTCTTAGGCAAAGCGGCGCCGCACGCGTGTGGGATCGAGACGTCTAACCGGCTTGCGCGGTTGACGACCTTTGATCAAACCCTTGCTGCGCAAGCGCTTCGCTGAGCGGGGCGGGGCGCCCGATGAGATAGCCCTGCGCGATATCGCACCCCATAGCGGTGAGCACCGCCAGGGTTTCCTGGGTCTCGATACCCTCTGCCGTGATTTTCATGCCGAGGCTGTGGGCAAGGTCGATGGTCGAGCGCACCAAGAGCGCGTCTCGTGCGTCCTTGTCGAGCGATTGGACGAACGACTTGTCGAGCTTCAGCTCATCAGCGCGAATGCGTTTCAGATAGGAGAGCGACGACAAGCCCGCGCCATAGTCGTCGATCGAGATGCGAACGCCGGCGGCGACATAGCGATCAATATTACGCAGCGCCGCTTCTGGATCGTGCATGGCCGCGGTTTCGGTGATCTCAAGGCAGAGCTCAGCCTCGGTGTCCTCGATCAAAGTCAAAGCCATGTCGGTGAACGCGTCATCGCCGATTAGGCGCCCAGAAAGATTGACCGAGACAAGCCCGTGAAAATGCGCGGCGCGCATCGCCTTTTGATCGGCAATCGCCTGGATCAGCGTCCACTCAGTGAGCGCGTGTATTTGACCGGTTTGTTCGGCCATCGTTACGAACACGTCGGGCGCTATGCGTCCGCGCGTGGGATGCTGCCAGCGCACAAGCGCTTCGAAGCCTACGATTTGCTGTGTGCGAAGATCGAGCTTCGGCTGGTAGTGCAACGAGAGCTTACGCTGATTGATGCCGTCGATCATCTCGCTCATCAGCGACAAGTTGCGGGCAGGGTCGCCATACGTCTCGGCGTCGAAGGTGGCGATGTCTCTATGGCTTCCACGCGCCTGCTCGATGGCGATGAGCGCATGATCCAGCGCAGCGTCGCCAGAGCCAGATGAAACGCTGGAAATCCCTGCGGTCAGCGACACGTCGACTTTCACTGTATCAAGACGGATCGAGCCGCCGATCCGCTCTCTCAGTCTCTCGGCCAGGAGGCGTACATTGATCTCATCGCTCTCAGGAAGCGCAAGACCGATCGTATCGGCGCTCAACCGTCCGATTGCCGCCTCGGGTGCGGATGTTGCCATCTGTGAGCCGACCTCACCCAAGAGGCGTGCGGCCAAGCGATATCCAATAGCGTCGCGGATCTGATTGAAGCGATCGATTGAGAAGGCGATGACATGGCCGCTTTGGGAAAGGCTTGTAAGCGCCGTCTCAAGCGAGCGACGATTGGGCAAATCGGTGTCGCTATCGTGCATGGCCATGTGGGTTATGCGCGCTTGGCGCAATTCGATCTCACTCGACATGGTGTTGAACGATTGCGCGAGCCGTCCGATTTCATCGGCGGTCTCGATGCGCACTTCAGTACGTTCGCCATGCTGCAAAGCGCGCGCGGCGTCGGCCAGGGCTGAAATGGGGCGCGTGATGTTACGTGCAAGCAACCAAGTAGCGAAGGCGAGCGCGACAACGCCAAGCAATCCCATCGCCACGATAGCCGCAAGCAGGGGCTGATAGGGACGCATCGCCAGCGCGATCTCATAGCGCAAGACCAGCACCGCGCCGTCGCCGCCGTCGAACGCGGCGAGGCGAGCCGGGAGCGCTAAGACTTCGCCGCCGGACAGCCGGATGCGCGAAGGGCTAGGAGCTTGGCTTGTGAGGATCGTGTCGAGCGCGTCGATGTCGCTGCGGACGAGAGCGGTGTCGCCAGTCCTCCATGCGTCATCCGCGTCGCGCGTCAGCACGGCCGCCTTCAGAGGTATGGGGGCGAGCGCTTCAAAGGACTGTAGCTGTGCTTCATCCAGCTCGGCGGCGAATACGATCCAGCCAACAAGGTTTGGCGCGAGGATGGGTGCGGAAACGGCTTGATAGGGGCGGCCATTCAGCATGAGGACGCCGGATGCACGTTCCGCAGAATCAAGCGACGTCCAAAGCGTGTCGAGTTCGGCGTCGGACGCGCCGTCGAGACCAATGAGATCGCCGTCGAGCGTCATCATGAAGGCGTGGTCGATCTGGAGGCGTCCCGCCAAATTTTCGAGCGCCGAGTGAATCGTCGGGGCGTCGCGCGTGGCGACAGCTTCGCGAAAGCCAAAATCGCGCGCCAGGATGTCGGCGCTATCGCCGAGTTGGCGTGCGCGGAGGTCCCAAAGGCGATCGAACACCGCAGCGTTTGCCTGCAATTCGTCACGCACGACGCGCGCGGCATTCTCGGACACCATGGTATGCACGAGACCCGCGATCGCCAACATCGCAAGTCCGAACAATCCAGCGTAGAGGAAGGTCAGTTTTGTGCTGAGGCGCGTGAACATGGCGCGTGCGCTCAGTGCGCGTGGCCGCCAGCGCGAAGCTGGACGCTAAAATGTTCTTGTGCGACGCCTGAGGCGGCGAGTGTCACGGCGCGCGTCACGACCCCACCGCGTGCGCGCAGGTTTGGATGCCAGACCCGCAGTTCGCCAGGCCCGTTGACGCCCTGGATCAACACCGATCCGCCGTTATTGGTGCGCCCCACGTGTGGGGTATCGACGACAACTATGTAGGCTTGCATCTGATCGTGAATGTTGCACCCAACCGCCGCGATGCCCGCCCGTGTGAAACGGTGCGCCCGTGTTTCGTCGCGCCCGTAAAGCTCAAGCTCAAAGCGATTGCCGTCCGAGAATGAATAGACGTGGTGGCGAACGCGATCGAGATTTGGGAAGCGCACCTCGGCGCCAACCGGCACAATCAAAATGTAGGGATCAAACTGGAGGTTGCGCTGTGCAACTTGGTAGGGCCAGTTGAAGCGTATGGGCGCGCTGGCGCCGCTCGCGGGCGTAAACGTGACCACTGCGTTCTCAACAGGCGCGCCTGAGGCTTCCACGACGCGCACCGTGAGGTCCGCGGCGTAGGCTTGGCCAAATGCAGAGACGGCCATCGCGATGGTGAGAAGCGCGCGCACATCTTCAAACTACACACACCCGCGTAAAGGTCAGGTGAAGCAAACGATACACAATTCATTAAGCGAAGCGGCGAATGCATCAACATATGAACAGAGTATTGATGCTCGCGCCCGCCGCGCTGGTTGGATTTTGCATCGTCGCGAATGCCGAAGCGCGGCCTATGGTATTCGGCGGCAAGCTGCCGCTGACGCGCGGCGCCACGAGTATCGAAGGCGGCGCAGGCGGCGGCCTTTCGACGTGGGCGCTAATCGGGGGCAATCAGACTGAGGATGGAATTGGCGCCTCTGCATTCTACACCGCTGTACCGCTGTCAGATTATGACTTCACGGCCTATGGTTTCGCGATCGGCTTGTTCGATCGTGTTGAATTGTCGTATGCGCGCCAGGAATTCGACACGGGCGAGACGGGTGCAGCACTTGGCATCGGCGAGGGGTTCACCTTCTCGCAGGATATATTTGGCGTAAAAGCGCGTGTGCTTGGCGATGCGCTCTACGAGCAAGATTCATGGATGCCGCAGGTCGCAATAGGCCTCCAATACAAGCAAGCCGACGAAGAATGGTTGCTGGGCGCGCTCGGCGCGGACGATGACGCAGGTTTGGATGTCTATGTCTCGGCGACCAAGATACTGCTCGACCAGTCGCTAGTGTTGAGCGCGACTGTGCGCGGCACGCGCGCCAATCAATTTGGTCTACTAGGTCATGGCGGCGATCAGGACGACGATTACCATGCCGAGATCGAAGTCTCTGGCGCATACATGTTGACGGATCGCGTGATCGTTGGCGCAGAATATCGAACGCGTCCTGACAATCTTGGCTTTGCCGAGGAAGAGCGCGGCTATGACGTCTTTGCCGCGTATGCGTTGACCGACAACGTCACGCTGGTGGGCGGCTACGTGGATCTGGGCTCAATCGCGACCTTCGACGACCAGGACGGCGCGTATCTATCCATCCAAATCGGCTTCTAGGGCATTTCCCCATGCGTATCGGAATGATCTCAATCATATTCGCGCTCGTGACGACGCCCACGCTCGCCTTGGCTCAGGCAGGCGAAGAGCCTGTCGCCCCTTATGTCCAATCGGATGCGAACGCCGGGGCGGCGCCAATCGAAGACCCGGCGGTGTTTGCTGCATTCAACGGTCGCGATGGGATCGATCGCATCGTCGATCGGACCGTGGATTTGTCATTGGAAGATCCCCAATTAGGTCCGATTTTTCGCCCGTTTGACATGGTTCGTCTTCGGCGCACCTTGAAGGAGCAATTGTGCTATCTGCTCGGCGGTGGTTGCGCGTACACTGGGCGCGACATGCACACGTCTCACGCGGACATGGGTGTTCAGACCAGAGACTTTAATCTCCTCGTGCAGCATCTCCGGACGGCCATGCGAGAAGAGGGGGTGCCCAATCGCATGCAGAACCGACTACTTGCGTTGCTTGCGCCGATGCACCGCGACGTCGTGCAATAGAATTATTGAAACGACATGCCGCCGTGCTCGGGAGGGCGGCGGAGGTCTGGTCTCGGCGGATTCTGTTGAAAAAGTCCGGGCGATCTTCGCCCTCCTGTTATGTCGGAGGCTTTCGTCGAAGTTCATCGCCCGGCGGTTCGAGCCGCCCGGTGGTGCGTACGATCAGCTTAGGAGCCCTGCCCCCGACGCATGGGACGACGTGTGGCTGCGAAACTCTGCCTGGCTTCGCGCTATCCGACGCGAAGATCATGAATGACGGCAAACGGCGAATTCGCGCCTCCTTACCGGGGCCTTACCAACGTCTTCCACCCGCGCCAGACTTGCCGGTGATTGCCAACGAAGTTGGCGATCGTGAGCGATCTTGAAGCGCTATTTCTTCCTGAGCCGAACACTAGGCCCGCCGTCCTTGTTCTCGCCCGAGGCCAAGAAGATCACGCCCTTTTTTTCGAGCGCGCGTTGCACGCGCTCGAGTGTGTGCGGAAAAATCTCGCCACGGCTCGTTTCAAACCGCCGAATAGTTGCTTCGCCAACGCTTAAAGCCTCTGCTAGATCGGCCGCACTCCAGCCAATGGCGACCCGAGCCATTCGAAAGTCGCGGAAACACGCGGAAACCAGTTGAGACATGGCGCTCTGCTCGACGCCAATTCATGTTTTCATCGCACGGCAGAATAGATTTGTTGGTTGTGGATAAGCGCATCTTTCATTGAGCAACCGCGCGAGATTTTTGCCGTGACGCGCGATGCTGAAAGGAAAGCATCATGTCCTCAGAAGTTTTGCTAACCGTCGAAGACGCCGCCGCGCGTTTGAAGATTTCAAAGCACACGCTCAATCGCTGGCGTGGAACGGGTGAGGGGCCGCCTTACATCAAATCGGGGCCGCGCCTGGTGCGCGACGATCAAGCGGCCCTCGATGCGTGGGCGCAAGATCGAACGAGAAGCTCCACGACTGATCATGGGAAGGGTCCGCGCGCATGACCGCCCCGGATCCCAATCAGATGCTCACCACCACTGAGGCGGCGACACTGCTGGGACTTAAACCGGTGACGCTCTCCAATTGGCGCGAAGATGGCTCTGTTGATGGCGCATTTTCGAAGTTCGGCAGCTGCGTGCGTTATCGCTACGCAGATGTGGTGGCGTTCGCCGAACGCGCGCGCTGCACAAACACGCTGGCCGCGCGACGGCTTCTAGGCAAGAGAGGGACAGCGTGAGAACGGAGCTCTTGCTCGGCCGAAAACTGGGGCACGGCTGGGGCACGGGCATTTTTTGCGAATTTTGGGGGTCGCAGAAGCTGTTGATTTTATTGGTCGGAGCGGCGGGATTCGAACCCACGACCCCTAGTCCCCCAGACTAGTGCGCTAACCGGACTGCGCCACGCTCCGACCTGCTCGTGGGCGGCTGGCCGCCCGCGAGGGACGCCCTCTTAGCCTTCCCCGCCGCCCGCCGCAATGCGGGGCCGGGGCGGGGCGGCGCCGGTTTTGTGGGCTTCGCGGAGGGCGGCGACGAAATTGTCGCGCCAGGCGACGATGTCGTCTTTCTCGACCCCGTCCATCAGCGCCCGCCAGCGCTTGCGGCGTTCTTCGATGGGCATGGCCAAAGCCTTCTTGATCGCGTCGGCGACATCCTCTTGGCTGAACGGGTTTACGATCAGCGCGTCCTTCATCTGCGCGGCGGCGCCGGCGAAGCGGGAGAGCACGAGCACGCCCGGGTCGCTCTCATCCTGCGCCGCGACGAATTCCTTGGCGACGAGGTTCATACCGTCGCGCAACGGCGTGACGAGGGCGACGTCTGCGGCGCGATATATGCCGGCGAGCTCTTCGCGCGAATGCATGCGGTGCACGTTGCGGATCGGGATCCAATCCATCTCCGCGTGGGCGCCGTTGATGCGGCCGGAGAGCGCGTCGAGTTTAGCGAACATGTCTTGATAGGCCTCGACTTCGCTGCGTGTGGCTGTCGAGATTTGCAACAGGAAGATTTGGCGCTTGAGCTCGGGATTGTCCGCGAGCAAGCGCTCATAGGCGAGCAGGCGCTCGTCGATGCCTTTTGAATAGTCGAGACGATCGACGCCGAGCAGCATTTTGCGGCCGGCTTTGCTTTCGACCATGCGATCATAGCTCTCCTGGCCGACCTCGGAGCTTTTGAGGCTGGTGAACGCGCCAGGATCTATGCCGATCGGAAAGGCTTGCGGGCGCACCATGCGGCCGAATGCGCGCACGCGGCCGTCGCTCAATTGCATGCCGCCGGCTTCGTGGAGAACATAGGAATTGAAGGCGTTCTTCCATTCCTCGGTGTGAAAACCGAGCACGTCGTAGTGAAACATAGATTCCACGAGTTGACGGTGGCGCGGCAGCGTGAGGATGAGCTCGCGCGCGGGCCAGGGAATATGCAGGAAGAAGCCGATCGCGTTCTTGACGCCACGCGCGCGTAACTCGCGGGCGAGCGGGATCAGGTGATAGTCCTGCACCCATACGAGATCGCCTGGTTCGATCAATGGCACGAGCATATCGGCGAAGCGGGCATTGACGCGCTCATAGCCCTTGCCATAGGAGCGCTCGTATTGGGTGAGATCGATGCGATAATGGAAGAGCGGCCAGAGCGTGCGATTGGCATAGCCGTTGTAATATTCTTCGATGTCCTGCTCTTCGAGGTCCATCGTGGCCACGGTCACGCCATTGACGCGCTGCATTGAGAGCTGGCCGGTGTAGGTCGGCGTTGAATTGCCACTCCAACCAAACCAGATGCCGGAATACTCGCGCAAGGCTGCCGAGATAGCCATGGCGAGGCCGCCTTGGCTTGATGCGCCTTCGGGCGCGGGCGGGGTGACGCGGTTGGATACGACGATCAGTCGGCTCATCGGACAGTGCTCCACGGATTGCTGAGGAGGACGGCGCAATTGATGAGGCCGGCCAGCGAATAGGTTTGCGGGTAATTGCCCCAGGGCGCGCCGGTGCTGAGATCGCAATCCTCCGAAAGCAGGCCGGCGCGTGTGCGGCGCGCAAGCATTTGGCCAAACAGGTCGCGCGCTTCGTCACGACGTCCGACGAGGTAAAGCGCTTCGATGAGCCAGAAGGTGCAGAAATTGAAGGCTGTCTCGGGGCGGCCGAAATCATCCTCTTCGGAATAGCGCAGCACGTGATCGCCGCGGCGGAGATCCTTCTCCAACGCTTCGAGTGTGGTCAGGAAGCGTGTGTCTGTGGGCTGCAGGAAGCGGGTGTCGAGCATTTGCAGCAGGCTTGCGTCCATGCCTTTTCCGTCGAGCTCGGCGGCGAAGCGGCCGAGCTCTTCGTTCCAGGCGCGGGTTTCGATGGCGGCGCGCACTCTTTCGGCGCGCTCGCGCCAATGTGTGGCGCGGTCGGTGAGGCCGAGATGCGATGCGGCATTGGCGAGACGATCGCAGGCGGCCCAGCACATGAGCGTGGAATAGGTGTGCACGCTGGCGCGGGTACGGAATTCCCAGAGGCCGGCGTCGGGCTTGTCGTGCACCTCGAAGGCGCGATCACCGACGCTTTCGAGGGCGCGGAAATCGTCGACGCCGGCGGGGCGGAAGAGGCGCGTGTCGTAGAAGGCTTGGACGGTGGAGAGCACGATCTGGCCATAAACGTCGTGCTGGTGGTGCTCGTGCGCTTGGTTGCCGACACGCACCGGGTCCATGCCGCGATAGCCCTCAAGGCTGGTGACGATGCCTTCTTGCAGGATTGGTTCGTAGCCGACGCCATAGACAGGCTGGATGCGACCGCTCGGTGTCGCGTCCACGATGTTGCGGAGATAGCCGAGATAGCCTTCGAGGATATCGGCGGCGCCCAATCGATTGAGCGCTTGGACGGTGTAATAAGCGTCGCGCAGCCAGCAGAAGCGATAATCCCAATTGCGCCCGCTATCCGGCGCTTCGGGCACGGAGGTGGTCATCGCCGCGACGATGGCGCCGGTTTCTTCGTGTACGCACAGTTTCAGCGTGATGGCGGCGCGGATGACATCGGCTTGCCATTCCAGCGGCGTGGCCAACATGCGTACCCAGCGACGCCAATAGAGCGCGGTGTTCTCGTACATCTGGCGTACACGCGCGCGTAGATCGCCTTCGAACGGTTCGTCAGCGCCGAAGAAGAAAATATGCTCTTCTTCGAGGCGGAAAACGCGCTCGCTGAGAATGTGCGAGACCGGCGCGCTCGTCGTGAGGCGCATGAGGCCGGGGACGCGGAAGCGTATGTGATTTGAGCCGGAGGTGGCCTCCGCGGCATGCGTTCCCCAATCGAAGGCGGGCGTGAGGCGCATGCGGATTCGTGGCGCGCCTTTGACCGGGCGGACGATGCGAATGAAGGCGTTGGGGCGATAGATGCGGTTGTTCTGGCGATAGCGCGGGCAAAAATCGACGATTTCGACCTGGCTGCCGTATGTGTCCGTGAGGCGTGTCACCAGGATTGGTGTGTTGGGTTCATAGTGCTGGGTCGTGCTCGCCTCGTCGATCAGATCGATCGCCCATACGCCGTGTTGCGCCTCGGCCGGATCGCGGCCCGACAGCAACGCGCAGAACATAGGATCGCCATCGACGCGCGGTGCGCAGGCCCATACGAAACGCGCGCGCGCATCGATGAGGGCGCTCGCCGCGCAATTGCCGATGGGGGCAAGGTCAAGGTCGCCATATTTCATTGCGCGAGTCCGGCTTGCAGCCAAGCGTGCACGGCGGCGGGATCGTCGAGGCGATAGGCGGCTTCGGTTTTGCGTGCCGCGCCAACGAGAATGCCAAAGCCGCCAGCGGCGCGCGCGGCGCGGAAGCCGTGCTCATCGGTGATATCGTCGCCGATCATGATGGGCGTACGTCCGGCAAACGGCGGCGTGCGCATGAAGTTCATCAAAGCATCGCCCTTGGTGTGTGGGCCGGAGATGAGCTCAATCACCATCTTGCCTTCGAGTACGCGCAAGCCGCGGCGTGTGGCTATATCTCGGGCGATGCGGCGCACTTCTTGTTCGGCCCGCGGGGCGTGGCGATAATGCAGCGCGAGACTTGCGCCCTTATCCTCGACCAACGCGGGCATCCGATCGTTGCGTTGAAGGGCGCGGATCTCAGCGGCGGCGAAGGGGATAGGGGAGTGGCGGGCTTCGTCGCGGCGTATTTCGCCGCCATATTTCATCTCGTGACCATGCACGCCGGCGATGTGCGCGAATTGATCGCCGAGCAGCGATTGAATATCGGCGATGGTGCGGCCAGAGATGAGCGCAAGCGCCGTGACGGTATGAAGTGCTGCAAGCAACGTGCGCAGCGCATCTGAAACAATAACGGCGTGCGGACGATCCGCGATGTCGACAAGAGTGCCGTCAAAATCGAGAAAAAGTGCATGCTTCAGCACGTCGAGCGCTGGTGACGCGGGCGTTGAGACATGGGTGTGTTCTGGCGTCGATTGAACGCGCATGGCGATCCTTTGTGAAGCAGGCGCATCTGCGCCCAGGTTTCGCGCGCGCATGGCCCGCAGCGTTTCGCAAACGCACGATAAAGCGCTTGGTTCCGTCGTGGGAACGCGAAATTTGTTGTGTCGAGCTTTGTCAGATGAGTGAAGTGAAACAGAATGGCGCCGCTTGCGCTATGCTTCGCAACACATGCTCAGAACCAGTTCAGCCGCCGCGCGTAGTCTTCAATACATACGAGACAGCGAGAAGCTCGAGAACGGTTAGGAGCATTGAACATGAAACGCACAAAGAAAATTGCGATCGCGACAATGGCGGCTCTGATGGCTGCCGGCCCGATCGGCGCGAGCGCTGCGTCTGCGCAGCAGCATCGTGGCGATGGCGGTTACCAGCGCAATGATCGTGACGATCGCCGCGACAACCGCCGTGACGCGCACTGGGATCAACGCCAACACAATGGCTTTTATCTTGGCAACACATTCTATCGCGGCCAGCCGACGCGTGCGCAGGAAGCGCGCCGCGACTATCGCCCTGCGTATCAGCAATGGCGCCGTGGTGATCGGATTCCCACGAGCTATCGCGCGCACTATCGCAACGTCGATTGGCGCCGTGAGCGTCTGCGCGAGCCGCCGCGCGGCTACCAATACGTCCGCACCGATCGCGGTGAGACGTTGCTGGTCGGCATTGCGACTGGCGTGATCTTGGGTCTCATCCTCAGCAACAACTAAGCTTGCTTGAGCGCTGAGACAAAACCGCCTCGAACCCTTAGGTCTCGGGGCGGTTTGCTATTCAGCTTTGTTCATCCAGCCGAAGAGCGGCTTTAGCGGGAAAATCCAGACGATTCCGGCGATGGCGTAATAGATCAGCTGGGCCCAGGCGGGCAGGATCGGGAAAAGCGCCACGCCAAGCGAGGCCGCGAGCAGGGCATAGATCGCCAGGTACGCCAAAAAAGCGAAGCATCCGACGGCCTTACGGGTTCGTACGTTCATAGCTTCCCCTGCGCGGCGGCGCGCCGCGTTTCCGTCGCACTCGACCGGTTCTATGGGGAGCGACGGAGAGGACCGCAAGCATGTCCAACGATGACGTTTGGCCGCCGCGCGAGCCGTGGGTCGGCGCTTGGCTTCTGATCGTGTGCGCTTTGGTGCTGACGATGATCCTCGTCGGCGGCGCAACCCGGCTGACCGATAGCGGCCTCTCGATCACCGAATGGGATTTGTTCAAGGGGCTGATACCGCCGCTGAACGATGTGCGCTGGGCCGAGGAATTCGCGCTCTATCAGCGCACGATGGAATACCAAGCGCAGAACAACGGCATGACCATCGATGAGTTCAAACACATCTATTGGTGGGAATGGGGCCATCGCTTTTTGGGCAAGATGATCGGCGTCGTGTATGCGCTGCCGTTCTTTTTCTTCCTCTTCACCGGCCGCCTGCGTGGGCGTTTTCGCCTGACAATCCTGCTGTTTGCGCTGGGTGGCCTGCAGGGAGCGATTGGCTGGTGGATGGTGACGAGCGGTCTGTTCGATCGCTTGGACGTGAGCCCGTTCCGTCTCGCTATTCATTTGGCTATGGCGTTCGTGATTTTAGCGCTTGGCTTGTGGGTGGCGCTTGGCGCGTTCGCGTGGCCGAAGCAATCCTCGAAACTTGGTCTGCCGCGCTGGGCGCCGTTTGTGTTGATGGCGTTCGTGTTCGTGCAGATCATGTTAGGCGCGCTGCTCGCAGGCTCTGACGGCGGGCCAGCGTACGCGGATTGGCCGAAGATTGGCGGCGAGTGGATTCCGTCGACGGCCTTCGGGCTCGAACCGCTCTGGCACAATTTCACTGAGGATCACGCCACACAGCATTTGCTGCACCGAAGCATGGGCTATGTGGTCGGCTTACTGGCGTTGCTGCTGGCGCTGGTTGGCCTCATCCGCGGGCAGGGGGCGGCGCGCTGGGCGGCTTTGGCCGTAGGATTGGTCACGCTGGGGCAAGTCGCGCTGGGGATTCACACGGTTCTGATGGTTTCGCCGTTCTGGCCGAGCTTGTTGCACCAGCTGGGGGCGGCCATTTTGTGGATGGCGGCGCTGGTCTGTGCACGGGCGGCATGGCGGTAATTGTGCGACATCGCATAATACCGTACTCATATCTAACTGTTATATAACAGAAAAACATGCCCCCTTGACGACAATTCGGCGCTCAAATAAACGCGCGCCTTCGTTTCGTCAGGACTTATTCCAATGCGCACTCTTTCGACGCGCTCGGCCAAGGCCTCGGAAATCACCAACGGCTGGATCGTTGTGGATGCCGAAGGCGTGGTGGTCGGCCGCCTCGCTTCTTTCATCGCGCTGCGCCTTCGTGGCAAGCATCGCGCCGATTTCACGCCGCACGCCGACACCGGCGACAACGTGATCGTCATCAACGCTGAGAAGGTCGCCTTCACCGGCAAGAAGATGACCGACAAAATCTATTATCGCCACACCGGCCATCCGGGCGGCATCAAGGAGCGCGTCGCGGGCAAAGTGCTCGAAGGCAAGCACCCTGAGCGCGTCCTGGAAAAGGCCGTCGAGCGCATGATGCCGAAGGAAAGTCCGCTGGCGCGCAAGCAGCTCGCGAAGCTGCATGTGTACGGCGGTACGGAGCATCCGCACGCGGCGCAAAAGCCGGTGACGATCGATTTCAAATCCAAGAACCGCAAGAACTCGAGGATCGGCTAATCATGACCGACACGACCCAAGGCTTCGAGTCTCTCGGCCAAATCGCAGGCGTCCCGAAGGGTTCGGGCACTGAACACATCGCCATCGCGCGCGAGAAGAAGGTCGACAAGTTCGGCCGCGCTTACGCCACCGGAAAGCGCAAGAACGCTGTCGCGCGCGTTTGGGTGAAGCCCGGCAAGGGCAACATCACGATCAACGGCAAGACGAGCGACGCGTATTTCGCGCGCCCGGTTCTGCGCATGATGATCAACCAGCCGTTTAAGATCACCGATCGCGAAGGCGAGTTCGACGTGATCTGCACGGTGACTGGCTCGGGCCTTTCTGGCCAAGCCGGCGCGGTCCGTCACGGCATTTCGAAGGCGCTGGCCGATTACGAGCCGGCGCTGCGCCCGGCGCTGAAGCACGCTGGCTTCATGACCCGCGACAGCCGCGTGGTCGAGCGTAAAAAGTATGGCCGTGCGAAGGCGCGCCGGAGCTTCCAATTCTCGAAGCGCTAATCGCTTCAGGACTTTGGTTTCGGGACGGGCGCTTCGGAAACGGAGCGCCCGTTTTGTTTTGGGATTCCGCAGTATGACGGCAAAAGTTTTCATCGACGGCGAGGCGGGCACGACGGGTCTGCAAATCCGCGAGCGCTTGGAGAAAAGGCGCGACATCGAACTCGTCTCGATCGCGCACGAGAAGCGCAAGGATGCGGACGAGCGCCAGAAGCTGCTGAACAGCGCGGACGCTGTGATCCTGTGCCTGCCAGATGATGCGGCAAAGGAAGCGGTGGCGCTGATCGAGAACGGCAAGACCAAAGTGATCGATGCATCCACTGCGCATCGCGTGGCGCCGGATTGGGCCTATGGCTTTGCCGAGATGAGCAATGATCAGCGCGACAAGATTGCTGCGTCCAGGCGCATCTCCAATCCGGGCTGCTATCCGACAGGCTTTATCGCTCTGGTGCGGCCGTTGGTGGAGGCGGGGATCGTGCCGCGCGATTGGCCGCTCAGCGTCAACGCTGTCTCCGGCTATTCCGGCGGCGGCAAAAGCATGATCGCCGAGTTCGAAAACACCGGCGCGCCAGAACACACGAGCGTGCCATTCCGCATTTACGCGATGGCGCAAAAGCACAAGCACGCGCCGGAAATGCGCGAATACACCGGTCTCGCGCACGGACCGGTCTTTGCGCCGAGCGTGGGGCGTTACCTGAAGGGTATGCTGGTCGAAGTCCCGCTGCCGCTCTGGGCGCTGAAGGCAAAGCTTGCGGACGTGCATGGTGCTTTGGCGCGCGCGTATGAGGGCGAGCGCTTTGTCAAAGTGGCGTCGCTAGAAGAAGCGAGCGCGACGAAGACGCTTGATCCGGAAGGTCTGAACGGCACCAACGAATTGAAGCTCTACGTCTTCGGCCACGATGAAGAAGCGCGCTTAGTCGCGCTGCTCGACAATCTCGGCAAAGGCGCCAGTGGCGCGGCCGTGCAGAACATGAATATCGCGCTGGGCTTGGATGAGGGCGCGGGGCTTTAGGCCCTCACTCCGACCGCACCTTCACGTATTCGCCCGGCGCATCGCAGAGCGGCTGTAGCTCGCCATCGCCTGGGCGGCGTGCGTCTACATCGTCGCCGCTGATCCGCGTCAGCCATTTGTCCCAATGCGGCCACCAGGAGCCGGGGTGTTCGGTGGCGAAGGCTTGCCAATCTTCGAGCGCGCCTTTGAGGTTTGGGTTAGTCCAATACTGATATTTGTTGGCGCTGGGGTGGTTGATGACTCCAGCGATGTGGCCGGAGCCGGCGATAATGTATTCGACTGGGCCGCCGAACGAGAGTGCGCTGCGATACACGCTCTTGGCCGGGGCGATGTGATCTTCCTTTGAACTCTGCATGAAGATCGGGATGGTCACGTCCTTGAGCGAGAGCTTCTCGCCTAGAAGCGTCATCTTGCCTTCGGTCAGCGCGTTGTCGCGATAAAATTTGCGCAGATAGAAGAGGTGCAGCGCTTTCGGCATGCGCGTTTGATCGGCGTTCCAAAAGAGCAGATCGAACGGCGGGGGCTGCTTGCCGATATAATAATTGTCGACCACGTAATTCCAGACGAGGTCGTTCGAGCGCAGCGCGTTGAAGGTGTTGGCCATCGTCTGCGCGCTCAGCACGCCGCCGTGCTGATCCATCTCGCCTTCGAGGAATTTGATGCCCTCGTTGTCGGAGAAGACGAGAAGATCGCCCGCATATTTGAAATCGGCTTGAGAGGCGAAGAAGGTAGCGCTCTGGATGCGCTTGTCGCCCTTCTTGGCCATGTGGGCGAGCGTTGCCGAAAGCAACGTGCCGCCGACGCAATAGCCGACCGTATTCATACGATCGACGTTGGCGGCTTTCGTGACGGCTTCGACGGCGTCATAAATGCCCTCGCGCATGTAATCTTCGAAGCCGACCTCGGCCATGTCCTCGCCGGGATTTACCCAGGAGACGACGAACACGGTGTGGCCCTGATCCAAGAGCCAGCGGATCATCGAATTCTTCGGCTGTAGATCGAGGATGTAAAATTTGTTGATCCAGGGCGGGAAGATCAGCAGCGGGACTTCGTGCACCTTCTCGGTGGTCGGATTGTATTGGATCAGTTCGAACACGCGGTTGCGGAAAACGATCTTGCCCGGCGTGGTCGCGACATTCTCGCCAACCTTGAACGCATCGAGATCGGTCTGCGAGATCGCCAACATGCCTTCGCCGCGTTTCAAATCCTCGGCGAGATTTTCGACGCCTTTCAACAAGCTTTCACCGCCGGTTTCGAAAAGCGCGCGGAGCGCCGCCGGATTGGTCAGCAGGAAGTTCGAGGGCGAGGCCGCATCGACGGCTTGCTTGATGTAGAAAACCGCTTTGCGCTTTGTGGCGTCTTCGACGCCTTCGGCTTTCTCCACGAGGTCGGTGATGAATTGCGACGTCGCGAGATAGGACTCGCGCAGCAGCGAGAACGCCGGGTTCGAACGCCACTCTGGATCTTTGAAGCGCTTGTCGCGCACCGGGCCTTCGTCGGGCTGATTGCCGGTGAGCATGTAGGCGGCGTGCTTTTGCCAAATCTCGGCGTAACGCTGCCAGAGCTGCGCGTGCGCGTCGCGCAGCGTCTCTGGCTGTTGGGCCAAGTGTGACCAGACTTCGTTGAGCGCCATCTGCATGCCGAGCGGATCCGGCTGCCAGTTCGCGGGATCTTTGGCTTGATCGATGAAGGCGGTGGAGAGGACTTGGTTCGCCCGCGTCATCGCCTGGGTGAGATTGGCGGAGAGCGCGGCCAGGCTCTCGGCGGTCTGGGCCATGATGACTTCGTTGAGCGCGGGCGGCGCTTCAACCGGGGGCTTGGCCGCAGGCGCCGTCTTCACCGCCGCCACGGGTTCCGCCGCGGCTGGCTTTTCCGCCGACGGCGCCTTGGGTTTGGCCTTGGCGGCGCGCTTGCGCTTGGGCTTTGGGGCGGGCGCGGCGGCGCTCCCAGCGTCCATGGGCGCTTCAGCCCCTGAAACCGGCCCCGCGGCAGTTTCTGCGCCGTCAGCATCCGTCATCGCGCTCTCCCTATGGCCGGAGTGTAATGCCGCTTCGCCTGGTGGCGCAAAGGCGAACCCTGGTATAGACCGGCCTAAAGGGGGCCGGAATCGAGCCCAAGGGAAGACGGGAATGCGCGCAGCGATCCTCGTAGCGGCGAGCCTTATGGCCGCAGGTTGCGCCAGCGCCGGCGAAACGCCGGATTGGCTGGCCGAGCGCTCGGCGACCGCGGACGAAGCATATCCCGATTTGCACGCCGTGCCGCGCACGCATGACGCCAATGTCGACCAGGCCCATTGGGCGGCGGTTGAGGCGGAGATGCTGGCGGTAGGCCAAGCGGTGCGGGCGAATCCGCGAGCGGCTCCGGCCGCACAAACGGAAACCCCGACTGAGTTTCTCGAAGAGGCCCAGCGCGACCTCGAAGAGACCCGTCAGTCGCACACGCCCTGATATTACTTCCCAACGTGATCCGCTCGCGCGCGGGTCCGCATTCCCCTTTGAGCCATGAGCACGTCTGACTTTCACAAAATCCGCCGTCTGCCCCCGTACGTCTTTGAAGAGGTCAACAAGCTGAAAGCGCGGCTGCGCAATCAGGGCGTGGACATCATCGATTTCGGCATGGGCAACCCCGATCTGCCGGTGCCGGCGCATATTGTTGAGAAGCTGGTTGAGACCGCGCGTAAGCCGCGCACCAATCGCTATTCTGCGTCGCGCGGCATTCCGGGGTTGCGCAAAGCGATGGCCGGTTATTACGAGCGCCGCTTCGGCGTGAAGCTCAATCCGGATACGCAGATCGTGTCCACGTTGGGCTCGAAGGAAGGCTTCGCCAACTTGGCGCAAGCGATCACGGCGCCGGGCGATGTGATCATCGCGCCGAACCCGTCTTATCCGATCCATGCGTTCGGCTTCATCATGGCGGGCGGCGTGATCCGCTCCGTCGAAGCGCACTCGCCGGAGCAATATCTGAGCGGGCTCGGCCGCGCTGTGCGCCATTCGGTGCCGCCGCCGATCGCGCTGATCACCTGCTATCCGGCGAACCCGACCGCGCAGACGGCGGATCTGGATTTCTACAAAGAGATCGTCGCGTTCGCGAAGAAGCACGAGATGTTCGTGCTCTCGGACATGGCCTATTCGGAGATTTACTTCGAAGGCGATCCGCCGCCGTCCGTGCTGCAGGTGCCGGGCGCGACGGATGTGGCCGTCGAAGTGAACACGCTGTCGAAGACATATTCGATGGCCGGCTTCCGTGTGGGCTTCGCACTCGGCAATGAGCGGTTGATCGCCGCTTTGGGGCGCGTGAAATCGTATCTCGATTACGGCGCCTATACGCCGATCCAGGTCGCGGCCGCGGCCGCGCTCAATGGTCCGCAAGATTGCGTCGCCGAGATGCGCGACATCTACAAGCAGCGCCGCGATGTGCTGTTGGACTCGTTCGCGAAGGCGGGCTGGACGCTGCCGAAGCCGAGCGCGTCGATGTTCGTGTGGGCGGAGCTGCCGGAGAAGTTCAAGCATCTGGGCTCGGTGGAGTTCGCCAAGCGCTTGATGGAAGGCTCGGAGATCGCGGTCGCGCCGGGCGCGGGCTTTGGCGAGTACGGCGACAATTTCGTCCGCATCGCTTTGGTGGAAAATGAGCAACGCATTCGCCAGGCCGCGCGCAATCTGAAGAAATTCCTGCAATCGAACGCTGCGGCGGCGGAGTAGTACGATGACGAAAAAACTCCGCGTAGGCGTGGCGGGCCTGGGCACTGTCGGCGGCGGGCTGCTGAAGCTCTTCGCCGATGAGAGCAATCGCTTGAACGAGCGGCTGGAAGTGACGGCTGTGTCGGCGCGCAATCGTACGCGCAATCGCGGCGTCGATATTTCGCGTTTCCAATGGTTCGATGATCCAGTCGAGCTAGCAGCAAACGCTGACGTTGATGTGCTGGTGGAGCTCATAGGCGGTTCCGATGGTCCGGCAAAGCGAGCGGTGGAAACCGCGCTCGAGCGGGGCGCGCACGTGATCACGGCGAACAAGGCGCTGCTGGCGGTGCACGGTTCGCGGCTTGCGGCGATTTCGGAGCGCACCGAGGCAAAGCTGCTTTTTGAGGCAGCGGTGGGCGGCGGTGTGCCGATGGTGAAGGCCGTCAAAGAAAGCCTCGCCGGCTGCCGCGCGAGCGCCGTCGCGGGCATTCTCAACGGCACCTGCAATTACATCCTCACCGAGATGGAGCAGAACGGGCGTTCGTTCGAGGACGTGCTGGCTGATGCGCAGCGCCTTGGCTATGCCGAAGCAGATCCGACGACCGACGTCGGCGGTTTCGACGCGGCGCACAAGCTCACGATCCTCTCGGCGATCGCGTTTGGTTCGCGGCCTGATTACGAGCACGTGCGCATCGAAGGCATCGAGCGTGTGTCGCTCACCGACATTCGCATGGCCGGCAAGCTTGGTTATCGCATCAAGCTGATCGCCAAAGGCGCGTTCGACGGTAGTGCGGTGTCGATGCATGTGAGCCTGGCGTTGCTTGCGTTCGATCATCCGCTGGCGAATGTCGGCGGCTCGCTCAACGCGTTGGTGGCGGATGCTGATCCGGTTGGGCAACTTACGTTTATAGGTCGTGGCGCTGGCGAGGGCCCCACGGCGGCTTCGGTTGCCGCTGATCTGCTTGATCTGGCTGAAGGCCGAGGCGGTTACGCGTTTGGCCGTCCGCTCGCGCAGCTCGCGGAAGCGCCGCGCGCGGCGCCGGCGGAGTTCGGCCGCTTCTATGTGCGCCTCATGGTGCAGGATAAGCCGGGCGTGGTGGCTGCGGTGTCCGATCGCCTCGCGCACGAGAGCATTTCGATCGAGAGCTTCCTGCAAATGCCGGGTCACGAGGGTCCATCCGTGCCGATCGTGCTCACGACCCAATCGTGTGCACGTGCAGCATTGGAGAAAGCTGTGGAAGCGATTCAGCGTCTCGATGTTGTCGCTGAGCCCCCTTACGTTATGCCGATAGAAGAATCCGGCCACAGAGCTCGGACCTGGAGTAAGGGATGAACGCCATCACCGACGATCTCGCGTTTGCCGCGGTTCGTGCGCCGATAGCAGCCGCGATTGCGGCGGCGCAGTTTACCGGACGAGGCGACGAGAGAGCGGCGGACCAGGCGGCGGTCGATGCGATGCGCGCGGCGTTGAACGCGCTGCCGATCAAGGGCCGCGTCGTGATTGGTGAAGGCGAGCGCGATGAAGCGCCGATGCTTTATGTGGGCGAAGAAGTCGGCAAGGGCGTCGGCCCCGCGCTCGATATTGCGGTCGATCCGTTGGAAGGCACCACTCTGACGGCGAAGGCGAAGGCCAACGCGATGTCGGTGATGGCGCTGGCGCCGAAGGGCGGCCTTCTGCATGCGCCGGACACGTATATGGATAAGCTCGCGATCGGGCCGGGCTACGAAGAAGGCATCGTCGATCTTGATAAGCCAGTGGACCAAAACGTGCGCGCCCTGGCGCGCGCGAAAGGCGTCACGGTGCAGGACATCGGCGTCTGCGTGCTCGATCGCCCGCGCCATGCCAGCATCATCGAAGCGCTGCGTGCTGTCGGCGCGCGCGTGCATTTAATCGGCGACGGCGACATCGCCGGCGTTATCAATTGCACCAATCCCGAAACCGGCATCGATATGTATGTCGGCTCCGGCGGTGCGCCCGAAGGCGTGCTCGCGGCGGCGGCTCTGAAATGCGTCGGCGGCCAGTTTCAAGGGCGGCTCATCATTCGCAACGATGAAGAGCGCGTGCGCGCTGAACACGCTGGCCTCTCCGATGTGAAGCGCCGCTACACCCTGGATGAATTGGTCAGCGCCGATGCGATCTTTATTGCAACGGGCGTGACGACCGGCTCGCTACTCTACGGTGTAAAGAACGTCGCCGGAATCGTGCACACGAATACGATCGTGATGAATTCGGCGACGCGCACCGTCGCTGAGCTGCGCTTGAAGCAGCCAGTCGCCTAAACCTCACAAATTGGGGGGCCACGTCCGCGTGGCGCCGCGCTCTGCTCTCATGGAATCGGCGCGAGCCGAAATCTGGGGGCTGAGATGAAGAAGTTTGTGCGTGGCGCGATCGCTGTGGCGTGTACGCTGATGTTGAGCGCGTGCGCGAGCATGATCACGGGTGGGCCGCTGATCCGGCCGGGTGAACCGACCGGCACGATCCGCGTTTCGAACGCGAGCCCTTACATGGTCGATGTGGTGCTGATCTCGGCCTGCAATGTGTCCACATATGGCTTGAACCGCCTCCCAAGTGGCACGGCGATCCCGCCGGGCCGATCCTACGATTTCACGGTCTCGGCCGGGTGTTGGGACGTGGGGGCGGGTTCCGTGAGCGGTGGCGGCCAACAGGCTTACCAGCGCATGGCGATCCAGGCCGGCGGCGGCGTGAATTACACCGTCCACTGAGGCGGCAGGGCTTTTGAGCGCGTGCGCCTGTGCGATGCTGGCGCATGCGCCCAAGCGATTCGTTTAAACAAGCATGAGCGCCGCGTTGAAGCTGGATGCCAACGCGGCGTTTCTTGGCGTCGAGCGTTCGCTCACCGGGCGGCGCTGGCGTTCGCGTGACGCGGACCTGACGCTGGTTGAGGCGTTTCGCCGGCGCTTTTCGCTGCCGGAAATCGCGGCGCGCCTGATGGCGGGGCGCGGCATCTCGCTGGAGGGTGCGCCGACCTTTCTTGAGCCGACGCTGAAAGCGCTGTTTCCAGACCCCTCCACGTTTCAGGACATGGATGAAGCGGCGCGCGTGATCGAAGACGCTATCGTGAGTGGTCGCTCTTGTGCCGTGCTCGCCGATTACGATGTCGATGGCGGCTCATCGGGCGCGCAGCTCGTGCGCTATTTCCGCGCGCGTGGGCGCGAGCTGAAAATCTACGTGCCGGACCGGATGACCGAGGGCTACGGCCCGTCGATCGTGGCGTTCGAGCGCTTGAAGGCGGCAGGCGTCGAGCTTGTCATCACCGTCGATTGCGGCGCGGCGGCTGAGGGCCCGCTCAATGCGGCGGCTGATCTGGGTATCGATGTCGTTGTGCTCGATCACCATTTGATGGGCGGGCCGCCGCCGAAGGCGCGCGCGGTGGTCAATCCGAACCGCATGGACGATCGCTCGGGCCAAGGCCATCTAACGGCCGCAGGCGTCGTGCTAGTGGCGATGGCGGCGATCAATCGCGAGGCGCGTCGGCGTGGTTCGATTGGCTCGAACAATCTGCCTGATCTGATGCAGATGCTCGATCTTGCCGCGATCGGCACTGTCTGCGATGTGGCGCCGCTCACGGGCTTCAATCGCGCGATTGTGGCGCAAGGCCTGAAAGTGCTGCGCAACGGCAAGAATATCGGCATGGCCGCGCTTGCGGAGAATGCCGGTCGCAAGGGCCAAGCCAGCGTCTATGATTTGGGCTTTATTCTGGGGCCGCGCATCAATGCGGGCGGTCGCGTCGGGGATGCGTCGCTCGCAACGCGGTTGCTTTCGACCGAAGATCCAGATGAAGCGCGCGAGTTGGCGGCGACGCTTGAAGCGTTGAACCAAGAGCGGCGTCAGCGCGAAGCGGAGATGCTGGCGGAAGCTGAAACCGACGCGATCGCGGAGGCAGAGAAGCACAACGTCATCATCGTCGGCTCACATCGCTGGCATCCGGGCGTAATTGGCATCGCGGCGGGGCGGCTGAAGGATCGGCTGATGAAGCCGACGATCGTGTTGGGCGGCGTGAGCGAGCACGAGCCCGCGAAGGGGTCAGGACGTTCAACGCCGGGCGTGAACCTTGGCGGCGCAGTCGCTGCGGCCAAGGAGGCGGGCTTGCTTATCAATGGCGGCGGCCACGCGGCGGCGGCTGGCCTCACGGTCGAGTGGAACAAAGTCGAAGCGCTGAAGGAGTTTCTTTCAGAGAAGCTTACGGGCGAACTCGCGGCGTCGGCGGGCGAGGCGCGTGCGCTGTCGATCGACGCTGCCGGCTCGATCGGCGCGCTTGATCTTGATCTCATCGATGCGCTCGATCGCATTGGCCCGTACGGGCAGGGGCATCCGGAGCCGATGTTCGCGTTGCCGAACGTGCGCTTCAGCTTCGCGAAACTCGTGAAGGAAGAGCATGTGCGCTTCACGCTGGAAGATGGCCGCGGCGCGCGCGTCAGCGGCATCGCGTTCCGCGCCATGAAGAACCCGATGGGTGAGGCGATGATGAAGAAGGACGCGACCTATCACGCTGCCGTGCGCCTCAAGCGCAACGAATGGAACGGCAACGTGAAAGCAGAAGTCGAGATCGTCGATCTGGCCGAAGCGAAGGGTTAGAATTCTTCGTCGCGCTCGCTGAGTTTGCCGACCGATCACGCGATTATGGCGAAGCCCATGAGGGTCGAGAATGCGAGCACCGGAAAGTCAGTCGGCGGCGATGTGGAGGAAGGGAATCATCCAATCCATGCTTGGAAAGCCGAGCCTCAGGTAAATGAAGAGTAGGAGCGGCAAGAGCAGCGCCCAGCCGGTTATCAGCCCCACGATCCCCAGCATTTGCTTCTCCCCGCTTGCCAGCGTCAGCGAGCGCCTCTATATGGCGCCTTCCCGCGCGCCTGGGGCGACCTAGGCGGGCCACGCGGGCCCTTCGTCTATCGGTTAGGACGCCTGGTTTTCAACCAGGAAAGAGGGGTTCGACTCCCCTAGGGCCTGCCACTTTCCCGCCTTCGCCGCCGTGCTAGAAGCGCCCCCACACCAGGGGACGCCATCATGCTTACGGTCGCCGCGCGGACTTTTGCTCTCGTTCTATCGTTGGCGATTTACGCCTGCGCCCAGCCCGCGCCGCGGGCGACGATCGATCCGGTATCCGGTCTGGAGCTGGAGCAGGTGGTGGTCGAGACGCGCAATGGACCCGTCACCTTCACCGCCGAAATCGCTGACGACGAGCGCGAGCGCAATCAGGGGCTCATGTTCCGTGAAAGCCTCGCCGACGACCGCGGCATGCTGTTTCACTTCCAGCAGCCCGAAATGGCGAGCTTCTGGATGCGCAATACAATCATCCCGCTCGACATCATCTTCATCGCCCCGGACGGGCGCATCCTGAACATCGCCGAGCGCACGACGCCGTATTCGGAAGAGCCGGTGCCGGCGGTGGGCATGACACGCGGTGTGTTGGAGATCCGAGGCGGTCGCGCCGCTGAACTGGGTATTCGCCCTGGCGACCGGGTGCGGCACCGCATCTTCCAGTAAGTGCGTTGCGGTGAGACGCGGCGCGTGGCAACAGAGCCGCCCAGTCGGGGTATAGCTCAGCCTGGTAGAGCGCCAGCTTTGGGAGCTGGATGTCGAGAGTTCGAATCCCTCTGCCCCGACCAACAAAATCAAGGCCCGCACTGGGAAGCCGGTGCGGGCCTTTTGCCGTTTTCGTACATGGTTTCGTACAGGGCGTTCGCGGTTCAGCCCTTCCGGCGCTTCATCCGCTCGATCATGGCGTTGGCGATCGCCGGGGCCGAGACGTAGCGGCGGGCGATCGCGTCGACGTCATCCTCGGACCAATCGACCATTTCGGCGACCTCGGCGTTCGAGAAGCCCATGGTCCGCATGGTGGTCACGAACGTGCCCTTGCAGTCGTGCAGGGTCCGCTCGACGCCGGCCGCCGCCAGGCTCTCATTGACGAGCTCGCCTAGGGCGCCGGGCGTGTAGGGCGCGCCGCGTGCGCTGGTGATCACCCAGGGGCTCGACGCGCCGGTGGCTTCCCAGCGCCTGGCGTAGACCATGGCCGGGATCTCGAACACGGGCACGACGGTGACGCGGCGCTTCTTGCCGGCCGTCTTGGCCCGGCGTGCGCCCTTGAGGGCGGTGTAGGCGAGCGCGGAGCCCTGGCGCTCGGCGAACGTGTGCAGGGCCAGGTTCTCGCGCCGCATGCCGTTGTTGATCGCCAGGAGCACCGTGTCGCGCGCCGCGGCCAGCCGGGTGATCTGGGCGATCCGCTTGGTGTTGAGCCGGGGCCGGCCGTCGCGCTTTTTCAGGTAGCGTTTGCCGTTCACCACCTCGGTGACGCAGGGCGGCTCGTTGGCCCAGACGTCGTCGATCTGGCGCTTTACCCAGTCCAGGAATTTGGCGACGTGCTGCGCCTCGAGGATGAGCTCGGAGCGGTCGGTTGACCAAACCTTGGTGAGCCCGGCCACCGGGTTCTTCTCGGCCAGGCCGCGCTTCATGCCCCAATAGATCGCCGTGCGCAGATACTCGACGCGCTGGTCGGCCGCCCGGGCGCCGCGCTGGGCGGCCTGGGCGTCGCGCCAGCGCTCGAAGCTGCCGATCAGCTTGGCGGATTTGAGGGCGACGGTGGGCATGGTGCCGAGGCCGCGGCCCTCGACGCGATCGAGCAGGAGCTCGCGCAGGATCTGCTCGCGGCTTCGCTGCGTGCTGTCGGCGCAGCGCTTAAACTCGTTGCTATCGATGTAGCGCTCGACGATGCCGGCGACGGTGCGCGCGTCGGCAAATCCGGCGCGGGCGTCAGCGTAGCGCAGGGCGCGATCGGCGGCGTCGTCGCGCTCGAGCTGCTCGGCCTCGGCGCGGGTTTTGGCTTTGTATGCGCCTAGCACGACGGCGCCTCGCTCGCGGCCGTAGGTGATGCGGATGTAGAAGCCGCTGGCGCAGGCCTTTTGGGTTCTAAACGCGCCCGGCATGGCCGCCATTTTTCCACTGTTCGAACGCGGCATCTGGGTCCGTCTCGTCCAGGGCGCTATTACCCGGCGGGTTTGGTGGACCGCCGGCGGCGCGGGCGTCAAGGATGCGCACGCGGCCGTCGGGGTAGAAATCGACGCCGGCGACGTCGCTCACGCCCATTTCGCGGGCGAGCGCGGCCAGGCGCTTTCCCTCGCTGTCGGACGCGTATCGCCGGCGCTTGGTCATTCCAGACCGTCGATAAAGCTCGCGAGCCGCTCGCGACCGTAGAAGCCGATCCAAGCAGGATCGTTGAAAGCGTGGACTGCAAACGCAGCCTTGGCCCGATCTAGGTCGGGTGCATTGTCTCGGCACGACGGCCAAAGAATTTCCAGGTCGATGGCGCGTTGGCGCGCCCACCACCAATCTCGAATCCATCGCAGCGGGCTCATGTTGCAGGCCTCCGCGCTGGCTTTTTGCAGGCGCTGCACAGATCCCTGCTCACCCATGAACAGGGCGGATCACACGCGTCGTCGTCGGTGCAGCCGCATTGGTGGCAGGTGCGCAGCTCGCCCATGACGAACGCCGGCGGCTGCTCGCAACGGAAGCGTTGCAGCATGCCGGTGTGTGGGTGTCGGGTGAGGACATCGAAAGGGAGGTGATCGGCGCCTGTTGCGCCGGAGCGGAAGAGCGACTCGATGTGCCAGCGCGCAGCTTCTTCAGCGCTTTGGGCGTGCTCGACGAGCTCGGGCTCGTGATCGCCGCCCATGTTGTCGCGCATCCATGCTGCGAAAGCGGGCTTGGTGGCCTGAACTTTGGCGCGGCGCGGTCGAGCGGCGGTCATGCGGTTTTCCTTTGCACGATGTGTTTGCGGAGCTCGGCGCAGAGATCGAGGATCTGCTGCGCCTGGTGGGGGACGATCGAGCCGGACGGCTCGCGATGGCCGCGTTTGGCGGCGAGCCGTGCGTCGAGCGCTTCGCAGTGGGCGATCTGCTCACGCGCCCTGCGCTCGATGCGATCGAGGTCGGCCGGTGTCACGCGCGGATACTCCGCTCGGCCATCGCTTTGTCGCGAGCCCTATTGATCTCGGCCATGCGTGCGTCGCTGCCGCCGCGATCTGGATGGTGATCCATTAAAAGCCGGCGGTGTTGGGCGCGGATGACGTCGATCGAGGCGTCGCGCGTGCACTCGAGCACGTCCCACCAGGTGCGCTCGCTGGTGGACGGCGGCGGGAGGGCCTGAAAGCCCGTAAACGCGCGCTCGATCATGTGGCCGCCGCCGTGGCGATCGAGGCCGCGCAGATGCTCGATCGCGTGGCCGAGCGCGTGCATGTTTTCGAAGGGCTGCGTGTAGAGATCGCAGGCCATCACCATCGCCTTGCCGTCGAGCTCAAAATAAACGGCGACACCCGGATCGTGGATGAGCCGACGCGCCTGGTCGGCGTAGGGCTGGCCGTCTTGGCGAACGGCGACGTCGGACGAGATCACCGTGCGGCCCTGCGTGGCGCCCAGCATGCGCAGCTGGTCGAGCAGATTGCGCCGCGCGCGATCTTGGGTGACCTTGAAGCGGCTGGAGGTCTGCCGGTGTTTCGGTGTGCGCGGCCAACCATCCGGCCACGCGAGGGGATATGCCTGCGTCATGCGCCGACACTAACCCCACGGGTTATTCCGCTGTCAAGATGATGTGTGGCGGGCCTTGTTTCGGCGGCGCTTTGATGTGCGTTGAGCGTGCGACGGCGTCTATTCGGCGTCCGGGGTGATTCGTTTTTCGGCCAGATAAGCGAGGTAAGAAATGGCCTCGGCGTACCGTTCAGGCGGGATTCGTGCGATCTCTGCGGCAACGCGTAAGCGGCTTTGTGGATCGGTTGGATCGACGGCCAAAAGCTCCACCACCGTGACGCCAAGCGCTTTCGCGATCGCTTCGATATTTGGCTGGGTATATGGGCGTTCGCCCTTGGCCAAGCGGCCGATCTGCATAGCGGAAATTCCAACGGCGCGAGCCAATTGTGCGGGCTTCCAGCCGAGGTGTTCAAGCCAAGCTGAGATCAGCGCTGGAGTGTATGTCGGCCGGGGAGGCGCACTCGATTGCATGCATCAAACCTACCCCTTGGGTATCAACAGAACTCCACACGCACGTGGTGAATGCGGCGCTAATCTCAGCTTGACAGGGGAATAACCCCGGGGGTTATATCGGCCCCGCAATGGCAAAGCTGAACGCCCTCCAACAAGCCCTCAAGGCCCGCACGATGTCGATCGCGGACCTTCATCGCGTCATCGAGCGCGACCATCCGCAGGACGCCGTCACGGTGGTCCAGCTTGGTCGCATCGTGAACGGGCTTCGCGGGCCGTCGGCCGGCCTCTGCGTCGCGATCGAAGCGGCGCTCGGGGGCGCGATCTCAGCTGCTGACATTGCACGCCTGCCGAAGAAGCCACGGGTGGAAGCGTCGGCGGCGTGACTGGGCCGGGCGCGGTGGTCGCGCCCGGGTGTTTAGCGGAGGGGCGCCATCATGACGATGGGTGCTACGCCGGCCGTCGCGCCGGATGCGAACGCACGCGCCGGTTCTGGCGGGCGGAAGAACTTCAAGTGGACCCCGGAGCGACTTGAGTTCCTGCGGGCAGAGTGGTTGGCCAACACTTCGCCTCTAGCGATAGGCCAGCTGCTCGGCATCACCAAATCGGCCGTTTCGGCCAAGGCCAATGTCCTGGGTCTGCCGGACCGTCGTACCGATCCCGAGGTGCGCGCTCGCATGAGCGAGGCCCGCAAAAAAGCGTGGGCCGATCCCGAGGTGCGCGCTCGCATGAGCGAGGCCCGCAAAAAAGCGTGGGCCGATCCCGAGGTGCGCGCTCGCATGAGCGAGGCCCGCAAAAAAGCGTGGGCCGATCCCGAGGTGCGCGCTCGCAAATCTCGTTCGTGGGCGCGCAAAGCGGTGCGCACTGCGGGCTTGCCGATGCTCAAGCAGCACGTCGATCGCGCGATCGCGCTGCGTGCACAAGGTCACGACATGGAGACGTGTGTTGACGCGCTGCTGCGCGATCAGTCCGCGGCTGCCGCATGACCGTCGATGTGGACAAGGTGCTCGATGCGTGGTCGGCCGGCGAGCCGGCGAGCTCGATCGCTGCGCGTTTCGAATGCAGTGATCGCAACATCTATCGCATCGCGCAGAAAGCGCGCGACGACGGCGATGCGCGCGGCGAGTTTCCGTCGCACTCGGTTCGCGAGCTTTACGCTGCAGCGCAGATCAAGGATCGCGCCGCTGAGCTTTATCGTAAGGGGCTCGAGGTTTCGATCATCGCCGACAAGCTCGGCGTCGACGCGCGCATCATCCGCGCAGCGGTCTACCTGGCCACGAAAGACGGCATCAATACGGGCTTGGGGTTTTCCACAGGGGGGGGGGTTGAACACGCTTTCGCAGCGTGAGCGCTCGCACCTCCGCATCTTGGCGGGAGGTTTGGAATGTCAGAAATTGGCTGGACAGCAGAACGCATCGCAACGCTTGGCAAATTGTGGAGCGAAGGCCTCTCTAGCGGCGAGATAGCGAGGGCGCTCGGAGGCGTCACGCGCAACGCCGTGATCGGCAAGGTGCATCGGTTGGGGCTTGGCGCCCGCGTTGCGCGCGTCGGCGGGCGAGCCAATGGTGGCGCTCGGCCAAAACGCGCGACGCGCGCGGTGGTGATGAAAGCGCCACGCGTCAATCCAAAGCCGGCGAAGCTTTCACCTGGCGAAGAGCTCGCACGCGTACGTGCGCTGCGGCCGATCGAGATCGATGGCGCGCCACGCAGCGCGCTCACGCTCCGCTACATAGGCGAGTGCAAATTCGGCATCGGAGACCCGCGTTGCGACGCTGATTTTGCGTTCTGCGGCCGTGCGACCGATGGAACGCAGGTCTACTGCGCCGAGCACCGCAAGCTGGTTTACGAGAAGGCGAGCAAGCCGCAGGTCGACGCCAGCGTCGCCGGCGTGCGCAAATTGCTCGAGGCGCGGGATCGCCAGCGTCAGCGCCGCGGCGCTTTCGGCGTCGGCACAATCGATCTGCGGGAGGCGTTGTGATGCGCAAACCGCTGACCCGCACCACCCGAAAGGCGCACCTCGAGACGCGCAAGACGATCATGGAAGTGCTCGACGGTGGCGCCGTGCTCTGGTTCACGGGCCACCATTTTGAAGAGCGCGGCCGGCTACCGGGCAAGGGCCCGACGTATCCGACGGCCGAGGTGCTGCGCGTCGTGCGTACCGGCCACGGGTTGGCCACCACGCGCGCGGCAGAGGGCAGGCCGGGCTGGTTCGACATCGAGGTGCGGGCTGCACCCAAGCGCAGCCAGGCGGCGCTGGGGGCCGTCGCTTGAGCATCGAGGCCATGCACTGGGCGTTCCGGCAACGCGGACTGAGCGACGGCTGCGCGCGGCTGCTGCACGTGTTGTCGGACTATGCCGACGAGAACGGCGTGTGCTGGCCGTCGCGCGGTCGCTTGGCCGAGCGGATCGAGAAAAGCGTCGACACCGTCGATCGACGCGCCAACGAGCTGATCGAGGCAGGCATGATGTGCCGCGCGCCGCGCAATCGGGTGAGCGCCAACGGCAACGTCACGACGCTTTCAAACGCGTACTACCTGCACATCAAGGGCCAGCGCGCGTGCGCGCAATGTGAGGCCGACACCAGCCGCACTTCTGCGGCCGGTGATGTGGAACGACCCCGCCGCAATTCTGCGGCCCGCCGCACGTTGCCAGAGCAAGAAGATGCACCCCGCGAGGGGGGCCGCAAAAGTGCGGCTGCTGGCGACGACGAAACGGACCGCACAATTGCGGCGGGGGGCGAAGTTGCGGCGGAGGGGGCCGCACGTGCTGCGGCCCGGGGGGCCGCACCTGTTGCGGCTGCAGAATCCTTCATTGAACCACCAGACTCCTCCTCGTTCCCGCGACCGCGTGGATCGGCCGGTGGGTTGAAGGGCGCGGCCGGCGAGCTTGTCGCGCTGGTCAACCACCCGAAGCTCGATCCGACCAAGGCGCCGGGCCTCGTCACGACGACGGCGTGGGTGGCCGCGTTTCAGCGCCTTGAGCTCTCGATCGAGGAGATCGCGCTGGTGATCTGCCACGTGCTCGAGGTCCGCGATCGCCGCAACCCACAAGCCGACGACATCACGACCTGGAATTTTTTCACCAAAGCGATGCGCGAGTTCGCGGCCGAAAAAGCCGCAGCTTCGCTCACCGATGCACCGGAGACGCTCAATGCAGCAACAGCTGACAATTTCCGCCCGCTCAATGCTGCCGAGCGTGAGTCGGCCCTTACCCGAAATCGACGCGCATCCTGGAGCGCTGTGCTTAGCGCGGCTGAGCATGACGTCGTTCCTGGATCTGGCCAAGGAGGGGATCGCGACGAACCAGGAGCGGGAGGCGGTGCGGATCTATTTGCCAATGATCCAAGACGCACTGCGGCCGGCGGCTCGTGAGGCGGTGGCGACCTGGGTCGAGTTTCTGATGTCGCGCTATCGCGGCCGTCCGGACTCGCCGGCGTTCTCGCTTATGGACAAGCAGATGTGGCTCGCGGTGATCGGCCATTGGCCGGTCGACGTGCTGCAGGCGGCCGTCACCCAATGGTGCGCCGAGGATCGCCCGTTCGCGCCGAGCGTACCTGGTGAGCTGAAAGCGCTGGGCGAGCCGATCTACAACGCGCGTCGCTCGCTCAACGCACGCGCCCAGGAGCTGCTGCGCGGGCCCGACCAGGTCGCGCGCGACTACGTCTCTGCAGACGATCTGGCGACGCTGCGCGCACGACTTGGCCGAGGCTCGGGCATCGTGATCGTGCCGCCCGTCACCATCGAAATGTCGGACGAGCTCGCGCAGCGCTTCCGCGACGGCTCTTGGCCGCAACGCACCGAAGATCAGGAGGCGGTCGATGGCTAAGGAAGTCATCACCGACGATCTGCGTGAAGCGCTGCAGCGCGCGTTTATCGACACGCTCGAGGAAACGCACCGCAGCTCACGCCCCGACTTTTCGGCGTTTCTCGACAAGCTGCGCAGCGAGCTCGTGATTAAGGATCGCCTTGGTCACGACTGGCGAGGTGAGCGCCGTGTCTAAGTCAACGCACACGATCGCGCGGCGAGCGGTCTCGCGCGCCGAGATCATCGCCGGCGTCTCGCCCAAGCGAAACAAGTTCGGCGCAAAGCGCGTGAAGGTCGACGGCATCTGGTTCGACTCCAAGGGCGAGGCCGCGCGCTACAGCGAGCTCAAGCTCGAGGAGCGCGCCGGCGACGTGCGCAACATCAAGACGCAGGTGGCGATCCCGCTGATCGCGTTCTCGATGTACGCCGTCGGTGGTGAGGAGGTCGGTCACTACAAGGCCGATTACACCTACGAGCGGCGCAACAGTCGCGGCGACTGGTTTCCTGTGGTCGAGGACTTCAAGGGCGAGCCCACGGCAGCCAAGGAAACCTATCGGTTCAAGCGGCGCATGTTCCGCGCCAATTACGGCTTCGACATCACCGAAACTAAACGATCGAGGAGGCGCTGATGGCTCCGGAAAATGCACACCCACGCGTGATCGCCAACAACGACAGCGCACGCCAGGCGCTGCGCGCGATCGAGCGTGAGTTCGGCGTCTCGCTCGAAGAGATGAAGAGCGCGAGCCGCCGGCGTCACATCGTGCGCGCCAGGTGGGCGGCGTTTCGCGTGCTGCGCATGCGCGGCTGGTCGACGCCGAAGATCGGCGCGCTCTTCAATCGCGACCACACCAGCGTGCTCTACGCGCTGGGCGAGATCGAAGCCAAGCAGCCACGGAGCCCGGCGCCAGGCGCATGAAGGTCACCAAGCACACCATCGAGGTCGATGTCGTTCGACCGCCGCCGCGCAAGCGGATCGACCAGGCGCGCGCCAAGCGCGCAGGCGCGATCGCTGTGAAGCCGGCTAAGGTGGTGGCGCTCGAGCAGCCTCTGGCCCCGCGCACGATCGAGCTGATGGCTGACGATGCGAACGAGAAGGTGCGCCGCACGCGCGTGCTCGACGGCTGCGAGCGTGCATTCCGGCGCGGCTTTCTGCGCGGCCAGGACGATCTCTATCGCGTGGCGCGCTGTATCGAGCAGGACTTCCTGGCGCTGTTGCCGCCATCGGGAGGCCTGCGCCTGGAGCGCCTACGCCGCGGCATGAGCGAGTGCTTTGCGCTGATGCCGTCGGGCGGCGGTGTTTCAACGCGCGCGCCGCAGGCCAGGCGCGAGGATGCGCTCGATCGACTGCGCTCTGCAGAGGCCGCCGCCGGCGCGCGCGACGTCGGCATGCTGCGCGCCTGGCTGGTCGAGGATCTGACGCTTCGCGCGATCGCAACCCGTTTTCGCATCGACAATTCGAACGTGAGCAAAGTGCTGCTCAAAGCGCTCGAGCGCGTGAACGAGGGAGCTTGGAATGCGCGGCGCCGGCGACGTGAGCCAGCGTACGAGCAGCGCAAATGGCAAGTGGATGTTTTAGCGGAGGCGATGTGATGCAACCCAAAGAACCGACAGAGCCAGGTGTGGCTCTGCAGGTGAAATTCGACGGCGATCGCGTGCAGGTCGAATTCAACACCAGGCTGACGCAATTCGACCTGCACTGGCACGAGGCGCTCGGGTTCGCCGAGCTGTTGATTAAGGCGGCGCGCGCGAGCGCTGCAGCGCGACCGAAAACGCTGATCGAGATGCCGGGCAAGATGCTCACGCTCGAGACCAAGCAATGACGTGCGAGCACCCGGAGTTCCGTGCGCAAGTCGGCGTAGGGCGACTCTCGCAAGTCGAGGGTGGCCCGATCACGCACTACACGGCTGAGATCGCAATCAAGTGCGTCGCATGCGGCGAGCCGTTTCAATTTCTAGGGCTGCCGATGGGTTCGAACGCCTACGGCGCAGCGACGAGCGTTGACGCGCTCGAGCTCCGCGCGGCGATCAAACCTCAGAACGGCCCCGAGCCCCCGCCAGGCCTTCCCGGGTTTTCAGTGAAGGTCACTACGCCACCAGGAGCGATGCAATGAACGAAACAACAGAGAACCAATCGCATTTAGCGGGCGAGGATGCGCAGCGGGCCATTCACCCAGCCCCGCAGGAATTCAATCCGGATGAAGTAGCCTCGGATCCGATACTCCGGTTTTTCCACTACTCGCACCTTCCGCCGGTTCTGCAGGCCAAGTCGCAACCGTTCTGCGCCTTGGCTCGGCACATCATCGACACCACGCCGCGCAATGCGGAGCGCACTGTTGCGCTCCGCAAGCTGTTGGAAGCGAAGGACGCCGGCGTTCGCGCCGCGCTGCCGTAACCCAATGATGACGCGCGTCGACGTCCAATCGGTGGATCTGATCACGGGCGCCAATGGCGACCCGATCTTTCTGGCCGCCGACGTCGGCGCGAGCGTCGATGGTGACGGGCAGCTGTGGATCCGCTTCATGGACCCCAAGGGGAACGTGTTTGCGGTGGTGCGGCTGCCCGATTACCGGGGCCGGCGGTTCGTGCGCGGCGTGGGCGCCAAGCTCGGCTCGATCGCACCGGTTGACGTTCCAAGCGAATAAGCTACCCGGGTCACTAGCGTACTCAAGTGCGCCCAAAATCAGTTCGGCCCCGCGCGCCCACCCTGGCTGCGTGAAGTCCCCCCGCCCAACCCAATCGCGTAGCCCGGCCCCCAGGTCGGCAGCGTGGGGCCGAGTCCACCAGGGGTTTTTCCACATGGGAAATATCGAAGTCGACACGCTGCAGGCGCAGCGTGAGGTCTGGCTGCGTGCGCGGACGCAAACCGAGGCGCGGCGCAAGGAGCGCGACGAGGGCCTGGAAAGGCTCAATCGCGCCGTCGCTACCGCCGAGGAGCGTGAGCGCGTGGAAAAGAGCAACCTCGACGCCTTGGTCGAGGCCGAGATCGAGCGCAAACGCCAGTACACGCGGCTGCCAGAGGACGAGGCCTCGCCCGAGCAGGCGGCGGCCGTCGAGGTCGGCGGCGTTTTCGCGGAGCAGCAAGGCGCCACGGGCCGCTATATCGGCCTGGTGGTCAGCGAACCCGAGCAAGTCGCTGACGGCGTAGTGTGGGATCCTGAGGCGCGCGTGCATCGCCAGGCCGGGGACCGCACGCCGTGACCGAACCGGCCCAGCTGCCGGCGGTTCAACACCCCAAGGCCGGCCAGCACGGCGAGGTGGTGACGCTGAAATCCACAGCGCTCGAGGCTGCGCTTCGCGAGGCGCACGATCGTGGTTGCGAGAAGGGCGCGAAGGCCGAGCGCCTGGCGGTGCGCAAGTCGCTGGAAGCTATCGACGCGCAGCGGGTGGACGAATTGCAGCGCCTCAATGCAGATATCGTCCACCGCGAGCGCGCGGCCCACGCCCATGGCTTCCATAAGGCCGGGTGGATGTTCGGTTTTTCGGGCTTTGTGCTGGGCGTCGTGTTGACGCTGATGGGTGGCCTAGTTTGGCTGCGCATCGGCACTGAGGCCACGGTGAGCGGCGTGGCGGCGGGCTCGATGGCCCGCGACCAGCAAAACAACGTCGACGCGCTCGAGCGGCTGCGGTCGGGTGAGCCGTGAGCACAATCCACAAGCCGCAGCATGACGACGGCGCGCTGAAGAACGCGCGCCACGAAGCGGTGGTGCAGGCGATCGCGCACGGCCACACGCACCGCGACGCCTACATGGCGGCCTACCCCAAGACCAAGACGCCCGAGGCCGCCGACGCGTCCGTGGCGCGCTTGCTAGGGAATGCTAGTGTCGCCGCGCGTCTCGCCGAGCTGCAGGACATGGTGCGCCAGCACGCGGCCGAGGAGCACGGCGTCGACCTCGATTGGCTGCTGAAGCAGGGCAAAGAGGTGCTGCGCCAGGCGCTCGCGAACAAGGCTTTCAACGCGGCCAGCATGACGATCGAGCGGCTGGCCAAGATCTCGGGCAATTGGGTCGACCAGAGCGACAACGAGCACGACCACGTGCATCGGGTGTACTCGAGCGCGCCGCTGACGGCTGAGGAGTGGGCCAAGCAATACCCGCAGGCGGCGCCCCCGAAGGCGAGCTAGCGCGTGCGGCTGAAGCCCGCGCCCCGCCCAGCGCCAGGCCTGCCGCAGCCGCGTGGGCGGCCAGGAGAGCGCAGGAAGGTCGCGTACGGCGGCGATAGGCCCGTTGAGATCATCGCGCCGCAGGCGGGCCCACAGGCCGCCTACGTGCTGTGTCCGCACTTCGACGTCTGCTACGGTGGCGCGCGCGGTGGCGGCAAGACGTTCGGCTCGCTGCTCGATTGGCTCGAGCACGAGGGCAGGTACGGAGCGAAGGCCCGCGGGCTCTTCATCCGCCGCCACCAGGTCGACCTCGAAGACACGATCGAGGAAGCCAAGCTGCTGTTCGAGCCGCTGGGCGCGAAGTGGAAAGAAAAGGGCACGCACTTCCGATTCCCGTCGGGTGCGATCCTCAGGTTTCGGTATCTCGATCGCGACGAGCACGCGAAGAATTACCAGGGCCACCAATACACGCGGGTGTACGTCGAGGAGCTGACGCAGTTCCCGGATCCGAAGCCCGTGGACAAGCTCAAGGCCACGCTTCGATCGAAGTACGGCGTGCCGGTGGGCTTTCGCGCGACGTGCAATCCGGGTGGGCCCGGGCACTCGTGGGTGAAGCAGCGCTACATCGACAAGGGCGCTTGGCGGGTGGTGACCTACGAGTTCACCAATCCGTTCACGAAGGAAAAGGTCTCGCGCTCGCAGGTGTTCATCCCTGCGCGGCTCGACGACAATCCAAAGCTGCTGCAGAGCGACCCGGGTTATGTCGCCGGCCTCTACATGTCGGGCTCAGAGCAGCTGGTGCGCGCCTGGCTGCTCGGCGATTGGAACATCATCGAAGGCGCGTTCTTCTCGCGCTGGAAGACAGAGCGCAACGTCGCGCGGCCGTTCAAGATCCCGGAGCACTGGCTTCGCTTTCGCAGTTTCGACTGGGGTTACGCGACGCCGTTCTCGTGCGGCTGGTGGGCGGTGGCGAGCGAGGACACCGCGTTTGAGAGCGTGAGTGGGCGACGCTTGGTGATCCCGCGCGGCGGCCTGGTGCGCTATCGCGAGTGGTACGGCGTCAAGGAAGGCGAAGCTAATCGCGGCATCGAGCGCACGGCCGAGCAGGTCTGCAGCGGCTTTCGCGACGAAGATGGTTCGTGGGTGCCTGGCATCGTCGCCAGAAGCGAGGGCGAGCAGATCGCCTACTCGGTGGCCGACCCGTCGATCTTTCGACGTGTGACAGGGCCGTCGATCGCCAAGACCATGCATGGCAAGGGCGTGTCGTTCAGGCGTGCCGACAACACCCGCGTGGCGCGTCGTGGCGCGATGGGCGGTTGGGATCAGATGCGCAATCGCATCGATGGTGTCGATGACGAGCACCCGATGCTGATCGTGTTCGAGACCTGCATCGACTTCATCCGCACCGTGCCTGCGCTGCAGCACGATCCGAACAATGCGGAAGATCTCGACACCGACGGCGAAGATCACGCCGGCGACGATTGTCGCTACGCCTGCATGAGCCGGCCGTGGGTGAAGGAAATTCCAGTCGAGCAGCTCGCGGGCCAGTTGGCCGTCGGCGAAACGAGCTCGCTCACTTTGGACGACATTCTGGCGGAGCTCGATGGCCGAGACGACGACGACGATCGAATCTGACGCCACCGAGGATGAGTCCTCGCGTGACGAGGCCGGCGGAGAGGCGCGCTGGTGGTGTGCTGAGGTCGAGCATGCGCTGAAGGAGCGCGAGAGCTGGGTCGAGCGTGGCCGCAAGGTCGAGCGCGCGTATCACGCCAACGAGGAAGGCGGCGCGGGCGGCAAGAAGAAGACGCGCGAGCGCAAGATGAACGTCTTGTGGTCGAACGTGCAGACGCTGTTGCCGGCGGTCTACATGCAGACGCCGAAGCCGGTGGCCGCACGGCGTTGGCGCCAGCGCGATCCGGTCGGCCGCCTCGCATCGATGCTGATGGAGCGCTGCCTGCAGGTGAGCTGCAGCGAGCAGGACTTTCACCACACGCTCGAGCAAGCGGTGCGCGATCGCCTGCTGCCAGGCTGGGGCGTGGTTTGGGAGATCTACGAGCCGACGCTCTACGACGAGCAGGAGATCGGCGCGGACGGCCAGCCGGCCGTCGACGAGAAGGGCGAGCCGATCACGTTCCAGGCGCTGGAGTACGAGCGCTCGATCACCGATTACGTGCGTTGGGACGATTACCTGACCAACGTAGCGCGCACCGAGGACGAGGTCTGGTGGAAGGCGCGCCGGCACTACTTCACGAAGAAGAAGGGCAAGCAGCGGTTTGGCGAGGCCTTCACCAACGTGGTGATGGACAACAAGCGCGAGCGCCAGATGCGCGACGACACGTCGGGCTCGGGCCCGGCGTCACGCGAGCCGCGCGCTGTGGTGTGGGAGATCTGGGATCGCGACGAGGGCCAGGTGCTGTTCCTGGCGCCTGGCTCGGGCCAGAACGCGATCATCGAGAAGAGGCCCGCGCCTTATCGCTTGCGCGACTTCTTCCCGACGCCGCGGCCGTTGACGGGATCGACGACGTCGGAATCGACGCTGCCGCAGCCTGACTACCTGCAGTATCAGGACCAGGCGCTCGAGATGAACGAGCTGACGGGCCGCATCGCCAAGATGCAGCGCGCGCTCAAAGTCGCCGGCCTCTACGCCCGCGAGAACAAGGACATCGGCAAGCTGCTCAAAACCGGCGAGGGCGAGATGATCGCCGTCGACGATTGGGCGATGCACGGTGAAAGCGGCGGCACGAAAGGGCAGATCGAGTGGTATCCGGTCGAGAAGGTGATCGAGGTGCTGCGCGAGCTCTACAACGCGCTGACGATCGCCAAGAACAACATGTACGAGATGTCGGGCATCGCCGACGTCATGCGCGGCGCGTCCGACCCGAACGAGACGCTGGGCGCGCAGAAAATTAAAGCGCGCTGGGGCTCGGGCCGCGTGCGTCGTCAGCAGAACGACGTGCAGCGCTTCGCCGGCGAGATCTTCAACATCAAGGCCGAGATCATGGCCGAGGTGTTTCAGTTCGAGACGCTGCTCGAGATGGCCGGCATCGATCAGGAAGTGCTCGCCAAGTATGTGCCCAAGGGCATGAACCCGCAGATGCTGCTGGCCCAGGTCGGCCAGATGTTGAAGCAGGACATGCGGCGCAATTTCTCGATCAAGGTCGAGCCCGACTCCACGCTCGAGCCTGACGAGATGGCCGAGCGCCAGTGGCGAACGCAATTCCTGCAGGGCATGGGCGCGATGCTGAAGGAGCTCGTGCCGCTCGTGCAGCAGGGCGCTGAGGGCGCAAAGCTCGCCGGCGAGATGATGATGCTCGGCGTGCGCGGCTTCAAGGAGGCCGATCAGATCGAGGAAACGATCGAGCAGGCCGTCGAAGCTGCAGGCAAAGCTGCAGAGCAGCGTCGCGAGCAGATGGCCAAACAGGGCCCGCCGCCGGATCCGAAGATGGCCGAGGTGGAGCGCAAGGCCAAGCGCGACCAGGCCGAGCTGATGCTGGACGCGGAGGATCGCAAAGCCGAGCGCGCCGAGCGCGCCGCCGATCGTCAGCAGGAGCAGCAGGAATTCCAGGTCGATACGCAGTTTCGCTTGGCGGAGCTCCGCATGGACCGCGTCAACGGCATGGCCGAGGCGGCCGAGCGTGACGAGATGGCTGAAGCGATCGCGTAGGGAGCATGCACATGAGCGACGAGAAGGAAGGCCGCGGGCCGCCGACGGCGAAGGATCCGCACAAGTTCACGAAGGCCGACAAGCAGAAGCTGAAGCGCCACATCGACACGATCGATGCGCTGAAGCTGCAGCAAGCCGAGCTCGGCACGCAGGTGAAAGAGGCGTTGAACGCGGCCGAGGCCGACGGCTTCTCGAAGAAGCGCATCAACGACGTGCTGAAAAAGCGCCGTCTACGCCGCAAGCAAACCGCCGGCGCGCTCGATGAGGCGCAGCTGCATTTCGAGAAGTACTGGGAGGCCTCGGGCGGCGACAAGTTCGCCGACGCGCTCGAGGACGACGAGGAATACGAGATCGAGGACGACACGCCGCAGCGTGGTCGCGGTGGGGGCTTCAATTGAAGTCCGGCTGCGGTGTGCTGATTGGCATGGTGCTGGGCCTTGCCGTGTGGGTGCTGTTTCTGGCGGCGGTGGGCTGGCTTTGATGGCGCGCTTTAAGCTCTGCAAGCATTGCGGCGATCTGCACCAGGTCGGCCGCGTGCCCAGCAATTGTCGCGATGAGCCGTGGCCGCGCTCGGATCTACCGGCGCCGCACGTCATCCGCGACCAGCTTGGCGGCATCAACGGCGTTTTCCACCATGGCGCGCTTACACGCTTCGACAGCAAGCGTCGTTTTCGTCAGGCGACACGCGATCACGGCCTGATCGAAGTGGGCGACGAGCGCCCGCAGGATAAGCCGCGCGAGCACATCTACTCAAACACACGCGAGCTCGAGCGCGACGTCGCCGAGACCGTGCAATTTATGGAACAGAAGGGCATGACAGCCGATGAAGCTGCGTAAACTCGACCTGCTGAACAGCATCGCCGCATTGCCCGCGTATATGGGCCAGTGCTTTGCCTTCACGGACGCCGGCGACGGCGCTGGAGGCGGTGGCGGCAACGACGACGAGGTCGATGATCAGACGTCGATCGACGACGATGTTCGCGGCGCCATGGACGACATCCTGGCCGGTGATGACGGGCAGGGCGACCAGGCGCGCGCCGATCAGCAGCAGCGCGATCGCGTGCGTGATGAGTCCGGCCGCTTCGCCAAACAACAGCGCGGGCAAGGCGATCAACAACAGCAGCAGCCGAAGCCGAACGCGCAGCAGCAGGATCCCCAGCGCCAGCAGCAACAACCGAACCCGCAGCAGCAGCAGGATCCGCAAGCGCGTCAGCCTGGCCGCATGCCGGACAATTGGCGCCCGGGCTGGCTGAAGCCGCCGGCGGGCGCGGAAGCGACGCTGCAGCCTTGGCTGCTCGAGCAGCTTTATCAGCGCGAGAGCGCGTTCATGAAGGCCTATCAGCCGGCGGTGACGGTGGCGAAGGCCTGGGCGCCGGTTGAGGAGGCGCTCGCGAGCGTCTCGGCGCACCTGAAGGAGAGCGGCGCATCGCAATCGGTGCAGGGTTTCGTCACCAATCTGGTGAAGGTCGAGGAATGGCTGCACACCGACAGCGGCAACGAAAAGCCGTCGCTGAAGCCGTTGCAATGGCTGGCCGAGCAATATTACGGCGTGCCGCTGCACGAGCTCGTGAAGGGCATGCCGGCGCCGCAACCCGGTGGGGGCGGCGCACCGCCGGCGAACCAAGAGATCACGCAACTACGTACGCGCCTCGAGCAGCTCGAGGGCCACACCAAGCAGCAACAAGAAAGCGCGCGCGCGGCCCGGAAGGCCGAGCTCGCTGCGCAATACCAGCAATTCGAACGGAGCATGCAGACCAAAGTGCCTGCAGCTTTCGTCAACGACCCCGCGACGGGCGCCATGGTGATCGACCCAGAGGTGAAGCGCTTGATGCGTTCTTGCCTCACGTCCGATCCACCGATGGCGCGCACGTTCGAGGAGGCGTTCGAAAAGGCCTGCCAGCTACACCCGACTCTCAGCCAGCGCACGCAACAAGCTCAGCGCAAGGCTGCAGGAGATCGCGCCAGGGCTGCCGGCGTTAGCCCCCGCCGCACTTCGCCCCTTGCGGGCGGTGGTGACGGCAAGAGCAAAACCAACGGCATTTCGGTGGACGAGGACGTTCGCGCCTCGCTCGCCGAGCTCCAGCAATAGAGGACAGTCATGGCCGCAATTAATGTGGGCCAGCTGGTGGCGACGACGCTCCGCCGCCGGCTGAAGAAGACGTACGACAACGTCAGCGACAACATCGCGTTCTATAACCAGCTGCGTAAGCGCGGGAACATGAAGTTCGACTCCGGTCGCGACATCCTGGTGCCCCTCGAGTACGCAGTCGGCTCGCTCCAATGGTACTCGGGCACGGAAGTGCTCAACACGACGCCGTTCGACTTCATCGACGGCGCTGTGTTCGATTGGAAGTTCGGCGCGCTGCCGATCGTCATGACCGGCGAAGAGCGTGTGAAGAACAGCGGCGAGGCGGGCTTGATCAAGCTGGCCACGTCGAAAGTGAAGAACGCCGAGCGCGGCTTCACCAACGGCATGGGTGCGGCCGTCTATTCCGACGGCACGGGCAATGCGGGCAAGGAGATCGGCGGCCTGCAGCTGCTGACTTCGACCTCGCCGAGCTCGGGCACGATCGGCGGCATCGCCGCGTCGAACACGTTCTGGCAAAACCAGTACTTCGACGCCTCGACCTACCTTGGCGCCACGGTGACCAAGGACAACGTCAAGCAGGCGATGAACCACATGCGCATTCTGTGCACGCGCAACAACGAGTCGCCGGATTGCTATTTCAGCGACAACAACTGGTACGAGCTTTACTCGAACTCGATGTTGGAAATTCAGCGTCTGACGAGCGAGAGCGACAAGAAGGTCAATGCAGGCTGGGTGTCGCTCGAGTTCCACGGCTCGCCGTTCTATCTCGACGGCGGCCAGGGCGGGAATTGCCCGGCAAATACGATGTACGCGCAGAACTTCGAGTACCAGCACTTCTACGTGCACGAAGATCGCGACATCGAGATCGTCGGTGGGACGCGCGCCAGCATGAACCAAGATGCTGACGTGCAGATCATGATGATCGCCTGCAACATGGGCACGGCCAACCGCTCGCTGCAGGGCGTCGCGATCCTCTAAACCCGGCGCGGGGCGTAGTGGCGTTGGGGAGTGCATGACCCTGGCGCGTCGGGTGCAACCCCCGGCCCCCGCTCCAACCTTCAAACTATGATCGGGAGAGCATCCCCATGACCCATTTGTTGGGCCCGAAAGTAACCGAGACGCCGACGACTGACGAAGACGGCATCGCGCTCGGCACGATCTACACGCACTACAACGGCTATCAGTACATGAAGGTTCACGCCAACGGCGCGATCACGATTTACGACGCCGTGGTGGTGGACGAAGCGGGCGAGGCCTTCGCGATCACGAAGGCCGCGGCTGAGGACTATGGCGGGCGCCGCGTTGGCGTTGCGCAGGTCGCATTCGCTGACAACGATTACGGCTACATTCTCACCAAAGGCGTGGGCAGCGTGAACGCGCTGACCTCGTGCGCCGCTGACGTGCAGCTCTACACGAGCGGCACCACCGGCCACCTCGATGACGCCGACGCCTCGCAACACGCCATCACCGGCATCCGTCTCACGACGGCCGTCGGCGGCGGCGGTGCGGCGGCTGCGCCGATGTTCATCGACAACGCGCAGGTGATCATCGCCTTCGACGGCGCGTAAGCGTCACCACACCGAAGCAGCACGCACGCCCGTCAGAGATGGCGGGCGTGCTGCGTTGGAGCTGAAGCAACATGGAAACGAAGTTTTACAAGCTGCCCGACGGCGCGAGCGTTTCGTTCGCGGAAACGGTGGACGGCAAAGAGAAGGTGGTCACGGCCAACATCAAGGCCCACCGCCCCAACAGCGACGGCAAGGACACCGTGGCGAGCCACGAGATCGTCCGCATCCGCGCCAATGGCGAGAGGGTGGAGCGGCCAGCGCTCGAGCGCGTACGCGCGGCGTACGAGCAGCACACCCGCCCGGTCGGGCGTCCTTCGCGCGCTCCGCCGCCCGCGGCTGCACCGCCGGCGGATACGCCAGCGCCGGCGGCTGACGATCAAAGCGTACGCGCGGCGTACGAGCAGCACACCCGCCCGGTCGGGCGTCCTTCGCGCGCTCCGCCGCCCGCGGCTGCACCGCCGGCGGATACGCCAGCGCCGGCGGCTGACGATCAAAGCGGCGCGCAATAAGGGAGGCCTGGCACATGCTGCAGATGGAATTGAACGGCGAGCGGCCGTACGTCCTGCCCGACAAGTCGGTGTGCTTCTTTCACGAGGAGCCGTCGGAAAACAAAAAATGGTCGGAGGAAAACGGCCGGCCGATCTACGATCGCGTCATCGTCGTGACCATCAAGGCGCCAGGCCAGAAGAACAGCGAGGCGAGCTACGAGCTCGCCCGCATCTTCCCAGACGACGGCGAGATCGATGAGAAGACGCAGCAGCCGAAGAAGAGCCGCAAGGTGCGCGAGAACGTGCTGCAGCGCGCCGGCATCGCTGAAGCCTTCAAGGCCTACATGGAAAAGCAGGAGCTCGCAGCGTCGGGCACGCCGCTCGAGACCTGGCCGATCCTGAACGTGGTGCAGGTCAAGAGCCTGAAGCACGTCAACGTCTACACCGTCGAGCAATTGGCTGAGCTGCCGGACGGCGCGCTGCCGAACACCGGGCTCGGCATGAACGCCCGCGAGATCCGCAAGAAGGCGCAGGCCTATCTGACGCAGGCGGCCGACACCGCGAGCGTCACCAAGCTTGCGGGCCAGCTCGAGCGCATCGAGCAGCGGCTGAAAGAGCTCAACGAGGAAAACGCTCAGCTGCGGCGCGAGAACGCCGAGCTGAAACAGGGTAGCCCAGCAGCCGTGGTGAGAAAGCCAGCGCCGCCGCCAAAGCCCGAGAAGAAGCAGACGGCCGCGGCCTCGCGCGCGACGTCGAAGCCGTTCGCTGCGCCCAAGGCCAAGCGTCCGGTCGATGAAGATCGCGACATCGAGAGCGACGTGCAGGCCTCACGTGGCGACGCCGAGCACGATGGCGTCGATGAAGATCCGGACTTCATTGAATGACGCTTCTGTCGGCGCTCCAGGATGTGCAGCGGCTGAGTTCGCTGCCCACGACTAATGCGATCGTCGGCAACGCCGAGGAATCGCAGCAGCTGCTGTTCGCGATCGCGCGCGAGGCGGCGCAGGAGATGAAGCGGCGCAAGTACTGGCCGCAGATCGAGGCGTCGCACGAATTCACGACATCGGCCGCGCTGCTGCAGGCGACGGGCATGCCGGACGATTTCGATCGCGTGATCAAGGGCACATTCTGGAACGTCGACGACAAGCAGCGCGTGTGGCCAGTGTCGGCCGAAAATTGGCGCAGGCTCAATTCCGGCCTGGTCACGCCCGCCGGCGAGCAATTCTTCCGCGTGCGCGGCGGCTCGCTTTACCTCTTTCCAGCGCCGGCGGCCGGCGTGAACATGGTGTTCGACTACATCACCAACACGCCGGTGCGTAACGCGGCCGACGCGCCGATCGAGAACTTCGCGAGCGACACCGACGTGTATCCGTGGGGCGACGAGACGCTGAAGCGCGACGTGCGCTGGCGCTATCTGGCCAAGAAGGGTCTCGATTACGCCGAGGAGCTGAAGAGCTTCGAGCTTTGGCTCGAGAGCGAGTACAACGCCAGCGAAGTCGAGGGCAGCGACAACGTCATGCTGCACGGCTTTGGCGGCGACAGTGAGATGCCCGAGCCGGGCCTGTCCGACGGCAGCTGGAGCCTCTGATGCGTATCGCGCTGAAGGGCAATCGCGGGCCGCGGCGTCGCCAGGCGCCGGTGTGGACGGCGGCCTCGGACTCGTGGCCCGCACCGACGGAAGGGTGGGATACCGAGACGCCGGCGGCGGAGCTTCCGCCCACGCGCGCGATCGTGTTCGACAATTGGATCCCGCACGGCGTCGAGCTCGAGATGCGACGCGGCATGGATGCGCACGTGACCGGCATCGCCAACCAGGTCGAGACGCTGATGCCTTGGAACGGCGGCGCGGCGTCGAAGCTGTTCGCGGCGTCCAATGGATCGCTCTACGACGTCACCAGCGCCGGCGCGGTGGGTGCGGCCAGCCTCACGGGCCAGAGCTCGGACTTTTATCGCTGGGTGAATTTTCAGACGCCGGCGACGCTGCCGTTCCTGTGGGTGTGCAACGACTCGGCCGTCGACGTGCCCCAGCATTTCAACGGCACGACCTGGTCGGCGCCGACGCTGAATATGCCGGTCGGCTACACCGCGTCCGACATCACCTGCGTATGGGAATCCAAGCAGCGGCTGTTTGTGCTGCTGGGTGGGCTGACGGCGGGTTATCTCGACATCGAGAGCATCGCCGGCGACGTCACCAAGCTGCCGCTGGGCTCGGTGTTCTCGAAGGGCGGCGAGCTCGTCGACGGCACGCGCGTGTCGCGTGATGGCGGCGACGGCATGGAGGATTTTACGGCCTTTCTCACCAGCGAGGGCGAGGTCGCTGTGTATGCGGGCTCGGATCCGAGCGACGCGACCGATTGGACCAAGGTCGGGCGCTGGTGGGTGGGTGAGCCCGTCGGCAAGCGCCCGTTCGTGGACCTGGGCGCCGACGTCGGCATTCTCACGCGCAACGGCCTGGTGTCACTGTTGGCGGTGATGGCCGGAGCCGGCGATGTGGATCCGGCGACGTTTCCGTTCATCACCGCGCGGATCTCGACACCGGTGCGTGAGCGCGCGCGGATCGATCCGTCGAACCCGATCTGGCAGGCCTGCGTTTATCCGGGCGGCGATCTGCTAGTGATCAATGGGCCGCTCTCGACCACGGGTGCGCAGCAATTCGTGCGCCATCGCATCACCGGCTGCTGGGGCCGCTTCACCGGCTGGAATATGGCCTGCCTCTGCGAGTTCAACGGCAAGCTCTATGGCGGCGGCATCGCCGGCGACGTCTACCTGCTGGACAGCGGCCACGACGACAACGGCGAGGACATCATTGGCGAGATCCAATGGCCGTGGAGCTCGCTCGGCTCGCGCGGCGTGGTCAAGCAGATGGTCAAGGCCCGGCCGATCGTCACGACAGAGACGGGCGCTGCCATCTCAATGGTGGCGCGCGCGGACTATGCGGACACCCCGCCGGTGCCGACGGCGCCCGACTCCACGCTGAGCGACGGCCTGGTGTGGGGCGAGGGCCGTTGGGGCGAGGGGCGTTGGGGCGGGCGATCGCTCGGCGCGCGCCAGTGGCGCACGATCTCAGCCGTGGGGCATGCGATCTCGATCGTGCTGCGCGCCAGGTCGCGCCAGAGCAAGTTTGCGCTCAACGGGCTCGACATGATCTTTAACCTGGGCGGTCCGGTATGAGGGCGCTGGCGCGCACGGCGGGCCTGCGCGCATCGATCCCCCCGCGCAATCTGGTGTTCGGACCCGAGCTCACGGCCTGGGCGGCGGCGCGAATCCCGAACATGCGGGGTGCGCAGTTTCCAGAGAGCGCCACGGCCGTCGGCGTCACGATCGACGGCAAGCTCGCCGGCGTCGTCGTGTTCAGCGATTGGCGCCCGCACTGGCGCACCATGCAGGTGTCGGCGGTGGCCGAAGATCCGCGATGGATGCGCGCGCGCGACGCTTGGGATTGGATGTTCGATTACGCGTTTTTCGATTGCGACATCGACAAGCTTTGGAGCGTGACGCCGGCGAGCAATCTGCGTGCGCTCAAATTCGTCTGGGGCCTGGGCTTCGTGAAAGAGGCCGTGCTCGAGCGTCATTTCGATACCGAGGACGCGATCATTTCGCGCCTGTTCGCCGACGATCACTACGCGGCCCGAGCAAAGAGGAGGGCATGCATTGGACAAGCCTGATCCACCGAAAGCGCCGGATCCGGCGAAGGTCGCGCAAGCGCAGACCGCGTCGAACGAGCAGACCGCGCGCACCGAGGCTGCGCTGAACCGCGTCAACCAGATCACACCGTACGGCAACGTCACATATTCGAACGTCGGCGATAAATGGACACAAACGGTCACTGAGAGCGATCCGCAGCGCCAGCTGCGCGAGGGCCAGGAGCAAACCGGCATCGCGCTCAACGAGATGTCGAGCGAGCAGATCGGCCGTGTGCGCGACATCCTCGGCACGAACTTCAATCCGTCGAGCTATTCGACGCGCGCCGACATGGGTGGCCAGCTCGACATGGCCGAAGCGCTCGGTGGCGACTTCGACGCGTCGCGATTTGACCCCACGGGCGGCGGGCTTGATCTGTCACGCTTCGATCCGAGCGGTGCGGCCAACCTCGATCTGTCGCGCTTCGACCCGAGCCAGGCGCTAGGCGATTTCGGCCAGCAGATCGAGGAGGATCAATTCAACCTTGCAAGCGGCGCGCTCGATAAGGCGTTCGATCGCGGCGAAGAATCGCTGCGCACACGCATGGCCAACCAGGGCCTGCAGGTTGGTGGTGAAGCGTTCGACGACGAGATGGAGGGCTTTAACGTTGCGAAGGGACAAGCGTACACGAACGCACGTTTGGCGGCGCGCGACGCGGCCTTGGCTTCGCGCGGCCAGAAAGCCGACGAGCTCGCGGCGGGCGCAGGCCTCAGTGCGGCCGAGCGCGACGACTGGCTGCGGCGCATGGAAACGGGCGCAGGCTTTGAGTCGATCGAGAACGCCGACGAGCTGGCGCGCCTGACAACAGGCTTCGATCAGAGCATGGCGTCGCGCAACGCGCAGATGGCCGAGCTGTTGAACGAGCGCCAGGTCAACGCGGCCGAGGGCGAAGCCGATTACGCGCGCGATTACGCAACCGAGCTCGCGCGCCGCCAGGTGCCGTTGTCGGAGATCATCTCAATCATGTCGGGCACGCCGCTCACGCCAATCAATCCGGGCACGCCGGCGTCGAGCAATGTCGCCAACACCGACGTGCTGGGCGCGAACCGCCTCGCCTACGACGCCAACGCGAACAACTACAATCAGGCGATGGCGGGCCGGAATGCGATCATCGGCGGGCTGTTCAGTCTCGGCGGCGCGGCGCTTGGTTCGCGGGGAGGCTAAGCGATGAATTTCGGACAGCGCTTTCCCGAACGCACGCGCGCGCCGGCGACGCAGGCTGCGAACCCCGCGCTCGCCCAAGCAACGGGTGGCCGCGTGCAGCAGGGCGCCGGGATCAGGCCGCTCGACCTTGGTGTCGAGAACATCGATCTGTTGTCGCCAATGGACGCGATGGATCTGACGCCGCTCAATCGGCGCGGCGTCTCGCCGATCGACGAGGATCCCGAGGCGGCCAATCGCCAGGCGCTCGTCGATGCACTGGATTCTGGCGTAGGTCGGCCAACGGTGTCGGGCACATTGCTCGAGGGACTTACGCGCGGCGGCGAGGCGTTCTTTCGTGCTCGAGCAGCGCGCGACGAGCGCCGGCGCGAGCAGGACGATCGCGATAAAGAACGTCAGGACGAATACGAGTCAGAGGCCTCGATGGCCGATGCGATCGCAGCTTTCGAAAACAATCCAGACGATCCGGCCGCAGCGCAGCGCGCCGCAGCCAGCGCGCTGGCCAGCGAAAACCCAGAGGCCGCGTTCAACATGCTGAGCGGTCGCAACGCCCAGCAGCTCGAGATGGCCGATGCGCTCGACCTGGAAGAGCGATCGGGCCCGATCCGCGCGCGCAATACGCTGTTCGGCCAAGGCTACCGCGAAGGCGAGGGCGGCGAGTACGAGCGCTTCGGGCCGGCCGAGGACGATTGGAACCTGGCGCAGCAGAACGTCGGCCTCGGCTACGCGCGCATCAATGATGACAACCGCCGCGAGGCACGCGCCGACGCACGCGCTGAGGCCTCGATGCGTGGTGAATTCCTTCGCGGGCAGGGCGACTTCATCATGATCCGCGACGCCTACTCGACCATCAATTCGCTGATCAATCGCCAAGGGCAATTGCTCGATGCGGGCCAAGCGCCAAGCGCCACCACCGACATGGCGATCGTGTTCAGCTACATGAAGCTGCTCGATCCGACGTCGGTGGTCCGTGAGGGTGAATTCGCCAACGCACAGAACGCGGCCGGCGTGCCCGATCGGATCCGCAACGCCTACAATCGCACGGTCAACGGCTCGTTCCTGGATCCCAATCAGCGCAGCCAGTTCGGCCGCGACGCACAGGGCATTTACGCCACGCGGCTGGAGCAGCACGAGCGCGATCGCGCGCTCTATAGCGACATGGCGTCGGGCTATGAGTTCGACCCCAATCGGATTGCGCCGAACCTTGGCCTGCCCGAGGAGCTGGCCGACACGCTGAGCCCAAGCGCCGCCGGCGGCGGCGGGAATGGCGCCGGCGGGGTGATGGATCAGCTGCCGGATCCTGCAGCTAACCGCGGCCGTCGCATCGTCGACGATTCCGGCCAGGCTTATGTGAGCGACGGGCGTCGGTGGGTGCGCCAAGGCGCGCGCCGCACAGCGTTCGACGGTCCGCGTGGGCCTGGCGTGCACGCCACCAGCGGCAATCCAGGGGCGCGCTAACAGATGCCGCGCTATCGCTTTGTCGATGAGGCCCCAACCGGGCCGAGCTATCGCTTCGCCGATGATCGCATGAACGGCGCCGACGCCTTTGGCGCGGGTTTCGGCGACGCGATTACGCTCGGTTTTGGCGATGAGGCGATCGGCGGCGTCGATGCGTTGCTGGCAGCGATGGAAGGACGCGACGCCGGCGAGGCCTATCGTCAGCGCCGCGATGAGGCGCGTGGACGGCTTGAGCAAGCGCGCGAGGAGCGCCCAGGCTTCACGATGGCAGGCGGTCTCACCGCCTCACTGGTGCCCGGCACGGCCGCGTTCAGGGCTGCACGCCTGGCCGGCGTGGGCGGGCGCGCCGCGCTCTACAGCTCCAGTGCACTCACGGGCGGGCTCTACGGCGCAGGCTCGGGCGAAACGGCTGCCGAGCGCGGCATTGAAGCAGGAATCGGAACAGGCCTCGGCCTAGTGGGTGCGGGAGCTGGTGAAGCGCTAGGCACGGTGGCCGCGTTGGCCACACGTGGCGGCGCGGATCCCGCGCAGCGCGCAGCGCGCCTGGCCGGCCGCGGCTTGCGCAATGCACGCACGAGCCAGGGCACGCTCGAACGACGGCTGATCGATCAAGGCATGACGCCGGCGCAGGCGCGTCGTGAGGCGGCGCGGATCATCGAGGAGGGCAACGCTCCGCCGATGGAGCCGGAGGACCTCACGCGCTGGGCCAACCAGCTGCCGAACCAGGGCGGGCCGGTGACAGAGATCGCCGCTGAAGCTGCGCCAACGTGGGCCAATACGGCGCGCGCGGTAGCGACGGTGGATGGGCCCGGCCAGGGCATTGCGAAAACTGCGCTTGATGCGCGGCGCACGGGCTTGCGCGGGCGCATGCTCGACCAGGCGCAGGAGAGCTTTAAGCCTGCGCAGACGCACAGCCCGCGCGAGTATTACGACTTCTTGAATTCGCTGCGCGGCGCGCGCGATGCGCAGCGCCAGAGCGCGTTTAACGAGGCCTATCGCACACCAGTGGACGATCGCGCGTTTCAGGACACAGCACGGACGCTCATGCATGGCGGGCGCGTGCAGGAGCGCGCGCTGCAGAAGGCGATCGAGATCGCAGAGTTCGATCTCGCCGGCGTGCAAGGCCGACTGGCGCGTGTGTCGTCGACACCAGACGGCGGCGCTTCGGGCGAAGCCGAGGGGCTGATGTGGTCAGCGCAGGACATTCAACGCGCGATCGGGCACCTGCGCCAATTGCGCAGTTACTCGCCTGATGCTCCCGACACGGCGCTGCCGAACGGCGTGAATGCGCGCACCTTGGAATATTATCAGCAGGCGCTGTGGGACATCGTCGAGCAGGCCGGCGGCAAGTCGACGCCGATGGGCGGCGCAGCGTCTCAAGCTTGGAGCGGCTTTACGGCCGCGAGCGACATGATAGCGCCGCGCCTGGCCGACGCGCGGATCTCGTACGGTCGATCGATGCGTATCGAGGAAATGGCGCAGGCCGGCCGGAAGATTTTCGACATGGCCGACGGCGAGATCGATGCGCTGCTGCGCGGGGCCAATCGCGGGCAGGGCGCCACGCTCGAGGAGGGCGACGCATTCGTGATCGGCGCGCTGGAAGCGATCGATCAGAAACTCGGTTCTGGCGACACCGCGTTTGTGGCGCGATTGATGCGCAACGAAAATTGGAAGGCGCAGCTGCAGCGCTCGATTGTGCGACCCGGCCTCACGGGGCGCGAGCGCACGGCCGCCATGCGCCGCTACACGCGTTTCATCAGCCGGCTGAACCGCGAAGTGGCGCAACAGGAAACCAACAATTTCGTGCAATCGGGCTCGCGCACGACGCCTCTGCAGCAAGACATTCGCGCGTTGACGGATGGCGAGAGCGAGCTCGGCTTCCTGAGCGACCTGGCCGTCGACTCTGGCTTCCGTCCAGAAGTGATCGCCACGCGCGGCTTGTCGGCTGTGTACGATCGATTGAAGCGGCCGGGCATCTACGATCCGAAGGTGAACCAGGAGCTGGCGCGGCTCATGTATCAGCCGGCGACGCGCCAGAACATGACGTCGATCGCCGATCGCATCCGCGAGGCCTCGGCGCCGGTGACGACGACGCCGCGCGCACGCGGGCTTCGCGCTGCCGCCGGCGTGGTCGGCGCGCAAACCGCCACGCACCAGCGCGGCCCGCGTCGGCGTGAGGCTGCGCAATGAGTGATTTCGCGGGCCTCTTCGCGCGCCTGGTGGGCGAGACGGAAAGCCGTCGCAAGACGACGGACAAAAACGAGGATCCGCGCCAGCAACGCGCGCAGGGTCTGCTCGACCAGCAGCGCCTGAACCGCCAGCGGGATCGCGCGCTCGATTGGGCCGAGGAGCAATGGGGGCCAGCGCAGCGCCAGCAGCTCGACGAGCTGCGCGACGACGCGGGCCTGCCAGGCAACCCGGTGATCGAGCAGGCGCGCGAGGACGAGTATGTGCTCGAGCGCGCCAACGATCGCGAGGCGGGCGATCAGGCCTGGCCGATCCAGTGGGGCGCGCGCACGCTTTCGCCGTTTGTGGATCCGGTGGCGGATCGTGAGAACCGCCGCGACACTGGGCGAGGCGTACAGCGTGGCCTGCGCGCCGTGGGCGATTGGATCAACAACGACGCGCTCGACAGCCCATCACTCGAGGCGCGCAACGCCCAGGGCCCAGCGCCCATGGACGACGAGCGCTTTCAGCGCTGGTACGGGCAAATCGAGCCGGACATCGTCGTGGAGGGCCAAGCGCCATCGCTGGCCACGCGTGCGCGAGCCGCGGCCGACGACGTTGGCGATTGGGCCAATCGCACTGGCGCAGGCATCGAGCGCGGCTGGAACGAGTTTCAGGCGCGCCACCCCAACCAGGATCTCGTCGAGGCGGTCGGCGAGGAGGCGTTCGACTTCCTGGGCCAGCCGTGGCGCGATTACGAAGAAGGCGCCCAGCAGCGGGATCGCCTGCGTTTCCGTGGCGATGAGGAAGGTGCTGCCGACCAGGCGTTAGCAAACCTCGGCGACACGACGATGGCGGGGCTCACTGTCGCGCCTGGCGTGGGCGAGGCGTCTCGCAACGTACGGCGCGCAAACGAGAGCTTGCGTGGGCTCCGGGCGTCGATCGGCGAGATCGGCATCCGCGAGGCTCCAGAGGCCGCCCAGCGCCGCGCCTGGCGCGCTGCTGAGGAGGAGCGGTTGTCGGAGGTGCTCGAGGCTCGGCCAGCGCCGGACGCGCCGCCTGAGGGCATAAGGCCGCCCAGAGCGCCGATTGATGTCGAGGCCGCAGATCCGGCGGCGCGCCAATGGCGGGCGGCCGTGCGCGATCCTGAGACCGGCACGGTCTACACGGGGGCCGATCACCTCGAGGCGATTGATAGCGCGCCGGAAGAGATTCAGGGGCGGCTGTTCGGCCATTACGGCGGCCAGGTCGAAGATCCGAACGTGGTGGGCTTTGTCGTCGACGGCCAGTTTATGTCGCGCGAGAACGGCCTCGCGGCGATGCGCAACGGCCGTGCGCGCGGGCCGACGCTGCAGGCGCAGCGGGTGGATGAGGCCGAGGCCGATCCGATCACGCATCGGGCTGATGGCAAGCCATTCTTTGGCGCTGACGGGCGCTTGATGTCGGGCTTCGACCCGACCGCGTTCGCTGGGCGGGGTGGTGGCGCTGCACGAGCACGTAATTACGACATTACCGAAACCGGGGTACGAAGCGCGACCGTTAGGAGAACAGAACCAGGTTTCGCGGAAAATTCTGCGGACGCGATCAACCAGGCGAAGCGCACGCTGCGCACTAATCGTGAGATCTCGCTTCGCGACTGGGTCGCCAAGAGGGGGGGCATCAGCGACGATCGCGGCGACTTGCGCGACCTGAACGAGGGCCGGCATGGCTGGCATCGCATCGTGCGCACGGGCGGCGGCGGGCGTCAGATCGATGATCTGGCGACGGCGGCTTGGGAAGACGGGTATTTCACCGAGATCCCGTCACGCGACGAATTCATTGAAGCGCTGCGCGCCAACAACGCGGGGCGGTTGGCGACGGGCGCTACCGACGAGGCGGTCGAATTGGAAGTGGCGCGCGACACGCTCGATCAGTTCGATCAGATGGGTGCGGATCTATCGCTGCGCGGCCGACGTCTGCGCGATCACCTCGAAGAGATCGCACCCGAAGGCGCGCAGCGCGCGCGCACGCTCGAGGAGACCGTCGACATAGAGATCCCCACGGATCCGGATCAGTGGCGCGACCTGGTGGGGCGTCACCCGTGGATCAGCAGCCCGAGCCGGGCGCAGATGGTGATCATGGCGAACGCCAAACGCGCCGACGGCAGCTTTGCCTACAGCACCAACGACATTCTCGAGCGCACCGGCCTGAGCTCAGGGAATTCGCTGCAGGTGCAACTGAGCAAGGCGCGTGCCGAGGGCGTTCCAATTGCGCAGCGTGCGCGCGGCACTGGAGGCGCCACCCGCGTGCCGCACGAGCGCCTGGTGCGCACTCTCGACGTGCTGGAATCGGCGCCCGGGATCTCGCGCGAGGATCTGGCGCGGCGGTTGGGAACGACGCCCCAAGCGATCTCGGTTTTGCTGTCGACGGCGCGCAAAGGCTTCGACACTAACCGCCGTGGAGCAATCCCGGCCGAGCTCGCCGAGCGCGCGCGCAAATTGACGGCCCGCGCAGGCTTCGATCTGGACGATGCTGCGGGGCTCGCCGCGACAGGCGGTTATTGGACCGCCGTCTCGACGATCGGTAGCCTGGCTGCCGCGATGGGCGTGAGCGACGCCGACGCGGAGACGCCTGAGGAGATGGCGGCCTGGGCGCAAGCCGAGGGGTTCGAGCAGCGGGGCGATTATGTCATTGCGCCGGCGGACCATGCGGAATTTGGCGGCGACGCACCGCGGTTCGGCACGTTGGAGAATGAACGTTATGACGGGCCGCTCGTCATCCGAACGAACCGCGACGGCGAGAGCTTTGCGTGGGAGCGCGATGCGCGCGGCAACACGAGCTATCTCGGCCGCGTCATGGTCGATCCGGCCGTCACGGAAGCGGGCGCACCGCAGGAAGAAGAAACCCAGCAGGGCAATTCAAATCTGGCGTGGAGCGGGCCCGCAGGAATTGCGGCGGCGTTGGCGACGCGTCGCGGTGGTCGCGCCTTCATGCGCGGCCGTCGGCGTCAGCTTGGCCCTTCGCGCGGTAGCGCAGGGCCCTCGAGTGCGCGCACGCAAGGCATGGGGCGCGGACGCATCACGCCCGGTCGCGCGGCAATGGTCGACGGCCTTGCGATCGGCGCGGGCGCCGGCGCAGGCGCTGTAACAGCTGCAGCTACGGGCAATGATCCGCTCGCTGGCGCCGGGATCGGCGGCATGGGCGGTGCTGCGACAGTCGCCGCAGATCGCATGCTGACGCCCAGTCGCGCGCGCGGCGTACGTGGCAGCGCGCCGCCGGCGATCGGCGATCGCAGCATGCAGCCAGCGCCTGCAGCAGACATCGAGGAGCGCGTCGCGCGCGGCCAGCAGGTACAGGGCCGCATGCGTGGCGTGCGCGCCGGGCCTCCGCCGCCACCTCAGCCGCGGCGCGTGGGCGGCAAGCAGATCGAGGAGCGTCTGCAGGCGACGGGGCGCGGTGGTGTGGAGACGCATCTGCGCGGGCTCAACGCCGGCGAGCTGCGATCGGCCGCGAGGATCCTTGGTGTTGAGATCGGCAAGAACGCGCGCGCATCGGTGAAGCAGATCGCCGACGCGATCCGCAACAATCCGGACGCTGTGAACTTGCTGCGTGAGGCGGGATTGGCCTCGGTTATCGCTGCGGCTTTGGCGGCCGACTCGCAGCCGGCGAACGCGGAAGCGCCTTAGGCGTCGTGATCCTCTTCGACGTCGTGGGGGCCAAACAAGACGTCAAGCAGCGTGCCTGCGCCAACGATCAGCACGATGGCGCCGCCACCGATGCCGAGTGCGCTGAACGTAAAGCTGGCGACGCGGCCTAGATCCCAGGTCTGGCCAAACAGGAGCACGGCCGCGAGCAGGGCACCGAGAACGCCGATGAGCAGGCCTGCACCGAGCAAGCCATAGGCGCGACGCACCTCGGAATATTCGACGGTGAACGGGGCGTTAAACGGCCAGTGTTGGCGGCGGTGGCGCTCGATCGGCAGTTCGGTCATGCGCGCAGCTTAGCACAACCCAGCGGGTTATCTCAATCGGTAACGGCGCGGTGGGCGACGAAGCCGCCGATCGCGACCACGACGAGCGCGATCGCGACGATCGGCATGTTCGAGAAGAAGGCGAGCGCAGCGAGGGCGATGAGCGCCAGCGCGCCGATTGCGACCAGATCCATGGGCGCCATGGGCCAAGATATTAACAAGGGAGTCAAGCATGCCGCGTGACGGTTCCGGCAATTACGCGCGCGCGGTCGATCCGTACGTCGGCGGCGAGATCGCCGAGGCGGACGGCGCTGATGGCGTTAACACCGAGATGGATGACATCGCCGATGCGCTGTCGGACTCGCTCGCGCGCAACGGTGAAGCGCCGTTTACAGGCGATCAGGACGCTGCTGGCTTCACGGTGGGCGGGCTGCGCGCATCGACTGCCAACGGCGAAGCCGTACGCCACGAGCAGCTCTCGGCCTACATGCTCACTGACGTGCTCGTCACGGCGATCGCAGGGCTTACCGTGGCTGCCGGCGACGTCATCTACGCGACGGGCGTTGATCTGGTGTCGACCGCGCCGTCGACGTCGTTTGGTCGCTCGATCTGGAATGCTGCCGATGCTGCAGCGCTGCGCACGCTCGCGGCGTTAGGCACGGCGGCCGTCGCAACGATCGGCACAAGCGGCGACGCCGTTGGCAAGCTCAACACGAACAAAACCGACAGCGGCAACAACACGCACACTGGATCAAATTTATTCAGCGGCGCCGACGCCAACGTCATCACGTTTTATCGTTCAGGTGCCGCCGCAAAATCACGCTGGATTGAGAGCACGAATAACAACGCCTGGGGTGCGCGCAACGACGCAAACACTTTGAAGTTCGACTACAACGGCACTGACCGCGTAGAAATCGACGCCAGCGGCAACGCTGTGTTTGATGGGGCGCTCACTGCCGGCGGGAGCGTCGTGCTCACCACCGCGACCGGCGCCCAGCTTGGTGCCGCAAACTTCTTCACGGCGCAGCAAACCGTCCAAAGTACAACATTCGCGTCCTTTCAATTATATAGCACCGGGGCGGGAACAAACGAAAAGTACCAACGCTGGTGGAACAACGGCGGGACGCTTGGCTTTGACTTTGTGAACGACGCTTATTCGTCGGCAACGTCTTGGCTTACGGTTACCCGCTCGGGCCAATCGCCGGTCGTTGCCGAGTTTGACGTTTGCGATCTTCGCATTGAGCCAACACCTACAGGCCAAGCGTCCAACAGCGCGGGCTTCCGTGGGCTTGGCGCGGCGAATACTCGCAACAGCGCGTATAGCATTGCGCTGAGCGACAATGGTCGAAGCGTTAAAGCTGCGTCCGGCACTCCGACATATACGCTGGAGCCGCAATCCACCACAGACGTACCCGAGGGCTTCGCGGTTTACCTCATCGCTGAAAGTCAAATCACGCTGTCGCGCGGCTCTGGCGTGGCCCTCTACAATTACAAGGCCAGTGGAGCGCCGGCTAACGCCAACGTCACTATTCCGCAAGGCGGTTGCGGCCTGCTCTGGAATCCGGTCGGCGATAACAACTGGCACTATAAAGGAGATTGGGTCTAATGCCGGATTATACAGAACAAGTAGTGGACCGCGAACTTCGCGTGAGCCTCTACATTGACGGAAGCTTCGCCAGCGCAGAGGCGCGTAAGCGCGTGCAAGTGTTGCGCGACGGCGAGACCGTGGGCCAACCCGAATGGCAAAATGAGCCGATCTCGCAAGAGGCGCTAAAGACACTACTGGGCGACGCCGCAGTAGAGCAGCGCGGCCACGTAGAGCGCGTCGAGGCGCAAGTCCTGCAAATGCGCGCGGACCGCGCCGCCGAATTGAGCGCACTGCGCGAAACACACAGTGCGGCGCTAACCGCCGCCGAGACCGCCCGCCAACAAGTCATTGCCGAGGCCAACACAATCATCGAAGCGAAGAACGTGGCGCTTGAGCTTGCGCGTGCACGCATCTCGGAGCTTGAGGCGGCGCTAGCCGAGCCAGCGGAATGACGGGAATAATGCTGGCCGCAGGCGCTGGCGCCAAACCTCGCGTAACCCTTACAGCCGAAAACATAACCGACACTGTTGTCGCGCCTGCGTCGGCGACCGCGGGTTATGAGCTTCAATCGACTGGTGACATCGCCAAGCGAGACTTTAGTACCGGCGGCTCATACGTTGACATAGGTGACTGGATCGCGCCGAAGGCGGCGGCCGGCGCGGCGTACGAGTGCCGCGTAACGCTAAATTCCGGAACGTTGAGCAGCGGCACAACAGGGGTGTGGCTGGCTTTGAGTTCCACAAGAACATGGACGGTCTCTGCTTCAAGCACGCTGAAAACCTGCAATTTCACGGTTGAAATTCGCGATGCCGCATCTGGAGCCGTGCTGGCCACTGCAACAATCATCCTAACCGCTGAATCGTCCTGAGAACGATCTCCCAACGAAGGTGCAATGATGATCGACAAGGATCGCCAGGCGCAGCGCGCTGCGTTTACCGCGGCGCGTGGGCGCGAAGAAAAGAAGCGCAGAGCCGAGGCGGTCGCGCGTCGCGCCTTAGATGAACGCCGCGCGGCTGAGGAGCTCGCCGGCGTCACGAGCCAGGTGCGCGAGATCCTCGCCGATCTCGACGACGTCGTGGTCGAGCGTGTCGGCGAGCTTTGGAAGATCCGGGCGATGTATCGCGGACGCCCGCATGGTGGCGCGCGCAGCGATGCGATCAGCCTGGCGCACGACATGCGCGCCGCGGCGATCGCAGAGCGCGAGACGGTGGCGGCGGCAGCTGTGGTCGAACCACCGCCGCCACCGCCTCCACCTGCAGAACCGCCGCCGGCGGTGGTGGTGCACATCGATCCGCTGGATCCTGCGCATTGGAGTTCGATCGAGGGCGCGCGCGCAGCGCTGATCGTGCTGGTCACGCGCGCTGCAGCGGCCCGCACCGGATTCGGCGTCACGCTCTACGAGCGCATGGTGGAGCTTGACGCCAGGAAGGCGAGCGGGCGCGCCACACGCGACGAGGAGCTCGAGCTCATGCAGCACGAGAGCTGGTCGCAGCTGCGCGAGGGCGTCGAGGCCGCACGGCGTGCGCACATCGATCGGATCAACGCGCTGCAGAGCGTCGAGGCGGCGCGCGCCTATCACCCGAGAGTCGACCAGGACTGGCCGGAGACCTGACATGGTGCAGAGCAATGATCATCGCCCGATCGCCGAGACGGGTTGGACGCTTGACGCTGAAGCGCAGGCGCAGATGCGTCGGCTGCGCAGCTGGTTTGCGTTTCGCTTTTGCCCGGGGGCGTTGGTGGTGAGCCTGGTTCTGTGGGCGACGCTCGAGAGCCCGTTCTTTCAGTGGGCTGTGTTCGTCACGGCCGCGATCTGGTCGATTGGGCTTTTGCTCTACGTCGAGCGGCGCAAGGAATTCGGCCAGGTGTTTGCCTGGCTGTGGCGCGAGGCGGGTGAGGCGCTCGATGCGCTGCGCCATTGGAACGCAATCGCGCACGCCAAGAAGATCGCCGCGAGCGATGCGCATCCGGCCTATTGGTCGACGCCGGCGCAGCATGAGGACCAGGCGCGCTATCGGCGCACGTGGGAAGCGCTGGCGCTGAAACCCGATCGCACCGACGCCGAGGATGCGACCCTGGTGCAGATCCTGCGAGGCTTGCGTGCGTTCGGTGATGATCCGCTGGCCGACCCGCCATCGCTGACGCGGCCGTCGCGCTTTGCGGCCGTGTTGCCGCAAGTGGGCCCGCTGCGGTTCTGGCCACTCTATGCAGCGCTCGGCCTGGTGGGGGCGCTCGGTGTGCAAAGCGTGCGCGTAGAGCGGTTGAAGCACGACGCCAACGAGGCGCGTCGCGTCGCGCAAGGTTGGGCGATGCGCGCCGGCGTGGCCGAGCAAAATCTGGCGACCATGCAAGCGGCTCGAGACGAGGCGATCACGCGCTCGATCGAGGAGGAATTGGAATCCGCGACTTTGATGGATGAGCGCGACGATTTGCGTGCGCGCTTGCAGCAACGTGAGAGGAGCAGACGTCATGAAGCTCAAGCTCGCCGCCCTGGCGATGTTGTCGATTACAGTGAGCGGTTGCGCGAGCTTTCTGAGCCCGCCTCCGTGCCCAGTGTGTCCGCCACCCCAGCCGCCGGTGATCCCGCCGGCTGAGTGTCAACGCGATCCGCCGGCGCTGCAGGCCTACAATCCTGGGCCGCTGCCGCCGGCGTCGCAGGAGCTCGCGCACGCGCGCGCCGTTGCTGACTCAACCATCAGCTACGCCGACGAGGTGCGCACCCAATACGAGGACGTGCGCCTGGTGGGCGTGCGCTGCGCGGAATTCAACAGGCGCACGGCCGAGGAGCAGCAGGCGCGATATCGCGGGGGGAGGGATGTGCAATGACGAGTGAGGCTGGGGGGGAAGGTTTAGTTTCGTATCGCGAGCACGTCGCACTGAAGGACAACCTGCAGAGCCAGATCACCAAGCTCGAGCACAACGACATCGAGATGCGCGCCAAGCTGATGCACATCCCGGACACGGTGGAGCGCATGCGCGCGGAATTGTCGGCGAAGCTCGATCGCTTGTCTGCGCCACCACCGCAGCCGCCGCCGACGACGGCCGCGGCTGACGGTCTGGCCGTCGTGCTGACGCGCGCGATCGATGCGCTCGACAGGCAGAGCGGTCGACGCAAGGGCGACCTCGGTTCGACCATCAACACAATCCTCGGCATCGCCGGCGCGTTCGCGCTCGCATGGATGCTGCGCGGTTAATTGGAGTTTTAGAGCATGCACCTCTGGTTTGAGGCGTTCGCCTCATATTGGCGCGACCCGCGCAATGTGATCGGGCCGCCTGGCGCACTCGTGCGTCGTCTCTTCAAATTCGCTTGGCTCGTGCTGTCGATCTACGTGCTCTGCTGGATCGCAGGCCCGAGCCAGGTCGCGTCGTGGCGCTTGTGGATGGCTGACGATCGGCTGGCCACCGACATCGCCTGGGGCTTTACTTTCGCCGGTGCGCTCGGCTTCGCGATCGTGCGTTACGCGGCCGAGGGAACGTCGCCGGTGCGCGTGCCGCTGATCGTGCCGATCCTCGAGTTCGACGAGCAGCGCTTCAAAGGCCTCAAGATCCGATCGGCGCACCTGCACCTGCCGAACGTCACGGTCGGCGCTGGCGCGTTGCTGGTGGCGGCGCTGTTCGCGATCTCGCTGCTCGGCATGTGGAATTATTACCTGCACGAGCAGCGCATGTCGGGCGGCGCCAGCGTTGTGGCGATCGACGGCGCGACGTCGTCGGTGTCGGAAGCGACGAGCGCGCTGCAGCGTCACAACCTGGAAGCCGCGCAGCGTGCCGAGCAGGGTCGCGCCGAGCTCGCGCGCACGCCCGAGAATTTCGCCACCGCGCGATCGCGGATCATCACCGCCAACACCGAGCAGACCAGGCTCGACAACGCTGAGCGCGCGCGCCTGGAGGCGGCGCTGCAGGCCGCGCGATCGGCGAACGTCACCACGCACCAGGAATTCACCGATCCGCGCCCGGTGGACGGCGAAGTGGCCAGCGCCACGGGCCTTGCGCGCGAGCTCGTGGCGTCGCTGCTGGATCTACTCCGATCGGGCGTCGTCGAGATGCTGCTGGTGCTGGGCGCGGGCCTCGGCCTGGTGGGCGCCACGAGCAAACTCGGCGTGCTCGAGGGCGAGCCAGTGTCCCAAAATCCGCCCACAAATGAGGACGAGGAAATTATCGCGCCGGCGACGCCTGCCGATGATCTCGATTTACCGATCCTGGCCGATTGGCGTCTGGTGGAGGATCCCGAGTTTACACAGCGCCACATGATGGTTGACGAGCACGGCCGCCGGCAAAAGCGGGTGGCGGGTCACTGGCGCGTCGACGACGATCGCGCGCCGCGCGGCTCAAGCCGTGATCGCCGCCGGTCTGATTCCGAGCCCACGGCCGACAATCCAGAAGAGCCAGGTCCGCAATCACCGCCCGAGGGCGATGATATCGACGATCTGATGTCGAAACTAACAGGTGCTCGCGTGCCTGAGGAGCAAACGCAATGACGGCGGTGGGTATCGATCTCGGCACGACGAATTCGTGCATCGCGGTTTGGCGTAAAGCCGGCGTTGTGGAAGTGATCAAGGACATCGAGGGCGCGCTGGTGACGCCGTCCATGGTCGCCGTGAAGGACAACGGCGAGGTGTTGGTGGGCTGGCCTGCCAAACGCGAGGCCGAACTCAACCCTGAGCACACGTATCGCTCGGTGAAGCGGCTTATCGGGCGGGCCTTCACCGAGGACGAGACCGCGCAGATGGCGACCAAGTCGCCGTTCGCAATCGCGCGGGCTGACAACGGCGAGGCCTGGATTCAGGGGCGGGACAATCCGATGCCGCCGGCGCAGATCTCGGGAATGGTGATGACGCGGCTGAAAAAGGCCGCCGAGCGGGCTTTGGGCCGGGAGGTCACCAAGGCGGTGATCACCGTGCCGGCGTTCTTCAACGACGCCCAGCGCCGGGCCACGCGCGACGCTGCAGGCATCGCCGGCATCGAGGTGCTGCGCATCGTTAACGAGCCGACGGCGGCGGCGCTGGCGGCCGATATCGACGCCAGGGACGGCCGCACGGTGGCGGTTTACGACCTGGGCGGGGGCACCTTCGACCTTTCGGTGCTGCGGGCTGAGAGCGGCCAGTTTGAGGTGCTCTCGACCAATGGCGACACCTTCCTCGGCGGCGACGACTTCGACGCCCGGCTGATCGATTGGGTGGCCGAGCGCTTCCTGGCCGATCACGGCGTCGATCTGCGCGAGGGCAAGGTCTCGCTGCAGCGCCTGGCCGACGAGGCCGAGCGGGTGAAGCGGGCGCTTTCCGAAAGTGATCGGGTGCAATTCTCGATCCCTTACGCAGCACTGGAGCCGGTGAAGCCCGGCGCCGACGGGCGGCCGCACATCGATCTCGATCTCGAGATCACCCGCGAGCAGTTCGACGGGCTCACCGCCGACCTGGTGGCGCGTACGATCGATTGCTGCGAGGCCGCGCTCGCCGACGCCGGCATTGCGCCCGGTGATGTCGACGAGCTGCTGCTGGTGGGCGGCATGACACGCGCGCCGGCCGTGCTCGAGGCGGCCACGACCTATTTCGGCGGCGTGCCGTGGCGCGCGCCCGATCCGGATCAGATCGTGGCCCGCGGTGCGGCGATCCTGGCGGCGGCGCTCACCGGCCAGCTCGACATTGAGCTGGTGGACGTCACCCCACACCCGATCGGCATCGAGACCGCCGATCACTCGATGGCCGTGCTGATCCCGGCCCAGACCAAGATCCCCTGTCAGGTAAAGCGAGCGTGCACGACCCAGGTCGACTCTCAGGAGGCGGTGACGGTACGCTTACGCCAGGGCGGGGCCGAGCTCGCCGCTGACAACCTGGCGCTCGGCCAATTTCACCTCGAGGGCATCGGGGCCAGGCCCGCGGGCGCCGCGCGCGTCGACGTCACGATCGACATCGACGTCGACGGCATCGTCACGGCCAGCGCCAAGGATCGCGCCACCGGGCGGAGCAACAACATCACCGCAGAGGCCGCGGGGCTCGCGCCGAAGGCCGTGGAGCGCATGGCCAAGGCCGCGCGGAGCGTGAGGGGAGAAGCAGCATGAGCATCGAGTTATTGCCGTCGGCGTGGCGCTGGTGGCAGCCGATCGTGTTCGGTTTTCTGGCCGCGGCCGGGGTGGCGCTGTTCAACACGGTGCTGCCGATCGCCGTCGATCTGGTGGGCAAAATCGGCGACTGATTTTCGTACATCGGCCGGGTAACCCACTGGTCTAATTGGGGTGGGTGAGGGCGTTTTCGTACACGCCCGCCCATACGCCCCATGGATTCCGGCCAGCTTTGGGAGCTGGATGTCGAGAGTTCGAATCCCTCTGCCCCGACCATTGCATTTCTAACTTAGGTTAGAACAATTATACCGGGTACACCGGTGTCGATGCACGTGTAACGCGAATTATATTAACCAGACGAGCGCACGCTCCTCCTTGCGGCATAGGCCATAAGGCACAGGGCGGGCGGCATCATGGGCATGTTCTCACGGCGCGCAGAAGCGGCGGTGGCACAGGTGGCGCAATCAGCGGATCTTGAAGCAAAATTCGCGGCAATTGGGCGATCGCAAGCACTGATCGAGTTCGAGCCCAATGGCACGATCCTTTGGGCGAATGAAAACTTCCTCGGGGCGGTCGGATATGGCCTTCAAGAGATCGTCGGCCAGCATCACCGCATCTTCATGGACCCGGCGGAACGCGAGACCGAAGCGTACCGCGAATTCTGGCGCAAACTGCAGTCGGGGCAATTCTTCGCGCAAGTCTTTCGGCGCGTCACAAAGTCCGGCGCCGAAATTTACATCCAGGCGTCCTACAATCCGGTGCTCGATGGCGCAGGCAGGACCATCAAAGTTATCAAGATCGCTTCCGACGTCACCGCGCAGGAGCAGCGGCGCATTCAATTGGAAGCAGAGCGCGCCGCGAAGGAAGCCGAGCAGAACAGCGTGGTCGCCGCGCTCGCAGATGCGTTGAAACGGCTTTCCGATGGCGACCTCACGGCGTCGATCGATGATGATTTCCCCGAGAGCTATGAGCGACTGCGTTTGGACTACAACGCAGCGATTTCCGAGATGCATGAAGCGATCAGCGCGGCGGCCGATGTGGCGCGCGGCATGCAGAACGGTACGCAAGACTTGGCTAGCGCAGCGGATTCGCTGTCACGCCGTACCGAGCAGCAGGCGGCCAACCTCGAAGAGACCGCCGCCTCGCTCGACGAAATCACCGCGACTGTCGGCACCACGGCGCAAGGCGCCAATCACGCCAACGCGGTCGTGCGCCAAGCCAAGCAAGAAGGCGAGCGCTCCGGCGAGATCGTGCAAACCGCGGTCGCCGCAATGGGCGAAATCCATCGCTCTTCGGGTCAGATCGGCCGGATCATCGGCGTGATCGACGAGATCGCGTTCCAAACCAATCTGCTGGCGTTGAATGCTGGCGTCGAAGCGGCGCGTGCAGGTGATGCGGGCCGGGGCTTTGCGGTTGTGGCCAGTGAAGTGCGCGGCCTGGCGCAACGCTCGTCGGAAGCCGCGCGCGAGATTAAGATTTTGGTCTCCACGGCGGCCGATGAAGTGGAGAAGGGCGTCGAGCTGGTGAACGCCACCGGCCAGTCCCTCCGCGGTATTGTTAGCCAGATTTCAGAGATTTCTCAGATCGTTGAGCAGATCGCGGCTGGGTCACAAGAACAGGCCACCGCGCTGAAGCAAGTTAACAGCGCCGTTAACGAAATGGATCAAATGACGCAGCAGAATGCGGCCATGGTCGAGGAGAGCACGGCCGCGAGCACGTCGCTGGCGCATGACGCCGAGCAACTCGCGGCGCTGATGGGGCGCTTCACGGTGGCGAACGCCCCTGTGGTGCAAACCTGGCAGCCCTCATCGGCCCGGGGGCAGCGCCGTCGCGCTTGATGGAGGAACGAACATGCTGCGCGAAGACGTGCACGGGGGCAAAGGTCAAATGGAACTGATGCTCTTCCGCATTGCGGGCCAAGAATATTGCATCGACATTCAGGAAGTGCGCGAAATTCGCGGCTGGGCGGCGGCGACGCCGTTGCCGCAGGCGCCGCGTTTCGTGCGTGGCGTGATCAATCTGCGCGGCGCTGTATTGCCCATCCTCGATCTCGCTGACCGTTTGGGCTTTGGCCCTACGGAAGTCAGCGCGCGCAATGCGATTATCGTCGTGCGCATGGGCGAAGGCTTGGTTGGCCTGTTGGTCGATGAGGTGTCCGAGATCATGACGGCGGGCGCCGACGCGCTGCAGCCGCCGCCGGCCGTGGTTGATGGCGACGGCTCGTTCGTGAAGGGCATTCTGGTGGAGGGCGAGCGCCTGATCACCTGGATCGTGCTCGAAAACGTCCTCCCGCGCGAAGTCTCGATCGCCGCTTAAGAACGACAACGCCGCGCTCCTTTGAAGAAGCGCGGCGCGTCTATTTCAGAGTTTGCGGATGACGGCTTACGGGTAACGCTCGCCGTTCTCGTAATAATATTGGCCCGATTGCGGATCGCGGAAATAATAGCGGCCCGAGCGCGCGTCGTACGATTCACGACGGTTCACTTGTTGGCCGTTGTTGCCACAGCGCCCGTCACGTACGCAGCCTGCATAGGCGCCGCCGGCCGCACCTACTGCGGCGCCAATAGCTGCGCCGGTTTCCGCATCGCCATCGCCGACATTGTTGCCGATCACAGCGCCGGCAACGCCGCCGAGCACAGCGCCGGTTGCAGCGCCGCGTTCCATATTACCAGTCTGCGTACACGCAGCCGCCAACAGGGCGGCGGATGCGATCGATGCAATCAAGCTCATGCGCATGGAACTCTCCTTCAAAGCTTCGAGCCATGAAACGCCGTTCGGTCGGCCTGCGTTCCGCCGCGTTCTGTGGAGAGGTGTTAGATGACGTTCGCTTCACGCAGACGTGCGAGTTCTGCTTCGCTTAGCGCGAGAAGTTCCTTCAGCGCATCGTCGGTGTTTTCGCCTAGCGGCGGCGGCGCTGCGCGTGTGCGCGGCGGTGTCTCGCTCATGCGCAGCGGATTGGCGGCGAGCTTCAGCGGCGTGCCATCCGCGCGCGTGATGTTTTCAACGGCATTGCGGGCGATCACCTGCGGGTCGGCGTAAACCTGATCGAGTGTGTTGATCGGCCCGCAAGGTACTTGCGCAGTTTCGAGCGCCGACACCCATTGCGCCGTGCTTTTGCGCTGCATGATCGTGTTGAGTGCTGCGGTGAGTTCGACGCGATTGTGCACGCGCGCTTCGTTATGCGCGAATTTCGGGTCGTCGCAGAGCTTCACGCCGGCGGCCTCGCAGAAATCGCGAAATTGGCCGTCATTGCCGACGGCGAGAATGATGTGGCCGTCTGCGGTCGGCAGCACCTGGTAGGGCGCGATCGCGGCGTGCTGATTGCCGAGGCGCGTGGGCTTTTCGTTGGATTGCAAATAGCTGGCGCCGAGATTGGCGAGCATCGCGACTTGCGCGTCGAGCAGTGCGGCATCGATCTGTTGGCCTTCGCCGGTGCGTTCGGCGTGGCGGAGTGCCGCGAGAATGCCGGTTACTGCGTACATGCCGGTGAAAAGATCGGCGACGGCGACGGCGCTCTTCATCGGTTCGCCCATCGGTTCGCCGGTGAGGCTCATTAAGCCGCCCATGCCTTGGATGATGTAATCGTAGCCAGGCCGCTTCGCGTACGGTCCGTTCTGACCGAAGCCGGTAATCGAGCAATAAACGATGGCCGGATTGATCGCGCGCACGCTCTCGTAATCGAGGCCGTACTTCTTCAAGCCGCCGGTTTTGAAGTTTTCGACGAAGATTTGGCATTGCGGAATAAGGCGCTTCACAAGCGCCGCCCCTTCCGGCTTTGCGAAATCAATTGTGACGGAGCGCTTGTTGCGGTTGGCGGCGAGATAATAGGCGGCGTCGCCATGCGCATCACCTTCGCCCTTCAGAAAGGGCGGCCCCCAGGCGCGGGTATCGTCGCCGGCGCCTGGCTTTTCAATCTTGATCACGTCGGCGCCGAGATCGCCCAGGATTTGCGTCGCCCAAGGGCCGGCGAGCACGCGGGAGAGATCGAGCACGCGCACGCCTTCGAGGGCGGCTTTGGGTTTGGTCTCGCTCATGAGCTCGTCGCCTATCGCTTTGCGCCAATAGGGGGCGGTGGTAGAGCGAGGCCATGAGCGAAGTCAAAACGCCGATCGCCACAGGCGGCTGCCAATGCGGGGCTGTGCGCTATGCGCTGTACGTTAAGCCGCAAGCCAGTCACGTCTGCCATTGCCGCATGTGCCAGCGCGCGACGGGCGGGGTTTTCGCTGCACTCGTAGGCGCGCCGAAGGCGGAATTCGCGTGGACGGCTGGTGAGCCTGCGATGTTCGCCAGTTCCAATCTGGCGCAGCGTGGCTTTTGTCGCGATTGCGGCACGCCGCTCTCGTTCGCTTACAACACGCCAGAGGCCCGCTTCTATGTGACGATTGGCTCGCTCGACGCGCCGGAGGATGTGCCGATCGAGATTCAGTTTGGTATTGAGAGCCGCCTGCCTTGGGTAAAGTTCTGCGAGGATGTGAAGGCTGAGCGCACCGGCGAAAGCGAGAGCGCACAGGCGTTCTTCGCCAACATGCAGGTCAATCAAAGCTCATGAGATCGCGGCTTCGCTCGCGGGTGCGGGCGCTTTATTTCGGCCACACGCAGCGCGCGCTGCGCTTTCAGGGCGTGCTGCTGGCGCTTGATCTGCTGATCATCGGCTTTTTTATCGGCAGCCAATTCATTGCCGAACAGCCGTGGTTCTGGATGGTGGACGCCGCCATTGCGGTGTTCCTCGCGACGGATTTGTTTGCGCGCTTGTTCGCGTTCGGCACGTTGAAACGCTGGCTAAAATATCCGACGACGTGGATCGATCTCGTCGTCTTCGCCACGTTGTTATTGCCGACGGTGCTCCACAATTGGGGCTTCCTACGCATCGCGCGGCTTTGGACGATCGTACACAGCGAGCGGTTCTGGAACGTGCTGGCGCGCGGACGTTTCGACGAGACACGGATCGAGGATCTCACGAAAGCGATTGTCACGTTGTTCGTGTTCATTTTCATGGCGGCGGGCTTCACGCAGGCTGTGTTCCTTGGACAGCACCCGAAGCTCAACAATTTTGTCGATGCGATTTATTTCGTCGTCACGTCGCTTACGACAACGGGTTACGGCGACATCACCATCGACAGCGCCGCCGGGCGGCTGTTCTCGGTTGTTCTGATGATCACGGGCATCAGCCTGTTTTTCTCCATCGCGCAGAAAGCCTTCGCCAGTTCGCACAAGATCATCCCATGCCACGCCTGCGGGCTCGATCGGCACGAACAGGACGCGAAATTCTGCAAGTCGTGCGGCGAGAAATTGGGCGCGGCCTTGCGTCGGCGCGCGCTTGCGGTCAGAAGGCGCGACCTAGAGGGCGGTTAGCTCAGCGGTAGAGCGTCTCGTTTACACCGAGAGGGTCGGGGGTTCGATCCCCTCACCGCCCACCAGCCTTATCTGCGCGCAGCGGTGCGAAGGCTGCGCTGAAGCCGAGAGGGCGACCAGCACAGAGCCCGCCGCCTGTGGATAAAAGCTTCGCCTCACACGCGTGCCGGGGTATGAGTCTGCGCATGAGCTGGGCGATGACTCGTTGCGGACTTGGCGCATTGGCGGTTTTGGCCGTTGCGGGCTGTGACCGTGTCGGGCTTGAACCGGCGCCCGCGGCCTCGGCCCCAAGCGCCCCCGCCGCGCCAGCCTACCTCGACCCCGACATTCGGCCTTTGGCGGGGCTGGATTACGCGGCCTTCGCTGAAATCGATGGTATGCAACGGTATTCCGCCGACTCGTTACGGTTGAATGGGCCGGAACAAGCGCGCTTTGAGGCGGGCATGGCGGTCCAGCAGCCCGCCGTTGTGGCGTCTGGGGGCGGGGCGGAAGCTCTCGTGTTTTCGGGCTGCGCGTTGTCGGGTTGCGCTCACGGCCGCTCAGTCCTCGCCATAGACACGCGAACGGGTGCGACTTTTGTCGGCGTAGCCGGGCAGGGTGGCTCTGAAGCGCTGATCCCGAATGATCGGCTCGAAGCGCTGCTGCGCGTGACCTCGCCGACCATGCGCTGGGAAGACCCGATCCGCGCGCCGCAATTGGCGGCATTGCCGGACAGCACGCCTTAGAGGCTGCAGCTACAAAACCCGTCCGTGCGCGCTTGACCGCCCGAACGGGTTGGCCTAATTCCGCGCCTCTCGCGAAGAGACGCGGGTGTAGCTCAGTTGGTTAGAGCGCCGGCCTGTCACGCCGGAGGTCGCGGGTTCGAGCCCCGTCACTCGCGCCATATTTTCCAAGGACTTCCTGGGAAATTGGTGATGGAACGGCCTCACGTTCCATCGGATTTCTAGAGCGATGTTCCATCGCGCCACGATTTTTGCCCTTAGCTTCAGCCTCGATAAGCGCCTGCGCCTTCGCGCGCTTTGAGAGCGATTGGCGCGACTTCACCACCGTCGAAGGCGTGTAGGTCGCTTCCAGGAAGGCCGACTTATCCAGATTGTTGGCCAGGAGTTCGGCCCGATCCTCGCGGCTCATGCCGCCGATATCGGCCTCGACATTGGCCGTCCGGCGGATGTCCAGCATGACACGGGTGTCGCCGGGCATGATTTCCTCCCGTGTTAGCCGGAAATGGCGCTCCCAGCGGTCTTTGACATAAGGCCGCCAGCCATCCGGCTGCCTAAGCAACTGATCGTCCTGGCCCAGCTCCACGCCCTCGGCTGCGGCGCGAGCGAGATAGCGGTCGAGCCGGGCGCACGTATCCGCCGACAGGGCGTGTTTCATCGCCCGCTTGGTCTTTTTGCGGCTTGTCTCGATCCAGCGCTCCTTGCCGGTGCCCAGGACGTTTCTGAGCGCGATTGAACGCACATCCACGGGCGAGAGGCCGGTGTCATAGGCAATCCCGATGCCGAGCGCTAAACCCCAGCGCCCGCGCGCCTCAGCGCCTTGCTGGAGCGCTCGGATCTCGGAGGCGAGGAATATCCCGCTCCGTCCCGCCGGCTGAGGATTGGGCACGCGGCCGATCGGAGCCTTGGCGATGAGCTGGTAGGAGGCCGCTGCATTGAGCAGCGCCCTCCAAATCTTGAGCACCCGGTAGCGGTGGGAAGCGCTGCATTCGCCGCGCTCGGCAGCGTTATGGAGCTGGCGATGAAAGCCCTCGCTGTCGGCTGTGGATATCTTTGTCAGGCGCTTTAGCGCCAGCCGGCGTCCATCGACCTCGGCTGTGTCAATCACCGGCCAGACCCGGTGGTAGTCTTCCTGGCTCTTTCCCTCCTTGGCTTTCCAAGCCTCGGTGCGCTGGTAGCGCTCAAAGAAGTCGCCAAGGGTGCCGACCGGATAGATTGACTGCGGCCCAGGCCCATCGCCGTTCAGGCGCGCGCGCTCGGCCTCGAGGTTCAGTTTGCGCGCCTTCTCCCAGGCGTCGGGGCCATCGGGACCCAGCGGCACGGATTGAAAGCCGAGCTTTCGAAGTGCGGCTTGTGGCTGCCAGTAAGCGCGATTGTTTCTTTTGACGACGTAGAAGGGGATGTTGATCGCGGTCATACCGCTCACCTCCGTTTGCGTCCGCCCAGTCGCGCAACGCCCATCTGCTCGGTCATCTGCTGGTCCAATTGGCTTTCGTCAGTATCGGCGCTGGCGGCTTGAGTTCCGCAAATCAACCGGACGCCGTCTTCGCTGCATTCGATCGATGCGATCTCAAGTCCCGCCGCCTTGGCGGCTTTGATCATCGCTTTCACCGATGGCCGTTTGGGGCGGCGCACTCGGCGGTGATGATCGAGCGATTGGTCTTCCTGATCAATCGCAGAAAAGATGCGACCTTCAGTAAAATGTTCGATCGACATGAGTTAGCCCTCGTAGAGAGTGGGCTTTGAACGATAATGCCCTCATTCAGGTGCGGCTGCGACGGGCAACAAGCGGCACCAATCAGGACTCTTGACGCGGGAATCATCGCATCAATCTCCCTGCGACGACGGCGAGACAGCCGATCATACACCGGGTGACGAAGGCGGCGCACACAAACGCGAGAAATACTCGCCCTGGATCATCCGGGTGCAAGGTCAGCGCGATCTGCATCGCCGCTAATGCCACCAGGATTGGCGCCATCCACAAGAGCGCGAAGGCCACGACCCGGGATGCGAGTTCAAAAACCAGTCCCAGTGCGACGATGATAATAAGCGACATAAACAGCATGACGACGCCTCCGAGGGGTAGGCGTCACAGCATTGGCCCGAACATGTGCCGATCCCGGCCTAGCGGGATCCAGTCACTTCCTGCGCACACAGGGCGAACAAGGGCTTCTGCAAAGAATCTGGCAGCGCCGAGCCCATTCTTCAAGTTCAGCGATCGAGCAGGCCTTTTCTTATCTCTCGAACCGCCTGGTGCTGCGCCAGCCCGCGCTCCACACGCTCTCGCATCACCCGCTTTCTGATGTCGAGATGAAGTTCCATGGCGTTGAGGCGATCGCGCCAGTCCGGCGTAAACTGAAAGACGCCGCGTCCGACCGGCTTTGCCAGGCCCATGCGCTCCAGTTCCTGCACGCGGGCCTTTAAGGCCCGCGTGAGGTGCGGGTCATCATTGGGTGCGCAAATCTCGGCCACGCGGACTTTCTGGTCCGGCGCTTGCGCCTCGATCATGCGGTCAAGGCGTGTTGGTCCATGCCGGCGCGCGTCACGGTCGAGCGCCATCCGCTCGTGTTCAGGGGTACGGTTGCCCAGCCATTCGGTAGCCACATCGCGGGCGATGCCGCGGAATCCGTGCTTGATGAAGTCGCGCGGGAGGACGAGGTCCTGGCCGTTAGCGCGACGGCCGCGAACGATGATGTGGGTATGGGCATTGTCCGTGTCGTGATGATCCACCGCCACCCAGCTCAGCTTGGTGTCGAGGGCCGCTCCAGCCCGCGCCATGACTTCACGGGTGTAGCCGGGCAGATCTTGGAGCCGCTGCGCTTCCTCCGCACTTAGAATGATGCGGAAGTGCCGGCGATCTGATTGCGCCCACGCTTCCAGACGCGCGCCGCCATCCACCGCATCTTGGTTGGCGTCGTAGAAGGCGCCGCGCTCGCCGCCGCGCTCCAGATAGTCGGCATGGGTTCGCACCACGCTGGGCTTCTTTTCTGTGTCCGATGCACTCTCATCTGCCTCGAGCGTCGAGGACGGGCCGTCGCGGGCCGCGGCGTCGCGCGCAACATATTTGCCATGAGCCTTGAGCGCAGCCGCGCCACCGCCGGCATGGCTGAAATAATGGATCTTCGCCACGGCGCGTTGGCGAGCATCGAACGCGGCGGATCCGGAGAAACCGGACGATGAGAATTTTTGCGAACGAGGAGCTTTCGCCTTCAGGCGCTTGCTGAGTTTGTCGATCAGCTTCTGCGCGGCGCCAGATCCACCACGCCCGCTTTGGCCCTTACCTAATCTCCCGACCAATGTGTCTTGGTCGGGACGCGTCATGCGAATCGAACGATCAACACGCAATTGATCGACGCCGATGGCTGGCATCGCCAGAAACGATGATTGCAAAAGACGATCGAAGCTTGTGCTCATCGTGTTTGCTCGCGGCCTGTCGCGCGGCCCGCACCAATCAACGCGGCCCGCAAAAAGTTCTTTGCGCGTAAGCGGTTTGCGCGGGCACGGCCCGCGCCTTTATCTTGCGAAACAACCTTTTGATGTCCCGTCATGCTGCGAGTGTATTGTTTTTCGCGCTTCTACGCATCTGTGTTCGCCCAAAAGATGCGCTGACAAACACACAAGAAAACACAGCACGTAGATACCAGCGAACTCTGTCGTGGCGCTTATTTGCAAAAGGCATGGCTGAGATCGCAGTCATACGTGAAGCACTTCGCAAGCTAGGTGCGATCAGAGTGGACGCCACGCTGCTTCGATCAATGACACCGGCGTTGGGCCCCAGTAACGCCCGTCGAAGGAATCGTCGGTGTCCCCGAGCAGAAACACTTCGCCCTCAACAAGTGTTCTGCAGCCCTCCCATGTCGGCAATGCGCGGCCCTGTTCATCGTGTGTGCTACGAACCGCGACCTGCACGCCGTCAATCGAGAGCACCTGGTCGTCGGCGCAAACCTGTTGACCCGCGATGGCTGTGACCCGCTTCAAGAAGAAGTCAGAGCGATCGTCATAGCCACGCAAGGCAGTGTACTCGGGTGCGACATCGATCGCGGCTACGGTCACAAAGCTGCCGATCGCCAGGGGGACGTCCGAGCGTAGATAGAAGCCAGAAGGAACGCTGTCAGAGGGATTGTAGATAAGCACGCGTTGGGCGCGCCACGCCGTGATCACAGAGAAGACGCCGGCGATCAGCGCCACAACGAGGAGACCTCGCTTTAAGGGCGTGCGAAGCGCAGGGCCGGGTCGTGACATGTCGATCCATATTGCCCGTCACCTCACGCTGTTGCCAGAGCGTGGCAGGGATGCGCTCAATTGCGGTCATCGGTAGGAATATGTCGGGGAGACCGTCCGTGGCCCTTTCGAGACACTCGACTTTGTCAGACGTACGCCCGATTGTGCTGCCTGAACCGCATTGTTCAGCCACTTTGAAACAGGAATTCGGATGTTTCTAAAGGCAAGCACTTGGGCCTTGGTTGCTATCGTCGGCTGGTGTTGTTTCGCGCCACTTGGCGTCGCACAGACGCTGCCAGAGAGCGCTTCACCGCGCTCCGGCATCATCGTGAATTCGAACAGTCTGCAAGTGAATGAAGGGGAAGTCGAAGAAGGCGAGGTGGTTTTCGCGATGCCGGCCCGCTACGCTCGAACGGGGCGAGTTACCAATACTGTGACTGGGCGCCCGAGCCTCAATTTTTACTCCGGCAATTCGTCTATTCCTGCCGGTACACCGGTCTTCTCTGGTAGATTTGAGGGCGTCGGCGAAGTCTGGTGCGCTGTGCATGATTGGCATGAAGCGCTGCGGACGGTCTGCTTCCAGACGCGTAGCTCCGGCACTGCGATAACATTGGTGGGCAGCGCCTACACCGGGTTCGCCTTGGAGCGAAACCGCGCGCTGGAGGAAGCGCCAGAAGTCATCGATGATCCCTCGGCGGTCGAAGATTTTCCGGACATGGAGATGGTCTACGTGTTCGATCGCTGGAGAAGGGCTGAAGTTCGCCTGAGAAAAGGGTTGCGCGTCAACGGAGCGATCCACTGGTTGGAGACAGTTGCATATGATCGGGCTGCGAACGGTTCAACATCGTTTCGTATGGGACAAAACGTAATCCGGTTGTCACCCACGAGCGAAAGCACTTTGCGGGCGGAAATCCTGCCGTGATTGCGTCGAAGCTAGACATTCTCGATGGCCGCGGCGATCGTGCGCCGAATTGACGAGTGTTTTGAGCGCGCCGGTCGCTCGAAAAATTTCACAGATGGCGCGGGGCTGGCCCAATCGAGACATTTGGAAATTCGTTGCGTATAGTGATCGCCAGTGCACGGCGGATAATCGAAATGTGGCAATGGACTGGCGCGTTGGGATTGGTTCGCCAAGGCATGGTCGCTGTCGTTATGCTCGCGTTCGCCACTTTTGCAGCGCCGGTTTCAGATTCTGTCGCTGAGCAACATGAAGCCGTTGACGCCTTGGAAACGGCGTTTTCAGAAGTCGCACGCCCGGTCGGCAGGTTTACGCTAAGTGGCTGCAGCCCGGCGCCCCACAATCCAATCGCCAATGATGGAGCGTCCTTGGTCGTGCGCTGTAGCGGAGCGCTCCGACTACTCCACGTGCAAGATTTACTCAACGGTGAGAGCGACGGTGCCAGCGCCCCATCGCTCGAATATCCGCGCTGTCCGGAGCCGCGCGGGTTTGCCCCGCCCACAATGCATGTCGATGGTCCAAGAGGTAGTGTTGTTTTCCTCTGCGAAGGGCGAGCGACCCAAACGGCACAAGGGCTTCAGTTGCCCATCTTCGTTTCAAAGGATTGGGCACCGAGTTCGCAGCTCATCGTTGCCAATGATGGAGCGACGACCTCTCTTCAGGACGCGCAATTTCACCCTGCTCGCGGAATGAATGTCTCTGATGTGGGCAACCTCATGGTGGTCACAGCGGACATCGAGGGCGAGCGAGTTGCGGTAGTCATCGATGTTGAGCGCCGCACATTGCACCGGGTATTGCACGCCTCAAATCTGCCATTTGCAGGAATGTCGTCGGGCTACCGTGACTTCAGATCGGCGATGTTTGCGCGCAATTCAACAACGGTGATTGCATCTGTTGATCGCGAGTCTGGACGTCCACCGTATCGCGTTAACACGCTGGTGAGGTGGGAAGAGGATGGGACGATAACGGGAATAGACCTCATGGAGCACGTGGATTTGCCCATCCGTGTCAGTGGAGCCTTCGCTAGGAGCGGGGGCCTGATTCCGGTTGGCGTGCAGTGGCAGGTATTTCGCGATGGGATCGAAGCGCCGGTCAACCAGCTCCATGGGTTTCGGACATTTGCGTTTTCCCGATCGCCGCAGCGAAGCGAGCGATCATATTTGGATCCGGCGTGGCTAGACCCGAGAGACATGTGGTTTGGCGACAATGCTCAGGCCCAAACGCGGTACGCTCAAGAGGCAGGTCCTATCCATTGTGAGGTGCAGGCGCATGGCCGGCAGTTGAACCGAGTAGTTCTCGCACGTGCATGGGCCATTCGACCATTTGCGGCTCGATTGTTCGCGGACGAGCCATATGTGAATTGCGCGATCGATGCCGTGTCTGAAACGCTTGTTGTTTGGGGAAGTAGTGGCGTGGTGCAGGTATACGCGCTTCATGCCAACTGACCTTGTCGCATAAGGGTCCGCTAGCACCGGGACTTGCCCGCGAATGACTTTCTACGGCGATCGTGAGCCGAATTGACGAGCAGGGCGGCAAAGGCTCGATTGGAGCGAGGCGGCCACTCGAAAAATTTCACCAATGGCGCGTCGCTTGGCCCGGAGCAGACACAGGAGTGGTCTGCACTTCTGAGTTCGCTGCGGTTAGGATGGGCCATGCTTGATCGGGTCGGCACCGCCGCTGTGGGACTTCTGTGCATCCTCTTGGCGTTCGGCTTTGTTGCGTTGCGTGCCGATTTTCGAGAAAGAATCCGCGAAATTTACCTCAAGCATTTTGGCAACGACTATCGGCCATCGCTGTTTGCGCTGTATCTCATTGCCTTCGTATTTTTCGTGCTTGGTGCGTCTTTGGTCGCCAGAGCCATTCGAGGCGAGGTCCTCTAGCGTCCGCTCACGGCGAGCGTGCGCCCAGTTGACGGGCAGGGCGCCATCGGCAGGTTTGGAGCGCGCCAGCCATTCGGAAAAAATGTTGAACGGCGCGCGTCTGGCCCGAAGCGGACATTGCTTCGGTAAGCGTCTCGTTTAGTCTCAGTGCCATGCACATCATGGCAGCAGGCAATGTCGAAGCACCAGCATGGTTGGTCCTTCGTTCGCGTGGCTACACAGTTGAGCGCCACATTCGCGCTCACCCTTCGCAAGATGTTTGGACTGCCAGTAAAGGGAATCAGAGCTTTTCCGGCGAAGGGCCGATCGAGCTTCTTGGGGTTGTGACAATGTTTGAAGAGCGCGGAAACGCTTGGCAGGCCTCTGACCCGGAGATAAGCGAGTTCCTGACAACGTTTGATATGCAGACCTGAAGCATCATCGTCCGCGATCGGCGATCGTGAGCCGATTTGCCGGGCAGGGCGGGAACGGCTGGACTTGAGCGACTAAGCCACTCGACAAACATTACGATTGGCCTGGTGCTGGCCCAATTGAGACATTCGGCGCAGTCGGCGATAACGCTCGCGGGGAGGCACCACGTGCAGTCTGTTCGCAAGCGTTTGGAGTCTTGGAAGGCGATCCAAGGTGTCTTGTTCGTCGCCGTGATTATAGTCGGGCTTCAGCGCTTTCCATATCAAGGGCTGGTCGTAATCGGCCTATTCATAGCCTTCTACATTGCGTTCAGCATCTACATGGACACGCGCTGCGCATCGTGCGGCAAGCACGTGCTGCCAACGACGGGGTGGGAGACGCGTAAGGCCGGGCGCAGTCCCGATCGCTGTCCGCATTGCAGCACTGACCTGCGCCGCGCGTCGGTCTAGCGTCCGCCGCCGGCGACAGAAAGAGGTTGACGAGACCGTCAAGGATGGCATGGCGGCGGAAGCGCTACCGCCAGAAAAAGATGGGCGAGGGTAAGTAATGCTCTTTTTCTTCAACGCAGCAGGCGCGAGCGCGGAGTCGATGCGCAGCCAATGGCCTTTCTGGTGGGAGGGCATGTCTGCGAGCGACGCGGCTGCGGGAGATATTACGGACTATGTTGTGACTTTCCGTCGCCGCCGCCGCTAACCACAAAGAGGCCGCGTCGCTTGCTGAACTTCGAGAGAAAGGCGCGAACTGGTCCGTCATAGAAGCGATCAAGCGCAAGCGCGATAACCACGACCAGCGCGGAAGATACCAGAACGGCGGGCCAGCCAAACGCGCCAAGCGGTTCGCCGTAGAGCTTGATAACAATCAGATTGAAGAACAACAGCAGCGGCGCTTGGACGATGTACACCGCGTACGAGCTTCGTCCGAGCATGTCGGCGATGACGCTGGTGAAGCCGCGCGACGCAGACTGCGCGCCGACGGCGATCAACAACGGAAACAGGACAAAGACAGATGCGTAGAAATACACATCGACGAGCCACGTCGGCGGCCGCCATAGCAGCACCGCACCCAAGATGATCAGCAGCGGGAGCGCCGGCATTCGAAGCTTAGACGTCGCGCCAGAGCGATGCAGGCGGAAGAGAAGGGCGCCGGCGAAGAAGGCGAAGACAACGCGCGCGCTTCCCGCAAATATTCCCGCATAGATTGGGCCGCCGGATGCATCACTTCCAGTCAGCGGAATGGCGGCAATTGCAATCGCACCGAGCGCGACGATGGAGGCCAACCGGGCCGTTGTCAGTGTCGGCGCGAGAAGCGCGAAAACGATATTTGCCGCCATCTCGAAGAACAGCGACCAGGCCGGTGCGTTGAGCGGAAAGAGCAGGGTGTTCTGAGGAATGATCCCTGGCGGTGTTGGAATGAAGAACACTGACAGGCCGAAGCTGAGAAGCAGGCCTGCAATTGGGTAGTCATGCCACCCGCGCCAGACGCCGTAGAGAATAAGAGCGAGTCCTAGCGCCGTGCCGAGCACATGCAGTGGCGCTAGTCGAATGAAGCGCACGCGCAGGAACGTCCAGAGCCCCATGCCGTCGCGCAGCTTGTGCTCGTAGGCGTGCGCGATCACGAAGCCGCTCAGCATGAAGAAAAGATCGACCGCCAAGTAGCTAAACGGCAGCACCTCATTCACGCGCTCTGCGGAGTCTGTCTTGAACGCATGGCCCAACAGCACCGCCAACGCCGCGACTCCACGTAGGCCGTCCAAAGTGACAAACCGCTCTTTGTCCATGCCGAAATGCTACCGTGCAGACGCCGCCCCATCTGTGACAAAGAGCACTGAGGGGACCAATGGCGTCCCTCGGCGATCGTGAGCCGAATTGACGAGCAGGGGGCCAACGGCAGGATTGCGGCGCGACGGTCACTCGAGAAAGGTTGCGATTGGCCTGGCGCTGTCCCTTTTCCAGCGATCGAGTGACAACGGCTCGAAGCGCCTAGATACGAGTGCGCGCGACTTGGGAGCGAAGAATGTCTGAGCCAACGCCTGTCGGCGCGTTTGCTATCGTGCCCAGCAACGAGTTGCTTGCCGCAATCCCCTTCTGGGAGCGCTTGGGCTTTGCGCGCACCGGTGGCGACCATCAATACGTCATCATGACCGGCTGGGGCTGCGAGGTGCATCTGACCCAAGCAGGCAAGGGACCCTGGCGCGTGCCTGCGGAAAACAACCCCTTCGGAGTCTTCATTCGCACACCGCATGTCGATGCCATCGCGGCGCGTGTCGATGATTTGATCATCCGTCCCGGCGGCATTCTCCGGCACCGTGAATGGGGCATGTATGAAGTCGGCATCACCGGCCCCGACGGCCTCTTGGTTCGCGTCGGCTGGCCCTCAAGCTTAATCAAGGGCGATTAGTCGGGCGTCTGGTATCGGCGATGGCCGGCCGCCACTAAAGGAATGTGACCAACGGCGCTATTGGTCGCTGACCGCATGGGGTTGGACCACGCCATTGATGAAGTGTCGCGCGGTGGGGGTCGTGGGCCAGAGCAGCCGGTAGCGTCTATTGTTTGCAAGTGCGCTGTGCGCGAGCGCGTGAGGGCGTACGGTGTCGGGATGGCCGACGCGAAATTTCCAAAGGCGACCTTCAAACCTGATCATCCATTTTTGCGCACGCTGGCCCTTAGCTTTATTGTCGGTTGGTTCGCGTTGGGCGGCCTTGGCCACTTCCTTTTTACGAACGCCTTCGTTGCAATCGTGCCGGACTATGTGCCGTTTGCCCGTTTCATGGTGCTATTCACTGGGGTTTGTGAAATCGGCGGCGCCCTTTGCTTGGTGATCCGGCCAGAATTCCGCCGACCGATGGGATGGGCGCTCATGACGCTGACGGTTTGCGTCACCCCCGCCAATCTTGGGATGGCGCTAGACGCCAATCGTTACCCCGCAATCGGCGTGCTTGGGCTTTGGCTTCGGCTGGCGTTCCAGCCGGTTCTCGTTTGGCTCATCTGGTGGAGCACGAGTGCTGGTGGAAAAACGGCTTAGAGCGCGCCATTCGAGAAATATGCTTGTTCGACGGGCCGCGGCGCAAACTGGAGGAGGAGCGATCCAGACGGAATTGAGCGCCTGCCGCTTGGCGTCGGCGGAAACTTGCCCCCTTGATTTCTAGCTTGCTGCGGGGGGCTCAGAATGTTCGAGCAACGCGAAACCCGCGATAGTTGATGCGCGTGCTGGGTGGGCTACGATCACGTGCGGCCGAGCGCAGCACGTGACCCATAAAATTCCACGCACCGCCGCGCGACACGCGTTGCATTTTTTCGCCACTGAGCCAGGCGTCGCCATTGTCGGGCGCACCAACATAGCTGCCGTTCCAGCAATCTTCACACCACTCAGACACGTTGCCGTGCATGCCGGCAAGGCCGAATCCGTTGCTCGGTTGATCCGCCACGGGCTGGGTATGGGCCACCGCCGCGCCGGCGCGCGCATCGCCGTAGGAAACGCTTGCGTCGAACACCGCTTGGGTAGGGGACAGCGACGCGCCAAAAAAAAAGGGCGTCTGCGTGCCTGCGCGGCAGGCGTATTCCCACTCTGCCTCACTCGGCAGCCTATAGCCGAAGCGACCGGTTAGCCCCGATCGGTGATTGAGCCAGCCAATGTAGGCCTGAGCGTCGTTCCAGCTCACATTGATGACCGGACGGTCGCCGCGGCCCCAGCCTTGATCGTTTGCGTGCGGCAGGTCCGCGCCGTCGCTGCGTGCGCTGTCCCATTGTCGAAATGTGATGGGATACTTGGAAAGGGCGAAGGCATAAGCCAACGTCACGCGATGCTGCGGACGTTCGGCGTGATCCGACTTTGCCTCCGTCGGTGGAGCGCCCATTGTAAAGGCGCCCGTGGGCAATGTGACCATGAGCGGGGTCTCAAGTGTGCTTTCGGCGTTCGGCGTATCGCGCCACTCAGAACCCGGTCGCAGACGCGCATCATCCCGACTTGAGGCAATTTTACGTTCGATCGCCCGCATGAGCTTGACAAAGCCTGGGTGCGAGTCCGCGCCGTCGAAGGACGTTAAATCCGCGTAGTCGATGCCCTGAAAGTCGACGCGAATGTCGCGGCCGGTTACGGGCTTGATTGCTGCCGGCGTCAAAATATCGAGGTCGAGCGCCAGTAATTGCTCTTTCATGACCCATGGGCGTGTGAATGCGAGGGGCGACCAGCATCCGACAACGACCGCGCTTGCCTTCAGCGCTTTGTCGATAATGTCGGGAAAGCTATCGCCCGCGTCGAGATCGGAGGTGTCGAAAAAAATTCGATAGCCTTTGCGCGCAATCGCGTCACGAATTTGTACGGCATGCTCCCGCTCGACGCGCGGATAAGAAATGAAGATAAGCGTGGCCTCAGAAATTCCATCCGCTTTCGTCGTCATTCCATCCGCCCCATCTCGGAACCGAGTTGCGCTCACAGCGTGCACAACTATAGTTAGAGCAAGCGGCAAGAACAACAGGCGCGGAGAACTAGTGTGGGGGACGACGGGTCTGGTCGCGTTCAAGACGCGCAGCCGCATGCGGATTATGTGGCTTTTCAAGCCGAACTGATCCGAACCGCCGCGGACCTATCGCGCCTGAGCGCCGATGCCCGCGTTGTCGATCAAACCGAATTGGCAGAGAAGGCCGAAGAGCGGCTTGAGCATTTGGCGCGCGGCGCGTTCGTGGTCGCACTCGTTGGCGAATTCAAGCGCGGAAAATCCACGCTGGCGAATGCCTTGCTTGGCGCTGAGATCATGCCCGCCGACATCGCGCCTGCGACAGCGACGATCAATCGCGTGGTCTATGGGCGCGAACCGCATGCGCGGCTACTACTGCGCGATGGTCGCACCGAAACCATCGCCATCGAAGCACTCGCCAACCATGTCACGAAGTTGAGTGACGCGTCGGCGGCCCGTGCGGAGGCGATCGCCGAGGCCATCATCGCTTACCCGACGCGGCTCTGTCTGAACAATGTTGAATTGCTGGACACCCCCGGCCTCGGCGATGAGGCGGCCATGACGGAACGCACGGTCGCCATGCTATCGAGGATCGACGCTTCGCTTGTGGTGACAAGCGCACTCTCGCCGATGGCGCAGTCCGAACTGAATATGATGGTGCAATTGCTGCACCACGTCGATGAAACCCGCATCTTCATCGTGGTCAATCAACTTGACCTGATCGATGAGGGTGATCGTCAGCGCCTGCTGGAAGGCATCGGCAAGCGGGCAGCCACCGTGCTGAAGTCGACGCCACGCGTCTATGGGATTTCTGCGCGCGAAGCTCTATTGGCCAAGCAAAACAAGGATGCGGGTCTGCTCGCGCGCAGCGGAGTCGCAGCGCTTGAAGACGCCCTGGAGACCTTCATCGTGCGCGACAGCGGCGTCGCGCGCCTGCAAGCGGCCAATGAAACGTTGGAGGTCTTGGCTGCTGGCGTTGTCGAGCACGCTGCCGCCGCGCAGGCCAAAATCGAACAACAAGAGCAGGCCGACATAGCCCGCCTCGCTTCACTTGAGTCGGCGTTGGATGGCCTGAGCCGCGATGCCCGCACTTGGCTTAGCGACGCCGCCAAACGCCTGTCACATTTTCAGGAAGTGGCGGGCGCGGAAGCCGAGGCCGTGCAAAGCGCGTTGAGGTCGATCGCAGACTCAAAAGTATCAAGCCTTGATTTCTCTGAATCCTATATCAACGATCCCGACTCACGCCACGCAATGGTCAGGCGCGAAGTCCATCCTTCGCTCACCGCAAAATTCGAAGCGGTGGTCAACGCCGGCCACAAACGTGCGACGGAATGGACGAGCGAAGAACTGCTCGCGCTGAACACTTTGACAGCGCGGCTTGATTGGCTGTTGGCGCAAGATCTCACACGCGAAGCACCGGGCGATCCTACGCCGGCCGCCCCAGATGTGTCGGCGGCAATTGGCGCCTCACTGGACAATGTTACGAGCGCAATTGAGAGGTTTGATTTCGGCTATGATGGTGAAACACATTTGAGCAGCGCGCTCGGGCAGATCGTAACGAGCAGCACGGTGCGCGAAATCTGGGGCATGTTTAGCAAGGACGATTCCGCTTTGCGCAATCAGGCGAGCGAGGTCGCCTCCACGGTCCGGTCCGGCTACAAAAGCCACATCAACGGGATGATCGGCGGTACGCTTAGCGTAATCGATCTATCTGGGCGGATCAAAACCGCGAGCATCGAGATCGCACGCGGCATCTCCGCAAAGGCGCAGATCGCGGTCGATAGGATCGAGGCGATGACGAAAGAACGCATTTGGGCGCTGCGCGTGCAACGCGAGCAGCTCAATGGATCACGAGCGCGCGGCGCCGAGCGCGTCAGCGTCGCGCTGAAGTTTTGCGAGGCGGCGCGCGTCAGCGCCAGTCGGCGGCGCGAAACGCTGCGAAGCATGATTTCGTCATCAACGCCAGCGTTGCCCGAGAGGCCGTTTTCGTCGTTCTGAAAGGTCTAGCTAGCTATGAGCGAACAACAAGCCGCGCCCATCGAACCCTCGTTCTCCGGCTCGTTCATCGACTACCAGCGCGTCGTGCTCGATCTGTCGACTGATCTGCGCACATTGCGCAAACATGCCTTGGAGCTCGGGCTGAGCGGTGTCGCACGAGAGATCGCATCTGTGCTCGATCGGCTCGAAAAGAACAAATTCGCGGTCGCGGTAGTTGGCGAATTCAAGCGCGGCAAGAGCACCTTCATTAACGCGCTGCTCGGTGTTTCGGTATTGCCAACCGATGTCTTGCCATGTTCGGCGGCGCTTAATCGCGTGACCTATTCGATCGAGAAGCGCGTCACCGTCACCTACAAGGACGGCCGTGTTGAAGATATTCCGTACGACAGCCTGCCGAGCTACGTCACCAAATTGACTGAGCAATCCGAGGCCGTGGCAGCGACGCTTGCGGAGGCGACAGTCTATTACCCCTCGCCCTATTGCCAAAACAATGTCGACGTCATCGACACGCCCGGCCTGAACGAGGATCAAGCGATGACGGCAGTGACATTAGGCGTGCTGCCGCAGGTAGACGCCGCTATCATGGTCATAATGGCGCAATCGCCGTTTAGCGATTTCGAGCGGGAGTTTCTTGAGGACCGCTTGTTAAGCGTGGATCTCGGGCGCGTCATCTTCGTCGTAAATGGATTGGATCGCCTCAACAGCCCCGATGAAGCCAAGCGGCTGTTGGAGGGCGTGGAAGGCCGGATCAAGCGTAATGTGTTTGAGCGGGCGAAGCGTCAGTTCGGGGCGGACTCCAATGAGTATGAGACCTATCTGCGCAAGATCGGCGCGCCGAAGGTGTTTGGACTCTCCGCCCGCGAGGCTATCGAGGCCAAGAAATCGGGTGATACACAACGCCTGGAGCGCAGTGGTTTTCCTCAATTCGAGCTGCAATTGGAGAAGTTTCTGACCGAGCATCGCGGCGTGATCATGCTGCAAGTACCGCTCAATCGTTGCATAGCCAGCGTACGTGATATTCTCGAAACCCTGGCCTTGCGGGAGGCTGCACTCACCCTTGAAGTCGAGGATTTCGATCGCGCGATGGCGGAATCCACCACGATGATTGAGAAGGCGCGCGAGCGTTGGGCGCAAGAGCGCATGGCGATGGTGGATGCGGGCAATGTCATTCGCAAGCGCGCAGGCGATATGGGTGTGCTGTTTATGAGCAAATTGCCGAAAGCTGTGGAGGCCGCAATCCAGGCTTTGGCGATCGACAATGACAATCTGTCGGGTGACGCCCGAAAAACCTTGGATAAGAGAGTTCAGGCCTTAGTCACGAAGACCACTTCGGAAGTGATGGACGCTTTTGCTATGGAGCTCCAAAGCGAGGTTGAGGGCGCCATCAACCGGGAAGCGGCTCGGTTGAACGCATTTGATGTCCAGCTTTCATCTCTCATGAGTGAAGTGGGCAAACGGTTTCAGCAGTTTGATACAGAAGACAAGTCGACCAAAGTGACAGAGGGTGTGCTCGCCGGAGTAGCTGTCTGGTCGGGTTTTGGAGGGATTTGGAGTGGTTACCAAAGCGCCGGTTGGAAGGGCGCCGGCGTTGGACTGGGCGCCTCAATCGGGACTGCAGTGTTGGGCTTTGCGGGTGCGGCAGCGCTTGGTCTGGGCGCCGCCTTCGTCTTCCCGGTGGCCATCCTAGTCGGCGTGGCGAGTATCTTCACGGGCAGGTGGCTCAGCGACGCGTTGTTCCAGGAATCCCGTGTCCAGAACTACAAAGAAAACGCGATCAAAACGGTGCGAAAGCACATCGAGCGCGACCTCGGCGTCGATGTCGTGACGCTTCATTTCCAGGACGCGGCGACTGGCGCGTTTGAGGCGTTCCGTAAGAGTGTGTCTGAAGCCTCCGAGGCAAAGCTCAATGACACCACCCAGCAGCTGCACGAAACCCGCGAGCTTTATTCCCGAAGTCGCCAGTCCAAGGAGCGCGATCAAGTCGCGTCGCGCGCGCTGCATGCTGAATTGCAGGAAATCGCCTCGCGCGCCTTCAAGCTGTCGCATCAATTGGTTGTAAGTGAAGGCATCTAGGTGCGTTCTGCCTGGCGAACTGTGAAATGACGGCTCAAGGAGCGGGGCCGCTCCAAACATGTCGGTGTTCGCGCCCGACAGTGCGCGTCATTCGACGGCGCGCGTTCGCGAGCGTAACCGAATGCGAGCTGCCATACCGGATCAGGACGAACGGCGGCGCGCCGCTCAGCAGCTTCCTTTCAGTCTTATGGCGATCTCGCGGGGTCCGACAAGCTCGGCACGTCTTCTGGGGGGCCGGCCTTGGCTGTGAGCCAATCGATAGCCGCCTGCGCTTTGGCGCCCGCGGACAAGAAAGCGCGCGGTTCATCGCGGATGACATTGAGCCAGCTCGCGCAATAGGCGGCGTGATCTTCCAGATGGTCCGGCGGCAAGCCGATCATCGCCCCCAGCATGGCGCTGCCAATTTCGGCCGTGAGTTCCTCACGACTCCTCGCGCGCGGATCAACGGCATAATCCTGCAGCCGATTGAGGCGGGAGGGGTGGCCGGTGAAGTGGATGAGTTCGTGGAGCCTTGTTGCCGTCTCCTGTTCAGCACTGACGAAGGCTTCAAGTGGCGGCATGTGGATCGTATCGGTCGCTGGCGAATAATAGGCCATGGCGCCGCCGACTCGAACCTTCGCGCCTGAGCGCGCAATCCAAGCATCGAGCACCGTTTGCGGAGGCGCCTTGGGCGCGATCTCGGCGCCGAAGCCGGTCGGAAGTTTGTCGATCTGCTCCACGTTGAAAACATGAAAGAGCTTGAGAAAGCGGTAGCGGCGGGTCTCGCCGTTGCCGGCGCTGGTTTCCGCATAATCGCCCGAGCCATGCTTGGCCGTCGCCTGGCCATAATAGACCACAGGGCAGGCTTTCTCGCCCTTGCGGACCTGACCACCAAGTGCGAGCGCCTGGCGATAGGTCAGCCAAGTGCGCTTGGCATGGCCACGCGCGATTTGTGCTGCCCAGAGCAGCGGCACGTTGGCGCCTCGATAAGGTTCGCCATTGCATCGCAGCGGCAGCCCAGGCGTGGCGGCCAGAGCGCGATTGCGATCCCACGGCGCGCGCCAGGGCATCACGCCTTTCTCCAGCAGTCGTGTGATTTCGGCTGTGACGTGAGTGAGGGCGTCGTGCGCCGATCGTTGCGGCGTGGACGTCTTGAGAGCGTTCGACTTGGTCATCGGATCTGTCCTGCTGGCGCGCGTGTGCCTTCGCGATCACGCGCGATGTTGAGAGAGTGAGGAGGTGGAACGGCCGCGCTCGTGCGCGGCCGTAACGCTGCGCTTAAGCTTCGGCGGGGGCTCGCGCGGACTGAGCCTTCGGCTTTTCGCCGCGTTGGAAGCCCGTGATCTCGAGCGTGGTCTCGTAGACTTTCTTGTCGGCGGTCTTGTCGCGCACGCGCGGAACGAGGCGGCCTTGGAGGGTCACGCTCTGCCCTTTGTCGAGGTCGGTCAGCAGACGCTTGTTGAGGTCAGCGTCGAATGACACGCAGCGGATCCATTCAGTGGCGGTGAATTGGCCATCGCGGCCTTCGACGAGCCGATCGGCGGCGAGAGAGATCGAGACGGTGTTGTTCTTGTATTGGTTGATCGAGCCGATACGGCCGTTGGCGGTGAAGCAGAACATGAGGATTTCTCCCGAAGCGCCGGAGAGCTCCGGCTGGCGCTGCGGGCCTCGCCCGCGATGGTGATGCGGGCGCTTGTGGGCATGAGGAGGCTGGCAAGGGGTCGTGGGACACGACCAAAGGCTTGCCCCTTGCCAGCCTCCGCCCACATGCGATGCGCGCTCACTGAAGCGGGAAGGACCGTCGGCGTCGGCGGGTGCGTGCGGTTGGGAGAAACGGCAGAAGTCCGCGTTGCGCATCCGGTCTGCGGCGCACGTACCAATTCCAGACGTAAGACCTGAAGTGCTTGCCGCCGCAACTTGGGGTGACTTGGGTCGAAGGTTTTCTGTTGCAGCGTAGGGTTGCTTCACGCCGGGCGCGCATCAGATCAATGGCTTGGGGACGGAGAAGAACGCGCTGTGGCTAAAGCAAATAAGAAGCAGGCAAAGGCGAAACCCGCAGCGAAGACGCGATCTCTCGGGCCGCGCACAGCGGGCTCTGTCGATGCAAAAATCGGTGCGCTCATCCGCGAACGCCGTCTGGCGATCGGTGTTTCGCAAATGCGCCTCGCCGAGGCGCTTGGGATCACGTTCCAGCAGATTCAGAAATACGAAAAGGGCGTCAATCGCGTTGCTGCAAGCACGCTGATGCGGGTTGCGCGCACACTGGAGTGCAAAGTAACCGATCTCTTGCCCAACGACGCATGAGCGTTGGAGATTGCGCGCCGATTTTAGTCGTCTTCAGGTAGGCGCCGGCGCACTATTTCCTTCGAGGCCAGGTCCTGGCGGTCAGCCTCGAGGGGATTTTCCAACGGCCCCCAGGCCCACGCCATCACGCAGGCTTCTTTTGCGCCGCATCGTGAACATTTGAGCGAGCGGGTGAGATCGCGCGTGTAGGTGCCTGTGCGCCAGGTTTGCGCGACGCGCCCCCAAAGCCATTTATCGCTGTGCTTGCAGGCCGTGCAGCTTATCCAGATCCCCTTGGTCCCGCTTTCGAGACCGATCGGATAGCCACGCTCTTTGTCGTTCCAATAGATCACGGTCGCGTCCCCACGCGACCCCATGCGGCGTCACTCTAGGAAACTCAGCCAGGGCAGGCAAACCCATGCGTCACCAGATTGATGCGCCAATTCCACTGTGAGCTTCAGCGCAATTGCGTCCGAAGCGCTCCGCGATCGGTAGTCGACCAAATTCCGAAATCAAAGCGCCGGGCGTTCAGCTCTTCTTCTTCAGCCTGATGCCGGGGCCGCCATCGGTGGTGTCGCCTGAGCCCAAGAAGATGATGCCTTTGCGCTCAAGTACGGCGCGCAGGCGCTCCATATTGTTTTCGTACATTTCGCCATTGCCGGTCTCAAAGCGGCGAATGGTGGATTCACTGACCTTGGACGCGGCTGCCAGATCCGCAGCACTCCAGCCGATGGCGATGCGCGCGAGCCTCAATTGCAGCGGCGTGACCATGGGTGCTCATTCATTCCTGTTGACAGGTAGATGATTTCCTGTCACGTTGATGAAAATCATTTACTCTGCCTGCGGTTGGCCCGCGTGATTCCGATGGGACGGATTCATGACCATGCGTCGCGCCCTTATTCAAGCCGAACCAGATGTGATCGGTCCCGCAACGATCGCCTCGGATGACGCGCGATGCGCCGAACTTCTGGTTCAATTTCTGCGGCTGCAGCGTCTGTCGGATGCGGCCTATGCGCGTGTGCCAGGCATTGAAGCGGCCCCGCGTGAGGGCGTGAGCGCACGGCGCGAGGCGCTGGCCGCGCGCGCCGAAGCGCTCGATTGGAAGATCGATGCCAATGTGCGGGCGCTGACCCTGCATCAGGCAAGCTCCTGGCGCGCGGTCGCACTCAAACTGATTGCCTGGCGGCGCTACAGCGCATGGGGGCGCCCGCCCGGTTTCATCGATGCCGACCAGATGTTGGCGTTCTCCGCCTATTGCGACGCGCTCCGCTTGGGTGACTTGGCGATGATGGACCGAGATGACGACAAGGCGGTCTGGGCGTCGATCGCGGGTGTTGGCGCCAGCTGAACCCCGTCATCTGTTTGGCTGCGTCTAGGGCTCAATCTGCCCGCTCAGCACCGCTCTGACGGCTGCTTGCACTCTGCTGGAGACGCGGAAGCGAAGTCTGACGGACTCGATATGCCGGCGGACGGTGGCGACCGAGATGCCGAGGTCGCGCGCGATTTCACCATCGGTGCGGCCGCGCGCGCTCAATTGCAGACATTGGCGCTCGCGGATCGACAGTTTCGGCGTGGGGGCAAGCGGCGGCGCGCACAGAAGGGCTGCACGATGGTGGGTGATGACATTGGCGAGTTTGGCCGTGGCGTACGCGGCCGGATCGACATCCACACAATCTGTGACCAGCGACGAAGAGGCGGCGAGAAAGAGCGTTGGCGCCAGTGCATGCGTGCGACCAAAGCGAAGCCCGCACTCACGCGCTTCCGCGAGGATGCGGCGCTGGCGCCAGGGCAGGCCCTGATAGAAGTCCGGATCATGCCAGAGAAAGTCCGACGCGCCGGTTTCGACGGCCCGATAGACGGGGTCGATCAAGAAATAGCGTTGGGTCGAATAATGGCTGACCCATTCTCTCGGATAATTGCAGAAGACATAGGTCGCCCGATCAGGATGCAGCGGATCGGCGTGCCCGCCGAGGGCCGCGTAAGCAAAGCCGAGCGCGCGCATCCGGGCGTCCCAGACGCGTTCGAGTTCTGGCAATGAGGCTGCGGCTTCGCAGGCTTGTGCGAAATCCAGCACGGCGTCGTCGATCAAAGGCGCGGACTGCATCGGCCCTCCAGCTTCAACCTTCTCCGAGCCTATCACACCTCCGGTTGTGTGCCCAGACGAGTGGATTCACCCAATCCTGGTGACGATTCTCGCGAACCAGCGGCCATGAGCGGTCGCGTGTTTGCTGTGATGGTTGCAATGACTCGAAGCGGCTTTCGCAGCGGGCGCAGATTGTCCGCATGGCGATGCAATTCACCACCAAGCAAGTCGTGCAGATGTCTCTCTTCATGCTGTGTGTGGGCGTGCTGGGCTCAGTGGGCGCAACACAAACGCTCGCGCACATCTTTCGCTATCAGCCAGCCCTTGGCGATGCGTTCACTTTAGGCGGCGGGCGGATCTACGCGCCTTGGGCGTGGCTTCAGTGGGAACGCGCATGGGGTGCAGATTATCCGCGTCCCTTTGCAATCGCACGGCTCATGGGCGGAGCGGGGCTTGTCTTGGCGTTTGTGGCGCCAGCGCTGACGCTTCGACGCGCGCATGCGCTGCGTCCCTTTGGCGAGGCTGCGTGGGCGAGCTTCGCTGACATTGAAGCTGCTGGGCTCTTTGCCAAGGGCGGCACGATCCTCGGTAAGATCGACGGCGAGATCATCGCCTTCGATGGTCCAGAGCATCAGCTGCTCATCGGCGCCTCGCGTTCGGGCAAGGGCAGGGGCCAAGTGGTCCCGACCTTGCTCGCCTGGAACGCATCGGCCCTGGTGCTCGATATCAAGGGCGAACTCGATCATGGCGATCCGCGCCATGGCTTTCCGGGCACTTCGGGGTTGCGCGCACGACTAGGTCCGGTGCTGCGCTTTGCGCCCACCGATCCAAACTCCAATTGCTTCAATCCATTGTTTGAAGTGCGGCGCGGATTGAATGAGATCCGCGACATCCAGAATATTGTTGAAGCCCTGGTGCATCCTCAAGGAGAGACACGCGGCGCCGAGCTCTTCTGGAACAACAAAGGCAAGGAGATCATCACCGGCATCATCGTGCACGTGCTCTATAGCGAGCCGGTTGCGCAGAAGACTTTGGCGCGGGTGCGCGAAAAGCTGCGTGACCTCGACGCCACCGCCGAAGAGATGCGCACGAGTCTGCATCGTTTCAATCCGGAGACGGGCCTGGCCGAAGTGCATCCCGAGGTGCTGCACGCGGCCCAATCCTATCTCGCCAGCGAAGAGCGGCTGCGTTCAGGCATCAAGGCGACGGCGGAATCCTTTTTCGGCATGTTCGCCGATCCTGTGGTGGCCGACAAAACCGCGCGCTCTGATTTCCGTATTGGCGATCTGATGTGTCTCGATCAGCCGGTCACGCTCTACCTGCAGCCGCCGCCTTCGGATGCGCCGCGTCTGATGCCGCTGATGCGGCTCTTCATCAATATCGCCGCGCGCGCCTTGATGGAGGATCAAACCCGCGATGGTATGGGGCGGGAGAAGAAGCATCGGCTGCTGATGCTGCTCGATGAATTTCCTCAACTCGGCCGGCTCGACTTCTTTGAGAAGATGATGGGCGCGATGGCGGGCTACGGGGTGAAAATCTACCTCGTCTGCCAATCGCTCAATCACATCATCAGCGCCTATGGCCGCGACAATGTCATCCTCGATAACGCCCATATCGTCACGGCGTTCTCGGCATCGGATCCCGAAACGGCCAAGCGCATCGCCGACATGGCGGGCGAAGTATGGGAAGTGCGCCCGCACGAAAGTGAACAGCGCCCGCGCGCCGTGCTGGGCGCACGCAAGGGCACGATCACCTACCGCGAAGAGCGTCGGCCTTTGTTGTTGCCGGCCAATGTGCGGGCCTTGGCGCGCGATGAAGAACTCATCTTCGTCGCCGGCGCCAAGCCCATCCGCGCCAAGAAGCTGCGCTTTGATCAGGAGCGTCTCTTTGCCAAGCGTCTGCGCCCGCCAGCGCCGAAGGCGGAGAGACTGACGGCGGCGCATGACTGGGAAGACATCCGCCTATTGGGGCGACTTCCACCCACAGCCAAGCCGCGTGCAAAGGCCAAGATCGAGCACCGCGCAGTGCTGACGCCTGCGGCGCAGCCGACCGCCCAATCGGATTTGTTCAAGCAAGATGAGGACGCCGAGTCGGCGCCGACATCGCCGACGATTTCCCAACTGGTGCTGGCTGGCCTGCGTTCGCCGCAGGCGACAGACCCCAAGACGCAAGACAGCGAGCCGCCCAAGCGCTCGCGCGCGACAGGAGTGTAACTCGATGTCGCGCGCACCGGTGAAGACCTATCTCGATGAGGGCCTGGCCGCGGCGGTGTCGCGGCTTGCGGCGGTGCAGAACCGTTCGGAATCCGCGATCATTGCCGACGCCGTACGCGCACGTTTCGCGAGCTCATCGGAGGCAGCGGGCAAGGCCGATGGCGAGACGCAAAAGCGCCAGCTCAATCGCCTGGAAGCGCGTTTCGACAGACTCATCTGGGATTTGACGCAGACCAAGCAGGCGATGCTGCTCTTTGTGCGGGTCTGGCTTGAACACAATCCCCCGCTCGATCCCGAGATTGAGGACAGCGCCGGCGCCAGCGCCGAGGCGCGCTTCGAACGCTTCCTCGATCTCTTGAGCCAACGTCTCATCGCGCCGGAGGCAGGCGATGACCTGCTCGATCGCTTGGAATTTGGCGAGACCGCAAACGGCCATGACCGCGCAAAGGCGGGGGCGGGAAATTCATGACCCACGCGCACGCCATCGTCCAAGCCCGGCGCCGCTCTTCGCTGGCGCGTGCTCTGGGGCCTGCGATCGCCGAGGCTTTGGCGGCCGCCGATGTGGTGGAGGCAATGGTCAATGTCGATGGAAAACTCTGGCTCGATCGCGTCGGTTCTGGGTTGGAGTGCACCGCGCACACGCTCTCGGTCTCGGATCGCGAGACGGCGATCCGCATTTTGGCGCACGAGGCCGGTGAAATGGTCGGCGAGGCGCGCCCCGCGCTTGCGGCCATTCTCCCAGAATCCGCGGCGCGGGTGCAGGCCCTGCTGCCGCCGCTGGTCGAGGCGCCGATCCTCGCCATCCGCAAACGCCCAACCCGCATTTATTGCTTGAGCGATTATGTGGACGATGGCGTTGCCACCGCCCGCCAAGCTGACGTGCTCGCCGAAGCCGTGAAGGCGCGCGCCAACATTGTCGTCGCCGGCGGTACGGGGTCGGGCAAGACCACCTTGCTCAATGCGCTCTTAGCCGAAACGGCCTTCCGCGACGCGCGGATCATCATCTTGGAAGACACAGCCGAGCTTCAATGCAATGCGGCCAATTGCCTGCAGCTGCTGACCAAGCGCACGAGCCCGACGATCGGCATGCGCGATCTGGTGCAGATGAGTCTGCGTCTCAGGCCCGATCGGATCGTTGTCGGCGAAGTGCGCGATGGCGCAGCGCTTGAGGTACTCAAGGCCTGGAACACGGGCCATCCCGGTGGGCTGCTGACGCTCCACGCCAATTCCGCCCACGACGCGCTGACGCGACTGGAAGATCTGACGCTTGAGCAATCGGCGCATGCGCCCCGACGTCTGATCGCGAGCGCAGTCGATCTCGTCGTCTTCATCACGCGCACCGAAACCGGCCGCGCCATTGCCGACATCGCGCATGTGCGCGGCCTAAGCGGCGATGCCTACGACATCCAATCCATCGAGGGGACAAAGCCATGAGAACGGCAAGCCATATGATTTTGCGTGCTCTGTCGCGCAGCAGCGTCTGCGTGATTGTGTTGTTGGCTTTGATTGGGCCTGCGCACGCGTCCGGCTCCGGCATGCCGTGGGAAGGCCCGCTCGAACAGATCGTCGATTCCATCACCGGGCCTGTGGCGCGGGCGGCGGCGGTCATCGCCATCGTCATCGCCGGCGTCACCATCATTTTCTCCGAGGGCGGCGGCGGGGTGAGGAAGCTCGCCTTCGTCGGCTTGGGCGTCGCTGTGATGTTCGCGGCGGTTTCGTTCTTTCTCGATTTCTTCGGCTTTGCCGGGGGCGCGGTTCTTTGATCACGCTCGCCACAGATCGCGCCTCACAAAGGAGATGCCACCATGCTCGAAGAGCCAGAAGGATATCGCACGCCTTTGCGTACCTCGCTCACGCGCCCGATCCTGATGGGCGGCGTGCCGCGCGCCTTCGCAATTCTCAACGCCACGATCGGCGCTGCGATCGGCTTTGGCCTGCAGCAGCCTTTCATCGGCTTGCCACTCTGGGCGCTGTTGCAGGGTGCTGCCGCCTGGGCCGCGGCGCGCGATCCCTGGTTTCTGGAAACCTGGCCGCGTCACCTGGCCAAGCCACTCTTCTTCGAAGCGTGAGGGCGTAATATCATGATCGATCTTCGGCCCTACAGACACGCGTGCGCCAAGCTCTCGGATTATCTGTTGTGGGCGGCACTCATCGCCCCGGGCATTGTCCTAAACAAGGACGGCGCCTTCCAACGGACGCTGCTCTTCCGCGGTCCCGATCTCGATTCCGCGACACCGTCGGAATTGATGGGGGCGAGTATCCGGCTCAACAATGCGCTCCGCCGTTTCGAAGGCGGCTGGTGCATCCATGTCGAAGCGCGCCGCGCGCCCGCGCCTGGATATCCCGACGCGGATTTTCCTGACGCGCTCTCCTGGCTGATCGACGAAGAACGTCGCGCCGTCTTCGAGACGGCCGGCGCGCGCTTCGAGAGTGCGTATTATCTGACATTGACGTGCCTGCCGCCGGCCGAGCGCCAGGGCAGGCTGGAGAACCTCTTATTCGAAGGCGGTGAAATCGGTGCGGGCGGGCCGGTCGATTATCGCCATCACCTCGCGCGCTTCGTCGAAGAGAGCGATCAGATGTTGGCGCTGCTCGAAGCTCTGATGCCGCAAGCGCGCTGGCTGAGCGACGAGGAGACGCTGACCTACCTCCATGATTGCGTATCCGAGCGTCCCCATCGCGTGACGGCACCCACGACGCCTTTCCACCTCGACACGCTTTTGACCGATACGAATGTGATCGGCGGCTTAGCGCCTCGGCTTGGCGCCAAGCACCTCAAAATCATCTCGGTCCGAAGCTATGTCGCCGAAACTGAGCCAGGTCTATTGGACGCGCTCAACCGCTTGGCCATCTCGTATCGCTGGGTGACGCGGTTTTTGCCGATGCCACGCGAAGAGGCGCGCCGCGAGTTGGAGAAGATCCGCAAACGCTGGTTCTCCAAGCGCAAGGGTCTGATGACCATGTTACGCGAGGCGCTCTTCAGGGAAGAATCCGCGCTGCAAGACAATGACGCCGCCAACCAGGCCGGTGACGCCGATATCGCGCTCCAGGAATTGGGCGCCGATGCGGTGGGCGCGGGCTTCGTCACTTTGACCATCACCATCGCCGAAGCGGACGAGAGCGCCGCAAACGAAGCTGTGCGTCAGGTACAGCAGAGCGCTGACGGCCTGGGCTTTGTGACACAAGTCGAAACCGTCAATGCCGTCGAAGCGTGGCTGGGCTCATTGCCTGGTCATGCCTATGCCGATGTTCGCCGTCCCATTCTTCTGACACCCTCGCTCGCACATCTCTTGCCGACGAGTGCGGTCTGGGCGGGCCCGCTGCGCAATGCGCATTTGGCTGGCCCGCCCTTGATGTTGACCGCGACCGATGGAGCGACGCCGTTTCGGTTAAGCCTGCATGTCGGCGATGTCGGTCACACCATGATTGTGGGCCCGACCGGGGCGGGCAAATCGGTGCTGCTGGCGACGCTTGCGGCGCAATGGCTGCGCTACGAAGGCGCGCAGATCTATCTCTTCGATAAGGGGCGTTCAGCCCGCGCCACGATCTTAGGTCTCGGCGGTGATTTCTTCGATTTGGGCGAAGAAGGCGCGTTGGGCTTATCGCCCTTGCGCGACATCGACCGGGACGATGAGCGCGCTTGGGCAATCGATTGGCTCTGCGACATCCTCAAAATGGCATCTGTTGCGGTGACGCCCGAACTGCGCGCTGAAATCTGGCGCGCACTCGACATATTGGGCGCACGCGGGCCAGAGGATCGCACGCTTTCGCTCTTCACCGCTCTGGTGCAGGAAGAAAACGTCCGCGCGGCCTTGGCGCCTTTCACACATGGCGGCCCCTATGGACGGCTGCTCGATATGGATGCGTCGAGCTTAGGGGAGGGGCGCGTCCAGGCGTTTGAGATGGATGATCTCATGCGCCGACCAAACGCGGTCGGGGCCGTGTTGGGTGCGCTCTTTCACGCGCTTGAACGCGGGTTTGACGGCCGACCTACCTTGCTCGTGCTTGATGAAGCCTGGCTCTTCTTGAAGGACAGCTTCTTTGCCGCGCAAATTCAGGATTGGTTGAAGACGCTGCGCAAACGCAACGTGGCGGTTTTGTTCGCGAGCCAGGAATTGGCCGACGTCGAGGCAAGTCCGATCGCCTCCACCATCATCGAAGCCTGCCACACGCGCATCTTCTTGCCCAACGATCGCGCGCGTGAGCCGAGGTCACGCGCCTTCTACGAGGCGCTCGGACTCAACGCCCGGCAAATCGAGCTCATCGCATCCGCCACGCCAAAGCGCGATTATTATCTGGTCTCTCGAGACGGTGCGCGCCTCTTCGAATTGGGGCTGGGTCCGGCGGCACTGGCTTTTGTTGGCGCCTCCCGACCCGAGGATCACGCGCAGATGGATCGCGTGCTGCAGGAAGGAGGCCGCGAGGACTTTGCCGCGGCCTGGCTCGACATGAAGGGCCTCAGCGAGGCCGCCGATGCGATCCGACGCTTCAAGACCCGGACTTCACCACCATCGCTAATCGCCGCTGAATAGGAGGGGCGCATGTTCGTCAGACACTCACGTCGTTTGTTTGCGGCCATCTTGGCCTTCAGCCTCGGCTTTGCACCAGCGCGCGAGGCGCGCGCCATCACGGTCATCGATCCCAGCAATCTGGCGCAGAACATCCTGCAGGTCAGTCACATGATCGAACAGGTGCGCAACCAGGTGCAGCAGATCGAGCAGGCGACGGCGATGCTGCGCCAAAATCCGCTGCAGCTCAGTCCCGAATTGTCGCAATCGATTGGGCAAGCGCGGGCGCTGTTTGAAAGCGTTGAGGGGCTCGCCTTCGAGGCCAGCCAATTGGGCGCGGAATTGCGCGCGCTCTACCCTGAAACCTGGGAGGCGTTCGAACTGGGCGATGTCCTGGCGCAATCTGACCAATGGATGCGCCAAAGCCGGGCAAGCCTTGAGCGCGCCATGGAAGCCGAGGCCCGCGCCGCGGAGCGGCTTGGCCAGACACAAGCGCGCATCGAGCGCGCGCTACAATCATCGACCGGCGCCGAAGGCCAGACCGGCGCGATCCAGGCCGGCAATCAATTGCTCGGCATCCAAGCTTCGCAACTTGCCGACATCCACGCGCTGCTGATCGCGCAGGGACGCGCGTTAGAGACCGAGCGGTTCGAGCGCCTCGCGCGCGAGGAACGCGCGCGCGAAATCCAGCGCCGTGCTTTCCCTGGCCAAATTTCAGCGACGACAGCGCATGCGCGCTCGGCCTTCGGGGACTGACATGGATCCGACTTCGGTCAATTCCTTCCTCGACCAATTTCTAGCCGTCGCCGATTCCGGTTTCGGCTTGATCCAGGGCGATGTGAGCTACGTGCTGAATGCGTTGATCGTGATCTCGATCACATTGGCTGGCGCACAATGGGCATTGGCCGGCGAGGCGCCGATGGCGCCGTTCTTCCGCAAGGTTCTGTTCGTCGGCTTCTTTGCCTTCCTTGTGAACAATTGGCCGACGCTCTCCAACGTCATTGTCCGCTCGGGCGCGCAGCTTGGTCTCAATGCGGGCGGCGGCGCGCTGAGCATGGCCGAACTCCACAATCCCGGACGCGTCGGCCAGATCGGCATCGAGATGTTCGGTCGCACGGTTGCGCTCGCCGAGGGGATGAACTTCTTCGCCGACACGATGACGATGTTGCTCATCTTCATCGCAGCACTCTTCGTGGCGCTGGGCTTTTTCGTATTGGCGCTCCAGCTCTTCGTCTCGCTGATCGCCTTCAAGCTTGGCGCGCTTGCAGCTTTCGTGGCTTTGCCATGGGGTGTGTTCAATGGCACGGCCTGGGTGGCGGAGCGTCCGATTGGCTGGGTCGCGGGCTGCGCCATACGGCTCTTTGTGCTGGCGCTGATCGCGTCGGTCTCGATCAGCTTCGTTGAAACGCTGCCGCCACAATTCGTGCTCGATGATGGGGGTGGGCTGCAGGTGCTCTTCTTCGGCTTGACGGTGCTCGCGCTCGCCTGGTTTGCGCCGATGCTGGCGAGCGAAGTTGTGCAGGGCCAGCCTCAGCTCTCCGGCGCCGACGCAGCGCGCACTGCGATCGGCACGGGCTTCACAACGGTCGCGGGCGGCATGGTTGCCTACCAGGCTGGCAAGAACGCCTTGAAGCTTGGCGGCGCGCTCGGCGGCGGCGCGATGCGCATGATTGGCGGTGCGCGCAACACTAAGGGCGGGGGCCAAAGCGGCGGGCGCCGTCCCGCCATCAATTATGCGGCGATGCAGCCGCCGCGCAAACCTTCCGGAGGACGCCCATGAACATGCCATTCCGTGCACCAGCGCGTTCGTACGCGCCCGAACCGGCAGAGACGCCGTATCAACGCGCACGCCAGGAATGGGATGCGCGCATGGGGTCTGCCGTGCTCTCAGCGCGCGCCTGGCGCAGCATGGCCTTTGGCGCGCTTGCCCTCCTGGGTGTGAGCGTCGCGAGCCTTGTCATTGTCGCCCTTCAGCAGCGCACCTTCATCCACGTCGTTGAAGTCAGCCCCGAAGGCCAGGTGATGAATGTGCGCGCCGCTGACGGGCGTTGGTCGCCGAATGAAGCGCAGATCGCCTACCATCTGGGCCAATTCATCCGTCTTGTGCGCTCTCTGCCGACAGACGGCGTGGTGCTGCGCGAGAACTGGATGCAAGCCTATCGCTTGCTGACGCCGCAAGCGGCAGCACAGCTCTCCGAGATCGCCCGCCAGGACGATCCGTTCCTAAGCCTGGGCCGCGTCGGCCGCACCGTGCACATCCGTTCCATCATCGCGCGCTCTAACAATGCTTGGGAAGTGACGTGGGTCGAGCGCGCCACCAACGCGACGGGCTCGACCGATCCTGAAATCTATTCCGGCGTCTTCAGTTTGACGACAAGGCCGCCGCGCAACGCCGACGAGCTCGCCAACAATCCCTTGGGGCTCTTGATCTCGGACTTCTCCTGGAGCCGGCAGCGATGAATTGGACACCCACACTTCTCGCCGCCGCCATCGCGCTCGCCATTCCAGCGCAGGTCGACGCGCAAACGCGGCGCACACGCGCGGAAACCCCCTTGGAGATGCTGACGTCGGCCAACGATGCCTCGCGCCAGCGGCCAAGCCGAGAGGGCTTCCAAGCCGCGCGTCAAATCTATTCGTTTGAGCCCGGCGCGATCTATGAGCTCTACACCAACCCCAATTATGTCTCGACCATTCTGCTGGAGCCCGGCGAGAGTTTGAACAACATCGCCGCGGGCGATACCTCGCGCTGGATGGTGACGCAGGCTGACGGGGAAGCCGAAGGCGAGGGGCGCACCATCGTCCTGGTGAAGCCGCAAGCGGCGGGTCTGCGCACCAATGTCGTACTCATCACCGATCGTCGGACCTATCTGATTGAAGCGATCTCGCAATCGGGTTCAGCGTATTCCGCACAGGTCGCCTGGTCCTACCCGCAAGCGGAGCAAGCGCTTCAAGCAACGACTCCGCTCGACGGTCTCAATTTCAATTATCGCATTCGCACGATGCGCGGACGCACACCTTCCTGGTCGCCGGTGCGCGTCTTCGACGATGGACGCCGCACCTGGATCGAATTTGCCGGCGATGTTGTAGCGAGCGACCTACCGCCGCTCTTCGTCATCACCGGCGAAGGTGCGGAACTGGTCAATTATCGCATCACGACAGCACAAAACGGTCCGCGCTATGTAGTTGATCGCATCTTCGACATTGGAGAGCTTCGCCTTGGTACGCGCGCGCCACTTGTCGTGCGTATTGAGCGCAACCCAAGCCCGCCGACGCCACGGCGCCGGAGTCAGAGGCCATGACGATCGAAACCGAAGCCGCGCCTTCGCTAGACGTCCGCGCCAAGCCGCCATCGCCTAAGCGTCTCTCCCGCAAGGTGCTGATGGCGGGATGCCTAGGCGCGGGCGCAATTATCGCCTTTGCGCTGGTCAATGGTCTCTCCGAGCATGAAAGCGCGCGCGGCGAAACCCAGAACGCCATACAAGCCGCCGCGGGCCCGCCTGAAAATATCGCCCAAGCATCGGCCGACTATGATGCAGCCTCTCTGCAATATGGGCGTTACGACCTTCACGATGCGGATGATCTGCAGCCTCCCGATGATCCGTTGTGGACCGGTGGCGCGAACGAAGCCGGCGCGTCTCGTGCTCACGCGCAGGCCGACCCCGAGCGAACGCAAGCCGCCCCAGATCCGCAGCAGCTCGCGCGCGTGGCGCCAATCCTGTTCGTGCGAGAAGTGGAAGCGGACAGAGGGGGGGATAGAGATGCTACTCTCGCCGCGCGCCTGACGCCGCCGCGCTCGCGCTACATGCTGCAAGCGGGCCATGTCATTCCAGCGGCTTTGATCACGGGGTTAAACTCCGACCTGCCAGGGCAGGTGAGCGCGCAGGTGACGGCGCCCGTGTTTGATTCCGTCAGCGGCGAGTATCTGCTCATTCCGCAGGGCAGCCGCCTGGTCGGGCGATATGACAATGCGGTGCGCTACGGCGATCGACGTCTTTTTCTAATTTGGACCCGGCTTATTCTGCCGAATGGCTGGAGCATCAATTTAGAGGAGATGGCGGCGACTGATCCCTCGGGCGCCGCAGGTCTCAGCGATCGCACCGATCATCATTTCGATCGGTTGGCCGCGGCGATCGGATTGTCGGCGATCATTTCGGTCATCGCCAATGAAAGCGAGGACGAGGACGAAGGGGGCTCGCTCTCACAAAGCGTCGGCGATGCGGCCGCACAACAAGCAGCGCAGAGTGGCGGACGTATCGTCGATCGCGAACTCAATGTGCGTCCATCGATCACGATCCGGCCCGGCGCTTCGGTGCGCGTTCTGGTGACGCGCGATCTCGTGCTTCGAGCTTACCGATGAAGCTCAGGAATTATCTGCCGCTCAAAGCCGTGATGGAGGATCTGGGCGTCAGTCGGTGGACACTCTGGCGCGCGGCTGCGAGCGATATCGCCGGTTTCCCAGAACCCATCCGAGTGGGCCGGCAAATCTATTGGAAGAAGTGTGAAATGGACCAATTAGAAGCCGCACTCATGAGCTTTAGGGGCCGCTGCGCGTTCGACCGCAAGCGCAAGCACGAGAAGAAGCTCCGAGCACTCAAACGATCACGGGCAAAAGCGGCACCCCGCAAGCAAGGGCAGAAGGGAGTTCAACGGGATCTCTTTGGTTCGTAACGATGTATGGGACGCAGTGGCAAGCGTCACGACGCTTTTGCGCGCCTCCTGGTGCAAATGTTGACGGCGTTTTGCGACGTCTTGTTCGTTCGACGTGACTCGGCAATCGACCGTCGCTAATTATCCTTGTGCGAAGCGGGCGAGGAGGCCGAGGTGGTCACGAGGACATTCCGGCTTTTTGTCTCATCTACTTTCAGGGATTTTACAGAAGAACGTCGACTTCTGCATGAAGAGGTCTTCCCCGAACTTGAACGCCTCTGCGCCACGCACGGATTTGGCTTCCGTGCCGTGGATATGCGCTGGGGCGTGAGCGCGGATGCGCAGATTGATCAGCGCACAGCGGATCTATGTCTCGAAGAGGTCGTGGACGCCAGAGCATACCCAGCGCCTAATCTTCTGATCCTGTGCGGCGATCGTTACGGTTGGGTTCCGCTGCCCTACGCGATTGCCGCCGATGCCTACGAGGCAGCAATCCGTTGGCTCGCGATCGGGGACAATGCCGAAATCGTAGCGGTGCTCGACCGCGTCTATCAGCGCGACGAGAACCATCGCATCGCGGGTGCGCTTCTGGCGTCCGCCGGTGAGACCATGTCTGCCTATACGCTGCGGGCAAGGGAAGGGGATCTCGCCGACTTTGCAGACCCCAACGCCTGGATGCTGATTGAGACGCGTCTGCGCCATGCTCTGCAAGCCGCCGCGCATCACCTTCACCGAGCGGGGTTGCTCAGCGATGAGTGTCGTGACCAGACCGTCTTGTCACTTACTGAGCAGGAAATCCGACAAGGACTGACCGGTGTCGCGCCGTCCGCGATTGCTTGGATTCGCACGACACATTCAGCTGAGCCAGGCGCGCGAGCACTTTCGGATTTGGTTGGCAGATTGGTGCCCGCTGATCAACTGGCCTTCGGTGACTTCAACGCTGCCGATTATCAAGCGACCTTTGTTTCAACCGTCACCGGGAAACTCAAGGCGGCGATAGAGCGGCACATCACATCCGTCCAGATCCGAACGCGCGCCGCCGACGCAGCTCTTCAAGAAGAGCGTGACGTGCACAATGCATTCGCTGAAGAGCGGGTGCGTGTGTTCGTGGGACGCAGCAGCAATCGGGCGGCGATCGAAGATTACCTCGATGCCGACGTGCGTCATCCGCTGGTGCTGAAAGGCATTTCCGGAGCGGGTAAGTCTGCGCTCATGGCGCGCGCGGCGGTGGATGCCGAAAACAGGGGCGGTGTCCCTGTTGTGAAACGCTTCGTCGGCGCCAGCGCTGCCTCTACGGAGCAGCGCTCACTTCTCATTTCGATCTGCACAGACCTGGAGGCGCTCGGTGTCACAAAAGCGGTCGGACCATGGGAAGAGGACGCCAACCGTTTTGTCTCCCAGGTCAGGACCTTTATCGCCGCCATCGCGCAGCCTGTCACGATCTTCGTAGACGCGCTGGACCAGCTGCGTGCGCCGTATCGAGCTGCGTGGCTTCCGGACGAGCTACCAAAGGGTGTGAAGATTGTAGTCTCAACGCTCGAAGACGAGGCGTACGCATCCGAGAGCACGATCATCCGTGGACTGACGCATGCCTTACCCGATAACGGAGTTCTGGAAATTGAACCCCTAAGGCGGACCGATGGTGGCGACATCCTCGCCGACCTTCAGCGCGATGCGCAGCGGAGCCTGACCAAAGAACAGCAGGATTATATCCTGGACCGCTTCGTCGCGGCCGGTGCTTCACCGCTTTATCTTAAAGTCGCGTTCGCTTTGGCGCGCCGCTGGAGGTCCAGTGACGATCCGCGCGCGCGCGGTCTCGCTGACGATGTCGCGGCCCTCATCGGACAATTCCTCGACGAATTGTCGAGCGTTCGTCACCATGCGCCACAGCTCGTCGCGCGTGCACTCGGCCTCGTTGCCGCGGGACGAGAGGGGGTGAGCGAGAGCGAACTGCTCGCAGTGCTTTCCCGGGATCACGAGGTCATGGCAGCAGTGTCGTCGGAGCAATTCGGCGCGAGCACCCAGCGGCTGCCAGACTCTGTTTGGGTGCGGCTGCGCAGAGATATGCAGGCGCTCCTGGTCGAGAAGGGAAGCGACGGTGAGAGATTGCTGCAGTTCTTCCACCGCCAGGTCGCAGAGGTCGTGCGCATACGGTTTTATGATCGGGATCGGAGCAGATTGCACCATGCGCTGGCGGAGTTTTTTGAACCGGAGCGGGATTGGCGGGCTGACGATCTAACCCTGAGCCGCCGCTGCATCGTCGAACTGCCCTTTCAGCTACATCATGCAAAACAGCAGGATCGTCTCGACGCGCTGCTGACGAATCCCGCTTGGATCGACAAGAGTGTTGCGGCCTTCGGTGGAACGATTGAGGTTGCCGCGGACTACGAGAGCTTCGCGTCGTCCGACGACGCGAAGCTTATCGGCCGGACTCTGCGCCTGATCGCCGGAAACGTGGCGCGTGATCTGCGCCAGTGTTTGCCTCAGTTGCACGGTCGCTTATTGCACCTTGCGAGCAGCACCTTCCTTTCAAATTGCTTGGAGCAAATGTCGCCGGGAGCAATCTATGAAACGCAAGCGGCGCTTACGCCCCCCGGTGCGGAATTGGCGCGGTTTGAACCAGGAGACCGGGCGAGCCGCGCCGTAACCGCCCTCGCTGTTTTGCCTAATGGGGTTCTCGCTGTCGGCCACAGCGATGGCAGTATTAGGGGTTGGGACCCAATTACTGGCGCCGAGGCGGTTCGGTGCAACGGGCATGAAAGCGCAGTGCGTGCTTTCGCTATCTTGCCGGATGGGCGCTTGGCGAGTGGCTCTGATGACAAGAGCGTCCGCGTCTGGGATGCAAATACGGGCTCAGAACTTCTTCGGTTGGAAGGCCACCGCTATCCCGTCAAGGCCCTGGCGGTGTTGGCCGATGGGCGCTTGGTCAGCGGTGGCGATGAAATAACTATTCGGGTCTGGGACGTAAGCTCTGGTGTCGAGGTCGCGCGGCTCGACAAGGGCCTCGGAGGGGACGGGGTATCATCGCTTGCAGTGTTGCCTGATGGGCGCCTGGCAAGTGCCTGGGCACATTCCGGCATTCGTATTTGGGACATGCGAACTGGCGCCGAGATGCTCCAGTTGCGCCGTTCAACGAACTCGCTTGGCCCCACGGTGAGCGCGCTTACCGTTTTGCCGAACGGGCGCTTAGCCTGCATTGCAGAAGGCAAAATTCAGGTTTGGGATGTGAACGAGGGTGTCGAGGTCAGCCACGTTGAAAATCACAAGTCAGCGGCGTTTCTTGTGGTCACGCCCCAAGGCCAAATCTTCGCGGGCTCGCAAAATGGCGACATCCGCACTTTCGGAGCGCCACATACTAAGACGTTTAAGTTGGAAGGACACCGGGAAGAGATCACTGTACTCGTCGCGTTGCAGGATGGGCGACTGGCTAGCGGCTCCCGCGACAACAGTGTGCGCATTTGGAATCCGCAGGCGGCGCCTGGCGCTGTTTTGCCCGACAAGAACAGTCAGGCGGTAGAAGCGCTGGCGCTCCTCCCTGACGGGCGCGTGGTGAGTGGATCTGGAGGTGCGCTGGGGGTGTGGGACACAAAGTCCTGCGCAAGAGTTGCTGAATATACTGGCCGCCCAATCCCCGAGAAGTTCGGAGGGCACAAGCATTTCGGCGCTACGCAGATTTACGCGCTCCTGATTCTTGATGACGGAACCGTAGCGAGTGGTTGCGGAGACGGCGTGCGAATCTGGGATGCAAATGCTGGCGTCGAGCTTAGCTATTTTGATACCGGCGCCTCAGGTGCCCGCCTGTTGGCCGCGCTTCCTGGTGGGCGCTTGGTCGCCCCGAACAAAGTCATTTCACATCAGGATGGAGCCTATTCAACGCGCGATTTTCTGAGCATTTGGGATGTCGCGACCGGCAAAGAGGTGTCGCAAATCGAAGCGGGCTACGTCACTGCGTTGGCAGGGTTGCCGACGGGGTGCTTGGCAATTGGCTATTTTAATGAGGTTAGAATTTGTGACGTCGAAGCTAAAGTGGAGATCGCGCGGTTCTCCACTTCGCACGCTGGAGGTGATAGCGCTTTAGCAGTGCTTCCCGATGGCCGCGTCGCTGCGGCCTCAGGAGACGGAGAGTGGGTTGCCGTCTGGAATACACAGACTGCGGAGGAATTTGTTGTGTCCCGGCGCGCTTCAGCTTGGAGAAGTGTGGACAGGCACTATGCCCACAGGCTTGCGGTGATGGCCGGTGGATTGCTCGCCGTGAGCGCGGGGACAACAGTGCGTATCCTGGAAGTTCTCAGTCGCACTGAAGTTGGCCGTATAGAACTCGATGGCGAAGTGCGTGCCCTTCTTGGTTTGCCCGACGGGCGGCTTGTGGTCGGAGACAATCTAGGTCGACTGCATTGGCTAGCGATCAAGCCCGCCCGGCCAAGAATTGATATCGCGCGCCAATTGACTGCCCCGGCCCTGCTTTCAGCGTCGGCGACATTGCCTCACACGACCTCCAATGCGCCGCCGACTGCAAAAACCTCCGCGCCGAGCACTGAGAATTCCCTTCCGGCCGAAATCACCAACCTACACCCAAAAACCGCTGCGCCCAAAGGGCCGCGCAAGGTGCTGCTCCCCACAACATTCTTCGCTTTGGCGTTGCTCGTCGCTTTGGCCGCTGCAGCACTTTGGATAATCTGGATTGGTCCAGAAGGTTGATATGCGTCGCGATCTCGTGGACGCACTCTGGATCGGGTTATGCGGCAGCGCGGTCAGTCAATGCGCAGCGCTGAACCGCCGCGCAGCATTGGGGCGGGGTGGCTAGGATGTTTTCGCCGCCGAAGCCGAAGTGGCGTCTTTCGCACCACCCTGAGCCTCAAAGGCTGCCCGCGCCGCAGCGATTTTGGCGAGCCCGCGGGAAAGATAGTGCGGCACCGTGTGGCGCGACACGCCCAAACGCTTGGCGATGTCGGCGTGCGAAAAACCCTTCAGCTTGAACCACAAAAGCGCCAGCCGCTCCCGTTCAATCAGCGAGAGTTGGCCGAGACGCTGGGCAAAACGCAATCTTACGTCGCCAAAGTCGAATTGCATGAACGTCGTCTCGACATAGTGCAGCTCGTTGAATGGCTACGTGCGCTTGAAGTAGATGAGCGCAAATTCTTCGCTGAGATTCTCAAAGACATCCCAGCGACAAAGCAGAAACGCTGAGCGAGCGCCGCCGGCCGCTTGGGGGCAGTTTCGGAAATCAGCGCACGCTGTTTGCGACGATAGCGGACGCAGATGTTGGACTATCCAGCCATCGTCCAGAGCGCTACGCGCTCGCAGCTCCCGATGCTCGTGAGGGCGGTCGAATGAGCCATGGTGAATTGATGGTGGTTGGTGGTCTTGGTGGCGCCAAACAAGCGCAGGTCGGCTATTAGATCTCGAATGTCCGCCCAGAGGTCGGTCAAGGGGGTGGGTGGGCCAGACAGTCCCCAGAAGCCGCGATGAACACCGACTTGGTCTCTCCAGAATTCGAGATCTGCTTTTGCAATGCCGGCACGTTCGAATACGCGCTGTGTTGCGGTCGAGGCGATACGAAGGAGCAAACAGGCACGAGATATCACTGCGAGTTCTGCGTGCTTCGTTGAGGCTGGCGAAAGCTGCGAATAGTGGAAGAGTTTGGAGTCTTCTCGGGCGGTTTTCCGCCTCAGGAAATCAAACCAAGCGTCTTGGCTTGCCTGGGACCACGCGTGCTGTGCGACGCAGGGTCGAATGTAGGCTTCAAAACGTTTGCGATGCAGGCGTGGATTGAGGCCGGTGCGGCCTAGGAACGCTTTCTCGAGGCTTAGTCGCAAGATGTATCGATCAATCTCGTCAAACCCTGCGGAATGGCTCGTCTCCAGCGCCGACCAGAGGTCGATTACGAAGGCGAGTGCATCCTTGAGCAATGGCTCCGCGCGGCCAGTCATTCCGGAAGGACGATAGCTAGCTTCGTTGCGAGCGCGCTGGTCGTCGCCCATCAACATCAGGTCCATGCCCCATTGGAGAAACCAATGCTGCGCATGCGCAGAGATAATTGTGCTTCCGCCTAGCGGTGCCAACCATGTCTCCAAAGATTGCCCTCCCGGTCGCACGAGGTTCGCCAGGTACGGACCCGAGCGAACGTCGTTGGCCCACCACGAAATACAATCCCATACGAAATTGTGCGTGCCCTTTGGATTTGGAAGTTCGCGTACGCTGTTTGCCGCATCAACTATGAAATGCCGCGTGTTCATCACGCCGATGCCTTCACACGCGAGGATAGACATCGCGGCACGAAGCTCTGCGTAGTAGGCGAGATGGATGGCGCTCTTTGAGTCTCCGCTGATGAGCGCCTGGAGCGAGCGCCCCAGGTACGACCATCCATCAGTGCAATGTAGAAGCGTACTAACGGCGATGTATTGTGCGAGGTGGCCCCGTTTGATCGTTCCGCTCTGGCGGTCTGCTTCCACACGCATGATTGTATCTAGGCGATACCGATTGGCTGGCGAGAGCCACCGTTTCGCGCGAATTGTGGAAGTTGCGCTACCCAACGTGTCTTCAATCGCCTTGGTTGAGGCGAGCGGAATCATGCTGGAATTTGCGGCGCTCAGGCTCAAGCGAGCGCCTCAACTCTTTCGACCATCGATTTCAAAGTCGAGCTACTAGAAACGAGGTGCTCTAGAATTCTCCGTCGCAGTTCTAGGTATCCACCGCTTCCTCTGTAAGCGAGCTTTGCCAAGCGTTGCTCCTCGGACAGGTTGGGGGCGGCGCTTGAACGCCAATCAAAGGTGGCGAGGTTCTTGGCTATGTCATCCAGCACACCGGCAATTTTTTGCTCGCTAATCCCCCTCAAGGCATTGCTCACCGCTGTCTCATCCGCGGCTCCCGCTGCCTCGTCAGCGGCCCACTTGTCGAGCGCGAGGCGGGAAGCGCTTGCAAAACAAAGGTCGTTCAGGACGTGCAGAAATCCTCTGACGCCTTGGTCCGTATTGATCAACGCGTAGGGGCCGTAAAACGCGGCGTCGTCTGATTTATTCTTCGCAACAGAACTTTGACGTAAATCTTGAGCCCAGTCAGCGTTCGTATTCGTGATCGCACGATGCAGTGCCCGAGCCGCATAGATGAGGAAAGCGGCTTGCTGTGCTCGGCTCCACCCGAGAACTTCGTCGTCGTCGTCATATCGGCCGCCAAATAGGCCGCCGAGTTTTGACCCGCGTGAACGCCACTGGCGCACAAACGTTGCGGTGAGGGTCTTTATCCACGCGGATTGGGTGACGCCGCCTGTGTCCTTCTGGCCAAGCATATTGATGCGGTGAAGCCAAGGGCTGTCAGGGTGTGACCACATCGCTTCGGTCAGTTCTTGAGCTCGTGTCTCGCGATACACGGGGTGCCCATCGGTGCTGTCGAGCCAATCTTCGCCGCGGAGTAGCGGATAAAGGTCAAACGCCAAGCTTGCGTTGATGCGCTTAGGTTTGATGTTGATGGTCCAGAACAGATACGCCTGCCAACTAATGTCGAGTCCGTAGAAGGCCACAACTGGCAATTCGAATGATGTGTTCTGTCCTCCAAAAGCAAACAGGCGATGCTGCCCATCAACGATCTCCATTGGCGGGAGATTGGATGGGCGCCACGACGGTACCCATGCTGAGTACGGCAACTTCAGCGAGGCGATCGCGCCTGCATCTTCGATCTGAATGAGGTCCTCTGCCGCTACCGATCCGCCGAGAGGCCGTCGGTCGATGTCGCGCAAAATATTCACGACAATTGCGGTCGGCAGCCAGCCCGGCTTGCGCATCGAGTTATACGCATTGCTGCGGCGCTGAGCATCCGAGAGGGTCGACCAAGGGAATCCATATTCGATGTAGCGAGAAATTTCCTCAGAGCGTTTCTCGTCGTGCTGGCGCTGTATCCCCAGGTCCTGAGCTCGCGGAGTAGGATTGGTGGCGTCACGCCGACTCACGCCACAAAGACTTTTGAGTTCGACGGCAGGTATCGAGCAAAGCAGGAAACTGGGTTCCGGCTTGCGGCGATGTGCTTTTTCGGAAAAGCCAACATTTTCCCAGCCTGCGCGCCACTGATTTACGCGAAGCGCCGGGATGCTGCGCCGTTCGGGTGGTTGCTGCTTGCTCTCTGCGTCAGTCATTCGCGCTACGGTAGCAACGGCGCTCAGAACCGCCAGCCCTTTTTCGGTCGGGCGTGACCCCAAGCGCTAGATTTTTCAACGCGGACCCTGGGGGGCTGCCAACGAGCAAAACGACTGGAAGGGAATCGGGCTCCGTGCGCATCTCAGGGGATGGTCACGACACATCTCATTCCTGGCGATTTGGCTGACCTCTATGAGGTGCATGAATGGCGCAATGCCGCAGGCGTGATGTCCACTGCCTGTCCGCAGGAATGGCGGGAACTGTTAGATTGTCTTCGGTCATTCCGCTTGTTGCGGAGCGAGATACTTATTCCGGGTGGGAATCGATCCTTCATTTCGGATCGCTTTGAGAAGCCATTCAATGAGAGAGGCTGGACGGAGCGCGAGTTTCGCACCGGGATACAGGTCGACGGCGAAGTTACACCGTCGCCCACGCACTCCGTGGACTGCTTCAAGGGGCGGGTTGCGCTTGAGCTCGAGTGGAATAACAAGGATCCATTCTACGATCGAGACTTGAATAATTTTCGGCTGCTGTTCGAACTTCGTGTGATCGACCTCGGAGTCATCGTTACACGCTCTGACCACCTGCAGGACATCTTCAAGCAGCTAGGACGTGGCGCAAGCTACGGTGCGTCAACCACTCATATGTCGAAGCTCTTGCCGAAGATTCAGGGCGGCGGTGGCGGTGGATGCCCGATTCTAGTATTCGGGATTACGAGGAATCTCTATGTCGAAGATGAAACGCCCGAGCCAATCTCAGTTAGCTTTGAGCCTGGAGAAGACGCCGGCGAGTGAACTATTGGCGTTCACTAAGGGGCAGCGTTTTTCCACAATCCTGGCGGATCCGCCTTGGCAGTTCCAAAATCGCACAGGCAAGGTCGCTCCAGAGCACCGGAGGCTTTCACGATATGAGACGATGACGCTCGAAGAGATTTGCGCGTTGCCCGTTAGCATGGTCTCGGCAGACACCGCCCACCTCTACTTGTGGGTACCCAACGCGCTCTTGCCCGAAGGGCTTCGCGTCATGGAGGCGTGGGGGTTCAAGTACAAATCGAACATCATTTGGCACAAGGTGCGCAAGGATGGCGGGTCCGACGGCCGCGGTGTTGGATTCTACTTTCGGAATGTCACGGAGATCTTGTTATTTGGCGTGCGCGGGAAGAATGCACGCACCCTTGGACCTGGGCGCAGTCAGGTCAATCTTCTCGCGACGAGGAAGCGTGAGCACTCGCGAAAGCCGGACGAGATTTTCCCGATTATCGAGGCATGTAGCCCTGGCCCGTATCTGGAGCTCTTCGCGCGCGGGACACGTCCTGGATGGGCGCTTTGGGGCAATCAAGCTGATGAAAGCTATGCTCCCACGTGGGACACGTACTCTAATCACAGTCAGTCGAATGTGGTTTCGATTGGCAAAGTGAAAAAGGCAACTGAGAAGGCCACAAGTGAACGTCGCAAGCCATCGCCATCCAAGAAACGAAAGTCCGCGTAGTGTCGCTGCTAGCCGAGAACGTGCACGAACATATGCGCGGCTTGGGTCTAGGAGCGTTGGCCCACGCCAACTGGCACGCGAACCGCAAAAGTTTAGAGAATAAGTACTGGTCCGAGCTTTCGGTACTTCAAGCGTCGCACGCGGGCGAATTGTTGATCAAGGCGAGGATCGCGCAAGAGCATCCATTGTTGATCTTGACGTGACCCCCGTTTCTCATCCAGCCGCCACTGGAGTCCGGTCGTCATTGATCCGCTCCCCAGCCACTTAGCCGGGCTTATCAAAGCCACGCCCTTTCAATCGCGAACCAAACTTCTTTCGTCGCTCATACTGGCTTGACGTTTCGCCATTGAGCCGCTTGGCCCTGGCGATCGCCTTCACATCGCGCAAGGTTTTCACTTGTGGCAGGCCACACACATCAATTGATACGGCTTGCCAGGTCGCAAAGCGTTGGGCGTTGAGTGCTCGGCGATCAGGCCTTCCGTTTCTTCGCACTCGGCGACGCAGCACGTGCCGCCTTGCGCCTCGAGCAACGCATCGTATTCGCGCTGCGTGAGATAGAGCCGGCTCATTGGCCGGCTCCTGTGATCGGTTCAGGCAATCGCTCGATCTTTCGAGCGATGAAGACCAAGCTGAAGAACCCAAGTTCGCCGACCTGGCGGCGATGTTGCTCGATCTCGCCATCGACCCGGACCTGATCACCTTGGCGAAGATGTTGCGCCGCGATCTTGCGCGGATCTGCGTCGCGAACGCTGCACAATATCCATGACAGGCGGGGTTGGGCGTCAGTGCGTGCAACCAGTGTTTCAAGGACGAGCGTCGTTTCATCGGGTGCATTGGTCAGGACAGAGCTGACTGTGCCGGTGAGCGTGAATGAAAGCATGGAGGAGATCCGACGCCGGAAGCGCCGGCGGCGCGCCGCGAGCCGTCCCCGCGACGTCTTGCGTTTGGCGCACGCGGGATCGAGGACGCGCGCAAGGGCGCGTCAGCGCCGAGGGCTTGCCCTTGCGCGGGGCCGCCCGCGTGCGATGCAGATGAGGAGCGGGGAGGGCGCGCGGCGTGTGCGTGCGGGCCCAGCCAACCGATCGTGTCAAAGCACGCTGGGGCCGCTTCGGGGCATTTGCGGAAGTGGGCGATTCCGTCGACCGCAGCGGACTCAGTTATAGGCGGGCGTGCGGCATTCGACGGCGCGGCGCTTCAGCGTTTCGACAATGAAAAATACCAAACCTTCGCCGCGCCGGGCGTCGGTTCATATTGGAAGCTGTCTTCCAGGGTTTCGATCGCCGCCAGAACGGTCTGCAGCGCGGCGGCGGAGTAGGCGCCGCTGCTTCCCGTCGCCCAGTGGGATACGAAATTGCTGGTGATGCTGGTCACGCGCTGGTCAAGCGCCGTTTCCTGCGCCGGCTCCAGAACCAGATCGCCAGCCTTCTTGTGCAAAGCCACCGCGTCCTGGACGGCTTTTAGAAGCTTGCCGACCATCTTCTGCTCATCGCTGTACGCAATGTCGATCGGCACCGGGATCCGACATTTGCTGATGATGAAGCTGAGTTGGTACTCGAGGTACTGCCGGATGAAGGGTGCCGCGTCCGTCGCGCGACCCTGGTTCAGCAGGTCCTTCGTTCCATCGCGCACCTTGTTGATCGCCCCCGTCTGCGGGAGCACCGCCAACTGCGGCGTCCCCTCAAGGCGTTGGTGCTGCCAGCCCGCGCTGTTGCCGTTGGTGTTGAACAGCTTCTCCAGCATGGTGTCATGGCTGAGAATGATGATCTGTGGACCGTCTGCCACCTCGGGGCGGGCGAACTGCAGTCGGATGACGTCGATGAGATTGAGCTGGTGTCCGGCGTCAAGGCTCGAGGTGACGTCGTCAAGGATCATGAACTTGGGCGCGCCGCCGTAGAGCGACGCGGCCGCCAGATAGACCGAGACCGCGAACCCGTTTCGGAAGCTCTCAGACAACAAAGCCTGGGCCGAGACATCCTTCAGCGACCAGAACTCCGTCAGGCTGATCGCGATTTCTTCGGTGCCGGTTCGCTTGGCCAGCCCGGGGACAACGGATTGGCCCATGATCGCCTTGAAGAGATTGCGGCAAACCGGGAGCACCTTCTGTAGGCGCTCATTCGCCATTGCGCTCTCGGCGCCGGCGAAGGCCGTGTTCGCGCCATCGACGAAGGTCTTGATGCGAGCGATGCGGTCTTCGATCGCGCTCTCGCGGGCATGGGCTTCTTCGTGGTTGGCGACGTCGCTCCAATGCGTTTGGAGCCGACGACTGACGTTGATGGCATTGGTGGCGGCGGCCATTGATGGCGGCAGGGTGCCGGCCAGGGTGTCGCGCGCCGTGCGCGCCTCCGCGAGTGAGGTCGCAATTTGTGTGCGGATCGTCGCGAGGTGGGTGGCGAGCGTCGTTGCATCCGCCGCAGTCAGCTCGCCCTTGGCTCCCCTTGCGAGAAGCGGTTTCAGGGCTTCAACATCGGCCACCGGCAGATGGGCTTTGCCCAACGCGGAGACTTCAGCCCAGGAGCCAGCCGTCCACGCCGCGACGCCGGCCGTGGTTTCTTCATCGACCTTCTCATACTCGGCGATCTTCGCATGTACGAGGTCCAGCACGGAAGAGCCGTCATCCCGGTCGCAGGTGGGGCAACGGCTGCTCGGCCAGGCGGCTTGCACAAGCACCTTCTCACTCGCGCGATAGACTTCGTTCAACAAGTCACCCGCCGTGAGGGCGACCGCAGCGTCGCGGCGCGCGGCGATGGCGGCCAGCTCCTCCACTTCCGCTTCCGATGCTCCCTTCTTCTCGGCCTCTTCAAGGTTCGAGATCGTCTGCGTCAGCTCGCCGTGGCGCTTCTTCGTTTCTCCGCCTTCTTCCTCGATGATGGTGCTCAGGCAGGCGTCGAGATCGACCTGGGCGAAAGTCTGGCCGTCGCAGTGCTTGGCGAGCACCTGGATGCCGCTGAGAGCGCTATGGCAGCGTGCTTGCGCGTCGGACCTTTCGGTCGCTGGCTCCAGCGGCTCCTTGATCAGGATTTCGTAGTCGGCCCCGATACGCGCGGACACGTCTGCGATTGATCGGCTGGCGGCCTTCTTGCGCGCGTCCACCGCAGTCCGGTCAAAGTGATTATTGAACGCGCGCGTGTTTGAGAGCATGTCGAGTGTTCGGCGCATGGCGGCGTATTGCGCCAGACCGAGCAGCCCCGCGAAATTGCGACCGCGGTTCAGCGACGTTTCACTAATGAACCGCTGGAAGGTTTGCCCGTCCAACAAAACGAACTCGCGATAGAGCTCTTCCAGCAGAGCTTCACCATCGACGCCGTTCGTTGCACTCACTGTCCGCTTGCCCGTGGCGTCGAGCTTCACCGTTATGGCGATCGACGCGGAGCCGTCGGTCGGCTTGACCTTGAGGATGACCGTGCCGACTCCGCCGCTGTGAAAGCGGTTCAGGTAGTAGTCACGGCCTTTTTCCGCGGCGTGCAAATCGTCGAGCTTCGGAATGCTCTTGCGCAGCGCATAGGTGAGGGCGTCGAAGATCGAGCTCTTTCCGACGCCGTTGGGTGCGGAAATCGAACTGACGGCGCTCGTTTTGAATTTGAGGATGAGCGGTGCGTTTTCATTGTTGATGCCCCGAAAACCCTCGATGTCGAGTTGCTCGAGGAGCCAGCCGACGGTCGCTTTGGTGGGCGCGGTAAAAGGCGGCGTCTGCGAGACCTCGTTCGCGCCGGCTTCGCTGGCGCCGCTCTCCGCTCCGGCGGCAGCGGCCTGTTCGGCCTTCGCCTCCTTTGCGGCCTCTGCGGTCTTGATCGCTGTCATCAGGTGATCGAGGACGGCTTCTCGGTCGAGCCGTCCGTCCGCATGGGCCTGAACATCGACCAGGAAGTCGTAAGCCAGATCTTGGTCCAGTGACCGCAGATGCTCGTCAAACAAGGCGAGGTTTTCGGCGAACGTGCCGGTATCTTTGAATTTGATCGTCATGATGTTTCACCCGAGCATGGGGTTTAGCGGAGCGGGACAAGATTGCTACCCTCGATTGCGACGGGCGCTTCCATCTCGCCTGGGTGTGTGCTCGGCGTCTAACCGTCGCTCCGGGCGAAGCGCAGCGTCTGGTCTGTACAAATGAGGTGGACACCACGCCAGGGATCCGAGGCGAGCGCATGACGAGCGGCGATCGCGCCCCGTCCGTACAAGACAGCAGATTGCGCTGTTCATTCGGCGCGGCGACCAACCGAGTGATGCCGCCCGACATCGATCTCTTGGCGACCCGGGCGTTGGTGATCGAGGTGGGCGTCAACACGACGGCGAAATGCGTCATCTCGCCGAGGCCGGCCTCCATCTTCTCGCGCAGGCTGTCGCCGGGTTGCGCCGCGTCGCTCGAAGGCTAGGCGTTGAGCACATCGCCGTGTCGGTGGCGTGTAAGGCCGCGGAGAGGCGGGGTAGCTAGTACCCGAACTGCTCAAGCGCGAGATGAGCGCCGAGCATGAGCGGCACGGTCGCAACGGACACAAGCATGCCGACGAAGAAGGCCAGACCCGCCAATTGCCAAGCGGGGCGCGCAGTCTCTCCGGCTTTGATCTGTCGATAGTCCAAGTCGACGATGTAAATCGCCGCCACGCTGCCGGCGGCCAAATTCGATTGCAGCGATGAGCTGACGTACTGCCAGGTGCGTGGCCGAGGGACGCGGAGTCACGCAAACCACGACCGCTTCCGCCGTATAGCGGACGGTCGACGACTGCTATACGGCGCGCATGCGAGAACAGCCGTTATTGGGATACTTTTGACGTCTATTTCCGCTTCTCAAACCCACGCCCACGCCGCCGCGATCCATATCTCTTCCGGCGCTCATACTGGCTCGACGTCTCTCCGTTGAGGCGCTTAGCCTTCGCGATCGCCTTCACGTCCCGCAACGTCTTCACTTTGTGACAGGCGACGCACATCAGCTGATCGGGCTTGCCGGCCTTGAGTGCATTCGGCGTTGAATGTTCCGCGATCAGGTCTCCGGTCTCCTCGCAATCCGCAACGCAGCACACCGCCCTGGCGTTCAAGAAGCGCCGCATGCTCGCGCGCCGTGAGATAAAGCCGGCTCATGATTGCTCTCCATCGTGCGGAGAGGGCAGGCGCTCGATCGTCTGGGCAACAAAGCCCACGCTATGGAAGGCAAGTTCGCCAACCTGGCGGCGGCGCTGCTCGATCTCGCCTTCGATGCGGACAAGATCGCCCGGGCGAAAGCATTCCAGGATACGCGCACGCAGAGCATGATCCCGTGCGACGCAGATCACCCAGGCCGCGCGTGGTGATTGGTCTGGACGATTAAGCGGAGACGAGATGGCAAGCGTGACTTCATCGGGTGCAGTCGTCAGCACGCAGCCGATCGTGCCGGAAAGAGCAAAGGAGAGCATGGCAGACAGTCCAGCCGGATCGCGCCGGCGCGCGCCGCGAGCCGTCCCCGCGACGCCTATGTCGAGCGCACGCGGGAAGAGGGCGGGCGCAAGGCGCGCGGAACGCGCCCGTGAGGCTTGGCCTTGCGCACGCCCGACCGCGTGCGATGCTGAGGCTAAAGGGGACAGGATCGGGGCGAAGTTTACCGGCTTTCAGGCTTGGGTCAGGCTGGTATAGTCCGCGCCACATGCCGTACCGCTACGCCGCTTTCATATCATACTCGAGCATCGACGCGGCGTTCGCCAAGCGCCTCCACCGGACGCTCGAAGTCTACCAAGTGCCGAAGTCACTTGGACAGGTGCGGATCACTGAGGGCGGCAAGTCGAATCGGATCTATCCCGTATTCCGTGATCGTGAAGAGCTCGCCGCCGGGCAGCTGAGCGAGGGCATTGAAGCAAGCCTTCGCGCATCTTCGGCTCTCATCGTTGTGTGCTCCAGCGCTGCGGCCGCCAGTCAATGGGTGCAAAAAGAGATCGAGTACTTCAAGACGCTGCCGCAGGGCGGACGGATATTCTCGATCATAGCAGAAACTGTCCCGGCTGATGAGGCGGGCAAGGATCGCACGCGTGCGTGTTTGCCTGTCGCACTTGGTCCTGAACCGCTCGCGGCAGATGCTCGCTCCGGCAAAGACGGATTCCGGTACGCGTTGCTCAAGCTCATCGCGGGTATAATCAACGTGAGCCCGGGCGTTCTGCGTGACAGGGACAAAGCCCAGCGTCAGCGAAGTCTCGTGCAGCGTGTGCTGCTCGGCGTTGCCGTTGGTTTCTTTGTCCTGACAGGTCTTTCAACCGTCGCAGAACTCGGACGTCGCAGCGATCTGGCGCGCCGGGGTGAGGCGTTTGCTGCGCTTTCGCCTGTCGCGGCAGTGCTCCGCGCTGAGCCTGATGGCGCGAACCTGGCGGCGGGTGATATTGTTCGAGGAGCAGCTTTGCTGCGTACGTCGGCCGAAATATCTGCGACCGGGTTCTCGGAAGACGAGCGCTTTGCCGTTATCGGTCTGAGCGATGGCTCGCTGCTGCGATTTGCTTCGGAAACGAGGGAAATGGCGCCCATCAGCTGGACCCGCGCGTGCAATGACAAGGCCGACACGATCTGGAATGAATGTGCAGTGTTTGCCGTCGCCGTTAGCGGCGACCGCATTGCATCCGCCGATGCCGACGGCAACGTTGCCGCCTTCGACCGGGACGGCGCTCTTCTCGCCCAACATCCGATGCATGATAGCGCAATTGTGGGGCTGACGTTGCTTCCAGGAGCGCGCAATCATCTGATCAGCGCCGATATCCAGGGCGAGATGGCAGTGTTGTCGTGGCCCGATTTGCGCCCTCTGCGCCGTATCGACGCTGGTTGCCGTGTGACTGACCTTCGCGCGCGCGATGGTGATTCTGTCCTGGTTGATTGCGCTGACGGGCGCGGCCTCATTGTGCAGGCAATGGACGGCGCCGTCATTGCGATCCCGCCGGAGCGGCGGTCTCTTGGCGCATTTCAGCTCTCTGATGTCGTCGAAAATGATGATCGCGCGCGTCTGCGTGCGCACTTCCCAGCCCCGGCTTCTGGCCTTGAGCGCATTCTCGCGCAGTCTGACCGCGCAGTTGTCGCGATTGGGGAAGAAGGTCCCATGATTTTTTATGCCGAGAGGTGGATGCGCGCTCCCTTTGTTGAGGAGTGGAGCTATGACGGACGAGGCATCGAACTCAGTCCCGGCGGACGATTTGTAGTGCTGAGCGCGCGGGGCCAAACCCGTCACGGCGTGATCGATCTCGTCGAATATGCGGAGATGGACATGCTGCTGGCCTCGTCCTCGCACGTGCGCCAGGATGTATGTCGTTCACGCTGGGCTGATGCGCTGCCCAGCGCTACACAAGATCTTTGCGCGCGCAGGGGGCTGCTTTCGCCTGCAGGCTGGATGCAGGCGCCTCAATCCTTCGCCGATCTTTGGCGACGCTAACAGCCGCCCGCGAGAGGGTTCTCGCCTCTCACAGGTGCGAGACTTCCCGACTGCATCTGATAGAGCACAGTGTCGTCGATACGATCACCGAGGAAGCTCCCAGTGAATCGGATAGCCATGTCGTACCCGGCCGGCGGATCGATAACGATACCGACAACTTCGTCGCCTTCGCCGCCGATGCCGTCGTTCCGGTAGGACACGAACTCGCGCGCCAATATCTCTCTTGGGCCGGTGGGGCCGAACGTATAGATCTGCGCAAGTTCGACGATGCAGCCCATCCCGCCGCCGCTGTACCGGCTGAGTAGGGCGGGCTCTCCGTGCAATGTAATCAATTCAGCCTCGCCGCTGCGTCCATACTCTCCGTGGCCGCCGAAGTCGGGGTGCGCGGAGATGAGATCGTAACCGCCGGCTGCTGCGGGTCTGAGATAAAAGGCCGACAGAAACCCGCTTTCGGCATGCGCGGCGTCATCCGAGGTTGTCGCTGTGATCAGGATAGGGGTATCCACGCCGCCAATAACAAAGAGTGGCGCGGTCTGCGGGATCGGACCGGCGGCGCCGAACTCCCCGCGCCGTCCGGGACCGATGAGAACGCCGGTTGTTGCATCGGCGTCGGGGTAAAGTGAACGCATGGCGCTAATGCTGCGCGCGTCCGCCATCGGTAAAGCGTTGACGCCGGTTTCTCCGACGCCCGCAGAATCGGTCTCATTAGACGCGAGGGAGATCGGCGGAGCACCGGCCGTGTCGCTCTTGCTCTGCCAGAAATACCAAACGCCGGCTGCGACCAGTACAACCGCCACCAAAGGCCATGCCCGCATCTGATCCCTCCTGTCCGACAATCGAGATCACCAACGCCGGATACCGGCATGGCGACAGCCATCGATAGCGACGAAACGCTTGCTGGTCCACGAACACCGGAGTTTGCCGGCTTCTGTTGTCCTTTGGCCGAGGCGTCGCTTACTCATGAAGAGTTCGCGACATCTCGTCTGGAGCCCGATTTGGCCTCCTCAAACCAATTTCTCGCCGCTGGTCGCCACCGCTAAGCTGCGCCAGCCACACAAGCGACCAGAAATGAAGATCGCCACGTACAATATGCGTTCTGGAGGACGCGGGCCGTCTCATTGGCGACGCATAGAGAACGCCTTGCCGCCCGACATTCTCCTGGCGCAGGAAGCTGCCGATCCAACGGATTTGTTTGCAACCGATCCCGAGATCGATTGCACCTGGAGTGCGGCAAGCTCAGGCGCGAAGCAGCTGAAGTGGGGGAGTGCGGTGATCGTGCGCGGCATCGTGCGCCAGACTTTGACTGTGCCGGGCTTTGAAGGCTGGATCGTCGGGGCGGAGATCGATGCGCCCAAGACGTTGGGAGATGCGCGGCCGCTGCGTGCGTTTTCGCTGCACGCCCCCACACGTACCGGCGTCTCTTATGTCGAACTTGTGCATGCGGCGCTCGACGCGATGGCGCCTTTCGCCGATGGCGCACATCTGATTATCGGCGGCGATTTCAACCTAACGATCTCGCCGCCCTCTGCATCTGAGAGCCGCAAGATCAAAGCCCAAGAGCAGGCCATCCAGGAACGCCTCCGCATCGAATTCGCCTTGGCCAATTGCTGGCGCTCGGCCAATCCCGAAGCGCCGCTCGCCCAGACGCTGCGCTGGTCGCGCGATCCAAGCATCGCCTATCATATCGATGGTCTCTTCGTGCCGCTCAACTGGCTCTCGCGCCTTCGCGCTTGCCATGTCGTGACCGGTGACGATTGGCTCAGCCTCAGCGACCACAACCCTATCATCGCTGAATTCGATTTCGGCTAGCAGTTCGGCGTCGAGCGATATCGCGCATCCGCGCGAGCGATCGACGCGGACCGGCAAAGTCTAACGGCGCCGTGTCTGGGATGCGTCAGCGATAGAAGCCCGCCAGGGTCGAGACGCGGCACGCGGCTCGGTCGCGCAGCGACTAGAGCGCGGGCCCGCGCTTAGCGGGCGACGCCCAAAATAATTCTCCGCCCGGCTGCCAATCCCACCCCGCTCACTCGTCTTTCCTCAAGACGACATGCGCCCAATCTCTCTCACCCGCTCAGAGCTCCACGCTCTCGTCTGGACGAAACCCCTCAACACGCTCGCCCCTGAACTGGGCCTCACCGATGTGGGCTTAAAGAAGCTCTGCAAGCGCCATGACATCCCAACCCCGCCCCAGGGCCATTGGATCTCCGTCCATCACGGTCGCGCCCGTCCGCACGCATGCGACGCCCCGCACTAAAGGGCCTCCGCTTGCGCTGCCGCTGCGCTCGAGGGTCCGAGGCCGCATTAGGCAATACACGGAGGCGCTCGACGCGAGGGCGCGTCCGCTTGCATCGGCGTGTCAGTTGCGAAAGCCGATGGCGAGCGCGGTGTAATCCTCCACCTCGAAGCTCGTCAGATCTTCGCCAGTGACATATTCCAGACCGATCTTGAAGCGTCCGGTGTCGCTTGGCGTGAGCGCAAGCTCCGCCACCAAGCGATCAGCGTCGCCGCCATCCTCGGTGAAGGCGTCGCGCACGCGATAATCGCCAGTGAGCGAAATCACACCGACCGGCGTTCGAATATAATAGCCGAGTTCGAGATTGCCGCCGATGCGCCCGTATTGATCCATGTCGAGCAGGGCGGTCTTCGCCCCTGGATCGCCCACTTCGGCGAAGTCGGCGACGAACGTCAAATCCCACGAGCACTCGCCGCCGAGGCACCCTTGAATGCGAAACTCGTTGCCATAGCGGCCAAGCCAGATCGGGTTGTAGGTGAGTTCGGCCGTCGTCACGCTGGACTCAAAACCGTCGTCGGTCTCCCAATCAAAAGACGCGTCGAAGAAATGCCCGTCAGGTAATAGCGCGCTTGCGTTGGGGGTCTGTTCGTAAAACGAGAGCAAACCGCCAAAACTGAGATCATTGATTTCCTTGTCTGACGTCGACGAGTGCGTGCGATGATAGCCGAGATAGGGGCGCAGCTCCGCATTGCCGAAGGGACGCGAGATCGTCGGCAGAAGCGCCACACCTTCAAAAGAAGCTGTCTGCTCGCCTGTCTCACGGTCGTCGCGCCCTGACAAAGTCGCGAACGAACGATCGCTCCGCGCATCGGCTTGCGCGCCTTCGAGATCGCGGGCGATCTGAATGCGCCCGAGATAGGTGATCGCGGGATTGACTTGGCGCTGACGCACGGGTGTGTCGCTTACGGGCGCGACCGGCGTCTCCGGCGGCGCGCAGACCACGTGCAGCCAATTGGCGTCGAGCGAGAGAAACCCGCGCACGCGCGCCTCGCGGCTAGCGGGCGCGCTTCGATCCACGACCACATGGGTCCGCTCGGAATCCTCGGCGCCGTCTTCAGCACTGTTGATGATGAAAGCGGTTGCCGAGAACGCAAGACGCCAACGCGCAAGCGCTTGGCCTTCAAGCCCCTCGGCCGTGGGATTGTCGCGCACGAGCGCAACTGAATTTTCCCCGAACCGGGCCAGATTCTGCCGCTCCGACTGAAGCAAGATGACCTCGTGGGCCTGCAAGGCATGCTCGAACACGAGTTCAAGCGGCACTTGGCCGCCGGCCGCGCACGCCTCTTCCGGGATGTGCTCCTGGATCCCTTGCGCGAACGCAGGGGAGGTGACGAACGCGGCGCATAGGGCCGCGGCACTGAGTTTAAACGACCTTGGCATTGGTGTTCACCGAAAGAACCTTGTTCAGGGCCGAGTGCGCCCAGAAAACCGTCTGGTCGGCGGTTTGCGCATAGAGGCTGGCGAGTTCACTGGAGTCAGGCTCAAGTTTGAGTTTGTTGGCGTGCGGCTTGAAGGTCTGGCGCAATCGCACCGCAACTGCGCCGAGAAACGTCCCCAACAGCCGCGAACTCTGAAAGCCGTAAGCTTTGTCCCACTTGCCGGACGGTTTGTATTTCTTCCCGAGGCTATCGAGCTCTTGAGCAAAGGCTGCTTGCACCGCAGCGATCGTTTCGAACGAGCCAATCGTTTTCGCCATCGTCATGCCCCTCCCGCACGCTAAGCGGTCAAGTCAACCCTAGATAGCGCGTCTCGACAAGTCCTATCGCCGCGCGCGCAAGTGTAATGCGTACGACATCAAGCTCAGTCGATTTGAATCCGCAGCCGCACGAGTGGTCGCGGCGAGAGCGAGCGCGGCGGCTTTGTTGGAAACAATTTATTGGCCGCCGCTACGGCATCGTAGCCGCGAACGACATCGACAAAATAGGGCTTCAGTCGCTGATAGCTTTTGGCTTCGGTCTCATAGCTGATCATGAGCGGGCGGAGGTGCTCCCAGGCCTTGTCGGCACCGTCGGCAAAGTCGGACAAGGCCTGGTACGACGCCATCATGCGTCGCCATTGATGTTCACGCAGCACGAAGGTGCTGTCGATCGCGTCAGCGGCTTCCTCGCCATATTTCAGAAGTTTAGCGACTGTCGCCGGCGCCATGGCGAGGTTCAAGCCGCCTTCGCTTTCAAGCAAAGCGACGCGCACGATCCGATCGCGGTAGCCGGGCAGCGACGATTGTAATGTGTCTTGCCAATCCTTTGCTGAATTGAGCAGCGCCATGGCGAAGCCGCCGAGCCCCTTGAACTCCCAGACCGGCAGCGCGTTTCCCTCATCGGCGGTGGCCGGCATGTAGGCGCGTCGCGGCGCATCCTTCATGTCGTCGGGCAGCGGATCGAGACTGATGGCAAAAGTCGGGCGCTGCGGCAGCGATTGGTCGAAGAAATGGATCGGGAAATTGCTGCAGACGCCGCCATCGCTCAGTAAGCAGCGACGCACGCGCAAGGGTTTTGCCGCCAAGCCCAGTGCTGCGCTCTTTTCCTTCTCGGCATAATCGATCGCGTAGACGGGCAGGGTGCAGAGCAGCACGGGAAAGCTGAGACTCATCCGCGTGGCGACCACCACCGGCAGATTCTTCGGTCCTACCATGTCGAGCACGTCGGGCGCTGATGTATGCAGAGGCCCAGGCGTTGTTTCAGCGAGCGCGGCGATCACGTCGGCGGGAAAGTAATTCTTCCACTCGTCCAGTTTGAAACCGATCTTGACGCTGCCGAAATAGGGCAAAAAGTGAGGTCGCCGCAGCGAGAGATTGGTCGTCACCATTCGCAACTTTACGCCGCGCTTGCCTTCGCCTGCGGCGTTCTCAAGATCGCCGAACGTCAGCGGCGCGTGTTTCTCTTGGCCGAACGCAATGTATTGCAGGCTCTCGTGAATCCATTCCGTCAGCGCCGGTTTGTCCGACCCTGGCGTGCGCAGGCCTCGGCAAATGCCGTAATCATTCTTCTCAAGTGCCGTCAGCATCTTTTGTGTGATCTGCACGCCCGGGCCCGCGACCGCGCCAAGGAGTGCGCCGACGACAGCGCCGATGGGACCGCCGAACAGAAAGAACGCGCCGCCAATCGCCGCCGCACCCAGCGGGATCGAGGCCGGAAAGGCGTTGAACACGCCGCCGATCAGATCGAGCGTCGACCCGCGGCTCGTCGCGGTTTTCAGTAATTTGAGCAACGGCTTCAGCGCGGGCGTCGGCTGAAACAGGTCCTCAAGAAGAGCAGGGAGCGCCTCGGCGCGTTCGGCTAGGCGCAGAAAGCCGCCGGCGTCGCCGCGCGCGACCCGCGCATATTCGGCAGCGGCGGTGAAGGCCGCAGCGATCGCGCCGGCCGACGCGCCGCCGATCGATTGAAAGCGATAGCGGTGCGCAAGCTTCACGATCGCGCGCGGATAGACGACGCCCGAGGTAACTCCGCCCTTCATCACGAGATCGCAAGTCTCTTTCGCGGCGAGGATCGCCTCTGCGGAATAAGTCATGAGCGCTCCTTCGGCGCTCAATTATTGTGAAGCGCCGTTCGATGTTCTGACGCATGGCGTGCCGCATGATGCTGGCCGGTCGCCTCGATGCGCGCCGCGTGAATTCACACGCGCCGCCGGCGCATCGACGTGCCGAAAGTCTTTCGTGACTCCCCAGCTTGTGGATAGCGCTGCAACTGGAGATATGCTAGCGAAAAAACCGGGAGGATCGATCATGCATCGCGCATTGTTCTCGCTTATGTGCGTCACGCTTGCTGCGTGCGCCTCAGCGCCGGCGACTTCATCCACATCCCCATCGCAAGCCGTTACTATGTCGGCGCCGGCCGGCGATCGCATGATGACGACGCGGCCGCGTCTCACCTGGGCGCGCCTCGACGGCATGGATTGGCCAGCGCCGCAGCAGGAATTCACGCAATACAATACGCGCGTGCGCGAGACGCTTTGGCTTGAGGTCTATAGCGGCGGCGGCGTCGAACTCTATTGCCGCGCGCGTTTCACCGGCGCCGAAGCCGCTGTGCAGATGACCAACGACGTCGAAATGCAGCTGGAGCACGTCTACCCGGCCGACAGCATCGCCGACCATTTCGGCTATACAAATCGCTCCTGCCGCACGCCGACGCCGGGCGTCGCGGCAGCGGACACTGACGCTGGCCTTTGCAAGGCGGCGGCCGCAGATCTCTACAATCTCTTTCCAGCCTACGCGCCGATGAACCAGAGCCGCAGTAACCTTGCTTACGCCGAGCTCGACGGTGAGGGCACGACCAATCCGAACTATTCCGACATCTGCGATGATTTCGAACGCGGCCGCATCGATGAGGAAACCTATGTCGAGCCGGCCGACAGCGCGCGCGGCGATATCGCCCGCGCCATTCTCTACATGCATTACGTCTACGGTCTGCCGTTTGAGTATGTGATCGCCGACCAAGAACTTCTTCTGCGATGGGCCAACGACGATCCGCCCGATCAGCAGGAGCTGCGCCGTGAGCAGCGCATCCGTCGTCACCAGACGGAATCTTGGAACCCGTTGGTGGCGCCGCGCGACGTCGCGTCATGAAATCCTAAGCTTGGCGCCGTCGACGACGAGGTCGCAACGACGGAGAAATGGCATCTACCCTCATTCGACGAGGCGCGTTGTCGGCTTTACACCGGCTTGAAATGACGGGTCTCGGTCTCATGTGTGGCAGCAAGAGTCGTCGCCCTCACTTCGAAGTCTTGCCAAGCTCGAAGCGGTTGATGATCGAAGCCGCTCGCCTCATCGACGACGTCGTCACTGAGGGCAGCCGAAGGCCATATCCCGTTCAATCCTTGCGCGCCCAATCGGCGTAACCTTCGCCGTCGATGACGTTGCCTGGCGCGCGGACCCGACCACGGAAACCGAAGCGCTCGAGGCGTATGCCCGCCGATGAAGGCGGCGGCGGGCTGCGCACCGGTTGATAGGCGCGCGCGATGTCATAGCGCGCCACCAACAAGCCGCGTTCGGGCATGTCCAGGTGCACATGCATGAAAGCGGCGCCTGCGGCGTCCATCAATGCCTGATCAATGGCGTGATCCTCGAAGAAGCGGCCGCTCTTGCGCAAAAAGAGGTCGTCATCGATCCGACCCGGCGCCATCACCGCGATGATGATTGTGGCGCCCAGATTGGCGAGGGCGTGCGCGACTTGGCAGCGCATCGCGCGCACATAGGTGGCGGGCGCATCCGACGCCAAGACGGGCGGTCCGAGGACATAGATGCCCTCGCTGATTTCTGCGATCAGCATGGTTGCCTTCCGGCTTGTCGTCAGCCGATCGCCACCCAACTTAAAGTGCGTGAGCGCAAACGCGGAGACAGGATAGTCGCCAAAGAACGCGTTCCAGCTGGCGTCCGCGCGCACGTCGCGGTCAAGGCGACGCTCGATGTGCAGGCGGGTTTCCAGATCGGCGCGCGCATTGTCGATATAGTCAAAGCGGTATCCGTTCTTCACGGCGGACACCGGCACCAAAGCGTTCATCTCGTCTCTCCAAGCCAAGCGGTCTGCGCCGCGTTTGAAAAAGAGACGCACGGCGACGCAGGTGCTTGAAGCTCACGATGAGATTATTTCACTTTAAGCGATTGCGATGACTTCACGCGGCAATTGCGCGTGCGCGCCGCCTTCTTCGAAGCCGAAGCCGAACACAGGTGCGTTCTCTAGCGCAGAGATCGGCGCCGTTGGCGTGCGCGCTTCCCACGCCGCGACCGCGTCGCTGAGTTTACGCAGACGCATCGAGGTCCAGATTGCACCTTCTTCGGGAATGTTGTCGTTCACACATTGCGCCGCCGCCGCTTGGCTGAGGCGCAGCAATGGTCCGAAGGCAGGCGTCCATTGCTCGTCGTCGCCGGCGAGCGTTGGGAAGAGAGCAAGATTCTGGACCATGTCGCGTGCGGCCAACGCGCCCGTGTCCATGCAATAGCTGCGATGGACGCTCAATTGCAGCAGGTTGAACAAGGAAAAGGATTTAGGAGTGCGCCGACTCTTGTCGCTCGACCAAAGCGCTTGGCACGCGTCGATGGTGCTGGGCAGGGGCGAGAGGTTAGCCAGACCCGGCAATTCACCGAGCGGCGTGCGCGAACGCAATTGATAGAAGGCGGGCTCGCACGAGAGCGGCAGCAGAAATTGTAGCCAAGGACTGGAAGGAAAGGTGCGACGGGCGCCGGAGGCCTGAAGCGCCAGACTATCGGTGCGTGCAGCGCCATCGGCGATATAGAAGACCGATTTTTTCTCGGAATAGAAATCGGCGCGTGCGATCAATTCGATCGCCCGCGTGCGGGCCTGCATGTCAAGTCGGCGCGACGACACGAACGGCGCCACAAGTCCCATGCCCTCGAAATTGTCGACCAGGTCGCCCACGACGCTCGCCCCGTGGATGGTGGCCCGGCCGAGCGGATCGAGTTTGGTGACGATGATGGCGCGGGGGCAGGAGGCGCGGCGCAGCAACGCCATGTTGATAGAGGCGCTGTCGCGATCCTGGGCGCGCGCGAAGAATGTCGCCAATTGATCGTAATCGGCAATGTGATCGTAGCGATAGACAAAGAACCGTGTCTTCGGCGTGCTCGCATACGACGCATAAGCGACACGCGACGCTGCCGAAGGCGCGGTCCTGACGCGCGGCGCGTCGGTCGACGGCATCGGCACCACGACGAGATCGTTCTCCGCCGTCAGATGCATCGCCAGCGCGCACGCCGGCTGCGGCTCAGGCTTCACGGCTGCGCGCGGCGCCCGCGAGCGCGCGCGCGCAATCGCATTTGCAGCGTCCGCGCAGATGCGCGCATCGTCGACGCCGGACGTGCTCTCAAACAGCGTCAGCGCGTCGTCCAATTGGGCGGCGATCTCTTCATCGGGCGCTTCAGGGGGGGCATCTTTGTCGAGAAAATGAGGATCCTTGCCGGCTTCTGCGTGTCGCCGCAGTCCGTCGACGAAGTCGTCGATAGGGTTCTTGCTCATGATGTGCTCTTCATTCGGATTTGCTGTTTAAGGGCGTCGGCGCGGTCATAAGCGCGGATTTAAGTTGAGAGCTGTGGCGGGCCTTTAGGCGGCGCACCAGCAGCGCCCGCAGCGTCTCTACGTCTGAATCGGAGAGCGGCGGGTCGCGGTCGGAGAAGGTGGGGTGATTGCGCAGCGTATCGCGTTCGATGCGGACGCTCTGCGATCCTTCTAGACGCCACAGATCCGCGAGTGCTGCGGCGTCTGGACGGTCGGAGATGTCGATGGAAGTCAAAAGCCCCTGAACGTCCGTAAAGGACAATTCGCGTTCTTCGGTGTGGCGCACCTGTGGCGGGTATCGGTCTTCTGCCTTCGCGGCGATATCGGCTTCTTGTGCTGCGGCGTCTTGGTATTTTTTTGCGGCGACGGCTTTTCTGCCTGCGGACTTTACGCCGCGATATCCGGACGTCCGCAAATACCCCAGCAGGGAATCTGGTGCGAACGGCGCCGCCAAATTCATACCGGGGAAACGGCGTTCGAGAAAGGTCTCGCCGATTTGCGCGGCGATAGCGTAGCGCTCGGCCGGGTCATTGCCGCACATTGTGTTGGAGTCGCCTAGATAAGTGTAGGCGAAGGCGACGACCGTCGCCCAGCAGCCAAAAGCGACGTCTTCCGATACGGGCCCTGCAGGTATCCCGCGTCGGGGATCGTGCAGAATTGTCTGAAACTCCGGATGGAGAATCATGGTGCGCAACGCCTCGCCCGGGACGTTACGGAGCGCCTTCGCGAGCGCCGCATTGATTTTATCTGACGATGAACCCATCGCACTATTCCATTTTAGCGTGACCGCCGAGAGCCCTCACCACCCCAAGGACGCGCCCCAAAGCTGCTGCTTGAAGGCGACGCAAAAAAATTGTCGGTAGGGCGGGCGCCAGTGATCGAGGTTGAGACGATCCGCGCCGCGCGCCTTAGCGCGCGACGCGGATGACGGACTATTCCTCCTTGGGATCAAGACCTTCGCGATAGCGCGCGGATGACCCCTTCAGCGAAACGTCGAACGAGCCCAAAAATGGCTTCAGCCATTTCGACACCTCGGCGGAGACGTCGAGCTGCACTTCATGGCGGCTGAACTCGCGCGGCTGCGAGAGGTTTGCGCTCTGGTCGAGCGGCGAGAGCACGGTGATCTCCTTGGCGGGATCCACCGGCGCCAGCTCGCCGCCGACGAAATCTGTCGTCGTCGGCTCCTCCGCAGGCGCAGCGTTGGCTTCCGCGGCCTCACTCATGGTCGACGCGAGCACCGAGAGAAGTGCAGCGCTCGCGGTGCGCAACGCGCGATCTGAGAGCGTCGCCGCTAGACCACTGTCATTTGCGGGCGTTGGCGTTGTCGAGGCGCGTTCGGCCTTTGTCGCCGTCGCGCGCGGCGCCATCGGTTTGGGCACAATTACGCCGGCGGTGGTATCGCGCCATTCATCGCCCGTATAAAGATATGGCGTTTCGCCAGCGGTGGCGTCGAGCAATTCGAGATAAAGGTCGCCGCCGACGAATTTGATCCGCTTCATGCGCACGCGGTTTTGCACATCGTCGGCGATGGGGCGGCGTACGCCGAGCACGCCGCGCGCTTTGTCCTGCCCGACCGTGCGGCCGTGAAAAGCGGTGCGCTCGTGCTTGCTGACTCCGTTCAACACGACGGTCAGCGCCAACAGGCGCCCTGGTGCGGATTCTGGCGTGAACAGCACGCTGGCGCCTTTGATGATTTCACGGTCGTCGCGGCGCACTTGCGCCAGGAGCTTCAGCTTCGCGGCGCCCTCGGGTGCGTAAGTCTTAAACGTGCGCTCGATCGCGCGCAGATAAGCGCGAACCTGTTCACCGTCCTCGATGAGCGCGAGGCTTTTGCGGTGATGCAGGATTTGGAATTGGTCATCGTCAGTCGATGCGCTGACGATATCACGATACGCCGTCATGTGAGCCTCCCGACAGGGTGTCCTGTGCCAGTACGAGTGCAAGCCGAAGCGCGAGATCGAGCGCTGTTGTCAGGTGCAGGTTCATTGAAGGCATCCTCGCATTGTTGTTGACGATGGAGGCAGTCTGAGACGCGTTGCGCGCATTTGAAAAGCGCACCGCTCGGAAGGCGTCGGATTTCTGCGCGGGCGCAAACGCGCGCCGTCGATCAGATCATTTTGAAATCGCGCTTATCGAAAATCGCGGTCGTTTCGCTGTCGTGCGCAAGCGTGTGCGCCGTTTGCAAAGCGCAGACGCACGCGCGTGAATCCGGGGAAAATCGGGCGCAACGTCTCAGTCGAGGATTGATTCAAGACCAGTTTTCATCAGCGCCAGACGCGGCGCCAAGAGCAGGACGCCATGCTCGTTCGTAGCGTCAATCGCCTCAAGGAGGCGCTCGTGGGCGTTTACCAAGTGCTGGCGTGATTCCGGCGAAACCGGTGCAAAGAGGCGGCTGAAAGCAATGTACGCGTTGGTCTCAGCGCTGAGCAGGATGCATTCCGCGAGTGGGGTATGCGCCAGCTTACGCAGGTGCTGCAGCGCGGTTTCGATGGCGAGGCGCATCTGAGTCGCGCGCTCGGCATCCATAATTTGTGCGTGGGTGTCGCGCATCGCCTGTTCGATCAACACCGCCAGCCGCAATTCATCGAGTTCGAGCACGGTTTCGAACGCGGCGCCGCCTTGTTCGGCGAGTTTTTCGGCGATGGCGACCGCGGCGCAGGCTGCGGAATATTTGCCGGTGTGCAAAAGGATGCGTGCGTCGTCGAGTTTGGCCAAGAGTCGATCGCGCACCGCCCCGCCGCGCGCCCGTCGTTTGTTGATTTCCGCGAAGCTGCGCACCAGCCGGAGTGTTGCGTCGTCATGTGTGGCCCCGAGCGCAGGCCAGGCGAGTTTGTCTTCAAACTCTAGCACTTCATAGGGTGTGGGACTGCGCGAAAGCAGATACCGCACTGCGGTACGGATGCCGCGCCCGGGCGTTACTTTCAACGCATCGATACCGCCGTCGCCGCCCAACGCGCGTTCAGCCCGATACCCTTCCATATAGGCCAAACCCGCGCCGCCGCGCCTGCCGAGCCAGTGACGGATTTCGCCGATGCGCATATTGAGCTTTCCGCGCGCGATGATCGAATCCACATCATCGCGGCCGCTCAAATCGTTCAGCAAAGATTGCGCAAGGCTTTCCGCCCATTCCAGCTTGTAGCGCTTAACCTCGTCGGGAAGTTTCTCCTCGCTTCTGCGCAGTGTGCGCGCCTTGATCGCGGGATCGCCGCAATGCAGCAGACTTAACGTCAAGCGTATGCGCTGGAGGCGAACCCAATCGGCGCGTTGCAGCGTATCGCGCGGCAAGCCTTCAGCCAGTTTGAGAATATTTAACAGCAGCGCAAACCGCTGCGCGCGCAACGCCGCGACCGCGATCTCGGTGAGCAGCGCCAATTGGTGCGGCGGACGCAATACAATGGCGGCCACCGGCATGCCTTGGGGATAAAGCGGTTCGCTGAACCAGGTGTCGCTTGTTTCAAACGCCGCCCAGGGTTTGTCCGGTGTCAGGAAAACAAGCAGCGCCGCCAATTGCGTCGCGGGTCCGCCATAACGTTCGTCAATGGCGCGCCCGCCGCCGCGCAATTCGTGACAATAGAGTTCGGCCCATGCGTACTGATAGGACGTGCGCGGGCAAGGGCGTTGCGTCGCCGGTGAGTCGAGTGGGGGTAATATCGCGAACGCAGGACCCGGCGCGGCCGATGGCGGTGCGTGTGCGAGGCCCGCTGGGTCGATGGAGGACAGCAGGGCGTGCAATGCCTGCAAATAGCGGCCGAACGCGGTGTCTTCAGCGTCGCCGCCGCCGCTGAATTGGTGCTGATGCGCCTGGTCCAGCGCTTCGCGGGCGATACACCAGAAACCATCGCGTGCTTGATTGGCATCTTCACGCATCCAGGTCTTCAAGACGAGACGACGGATCTGGTCGCGGAAATAGACCGAGGGGTCCTCGGCGTCGTCGTCGCGCACCCGCACAAACGAGCCGTGGCGGCGCGCCCATGCGGTCAAGGCAGCAGGACTGCAATCGAACGCGTCGATCGCGTCATGCATAGCTGTCGTGGAATCCAGCGCGCGCATTGCGGTCAGCAGCCGCACGAAGGTGGAACAGCGCAGTCCGTCATGGCTTGCAGCAATTAAGCCGAACGCCAACCGATCCATGGGGGTCAGCAAAGCCTCCCAGGCGCAATCGAAAACGTCTTGGGCGGAATTGTTGCGTAGGGCAGCGCTCAACCGACCGGCTTCGACCGCGAGCTTACCGGGCTTGCTCTGTTCAAAAATGCCGATAGCCAAGCGCATCGTCAAAGCGTCGAGAAGAAAGTCGTTCGCGCCCGGCGTGTCGGGAGAGGCAAGCTCCGCTGAGACGTGGCGGGCAAATCGCTTGGTGAGCGTGGGGCCAAGAATCTGCAGCGCGCGCAAATATTCGTCGGGCGAGGCGTGCACTTGGATAGGAACGGCCGCCGTGCGCCAGAACGCGGTCGGCAGGCTTTCCCCATTGGGCGGGTGTACGTTCTCACCTCCGGCAATCACAACGCGTGTGTCGGGATGCCCCTCGATGACGGCTTGCAGAACGTCGCCGATGCGATCACCGCGCAGGCGCCGGATCATGGCGTCAGCGTCGAACGGCTCGATATCGGCCACGATAAACAGCACCGGTGTCGCTTTGGCGCTTGCACGGATGAAGGCGATCTTGCCGTCAGTGTCGAGGCTCTCGCGCAGCGTATCGGCGGCTGGAATGTTTGCGGCGAAGAACTGAAAAACACGATCGACGAACACTTTGGTGCTGACCGCTTCGGCGGCGAGCGCCAGAGCAGGCATGCGTTTTCGATCCGAGCGCACGAGGAATCCGTCTTCCAGACCGCGCACGACAGATTTGAGGATTTCCCGCTTGGCCGAGAAGGGCGCGCCATGAATGTAGAAGATGCGTTCGGCGTCATCACGCAGCGCGGTGCGGACCCGTTCGGCCAACAATTTTGCCGGCGGTGCTGGCGTATCGTCGTCGCGCCCCTCCCAATAAGCCGGCAATGAAAGCGGCGAAGCGATCAAGGGTCGAAGCGGAACATCGGTGTCGGTGCCAAAGAAAAACGCGGCGTTGACGCATTCTTTCAGCGAAGATTGCGGCGTGCGGATCGCCGCCATTAAAGCGGGGGCGTCTTCAGTTTTGTATTTCAACGCCACGGCCGCTTCGATCAGCAAGCCGCGATGCAGCAATTGGTAATCCGGGATCTTCTGCTTGCCTTTGATCACGCTGCAGATGGTACTGGCGTTGATGATTTTGCCGCCGCGTTTGACGGGCCAAGCGCGCGCCACATCATATTGGGTGAACATTGCGCGGCCGAGGCCCTCGACGGTGGTCAAGCGTGCATTTGGCGCTGTCACGATAATGCAGCGAAGGATGTGCACAATCTCGTCGTCGCTGGGCTCCACCTTCGATCCTTGGGCCCGTTGTTCGAACTCGCGCACGAACGGACTACGCACGGAAAGTTTGGCTATGGCGTGCTTGCGATGGAGATCGGACATCGCGCGTTATCGGCGCTGCGTTGAAATCAAAGCGTGAGCGTAAGCGCTCGCAGCCCAGGTCGACCTAGCCATGCGATCCCCCCCGGAACCCGCCCCGTTGTGCAGACTTCGACCGCTTTGAGGCGTTGAAAGTCTAGGTTGCGGTCCAAAATGCGCAAGTCCTCGACCGGTTTCATCGATCGAGCCAATGGCCGAGACGCGCATCGCGGTCTCTATTGCCGCCTCAATGGCCGCGTCTTTCAGCTGGTCAAAGGCGGCGACAAGAAATTCCACATGTTCCGGCCGAAGGCGCTCGCTGGTCCGGGCGCGCTTGTCGGGCGCTACACTTCTCGTGGTGATGCGACTTCAGCGCTCGAGACGATCGCCTACGCCTGACCCAATGACAGCGAATGATCCAGCCGCAGGGTGCGCTGGCGCGAGATCGTTCCGCATACGTTCCACATGAAACACGCGCGACGGCAGCCTCAGGTGGGCGCCGCATCATCACGGGCGATCGCCGGGCGCCAGTTGTTCGCGCTCAAGAAACGCAAGCGCTAAGTCCCGCGCTTATAGGCGAGGCGCATCGCGATGAATCCGTTCAAGCAGCTCGCCAAAAGTCGGTTGCCCACGGAAATACAGCGCTGAGGTCGAAACGTAAGCGGCCTCGTACGCGCTTCGGATCGAGGTGTCGGAGAGCACGAACGCATCATTGGCGGCAATGTCCTGATTATCCGCAGCTGGAAATCGTTTGGCTTTGTGCGCCACATAGAGTGCGGTCCCGATGAAACTTTGCACGTCGCGATCGGCTAGCAAGCAATAGACGTCATAATAGTGCCGCATGAAGTTCTGCGGCATCTTCCCAGTCGCTTGGTGTTGGCGGTGCTTGGTGGAAATCGTCTGCAGCTTTTCAACGAGCGTGTAGCCTGGCTCGTAGCAGGGGACGCCCAGGGCTCTGTTATCAATGATGTCGGTGACGCCGGCACGCGACGCAGCGTCGTAGGCCCATGATGAAATGTCACGCGGACGATTGGGCGCTACCTGATCGAACCCGGCTTCTAGCAGCACGCCTTGTTTGATGCCCGCGGGCAGTGGGAAAGCGCTTTGGTAGAGGAGCCGCACGCCGCCGCTTCGATAGCGTGTGTCATCGAACGCAGTGTCGCGCTCGACCTTGCCAAACCCCGAGATGACGATGGATTGCGCCAACCCGTCATAGAAGGCGCGTCGCGCCTCAGCATGGTGTTCTTTGTCGTGATTGGCCCCAACGGGCAGGTCTGCCGGCGGCTCGATACGGATATCGATGTCTTCAGAGAAGCGATCGATAATGCCGTAGCCTTTGGAAAGCGATGTCCCGCCCTTGAGTTCAAACCGTCTGCCAAGCTGCTGTAGACCCCAAAGCGCATGCATGATCCAATAATCCTTCTCCACGAGGCTTGGATCGGTGCCGAGGCTCCGACCGGTGACGGCCAAAAGATCGGCGAAGTCCGGCTCCTCGTGGAGAAGTCTCATGCCGCGAGACCTGCGTTGTCGTCCTCGAGCACCGGCGCAAGCAATCGACGAACCCTTGCGGAGTCGTAGTCGTGAACAGCCTTCGACAAACGCGTTGCGTCCATCTCCGCAGCACGCGCCAACGCACGCTCTCGAACGGCGTCGGTGTCTTCTGCCAACCGGTCGAGGTTGTGGAGGAGGTCGACCAACAGGAATTCCGCGCTGACCGTCTTTGGGAAAGACATCCGGCGCCGGAATTCATAAGGCCGCCCATCGAGGTCGAGCCGGCCATGGCGCTTGCGATTATAGACGACCGGCGCGTTGTAGAGTTGCGTCGTACCCACCCCGAGACCGTTATAAGCATTGGGTGAGACGAGCAGATAGCGATCGTCGCCGAGGAAGGCGCCGACCAGCTCCTCATCCGCCGCGGCTGCTTTGCCAAACCGCGTTTCGCGCGGGACCATATAAAGACCGCCTGACACCTTCTCGAGCCGGCCTTCTTCGACCAGCTGCGCCAGATGGCGATCGACAGCCTTTGACCACCGCGCAAGCTCCTTGCGGCGGTAGACCTGACCTGGACGCAGGTGCTTTCGGAGAGGGTTCAGAGCGGACATGCTTTTCCTACTCGGCGAAGATAGTAAGGCCGCATCACATTGCAAGAAACGTTATTAAAATATCATGCAATAGGGACGAGGACCGTTGCAAGCGTCCCGTATTCGCTCCACGCGATGCGCATAAGGGTGTGGGGGGCCACGAAGGGCAACTTTGGGCGCCAAAAACGGCGTCACAATTTGATGGAATTTCCCATAATAGCGTTCCATCGCTTAGCGCTAAGTCATTGATTTATATAGGCGCCAGAATTCGGTCATTTGATGGAACAGTGCTTGATTTTGTTCAGTTTTTTCAGTCCTGTCACGCCGGAGGTCGCGGGTTCGAGCCCCGTCACTCGCGCCATTGCGGATTAGATCAATCCCAACTTTGGTCAACACGCTCGGCGCGTGTGCCTGCATCAACTTACCGCTCGCGCACGACGACGAATGGCGCTTGTCGAAAAGGCCGGTCAGCCATCGTACGCGAAAGCGTAATTATCGTTTCACATTAGCTTTGTCACTGCGTGAGTGGCCCTGATGCGGGAGGCCGAGCCTTTGTTTGAGCTCGGCGCATCGGGGCATTTCAGATGGTGCGGGCACTGGGCCTGGAGGCGCGCGTACGCGAGGCCGACAACGTTCTCGTTGGCGCTACTGATTGCGACCCCGATCCGCAATTGGCCGCGGCGCTTTACAAGGACGCCGCCGAGAAAGGCGCTGGCGCTGCTGCTGCGCGACTTGCAATGCTGACCGCTGTCGGCGTGGGCGGCGCCCCGCACTGGCCGGACGCACTCGACTGGTTGGCGTTGGCCGCCCAGCTGGGGGACGCGCCCGCACAATTTCAGATGGCGGTCTTGGCGCCGCGGCGCCGCGCCGTCCCGCGCGATCCATCGGGCCGAAACATTTGGCATCGGCTTCGCAACGAGATCGAGATTCGCTTCTTGTTTGCGCCGCCACGCGTGAAAGTGGTCTCGGACGAGCCGCGCGTGCTGCTGGTGGAGGGCTTCTTGACGACGCGCTGCGCCAATTGGCTCAAACGGCGCGCGCAGGGGCGGCTGGCCCGCGGCATGATCAACGACGCGATGACCGGTGAGACGCATGAACATCCGATGCGCACCGCAAAGGTCGCCGCCTTTCCAATCCTCGAACGCGATGTGGTGGTGGCGCTTTGCCAGGCGCGCGCAGAAATGGTGACGGGCGTGCCGGTGGCGCTGCACGAGCCGCCGAATGTGATCAGCTACCTACCGGGGCAACAATTCGAGCCACATTTCGACTTCTTCGACCCACTCTCGGGACATTTCGACGAGGAAGTCGCGCTTTTCGGGCAGCGCGTGCTGACCTGCGTGACCTATCTCAGCGACGATTTCGATGGCGGCGAGACCGCGTTTCCGGAATTGGGCCTCAAGGTAAAGGGACGCCCAGGCGATTGCGTCTTATTCGCAAATGTGGACGCGCGCGGCGAACCGGAGCGGCGTAGTTTGCATGCCGGCTTGCCGCCGACGCGCGGGCGTAAATGGGTGCTGTCGCAATGGCTGCGCAACAAGCCGCAGGCGCTGGTTTAAGGGCGGTAATTGCTGCCCAATTTTGCTGTCAGATCGCGCATGGACATAACGAACGGGCGCCCCTAGCTTCCGCGCGATTTCGCGGCTGCGGCGCCAATGCTCTGGCGAGGCGGCCCGACGCGGCATAGGTGGGGGACATGGGCCTCGAACTTCTAGATTATCTGCCGATCCTGATCTTCTTCGCCATCGCTCTGGTGATGGGCGCGGGCTTCCTCATCGCGGCGTGGGTGGTCGCGCCGAAGAGCCCGGACAAAGAAAAAGTGTCGGCCTACGAGTGCGGCTTCAACGCGTTCGACGACGCACGCATGAAGTTTGACGTGCGCTTCTATCTCGTGTCGATCCTCTTTATCATTTTCGACCTTGAGGTCGCGTTCCTGTTTCCGTGGGCGATCACGCTCGGTGGCATGGACCCAGCGCTCGGTCAGTTCGCATTCTGGTCGATGATGGCGTTCCTCGGCGTGTTGACCGTTGGCTTTATCTACGAATGGAAGAAGGGCGCGCTCGAATGGGAGTGATTACGCCAGCAGGCGCGGCTGCGCGCGCCGGTGTCGAAGGCGGCTTCCCGGTCAAGGAAGACGATCCGTTCTACACGGGGCTTTCGAACCAGCTTGCCGATAAGGGCTTTCTCGTTGCTGCGGCCGACGATCTCGTCACTTGGGCGCGCACGGGCTCGCTGATGTGGATGACGTTCGGCCTCGCCTGCTGCGCGGTCGAGATGATGCAGGCGTCGATGCCGCGTTACGACGTCGAGCGTTTTGGCTTTGCGCCCCGCGCTTCTCCGCGTCAGTCCGACGTCATGATCGTGGCCGGTACGCTCACGAACAAAATGGCGCCGGCTCTGCGCAAGGTTTACGACCAGATGCCGAACCCGCGTTACGTGATCTCGATGGGATCATGCGCGAATGGCGGCGGCTATTATCACTATAGCTACGCCGTGGTGCGCGGCTGCGATCGCGTCGTGCCGGTCGACATCTACATTCCTGGCTGCCCACCAACGGCGGAAGCGCTCGTGTACGGCATCCTTCAGCTGCAGCGTAAAATCCGCCGCGAAGGGAATATCGTGCGATGAGCCAATCCCTGGACGATCTCGGCGCGCACATCGCAGCGTCCATGACGAGCGCGATCACCGGCGAAACTATTGCTGCCGGTGAACTCACGCTGACGGCCAAGGCCGAGCAAATCCACCCGGTGATGATGTTCCTGCGCGATGATCCGCGCTGCCGTTTCACGACGTTGATCGACATTTGCGGCGTGGATTACCCGGAGCGCGGCAAGCGCTTCGACGTCGTCTATCATCTGCTGTCGATGCACTTGAACCAGCGCATCCGCATCAAGATCGAGACGGACGAAGAAGCCGCCGTGCCGAGCGTGGCCAGCATCTTCCCGTGCGCGGACTGGTTCGAGCGCGAAGCGTTCGACATGTACGGCATTCTGTTTTCGAATCACCCGGATCTGCGTCGTTTGCTCACCGATTACGGCTTCCAAGGCTGGCCGTTGCGCAAGGATTTCCCGCTCTCCGGTCACGTCGAGGTTCGCTACGACGCCGAACAGCAACGCGTGGTCTATGAGCCGGTGAAGCTCACGCAAGCATTCCGCAATTTCGACTTCCTCTCTCCGTGGGAAGGCATGACCCTGCCGGGTGATGAGAAGGCCAATGGCTGACGATCTCTCCAACGCGCCGAACGAAGAGAAGCGCACCTTCACGATCAATTTCGGGCCGCAGCACCCGGCTGCGCACGGCGTGTTGCGCCTTGTGCTCGAGCTAGACGGCGAAGTGGTCGAGCGCGTCGATCCGCATATCGGTCTGCTCCATCGCGGCACCGAGAAGCTGATCGAATACAAAACCTATCTGCAAGCGATCCCGTATTTCGATCGTCTCGATTACGTCGCGCCGATGAACCAAGAGCATGCGTTCTGTATGGCGATCGAGCGGCTCGCGGGCATCGAAGTGCCGCGCCGCGCCTCGATCATCCGTGTGCTCTATTCCGAAATTGGCCGCGTGCTGAACCATCTGCTGAACGTCACGACGCAGGCGATGGACGTCGGCGCACTGACGCCGCCGCTCTGGGGCTTCGAAGAGCGCGAAAAACTGATGGTGTTCTATGAGCGCGCCTCTGGCTCGCGCATGCACGCCAATTATGTGCGCCCAGGCGGCGTGCACCAAGATTTGTCGCCGCAATTGGTCGACGACATCGAGGCTTGGGCAGAGCAATTCCCGCAAAAAGTGCGCGACATCGAAACGCTGCTCACCAACAACCGCATCTTCAAGCAGCGTAACGTCGATATCGGCGTCGTCAGCCAGGAAGACGCGCTGAAGTGGGGCTTCTCGGGCGTGATGGTGCGCGGCTCGGGCATGGCCTGGGATTTGCGTCGCTCGCAGCCCTACGAAATCTACAACGAGCTCGATTTCAGAATTCCGCTCGGCAAGAACGGCGATTGCTACGATCGCTACCTCTGCCGCGTCGAGGAAATGTACGAGTCGACGAAGATCATTCAGCAATGCGTGAAGTTGCTGCGTAAAACTTCGGGGCCGGTGCTGCCGGAAAAATCCAAGTTCGCGCCGCCGCGTCGGGCGGAGATGAAGCAATCGATGGAAGCGTTGATCCATCACTTCAAGCTCTACACCGAAGGCTTCCACGTGCCCGCTGGCGAGGCTTACGCCGCCGTCGAGGCGCCGAAGGGCGAGTTCGGTGTTTATCTCGTGAGCGACGGCACCAATAAGCCTTACCGCCTGAAAATCCGCGCGCCGGGTTTCCCGCACCTCTCGGCGATGGATTATCTATGCAAGGGCCACATGTTGGCGGACGTCTCGGCTGTGCTGGGCTCGCTCGACATCGTGTTCGGGGAAGTCGATCGGTGAACCCGGAGCATGGACCGCTGATGCTGTGGATCGAGGGCATTGTCGCCCTCGTGATCGCGCTCGCGTTCGTGCTGCACGCGTTTATTGCGTTTAAGCCGGAGCATGTGGAGCACCATCCCGCACGCGTGCGCATCGGCGCTGCGATCCAGGGACTTACGATTGGCCTAATGATCGGCTTCGTCGTCGTTCCGCTGCGCATGCAATATATGGACGTGATTGATCCACGCGCCGCGCCGGGATTGTCGACGCTTTCGTTTCTGCCGGCTCTGCTGATGTTGATCGCGATCCGCCGCGGCGCCTTGCTGAAAGCGCCGGTGCTGAAAACGTATCTGCGCGCCTATCGCCGCGCCTCGCTGCTGAAGGCGCGCGACGACGCTGAGAAGGCGCTCGCGAAGCTCGACAAAATAGAAGGCCGGGGAGCGGCGGCATGAGTGCGGTAGAAGTCGTCCAACGCCAGCTTGAAGCCTACAACGCCCAAGACATGGGCGCGTTTCTCGCGACCTATGCGCCGGATTGCCAGATCTGCGATCTGAACGGCGCCGTCACGCAGAACGGCCGCGACGAAATCCGCGCGCGTTACGCGGCGATGTTCGCGCAGTTTCCTGAAAACAAAGCGCGGCTTGTGCATCGTATGAGCCTGGGTGACGTCGTCATCGATCATGAGGACGTGGTGCGCGGCCCGAGCGGTCCGCGCCTTGAAGCCATCGCGATTTACACTGTCAAAAACGGGCAGATCGCCCGCGTCGATTTCGTGAAGTGAGAAGAGCATGAGCGTCCGTCGTCTCGCAGCCGAACAACCCGCCAGCTTCGCCTTCTCTGACGCGACGATGGAGCAGGCGCGTTGGTGGATCGCCAAGTATCCGCCCGAGCGGAAGCAATCGGCTGTGATCCCGATCCTGTGGCTGGTGCAGAAGCAAGAGGGATGGGTGAGCGAGCCGGCGATCCAGGCGATTTCGCAATTGCTGGAAATGCCGCTGATCCGCGTGCTGGAAGTCGCGACCTTCTACACGATGTTCCACCTTTCGCCGGTCGGCAAGCATCACTTCCAGCTCTGCGGCACGACGCCATGCGCGCTGCGCGGCGCGGAGGATTTGAAGGACGTCTGCAAGCGCCGCATCGGCCCAAAGCACAGCGTCAGCGCAGACGGCTTGTTCTCTTGGGAAGAGGTCGAGTGTGTCGGCGCTTGCGTGAATGCGCCGGTGATCGCGATCGACGATTATTATCACGAAGACCTGACGCCCGACGCGCTGGAGGCGCTGTTCGACAAGCTCGCGCGCGGCGAGAAGATTACGCCGGGCTCAGCGATCGGCCGCGATGCGTCCGCGCCCGCTGGCGGCACGAGCGCGCTGACGGATCCCGCGATGTATGACGGCTCGCTTGGTCAAAAGATCACGCTGCCGAACTTGCCGGAGAAGGTGTGAGCGAAAGCCAACCGCCTCCGCCGTTGCCGCGCACCAAAGGCCGGTTGCCGTTCGATCCGAACGCATTTTCGCGCGCGCCGCAGAAGGGCGCTGCGGTCGCCGTCTATGGCGTGCTGACGTTGGGGCTGATCGGTTTGGCCGCGTACATGGCGCTGGTTGAGCAACGCCCGTTGGCCAGCAGCTACGTCGCCGGCCCCGCCATTGGTGCGGCGTGGTTTGCGCTGCGGCTTTTCATGTCGCTTGCGCCGCGAGGCGGGCGATGAGCGAGCCCGATCTTGAAACGCCCGAAGCGCGCGACGCCTATCGCGCTGAGCTGCGTGCGATTGCGCGCGGGCCGCGCATGATCGGATTTATCGTTGTGATCGCCGGCGCTGGCTTGCTGATCACGGCGAAGTCGGCTGAAGCGCCGGCGCCATGGCTTTTGAATTTGGGTTGGGTCGTGCTCGGGGCGGGGTGGCTTATCCTGCTCTACGCCATGATTCAGCGCACACTTTATCACCGCCGCCGTATGCGCGGCGCTGACACGCAGGACTGAGATATGCTCGCGGATAAGGATCGCATTTTCCTCAATCTCTACGGGACGCACGGCGCGGACCTGGAGAGCGCGAAGAAGCGTGGCGCCTGGAATGGCACCAAAGACATGCTCGACGCCGGGCGTGACTGGATCATTCAGCAAGTGAAGGATTCTGGTCTGCGCGGCCGCGGCGGCGCAGGTTTCCCGACGGGGTTGAAGTGGTCCTTCATGCCGAAGGAAGTGAAGGATCGTCCGCATTATCTGGTTGTGAACGCCGACGAGTCCGAGCCGGGCACGTGCAAAGACCGCGATATTATGCGCCACGATCCGCATCTGCTGATCGAAGGGTGCTTGGTCGCCTCGTTCGCTATGCAGGCGCACGCTTGCTACATCTATGTGCGCGGCGAGTACGTCGCTGAACGCGAAGCGATGGAGCGCGCGATCAAGGAAGCCTACGAGGCCAAGCTCGTGGGCAAGAACAACGTGCATGGCTGGGATTTCGACATCTACATGCACCACGGCGCAGGCGCGTACATTTGCGGCGAAGAGACTGCGTTGCTCGAAAGCCTTGAAGGCAAGAAGGGCCAGCCACGCCTGAAGCCGCCATTCCCGGCCAATGTCGGCCTCTATGGCTGTCCGACCACGGTGAACAATGTGGAATCGATCGCGGTGGCGCCGACGATCATCCGCCGCGGCGCCAAGTGGTTCGCCAGCATCGGCCGCGCCAACAACACTGGCACCAAAGTCTTCTGCGTCTCAGGCCACGTGAACAAGCCGCTCAACATCGAAGAGGCGATGAGCATTCCGCTGAAGACGCTGCTTGAGGAGCATGCCGGCGGCGTGCGCGGCGGCTGGGGTAATCTGAAAGCGGTGATCCCTGGCGGCTCGTCGGTGCGGATGCTGAAGGCAGAAGAGTGCGAGACCATGCTGATGGATTTCGACTCGCTCTCAGCCGCGCCGCATCGTTCGGGCCTCGGCACTGCGGCTGTGATCGTGATGGATCAATCGACCGACATGATCCGTGCGATCGCGCGCATCGCTTATTTCTACAAGCACGAAAGCTGCGGCCAGTGCACGCCGTGCCGTGAAGGCACCGGCTGGATGTGGCGCGTGCTGGAGCGCATGGCCAAGGGCGAAGCCGATCACAGTGAGATCGATCTGCTGCTCGACGTGGCCGGCCAGGTCGAGGGCCACACGATCTGTGCTTTGGGCGACGCCGCCGCATGGCCGATCCAAGGCCTCATCCGATGCTTCCGCAGTGAAATCGAACAGCGCATCGATCGCTATCGCGCCGCCAAGGGTATCCATCAAGTGCGCACGCCGGTGGCGGCGGAGTGATGAAACACTTCCTGCTCATCTACACCTACGCGCCGGACTATCTGGAAAAGCGCGCCGCGCATCGGGCGGTGCATTTGGAAAAGGCGCGCGCGTCGGCGGCGCGCGATGAGCTGCAACTCGGCGGCGCAGTGCCGAGCGATGAGCCGCCGTTTGGACTATTGCTGTTCAAATCAGAAACGTCGGCCGTCGCCGAAGAGTTCGCGAAGACCGATCCCTACGTCACCCAGGGCGTGGTCACGGCTTGGCGCGTGCGCGAATGGATCACCGTCGTCGGCAAGGACGCGCTGACGCAAGTGTAAGCGCGTTTAGCGCGGCGCCACGCCCAGGCGTTCGACTTGCGCTTCCAGCGCGCGTAGAAGCGCGCGGCCGACGGGGTGCTGGTCGTCCTTCACCTGGTCGCGGACGGCGGCCTTCAACGCATCCACGTGCGCGATCACCAACGTTGGGTCATGTTGTGCGAGCGCTTTGCCGCTTTCGGTTTCGATCAGACGGCACATTGAGGCGCCGATCTGGGTGACCAACGGATAGCCGTAGGTCGTACCCATGCCTTTGAGCTCGTGTGCGACGCCGGCGAGTTTCGCGAGCGCCGCAAAGCTCCATTTCGCCGCCTCGGCTTCTTGGCGCGCGGCGCTCAGGCGCTCGATATCGGCGTCGAGCCATTCTTGCATCGAACCGCTCAGCTCTTTCAGCGCGCTGTCGGCGCGCTCAACCGCTTCGGGGCTGAACACGGGCTGGCGAAGCGTCAGGCCGCGGAGGCCCTTGGTGCGCGGATCGATGAACTCGGCCGGTTTGCTCATAGCGCGGAGAGCTTCATGCGCGGTGGTGAACAGAGCGTTGACGACGCTGCCGAGACGGCCGTCAGACGTTGAATTGTTCGCGCAGGATACGTTCGTCCAGCGCATGGCCCTGGTCGAACAAAAGCGTCAGCGAGGTGCTGGAATCCTCGCGGATGTCGACGGCGCTGACATTGCGGGTTTCCAGATTGTCGGCCGAGCAGCTGACCGGACGGCGCTCGGGATCGATCACTTCGATCCGAACCTGCGCCGAGTGGGGCAGAAGCGCGCCGCGCCAGCGGCGAGGACGGAAGGCGCTGATCGGGGTCAGCGCCAGCAGGCGCGCATTGATCGGCAGGATCGGGCCGTGGGCGGAGTAATTGTAGGCGGTCGAGCCTGCAGGCGTGGCCACCATGATGCCGTCGCAGGAGAGCTCGGGCATGCGCACGGCGCCATCGACGATGATTTTGAGCCACGCCGATTGCGCCGATTGGCGCAGCAGCGAGACTTCGTTGAAAGCGCGTTCGACGACTTGCCCGTCCGTCGTTTCGCTGCGCGCGATCAGCGGCCGGATGCGGATCGGTGAGGCTTTCTCCAGCCGCTCGACCAGACCGTCCTCAGCATATTCGTTCATGAGGAAGCCGACCGTGCCGCGGTTCATGCCGTACACGGGTTTCTTGTCTTTGAGACGCTTGCGCAGCGCGTCCAACATGTGGCCGTCGCCGCCCAGCGCCACGATGACATCGGCCTCGGCTTCGCCGCTCTCGCCATAGGTGTGGCGGAGCCGGCGGAGGGCCTCTTGCGCTTCTGGACGGGCGCTGGCGGTGAAAGCGAGCTTCATTCCGACTTGATCCTACTCAGCACGGCGGCGTTCGTCTCTGGCGCAATATGGTTAGCCGAAGACGATCGTGCAGGTTGAGCGTGCGAAAAGCTGGGTCTAGGCTAGCGGGGAATTAGGAGGAACACATGGCCGACGACGCTGGTACGTCACTTAAGGGCAGGGTGAGCGCTGAAGAATGGCAGGCGCGGGTCGATCTGGCCGCGCTCTATCGGCTCGTCGCGCTGCACGGCTGGGACGATATGATTTTTACGCATATCTCGATGCGCGTGCCGGGGCCCGAGCACCACTTCCTGATCAATCCATACGGGATGTTCTTTGAAGAGATCACCGCGTCATCGTTGGTGAAGGTCGATCTCGACGGCAATATCGTCGCGCCGACGCCGTACTACATCAATCCGGCCGGCTTCACGATCCACTCGGCGATCCATGCCGCGCGCGAAGATGCGTTGTGCGTGATCCATCTGCACACGGATGCGGGCGTTGGTGTCTCGGCGCAGAAGGATGGCCTTCTGCCGCTCACACAGAATTCGCTCCTGGTGCTGCCGAACCTTGCGTACCACGGCTACGAGGGCGTCGCGCTCAACCTTGATGAACGCGAGCGTTTGGTGGCCGACATCGGCGACAAGAAACTCATGCTGCTGCGCAATCACGGCACGCTCTCCGTTGGCGTGAACGCGGCGGATGCTTTCATTGGCATCTTCTTCCTGGAGCGGGCATGCGCACAGCAGGTAAACGCGCTGAGCGCGGGGCGCGACAATGTTCTGATCGCGCCGGATGCGGCGCAGGAAGAAACCCGCGGTCAGAGCAAAGGCCTGGGCATGGTGTCAGGGCTCGCTTGGCCCGGCCTGCTGCGGAAACTGGACCGCGCATTGCCTGGTTACGATACCTAAGCGTTCTCGCCGCCTTCGCGCCGGCGCCCGCTGCGGCGGGCGCGTGGATCGCGCCCGAAGGCGGGCAAGAGATTTGGACCAATGTCGTTGGCGAACGCGACGAGGTCACGTTTTACGAGACGTCCGCCTATTGGGAATTGCCGGTCGGCGAGAACAATTCGTTCGTCGCCGCGCCCTGGTTTGAGCAGAACTTTGACACTGACGACGGCTGGCGTGGCGAAGCGATGCTCGGCTTCAAGCAAACGCTCCACCGCGGCGATAATACGGCCGTCGCTCTCCAAGGCGGCGCGCTCTGGATTTCGCACCCTGGCCTGGACGCGTGTGGTGAGGGTGGCGCGGAGGTTCGTCTGCTCGCGGGCGGCTCACTGCCCTGCGAAGGGGCGTTCGAATTTTGAACTGGCGACGCGGGCGCTGGACGGCGGCTGCGAGGGCGAGCGGCTGGACCTCACCGCGGGTTACCGGCCAAACGATGATTGGCGCCTCATCGGGCAAGTGTTCCTCGACGCGCCGCGCAACGGCGATGAGAGCCCTAAAGGCGCAATTTACGCTGGTGCGCTTCGGGGAAAGCGGGCGGGGGCTGCAGATTGGGCTGCACGCGCGCATCGATGACGGCGCACAAGAACCCGCCCTTGTGATAGGATTATGGGGCCGTCCTGGGAATTGATCGCATTTTGCAGGTCGTTCGTAGTCCCAGACACATTTCTTCAAAGATTGCCTTGTAGGGTCCGCTACATGTTGGGGTTTTTCAAACGCTACGGCTTTGCGGCGGTGGTGGCCGCAGGTCTTGCGTTGATGACGCTCGTCGTGGCGGGCAAATCTTTGTTTTCGGCGGTTGGCGAGCAGGCCAGCGCGTCCGCGCCGGGCGGGGCGAAGGGCCCTGGCGGACCGGGCGGCGGCGCGCCGTCCGTGGTGGTCGCGTCCGCTGGGATGCACACCTTTACGGACGGCCTGCAAGTCTTGGGCACCGCCCAGGCGCGCGAGAGCATCGTGCTGACGCCGAAGGTCGCCGATACGATTCGGCTCATTCGCTTTGACAGCGGCGACCGCGTGCGGCGCGGCCAGGTGCTGGTCGAGATGTCGAACGTGGAGCAAGCGGCGGATCTTGCTGAGGCGCGCGCCTCCAACGATGCGGCGCAAGAAGAGCTGCGCCGCTACCAGGAACTCTATGATCGCGGTTTCGCTTCGCAGGCGCGCCTGGACACCGTGCGTGCCGCGGCCGATGCGGCCGCTGCGCGCGTGAACGCAGGTGGTTCGCGCATTGCGGACCGCACCATCACCGCGCCGTTCTCTGGCGTCGTCGGTTTGCGCACGGCGAGCCCTGGCCAATACATGCGGCCCGGCGACCAGATCGGCACGCTCGACGATATCAGCGAAATCAAGCTCGACTTCGATGTGCCCGAGACGCGCGTCTCCAGCATCGCGCCCGGCGTCGAGATCGTCGCGCGCGCCAGTGCTTATCCGGACCGCACCTTCCAAGGCCGCATCGATACGGTCGACAGCCGCGTGGATCCGACGACACGTACCGTGCGCGTGCGCGCCATGTTGCCGAACAGCGACGAGATGCTGCGCCCCGGCATGCTGATGACTGTCGATGTACGCTCGAACCCGCGCCAAGCCCTGGCGATCCCGGAGATCGCGATCCTCGATCAAGCAGACGGCGCGTACGTCTATCGCATTTCAGCCCGCGAAGGCGGCGGCCAACAGGCCGAGTTGGTGCGCATCCAAACCGGCCAGCGCAGCGGCGGCATGGCCGAAGTGCTGGATGGCTTGGGCGCGGGTGATCGCGTTGTGACCGAAGGCGTGCAGAGCATGCGTCCTGGATTGCCAGTACAGGTCGCGGGCGATGCCCCTGCCGAAGCGGGCGCCGCCGAACTCCGGCCGCGCGGGTAAGCGCGTATGACGCTCTCCGATCTCTCCGTCCGCCGTCCGGTCCTCGCGACGGTGTTTTCGCTGATCATTATCGCCTTTGGCCTGATCGCATTCACGACGCTTCCGCTCCGCGAATTGCCGGACGTGGATCGCCCGGTGGTTTCGGTCAGCACGTCCTATCCGGGCGCGTCGGCGCAGGTCGTTGAAAATCAGATCACGCGCGTTATCGAAGATCAGCTCTCCGGCATCGATGGTATCGATGTGATCAACGCAATCAGCCGTGATGGTCGCTCGGGGATCAGTATCGAGTTTACTCTCGATCGCGACATCGAAGACGCCGCCAATGATGTCCGCAACGCCGTGAGCCGTGCGCGTGGGCAATTGCCTGCCGATGTAGACGAGCCGGTGATCCGCAAGGCGGACGCCGATGCCGATGCAATCATTTGGTATAGCCTCGAATCCACCACACTCGATCGCCTCGAATTGACGGATTACGCCGATCGCTACGTCGTCGATCGCCTTGCCGTTTTGAATGGCGTCGCCAACGTGCAAATCGGCGGCGCATATCGGCGCTCCTTGCGCATTTGGCTGGATACCAACGCGCTCGCCGCGCGCGGCCTGACCGTGCAGGACGTCGAAAGTGCGTTGCGCAGTCAGAACATCGAACTGCCGGCCGGCTACGTGCAAAGCCAGGAGCGCGACTATCAAGTCCGCGTCGCGCGCGCGTTCGAGACGCCGGAACAATTCCAGCGCCTGCCCATCAGCCGCTCTGCGACGGACGATGCTGTGGTGCGTTTGGGCGATGTCGCGCGCGTAGAGATCGCGCCGGAAGAAACGCGTAGCCTCTTCCGCGGCAATCGTGTCGAGCAGGTGGGCCTAGGCATCGTCCGGCAGTCTCAATCCAACGCGTTGGACGTCGGGCGCGAGGTGAAAGCGGAAATTGATCGGATTACGCCCACGCTTCCTGAGGGGACGCGCTTTGTCCTGTCGTACGACGCCACGCTCTTCATCGACCGCGCCATCCAGCGCGTGGGTCAAGCCTTGCTTGAATCGACCGTGCTCGTCGTCCTCGTCATCTTCCTGTTCCTCGGATCATGGCGCGCGGCGTTTATTCCGGCAGCCGTGATCCCCGTGTGCTTGATCGGCGCGTTTCTGGTGATGTCGGTGTTCGGCTTCTCCATCAATTTGCTGACCTTGCTCGCGCTCGTGCTCGCGATCGGCCTCGTCGTCGATGACTCGATTGTGGTGCTGGAAAACGTGCAGCGTCGTGTCGACACGTTGGGCGAGCCGCCTTTAGTGGCGGCCGAGCGCGGCACGCGGCAGGTGTTTTTCGCCATCGTGGCGACGTCCGCCGTGCTCGTCGCGGTGTTTGCGCCGTTGCTGTTCGTTGGCGGCTATGTCGGCAGCTTGTTCGTGGAACTTGCGGTGACGATCGCCGGCGTCGTGGTGATCTCGGCGTTTGCGGCGCTCTCGCTCTCGCCGATGATGTGCTCGAAGCTGGTCAAGCCCGTGAAGAGCGAAACGCGCCTGACAAAAATCATCGATGGCGCGCTCGACAAATTGCGCGCCTCGTATCGCGCTTCCTTGGAGGCGGCGCTGCGGGCCAAGGGCCTGGTCTTCGCAGTGTTCGGCGTTGTCGTTCTGTTGGGCGGGTTCATCTTCACCCAGCTCTCCTCGGAGCTGACACCCTCGGAAGATCGCGGCAATTTGATCGTGTTCGCGCAGGCGCCTGAGGGCGCGGGCTTCGAGTACACGAGCCGGGTCATGAGCCAGGTCGAAGACGTGCTCATGAGCTATGTGGAATCAGGCGAGGCGCAGCGCGTCCTCGTCGTTGCGCCAGGATTCGGCGACGCCGGCACGAGCCGGTTCTCGAGCGGCATCGCGCGCGTTTTTCTCGCCAATTGGGAAGATAGGCGTCGCACGGGCGCTGAGATCGAGACCGAGATCAATCAACGCCTCGCGCAAATTCCGGGCGCGACTATTCGCGCCCGGATGCAGAGTCCGTTTAGCGGTGGTGGTGGCGGTGGTGGCGGCGCCGACGGCGCCTCGGTTGTGCTGCTTGGCTCCACCTATGCCCAGGTCGCGCCGGTCGCGCAGCGCATCGTTGACCGCATGCGCGAGAGCCCGAACTTCCAGCGTCCGCGCATGAATTATGAGCCGACTTCGCCGCGCGTGCTGGTCGAGATCGACCGCGAACGTGCGGCGGCGCTTGGCGTCTCCGTGCAAGCCATTGGCCGCACGCTCGAAGCGACCATGGGTTCGCGCCGCGTGAACACGATCACGGATCGCGGCGAGGAATATTACGTCTATCTGCAGGCCGAGCGCGACGAACGCTCGAACATCGCCGATCTGTCCAACAAGTTCGTGCGCTCTGACCGCACCGGCGAACTCGTGCCCCTATCGACGTTGGTGACGACGCGCACGCAGGGTGACACAGCCGAGCGCCGGCGTATGAACCGCCAGGCTGCGATCACGGTGTCCGCGTCCATCGCGGGCGATTATGCCATCGGTGACGCCCTGAACGAGGTTGAGCAAATCGCACGCGAGGAGATCGGCGATCAACCGATCGCGATCGATTACACGGGCGCTGCGCGGCAGTTCAAACAATCGACGGGCGCGATCGTGTTTGCGTTCGGCTTTGCGCTTCTGATCGTGTTCTTGGTTTTGGCGGCGCAGTTCGAGAGCTTCGTGCACCCGCTGGTGATCATGCTTTCGGTGCCGCTGGCGCTGACCGGAGGTCTATTCGGGCTCTTCCTGTTTGACTTCACACTGAACATTTACAGCCAGATCGGCCTCATCATCCTGATCGCGCTAGCGGCGAAGAATGGGATCTTGATCGTCGAATTCGCCAACCAATTGCGCGACGAGGGCAGGTCGATCCGCGACGCCATCGTGGAAGCCTCGGATCTGCGCGTGCGGCCGGTGCTGATGACGTCGGTGGCGACCGTGGTCGGCGCTATTCCGCTAATTATGGGACACGGCGCAGGCGGCGAGAGCCGGATGACCATTGGCGTCGTCATCTTCTTCGGCCTCACGCTCGCGACCATGCTGACGCTGTTTGTGATCCCGGCGTTCTACGATCTGCTGGCGCGCTATACGAAGTCGCCAGAGGCGACCGCCAAAGAGATCGAAGCGTTTGAGCATGACGAGGCGGTCGCCCGCCCCGCCGAGTGATCAAAGCGCGATAATCAGGGCGCTGTCGCGCTTTCGACCATGAGATAGGCGATGAGATCGCGGCGTTGCGTTTCGTTGCGCACGCCGGCGAACGCCATGCGGTTGCCCGGCAGGAAGGTCTGTGGGTTGGCCAACCAATTGTCCAATTGGGCGGCGTCCCAGACGAAGTTCGCGTCCTGCACGGCCTGCGAATAATTGAAGCCCTCGAGCGAACCGATCTCGCGCCCAAACACGCCATGCAGGTTTGGGCCTACGCGGTTCGGCGCACCGGCCTCGATCGTGTGGCAGGAGCGGCATTGCGCAAACACGCGCCGGCCGGCTTCGTAGGTCGCTTCGTTGTACGGCGCGGGCAGGGCGGCGATTGCGGCTTGCAGCGCTGCCGTGTCAGGCGCGGGCGCGGCAGGCGCAGCTGCTGGCGCCGGGCTCTCGGAAGACGCAGCTGTTTGGGAAGCAGGTTGCCCGCACGCGGCGACGCACGCGGCCAGAGCGACGGAAATCAGAAGACGACGCATAAGTTCAATCCCTTCCTCAACGCGAGCGGAATGTCGTGCGCGCCGGTCCCGCCGGCAATCTTGAATTCGCGCGGCCTAGCGCCGCGTGCGGAGGGGAAACGTGCCGCCTACAGGACTCGAACCTGTGACCCCCTGATTACAAATCAGGTGCTCTACCAGCTGAGCTAAGGCGGCGCGGGCGACCTTTTGCCAGCGTCGTGTCTGTGACGGAAGTCCTGGTCCGCATTTCGTCGGAAAGGAAAATCGTCCCGGCAAACTCCCCTTTGCGGCTTGTGTCGGATATGGTTAAGGCCGGGTTCGGGGCTCGCGCCTCAGGGGACATCCGCGCAGGACGCGGCGAACACAGAAAAGTGGGGAAATAACATGAGCTTCTGGGATTCTGTGTTCCGCGCGATTTTCGGTTCACGCGGCTCGCGGCCGACCTCGCCGCCGCCCGCGCGCCCACCGGCGACCCCGCCGCGTCCGCCGGCCACGCCGCCGCCGGCGGCTCCGCCCGCATCTCCGCCTGCATCTCCGCCTGCCGCGCCGCCACCGCCGCCAATGGCCCCGCTGCCGCCGCCGGCGGCGCCGTTGCCGCCGACGCCACCCGCACCACCGTCGCCCCCAGTCAACACCTCGCCGCCGCCCGTGCTCGATCCGTCGGTTGGCTTCTCGCTCGACGCTCTGCGCGCGACGAATGCGGCGCGTCTCACCGATGCGGAGATTGCAGCGTCCGCGCAGCGTCTCGGCGTCGAAGCTAATGTGCTGAAGGCCGTGATCAAAGTTGAGAGCGCGGGTCCGGGCTTCGCCGATGGCAGGCCGTTGCTCTCGTTTGAGCCGTTCTGGTTCAGCCAAGCGACCGCAGGTCGCTTCGATGCGTCGAACCCCGGCGTCTCGCAAGCATCGAACCGCGCGTATCTTGGCGGCAATCAAGCGTCGCGCTGGATGAAGCTGACTGAAGCTTATGGCCTCGATCCGGAAGCCGCACTTGGCGCGGCCTCGTGGGGCGCGTTCCAATTGCCCGGCCGCTATTATGCGGACGCCGGTTATTCCGATGTGTTCGCATTCGTGCGCGACATGGCGCAATCGGAAGCGCGCCAGCTCGCGGCGTTCGAAGCGTATATCTCGCGCAAGGGCCTCGCGGACGAATTGCAACGCCGCGATTGGGATACGTTCGCGCGAGCCTATGAAGGCGAGAATGGCGCAGGCCAATACTCCTCCGCACTCGCGCGCGCATACGCGACGCTCGCGCCGCCCGCCACCAGTGACGGTTACATCGACAGCTTGGTCGCGGGCACGCGTGATGGGTTGACGCGCGCGAATTTCGAAGAAGTCGCCGCGATGCTCGGCTGTGAAGTCGAAGCGATCCAAGCTGTGGTGCAGGTCGAAAGCGGCTCCGCGGGCGCGTTCGCCGCCAACGGCAAGCCGATCATTTTGTACGAGCCGCACATCTTCTCGCGTCGCACCAATCGTCAATACGACGCGAGCCATCCGACGATTTCGTATCGTTCGTGGGATGCCACGAAATATCCGCGCACGCAGGACGGTCGCTGGGCGCAATTGCGCGAGGCCTATGCGCTCAATCCGCAAGAAGCGATCGCGTCGGCCAGCTATGGTCTCTTCCAAATCATGGGCTTCAATCACAACGCCTGCGGCTTCCCGGATCCGAAATCCTTCGTCACCGATATGTGCCGCAGCCAAGCGCAGCAGCTCAAAGCGTTCGCGAATTTCGTGCGCGCGAATAATCTCGCGGACGAACTCGTGCGCAAGGATTGGGAAGGCTTCGCCGCCGGTTACAATGGCTCCGGCCAAGTCGAGCGGTACGGGCGATTGATGCGTGAAGCGTATGAGCGCTTGAAGGCGACGTCGTAAGCGAGGGTAGGGGCCGGCGATGAATATCTTTGAAGCGCTATTTCGCTTGATCTTCGGCCGCCGAGGCGGCGGTACGAAAGACACATCGTCGCCGCCACCGCCGCCGCCCGTTGCGCCACCGCGGCCGCCGGTTGCTCCGCCCGCATCGCCGCCGGTCGCGCCACCGGCGCCTCCGCCCGTTGCGCCGCCACCTCCGCCACCACCACCGCCGCCCGCGGCGAGCTATCTTGAGACGCTGCGCGTGCAGGATGCGTCGCCATTGCGGCGTGCGGACTTTGAAGCGGTGGCCGCGCGCTTGAATTGCGAGTGGGAAGCCGTGGCTGCTGTGGCGGAAGTGGAGTCGGGGCCGCTCGGTGGCTTCGGTCAGGATGGCCGCCCGGTGATCTTGTTTGAGCGCCACCTCTTCTCGCGCAAAACCAACTCGCGGTTCGACGCTTCGCACCCGACGGTTTCGAACCGCACGCCGGGGGGGTATCCGCGCACGCAGGCCGAGCGCTGGGCGCAGCTTACTGAAGCTTATGCGCTCGACGCCGAAGCCGCGCTCGCGAGCGCCAGTTACGGCCGCTTCCAAGTGCTCGGCCAGAATTACCCGAACCTCTCGATGCCGAACGCGCACGAATACGTGTCGAAACTGGCTCGCTCGGAACGGGATCAGCTTGAAGCGTTTGAAGGCTTCATCCGCGCCAATAGCTTGGCCGACGAGCTGCAGCGCAAGGACTGGACGGGCTTTGCCAGCCGCTACAACGGCCCCGGCTACGCGGCGAACCAGTACGACACTAAGATGGCGCAAGCCTACGCACGCATCAAAGCCAACCCGGCCGCGATCGCCTGATCAGGCCCGCGCTTGCGTGTGAGAGGGGCGGGGCCTAGGTAGCGAGCATCATGGCTCGCTATCTGATCACGTCCGCGCTTCCTTACATCAACGGCATCAAGCACTTGGGCAACCTCGCCGGCTCGATGTTGCCGGCGGACATTCATGCGCGTTTCCGTCGTCTCCAGGGACACGAAGTTCTGTTCATTTGCGCGACCGACGAACACGGCACGCCGGCAGAGCTTGCCGCGGCCGAAGCCGGCCAGGACGTGCGCACTTATTGTGACGCGCAATACGAAGTGCAGAAGGCCGCGTGCGAGGGCTTCCGGCTCTCGTTCGACCATTTCGGCCGCTCGTCCAATCCGCCGAACCATCAGCTCACGCAGCATTTCGCCGAAGTGCTGGAGAAGAACGGGCTGATTGAAGAGCGCGTCACCAAGCAAATCTATTCGATCGACGACAAGCGCTTCCTGCCGGATCGCTACGTTGAAGGCGCCTGCCCGAATTGCGGCTTCGAACGCGCACGTGGCGACCAATGCGACAATTGCGGCACGCTGCTCGATCCGACCGAATTGAAGAACCCGCGTTCGAAGATTTCGGGCTCCTCTAATCTTGAAGCGCGGGACACGGCGCATCTCTTTTTGAAGCAGCCTTTGATGCAGGACCGCGTCCGCGCCTGGGTCGATCAGTCGACCGAATGGCCGTCGCTGGCGCGCTCGATTGCGTACAAATGGCTCGATGAAGGGTTGATCGACCGTTCGATTACGCGCGACCTCTCGTGGGGCATCAAAGTGATGAAGGACGGCAAGATCCGTCCCGGCTTTGAGAACAAGGTGTTCTACGTCTGGTTCGATGCGCCGATCCAATATATGGGCGCGAGCGTTGAGTGGTCACAGGCCAATGGCGGCGCTGATTGGGAGCGCTGGTGGCGCATTGATAAAGGCGCGCACGACGTCACCTATGTCGAATTCATGGGCAAGGATAACGTCGCCTTCCACACCGTGAGTTTCCCCGTGACGATCATGGGCTCAGGCGAGCCTTGGAAGCTGGTTGATCGCTTGAAGGCGTTCAATTGGGTCACGTGGTACGGCGGCAAATTCTCGACGTCCGAGAAGCGCGGCATCTTCATGGATCAAGCGTTGGAGCTGCTGCCGAGCGATTATTGGCGCTGGTATTTGATGGCGAATGCGCCCGAGAGCGCGGACGCAGCGTTCACGCTCGAGCAATTCCAGCAAACCATCAACGCTGACCTCGCCAACGTGTTCGGCAATTTCGTGAACCGCATCACGCGGTTCGCGGCGTCGAAGTTTGACTCGAAGGTGCCGGACGGCGGCGCATGGGGCGAGCACGAGGAAAAACTCGCCAACGAATTCGCCGAGCGTTTGGCTGCGCTGACGCAATTCCACGATCAAATGGAATTCCGCAAAGCCGCCGCCGAACTCCGCGCCATCTGGGTAGCGGGCAATGAGTATCTGCAAGTGTCGGCGCCTTGGACGGCGTTCAAAACCGATCCCGAGAAGGCAGCCGTCGGCGTCCGGACAGGCCTCAACGCCTGCGCGCTCTTCGCCATCCTCGCGCAGCCGTTCATTCCGGACGCTGCAAAGGTCGTTCTCGACGCGATTGGCGTGCCGGAGAAGACCCGCATGTGGCCGACGCCAGAAGATCGCGGCGTCTGGGACGCACTGCCGCGTGGACTGCAATTCACCCCGCCGGACGTGCTCTTCAAGAAGATTGAAGACGAAGATGTCGCCGCGTGGGCCGAACGCTTCGGGGGCGGGGCTTGAGCGTTACGGCCTCAGCTATGATCGCCAACGACTTGCTGGACGAGCGCATGCTGACGCAGGCGCGTGGCGTGCTCACCAAGACGGGGCGCTTGCACTTGCCCGGCGTGCTGCAGCCCTTGGCGGCGCAGGCGCTGTTGCAAGAAAGCGAGACGCTTGATTGGCGGCTCGTGTTTCAAGGCAAACAGGGCGGCTACGATCTAAAGAGCACGGATGTCGCCGCACTGGACGTCAGCAAGCGACACCAATTGCTGGGCCTGATCCATACGCAGGCGGCGAACGAGTTTCAGTATCTCTTCGACTCTTTCCGCGTGAGCGATGAGGTCGATGCCGGCCGCTATGTGAACGGGCAGATGGCGGATTTGTACCGCTGGCTCAATTCGGAGGCCGGCCTGCAATTTCTGCGCAAGCTCACGGGCGACGAGCGCTGTGCTTATGTGGACGCGCAAGCGACACGCTACCGGCCCGGCCACTTCCTCACGCAGCACGATGATCACGCCGAGGGCAAAGATCGCCTGTTTGCCTACGTGCTCAACCTGACACCGCAATGGATAGCCGATTGGGGCGGCCTGCTCATGTTTTTGACCGACGACGGGCACGTGGCCGAGGCTTACACCCCGCGCTGGAACGCTTTGAATATCCTCAAAGTCCCGCAGCCGCATGCTGTCAGTGTGGTGGCGCCGTTTGCGCGCGGCGCGCGGCACTCGATTACAGGTTGGATTCGGTCACGTCGGCCCTAAGGCCCGTCTGGACGACCCGGACTTTCCCTTTTACCAATTGCGAACCGGCCGATGGGGATGGCCGAGCAGGGGGCGTCGCATGGAACTTGTGGATCAGGCCGTCGCGTATCTGCGCGAGGGCTTCGCGAACATCAACAACCCGAAGGGCCTGCTGATAGCGCTCGCTGCGACGCTGTTTTTGGGCTCTTGGAAGCAATGGTTTCCGATCTCGCTTGTCGCGGTGATCGTGCACATCGCGATTGAGCAATTGGCGCCGGTGCTGGCCGGCAATGGCGGCGCGGTGGTGTTGCCAGATATCACGAGCGAGACGTTCTGGACGCGCGTGCTCGTTCTATTGCTCGGCTATTTGATTATTATCGGCGTCTTCTTCTTCGTGAAGCGCATGATCTTTCGCGGCGGTGGCGGCGGGCACTAAGCGCGGCCGCGGCGCGCTTCGTATAGGGCGACTGCAGCCGCTGCGGACACGTTCAAGCTTTCCATGACCGGCGCGATCGGAATGCGCGCGCGCTTTTCGCACGCTTCCGCAACGCCTGGGCGCAAGCCTTTGCCCTCTGCACCGAGCACGAGGGCCACGGGACGCTTGTCGTTCAGCGCCTCTTCCAGGCTGAGTTCCGCTTCGCCTTCCAGCGCCACTGTGACGTAACCAAGCGACCGCAGCGTTTCGATCGCACGGCCGAGATTCACGGCGCGCACGTGCGGCACAAGCTCTATGGCGCCGGCGGCGGCCTTGGCGAGCACGCCCGTCAGCGGCGGTGACTTACGATCTTGGAGCACGATTGCGCGCGCGCCGAAGGCGACGGCGGAACGGAAAGTCGCGCCTACGTTCTGAGGGTCGGTGACGCCGTCGAGCACCAGCACACTGCGACCGTCAGGTGGCCCGGCCGCCGCTTCCAGCGACACTGGCTCGAGCGGATGGGCGCGCACCGCCAAGCCCTGGTGCACGGCGCCTGGCGGCAACATTCCCTCGATCGCGTCGGGCTCAAGGATCTGCGGCCTGACGTTCTCGGGGAGGCGGGAAGCAGCGTTCTTGGTGGCGACGATACGCTCAATCCGGCGCGCTGGGTTCGCTATCGCCGCGAGCGAGGCGTGTACGCCCCACACCCAAGACGGGCCGCCAAACTCCTCCTCGAACTGCCGGCGCGGGAGCTTGTCTTCGGGAATGCCGTGGGCGGGACGTTGAGATGATGGAGGACGCTTGTTCACGAGCCGATACTTTCAAGACGCGGTCAGGGCGTCAGCCATCCGAAGCTCGCGAGTGGGAAACGTGATGCTCCTTCGCCGAGGCTACGGAGAGCATCCTACGCGCGGTTCGCGAGCGTAGGATGGTGGAAGGGGCTGGATTCGAACCAGCGTACGCTCGCGCGGGCAGATTTACAGTCTGCTGCCATTAACCACTCGGCCACCCTTCCAGCCGGAGCGCGGCTTCTAGCGGGCATGGCTCTGCTGTTCAAGCGCGCAAATACGGACTTTCTGACGCTGGCGCAGACGCCGCGAAGCCGCTATCTGCGGAGCCGCGCGGGTATAGCTCAATGGTAGAGCCGTAGCCTTCCAAGCTAAAGACGAGGGTTCGATTCCCTCTACCCGCTCCAACCCAACCGCCAAACGTCGCAGACGCTACGCTGACTAAATCGCGGGCGCCTACAAATCGCGACCACAAAAGTTTCATCCTGACATTGCGGTCATGGCCCCGATCACGAATAAGTGTGGCGGGGGAGCTGAGGGTCGGGGGAGGCGGTGATGCCGCTATCGAGAGCGATGCCTCGCATTTGGGTCGGCGCAGTCGCGCTGGCGGTGTTCTTGTGCGCCGCCGCGACCGCGTGGTCGCAATCCAGTACTGCGCGGATGCCGCGCGAAATCAGCAACGGCGCGCGCGAGATGGTGGTGCAGCGTGTAGAGCCGGAGATTTCGCAAGCCGAAATTTTTGCGGCGGTTCAAGCGCAGCTCGATCGCGAGACGATGTGCTTCCCGTGGCCGAGCGTCTGGCTCGATCCGGCGGAACGGCGCCGTGTCTTCATCGTGCGCTTCGACCTCATGGAGCGCGATTGGGGCGGCGAGGTCACGGCGCGCACGCGTGCGCGCCTCGCCGAATTTGTGGACATGGGCGTGCTCGTGGCGCGCGAGCAATCGGATATCGGCCCGGGTGTGATTGAATATCGCCTGACTAGATTAGGCGACGATCGCTTAGTTGGTTCACCTGCAAGCGGACGCATGTCTTTTTGTATGCCGTCCGAGCGGCGGGTGGTTGAAATTCTTGAAACGCAGTTCGGTAATTATCCGTGTGGCACGCTGCAAGTGCGCTTCCGCCACATCGCCGATGCGTGGCCGAGTTGGGCGCGGTCGCAGTCCATTCAAACGCGTGTGAACGATACCTGGGGCGCCATTGGCTCGCCCGGTGACGGCGCCGTGTCGATGAGCCGGCAATGGTTCGCTGGCGACCCAACCGACGGGCGCGAAAACGGCCAGATGCGGTCAGTGTGCTACGACACCGAAGCACGCGAAGTGCGCGGCGAAGATATGGAGCTCTATCCCGCCCTTCCCGCGCAATAGGGAGCCGCTCGAAAGCGGCTCCCATGCAGTTTACGGCGTCACGCGAATGCCGACGAACACGCTTGCCGGCGCGCCGGCGAAGCCGTTGACGGGCTCGTAGGTTTCATCGAGCACATTGTCGGCCGCGACGTAGAGTTTCACGTCGTCGCCCACAGCCCACGCCGCTGAAGCGCGCAGAATGTCGTACGCTTCTACTTCCGCTACGCCCGACCAGAAGCCGAGATCATTATAGACGGTGTCGAGACGTGAGCCGACTTGGCGCCACGAGATTTGGCCGCTGAGGGCGCCGTGTTCGGCGGCGAGTTCTGCGCTCCAAGCCTCTTCCGGGCGACGCTGCAGTGCGACATCCGTGTTTGCGTTCACCGCGTCCGTGTTGGCGTAGATCACGCGCGCCGTCAGCCAATCGGTGGGCCGCACGGCAATGCGCGCTTCGGCGTATTCGATTTCCGCTTCATCAATGTTGCCATAGGCGAAGCCGACAAAACCGATGAGATCTTCGATCTCACTGGCGCGATAGAGTGCGCCGAGTTCGAGGCCATCGCCCCGTCCAAACAAAGCAAAATGCGCGTCGCCGCCCACTTCCCATGTTTCCGCGCTTTCCGGATCGAGCGCGGCATTGCCGTAGAACGGCACGAAGCGTTCGAAGAGCGAGGGCGCGCGATACGACGTGCCGTACGACGCATAGACCCGACCGATATCGGCGAAAGGATATGCAACGCCGGCGCGCCATGTCGCCTCTTGGCCGAAGCCATCAAAATCATCCTGGCGCACAGCACCGGTGATGGCCAGCGGACCAAGCGCACCCTGTGCTGCTACATAAGCGCCCCAGTGCTCTTGCTCGCCGACAACCGATGAGCCGAAATTCACGGCGTCAATCGTCTCGTCTTCCGTTTGCGCGCCGAGCAATAGCGTCCAATCCGGCGCGATCGACCAGGTCGCAGTGAAGTCGGCGAAATCGCGATCTCCATGATATTCGTCGCCCGAGACGCCGGCATCGGTGATGACGCGATCCGTTTCCAGCGCGCCGCCGCTCAGACGCAGCGAAAGCGCATCGCTCAGCGCCCAAGTGGCGCCAAGGCGCCAGAGTGCGGTGTCGCTGGCGATCTCCGCTTCTGGGTTTTCGCCAATGTCGCCGAAGAAGCCTGGATCGAAGTCGACGTCCGCTTTGCGTTGGCGCAGCAGCAAATCAACACCAAGCGTGTCGGTGAGCGCGTAGTCGAACACGCCGGTGAGCGTGGTGATGGATGCGCCGTCTCCTTCGCCGGTGTGAACCGACATGCGCTCAGGCACGATGTCGTAGCCGTCGCTTGCATAGCCCTCAGCAGTCACAGCGTAGCGAAAATTGCCGAGTGCGCCGTCAGCGGCCGCGTTCGCGAGAAGGGTCTCGAACGAGCCGGTTGCGACTTCCAAGCGCGGGTTGAGCGCGCCCTCGCCGCCGCGGCGCGGCAGTATGTTGACGACGCCGCCGAGCGCGCCGGAGCCGTAGAGTGCCGAGAGGGGGCCCTGCACGACCTCGATGCGGCTGGCGTCGGCCAACGTGTCTTGGCCGGCGTCGAAGATGCTTTCCGGGGTAGACGGATCGTCGATGCGAACGCCATCGAACAACACAAGCGTGTGGTTCGATTCAAAGCCGCCGCTGAAGATTGAGGTTTGTTGACCAATCGGGCCAGTGCGCGGGGCTTGGACGCCAGGCACGCTGGCCAGCGCTTGGTCGAGTGCGATGTCGCCGCGTGCGCGGGCTTCGTCGGCGTCGATCACCGTGATTGCTGCCGGGAGACTTTCGATCGTGATCGGCGCTGGCGCGCCGGTGACGACGATCACGTCGTTCGAATCCTGCGCGTACGCGGGCAGGGTGGTGAGAGAAACGGCCGCCAACAGGGCAGCGCGGGTAGAATAAAGGCGCATAGGAGCGTCCCCTTTTTGCAGACACGCCTCGTCCCCAAGGGCGCGTCGAACAGCGACAAGCGGGGCGCCGGTTTAAGCGCGGGGCCGCCCGCGTCGCTGCTGCGGAGACTTCCGGTTCGACGGCTGATCCCGGCCGGGCGAACGAGCGACGTGCGGCGGCAGGTCTCCTGGCTCGCGGGTCATTGCGGCTTCGCCGCCTTCCCAGCCGTTTCGGGGCCAGTGGCGTGAGGCGAAGCGCTCACCGCTTACAGTTGCGGGCACAGCCGTGGATTGGGGGCGAACCCCGGCACCACGTTCCCTCTTAGCGTCCCGTGTGGGACGACCATCGCGGGTGCAGCAATAACCGCGTTAGAACGGCGCGCCAAGGCGTTAGAGGGCTTGACGCCCGTGTTGATGCGGCTAAAGACGCGCACCTTACGCGCGCGCTTTGGCTGGGCCTTAGCGCCCATCAGCATTTTGCACGCCGGAGAGACAGGACCTTACAATGGCCAAGGAAAAGTTTGAGCGGAACAAGCCGCACTGCAACATCGGTACGATTGGCCACGTCGATCACGGCAAGACGACGCTGACGGCCGCCATCACGATGGTTCTGGCCAAGAAGGGCGGCGCCAAGGCTATGGCGTATGCCGACATCGACGCCGCGCCGGAAGAAAAGGCCCGCGGAATCACCATCAACACCGCACACGTCGAATACGAGACGGCTGACCGTCACTATGCGCACGTCGATTGCCCCGGCCACGCCGACTACGTGAAAAACATGATCACGGGCGCCGCCCAGATGGACGGCGCGATCCTCGTCGTGTCCGCCGCTGACGGCCCGATGCCGCAAACGCGCGAGCACATCCTGCTCGCCCGTCAGGTCGGCGTGCCGGCCCTCGTGGTGTTCATGAACAAGGTCGACATGGTCGACGACGCCGAACTCCTCGACCTCGTCGAAATGGAAGTCCGCGAACTTCTCTCGTCATACGACTTCCCTGGCGACGACATTCCGATCGTGAAGGGCTCGGCCCTGGCTGCGGTCGAAGGCCGCGATCCCGCGATCGGCGAAGACGCCATCATGAACCTCATGACGGCTGTCGATACCTACATCCCGCAGCCGGAGCGTCCGGTTGACCAGCCGTTCCTGATGCCGGTCGAAGACGTGTTCTCGATCTCGGGCCGTGGTACGGTCGTCACCGGCCGCGTCGAAAAGGGCATTGTGAAGGTTGGCGATGAAATCGAGATCATCGGCATTCGCCCGACCGTGAAGTCGACCTGCACGGGCGTCGAAATGTTCCGCAAGCTGCTCGACCAGGGCCAAGCCGGCGACAACATCGGCGCGCTGCTGCGCGGTATCGACCGTGAAGGCGTTGAACGCGGCCAGGTTCTGGCCAAGCCGGGCTCGATCACGCCGCACAAGAAGTTCGAAGCGGAAATCTACGTGCTGACGAAGGAAGAAGGCGGCCGTCACACGCCGTTCTTCACGAACTATCGTCCGCAATTCTATTTCCGCACCACCGACGTGACCGGCATCGTTCAGCTGCCGAGCGGCGTCGAAATGGTCATGCCGGGCGATAACGTGAAGATCACGGTTGAGCTGATCACCCCGATCGCCATGGACCAAGGCCTCCGCTTCGCTATCCGCGAAGGCGGCCGTACGGTCGGTTCGGGCGTTGTGGCCAAGATCACCGAGTAATCTTTCCCCGCATGGGAAATACGGAAGGGCCGCTCCTCGGAGCGGCCCTTTTGCTTTTGGGCCGCATCTAAGCGGCTTTGCCGCGGCATCTTTGAAGTGCGGGTTGGATCGGAGAATGCATCATGCGTTTGATCATGACCGCCGCTTTGGCGCTTTGTCTCAGTTCGCCCAGCGTCTGGGCCGATACGTTGGACAAATCCAAGTCCGCGCCTGCGAGCGCCCGTATTGAGGCTTTGACCTCGACGCCGACGCCCGCGGCGCAAGACCCGCTCAATGTGCAGCGTCAGGTGCTGGCCGACTTCAATCGAGACATCGAAGCGCGGCTCCGGGCCCGTCGGCTAGCTGCAAACTAAGCGGGACGATAGTGTCGCCGGCGTGCATCCGACGCGCCAGCTAGGCGCATCTTTCATGACATAGGACGCACGCGCGAGAGCGCGAGGGAGAGGCTTATGGAGCGTTTCGTATTCGTCGTCGCGATCGTGATCGCGGTGTTTTTCGGTATCAAAGCGCTGGTCGGCGCCAACGATTGGGGCATCCACATCGAGACCGACGAGGGCGGCACGGCCGAAATCGCCTCGACTGAGGCCGGACGCCTGGAGCCCGAAGTGTTCGTGGGCTCTTCCCTGCGCCTTCGTCACACACTGGCCCGCGTCGTGGTAACCCCAGAGGACCGCGCGGATTTCCAGATTGAGATCACGAACCCCGGCGGTGTGCCGATGCCGACGGTCGAAGTGAACGGCGACCAGGTCACCATTAACGGCCATCTGCGCGGCCGCATCAGTAATTGCCGCGAAGACGGCGCCGCCGAGCTTCGCGGTTACGACCCGATCACCCCCGATAACCTGCCGATCATCAACATCCGCACCCCGCGCGCGCTCGTTATGGAGCGTGGCGGCGCTGGCACGACCGAGATTGCTGCAGCGGAAAGCGTCAATTTCGACCTTATGGGCTGCGGCTCGGCCAACATTGCTGATGTCTCGGGCGAGCTTGAGCTCGACCTGGCGGGCTCGGGGGCGGTAACCACTGGCGCCGCGCGGACGCTCAACCTCGACATGGCGGGTGCGGGCGATGTCACCGTCGGCGCCATCGGGGAGTACGCCCAGATCGATATCGCGGGCGCTGGGGACGTCACCGTCGCCTCGCTCACGGGCTCGCTGAACGCTGATTCTGCCGGGGCCGGAAACATCACCATCCAGGGTGGCGCCATCACGGTTGCGGAGGTCGATATGGCGGGCGCTGGCGATGTGAATATCGCCGCACCCGTGCAGACCTTGAACGTCTCCATGGTCGGCGCGGGCGATCTCGACGTGGCCAATACTGTTGGCGACATTAATGCTGATATTGCAGGCGTTGGCGTGGTTTCTGCGCGCGCGGTTACCGGCACGATCACCAAAGATGTCATGGGTCCGGGCGATGTGCGTGTGGGGCAGTGACAGAAGCGCAAAACGCGCCTTGACGCCCCCGATTCACCTCTGTAGGACACCCCCCTTCGAGCCGGCCGTAAGCACTCGTGCTTAGACGCGGTTCGCAAGCTTCGCGGCGCCAGCCCACAGCCGGAATGGCTAATTGGGAATGCGCGGGGTCCAAACCCCGCCTCGGCAGCGTTTTTTGCGATCCTCACGTCTGCGAGCGCCGTCCGGTTCGGGCGGCGTTTTTCTCGTCGGTGGGCCGAAACAGGCGCGCCGTCGTGTTTTGCGTCCGGCGAGAAGTTGGGCGCATTCGGGAATTCTGGTGATGATGCAGCAAAATATCCGGATCAGGCTGAAAGCCTTCGATCACCGCACGCTCGATCTCTCTGCAAAAGAGATCGTGTCGACGGCGAAGCGCACGGGCGCCACGGTCATCGGCCCGGTGCCGCTGCCCACGCGCATTGAGAAGTTCACGGTGAACCGCTCGCCGCACGTCGATAAGAAGAGCCGCGAGCAATTTGAAATCCGCACGTTCAAGCGCGTGCTCGATATCGTTCAACCGACGCCGCAGACGGTCGATGCGCTGATGAAGCTCGACCTCTCCGCTGGCGTTGACGTTCAAATCCAAGTGCTGGGTTGATAGCGATGGCTCAAGAGCAATCCGTTCGCACTGGCGTTATCGCGCGCAAAGTCGGCATGATGCGTGTCTTCGGTGAAGACAATTCGCACATTCCGGTCACCGTGCTCGATCTCGCCGGCTGCCAAGTCGTCGGTCGCCGTACGGTCGGCGCCGAAGAGTTCAAGAATTCGGCTGGGGAAGCCGTTGCGCTGAAGCCGAAGAAGTCGCGCAAGAACGAAAAGCGTGAAGCGCCGGCGCGTGAAGCGAAGGCTGACGGCTACAGCGCCGTTGTGCTTGGCGCGGGTGCGGCGAAAGCCAAGCGCGCGACGCAAGCCGAGCGCGGCCAGTTCGCCCGCGCTAAGGTCGAGCCGAAAGCGATCGTTCGCGAATTCCGCGTTTCCGATGACAACCTCTTGCCGGTCGGTGCTGAAATCAGCGCGGACCATTTCGTCGTCGGCCAAAAGGTCGATGTCGCTGGCATTAGCATCGGTAAGGGTTTTGCTGGCGCCATGAAGCGCTGGAATTTCGGCGGTCTGCGCGCGACGCACGGTGTCTCCGTTTCGCACCGTTCGCACGGCTCGACGGGCCAGCGCCAGGATCCGGGTAAGGTCTTCAAAGGCAAGAAGATGGCCGGCCACCTGGGCGATGAGCGCGTTACGACTCAAAATCTGCAAATCGTCCGCGTCGATGCCGATCGCGGGCTTTTGTTTGTCCGTGGTTCTGTGCCGGGCGCCGAGGGCGGCTGGGTTGAAGTGCGTGACGCTGTGAAGGCTGATCTTCCGAAGGAAGCTCCGAAGCCCGCCGGCGTTCGCCAAGCGCAAGCCGCGGCTGAGTGAGGCGGTCATGAAACTCGACGTTCAAACTCTCGACGCCAAGAAGGCCGGCTCCGTCGATCTCGACGACGCCATCTTCGGCATCAAGGAAGTCCGTGGCGACATCCTGCAGCGCATGGTGAAGTACCAGCTCGCCAAGCGCCGCGCCGGTACGCACAAGACGCAATCGCGCGGCGAAGTGTCGGTCACACACTCCAAGCTCTATAAGCAAAAGGGCACGGGTGGCGCCCGTCACGGCTCGAAGAACGCCCCGATCTTCCGTGGCGGTGGTCACGCCCACAATCGTCTGCCGCGCGATTACTCGCACGATCTGACGAAGAAGTTCCGCGCGCTCGCGCTGCGTCACGCGCTGTCGGCGAAGGCCAATGCCGGCGATATCGTCGTGCTCGATACAATCGCGGTGAAGGAGCCGAAGACGGCCGCGCTGAAGAAGCAGCTCGCCGGTCTGAAGCTGGACAAAGTTCTCATCATCGGCGGCGCCGAGGTCGATCAAAACTTCGCCCGCGCCGCGGCCAACATCCCGTACGTGGATGTGCTGCCGAACGCTGGTCTGAACGTTTACGATATCCTGCGCGCCAACAAACTGGTTCTGACGCAAGACGCCGTGAACGCCATCCACGAGCGCTTCAAGAAAACCGAAGCTAAGGGAGCTGCGGCATGAGCGCGCTCAACAAGCACTACGACACCATTCTCGCGCCGGTGATCACGGAAAAGGCCACGCTGCTTTCCGAGCAGAATAAGGTCGTCTTCCGCGTGCCGCTCAGCGCGACGAAGAAAGACATCAAGGAAGCCGTTGAAAAGCTGTTCAACGTCAAAGTGGGCGCGGTGAACACCATCGTCCGCAAAGGCAAGACCAAGTTTTTCCGTGGCGTCCCGGGCAAGCGCAGCGACCACAAGAACGCGGTCGTGACCCTGCTCGACGGTTATTCCATCGACGTGACGACGGGGCTCTGAGATGGCGCTCAAGACATTCAACCCGACCTCGCCGGGTCGCCGCCAGCTTGTGATCGTTGATCGCAGCGAGCTGCACAAAGGCAAGCCGGTTAAGGCGCTGACTGAAGGTCTGACCAAGTCAGGCGGCCGTAACAATGTCGGTCGTGTCACTGCGTTCCGTCACGGCGGCGGTCACAAGCGCACGTACCGCATGATCGACTTCAAGCGCCGCAAGTGGGGTGTGGAAGCGACGGTCGAGCGTCTTGAGTACGATCCGAACCGCACCGCGTTCATCGCGCTGATCAAGTACGCCGATGGCGAGCTTGCCTACATCATCGCGCCGCAACGCTTGAAGGTTGGCGACACCGTCGTCGCCGGCGAGAAGGTCGACGTGAAGCCGGGCAACGCGATGCCGCTGAAGGCGATCCCGGTCGGCACGATCATTCACAACATCGAGCTGAAGCCGTTGAAGGGCGCTCAAATGGCGCGTTCGGCCGGCACCTACGCTCAAGTTGTGGGCCGTGACGCTGGCTACGCTCAGATTCGTATGGCCTCGGGCGAAGTGCGCATGGTGCAGGACATCTGCATGGCTACGATCGGCGCTGTGTCGAACCCCGACAACATGAACGAAGTCTGGGGCAAAGCTGGCCGTTCGAAGTGGCTTGGCCGTAAGCCGAGCGTTCGCGGCGTCGCCATGAACCCGGTCGATCACCCGCACGGCGGCGGTGAAGGCAAGACCTCCGGCGGCCGTCACCCTGTTACGCCGTGGGGCAAGAAGACCCGCGGTCCCAAGACCCGCAAAACCAAGCCGTCGGATCGCCTGATCGTCCGTCGTCGTCACTCGAAGAAAGTGAGCTAATCCAGATGCCGCGTTCTGTTTGGAAAGGCCCGTTCGTCGACGGTTATCTGCTGCAAAAGGCCGAGAAGGCCGCTGGCAGTGCTCGTCGCGAGACCATCAAGACCTGGTCGCGCCGCTCCACCATCATGCCGCAATTCGTCGGCCTCACCTTCCAAGTTCACAACGGCAAGCAATTCACGCCGGTGCTCGTGAGCGAAGACATGGTCGGCCACAAGCTCGGCGAATTCGCGCCGACGCGGAACTATTTCGGCCACGGCGCCGATAAGAAGGCCAAGAGGAAGTAAGATGAGCAAGCCCAAGGCTCCTCCGAAGCAGGCCTCGAACGAGTCGCGCGCAGTTCTGCGCACGCTTCGTATCAGCCCGCAAAAGCTCAATCTGGTCGCCCAGTCGATCCGTGGTCTGAGCGCTGAGAAGGCGGTGAACGAACTCCGCTTCTCGCAAAAGCGCATCTCCAAGGACGTGCTGAAGTGCCTGAAGTCGGCGATCGACAACGCTGAAAACAATCACGGCCTCGACGTCGACGGCCTCGTTGTTGCGCAAGCGCATGTCGGCAAGAACATCACGATGAAGCGCATGCACGCCCGCGCTCGCGGTCGCGGCGTTCGCATCGAGAAGCACTTCTCCCAACTCACCATCGTGCTCCGTGACACCACGAAGCAGCCCGAAACTGCTGAGGCCGCATAATGGGTCAGAAAGTCAATCCGATCGGTCTGCGCCTCGGCGTCAACCGCACGTGGGATTCGCGTTGGTACGCCAACACGAAGGATTACGCGCGCCTGCTGCACGAAGACCTCAAGATCCGTCAGTTCGTGCGCGAAAAGTTGAAGGCGGCCGGCATCTCGAAGATCATCATCGAGCGCCCGCTGAAGAAGTGCCGCGTCACCGTCCACACCGCCAAACCGGGCGTCGTGATCGGCAAGAAGGGCGCGGACATCGAAAAGCTCCGCAAGGAGCTCTCGAAGATGGCGCCGGGCGCTGAGGTTCACCTGAACCTCGTCGAAGTCCGCAAGCCGGAAACGGATGCGAACCTCGTCGCTGAAGGCGTTGCTCAACAGCTTGAGCGCCGCGTTGCGTTCCGTCGCGCCATGAAGCGCGCGATGCAATCGGCCATGCGCTTGGGTGCGCAAGGCATTCGCATCAACGTCTCGGGACGTCTGGGCGGCGCGGAAATCGCGCGCATGGAATGGTACCGCGAAGGCCGCGTGCCGCTGCACACGCTGCGCGCCGATGTCGATTACGGCTTCACCGAAGCTGACACGGCCTACGGTAAGATCGGCGTGAAGGTCTGGATCTTCAAAGGTGAGATCCTCGAGCACGACCCGATGGCGCAAGACAAGCGCGCGCTGGAAACCGGCGAGAGCCGTGAGCGTCGCGATCGTGATGACCGCGGCCCGCGTGGTGCGCGTGAAGATCGTCCGGGCGCTGACCGCCCGCGTCGCGGCCGTCGTCCGCCGCGCGGCGGCGAAGAAGCCGGCTCGGATTCGGAAGGCTAACCCGTCATGATGCAGCCTAAGAAAACCAAGTTCCGCCGCGCCTTCAAAGGCCGGATCAAAGGGAACACCAAGGGCGGCGCCGCTCTGAACTTCGGCCAATTCGGCCTGAAGGCGCTTGAGCCGAACCGCGTCAATGCGCGCGAGATCGAAGCGGCCCGCCGCGCGATCACGCGTGAAATGAAGCGCCAAGGCCGCGTGTGGATTCGTATCTTCCCGGACGTTCCGGTCTCCAAGAAGCCGATCGAAGTCCGCATGGGTAAAGGTAAGGGTTCGCCGGAATTCTGGGCCGCGCGTGTCGCGCCTGGCCGGATCATGTTCGAGATCGACGGCGTGCCGGAAGCGGTCGCCCGTGAATCGCTGCGCCTCGGCGCTGCGAAGCTTTCGGTCAAGACCAAGATCATCGCGCGCGTGGAGGGTCTCTAATGGCTGAAGCTGACATCAAGACCGTCCGGGATATGGACTCCGCTCGTTTGAAAGAAGAGCTGGGCAAGCTGAAGAAGGAGCAGTTCAATCTGCGCTTCCAGCAAGCCACCGGTCAGCTCGAGAAATCCTCGCGTATCCGCGAAGTCCGCCGCGCGGTTGCACGCGTGAAGACCGCGCTCCGCGAAAAGTCACCGAAAGCGAAAGTTTAAGCCATGCCACGTCGCGTGATGCAGGGAACGATTGTGAGCGACAAGGGCGACAAGACTGTCGTCGTGCAGGTGGAACGCACCTATCTGCACCCGCTCCTCAAGAAGACGGTTCGTCGTTCGGCGAAGTTCCACGCCCATGATGAAGCCAATGCCTTCAAGGCTGGCGAAGTCGTCACCATTCAAGAATGCCCGCCCAAGTCCAAGCTGAAACGCTGGGAAGTGGTCGGACGCGTCGGAGCGTAAGCCATGATCCAGATGCAAACCAATCTGGACGTCGCCGACAACAGCGGCGCCAAGCGCGTGATGTGCATCAAGGTGCTGGGCGGCTCGAAGCGCCGCTACGCCACCGTGGGCGACATCATCGTCGTTTCCATCAAAGAAGCGATGCCGCGCGGCCGGGTGAAGAAGGGCGATGTCCGCAAGGCGATCGTCGTGCGCGTGTCGAAGGACATCAAGCGCAAGGACGGCTCGACCATCCGCTTCGACTCGAATGCTGCGGTTCTGATCAACAACCAAGGCGAGCCGATTGGCACGCGTATCTTCGGACCGGTGCCGCGCGAACTGCGCGCGAAGAACCAGATGAAGATCATCTCGCTCGCGCCGGAGGTCCTCTAATGGCCGCTCGTATTAAGAAGGACGACACCGTCGTCGTGCTCGCCGGCAAGGACAAGGGCCGCACCGGCAAGGTGCTGAAGGTTCTCACCGAAGAGCAGCGCGTGCTGGTCGAAGGCGTGAACATGGCCAAGCGCCACACCGCGCCGAACGTCGCGCATCCGCAAGGCGGCGTGATCGCTAAGGAAGCGCCGCTTCACATTTCAAACGTCGCGCTGCGTGATCCGCAGACGGGCAAGGCGACGCGCGTTGGGTTCAAGTTCGTGGGCGAGGGCGCTCAGCGCCGCAAGGTCCGCGTCGCGAAGGGTTCTGGAGTGCAGATCGATGTCTGAGGCTTACGAGCCGCGGCTGAAGACTCGTTACAAGAACGAGATCAAGAAGAGCCTGCGCGAACAGTTCAATTACACGAACGAGATGCAGATCCCGCGTCTCGACAAGATCGTGATCAATATGGGCGTGGGCGAAGCCACGGCCGACTCCAAGAAGCTCACTTCCGCCATCGCGGCGCTGACGGCGATCTCGGGTCAGAAGCCGGTGGCGACGAAGGCGCGCAAGTCGATCGCGGCGTTCAAGCTGCGTGAAGGCATGAGCGTCGGTGCGAAGGTCACGCTTCGTAAGGACCGCATGTACGAATTCCTCGACCGCCTGGTGACGATCGCGTTGCCGCGCGTGAAGGACTTCCGTGGTCTGAACGGCAGAAGCTTCGACGGTCGCGGCAATTACGCCATGGGCGTCAAGGAACACATCGTGTTCCCGGAAATCAACTACGACCAGATCGATCAAATCTGGGGCATGGACATCATCGTCTGCACCACCGCGCGCACCGACGATGAGGCCAAGGCCCTTCTGAAAGAATTCGATTTCCCGTTCCGGAACTGATCGGCGCGAGCTGATCCACCCCAGAACGCATCGGGAGAGAGTGAAAGAGTATGGCGAAGACAAGCTCTATCGAACGCAACAAGAAGCGGGAACGTCTGGCGAAAAAGTACGCCGCGCGCCGCGCCAAGCTGCGTGCGGCCGCGCTAAACGAGGATCTTCCTTTGGAAGAACGCTTCGACGCGCGCCTGAAGCTGGCGCAGCTGCCGCGCAATTCCGCGCCGACGCGCGTGCGCAATCGTTGCGAACTGACGGGCCGTCCGCGTGCGTTCTATCGCAAGCTGAAACTGTCGCGTATCGCGCTCCGTGAACTGGCCTCGAGCGGCCAGATCCCGGGCATGGTCAAGTCGAGCTGGTAAGGGAGGGATCACATGAATCTGAACGATCCCGTCGGCGATCTCATCACCCGTATCCGCAACGCGCAGATGCGTGGCCGCTCCAAGCTGGTGTCGCCTGCGTCGACGCTACGCGTCCGCGTGCTCAACGTGCTGAAGGACGAAGGCTACATTCGCGATTTCCGTGAAGTCGAAAACGACGGTCACAAGGAACTCGAGATCGAGCTGAAGTATTTCGAAGGCGCGCCGGCGATCCATGAGATCCAGCGCGTGTCGAAGCCCGGCCGCCGTGTCTATTCCTCGATCAAGGACCTGCGCCTGGTGCGTAACGGTCTTGGCATTTCGATACTCTCCACGCCGAAGGGCGTGATGAGCGACAACGCTGCGCGCGACGCAAATGTCGGCGGCGAAATCCTCTGCGAGGTTTACTGATGTCTCGCCTCGGCAAAAAACCGATCCCCGCTCCGAACGGCGTCACCATCACGGTAAAGGGCCAGGACGTGAACGTGAAGGGTCCGAAGGGCACGCTGAACTTCCGTGCGCACGACGATGTCGAAGTCGCGTACGGCAATGGCGAGCTCTCGGTGAAGCCGCGTCACGAAACTCCGCGCGCTCGCGCGCTCTGGGGCACGACGCGCGCTGTGTTGGCCGCCAACGTGAAGGGCGTTTCCGAAGGTTTCGAAAAGAACCTCGAAATGACCGGCGTTGGCTATCGTGCGGCGATGCAAGGTAAGAACTTGCAGATGCAGCTGGGCTACAGCCACGAGATCGTTTACGTGGCGCCGGAAGGCATCACTTTGGCCACTCCGAAACCGACTGAAATCAAGGTCAGCGGCATCGATCCGCAAGCCGTCGGCCAAGCCGCCGCCGAAATCCGTTCCTACCGTCCGCCGGAGCCCTACAAGGGCAAGGGCGTGCGCTATGCCGGCGAACGTATTCGCCGCAAGGAAGGCAAGAAGAAGTAAGCCATGGTCCGCAAGCTTAATCCCACTGAGCACCGCGCCCGTCGCAACCGCACCCGGCTTAAGAAGCTGGCTGGCGAAGGCCGTTTGCGTCTTTCCGTGTTTCGCTCGTCGAAGCACATCTCGGCTCAGCTCATCGATGATGAGAAGGGCGTGACTGTCGCAGCTGCGTCGACGCTTGACGAAGCCTTCAAGAAGTCCGGCAAGAAGAGCTCGGACAAAGAGGGCGCCGCCACCATCGGCAAGCTGATCGCCGAACGCGCTCTTGCCGCTGGCAAGAAGAGCGTCGTGTTCGATCGCGGCCGCTTTGTATTCCATGGCCGCGTGAAAGCGCTGGCCGACGCCGCCCGTGAGGGCGGTCTCGAGTTCTGAGGTAGAATCGATGACCGACGAAACCGCAGGCGGCCCGCCGGCCGACGCCACAGGTTCCGAGCAACGCCCGCGCGGCCCGCGCCGCGGCGGCGCTGGCGGTGGCCGTGGACCTGGTGGCCCGGGCGGCAATCGTGGCCCGCGCCGCGATGACCGCAACCGCAACGCAGCTCCCGAAGAGCGCGCTGAGGGCGAGCTGGTCGATAAGCTGGTCGCCATCAACCGCGTCGCCAAGGTCGTGAAGGGTGGTAAGAACTTCGCGTTCGCAGCTCTCGTCGTCGTTGGCGACAAGAAGGGCCGCGTTGGCTTTGGTCACGGTAAGGCGCGCGAAGTGCCGGAAGCCATCCGCAAGGCGACCGAAGAGGCCAAGAAGACGATGATCCGCGTGCCGCTGCGCGAAGGCCGCACGCTGCACCATGACGGCGATGGCCGTTGGGGTGCGGGCAAAGTCATGCTGCGCTCGGCGCCGGCCGGTAAGGGCCTCATCGCGGGCGGCCCGATGCGCGCCGTTCTCGAAGTGCTGGGCGTTTCGGACGTCGTCGCCAAGTCGAAGGGTTCGTCGAACCCGTACAACATGGTGCGCGCCACGATCGACGCGCTGAAGAACCAAACCTCGCCGCGTCAGGTTGCAAACCGCCGTGGCCTGAAGGTGTCCGACCTTGTTGCCCGTCGTAAGGACGGCGCGAGCCTCGGCGACGTGCCGGCGGAGGGCTAAGAGATGGCCGCGAAGAAAACCATCAAAGTGCGCCGTGTCGGAAGCCCGATCCGCCGCGACAACGTGCAACGCACCACGCTTCTAGGCCTTGGCCTGAAGCGCGCCAACCAAGTGGTTGAGCTTGAGGATACGCCGTCGATCCACGGCATGATCCGCAAAGTTCACCACCTGGTCGAAATCGTGAAATAAGACGGCGCAGCCGTCGGAGTACGTACGATGAAACTGAACGAACTGGCCGATAATCCGGGCTCCACCAAGAAGCTGATGCGCGTCGGTCGCGGCGTCGGCTCGGGTAAGGGCAAGACGGGTGGTCGCGGCGTGAAGGGCCAAAAGTCCCGTCGCGGCGTGTCGATCAATGGCTTCGAAGGCGGCCAGATGCCGCTCCACATGCGTATGCCGAAGCGCGGGTTCAACGCGCTCAACAGCAAGAACACGCAGTGGATCAATCTGACCACGCTGCAAAACGCGATTGATAACAAGAAGATCGACGCGAAGAGCGAAATTACCGAAGACACGCTGGTCGAGGCCGGTGTGCTGCGCCGTAAGAAAGACGGCGTGCGCCTCCTTGCGCGCGGCGAGCTGAAAGCCAAAGTGAACATCACCGTTTCAGGCGCTTCGGCGGCGGCGATTGCTGCTGTCGAAAAAGCCGGCGGTAAGGTGACGTTGCTGAACCCGCCCAAGGCGGAAGCAGCAACCGCCTAAGGTTCGCTCTCCGGACGGGGAGTATGCCGGCCTCGCCGGTAAGATTCGGAGCAGCGCGACCACATGGCCTCAGCCGCAGAGCAGCTTGCCGCAAACATCAACTTCGCGGCGTTCGCGAAGGCTACAGATCTACAAAAGCGCATCTGGTTCACCCTGATCGCGCTCGTTGTTTATCGCATCGGCACTTTCATCCCTATCCCGGGCATTGACCCGACCGCTTTCGCCAATGCGTTCCAGCAGCAGGCGGGCGGCATTCTAGGCATGTTCAACACGTTCTCCGGCGGCGCCGTGGAACGGATGGCGATCTTCGCCTTGAACGTGATGCCGTATATTTCGGCGTCGATCATCATTCAGCTGATGGCCACTTCAGTGCCGTCTCTTGAGCGTTTGAAAAAAGAAGGCGAAGTCGGCCGCAAGCAGCTCAATCAATACACGCGCTATCTCACGCTCGTGTTGGCGCTGGTGCAATCGTACGGCATCGCCATCGGTCTTTCTTCGAGCCCTGGCGTGGTCAGCAATCCAGGCCTCTTCTTTATCGCGTCCACCGTGATCACGCTTACGGGCGGCACGATGTTCTTGATGTGGCTGGGCGAGCAGGTGACTGCGCGCGGCGTCGGCAACGGCATTTCGCTCATCATCTTCACCGGCATCGTTGCGGAATTCCCGCGCGTGATTTTGCAATCGCTCGAATTGGCCCGCACCGGCGACATCAATCCGTTCGCGATCTTCGCGATCGCGGCCGTGATGCTTGCAGTGATCGTGTTCATCGTTTTCATCGAACGCTCGCTGCGTCGTCTCGTCGTCCAATATCCGAAGCGCCAGCAGGGCAATCGCATGTTCATGGGCGAAAGCTCGTTCCTGCCGCTCAAGATCAACACCGCTGGCGTCATTCCGCCGATCTTCGCCTCATCGCTTCTGTTGTTGCCGACGACGGTCGCGAGTTTCGCCGGTATGGGCGCTAATGCGCCGGAATGGCTGACGACGTTCGAAGCCTATTTCGGCTACGGCAAAGTGGGCCATATGGCGCTCTACGCCGTGGGCATCATTTTCTTCTGCTTCTTCTACACGTCGATCGTGTTCAATCCGGAAGAGACGGCCGACAATCTGCGCAAGTACGGCGGCTTCTTGCCGGGCATTCGCCCGGGCAAGAAAACGGCCGAATATCTCGACTACGTGTTGACGCGCCTCACCGTTATTGGCGCCGGCTACATCACGCTCGTCTGTTTGCTGCCTGAAATTCTGATCTCGTATTACGCCGTGCCATTCTATCTGGGGGGCACGTCGGTTCTGATCGTCATCTCGGTAACGCTCGACACTGTCGCACAGATCCAATCGCACCTGGTCGCCCACCAATATGAGGGGCTGATTAAACGGTCGAAGCTACGCGGCAGCGGGGGGGGAGTGCTCAAGAAATGAACCTGATCCTGTTCGGCCCGCCTGCAGCCGGTAAGGGCACGCAGGCGAAGCGGCTCACGGCTGAGCGGGGCTTCGTTCAACTTTCGACCGGCGACATGCTGCGCGCGGCGCGCAAGTCCGGTTCGGAGCTTGGGACCAAAGTTGCAGCGATCATGGATTCGGGTTCGCTCGTGTCCGACGAGATCGTGATTGCGCTGATCGAAGAAGCGCTCGCCAACAACAAGGGCGCGCCAGGTTTCATCTTTGACGGCTTCCCGCGCACGGTTGCGCAGGCCGAAGCGCTCGACGCGATGCTCGCCAAGCATGGCAAGCAAATCGATCGCGTCATTCGTCTTGAAGTGGATTCACAGCAACTGATGGCGCGCATCGCCAAGCGCTTCGCTGAGGAAGGCCGCGCCGACGACAATCCCGAGGCTTACAAAGTGCGCCTCGATGCGTACTTTGCGCAAACCGCGCCGCTCGTGCCGTATTACGAAAAGAGCGGGAAGTTGAAAGGCGTGGACGGCATGGCCGACGTCGAAACCGTTGCCGCCGCGATCGCGAAGGCGCTCTAAATTTTTACTCTCATCGCAAAGAAAAAGCCCTCCTCGCTCCGGGGGTAGCGAGAAGGGCTTGCGCGCATCCGTACGAGGGTGCGGGTGGGACGCGCGGCTTAAGCGTTAAGCGGCGGCGCGCACGGGGCCGGTGAGACGGCCGATCCAACCGGCAAAGCCATCGACCCAGCCATTCAGCAGCTGCTTCAAGCCGCCGTCAGCGATCTCGCCATTCACGACCTGGCCTTCCTGGAAGCTGATGTAGATTTCGGGGTTGGCGATCACGTGCAGGCCAATGGCGCCGGCGACACTGCGAAGTTGCGATTGCGCCGCGGCCGTACCAACAGCGCCCAAAGTCGCGCCGATGATGGCGGCGGGTTTGCCGGCCCAGGAATTCTTGCCCCACGGACGGCTGCCCCATTCGATTGCGTTCTTCAGTGCGGCCGAGAAGGTGCGGTTGAATTCCGGCGTGACGAGTAGGACGGCGTCGGCGGCTTCGATCTCGCGCTTGAAGCGTTGGACAGGGGCCGGAAGGTCGCCTTCCAGGTCCTGGTTATAGAGCGGCAGGTCGCCGATCTCGACGAAATGGAACTCGAGCTTCGGGCGGGCCAGCTTGCCCAGCGCCTCGGCGAAGATACGATTGACGGAGTCCTTACGGAGGCTACCGACGACGACTGCTACTTTGGTGGTCATTGTTTGATCCCCTGGTATAAGAAGGTGACCAGGGCTATATGAGTGCCCACAAGGACCCCACAAGAAGGCACGGAAATGTCACTCGGTAACACTCATGTCCCTGATCCCGCGTCCGCCGATTGCCGGTTGGTGAGTGAGATCCTTTCGCGGGTAGGGGATAAATGGACCGTGCTGATCATCATGATGCTCGGCCACGGCCCGAAAAGGTTTAACGAAATCAAGCGCGGCATTAACGGCATCTCGCAGCGTATGCTGACGCTCACATTGCGTGGTTTGGAGCGCGACGGTATCGTGCGCCGCACAGTGACGCCGAGCATCCCGCCGCGGGTCGATTATGAGCTCACGGACCTCGGAAAAGACCTGCTGATCCCCGTCGCTGCGCTCGGCGATTGGGCCATGCGCCACCAGCCTTGTATTATGGCGGCACGCACCCGATTTGACGCTGCTGCGGATGCCGATCCGCCGCAGGAAAAGCGTGTTTCGGCTGGTTGACGCGGCATTTCGCCCCGCTATAACCACGCCCTTCGCGAACACTGAACCGCGATGTCCCCGGATCAAACGATCCGGCGGCGTCGCGCCTATTGCGTTTTGGAGCCCTGCCACATGGCACGTATCGCCGGCGTAAACATTCCGACCCAGAAGCGCGTGGTTATCGCGCTCCAATACATCCATGGGATCGGTGGTCACTACGCCAAGGAAATCTGCGACAAGGTCGGCATCACGCCGGAACGTCGCGTCAGCGAATTGACGGACGCAGAAGTGCTCCAAATCCGCGAAACCATTGACCGCGACTACACGGTGGAGGGTGACCTTCGCCGCGAGACCGCGACCAACATTAAGCGCTTGATGGACCTGGCCTGCTATCGCGGCCTGCGTCATCGCCGCGGCCTCCCGGTCCGTGGTCAGCGCACGCACACGAACGCGCGCACGCGCAAAGGCCCGGCGAAACCGATCGCCGGCAAGAAGCAAGCGACCAAGAAGTAAGGACACGCCGCAATGGCTAAGGAAGCAACACGCGTTAAGAAGCGTGAGCGTAAGAACATCGTCACTGGCGTTGCGCACGTGAATGCGTCGTTCAACAACACGATGATCACGATCGCCGACGCGCAAGGCAACACGATCTCGTGGTCGAGCGCCGGCACGATGGGCTTCAAAGGCTCGCGCAAGTCGACGCCGTACGCCGCGCAGGTCGCCGCTGAAGATGCGGGCCGCAAGGCGATGGAGCACGGCATGCGCACGCTCGAAGTGAACGTGTCTGGTCCGGGTTCGGGTCGCGAAAGCGCACTGCGCGCGCTGCAAGCTGTCGGCTTCACCGTGACGTCGATCCGCGACGTGACGCCGATCCCGCACAATGGCTGCCGTCCGCCGAAGCGTCGTCGCGTCTAATTTAAGTTCAGTCGGGCTGCGCGCGTCGTTCGCGAGCGCCTGTTGATTGGAAAACCATGAGCATGATGTCGATTGAAAAGAATTGGCTCGAGCTGATCCGGCCGAAAAAGCCGGTGATCGAGCATTCGTATGACGCTGCGCGCCGTGCGATTCTTATCGCTGAGCCGCTGGAGCGCGGTTTCGGCATGACGTTGGGCAACGCGCTGCGCCGCGTGCTGCTGTCGTCGCTGCAGGGCGCTGCGATTACGTCGGTGCAAATCGACGGCGTCGTGCACGAGTTCAGCTCGATCCAAGGCGTGCGCGAAGACGTCACCGACATCGTGCTCAACCTGAAGCAAACCGCGATCCGTATGCGCGGCGAAGGCCCCAAGCGCGTCATGCTGACGAAGACGGGCCCTGGCGAAGTGAAGGCCGGCGACATTCAGACGGTTTCCGATATGGAAATCCTGAACCCCGACCACGTCATTTGCACGCTCGATGACGGCGCTTCGATCCGCATGGAACTGACGATCAACAACGGCAAGGGTTACGTCCCGGCCGAGAAGAATCGTCCCGATGACGCCCCGATCGGCCTCATCGCCATCGACTCGATCTACTCGCCGGTGAAGCGCGTCGCCTATCGCGTAGAAAACACCCGCGAAGGCCAAGTGCTCGACTACGACAAGTTGATCATCGAAGTCGAAACCAACGGCGCCATTCGTCCGGAAGATGCGATCGCGTACGCTGCGCGCATCCTGCAGGACCAGTTGCAGGTCTTCATCACCTTCGAGGAGCCGAAGGCGAAGAAGGAAGGCGGTGAGAAGCCGGATCTGCCGTTCAACCCGGCGCTGCTCAAGAAGGTCGACGAACTCGAACTTTCGGTGCGCTCGGCGAATTGCTTGAAGAACGACAACATCGTTTACATCGGCGACCTGATTCAGAAGTCCGAAGCGGAAATGCTCCGCCCCCCGAACTTCGGCCGCAAGTCGCTGAACGAGATCAAGGAAGTGCTGGCGTCGATGGGCCTGCACCTCGGTATGGCGGTTGAGAATTGGCCGCCGGACAATATTGAAGATCTCGCCAAGAAGTACGAAGACCAAATCTAACGGAGAGCCGGGGCCCACCCGGCGAGGAAAAGACAATGCGTCACGGTACAGGACATAAGAAGCTCGGCCGCACGGCCAGCCACCGTCAGGCGATGTTCGCCAACATGGCGGCCGCTCTGGTGAAGCACGAGCAGATCGTGACGACGCTGCCGAAGGCGAAGGCGCTTCGCCCGGTGGTCGAGCGTCTGGTCACGCTGGCGAAGAAGGGCGATCTGGGCGCGCGTCGCTTGGTGCTCTCGCGCATGCGCGACGAAACGCAAACCAAGAAGCTGTTTGAGACGCTCGCGCCGCGCTACAGCGCCCGCGCCGGCGGCTATACGCGCGTGCTGAAGGCGGGCTTCCGCTATGGCGACAACGCCCCGCTCGCGGTGATCGAATTCGTGGATCGTGATGAAAGCGCGCGCGGCCAAGACAGCGGCCCGCGTCCGGAAGCGATCTACACCGACGAAGGCTGATTGCGTATCGCATCTGTCACGCGTTGAGATTAAGAGCGGAGCCATGAACTGGCTCCGCTCTTTTGTTTTTGCGCTCAGCGTCGTCGCTCTCGCGGCCTGCGCGACGGCTTCCTCGCCTCCGACCAACGGCGCAGCGCCTGAAGAGATCACCATCCTCATCGGTATCGACGGCTTTCGCGCCGATTATCTGGATCGCGGCGAGACGCCCGTGATGTCGCAGTTGGCGGCCGAGGGCGTGCGCGGCTCGATGTCGCCGAGCTTTCCGTCCGTCACCTTCCCGAACCATTACACGTTGGTGACGGGCCGGACGCCCGATCATCACGGCCTGATCAACAATCGCATGGAGGATCCAGAGCGTCCGGGCGTTGTCTTCACGCTCAGCGATCGCGCGGTCGCGAGTGACCCGATCTGGTGGAACGACGCCGCGCCGATCTGGGTGAGCGCCGAGCGCCAGGGCGTGCGCGCGGGCACGATGTTCTGGCCGGGCAGCGAGTATGAAATTCAGGGGCAACGCCCTAGCCAGTATCGCGTGTTCGATCAGTCCATGCCGAGCTTCTCGCGCGTGGATGTTTTGCTCTCGTGGCTCGATCTGCCGGCAGAGCAACGCCCACGCTTCTTCACGCTCTATTTCGACATCGTCGACACGGCGGGCCATCGTTGGGGACCGGACGCGATCGAGACCAGCGCCGCCGCTGCTGAGGTGGACGCAGCGCTCGGCCGTTTGCTCGCCGGCCTGCGCGCGCGTGGTTACGCCGATCGCGCCAATCTTGTGATCGCCGCAGATCACGGCATGGCGCGACTCGAGCCGAATGCGATCATCGACGTCGATGCGCTCATCACGCCGGCGCAAGCGCGCGTGATCTTTGACGGCCAAATTCTTGGCGTGACGCCGCTGACAGGACAGGAAGCGCAAGTCGCGCAAGCTTTGGTGGGCCGCGGCGCCCATGGCGAGTGCTGGCGCAAAGGCGAATTGCCGGCGCGTTTCGATTTCGGCGCCCATCGTCGTGTGCCCGCGATCATGTGCATGGCCGATATCGGCTGGCGTTATCGCAGCACGCAGCTCTCGCAATACGGCGGCTCATCCCTCGGCGCGCACGGCTACGACCCAGACGCGCCCGAGATGGCGGCGATCTTCCTGGCGCATGGCCCCGCGTTCGCGGACGGCGTGACGCTGGCGAAGTTCCCTAACGTGTCTGTCTATCCACTGTTAGCGCGCCTCGCAGGCGTGGCGCCCGAAGCGAACCAAGGCGACATGGCTGATTTCAACGGCGCGTTGGCGCACTAAGCTCAAGCGGGCCGCCACAGGCAGGCGGTCCGTTTTCGTTTGACTCGATATTTATCAAATAGTAGAAATATTATCGCTGGGCTTAAGGAGGTCGTCATGTCGGACCTATATCGTCCCAAGGGTCTTTCGAGCGCTGTCTGCTACGTCGATCCGAAGGCCGCATTTCACTGGCTGGAGGAGGCGTTCGGCTTCGAGCCGTTGATGGTCATTCTCGATGAAAACGAGAACCTCGTGCATTCCGAGATGAGGTACGGCGAGAGCGTCGTCATGATCGGCAACGAATGGAGCGCCGATCACAAGAGCCCAAAATCGATGGGCGGCAAGAATACGCAGACTGTGCATGTGCAATTGGCGCGCGGCGAAGACGTGGATGCGCATTGCGAATGCGCGCGCAAAGCTGGCGCAGAAATTCTCCAGGCCCCAGACACGCAATTCTACGGCGATCGCACCTATCGCGCGCGTGATCCGGAAGGCCACATCTGGACGTTCGGCGTCACGCTGCAGGAAATGTCGCCCGACGAATGGGACAAGGCCGCTGGCGGCGGCATGAAGACCCAAACGCGCTTATGAGCGCCAAGCCGCGCACTGTGGATACGACCCTCGCCGCGCTGGCCGATCCGGCGCGGCGGCGCGTGGTCGAGCTCCTAGGTGAGCGCCCGCGCCGCGCTGGCGAGTTGGCGGATGCGCTGAGACTCCCGGCGCCGGCGATGAGCCGTCATCTGCGCGCGCTGAAGCAAAGCGGTTTGGTCGAAGAAACCCATCCTGAGTTCGATGCGCGCGTGCGCATCTACACGTTGAAGGCGGGGGCCATGAGCGACCTCAAGACATGGCTGGCCGAAACGGAGCGCCTATGGGCGCAGCAACTCGGCGCATTCAAAGCGCACATCGAAAAGAAGCGGAAGTGAGCGCCGTCATCGTCTCGTTGCGTGTGAAGGCGACGCCAGATGAAGCGTTTGAGGTTTTCACGCAGGAGATCGCCGCCTGGTGGCGGCCCAAGGGGCTTTTTCAGATTACGCCGCGCGGCGATGGCGTTCTGAGTTTCGAAGGTCAACAGCGCCTGATCACGACGCTGCCCAACGGCAAGGTCTTCGAGATCGGCAAGGTCACCGCATGGGCGCCCGGTGAGCGACTCTCCTTCACCTGGCGCCAAGCGACGTTCAGGCCCGAGCAGCAGACCGACGTCACAGTGCGGTTCGAGCCCGTGGGGGATGAGACGCGAGTCACCGTCGAGCACCGCGGCTGGGACGCGATTCCGCAGGCGCACGTGGCTCGGCATGGCTTCCCTTTAATGGTGTTTCAGCAGCGCCAGGCCGAACATTGGCGCACGCTTCTGGCGCGCTTCGGCGAACGTCTGCCCGCGGTCTGAACTTCGCCACGTTTCGGCCATGCGGCGGGGCATGATCCGGCCCGCAAAACGAGGCTGAGTCATGAAAATCACCCGGGCGGGTTTGCTCAAAGCGTCTCCCTTTATCGCGCTGGTCGCGGGCTTTGCCGGCGGCGCACTGGCTATCGCGCCGATCGCCGACACCATCCAAGCGCCAGCGCAGCAGCAAGCGAGCGGCGAGCCGATGCTGCAATTGGTGCAGGCTGAGCCGCTGGTGCGCGCAGCGCCCAGCAATCGCGGCGAGGTGCAGCTTTCGTTTGCGCCGGTGGTCACACGCGCAAGCCCCGCAGTCGTGAACGTCTATGCGCAGCGTGTCACCCGCGCTATGTCGCGCGATCCGTTCTTTGGCCGCTTCAGCGCCCCGCGCGTCGAGCAATCGCTGGGCTCCGGCGTCATCGTTCGCAATGACGGCATCATCGTCACCAACAACCACGTCATCGAAGGCGCGCAATCGCTGAAGGTCGTCATGGCCGACCGCACCGAATTCGACGCCGAATTGCTGCTCGCCGACCCACGCGTGGATCTCGCTGTGCTGCGCATCAACACCGGCGGCGCGCGTCTGCCGACGCTGCCGTTCGCGGACACGCAGAACAATCTGCAAGTCGGCGATCTCGTGCTTGCCATCGGCAATCCGTATGGCCTCGAACAGACAGTCACGAGCGGCATCATCTCGGCGCTTGCGCGCACTGATGTCGGCATCTCCGATTATGCGTTCTTCATCCAGACCGACGCCGCCATCAATCGCGGCAATTCCGGCGGCGCGCTGGTGGACATGAGCGGCTCGCTCGTCGGCATCAATAGCGCGATCTTCTCCGAGAGCGGCGGCTCCAGCGGCATCGGCTTCGCCATTCCGGCGGAGATGGTGCGCCGTGTGGTGGAATCTGCGGTTTCTGGCGGCACCAGCGTGGTGCGCCCTTGGCTCGGCGCTCGATTGCAGAACATGACCCAAGAATTGGCGCGCTCGATGGGGCTGCCGCGGCCCGAAGGCGTGCTGGTCACGGACCTCTACCCGCGCTCCGCTGGCGAGCGTGCCGGCTTGCGCAACGGTGACGTCATACTTTCTGTCGCGGGCGCCTCGGTTCGCGACGACGCTGCTGTTCGTTATCAGTTCGCGACCCAGCGCCCGGGATCGCGGGTGCCGCTCACGGTGCTGCGCGACGGACGGCAAGTGACGCTCACCGCCAATGCCGAAGCGCCTCCAGGCGGCTCCCCGGAAGCGCGCGAGCTGCAGGGACGCCACCCGTTAGCTGGCGCGCGGGTGGTCACGCTCACACCGGCGACGGCTGAGGCCTCGGGCCTCGACCCATTCGCGGACGGTGTCTTCATCCAAGCACTCGATCGCCGCGGCGTCGCCGCCCGTATCGGCTTCCGTCCGGGCGACATCATCGACGAGATCAACGGCCAGCCGATCCGCGACGCCGCCCAACTCGACCGCGCGATGACGCAAGGCCGATCATGGGTGATTGGCGTGGAACGCAACGGCCAGCGCGCTACGATCCGATTCTAAAGACGACTTAATTGCCGCCGAGCATTCCGGCGCCGCTTGAAGTGCGGGTTCCGAAATTCCGCACCGTGTCCCGGGTGGCCTCCTCGCGTTCGTCATCGATTGGCGTGCAAATCCGACGCGCCAGGCGCTGACCCGTCGGCGCGCGACGCTCGCAACGATATTGCGGGGCGTCATTGGTGGTTTCCGCAGCCGGAGCCGTCGCGTCCGCGGGCGCTTCGGCTGCAGCAGGCTCAGCCGGGGCGGTCGGTGGCGCGATCGGTTCGGCGAGAACGGCCTGCATCAAAAGTATGGCGAGGATGTGCATCGGAGGCTCCACGAGAAGACGTTGAGCGGAACCGTAATCACCGCTTCGCGGCTCGCCAAGTGGTTGTGTTGGCCGCCTGAGCGAAAGCGCTTCATTGTGACCCGGGCGAACCAGCGGATTGATGCTATCTAAGGCGGAATGTCTGATTTGTTCGCCGCCGCCGGCCTGGACCAGGGCGCGCCCACGCCTTTGGCAGAGCGCTTGCGCCCGCGCAAACTCGGCGAAGTCGTCGGCCAGGACCATTTGCTGAAACCGGAAGGGCCGATCGGGCGGATGGTCGGCCAGAAGCGGCTCGCGTCCATGATCCTCTGGGGACCGCCCGGCGTCGGTAAGACCACGATCGCACGGCTGCTGGCGGAAGAAACGGGGCTGGAGTTCCAGCAGATTAGCGCCGTGTTCTCGGGCGTCGCCGACCTGAAAAAGGCGTTCGAGACCGCGCGGGGACGCCGCGCCTCAGGCAAATCGACATTGCTGTTCGTGGATGAAATCCACCGCTTCAATCGCGCCCAGCAGGACGGCTTCTTGCCGTACGTGGAGCAGGGCGTGGTGACGTTGGTGGGCGCGACCACCGAGAACCCAAGCTTCGAGATCAACGCTGCTTTGCTCTCGCGCGCGCAGGTGTTTGTGCTGAAGCGCTTGGATAGCGACGCACTGGAAATGCTGTTGCAGCGCGCCGAGGAATTGCTCGGAAAAAAACTGCCGCTCACAGACGACGCGCGCATCGCCTTCACAAATCTCGCCGATGGCGATGGCCGGTACATGCTGACGCTGGCGGAGGAATTATTTGCGCTGAAGGCGGTGCAATCGCTCGACCCGAAAGCGTTGGGCGAATTGCTGCAGAAGCGCGCGCCGGCTTACGACAAGGATCGCGAGGAGCACTACAATCTCATCTCAGCGCTGCACAAAAGCATACGCGGCTCCGATCCGGATGCGGCGCTCTATTGGCTGGCGCGCATGGTCGACGGCGGCGAGGATTTGCTCTTCATCGCGCGGCGCCTGGTTCGCGCCGCGGCGGAGGACATTGGTCTCGCCGATCCCACCGCGCTGTTGATTGCCAACGCCGCCAAGGACGCTGTGCATTTCATTGGCCCGCCGGAAGCGGAGTTGCACCTGGCGCAAGCTGTGATCCATCTGGCGACCGCGCCAAAATCGAACGCGGCCTACACCGCTTGGAAGCAAGCCAAAGCCGCAGCCCAAGACACTGGCGCGTTGGGCCCGCCCATGCACATCCGCAACGCGCCGACAAAGCTCATGAAGGAGCTGGGCTACGGCGCGGGCTACACTTACGACCATGACGCCGAGGGCGGCTTCTCCGGTCAGAATTATTTCCCCGATGAGATGAAGCGCCGCGCGTTCTACAAACCGGAAGGCCGAGGCCGCGAGGGCGCGATCAGGGAACGCCTCGAGCATTGGGCGAAGATCCGCGCGGAGCGTAAGGAATGAGGGCCGCGGCAGCGCTGGCGCGCAAGATCAATGATGCGAGTTACATCGTCGTCTTCACCGGCGCCGGTATCTCGACGGAAAGCGGCATTCCCGATTTCCGCAGTCCGGGCGGCGTGTGGAGCAAGATGAAGCCGATCATGTTTCAGGACTTCGTGCGCTCGCGTGATGCGCGCCGCGAGGCCTGGACGCGCGTATTCAACCGCACGGCTGGTTGGACCGGCGCGCAGCCCAACGCCGGCCATCACGCCGTCACCACGCTGCTCAAAGGCGGCAAGGTCAAATCCATCATCACGCAGAACGTCGACAATCTGCATCAGGATTCCGGTGCGCCCGAGGACGATGTCATCGAGGTGCATGGCAACGCCTCTTACGCCAAGTGCTTGGAGTGCGGGCAGCGTTATGAGCTCGCCGAGCTGGAGCCGCGCTGGCGCGCAGCCGAAGAAATCACCTGTACGCTATGCAACGGTCTGCTCAAAACCGCGACCATCTCCTTCGGCCAACCCATGCCCGAAGAGCAAATGGCGCGCGCGACGTGGCATGCTGAGCGTTGCGATCTCTTCCTTGTGCTTGGCTCATCTCTGGTGGTTTTTCCCGCAGCAGGGCTACCGCTGATCGCCAAGGAGGCTGGCGCGCGCCTTGCGATCGTGAACCGCGATCCGACCGATTTCGATCGTATCGCCGACCTGTCGCTGCAAGAGGAGATCGGACCGCTGCTCACTGAGACATTGGCGTTGCTGAAATGAGTAAGGAGGGGTGAAATGTCGCGCCAGATGACGCTGGTTGAGAACGTCAATCACCCCGGCAAGACCGAGCGTGTGGACGCCGTAAAATACGCCGCTGCGCGCACCGCCATGCTCAAAGCGCTACCGAAGAAGCCGCCGGGTATGACGCAGCACGAAATGATGACGGCCATGCGCGATGCGCTCTCCTTGGAAACATTCCCGGGAACCACCACGACGTGGTGGACGAAGACTGTACAACTCGATTTGGAAGCCAAAGGGCTTGTGGTGCGCGAAGCGACGAAACCATTGCGATGGCGCCGCGCGTGACTCTCTCCTCGGCAGACTTTGAGTACGCACGGTCGCTTCTGATCCATGAAGACGCGCACGTGCTCGTCTTCAACAAACCCGCTGGCCTCGCGGTGCAGGGCGGCTCCGGTGTCACGCGCAGCCTAGAAGACTTGCTTGGCGCCTTCGCCAAATCGAATGGCAAGCGGCCGCATTTGGCGCATCGCCTCGACCGCGAGACCTCCGGCGTGATCGTCGCTGCGCGCACGAAGCCGGCAGCAGCCTTTCTGTCGGAAGCCTTCGCGAGCCGCGATGCGCGCAAAACCTATCTCGCGATCGTCTGTGGCGGCGCGCCGGAGCCGGCTGCCGGTGAGATCAATGTCGCGCTCAAAAAATCCTCACGCCGCGGCCTCGACATCATGGAGGTCGCCCGTGACGGCCAAAGCGCGCTGACGCGCTATCAAACGATAAGCGCCATCACTGCCGCCGCGCTGGTGGAACTTCACCCCGAATCCGGCCGTATGCACCAGCTTCGCGCACATCTGGCGGCGATCGGCCGCCCCATCGCCGCTGACGGCAAATATGGCGGACTCTTCAGCCTCGGCGGCGTCGAAATCCCAAGCCTGATGCTGCATGCGGCTGCGCTCGATCTCCCGCATCCGACGGGCGGACGGCGCACGTTCGAAGCGCCGCCGCCGCCTGCCTTCCAGAATGCGCTCCAATCACTTGGCCTTGAGCAGGCGCGCGCCTGATCTACCTGCTAGGATGTCCCCGAGGGATTCCAGCAAGGAGCGCTCCCATGCTTAGACACGTCCTGATTGTCGCCGCCGCGCTGGCGCTGACCGCGTGCGCCTCGACGCCCACGTACACGCCCGCCACGCGCGCAGGCGCTGCCGGCTATTCCGAAACCGCGATCGAGTCGAACCGCTATTTCGTGACCTATCGCGCGCCGGGCGCAGCGGACGCAGCGCTCGTGCAGGACTACGCGTTGCTGCGCGCCGCTGATCTCACATTGCAGAATGGGCGCGACTGGTTCTGGGTCGATCGCCGCACGCTCGATGAAGACACCGCTGCGCGGCGCTCCGGACCGAGTGTCGGTGTGGGTATTGGTGCTGGTTCGTGGGGCGGGCGTAGCGGTGGTGGCGTAAGCGTTGGCGTCAATTTGCCGATCGGCGTTGGTTCGTCACAACAACGCGCGCAATCGGCGACGCTTGAAGTGCGGTTTGGCGAGGGCGTGAAGCCGGACGATCCGAATGCGTATGATGCGCGGTCGGTCGCCGCGAACATTCGCGCAAGGCTCGCGCCCGCTCAATGATGCAGGTGTTGCTTGTGGCCCTTGGCGGGGCGTTGGGTTCGGTCGCGCGCTACGGCGTGGGCTTTGCCGCGGCCCGCTGGCTCGGACTCGGTTTTCCGTGGGGGACGTTGACGGTTAACATCGTTGGCGGTCTCGCCATGGGGCTCCTGGCTGCGCGCATCGGACCCGGGCAGGAAGAACTGCGTCTGCTCCTTGGCGTAGGCATTCTGGGCGGCTTCACCACGTTTTCGGCGTTTTCGCTGGAGACGGTGCGGCTTATGGAGCAGGGACCAGCGCAAGCCATGCTCTACGTGTTGGCCTCGCTCATCCTGAGCGTGGGCGCGTGCTGGTTGGGTTATAGTTTGGGGCGCATATGAGGTCGGTCGAGACCGTCGAAGTGGGCGAAGACGATGGCGTGGCGCGGATCGACCGCTGGCTGCGCCGCCGCTACCCGCATCTGACACAAGGCCAGGTCGAGAAGATGATCCGCACTGGCCAAGTGCGGGTCGATGGCGCGCGCGTGAAGGCGTCCGATCGCGTGTCGCCCGGCCAGAGCGTTCGCATTCCTCCGATCCCGGAAGCGGCCGAACGAGCGCCGCCGAGCGGGCTCTCGCGCAAGGACGAGGACTTCATCCGCTCGCTCGTGCTGCACAAGGACGACGACGTCATCGTGCTGAACAAGCCGCACGGCATCGCCGTGCAAGGCGGCGCGAAGACGCTGCGCCATATCGACGGCATGCTCGATGGCCTGAAGTTCGAGAACGAGAAGCGCCCCAAGCTCGTGCATCGCTTGGACCGCGACACGTCCGGCTGCCTCGTGCTCGCCCGCCATCCGCGCGCGGCGGCGTTTCTGGGTGAAGCGTTCCGCGATCGCGATACGGATAAGATCTATTGGGCAATCGTCGTCGGCAGCCCGCGGCCTAAGATTGGCGAGTTGCGCTCATGGATGCGTAAAGCGCCCGGCGCACACGATGCGGATCGCGAGATGATGCAGCGCGCCGTGCAATGGGACGAAGGCGCGGTGCACGCGATCACGCAATACGTCGTGCTCTCCGAGGCGGCGGGCCGCGCGTCGTGGGTGGCGCTGCGGCCGGTGACGGGGCGGACGCACCAATTGCGCTTCCACATGGCCGAGATGGGCCACGCCATTGCCGGCGACCCGAAATACAAATGCGATCGGCCGACCCCGAACGATCTGACCGGCGCGCTTTTGCTGCATGCCCGCGCGCTGCGCTTGCCGCACCCATCCGGCGGTGAGCTGAAGGTCATCGCGCCGCTTGCGCCGCACATGGAAGCGATCTTCGATCTGCTGGGCTTTGACGAGCGCGACGCCAAAGACCCGTTTGAACCCTTCGAGGGCGCTCGATGAATACGGCGGAGGCCTCCGCCATCGCCTTGGCCAGTCGCGAATTGCTGACCCAAGGCGACGCGGAGGGCGCGGAGCGTTTGCTCGCGCCGGTGCTGAAGACGCTGAAGACCGACGCTGAAGCGCTGCATCTGATGGGACTGATCAAGAAGGCGCGCAATCAGCTCGAAGAAGCCGAACGCCATTTCCGCAGCGCCGTGGCCCACGCGCTAGGCGAGGGCGCCTACTACAATGATCTGGGCGTCGTCCTCCAGGCGCGCGGCAATTATGCCGAGGCCGTGCGCATTTATCGCGCCGCCATCGCGCTGCGACCGGAAGTGACGATGGTGCGCATCAATCTGGTGCAGTGCCTGTTGGCGTCTGGCGAAATCGCGGAAGCGGAGCGCGAAGCGCGCACGTGCGTGCACGCCGAGCCGAATGCTGAAACCTGGACGCTGCTTTCTCAGGTGCATCGTCGCCAGGAGAAGTTCGAAGAATCGCTGAACGACGCGCTGGCCGCATTGCAGTGTGGGCCGAAGTTCAGGGGCCTCCGCTACAATTACGCCAACGCCCTGGAGCGCATCGGACGCATCAAAGAAGCGCTCGATATTTATGAGAGCCTGGCCAAGAAGGATCTGGATTCCGCCGATCTCGCGCACAATTACGCGCGCACGCTCTATGCCGAGGGTCGCAAGAAAGAAGCCGAGGCGGTGATCGAGCAGGCGCTGGAGCTCTGGCCTGCGTCGCACCCGCTCTACAGCACGCTTGCGCGGATGCGTTTCCTGCGCGGCGAAGGCGAAAACAGCACCGCACCCTTGGAAGACGCGTGGGCCAACCGGCCGAGCGACATAGGTCTGCGCTTGGTGATCGCGGATTCGCTGCATCGCGCCGGCTTGCGCGAACGCGCGCGCGACACGTTAGAGCACGCCATCCGCATGGCGCCCGATACGCCGGCCTTGCTGAGCGCCTATGGCATTGTGATGGATGAGCTCAACCAGCCGGAAGAGGGGCTGAAGGCGCTCCGCCGCGTGGCCGAGCTCGCGCCGCAATCGCGCAGCGCCCAGCGCAATCTGCTTTCGACATTGCTGCGCGCTGGGCGTCCCGACGAAGCGTTGCACATCGTCGGTGCGCTGCGCCAAGAGGATCAGGACGAGCAATATCTGATCGCCTGCGAAGCCGTCGCGCTGCGCATGACCGGCGACGCCTTCTATCCGACGATCTGCGACTACGATCGCTTTGTGCGCACGTACGAGATCGCGCCGCCGCGCGGCTATTTCACCGCTGAGAATTTCAACACGTCTCTGGCGGACGTGCTGCGCGCGCAGCATCGCGGCGTGAACCCGCTCGATTATCAAATCCCGAACGGCTCGCAGACCAACCGCAATCTGCTTCACTCGCCGGACCCCGCCATCAAAGGCTTCCTGAATGCCGTCGAAGGTGCGGTGCGCGATTACATTTCGCGCCTCAAGGCCGAGCCGCACCATCCGTTCCTGCGTCGCACGCGGGAGCGTTTCCGTTTTCAGGGCCTTTGGTCGGCACGCGTGCAGAAAGACGGCTATTTACCCAATCACGTCCACGATAGGGGCTGGATCAGTTCCGCGTACTACGTCGCCATCATGCCGCCAGAGCGGCCGAAAGACGTGCGCAATGGTTGGCTCAAATTTGGCGAGCCGAACAAGGCGCCGTCCAATTGCGGTCCGGAGAAATGGTTGGAGCCCAAGCTGGGGCAATTGGTGCTCTTTCCTTCCTATATGTGGCACGGCACGTCTGCGTTCGAAGGTCCAGAGCGCCTGAGCGCGGCCTTCGACATCGTCCCGAGCTGAGATCATGGAAACACCTGTCATCACGTACCCGCGCAAATTCTACGAGCACGCCTGCGTCATCGAAGCGGACGGCGGCTTTGCGCTGAAGCTGGATGAGCGCCGCCTGAAGACGCCGAAGGGCGCGGCGTTCGTCGCGCCCACGCGCGCGCTGGCCGACGCGATGGTCGATGAATGGAACGCGCAAGGCGAACACATCATCCCCACGCGCATGCCGCTCACGCAATTCGCCTTCGCCGCGATCGATGCGACGGCGTCCAAGCGTGAGGAGGTGGCCGACTACATTGCCAAATTCGGTGAAACCGATCTCTGTTGCCATCGCGCCGCGTCGCCAGTTGAACTCGTCGCGCACCAGGACGCGCATTGGTCGTCGCTGCGCGATTGGCTGCATGCGTATGTCGGCGCCGATCTGCCCGTCGTCACCGGCATTCTGCCCGCTGACGTGCCGCAAGGTGAGCTGGCGAAACTGCGCGCCGCCGCACTCGCGCTGGACGATTTCCACCTCACCGCACTCGCGCAAGCTACGGGCCTTGGCGGCTCCGCCATCATTGGTTTCGCGGTGCTGCATCAGAAAGTGACGCCTACGGCAGCTTTCGAAGCGGCAGCACTCGACCATCTCTGGTCGCAACAAAAGTGGGGCGCCGATGCGGAAGCTCAGGCGCGTTTGGCGCGACAGAGGGCCGAGTTCGAGGCCCTTGCGCGCTTCGTGGCGGCTTTGGCCTAAACCGCGTCAGGGCGCGGGCTTGCGGCAGCGCAACATGGGCGTTACCCCGATGCCGAATGCATCTGCGGGAGCGCCAACGCCCATGAAAGACATCATCGAAACCCTTGAAGCCAAGCGTGAAGCCGCGCGTGCGGGCGGGGGCGAGAAGCGCATGGCGGCGCAGCACGCCAAAGGCAAGCTCACCGCGCGCGAACGCATCGAACTCCTGATGGACGAAGGCTCGTTCGAAGAATTTGACATGTTCGTCGAGCCGCGGCCCAACGATTTCAGCAAAGCCGATCAGAACATCCCTGGTGACGGCGTCGTCACCGGCTGGGGCACGATCAACGGCCGTATCGTCTATGTATTCTCGAAAGACTTCACCGTTCTCGGCGGTTCGCTCTCGGCCACGCACGCGGCGAAGATCGTCAAAGTGCAGGACATGGCGATCAAGAACGGTGCGCCGATCATCGGCATTTTCGACGCCGGCGGCGCCCGCATTCAGGAAGGCGTGGAATCTCTAGCCGGCTACGCCGACATTTTCATGCGCAATATTTTGGGCTCGGGCGTGGTGCCACAGATCAGCGTCATCATGGGGCCATGTGCTGGCGGCGACGTCTATTCGCCGGCGATGACCGACTTCATCTTCATGGTGAAGGACACGAGCTACATGTACGTCACTGGCCCCGAGGTCGTGAAAACGGTGACGAACGAAATCGTCACGCACGAAGAACTCGGCGGCGCGCGCGTGCATGCGTCGAAATCCGGCGTGGTCGATGGCGCGTTTGAAAACGATTTCGAGACGCTGACGCAGATGCGCCGTCTGATCGACTTCCTGCCGCTGTCGAACCGCGAAAAGCCGCCCACGCGTCCGCACTATGACGACGTGACGCGAGAGGATACCTCGCTCGATCGCTTGATCCCGGATAATCCGAACAAGCCCTATGACATGAAGGAGCTGATCGAGAAGGTCGCCGACGAAGGCGATTATTTCGAGATCGGCCCTGAGTTTGGCAAAAACATCATCACCGCGTTCGCGCGTCTCGACGGCTCCACCGTCGGCATTGTCGCCAACCAGCCGATGACGCTGGCCGGCGTGCTCGATATCGACGCCAGCCGTAAAGCCGCGCGCTTCGTGCGGTTCTGCGACGCCTTCAACATTCCAATCGTCACCTTCGTGGACGTGCCGGGCTTCCTGCCGGGCACGCGCCAAGAACTCGGCGGCCTGATCAAGCACGGCGCCAAGCTCTTGTTCGCCTATGGCGAAGCGACGGTGCCGAAAGTCACGGTCATCACGCGCAAAGCTTATGGCGGCGCCTATGACGTGATGAGCTCCAAGCATTTGCGCGGCGACGTGAATTACGCCTGGCCGTCAGCTGAAATCGCGGTGATGGGCGCCAAGGGCGCGGTCGAGATCATTTTCCGCGCCGACATCGGCGATCCCGACAAGATCGCGGCGCGTACCAAGGAATATTCCGACCGCTTCGCCAACCCGTTCGTGGCCGCCTCGCGCGGCTTCATCGACGACGTGATCATGCCCCGCGAAACCCGCAAACGCATCGTCCGCGCCCTGATGACGCTCAAGAACAAGAGGCTCGAGAACCCCTGGAAGAAGCACGACAATATTCCGTTGTGAGGGTGATTGAGCGTGGCGTTTAGACGCCGTTCGCAGTCGCGCGTACGTGCCTGCATGAAGGAACCCTGATGAAGCGCTTGATCCTGGCCCTTGGCTTCGCACTCGCCGCCTGCGGCCAAACGGCGACGCCGCCGACGGAGAGCGCGCCGCGTGCGGCGGCGCCTGCTCCCTCGATCACGGGCACGTTCACGGCGGTCTCGACGACGGCGATGTCGATCACCGGCGATCTGGACGTGACGGCAGACGTGCTGAGCTTTGGTCGCGGCTTCCGCATCGAGGGCGCGCGCGTGGACGCAGCACTTGGCCCGACGAGCGAACTCGCGGCCGGTCAGGGCTCCTTCGCCGACGCCACCGGCAATCAATCGATCGAGACGATGGAATTGCGCCAGATCGCGCTGGTGCGCGTCGCTGCTGACGCGGCCGCGCCGCAATTGTGCGGCGACCAGACGCCGACCTTCGTTGTGCTGGCGCGTGGCGGGGATGCGCTCTCGGTGCTGGTGTTCTCTGGGATCGAACCACCGGGCGCGGGCGCCGCGGCGACGTCGCTGTGTGGTATCTTCAATTTTGTGCCGGGGTGACGCGACGAGCCGTGCTGACAAAGCGACGGGGCGGGGTCGGCATGGGCGCGCGGGACGCATAAATTCCGCTCATGCGCTTTGCATTCGCCGCTCTTTGTCTCGTTGTCGCCGCGTGCGGCGAAACGCGCGCTGTGCGCGACGAACCGCAGGCGGCGCGCGAACTCAGCGGCCGCTATGTCGCCGCGTCCGATACCGCGCGCTATTATACGGGTGATCTCTCGATCGAACGCGCGGGCTTGATGTTCAGCAAAGGCGCGATCCTTTACACGCGCACGCTTGAGCCACGCCGTGGCTACGATTTGACGGCGCAAGCCGGAGACTCATACGCCGCCATTGCAGTTGGCACAGCCGATCTGCACGTCGAATTGCGCCGCGTCACGGACGTCACGCTACGCGAAGGCGCGCCCAGTTTGTGCGGTGATGATCGGCCGGAATATGCGGCGCTGGTTTATGAAGAGCGCGCGACGCGTGTGACAGTGCTGGTGTTCACCGGCGAGGAGCCGCCCAGCTCTGCGGCAACGCAAAGCCGCCTCTGCGCCACGTTCGGCTTCAACGCGCCGCACGGCGCGCGCACGCAAGAAGGTGTGGTGCTCTAGTCCTGCGCTTTGCCGTACGGATTGGTCGGCTCGCCAAGCTCGTAAAACTCGGCGCCCTTCACCGTCTGCATTTGCAAATAGCGTTTGCCGATCTCGGGGTAGTCGACAACGTCGATCGGTTTGTCTTCGCCGCCCATCAGATAGATGCATTCTTCGTCAAACGTGTTGCGCAAGAGATGCGGCACGGACGGCGTGGCGAAGCCCATGAAGTCGCCGGGGCCGACCTCGGTTTCCTTGCCGTCGATCACCGCGATGGCGCGACCCGAGATCATGTAGATCCATTCCTCTTCGAGCATGTGCGCATGATAGGCGAAGCTATCCTTGCCAGGCGGCAGCTTCACGAGGCTCACATGTGCGCGGCTCATGCCGGCGAGGCGCGATAGGCCAGCTGCGCGGAAGAGCGAATTGGGATTGAGCTTTTGTGTGAAGGGCCGCAGCGCCGGTTGGATTTCGCCTGCGCGCCAGAGCGCTTTTTTCGACTCAGCCATGCTTCACCTCGTGGGCGGAGCATAGCGCGTTGCGATCAGAACTCGACTGGCTCGAATGTGCGCCATTCGCCGGCGAGCAGCAGCTCAAGCGGGCGGAATTGGGCTTTGTATTCCATCTTGTCGGAGCCTGGGATCCAATAGCCGAGATAGACGTGGCCGAAGCCCGCCGCGTGCGCCTGCTGGATGTGATCGAGGATCGTATAGACGCCCAACGAGCGGCGCGGCTCTTCGGGATCGAAAAACGAATAGACCATCGACAGCCCATCGCCGAGCACGTCGATCAGGGCCGCAGCCGCAAGGTCGCCCTTCTTGGGGCCGTCGCTGTAACGATATTCGACGATGTGCGTATGCACCGCCGTTTCTTCCACCATCGAGGCATAGTCGGAGAAGGTCATGTCCGCCATGCCGCCCTCGGCGTGACGCGAGGTGAGGTAGCGGCGCAGCAGCCAGAATTGTTCGTGCGTGGCTTCCGCTGGTTTCAGCGCGCGCGTGAGATCGGCGTTGCGCGTCATGATCTTGCGCCAGCGGCGATTGAACTCGAACCGCTCCACCGGCACGCGCGCCGAGATGCATGCGTCACAACTTTCGCATGAGGGGCGATAAGCAATGTTCTGCGAGCGACGGAAACCTGAATTGGTCAGCACGTCGTGCAGGCCCTCGGCATCGTAGCCATCAAGCGCGGTGAAGACTTTGCGCTCACGCTTGCCCGGCAGATACGGGCACGGCGATGGCGCTGTCAGAAAGAACCTGAGGTTCTTGGTCGGAAACGGCTTGGTCACGCGATATCCATCGTCGCCGAACCTTGCAGATCGTCAAGATAGCGCACGCATTGCGCCGCACCGTGCTTAACAAAGCCTTGCATCGTAAGCTTCATTTCTGTTCCGCGCTTAAAATGTGGTGAGACACGCGGTTTACATCTCCAAACTGGGGAAAAGTCTGCTACGGTAAGTCATCTGCCGTTCGGTTGGGGGAACGTCCGGCCCGAAACAGAGGAGGGCGCCATGGCGCAACCTGTGACGGCCATACTCGCGCGCCAGGAAGAGCTGGAGCGGAGAGCACGCCAATTCACTGGCGACGCCAACGAGTCTGCGTTGCTCGTTGGCCGCATTGTCGGCCGAGCCTTTGACGAGTTCCACGACGGCGTGCCCGAAGAGGTCGTCGCCCGCGCCATGCAGCGCGAGCTCGACCGCATGATCGAGCAGCTACGGATTTCCGCGCGCGCTTAGAGGTGCTCGCCGCGTCCGAGTGGATCGGGCAGGGGCTCGCCGTCGGCGACGAAGTTCAGCGACGCTGAGTTGATACAATAGCGTAGGCCGGTGGGGCGAGGGCCGTCTGGGAAGACGTGGCCCTGGTGGCTATCGCAACGCGCGCAGCGGGTCTCGACGCGGCGCATGCCGTAGGAATTGTCCTCGATGCCGACCACGTGCGCCGGATCGACCGGCCCCGTGAAGCTCGGCCAGCCCGTGCCGCTCTCGAACTTAGTGTCCTGGCGGAACAGCGGCAGCCCGCAGAGGCGGCAGCAATACACACCGGACTTCTTCTGATTGAGCAGGCCGCCGCAGAATGGCGCCTCGGTGCCGTGATGCAGCAGAACACGGCGTTCTTCGTCGTTGAGATCAGCTTCCAAGCGCAGGCGGTCGCTGTCGCTGGGGGGCGTGAGATCGAAACCGGATTGGGAAAGGGTCATGGGATTTATCCTGGGGAGCGGACCCCAATTCGTCCAGACCAGGGCGCCGGTTACACCACCGTCTCGCGGTCGCCGTAGAGCTTGGCCAGATGCGCCATCAGGCTTTGGGCCCCTGCGCGGATTTGCTCGTCCGTAAACTTGCTGGCGCGCAGGCGCTTGGCGGCGTCGGCGATACCCTTCGGCTCGATGCCGAGCTTGCGGCGATGCTTCTTGGCGATGTGCTCGATCAGCATGTCGGCCTTCTCGACCGACGGCCCCATGATCGGCTTCAGCGTTTGCTCCAACTCACGCACCAGCGGGTCGCCCTTGCGCTTCGGCGCGACCTTCTTCTTCGGGAGAGCGGCGGCGAGGAGCGCGCGGTCCTCGCTGGTGCGGATGAGAGCGAAGAGCTTCTTCAGTTCAGCGCGCGATCGGCCTTTGAAGGCGGTGCGCAGCAATTTGGTTTGGGTCGCGTCGAGCTTCATTGCGCGCGCCTCAGAATGGCGGCGGCGGCGTTGGTCAGCGCTTCCTTTGCGGGCCGGCCGCCGACGCGCATCATGGCGGTGACATTGATCGGGTTGGCAGCCAGGCGATCGCTCGGCGCCGATTTGAGCACGGCCGAATAGGGGATTTCCTCAGCCAGCAACGCACCGCTGAAGAAGGGCGCAGCGCTAATCTCGCCGCGCGTCAGCGCGTCGGCGTCGCCAGTTTCGCCAGATCGGGTGCGGTCGTTCACCCCGTTCAGCAGCACTGAAAACTCCGACGACCGCAAGGCCCTGCCTCTTACTTCGCGAACCACGTGCTCGAGCATGTTCAAACCGGTGAGCGAATATTTCTCCGGCCTGACAGGGGCGATGATGTGATCGGCCGTGGTGATGGCCAGGCGCGTTAAGAACGTGGCGCAGGGGTTGGAATCGATGATCACGGCGTCATTGCGCGCGCGTAGCGCCGCCACCAACGCACGGAAACGCAAGAAGGCGGCAGCCTTATCCTGGTCCGAACGTGTATCCAGGGTGAACTCAAACAGACGCTCGTCGCCGGCGACCAGTTCGAAATTGATGTCCTTGTCTTTGCCCTTGCGCGCCCGGTTGAGCGGAATGGCGATGCCGCCCAAATCCTGCGCCGGCACGCTATGATCTCCGCGGGCATTCAGCACGCCATAAATGGTGTGATTGCGATCGCGGATTCGGTGGCGTTCGCCGGGCGACAAGAAATACTGTGTCAGATTGTGCTGCGGATCGAGATCGATGAACGCGATCGAGCGCTTATTCGCCAAGTGCGCCGCCGCAAACAGATTGGCCGCCAGCACGGTCTTGCCGACGCCGCCCTTGATGTTGAGCATCGTCAGCACGCGACCGCCGCTTTTTGCCGTGCGCGCGGCGTCGGCGATCTTGGCGAGCGCCTCGACGCCCTGGCCCAGCAGAACGGCGTGGCTAGTGTCGAGTGTGGCGTGAATCCAGGACTCATTGGGCAGATCGTCCGTCTGCGCGATGACGATCGGGCGACCATTGTTGAGGGCGGCGGCGACCTCGCGCTGCAGCCACTGGCTCTCAGCGCTCGCGCGCGACGCGAGCACCACGAACAAATTGGATTCACCAATTGTCTGCACCAAAGCGGGCAGCTTCTCGGCTTGTCGCAGATCGCCACTCGACGGCGTCACCGTCCAACCATTGCGTTCGAGTTCGGCGGCGATGGCGCGCGCCTGGTCCTCGTCGGCCTGTTCGAAGGCGAGATACGCATTCGCCATAAGAATTTAACCACCCCTGTTGGCGACCCTAAGCGGGCGCATTACGCCTTGTCCATGCGACCCCACAACCGGGGGTGCACAGGGGAACCCCGCCCCAACGCAAGAATTGCCGAGACATGCCTGAGCCGCTCCTGATCGAAATGTTCCAGCGCCTGGCGATGGCGCTCGGCATTGGCTTCATGGTCGGGATCGAGCGCGGCTGGCGTCATCGCGACGCGCCAGACGGTTCGCGCGCGGCTGGTTTGCGGACGCATGCGGTCATCGGCCTCAGCGGGGGCATGGCCGGGGCCATGCTGCCCGCGCTCGGAGAGATCGGCTTCGCTGCGCTGACTTTGGCGTTCGCGGCGGCGTTCATCGTGTTCAAGGTCCGCGAGAGCCTGAAAGACGACGACCTCTCCGTGACGGGGACGATCGCTGGCCTACTGGTCTTCGCTCTAGGCGCCTATTCGATGTGGGGCGATCTGCGTATCGCCGCCGCCGTCGGCGTGACGCTCGTGGCGCTGCTCGCGTTCAAGGACGCCCTGCACGGTTGGCTCGACAAGATCACCTGGAAAGAGCTGCGCTCGGCGCTGATCATTTTGGCGGCCACGGCAATCGCTCTTCCATTGCTGCCCGACCGGACGGTCGATCCATGGCAGGCCATCAATCCGCGCGAGCTTTGGTTGCTCACCATTCTCGTCGCGGGGGCATCGTTCGCGGGCTACGTGGCTGTGCGCGTGCTGGGCAGCGACGTTGGCGTGCTTGCCGGTGCGGCGGCCGGTTCGCTTGTCTCGTCGACTGTGGTGACGGCGGAGCTCGGCCGCCAAGTGCGCAAGGGCGAGACGCACGCGTCAGTCGGCGGCGCCGCCGCTTCAATCGCGGCTGCGATCAGCGTGAGCCGTGTCATCATCCTCCTCGCGATCACGGCGCCGCCGCTACTGCGGGAGGCCGGGCCCGCGCTCGGCGCCGCTGTTTTGGCCTTTGCTGGCGCGGCTTTCCTGATGCGCGGGCTCAAGAAAAATGGGACTGGCGGCGGCTCGATGGAGAAGCTTCGCAGCCCGCTCGATCTCGTCTCTGTCGCGCAATTCGCGGTCTTCTTGGGCGCGGTGATTATCGTTGGCCGCATCGTGGCTGAGACCTTCGGTGAAGCTGGCTTGTTGCCGTTCGCGGCCACAGCTGGCGTGGCGGATGTCGATGCCGTGACGCTCGCGGCGGGAAGCCTCGTGCGCGGCGGGCTCGAAGCAAGCGTCGGCGCACACGCCGTGATGATCGCCGTGTTGATGAACACGTCGGCCAAGGGCGGCATCGCTTTGGTTACCGGCGGCTGGCGTTACGGAGTGCTCTATTTTGGCGCAGCCTTTGCAGCGACTGCCGCTGCTGCGGCGGTGTGGTTCCTTGTGACGCCGCTTTTGGCGCCCATGTTCGGGTGAAGGGCCTCGCGCGGGCGGGCTGTCTTCGGTAGATTGCGAGCATTATGCAGAAATGGACCCCCGCCGGCTGGCGCTCAAAACCCGCCAAGCACATCCCGACCGATTACCCGGACGCCGACGCGCTCACGCGCGTTGAGCAGACGCTGCGCTCTTATCCGCCGCTCGTGTTTGCGGGCGAGGCGCGCAATTTGAAGGCGCAGCTTGGGCAGGTGGCCGAGGGCAAGGCGTTCCTGCTGCAGGGCGGCGATTGCGCCGAGAGCTTCAAGGAATTCCACCCCGACAATATCCGCGACACCTTCCGCACGCTGATGGCGATGAGCGTCGTGCTGACGTTCGCGGCGTCGCGCCCAGTGGTGAAGGTTGGTCGTATCGCCGGCCAATTCGGTAAGCCGCGTTCTGAGCCGATTGAGACCATCGATGGCGTGACGCTGCCATCCTATCGCGGCGACAACATCAACGGCATGGAATTCACGCCGGAGGCGCGCATTCCCGATCCGGAGCGTCTGCTGAAGGCTTACGGCCAATCGGCATCGACGCTGAACCTGATCCGCGCCTTCGCGAACGGCGGCTACGCTGATCTGCACAATGTGCATCGCTGGATGGTCGGCTTCGTCGCCGATAGCCCACAAGGCAAACGCTATCAGGAAATCGCCGATCGCATCTCCGAAGCGGTGGCGTTTATGGGCGCCTGTGGGATCACGCCGGAAAGCGTGCCGCAGATGAAGCACGTCGACGTCTATACAAGCCACGAAGCGTTGCTGCTTGGCTACGAAGAGGCGATGACGCGCGTCGATTCCACGAGCGGCGATTATTACGACACCAGCGCGCACATGCTCTGGATCGGCGACCGCACCCGCCAACTCGACGGCGCGCACGTCGAATTCATGCGCGGCATCAAGAACCCGATCGGCATGAAGTGCGGCCCGTCGCTTGAGCCGGACGATCTCTTGCGTTTGATCGATGCGCTGAATCCGGCGAACGAGCCGGGCCGCCTCACGCTCATCGCGCGCTTTGGTTCAGACAAGGTCGAAGCCGGCCTGCCGAAACTCGTGCGCGCGGTGGTGAAGGAAGGCCGTAGCGTCGTGTGGTCGTGCGACCCGATGCACGGCAACACGCTGAAGACGGACGGCGGCTACAAAACCCGCCCGTTCGATCGCATTCTCTCCGAAGTGCGTTCGTTCACGGACGTGCTTCCGGCCGAAGGCGCCTATCCGGGCGGCGTGCACGTTGAGATGACGGGCCAGCAGGTGACGGAATGCTTGGGCGGCGCGGCCGCTGTGACGGAAGGCGATCTCTCCAGCCGCTATCACACCCATTGCGATCCACGCCTCAACGGCACGCAAGCACTCGATCTGGCGTTCTTGATCGCCGAGCAGCTGCGCGGCGCCCGGACCAACGGGAAGCAGGCGAAAGCCGGGTGATGAAGTCGCTCCGTATCGCCGTGCAAATGGACCCCATCGAAACGATGGTGGTGCAGCGTGACACTTCGCTTGCGCTGATGATCGAGGCGCAGAACCGTGGCCACGAGACCTGGTGGTTCACGCCGAACGACGTGTTCTTCGATGCCGGCGTGGTGAAGGCGCGGGCGCGGCGCGCGTCGGTTAGTCTCAACGAAGCCAAGCACTACGAAAATCTCGAGACCGCGATCCGCGCGCTTGATGATTTCGACGTGATCCTGATCCGTCAGGATCCGCCCTTCGACATGGGTTACGTGTCGAACACCTATTTCTTGGAGCTGACCAAAGCGCGCGTGCTCAATCCGCCGCGCGCGGTGCGTAACATCTCCGAGAAGATGTCGATCATGTATTTCCCCGAACTCACGCCGAAGACGTGGGTGGGACGCGATCTCGATGCTTTGGTGGATTTCGCCAAGCGCTTCGATCAGGTGGTGCTGAAAGTGCTCTACCTGATGGGCGGCGACGGCGTGATCAAACTCAAGTCCAGCGATCCGGATTTCCGTGCGCGTGCTGGAAAATTCATGGACGCGGCGGGCCGCGAGCCGATCCTGGCGCAAGAATTCATGCCAGCCGTCAGCGGCGGCGATAAGCGCCTGTTCGTGCTCGACGGCGAACCATTCGGCGCCATCCGCCGCATGCCGCAAGGCGGCGATTTCCGCGCCAATCTGCACGCCGGCGGCATCGCCGAACCGGCTGAGGTCGATGAAAACGATCGTCGCATCGCCGCTGCCGTCGCGCCGCTGTTGAAGCAAGAAGGCATTCTCTTCGCCGGTCTCGACGTGATCGCCGGCAAGCTCATCGAGATCAACGTGACCTCGCCGACGCTGGTGCAAGAGCTGAAGCGCTTCACCGGTCTCGACCTGCCCAAAGCGTTTTGGGACAAGGTCGAAGGGCTCGCCTAAGCCGCCGCCGCGAACGCGATGATCAGCACCGCCGCCGCGATGTTGAGACCAAGGCCAACCGTGAGCATGCGCTTGAGCGTCAACAACCCTGACGAATAAGCGATCGCATTCGGCGCTGTCGCCACCGGCAGCATGAAGGCAAAGCTTGCGGCGATCGCCACTGGAAACGCCAAGGGCTGCAACGGCGTATCGGTCGCGCTGGCGACCGCAGCCACGACCGGCAACATCGATGTCAGCGTGGCGACGTTGCTGGCGAGTTCCGAGATCAGAATGGTCGCCACGACCAACACGGCGACGAGCCCAAGCGCGGAGACCCCGTCGAGCCCCGCGATCCAATCGCCGATCCAGCCGGCCAGTCCCGTGCTTTCCATGGCGCCCGCGAGCGAGAGCCCGCCGCCGAACAGCACGGCGATGCCCCAGGGAATGCGTTCGGCCGTCTTCCAATCCAAAAGCTTCTCTTCACGCGCGCGACCAGACGGAATGAAGAACAGCGCAAGCGCGCCAATGATGGCGATCCCGGTGTCCGTGAGCGCGCTAAGCCCTGGCAGTTCAACCAACAAGGTGCGGGTCATCCAAGCGAGCGCAACGAGCGCGAAAACAATGCCGATACGCAGCTCCGGCTGAGTCATGGGGCCAAGCGCTTTGAGCGCGTCTTTCACCACCGCGCCGATGGCGTCGAACTTGGCGTGCGCGGTGCGGCCAAACAGCGGCCAGCACAGGAAGAACCAGGCCAGCACCAGCATCGGCAAAACGAGCGGCAGCGCTTTCGCCATCCAGTCGATGAAGGCGATCGGCTCACCGGCGCGTTCGAAGAACGCGATGCCGATCAGATTGGTTGGCGAGCCCACCGGTGTGCCGACGCCGCCAATACTTGCCGCATGCGCGACACCGAGCGTCAGCGCCCCACCGAGCGCCATATCGGGCTTGCCATCGATGGAAAGCGCGCGCGCTGCGCCGATGGCGATGGGCGCGAGCATTAAGGTGGTCGCCGTGTTTGAGATCCACATCGAGATCAGCGCAGACGCGATCATAAAGCCCGCGACCAGCGCAATCGGGCGCCCGCCGGCTACAGAGGCAATCGAAAGTGCGATGCGCTCGTGCAGTCGCCAGCGTTCGACGCAGGCGGCCAAGATGAAGCCGCCGATGAAGAGATAGACGATCGGATCAGCGTAGGGCGCGGCGGCATCCTTCATGCTGCTTGCGCCAAGGAGGGGTAGCGCCGCCAGCGGCAGCATGGCGGTGGCGGCGATCGGAATCGCTTCCGTCACCCACCAGATCACCATGAGCGCCGCGAGCGAAACGACGCGCCAAGCTTCCACCGAGAGCCCTTCCGGCGGCGGCACGAGTTGAAGACCGATGGCGACGGCAGGGCCGAGGATGAGGCCGACCCAACGCCCGATCCGGCCGAATCCGGTTTCTTCGACTGCGATGTCAGTCTGGCTCACGAAATCCCCCCGCCGGCGTGACTCGCCGATCGCGGGCATCCTGCCCGCGGCGGGGGCGGCGTCAAAATGAGAAATGGTGCCCCAGGCCCGACTCGAACGGGCACGTAGTTGCCTACGGCAGATTTTGAGTCTGCTGCGTCTACCGATTCCGCCACTGGGGCATTGGGCCAACGGCGCGGGGCAGGAGCGTTAGAGCCCGCTGGCCAGACTGTCAATTTGGCAGGCTGGCTTTAACGCCTCGGCGGTAGGCGGAAGCTGACGGTCAGGTCCGCGCCGTGCTAGGGCGGGGCCCAGACGGTCCTCCGGAAGGCAAGCATGACATCCACGCCAGACACCGTTCGGGACGACCCGAGCCGAAGCTTCATCAGCGTGCTGCAAGCCATTGATGCGGGCGCTGGAGACGATGGCGTGCAGGTTTCGGGCATCGTCGATCGGCTCGACGAGCGCGCGTTTGGCCTTTTGATCCTGCTGCTGACCCTCCCGTGTCTGGTGCCGGGGCTGCCGGGGGCGCAGATCATCGCGATTGGCGTCTTCTTGTTGGCGCTCCAGGTCGTCATAGGCCGCAGCGAGCCCTGGTTGCCCGGCTGGTTCATGCGCGCGCACGTCAAGAAGAGCTGGATTTCCGCCATCGCCGGATTTGCAGACAAACGTCTGCGCTGGACCGAACAAGTGGCGCGACCGCGCTTGAGTTTTCTCACGACAGGACTTGGCGAGCGCCTCGCGGCCTTGATCATGGCGCTGGCCGCTGTGACCGTCATGCTGCCGATTACCAACACGATCCCGTCAATCGCCCTCACCTTGTTGTCGCTTGGCCTCATTCAACGCGACGGCCTGTTCACTCTGGCGGGCGCGGCTGTGGCGCTGGGTTGGATCACGCTGCTCAGCGCGCTCGTCGCAGGCCTGTTTTTCGGCGCCGGCTTTGCGGTCACCTTCGTTGGCGAGCATGCGCCTTGGCTGCTCGATTGGTTGGGCCGTTGAGTGCGGCTCGGCGCCACGGCGGCGCATGCCTGGTGGCAGGGTAGGGTTACGCATGGCTCTGATTGACCGTCTGCGCCCGATCTGGCCCGTGCTGGCCTTGCTGGCTTCCGCGGCCATGCTGGCGACGGCGCATGCCTTCCAGCGCTTTGGCGGCTTGCAGCCGTGCCCCATGTGCCTGGATCAGCGCAATTGGCATTGGGCCGTCGTTGGCGTGAGCGCGCTGTCATTCGCGGTGCTGCGTTTCCAACCGGGCCTCGCGCGCTGGCTCGCCGCGCTCATCGGTCTCGTCTTCATCGGCAGCATGGGTATGGCGCTCTACCACGTCGCCGTGGAGCAGCATTGGGTCGCCGCGACTTGTGACGCGCGCATCGATGTCAATGATCTCTCGTTCGATCTCGATGCGGAGGTCGTCGTGCCGAAATGCGATGAGATCGCGTGGCAGATGTTTGGGATTTCGATGGCCGGCTACAACGCGATCGTCTCCGGCCTCTTGGCGCTGGCGTCGTTCGCCATAGCTTTCCTGCCGGAGCGCAAGGCATGAGACCACATCCGCCAATGCCGGGCGAAAACGCCCGCGACCGCGAACTGGCTTCGATGATCCGCGTCGATCACGCGGGTGAATTTGGCGCCGTGCAAATTTATCGCGGCCAACGCGCCGTGTTCGAACGCATCCAAGGCAAACAACACGCCGCGCGTCTGATCGCGGAGATGGAAGCCGGCGAACAGGAACACCTGGCGACGTTCGATCGTTTGATCGCCGAACGCAATGTCCGCCCTACGATCATGGCGCCGATCTGGCGCGTCGCGGGCTTCGGCCTAGGCGCGGCCACAGCTTTGCTCGGCGAAGAAGCTGCGCACGCCTGCACGGAAGCCGTTGAGGACGTGATCGAAGAGCATTACGGGCGCCAAAGTGCAACACTCGACGGCGTCGATGATGAGTTGAAAGTTGTCGTCGATAAATTCCGCGAAGACGAAATGGCGCATCGCGACACCGCGATCGAGCAGGGCGCGCGTAACGCGCCGGCCTATCCGGTGCTCTCTGCGCTGATCAAAATCGGCTGCCGTGCGGCAATCCGCATCTCCGAAAAAATATGAGCGCGCCTGTGAGCGTGCGCCGCGCGCGCGATGCGGAAAATCAGCAAGTCGCGGCAATCTTAACCGACGCCTTCGTGGACGAAGACGGCCTGAATTATTGGCTGCGGCAGGGCGCGGTGAAGGATCGCGTGCGCAAACGCTTCTTCGATGCAGCTGTGCGCGATGTCGTCCATCCGAAACGCGAATTGTGGATCGCTGAAGCGGATGGCCGGCAACTCGGCGCAGCACTTTGGCTGCCGCCCGGTGCGAAGGCGTTTGACTACAGCTTCATCGAAGAAGTGATGATGACGCCGCTATTGCTGTCGATCGCAGGCATCAAAGGCATGTCGCGCGCGCTCGATCTCGGCAAACGGCTTTCAGGCCACCACCCGCATGCGCCGCACGCGCATCTGAGCTTTCTCGGCGTGCATTCAAGCGCGCAAGGCCGTGGCGTGGGTTCTGCGATCTTGAAGCAAACACTGGCGCTCGTGGATGAGAAGGGGCTGCCTGCCTATCTGGAAGCGTCGACCCCGCGTAATGTCGCGCTCTATCAGCGCCACGGCTTTGAAATCACGGCGGAGTTCGAACTGCCGAGTTTGCATTTCTGGTGCATGACGCGCCTGCCGCGCTAGTCGCCCGGCTTCTCGCCAGCGGATTGCTCCTTTGTGCCGAGTGCATCGGCGAGACGTGTTTTCGCCGAGCCTGGGCGTAACGCCTTCTGTTGGCTCTCGTGCGGCGCCCACCCGGTGGCGGTGAGAATCTCAAACGTCGCGCGCACGCGGCGATCGTCATCGCTGAAGCGCGCGCGATAAATCTCGAACGCGCGCGCCAATATACGCCGGCTCAGGCCGCGCGGGCTGCGTTCGCTAAGCGCCGCCGTTTCGCCCATCGCACGCAGATCAGCCAACAAGCGCATGGGCTCACCATAGCTCACCACAACGACATCTCGATCCGCCGCCGGCAGCGCATAACCGGCACGCTGCAACAGGCCCGCAATGTCGTGTAAGTCCGCGAACGGCGCCACGCGCGGGCCGGCGCCGCCGGTGAGTTCAGATTCTGCTTCGATCAGCGCGAGCCGCAATTCCTGCAGCGTCTCGCCGCCAAACAGCGACGCCAGCAACAGGCCGTCCGGTTTCAAAGCCAGGCGCAATTGAATTAGCGCACCCGGCAGATCGTTGACCCAATGCAGCGCCAGCGGCGAGACGATTAGATCGAACGATTGCGCCGCATACGGCAGCTGCTCAGGATCGATTTCCGCCAAATCGGCCTCGATCACATGCCCAATCCGCGCCGCCAGCTCCGGCCGCGTGGCGATCGCTTCCGAGAATAGTCCGCCGCCGCCGAGCGCCAGCACGCGCGGGAACGGTCGCGGAACGGCTTCCAGCCGATCAGCCAAATCCGCCGCCACACGTTCGTGCAAAAACGAAGCATCGCGCAAGGTCGCGCGCGCGCGGCGCTTGCGCTGGCGGACAAGCCGTGGCTCGAATGGGCGGGGGGAGTTCATTGCGCGCATCCTATCGCCCAAGCGCTGTTTTCCGGAAACGCGGCGCGATCTCGCGGCTGTCGGACCTGATCTGGCCGCCGCGCTCGCTTTTGTCCGAGGACATCGTCGATCGCCCCGGCGTGATCGCGCCCGCGCTCTGGGGTGCGCTGCAATTCCTCGGCGATCGCCGCAACCGCTGCGGCTTCCCTTTTCCCGACGATCCCGGCCCGAATGGCGTTTGCGGCGCCCGCGCTGGTCGCGAGGTGGCTTACGACACGGCCCGCGCCGCGCTGGCTTATGACGATAACGCCCGCCGATTGGTGCTCGATCTCAAGAGCTTCGGCCGCCGCGACGGCCTGCCTGTCTTCGCCCGCTGGATGAGCGCGGCGGCCGGCGATGCGCTCCAGCGCGCCGATTTCATCGCGCCGACACCCATGCATTGGACCCGCCTCGCCGTGCGCAGCTTCAATCAAGCCGCCTGGCTCGCCCAGGCGCTTTCCCGCGCAAGCGGTAAGCCGTGGAAACCCGGCGCATTAGCGCGGGTGAAGCGGCGGAAGAGCCAAGCCGGGCTTTCCGCCTCGGAACGGCGCCGCCATGTGGGCGGCGCGATCAAGGCGCGGGGGCGCTATGCCGGAAAGGTAGTGCTTCTGGTGGATGACGTTTTCACCAAAGGGGCGACATTTGAGGCGTGCGCGCGGGCGCTGCGTAAATCTGGAGCTGCGGAAGTGCATGCCGTCACCCTGGCGCGTGTGGTCCGGCCAACAGATATTACCCTCTAGGAGGTGTTGAGTCGGTCATGCGGCCAGTCGTCGTTTATACCCGCGCCTATTGCGGTTATTGCGCCCGCGCCCTGGACCTGCTGCGCCGGAAGGGTGCGGCCGTTACGGAGATCGACGCAACGGGCGATCCCGACAAGCGCCAGGAAATGATCCAACGCTCCGGCCGCTTCACTTTCCCGCAAATCTTCGTCGGCGACACGCATGTGGGCGGTTGTGACGAATTGCACGCCCTGGAGCGTGACGGCGGGCTCGATGGGCTGCTAACAGGCGCTTGATGCGTAAACTCCGAACCGCCGTTGTCCAATTGCGCTCAGGGATTGAGCCGGCCGCTAACCGCGCCGCCGCGATGCCATTGCTGCGCGAGGCCGCGTCCGCTGGTGCGCGTTTCATTGCGACGCCGGAAAACACGACGCGCATGGATCGCAATCGCGAGCGCATGTTCGCGGCTGTAGGCCCGGAGAAGGGCGATCCGGACCTGCTGGCGTGGGGTCGCGCGGCGCAAGAACTCGGCGTGTGGTTGTTGATGGGGTCGGGCCCGATCGCGACGGGCGACGGCAAAGTGTTCAACCGTTCATTCTTCTTCGATCCCGACGGCAAAATCGTCGCGCGCTATGACAAGATCAATTTGTTCGACGTGACGCTCGGCGGCACGGAGAATTATCGCGAGAGCGACACCGTGCAGGGTGGGGACCAAGCTGTCGTCGTTGACGGCCCGATGGGCGCAAAGCTCGGCCTCACCATCTGCTACGACGTGCGCTTTGCGCCGCTTTACGCATCGCTTGCGCGGGCGGGCGCGGAGATTATCGCCGTGCCGGCGGCGTTCACGGTGCCAACTGGCCAAGCGCATTGGGAGATTTTGCTCCGCGCGCGCGCAATCGAAACTGGCTCGTTCGTGATCGCGCCCGCGCAAGGCGGACATCACGAAGATGGCCGCGCCACCTGGGGGCATTCGATGATCATCGATCCCTGGGGCAAGGTGCTGGCGCAGATCGACCATGACGAGCCGGGCATGATTATCGCTGATCTCGATCTCGACGAGGTCGCCGCCGCGCGTGCAAAAATTCCGGCGTGGCAAGGCGGGCGGGACTTCAGAACGCCATGATCCGCTACGATTTGCGGTGCGCGAACGGCGACGCGTTCGAAGCGTGGTTTGGCTCGATCGCTGATTACGACAAGCAAGCTGCGTCCGGCTTGGTCGAGTGCCCGCATTGCGGTTCCAAGCATGTCGAGAAAGCGCCAATGGCGCCGTCCGTGGTGACCGGCCGCAAGAAAGAGGCGCGTCAGGAGCGCGCCATCGCCATGGCGATGGCCGCTAAAGTGCGCGCGCACATCAAGGACAATTTCGACTATGTCGGCGACAAGTTCGCCGACGAAGCGCGGAAGATTCACACCGGCGAAAGCGACGAACGCGCGATCTGGGGTGAAGCGACGCTCAAGCAGGCGCAGGAGCTGGCCGAAGAGGGCATCGCAGCAGCCCCCCTACCAGCCGAACTCGCGCCGACGCCGCCGAAGAAGCTGAACTGACGTAGCCGGCCGTTGAGGGCGATCAATGCCGGTTGGGCGGCGTTAAGGCCATGTCCAGCGTGTGGATCCGAAGTTTCTCAAATACGCAGAGCAAAGCGCGCCGCGCTACACAAGTTACCCGACCGCGCCACACTTCAACGCGTCCGTCGATGGTGAAGTTTACCGTGACTGGCTTGGCGCGTTGCCGACGGAGGCTTCGCTCTCGTTCTACCTGCACACGCCGTATTGTCGTGAGATGTGCTGGTATTGCGGGTGCCACGCCTTCGCGGTGAAGCGCGACGAGCCGGTAGCGCAATTCGTGGAGGCGATCCAAGCCGAGATCGATGCCGTCGCCGCCGCAACGTCGGCGCGGCGCGTCGCGGAGATTCATTGGGGTGGCGGAACGCCGAATTCGCTGAGCCCCGAGCGCTTCGAGGCAATCGCAGCCCGGCTCGCGCAGCGCTTTGATCTAAGAGGCTGCGAACGTCATGCCGTTGAGATCGACCCGCGCTTGCTTACGTCGGCGCACGTCGCCACGATGGCGCGTATCCGCGTGAACCGCGCCTCGCTCGGCGTGCAGGATTTTGATGAGAGTGTGCAGCGCGTCATCGGCCGCGTGCAGCCGTTTGAGCAAGTGCGTGACGCGGTGGCGATGCTGCGGAATGCGGGCATCGAAGCGCTGAGCTTCGATCTAATGTACGGCTTGCCGCATCAAACGCTTGAAAGTGTGCGCCGCACAGCGGAGTTGGCGCTCTCGCTCAACCCAGCGCGCTTTTCCGTCTTCGGCTACGCCCACGTGCCGTGGTTCAAGACCCGCCAACGTTTGATCGACAGCGCATCGCTGCCGGGCGCCAGCGCGCGACATACGCTAGCGGAGACGATCCGCGAAACGCTAGCCGCCGCCGGCTATGTCGAGATCGGCTACGACCATTACGCGCGGCCGCAGGACCCAATCGCCGTCGCGGCGCGGGGCGGGAGGCTGGAGCGGAATTTCCAAGGCTTCGTGGAAACCGCCTGCGAGGCGCTCATCGGCCTTGGCCCCTCGGCCATTTCCACATTGCCCCAAGGTTACGCCCAGAACGAAGCCGAGGTCGGGGCCTGGCGGGCAGGCGTCATGGACAGCGGGTTCGCGACGAAGCGGGGCAAGGCGCTCACCGATGATGATCGCCGCCGGCGCGACTTGATCATGCGCCTGCTGTGTGACTTCAAACTCGATCTGGCCGAGCAGGGTGGGCTCGCAGCATACCCCGAGGCCGAGCCCGAACTTCTGCTGCTGGCGGCCGATGGGCTCGTCGAACTATCCAGAGATCGCATCACTATTCCCAAGCCCGGTCGCGCCTTCGCCCGCCTGGCGGCCCAAGCCTTCGACGCTTATCGGGATACCGGCGCGGCGCGGCATTCGCGGGCGGTGTAGGGCTGCGCTTGCCAGTCGCCCCCCGCCTCTCTATATCCCCCGCTCACTTCGCACGCGGGAGCGGCGGGGCGGTCTGAAAGCGGCCGTTTCCTCCATCCGGTCCAGGGGAACCTGGTCTCTCCCACGGCGGCAAACCGGAAAAGGAACGAACCTATGGCGCTGCCTGAATTCAGCATGCGTCAGCTCTTGGAAGCTGGCGCGCACTTTGGACACCAGACCCACCGCTGGAACCCGAAGATGGACCGCTACATCTTTGGCGAAAAGTCCAACATCCACATCCTCGATCTGTCGCAGACGGTGCCGTTGCTGCACCAAGCGCTGCTGAAGGTGCGTGAAGTCGCCGCGAAGGGCGGCCGCGTGCTGTTTGTCGGCACCAAGCGCCAAGCTGCGGAGCAGATCAAAGCCGCGGCACAACGCTCGGCCCAGTATTTCGTGAACTCGCGCTGGCTGGGCGGCACGCTGACGAATTGGCAAACGGTCTCGAAGTCGATCGCGCGCCTGCGCGAACTGCAAGCCATCATCGACGGCGGCGGCGTCGGCCTCACCAAGCGTGAAGTGCTGAACCTCACGCGTGAACGCGACAAGCTCGATCGTTCGCTCGGTGGTATCGCGCTGATGGGCGGCGTGCCGGATCTGATGTTCGTCATCGACACGAACAAGGAAGCGATCGCCATTCAGGAAGCCAAGAAGCTTGGCATCCCAGTGGTCGCGATCGTCGACAGCAATTGCGATCCCGACGAAGTCACGTTCCCGATTCCGGGCAATGACGACGCCGCGCGCGCGATCCAGCTCTATTGCGACCTGATCGCCGACGCGATCCTCGATGGTCTCACGGAGAACCAAGTCCGTGGCGGTCGTGACATCGGCGCTTCGGAACGTCCGCCGGTCGAGGCTGCCGTTCGCGAAGAGCGTCCGCCCGTCCCGGTCGAAAGCCCGATGGATGGCCCGACCGGCGCGAATTACTGACACGCACGCAAGCTCATTTGAGCGCGCGTCGAATGAGCCCGCTCGAAATTTAGGAGTGATAAAATGGCGGAAATTACCGCTGCGCTGGTCAAAGACCTGCGCGAAAAGACCGGCGTCGGCATGATGGATTGCAAGAAGGCGCTGTCGGAAACCAACGGCGATTTGGAAGCCGCTGTCGATTGGCTGCGCGCCAAGGGCTTGTCGAAAGCCGCGAAGAAAGCCGATCGCGCCGCTGCCGAAGGCATCGTCGCGATCGCAATCGCCGCCGACCACGGCACGGTGATCGAGCTCAACTCGGAAACCGATTTCGTCGCGCGCAACGCGGACTTCCAAAAGGCGGCTGGCGATTTTGCCAAACTGGCCTTGAAGGCGGCTGACCACGATGCGCTGCTGAACAGTGTGCACGAAGGCCAGAAGGTGTCGGAAGCGGTGACGCAACTCATCGCCACGATCGGCGAGAACATCACGCTTCGCCGTTCGGCGAAGCTGCAGGTCGAAAACGGCGTCATTGCCGCTTACGTCCACGCCAAAGTCGACGGCCAGGATCACCTTGGCCGCATTGCCGTGCTGGTGGCGCTTGAGTCCACGGGCAAGAAGGATGAGCTGGAAAGCTTTGGTAAGAAGCTCGCCATGCACATCGCTTCGGCCAACCCTTTGGCGCTCAGCGAAGCCGACATTCCGGCTGACCGGATCGAGCGCGAGAAGGCGGTTCTGCTCGAGCAGCTGAAGGAAGACCCGAAGGCCGCTGGCAAGCCGCAGCAAGTGCTGGACAAGATGATCGAAGGGCGTATGCGCAAATTCTTCGAGGAATCTGTGCTGACCAAGCAGGCGTTCATTCTGAACCCGGACCAGACGGTGGAGGCCGCTGTCGCCGACGCCGCTAAGGCGGCTGGCGCCCCGGTTGCGATCAAGGCGTTCGTCCGTTTCGGCGTTGGCGAAGGCGTCGAGAAGAAGGCGGACGATTTCGCGGCCGAAGTGGCGGCGATGTCGGGCCAAAAGAACTGAACCGGAAACTTATCGGCTAAGCTTTGAGGGCGCGGGATTGATCCCCGCGCCCTCTTTGCGTTGTGGATATGTTCCTCAACGCTACAACCCTATGAACTTGCGGCTGACTTTAGCGCCGCGCCTGGTCTATAGATTCTGTTCATGAGCCTCGCTGAACACCAAAGCCCCGCGCCGCGCATCTACAAGCGCGTGCTGTTGAAGATCTCCGGCGAAGCGCTGATGGGCGACGGCCAATACGGCATTGACCAAGCGACGTGCGAACGCATGGCGCACGAGGTCGTCGACGCCGTGAACGCCGGCACCGAGATGTGCCTTGTCATCGGCGGCGGCAATATTTTTCGTGGCATGCAGGGCGCGGCCAAAGGCATGGAGCGCGCAAGCGCCGATTATATGGGCATGCTGGCGACCGTGATGAACGCGCTCGCGATGCAGAACGCGATCGAAGCGATCGGCGGCCGCGCGCGTGTGCTCTCCGCGATCCCGATGGTGACGGTGTGCGAGCCGTACATTCGTCGCCGCGCCATGCGCCACATGGAGAAGGGCCGGATCGTGATCTTCGCCGCCGGCACCGGCAATCCGTTCTTCACGACAGATACGGCCGCTGCACTGCGCGCAGCGGAAATGGGTTGCGACGCGCTCTTTAAAGGCACGCAAGTCGATGGCGTCTATTCCGCCGATCCGAAAAAGGTGAAGGATGCGACGCGTTACGATCGTCTGACCTATCACGAAGTCATCGCGCGTGATCTGCGTGTGATGGACACGTCAGCGATCTCGCTCATGCGCGACAACGGCATTCCGATTGTCGTGTTCTCAATTCACACGCGCGGCGGCTTGGCGGATGTGCTCGCCGGCCGCGGCGTCTGCACCACCATTAGCGACTAAGGACCAAGAACATGGCCGCGCCTGCTCCTTTCAAACTCGACGACTACAAGAAGCGCATGGATGGCGCTTTGACCGCGCTTCAGGGCGAATTCGCCGGCTTGCGCACCGGCCGGGCGTCGCCGCAGCTGCTCGATCCCATCACGGTTGAAGTCTATGGTGCGGTGTCGCCGCTCAATCAGGTCGCCAGCGTCACCGTGCCGGAACCGCGCATGATCTCGGTGCAAGTGTGGGACAAGAGCGCCGTCAGCGCCGTCGATAAGGCGATCCGTTCATCGAGCCTTGGCCTCAATCCCATCATGGATGGCCAGACGCTGCGTATTCCGATCCCGCCGCTGACGGGCGAACGCCGCGCTGAGCTTGCGAAGGTCGCTGGCAAATATGCTGAGAGTGCGCGCGTTGCCGTGCGCAACGTCCGCCGTGATGCGATGGACCATTTGAAGAAGCTTGAGAAGGACCACGCGATCAGCGAGGACGAGCACAAGAAGCTTGGCGCTGATGTGCAGAAGGCCACCGATGAGATCATCAAGAAGATCGACGACGCCACGCGTCACAAGGAAGAGGAAATTACGCAGGTCTAGAACTGCGAATTAAGGTGATGGCGCCCGCCCCAAATCCAGCATCGGCTAAAGCGCCCCGCCACGTCGCCATTATCATGGACGGGAATGGTCGTTGGGCGAAGCAACGCGGACGGCCGCGCACGTTTGGTCACGCGGAGGGTGTCGAGGCATTGCGTCGTACGGTGGAGGCCGCAGGCGAACTCGGCGTGCAATATCTCACCGTGTTCGGCTTCTCGACCGAGAATTGGCGCCGCCCCGCCGAAGAAGTGAGTGCGCTGTTCGATCTCTTGCGCCTCTACGTGGCGCGCGATCTCGATAAGCTGGTGAAGGAAGGCGTGCGCGTCCGTGTCATTGGGGAACGCGAAGGCCTGCAGGCCGATATCGGCCAGATCATTGAAAACGCCGAAGCCAAGACGCGCTTCAACGACAAGCTCAATCTCATAATCGCGTTCAATTATGGCGGCCAGGATGAAATCGCGCGCGCGACGCGCCGTGTCGTCGCCGATGTGGCTGCGGGCAAGATCAAGGCGGACGACATCAATCCCGATACATTCGGCGCCTATTTGGACACGGCCGAATGGCCCGCGCCAGATCTCTTGATCCGCACGTCCTGTGAATATCGCTTGTCCAATTTCATGCTGTGGCAAGCGGCCTACACTGAGCTCGTGTTCACCGACACGTTGTGGCCGGACTTCGACAAACGCGCGCTGGAAAACGCGATCGCTGAGTACAATAAGCGCGAGCGCCGCTTCGGAGGGACAGAAGCTGTCGCCACCTGAAGCCGTCGATGCGCATCCCGCGCGGGGCGATTGGTCCGACTTGGGCGCGCGAATTGTGTCTGGCCTGGTGCTGGCGTCGGTAGGCGCAACGGCGGCATGGTTCGGGGGGCCGTGGCTGGCGGCGGCATGCGGCGCGGCTGTTGTGGCGATGAGCTACGAATGGGCGCGCATGAGCGAGCCCGAGCAATTGATCCCGGCCTTTCTGTTTTCGCTCGCGGGTTCGCTGGGCGCCGTGCTGTTCGCAAGCTGGCAACATCTACACTTCGCCGCGATTTGGCTGGTCGTGTGTTCGCTCGCGTCGGGTTTACGTCGGCGCACGCTGACGCATTTCATCGAAACCGCCGGCGGCGCGATCTATATCGGCTTTCCTGCCGCGATCTTTCTTTGGCTGCGCAATCGTGGGCCGGAAGGGCTGGAGACGATCCTCGCACTCTTCGCAATCATCTGGGCGGCGGACATCTTCGCGTATTTCGGCGGCAAGCTGCTTGGCGGGCCAAAGGTCGCGACCGGTCTTTCGCCGAACAAGACGTGGTCCGGCATCGTCGCCGGCATCTTGGCTGGGGCCGCCGCTGGCCTTGGCTGCGGCCTTCTGTTTCAAGCTGATCCCGAATTGCGCATGGCGTGGTTCATCGTCGGCGCCATCATCGGATTTACGGGGCTCATGGGCGATCTGTTCGAGTCATTTTTGAAACGCCGCTTCGGCGTGAAGGACGCCAGCCGTCTGATCCCCGGTCACGGTGGCGTGCTGGATCGCATCGATAGTCTGATGGCCGCATCGCTTCTCGTTGGCGCCGCGCTGGCGTTTGGACCGCGTGCGACCGCGCTCCTGTTTGGGAGCGGTCTGTGAAGCGCGCCATCTCAATCCTTGGCGTCACGGGCTCGATCGGCCAATCAACGATCGCCGTGGTCGATGAGCTGCGCGCGCAAGGGCAGGAGATTGAGGTAGAGGCTGTGACGGCTGGCCAAAACCTTGTGGGCCTGGTCGAAGCCTGTCGCGCGCTGAAGCCCAAATTCGCCGCTGTTTCAGAGCCGTCGATGCTGACAGAGGCGCGCGAGGCGCTGGCGGGATTGAGCGTCGAGGTCGGGGCGGGGGAATCAGCGTTGCAGGAAGCCGGCGCTCGGCCCGCCGAATGGGTGATGTCCGCCATCGTGGGCGCGGCCGGTTTGGCCCCAACGATGGCTGCCGTCCGCCGCGGAGCCACCGTTGCACTGGCGAACAAGGAATGCCTGGTCTGCGCCGGCCCGCTCTTTATCGAGGCCGCCAGGGCGCATGGTGCGCGGCTGTTGCCGGTCGATTCCGAGCACAACGCCATCTTCCAGGTGCTCACTCACCCAGAGCGGGTGGAGAAGCTGACGCTTACCGCGTCCGGCGGGCCGTTCCGAACCGCCAGCCACGAGACCATGGCCGTCGCGACGCCTGAACAAGCCTGCGCCCACCCCAAATGGAGCATGGGCCGAAAAATATCCGTCGATAGCGCCACCCTCATGAATAAAGGGCTGGAGCTGATCGAGGCGTCCTATCTCTTTGGTTTTGGCTCGGATTCCATTGACGTCATCGTGCACCCGCAAAGCACGATCCATAGCCTTGTGCATTATGTAGATGGCTCGGTGCTGGCCCAGATGGCCACGCCGGACATGCGCATTCCGATCGCCTACGCCCTGGCCTGGCCGGACCGGGCGAGGGTCTCCACGGCCCGGCTGGACCTCTCGACCATCGGTTCGCTCACTTTTGAAGCGCCCGACGCCGCCCGTTTTCCCGCGCTGGGCCTCTGCCGGGCCGCGCTCAACGCCGGCGCGGCCGCCACCACAGCCCTCAGCGCCGCCAATGAGGTGGCTGTGGAGGCGTTCCTGGCCCGTCGCATCGGCTTTCTCGACATTTGCCGCACGGTCGAAGAGGCTCTGACTGAGCTGGAGGGGGCTGAGTCAGGGCTTATCGCAAATTCGCCCACATCGTTCGATCAGGTGGCGGCGGTGGATCGAGCCGCGCGGGATGCTGCGCGGCGGATTGCGGGAAGCCTGGCGGCAGCCTAAACGGCTGACAGCGCTCCAAGAAACAGAGGCGCGGAGGAACCCGGGCGAATGGACGTATTGCAGAACATCCTGACCTACGCCGGCTCGTTCGTGCTGGTGCTGAGCGTCGTCGTGTTCGTCCATGAGTTCGGCCATTTCCAAGTCGCCCGCTGGCGCGGCGTCGCCATCGACACGTTCTCGATCGGTTTCGGCAAAACCCTCGTCAGCTGGCGCGACAAGCAGGGCGTCGAATGGAAGATCGGCGCGCTGCCGCTCGGCGGCTATGTGAAGTTCGCCGACGACGCCGATGCGATGTCCACCGCCCCGCGCGAGAAGATCGAAACTCCCGAGGCGCTCGCCGCTGCGCGCGCCAAGGGTCTCTTCCACGCGCAGCCACTGTCCACGCGCTCAATGGTGGTCGCCGCTGGCCCGTTCACGAATTTCGTCTTCTCCATTCTCGCGTTCGCGCTGCTCGCACTCATTATGGGCCGCGAGACGACTGACCCGAATTCCATTCCTGCACGCATAGCGACAGTCGCGGCAAACTCAGCGGCGCAGAGCGCGGGCCTTCAACCCGGCGACGTGATTGTCAGCATCGATGGCGTCACAGTGCGCAATTTCTCTGAGCTGCAGGCGCAAGTCGCGCCCGCTGCCGGCCGCGAACTCGCCGTGGTGATCGAGCGCGATGGTTCACAACAACAATTGCAGATGACGCCGACCCGCGCCGACAATGGCCGCGCCATCCTCGGCGTGAGCGGTCCGCTGCCGCTTGAGTCCGAGCGCGTCATCGAACGCTTCGGCCCGCTTGAAGCGATCGGCCAAGGCGCAGCGAACACCTGGGGCATCATCGCTCAAACTGGCGAATATATCGGCGCGATTTTCTCGGGCCGTGAGTCGGGCGATCAGATCGCGGGCCCGCTCGGCATTATCAACGTGTCGGGCCAAGTTGCATCATCTGCGCTGAGCGCAGGTTCGGATGACACTACGATCGGCGATCGGCTCGGCATGCTTGCGCTCTCGCTGCTCAATCTTGCCGCCGTGCTATCGGTGGCGGTGGGCTTTGTGAACTTGCTGCCGATTCCGATCCTGGATGGCGGCCATTTGCTTTTCTACGGCATCGAGGCGCTGCGCGGTGGGAAGCCGCTGCCGCCGTCGGCGCAGGAATGGGCCTATCGGGCCGGATTCGCCGTGATGGCGAGTTTGTTTTTGTTTGCCACCTGGAACGACATCACCAGACTCTTTCCAGGGGTGCAGTAACAGCGCCTCGTCCTTGTGTTTCGGCACGGGATGGGGTCTTACAAAACGTGGCGCTGGGGAGCGCCACGAAGCGTCGAGGGCGTGAATGAAGCGGGTTCTGCGGGATGTCGTTCTCGGCGCTATGAGCGTCGCCACGGTGGGCGCCGGTACGGTGCTTGCCGCATCAGGCGATGCGTACGCGCAAGAGGGGACGCAAGGCGCTGCGCCAGCGGCGCAGCAATCGGGCGTCGCCATTCGCCGTGTTTTGGTTGAAGGCAACCAACGCATCGAGCCGGCGACGATCACGTCGTACCTACTCGTGCGCCCGGGCGACACGTTCGACGCTGAGCGCATCGACTTGTCGCTGAAGACATTGTTCGCCACCGGCCTGTTCGCCGACGTGCAGATCGAGCAGCGCGGCGGCGATCTCGTTGTGTCCGTCATCGAAAACCCGGTCATCAACCGCGTCATCTTCGAGGGCATGCGCACGCTCGACGAAGAAGACCTCGAAGACGAAGTGCAGGCGCGTCCGCGTTCGGTGTTCACGCCGGCGCGTGCGCAGGGCGACGTGCAGCGCATCATTGAAGTGTATCGCCGCGCCGGCCGTTTCGCCGCGCAAGTGACGCCTCAAGTGCGCGAACTCGACCAGAACCGCGTCGATCTGATCTTCGAGGTCGATGAAGGTCCGGTCACGGGCATTCGCAGCGTCAACTTCATCGGCAACGAAGCCTTTTCGGATCGCCGCCTGCGCGACGCGATCGTGACCGCTGAATCGAGCTGGTGGAACTTCTTCAGCAATAACGACAATTACGATCCGGATCGTCTCGAATACGACCGCGAGCAGCTACGCCAGTATTACAACAATCGCGGTTACGCGGACTTCCGCGTTGTGTCGGCCGTCGCCGAACTCACGCCGGATCAGAAGGACTTCTTCGTTACTTTCACGGTGGAAGAGGGGCCCCGCTACGAGTTTGGTGAAGTGCGTGTTCAGACCGAACTCAATCGCTTGTCGGAGGGCCTGCTGCGTGCAGCGATCCCGATCCGCACGGGCACCGAATTCCGCGGCGACATGATCGAAGATTCGATCGACGCCATGACCTACGTGGCCGGCACGGTCGGTTATGCGAACGTCGATATCGTGCCCATGGTCGAGCGCGATCCGGTGACGCGTCGTGTGAACATCACGTTCGAAGTCGATGAGGGCCCGCGCGTCTTCATCGAACGTATCGATATTGTCGGCAATACGCGCACTATCGATCCCGTCATCCGCCGCGAACTGATGGTGAGCGAAGGCGACGCCTTCAACCGCGTGCTGCTCGATCGCTCACGTCAGCGCATTCGTGCGCTTGGCTTTTTCGGCGACGTCACCATTGAAGATACGGATGGTTCGCAGCCGGATCGCTCGGTTGTCACGGTCACCGTGGAAGAACAATCGACGGGCGAACTGGCGTTTGCGGCCGGCTATTCGTCCACTGAAAGTCTGCTGTTCGATGTGTCGGTCACAGAGCGAAATCTGCGCGGTCGCGGGCAATTCCTGCGTCTTCGCGCGTCGTCGAGTTCGCAGCGCCAGCAGGTCGACATTCGCTTCACCGAGCCGCGCTTCCTCGGCCGCGAAATTGCTGCAGGCATCGACATTTATTCGCTGCGCACGGACTTCCGTTCGCAATCGTCGTTCGAGAACCAGTCGACGGGCGTCGGCTTGCGCACGAGCTTCCCGGTTTCTGATCGCACGAGCCTTGGCCTCACCTATTCGCTTATCCAAGACGAGACTGAGATCGCGAACATCTTTGTCGACCACGACGATGACGATCTGACCCCAGTGATCAATCAGTGCGATACCGCCAACCCGGCGCGGCCGTATCTTTGCGATCAAGAGGGAACGTTCATCACGTCCGTGCTGGGCGCGACCATCAACATGGATCGCCGCAACGATCCCGTGCGCGCGACGCGCGGCTATGACCTTCAGCTCAGCCAAGACATCGCGGGTCTAGGCGGCGAGGTGAACTACCTCCGCACTGAGCTCGAAGGCGGCCTCTATTACGGTCTTTGGGGCGGCTTCCGCGCTACGTTCCGTGGTTCGGCCGGCTTCATCGACGGCTGGGGTGGGGACGACATTCGCATCAACGACCGCTTCTTCAAGGGTGGCTCGTCTTTCCGCGGCTTCGACGTCGCCGGCATCGGTCCACGCCAGCTCATCGTCGACGACACGACTGGCGAGATCGTGCAGGAAGGCGATGCGCTGGGCGGTAACGTCTATGCAATCGGCACCTTCCAGCTGGATGTGCCGCTCCCGCTACCGGAATCGTTCTCTCTTGGCAGCGCATTGTTCGTCGATTTCGGTACTTTGGGCGTGTTGGACTCGGCGAGCCGGCAGTCAATTTCACTCGGAACCGGCGAGAGCCTTATTGTTGACGATAGTGCGAGCTTGAGAGTGTCTGCGGGTGTGTCGGTGTTCTGGGATTCCCCGTTTGGCCCAGTACAGTTTGACTTCGCCCAACCCCTCGAACACGAGGAATACGACCAGACAGAAGAATTCCGGTTTTCAACCCGGACCAATTTCTGAGGAGAAGGCGCGATATGCGTTTGTTGAGCATTGTTTCTGCGGCCGCTATTGCGGTGGCCGCCCTCGCCGCCACGCCTGACGCATTCGCGCAGCGCGGTCGCAACAACCAGTCCACGACGGCGGTTGCCATCAATTACCAGCGCGTTCTGGCGGAATCAGCCCTTGGCCGCGACATCCAAGCTAAATTGGGTCAAGTGCGCCAACAGATCGGCGCGGAAGCGCAAACTCTGCAGCCGGAGGGCCAAGCCATCGAGCAAGAAGCGCAACGCCTTCAGGGGACCCTGCGCAATCGCTCGGCTGAGCAAATCCGTAATGACCCGGCAGCCCAAGCGCTCGCGCAGCGTCAGCAGCAATTCCAGGCGCGCGCGGCTGGCCTGCAGGGCGATATGGAATGCACGCAGCTGCTGACACTCCGCGAATTCGACCGCGTGGTGACGCCGGTCGTGCGCAGCGTCATGGAATCCCGCGGCGCCGGCATCGTTCTAGACGCCAACAGCGCCCAATTGGTGCTGCCCGAATACGATATCACCACCGCAGTCATTCAGGCGTTGGACCAAAACCAAGCCACCCGGTCCGCGAACGTGACGCGCCACCCGGTTGCGCAATGCACGCAGCAAGCCCCGGCGCAAACGCCGCCGGCGCAATAAGCTGCCGTGACTTTGGGCCTCGACGGCGCCAGATAGGCGTATGATCGATCCCCGCTTTTACGAGGCGCTCGGACCGGTGACGGTCCGGGCGCTTTCGCCTTCTGGCGACATCGGCGGCAATGCCGAACACAAGCTTCTGAGCGCCGCACCCGCCGATCGCGCTGGCCCAGATGACCTTTGCTATTACGAGGGCAAGAAGGCCGCCGTGCTCGCGAGCGCGCCTGGCGCCTGCATCATTTCGCCAGCCCAAGCGCACCTCGCGCCGAAGGCGGCAGCGCTCATCTTCTCGGAGCGCCCGCGCTCATTGTTTTCACGTCTCGTCGCCGGTCTCGTGCGTGCACGGACATTTGCCGCAAACGCGCCAGCGATTGATCCGAGCGCGAAGCTGGAAGACGGCGTCCGCTTAGGACCCGGCGTCGTGATTGGCGCCGGCGTGCAGATTGGAACAGGGGCGGAGATCGGACCCAATAGCGTGATTGGCCCAGGCGTCACCATCGGCCGCCGCACGCGCATCGGCGCGCGCGTATCGGTCGGCTTCTCTTTGATCGGCGATGACGTGAACATCCTCGCCGGCGCTGTGATTGGAGAGCAGGGTTTTGGTGTTGCGGGCGACGCCTCCGGCCCCATCGACGTGCCGCACCTGGGCCGCGTCATTGTTCAGGACCGCGTCACCATCGGCGCAAACTCCACCATCGATCGTGCTGTCTTTGACGACACCATCATTGGCGAAGGCGCCAAGATCGATAATCTCTGCCACGTGGCCCATAATTGCGTCATCGGTCGTGGGGTGCTGATTGCTGCCTTCGGCGGCATTTCGGGCTCCACCACGATCGGTGACAATTCCACGCTCGGCGGTCGCGTCGGCGTCGCCGACCATCGTGTCATAGGCGCAGGCGCCACCCTTGCCGGGGGCGCGGCCGTGTTCCAAGACGTGCCCGCAGGCGAGGTCTGGAGCGGCTATCCAGCCAAGCCGTTGCGTAAATGGCTGCGTGAAGCAGCGTGGCTGAGCCGCCGCGTATCAGAGGGCAAGTAAGTTGAGCGAGCAACAAACGACCTCGGGCGAAAGCATCGAAATCGCGGAAGTGCTGCAACGTCTGCCGCACCGCTATCCGTTCCTGCTGATCGACCGCGCCACCGACTACATCGCGAACACGAGCATTCGCGGCATCAAGAACGTCACCATTAACGAGCCGTTCTTTCCGGGGCATTTTCCCGGCGCGCCGGTGATGCCAGGCGTGTTGCAGATCGAGGCCTTGGCGCAGACGGGCGCGCTGCTCATGTCCAAGACGCTTGAGGCGGACATCTCAAAGCACTTGATCCTTTTCATGTCGGTTGAGTCCGCGCGTTTCAAACGGCCGGTGATGCCGGGGGACGTGATGGAGATGCCGGTCGAAGTGCTCTTCCAGCGCCGCAACATTTTCAAATTCCGCGGCCGTGTCGAAGTGCGCGGCGAACTGGCGACTGAATGCGAATTCGCGGCGATGAAAGCGGACCGTCCAGCATGAGCGCGAAAATCCATCCCACTGCTGTCGTCGATTCCAGCGCTGAATTCGGCGCAGACGTTGAAGTCGGTCCGGGCTGCGTCATCGGCCCGAACGTAAAGCTCGGCGATCGCACGCGCCTCGTCGCGCATGTCTTCATCGAGAGTCACACCTCGCTCGGTAAAAACAATGTCGTGTTTCCGTTCGCAGCCCTTGGCGGCGCGCCACAAGACTTGTCGTATCGTGGCGAAGCCACGCGGCTTGAGATCGGCGACAACAACGTCATCCGCGAACACGCCACACTCTCACGCGGCACCGCGCGTGGGCGTTCAGTTACGTCCATCGGCAATGATTGCCTGATCATGGGCAATTGCCACGTCGCGCACGATTGCGATGTCGGCAACAACGTGATCATGGCGCAAACGGCGACGATCGGCGGCCACGTCAAAGTCGGCGACTTCGCGTTCCTCGGCGGACTAGCCGGCGTCCACCAGCATGGCCGCATCGGCCGCTATTCCTTCGTAGGCGCCTCGGCGCTGATGACGACGGACCTGATCCCGTTCGGCTCCGCCATTGGCAATCATGCACACCTCGGCGGCCTCAATGTCGTAGGCCTAAAACGCCGTGGCTTTTCGCGCGAGCAAATCCACGATTTGCGCGCCGCCTATCGCTTGCTGTTTGCGGAAGAGGGTACGTTCCAAGAGCGCTTGGAAGATTGCGCCGAGCTCTACGCCAACAATCCGCACGTCATGGAAATCGTGTCGTTCATTCGCGTCGATGCGGCGCGTCCGCTTTGCATGCCGCGAGACTGACGCGCATGCCGTCCTGGTCCAAGCTCGGCATTATTGCGGGCGGCGGTGAATTGCCTGTCGTCTTGGCTGAGCATTGTGCAGCCACGAACCGCCCGTATTTCGTCGCGCGCGTCACGCCGTATGCGGACGCGGCGCTCGATGCGCATCCAGGCAGCAGTAACAGCCTCGGCCACATGGGCGCACGCATGGATGCGATGCGCGCTGCCGGCTGCGACGCTGTGGTATTGATCGGCCAAGTGCCGCGCCAAGATCCGCGCAATCTCAATCTCGACGCCGGCGGCATGGCGATGGCGCCGGCTTTGTTGGCAGCCGCGCCGCAAGGAGACGACGCGTTGCTCCGAGCGCTGCTCTCTGAGCATGAGCGCGCCGGGTTCCGCGTTGTCGGCGCCGATGAAGCCATGGTCGATTTGTTGGCGCAGCCTGGCGCCTGGGGCGCTGTGGCGCCATCACCCCAACAGCAGAAAGACATCGCCCGTGCTGCGAAGATCGCGGCCGCGATTGGCTCATATGATGTGGGTCAAGGTGTGGTCGTGTGCGACGGCATAGTTCTCGCTGTCGAAGCACAAGAGGGAACGGACGCCATGCTCGGCCGTGTGAGTGAACTTCCGTTGACCGTGCGTGGCGCGCCCGAGGCGCGCCGTGGCGTGCTCGTGAAGCGGCCTAAGCCCATTCAAGAACGCCGCATCGATCTCCCCACAATGGGTGTGCGTACGATTGAAGGCGCCGCCAAAGCGGGACTCGCTGGCATCGCGGTGGAGGCGGGCGGCGCGCTTGTCGTGCGCCGTGATGAGGTAATTGCCGCCGCTGATCGTGCTGGCATCTTTGTTGTCGGCTTCACGCCGGCGGATGTCGGCGAAGCGTGAGCGGCAAGATATTCCTCGTCGCTGCGGAATCATCCGGCGACGCGCTCGGCGCCGATCTCGCGCGTGTGTTGAAGCAGCGCGATCCGTCGCTCGACCTTGCCGGCATCGGCGGCGCATTGATGGAGGCCGAGGGGCTGAAGAGCCAGGTCGATATTTCCGGCCTTGCCGTGCTTGGCTTCATTGATGGTTTGCTCGCCTACAAGCGCGTGAAGATCGCTGTTGAAGCGGCGGTCGCTACAATCCTGGTCGCGAAGCCCGACGTCGTTGTGTTGATCGATTCTTGGGGCTTCACTCTGCGCGTGGCGCATGGCGTGCGTGCCGCCGCGCCCGAGATCAAACTCGTCAAATATGTCGGCCCGCAAGTGTGGGCGAGCAGACCAGGCCGCGCGAAGACACTCGCCGCCGCCGTCGACCACTTGATCTGTATCCACGATTTCGAAGTTCCGTTTTACGCGCCATATAATCTGCCGTGCACTGTGTGTGGCCATCCCGCACTCGGCCGTTTCAAGCAGGGCGACGGCGCTGCCTTCCGCGCTCGACATGGCATCGGGCGCGACGAGAAACTTCTCCTCGTGCTTCCAGGTAGTCGCCCTAGCGAAATCCGTCGCATTGGCCCGACTTTATGGCGTGGCGCTGAAGTACTGAAACGCGATCATCCGGCGCTGCGTTTTCTTGTCGTGGCCGCGAGCGCAGTGCGTGACTCCGTCGTAGCGCAAGCGCCCGCATCGGCTCTGATCGTGGACGAGGCCGAGAAGGAGGATGCATTCGCCGCCGCAGATGCATCGATCGCCGCCTCCGGCACGGTGACCACCGAAGTCGCGCTCCAGGGCACGCCTCTTGTCGTTGGTTACAAGCTAGGCTGGATCACGTGGGCGCTCGCGCGTGCCTTTTTGTTCAAGGGCAAATACTCGACACTCATGAACGTTGCCGCGGATGCAGAGGTCGCGCCCGAACTCATCCAGACCCGGTTGACGCCAGCAAACATCGCCAAAGCGGCGGCGCCGCTTCTCGACGATTCTGCCAAGCGCGAGGCGCAGGTGCACGCGCAAAATAATGCGCTCGACAAAATGGGCCGGGGCGGCCGCCAAGCGGGTGAGATCGCGGCCGACGCTGTGCTCGGCGTGATGCGCGCTTAAAACAAAAACGCGGACCCGAAGGCCCGCGTTGGTGTCGTTAAAATTGAGCGAAGCTTAGCCGCGTTGGCTGACGTCCGCGTAATCACGCTTCGGCGCGCCGGTGTAGATCTGACGCGGACGGCCGATCTTCTGGCTCGCGTCTTCCATCATCTCGGTCCATTGCGCGATCCAGCCGACCGTGCGAGCGACAGCGAATAGCACCGTGAACATGGAGGTCGGGAAGCCCATCGCGCGTAGCGTGATGCCCGAATAGAAATCGATGTTCGGGTAGAGCTTCCGCTTTACGAAATACTCGTCGCTCAGGGCGATCTTTTCGAGCTCCATCGCGACCTTCAGGATTGGATTGTCCTCGGCGCCGACTTCCTTGAGCACGAGGTGGCAGAGCTTCTGCATCGCCTTCGCGCGCGGGTCGTAATTCTTGTAGACGCGGTGGCCGAAGCCCATCAGGCGGACTTCGGAATTCGGGTCTTTCACCTTGGCGATGAATTCCGGAATCTTATCAACCGTGCCGATTTCTTCGAGCATGTTGAGCGCCGCCTCGTTGGCGCCGCCGTGCGCAGGCCCCCAGAGGCAAGCGATGCCTGAGGAAATGCACGCAAACGGATTGGCGCCCGATGAACCAGCGAGGCGCACCGTCGAGGTCGAAGCGTTCTGCTCGTGGTCGGCGTGCAGGATGAAGAACACGTCCATCGCGCGCGCGAGCACAGGATTGACCTTGTACTCCTCGGCCGGCACCGCAAAGCACATGCGCAGGAAGTTCGATGCGTAATCGAGTTCGTTGCGTGGGCTGACGAACGGTTGGCCCACCGAATATTTGAATGCACGCGCCGCGATCGTCGGCATCTTCGCGATCAGGCGATGGCTCGCAATCAGGCGCTGCTTGGGATCGTTGATGTCGGTGCTGTCGTGATAGAATGCAGCCAGCGCGCCGACCGTGCCGACCATGATCGCCATCGGATGCGCGTCGCGCCGGAAGCCTTCGAAGAAGCGATCGAACTGCGCGTGCAGCATTGTGTGATAGGTGATGTCGCGCGTGAACTTATCGAGCTGGGTCTTGTTCGGCAGTTCGCCGTGCAGCAGCAGATAACAGCTCTCGATGAAGGTGGATTTGTCGGCGAGCTGATCGATTGGGTAGCCGCGATAGAGCAGCGTGCCTTCGTCGCCATCGATATACGTGATTTGACTTTCGCACGAGGCCGTGGAGGTGAAGCCCGGATCGTAGGTGAAGACGTTGGTTTCGGCGTAGAGCTTTCGGATGTCGATCACGTCCGGACCGACCGATCCTCCATACACGGGCAATTCAAGCTGCTTGTTATTGACCGAAATGGTGGCGGTCGGTTTTTTCGTCAGCTTGCTTTCCATGTGTGATCTTCCTCAAACTTGATCCGCGATGCGCGCCAGCGCTTCCTCGCGGCCCAACAATTCCAATGTCTGGCCCAGATCGGGCGATGGGCTGCCGCCCGTCAAAGCCGCGCGCAAGCCCGGCCCGATTTGCCCCAACCCAACACCTTCGTCGGTAGCGAAAGCCTTAAGCGCGCTGCCGAGCGCGGCATTGTCCCAGACGGGCTCAGCCGCGAGCTTAGTGTGCAGGCGCCGCAAACGCTCCTTGAAGTCGTCTTTCATCAAGGATTTAGCCTTCTCGTCAAGCGTGAGCGGACGATTGGCCAGCAGAAAGGCTGATTGATCGGCCAAATCCGGCAAAGTCTTTGCACGTTTTTTCAGCACCGGAACCGCACGCGCCAACGCATCGCGTGCGCTTGACGAAAGCGGCGCGCCGTCACGCGTCTCGATCGTGTCGACCAGCAGGTACGCGAGCCGCGCATCGTCGGCCAGCGTCATGAAGTGTGCATTGACCGAGTCGAGCTTCTTGAAATCGAGCCGCGACGGCGCTTTGCCGATCTGGCCGATCTCGAACTGCGCGACCGCTTCCTCTTTCGTCAAAATGTCATCGTGGCCAGGGCTCCAACCCAGACGCATGAGGTACGCGTTCATCGCTTCGGGCAGATAGCCCATGTCGCGCCACTCATGCACGGCCTGCGCGCCGTGGCGCTTGGAAAGCTTCTTGCCGTCTTCGCCGTGGATCAAGGGCAGGTGCGCAAACAGCGGCGGCGTCCAGCCCATGGCTTGAAAGATTGGAATCTGGCGGGCCGCGTTGGTCAGGTGGTCGTCGCCGCGGATCACGTGCGTCACGCCCATGTCGTGGTCGTCCACTACCACCGACAGCATATAAGTGGGATTGCCATCGGCGCGCAGCAAGACGAGATCGTCGATGTCGCGCGCCTTGATACGCACGTCACCCTGGATCAGGTCGGCATTCAGCACCTCGCCCTCATCCGGGGCGCGCAGGCGAACCACGAACGGCGCATCCGGCGAAGGCGGCGCTTTGCCATCGCGATAGGGCGAACGGATCGCGCGGCCTTCGGCGTGCGCCGCATTGCGCAGCACTTCGACCTCTTCCGGCGTCGCATAGCAGCGGAACGCGGTGCCGCGTTGGATCATCTCTTCAACGACTTCGCGGTGCCGCGGCGCGCGGGCGAATTGGTAGGTGATCTCGCCATCGTGCTCTAGGTCGAGCCAATCGAGGCCATCCAGAATAGCCGCGATCGCTGCGTCCGTGGAGCGGGCGCGGTCGGTGTCCTCGATGCGCAGCAGGTATTTGCCGCCCATCCGGCGCGCGAACAGCCAGTTAAAAAGCGCCGTGCGCGCGCCCCCAATATGGAGGTAGCCTGTGGGGGAGGGGGCGAAGCGTGTGACGACGCTCATGGGTGGCAACACGACCTTTCAAAAGCGGGCGCGTGGTAGCACGCGCACGGCGTTTTCTCCTAGCTGGGCGCTGGGCGAAGTCGTCGCACGTCAGCGCGACCGCTGGATCCTTTGGCTGGCGGCGGCGCTAATCGTCGGCGCCGCGCTTTGGCTGCTCGCGCAGACCGACCCTCCCTGGTGGCTGGGGCTTGCCGTGTTTGTACCGAGCGCTGCGGCCGCCATCGGCTTGGCGATTTGGCCGAGCGAGACCGCCGATGGCTGGGACGCGCGCCTCCGCACGGTGCCCGCCGCTCTGTTCGCTCTGCTGGCCTTCGCCGGCCTCGGCGCCGGCGCTGCCCAGCTTCGCACCTCAGTCGTGACGCAAGCCCCTTCGAAGGCCGACAGCAGCCGTTCGCCGCCGAAGGATGGGTCGTCGCCAACGACGCCAACGAGAACGGTCCTCGATTGCGGCTGCTGGCGCGTTCAATCGAAGGCGTCGCCGAGCCGCCGCGCTACGTCCGCTTCGCCGTCGCCGAAGCTGGCACGCTGAGGCCTGGTCGCGTCGCGCGCTGCTATGGCGTGCTGGGCCCGCCAGCCGCGGCGATGGCGCCGGGCGGCTACGATTTCGCCCGTCGCGCTTTCTTTGAACGCTTGGGTGCAACCGGCTTTGCCTACGGTCGCTGCCGGCCCATCGCGTTGGAACCGCCGCCAAGCTGGTGTGATCGTCAGCGGCTGACGCTCGCGGCGATGCGCTCCGATCTTTCCGCTGTGATTCAAGCCGCTGCACCCGGACGCGGCGGCGCCATCGCGGCAGCACTTGTGACGGCGACCGCTCATCAATCGATGAAGCTACGAATATCGCGCTGCGCGAGTCCGGGCTTGGGCGTTTGCTTTCGGTGTCCGGCATTCATATGGGCGTTGTCGGCGGTCTTGTGTTCGCGATGGTGCTCTGGACGTTGTCGCTGATCCCGCCGATCGCGTTGCGCTGCCCGGTCAAGAAGATTGCAGCCGTTGTCGCGCTCATCGTGCGCGCCGCATACCTTGTCGTCTCCGGCTCAAGCGTGCCGGCGTTGGGTTCGTTCGTGTTGGCTTTGCGTTGCGTTCGGTGCGATTCTGCTCGACCGGCCAGCGATTTCGATGCGCGGCTTGGCGCTCGCGGCGTTGATCGTAACGCTGCTATTCCCTGAAGCCGTCCTCGAACCCGGCTATCAAATGTCGTTCGCGGCGACGATGGCGTTGGTGGCGTTGTTCGAGATGATGAAACGCGCGCGGCATGAACCGGCGCCGCCGACGCCAGGCCCGCTGATCGGCGCGCTACGTATCGAACGCGGCTGGCCAAGCGGCGTGCGCAGAGTTTGGACGCCGCGCACGCCCGCAGGCGATCAGGAATAGCGGCGGATCATCGCCACGAGTTTGCCCTGGATGCGCACACGATCCGGCCCAAAGATACGCGTCTCGTAGGCCGGGTTCGCCGCTTCAAGTGCGATCGAATTGCCGCGCTTACGCAAGCGCTTCAGCGTGGCTTCTTCCGCATCCACCAACGCCACGACGATGTCGCCGCTATCGGCGGTTTCGGTGCGTTTGATGATGACCACGTCGCCATCAAGGATGCCGGCCTGGATCATGGAATCGCCCTTCACTTCGAGCGCGAAGTGATCGCCATTGCCGAGCAAATCCGGCGGCGGCTGGACGCGGCCAATCTCGTTCTGCAGCGCCTCGATCGGCACGCCGGCGGCGATCTGGCCAAGGATCGGAATGCCCGCAGCGCTGTCGCGATCCTCAGACACAACGCTCGGGCGGAACGTGCCGCGTCCACGCGGCGGGGCGGCGGTGGCCGCCGAATCCGGCAGCTTCAGCACCTCAAGCGCGCGCGCCCGGTGGGGTAGGCGGCGCAGAAAACCGCGCTCTTCGAGCGCCGTAATCAAACGGTGGATGCCGGACTTCGACGCCAGGTCGAGCGCCTCCTTCATCTCGTCGAAGGAGGGCGAAACGCCGGTCTCTTTGATCCGCTCGTGAATGTAGAGCAGCAATTCTTTTTGTTTCGCTGTCAGCATGGCCTGGGACCAAAGGGTGAACGATAAGGTGTTCTATATCCGTTCCTTATGCCGGTCAACCCAGGCGCGTTAAGCCTGAAGCAGGGCGCGCGTAGCGGCGGTGACGTCGGCTTGGCGCATCAGACTTTCGCCGACCAAGAACGCCCGCGCGCCAGCGCCTTGCAGGCGCGCGACATCCTCGGGCGTGAAGATCCCGGACTCTGCCACGAGCAGGGCGTCCTTTGGCATCTGCTTCGCTAGCCGCTCCGTAATGCCGAGATCGGTTTCGAAGGTCGCCAGCGAGCGATTGTTCACGCCAATCAGCTTCGCGCCCAGCCAAAGCGCGCGCTCCAGCTCGGCTTCGTCGTGCACTTCGACCAGCGCATCCATGCCATAAGCATGCGCGGCATCCTGCAGATCGGAGGCGAGCGCATTGTCGACTGCCGCCATGATGATCAGGATGGCGTCGGCGCCGATCGCGCGGCTTTCCGCGATCTGCCATTCATCGACCATGAAGTCTTTGCGCAGCACCGGCAGCGCACATGCCGCGCGCGCAGCGACAAGAAAATCTTCGTGGCCTTGAAAACTCGGCGCATCGGTCAGCACCGATAGGCACACCGCGCCGCCGGCTTCGTACGCTTTCGCAAGCGCAGGCGGATCGAAATCCTCGCGAATAAGCCCCTTCGACGGGCTCGCTTTCTTGATCTCGGCAATCAGCGCTTTGCCGTCAGTACGTTCACGTAGCGCCTTGCCGAAGCCGCGCGGTTGCGTCTGTTTGCGGATGGCTGCGTTGATATCGTCCGATGCGCGCGCTTTCCTACGCGCTGCAACTTCGTCGCGCTTATAAGCAATGATCCGATCCAAAACGCTCACGGCGCGCTCCGGGTAATTTCGATCAACCGATCCAGCGCTTCGAGCGCACGTCCGTTGGCAATGCTCTCGTGCGCCATACGCCAGCCTTCAAGTTCGGATTCGGCCGGGATGGCGCCGGCTGCAACCAGCGCCGCCGTCGCGTTGAGCAACACCGTCGCCTCGTAAGCTGAGCCTTGCATCCGACCTTCAAGTAGAGCGCGCAGGGCGTTCGCATTGTACGCCGCGTCGCCGCCGCGCAGCGCCTCGCTAGAATTCGGTGGGATTTCAAACTCTCGCGACAGCGCGTGCACATCGATGTTGTTGAGCGGGCGTAGACCACCATTGGCGCTCAAGAAGACCGCACGATTGTCGCCGTTCGCGTCGACAAACGTCAGCTCATCGATTCCGCCGGCGCCATGCACGACCACGGCTTGCTCGCCACCGAGCTGCTTCAGCGCCGCCGCGATCGGTTCGACGAACTCAGCATTGAAGACGCCCACCAATTGCCGCTTCACGCCAGCCGGATTGGAGAGGGGGCCGAGCAAATTGAAGATCGTACGATGCCCCAACTCACGACGCGGGCCAGCGACGTGGCGCATCGCCGGGTGATGGTTCTGCGCAAAAAGAAACGCCACGCCCGCCTCGCGCAGCGCGCGCTCCAGCGTTGGCACATCCCCCGTCAACTTCACCCCGAGCGCTTCCAACACATCCGCGGCGCCGGATTTCGAACTCATCGCCCGATTGCCGTGCTTGGCCGCCGGCACCCCGCAGCCTGCGACCACGAACGTCACCGCCGTTGAGATGTTCAGCGTGTGCGCGCCATCGCCGCCCGTACCGCATACGTCGATCGCGTCGGCGGGCGCTTCCACTCGCACCATCCGCCCCCGTAGCGCGCGCGCACCTGCCGCGATCCAAGCCGGATCGCGCATGTGCTGGACGGTGAGCGCCAAGAAGCGCTTGATCTCGTTGGGATCAGCTTCGCCATTCATGATGGTCGCGAACGCGGCGTCGATATCGATCGCGCCACCGCGTTCCAGCTCGTCGAGCAATGCAACGAAGCTCATTTCAAATTCGCCGCGGCAAGGAAGTTCGCGATCATTGCGTGGCCGTGCTCGGAGGCGATCGATTCAGGGTGGAATTGCACGCCAAACAACGGCCGCGTCTTGTGCGACATGCCCATCACTTCGCCGTCCGCTGTTTCGGCGTCGATCGTGAAATCGGCGGGGAAGGTGTCGCGCTTCACGGCCAGCGAGTGATAGCGCGTGGCTTTGAAGGGCGAGGGCAGGCCGCGGAAGACTCCGCCGCCGCGATGCGTCACGTCCGAGACTTTGCCGTGCATGATTTCTTTGGCGCTGACGACATCGCCGCCAAAGGCTTGCCCCATCGCCTGGTGCCCCAAGCAGACGCCAAAGATCGGCAGATCGGCGGGCGCCTTGTTCAAGAGCTCAAGGCAGATGCCGGCTTCGTTCGGCGTACAGGGGCCAGGCGAGAGGATCACGGCGCGCGGCTTGCGCCTCAGCACGTCGGCGACGCTCAGCGCATCGTTGCGATGCACTTCCGTGGGCACGCCGAAATCGGCGACGTAATGGACGAGATTATAGACGAAGCTGTCGTAATTATCGATGACGAGGATCATGGGAGGCGCCTCAAAGGCTTGCACTGACGAGCGGGTTTGCAATCGTCAGCGGCGCCATCGCGGGGAGGTGTGCTGCTTCATCGGGGTACAATCTAACCAGAAAATTCGTTCGCGTAACGCCATTCGCTCAGGAATAGCGCCACGCGTCGGCCGCGGCCCGAAATAGGGCGCGCGATTTATGCAGCGTCTCCTGCAATTCGGCTTCCGGATCGCTGTCGAGCACCACGCCGCCGCCAGCCTGCACGTGGAGCATGCCGTCCTTCACAATGCCCGTGCGGAGCGCGATACAGGTGTCCATGTCGCCGCCCGCGCCGAAATAGCCGACGCCGCCGGCATAGATGCCGCGCTTGTGCTTTTCGACCTCGTTGATGATCTCCATCGCGCGCACCTTCGGCGCGCCAGAGACCGTGCCGTGCGGGAAGCCCGCCATCAGCGCGTCGAGGGCGGTGAGGCCGTCGCGGATCTCGCCTTCGACGTTGGAGACGATGTGCATCACGTGGCTGTAGCGCTCGATGGTGAAGCTCTCGGTCACGCGCACGTGCGCCGAGCCGGCTTGCGCCGCAGCCGTGTTCGAGCCTGCCGGCGAGCCGCGCTTGGCGACGCGGCCCAGATCGTTGCGCGCCAGATCGACCAGCATCAGATGCTCGGCGCGCTCTTTGGGATCGGCCAGCAAATCTTCTTCAAGCGCGTGATCTTCTGCCGGCGTTGCACCACGCGGGCGCGTGCCGGCGATCGGACGGATCGTCACCGTGTCGCCGCGCAGGCGCACCAGGATTTCCGGGCTTGAGCCGACGACGCTGAAATCGGCGAAGTTGAGATAATACAGGAACGGCGAGGGGTTCAGCCGGCGCAGCGAGCGATAGAGTGCAAAAGCGCTCGGCTTAAACGGCGCGGAGAAACGCTGGCTCGGCACGACCTGAAACACATCGCCGGCGCGTGCGTAGCTTTTGCACGTCTCGACCAGCGCGCGGTATTCTTCCGGCGTGGTGTTCGAGCGGGGCTCGACCGGCGCGCCCGGCTCTTTCAACGGCGCCTGCTTTGGCAAGCCGCGATCAAGTGTGCGCAAAATGCGCTGCAAGCGCTCTTCGGCGGCCTTGTACGCTTGCGCCGCATTTTGGCCTGCGCGCTTGCGCGCCGGCGTCACCAAAGTGATCTCGCTCGTCACGTTATCGAACACAGCGATGATCGTGGGGCGCACGAGGAGGGCGGTGGGCGAGCCGATCGGATCGTCCGCCTTCTCGGGCAGTCGCTCCATGAAGCGCACCATGTCGTAGCTCAAATAGCCGAACAGACCAGCGGCCATCGGCGGCAGCGGTGCAGGCAGTTCCAGCGCAGATTTATCGAGCAGCTTGCGCAGGCTTTTCAGCGGCGCATCGCGCTGGACGCGGAAACGGCTGTCGCCGAAGCCGCCACGGCTGGTTTCAGCCTTGCTGTCCCTCACGCGCCAGACGAGATCGGGCTTTAATCCGATGATCGAATAGCGGCCGCGGAAATCCCCGCCTTGGACACTCTCCAGGAGGAACGTGCCGGGTTTGCCCGGATCGAGCTTCAGCAGCGCGGAAACCGGCGTCTCAAGATCGCTGACCCGGCGCGTCCACACGACACCGCCGCCTTTTGCATAGGCGGCGGTGAAGGTTTCAAGATCGGGCGACAGTGCGATCGCCGGTTGGCTCATTGCGCGGCATCTTCTGCTTGTGCGCTTGAGCTGCGGAATTGTTGCTCAAGCAGGCGCTCGTTGCGGCGCGGATTGGCGTTGTCCGTGATCTCTTGCTGTACCGCTTCGCCGACACTTTGCATCACTTGCTGCTGCATCTGCACGCGCGCCTGCTCCACGAGTTGCGGATTGGCGGCGAGATCAACGCGATTGATGCTCTCGATCGAAGCCACAAGAATGCCGGCGCCGGGGCCAGCGATATCACTCACCACCGAGCCTTCGGCCTGTGTGAAGATCTGGGTCGACAGACCACGCGATGGGATTTGCTCCGCTTCTTCACGCGAGAAAGGACGCGAGGTCACAGCCATGCGGAAGCCGCGCGCCCGCGCCGCCTCCGCCAGCGTTTGGCCGCCTTGCACAGCCGCAACCATTTCCGCGCCCAACGCGCGCATGCGCGTGATGCGCTCGCGGTTGGTCCATTCACGCACCAATTCTTCACGCACCTCGGCGAGCGGGCGCACGGTCGAGGGAATGATGCGATCCACGGCGACCACCATGTCCACATCGCCGTAAGGCAAGAAGTCGCTGGCTTCGCCTTCCGGCGTTTCGAAAGCTGTCGCCAGCAATTCCTCCGGGACGCCTTCCACGGGCGCGCCCGTTTGGTCACGGCCGCCCTGTTCGACAGCGGCGATTGTGGTCGTTGGCAGCCCGGCGGTGCGGGCGGCCTCGGTAATGCTTGCGCCGCCCGCGCGGGCGTCTTCGAAGGCGCCGATGGCGGCGCTCAACAATTCGCCGGCCTCGTCTTGGGCGATGGCTTGGCGCAATTCATCACGCAGAGCCGCAAAGTTCGGCGCTTGCGCCGCCGTGACCGATTGAACGCGCACCACCACGAACGGTGTGAGTTGGCCGCGCACGACGCGTGGCGCAGCGTTCGCTTGCATCTCGAACACCGCGGCCGCGACAGCTGAATCCGTCACTTCGTTGCGCTGTTGGTTTTCACCGCGCAGCACTTGCGCGCCGACGGCCTGGGCGACGGCTTCCGGCGCTTCGCCACGGCTGAGGCGGGCCACGATGTCGTTCGCTTGCGCTTCGTTCGCTGCGCTAATGCGGAAATAGGTGCGGCGCTCAGGTTGCGTGAGCGCGGGGGCGCGCGCATCGAATTCTTCGCGCAAACGCGCTTCCGGCACATCCACACGCGAGACGAAATCTTCCACGCTGGCGCGCACAAGCGTCAGGCCGCGGAATTCGGGCAGCCGCAATTGCTCTTGGTTCTCTTCGTAGAAGGTCTGAACCTGCGCATCGGTCGGTGCGGGGATCGCGCCCACAACAGACGCCGGCGCCTCGGCCACGCTAATCGTGCGCGTTTCGCCTTGGAACGCCACCAGTAGCGCGCCGTAGCTTGACGGCGCGCGCGTGCCGTTGACCAGCGCATTCATCAGCATTTCCGTGGTCATATCGCCACGAATGACTTCTTCGAACTCGGGGCCGGTGAACCCCAATTGCTGCAGCAGGCTATTGTAGGCGGTCTGGTCAAAGCCGCCTGTCACCGGGTTCTGCGCTGGCGGGATGGCGCGAATGTAGTTCGCCACGGCCGTGTCGCTGACGCTTACGCCAAGCTTGTCGGCGTACGAGTAGAGCGCGTTGCGCGCGATGAGCCGTTCAAGCAGGCGCTCGTGGAAGCCCGCGTCAATCGCATCTTGCCGCGTGACGTTGGCGCCTTGGTTGCGCCGGTTGCGCAATTCGATGTCCAGCTCGCGCGACAATTGGAGCGGCGTGATCTTGCGACCGCCGACCTCGGCGATGCTGTTTGAGCCCACGCCATTGAACGCGTCGTTGATGCCCCAGATGGCGAATGCAACCACGAGCAGGAACAGCAGGATGTAGGCAACCCAGCCGCGCGTGAGGCTTCGCATTTGTGTGAGCATGGCATCTTCCGGTAAGCGTGAGGCCGCGGACCATAGAGATGGCCCCGAACCGGGGCAATCGCCGCAGACTGCCGCATGGGGCTAAGGGGAGAAGGAATGGGCGTGCGTAAGCCGTTGATCGCCGGAAACTGGAAAATGTATGGCCGGCGCGCCGCCTTAAGCGAAATTGCCGCCCTGCACGCGCAGGTTGGCCACGTTTCGGGGGCGATCGACGCCCTGATCTGTCCGCCGTTCCCTTACATTGCCGCGGCGGCCGAGACGGCGCGTGGCGGCTCGGTTCTGGTTGGGGCCGAGGATTGCAGCCCGGTGGCGGAAGATTCTGCCCGTACCGGCGAGGTTTCGGCCGCCATGCTGGCCGATGTGGGCGCCCGCTACGTGATCGTCGGCCATTCCGAGCGCCGCTCGAACCACGGCGAGAGCAACGACCTTGTGCGGCGCAAGGCCGAAGCGGCGTTGGCCGCGGGCCTGACGCCCATCGTTTGCGTCGGCGAAACCCAGGCTGAGCGCGAAGCGGGCAGGGTGGCCGAGATTGTCGGCGGCCAAGTTCGCGACAGCGTGCCGGCCGGCGGCGCGTTCGTGGTGGCGTATGAGCCGGTCTGGGCGATCGGCGGCAACAGCACGCCGACAATCCCCGAGATCGCCGACGTCCATCGCCTGATCCGCGAAACCCTCCAGACCAAATTCGGCGACAAGGCGAACCGCACCCGCATTCTTTACGGCGGCTCGGTCGGTCCGAAGAACGCGGCAGAGATCTTCTCCGCTGGGGGCGTGGACGGCGCCCTGGTGGGCCGCGCCAGCCTCAAAGCCTCTGACTTTGCTGCGATTATTCTTGCGCACCCGGCTGCTGTGTAGGGGTGCTTTCGAGCGGGCTGGCGTTTAAGATCAGGCTCAGCTATTGAGCGCCCTTTCGCGCGCGCCCATCTGGGCGAAGCGATAAGGCTGCGCGGGAGACGGTGGGTCTATGGAAGTCGTCGTTCTCAGCATTCATTTGCTGGTCTGCATCTGCTTGATTGGCTTGGTTTTGTTGCAGCGCTCCGAGGGCGGTGCGCTCGGCATGGGCGGTGGCGGCGGCGGCTCGCTGATGAGCGGCCGAGGCGCTGCTGACGCGCTCGCGAAGATGACCCAGGTCGCGGGCGGCTTCTTTCTCGTCACGTCTCTGACGCTAACATTCCTATCCAGTTCGGGTACGGCCAATGCCGGCCGCTCGGTGTTCGACAACGCGCCGGCCGAGCAATCCGCACCGGCGATTCCGACGCTGCCGCCGGCGTCGACCACGCCCGACCCGACCGAGAGCAGCGCCCCGCAAGCTGCTGAAACACAATTGGCTTCGGCGGTAACGCCAGGTCCGGCGCCCGCTAGCGCGACCCCGCCGGCGACAACGCCGAGCATTGCTGCACGCGCAGCGCCGATCGCGACGCCGCCGGCGACGGCGAATCGTCCGGCCACGACGCAGCCGGCCAGCACCCGTCCGGCCGCGACGCAGCGCACGACACCGCCGACGACTACGGCGGCGAACCAGCCAGCGACGCGTCCGCTGACGATCCCGAATACGTCAGGTGCGGCGCTGACGCTCGACCCCGCGCAAATCGCCCCCGAATCGGGCGAAGCTGCTTCGAATGGTGTGGAAGCGGTCCGGCGCGAGCGGGCTGGCCCGGACCAATAAGAGCGAAGCTCGACGAAAACGAGCTGGGGTTAGAACGACTTCCGGGCTGATCGGAAAGGTCAATGGCGCGTTACGTGTTTATTACCGGTGGGGTGGTCTCTTCCTTGGGGAAAGGCATCGCCTCCGCCGCCCTCGGCGCGTTGCTTCAAGCCCGCGGATACCGGGTCCGACTCCGCAAACTTGATCCCTACCTCAACGTCGATCCGGGCACGATGAGCCCGTACCAGCACGGCGAAGTTTTCGTCACTGACGACGGCGCCGAGACCGACCTCGATCTGGGTCATTACGAGCGCTTCACCGGCGTGTCGGCCACGCAAGGCGACAACATCACCACCGGCCGCATCTATCAGGAGATCATCGCGAAGGAACGCCGCGGAGACTATCTCGGCGCGACCGTGCAGGTGATCCCGCACGTCACCAACGCGATCAAAGATTTCGTGCTCTCCGACAATGGCGGCGCGGATTTCGTGCTGTGCGAAATCGGCGGCACGGTGGGCGACATCGAAGGTCTGCCGTTCTTCGAAGCCATTCGCCAACTCGGCCAAGAACTCGATCCCGGCCAAGCCGCGTTCGTGCATCTGACGCTGCTGCCCTACATCCCGTCAGCCGGCGAGATGAAGACGAAGCCGACGCAGCACTCCGTGAAGGAGCTGCGCTCGATCGGCATTCAACCGAACATTCTGCTCTGCCGCTGCGATCGACCGATCCCAGAAGACGAGAAGCGCAAGATCGCGCTGTTCTGCAATGTGCGCGAAAGCGCTGTGGTCGAAGCGCGCGATCTGCAAACCATCTACGAAGCGCCAATCGCTTATCACCTGGCTGGCCTCGACACAGAATTGCTCAAGCATTTCGGAGTGACCGTCGCGCCGCAGCCGGATCTCACCAAGTGGGAGACGATCGTAAAGCGTCTCAAATCGCCGGACGGCGAAGTCACGATCGGCGTCGTCGGCAAATATACCGAACTCAAGGACGCCTATAAGTCGCTGATCGAAGCGCTGCATCACGGCGGCGTCGCCAACAACGTCAAAGTGAACATCCGCTGGATCGAGAGCGAGAAGTTCGAAGAGCGCGGTGAAGCCTGGCACGAAGACCTGCACGGCGTGCACGGCATCCTGGTGCCCGGGGGCTTCGGCGAACGCGGCAGCGAAGGCAAGATCGCAGCCGTCACCTTCGCGCGCGAACACAACGCGCCGTTCTTCGGCATTTGCTTCGGCATGCAGATGGCCTGCATCGAGGCGGCGCGTAATCAGGCCGGCATGAAGGGCGCGAGTTCCAGCGAGTTTGGCCAATCAAAATATCCGATCGTGGGCCTGATGACCGAATGGCTCAAAGGCAACGAATTGGAGAAGCGCTCGAAGGCTGGCGATCTCGGCGGCACGATGCGCCTGGGCGCTTATACGGCCGCACTCGAGCCTGGCAGCAAGGTCGCGGAAATCTACGGCGACACGGCGATCTCGGAGCGCCATCGCCACCGCTACGAGGTCAACACTAAGTATCGAGAGAAACTCGAAGCCGCCGGCCTCATCTTCTCCGGCATGAGCCCGGACGGCCTGCTGCCCGAGATCGTCGAGCGTCGCGATCATCCCTGGTTCATCGGCGTGCAATACCACCCCGAACTCAAAAGCCGCCCCTTCGAACCGCACCCGCTGTTTGCCAGCTTCATCGCCGCGGCGGTGGAGCAGAGCCGTCTCGTCTAAGCACATCCGTCAAAGCAAGCGGCTGAGCGCCGGCTAAACTGTTACGCGATGGGCGAACGCGCTCACATCGGTGAGCACAGGCGCACGACCGCGGAAGGGGCGTGAGAGTGCGAGCAGGATGTCGATATGATCAACGTCCTGGTAAACCTTGCTTTCGACCGCGCCGCCAACCCCGCGCATCGCCGCGCTTAGTCCCTCAAGATTTCGCGGTCCAACGGTGCGGTCATCGGCGCCCCAAAGCAACAGAAGCGGCGGCGCATCCGCGCGCGCGAATTGAACTGGCTGCGTTTGCGCGGGATCGGGCGCGGCGCCAAACGCATTGCGTGTCGCATCCACGTCGAAGGGCAGAAAATCGTACGGACCCGCAAGGCCTACGGCGCCGCGTATTCGTGATGCGTCCACGCCAGCGTTGCGCAGGAAGCGCGCGTCTAGCGCCAGCATGATGGCGTTGTAGGCGCCCGCGGAATGGCCGGCGAGAACGATACGATTTGGATTGCCCCCATGTACGGCGGCATTGTCGGCGACCCACCGCGCAGCTTGCGCGCAATCGTCCAGAAATGTCGGAAAGCGGACCTCTGGGACCAAACGATAATTGGGGATAACAGTGAGGAAACCCTGCGCGGCGAGGGCGGCGCCGAGGAAGTTGTAGTCGTCCTTCTCCCCAGAACGCCAAGAGCCGCCGTAGAAAAAAATCAGAACAGGCGAGGCTCCGTTCGTCTCTGTCGGCGCGTAGACGTCAAGCCGCTGACGTGGGCTCTGGCCGTAAGGGGCGTCGTGGACGACCTGGCGTGCGCCTGCATCGCGTGGCGCGATCGTGTCGAATGTTCCCAGCGAGGGGGTGCATGCGGCCAGGGTGGGGAGTGCGGCGAGCAATGTGCGACGATGCATACCGCATGTACGAGCCCCAGTCGGCGACGGATGTCCAGACCGCGCATCCAAACCGCGTCCGCTGCGCATCTCCTAGTCAAAGGACGCCCCAATTGCGTCCGGTTGGCTTAGGGGAATGTCATGCGATTGATTTTGGCGGGCTGTGCTTTGGCGATCGTAGCTGTAGGGCCGGCGTCCGCCGAGCCGCGCCAGCATTCTGGCTTCACCCGCGTCAACGCGAGCGCTGGCACGGATGTGACCGTCACTGCGGGCGCGCCTTTCAGTGTGGATGTCAGCGGTCCGGGTGCTGACCGCGTGATCACGCGCGTTTCCGGCGACACCTTGATCGTTGAGCGCCGCAACAGCTGGTTCTCCTGGGGGCCGTCTCCGCGCGCCGAAGTGCGCGTGAGCATGCCGCGCGTGGAAGGGCTCTCCTCATCGAGCGGCGCTGATCTCGTTGCGAGCAACGTCACCGCCGACGCCATCGCGCTCTCCACGTCCTCCGGCGCCGATCTGCGCGTGAGCGGCCGTTGCGCCAGTTTCACCGCCGATGCGTCAAGCGGCAGCGACCTCAACGCGGAAGCGCTGCGCTGCGAGAACGGCAGCGTCGATGTGTCCTCGGGCGCCGATGCGCGCGTGTTCGCGCGCGGTCGGCTCAATGTCGAAGCGTCGAGCGGCGCCGACGTGGTGGTCTTTGGCGAGCCGGGGCTGGGCGAGGTCTCGATGTCCTCCGGCGGCTCGATGCGCCGCGCGAATTGAGCGTTTGCATCCAAACCGCCGCAAGCACGCATCTCAACACACAGGGAAAGCATTGCGCCACGGGCGCGGCTGAATTCTGGAGGGAAATATGAAGCGCCTTATCGCCGTGTCCGCTCTCGCTCTGGCGCTCGCCGCACCAGCGTCGGCTGAAACGCGTAATCTGCGTGGCTTCACGGCCATCAACGTCTCTGACGGCATCGATCTCGATATCACCGCCAGTTCGCCGTACGCGGTGGAAATCACAGGGCGGGACGCGGCGCGCGTCGAGACCGTGGTGGAGGACGGCACACTCCGCATTCGCCAGCGCAATCGTTCGTGGTTCGGCCGCAATGATCTCGACGCCAATGTGCGCGTGAACCTGCCGCAATTGAACGCGCTCGCGGCGTCGCGCGGCGTCTCCGTAACGGCGACGGGCATCGAAGCCGAGACGTTCGATCTTTCGGCGGCGATGGGTGCGGACGTGCGCGTCGCCGGCACGTGTGGCGCGCTCGACCTTTCGGCCGCCATGGGCGCGAGCGTCCGTGCGGGCGATTTGCGCTGCCGCACGGCGGACGTCTCCGCCGCGATGGGCGCGGATGCGCGTATCTTCGTGACCGAGACTTATGAAGGCTCGGCCGCCATGGGCGCCTCGATCAATGTCGATGGCGATGGCGCGAGCCGCGGTCGCTCCACCGCCATGGGCGGCTCCATCACCGACTAGGGAACCGGCGGTTCCCATCGGCGTTTCTGCGCTATGACCTCCATAGCTGCGGACACAATCGAGGCTCCCACGCGCCGGCCCATACCTGAGGCCGGCGCGAAAGCGCTTGTCTTGTTTAACGAGAAGGCGGGCAGTGTTTCCGCTGGCGATGGCGAAAAGCTGGTGGAAGCCGTGCGTCAGGCCGGCATTGAGCATATTGCTGTGATCGGGCCGGAGAAGCTCTCACGCAAACTGCTCGAACGCTCGAAGACGTTCGATGTGCTGATCGTGCTCGGCGGCGACGGCACAGCGCGTACGGTCGCCGAACTCGCGCCGCGCGATGGGCCGCCTCTGGTGCTGCTGCCAGGCGGCACGTTGAACATTCTCCCGAAAGCGCTTTACGGCGAACTCGGTTGGCCGGAAGCCTTGAACGCCGCGCTCGAACGCGGCGTGGTGAAGCGGCTGACGTTTGGCCGCGCGAATGGCGAACCATTCTACGTGGCGGCGCTCTTCGGCCCATCGACATTGTTGGCGCGCGCGCGCGAGGCGATGCGCGAGGGCAAGCCACTCTCGGCTTGGCGTCGTTTTCTACATGCTTGGAAGCGTTCGTTCACGCGCAGCATTCGTGCGCGCGTGGGGCGTGAGCCGATGCGCAAGGCGGAGGCGGTCGGCGTTTTGTGCCCGGCATTCTCCGGCGGCATCGAGGCGGACACCCTTGAATGGGTGAAGCTCGACGCGCGGCACCTGCTGGATTTCGCACGCGTGAGCCTGCGTGCGCTGACGGCGGATTGGCGTAATGATTCAAGCGTCGAAATCGCGCCGTGCAAGTCGAGCGACATCGTTTCGCTCGGCATGATCCCGGCCACGTTAGACGGAGAGCCGCGCATCTTCATGCAGCGCGTGCGCGTCACCTATGATCCCAAAGGGCCGCGGGTGATCGCGCTTGAGGAACGCCTCTAGTGCAATTGGTGCATCTGACCGACTTGCACTTCGGCTGTGAGGACAAGGCGGCGTTACACGCGGCGAAGAAATACATCGCCGAAACCAAGCCGGACGCCGTGATCGTCACGGGAGATATTTCCAAAGACGGTTTGGAAAGCGAGCTGATGGCCGCCGGCGATTGGATGCGCGGGCTTGAGGCGCCAGTGATGCTGACGCCCGGCAATCACGACGTGCCGTACTACGAAATGCTCGGCCGGTTGCTTTACCCGTGGGATCGGTTTGAGCGAGCGGCGGTCGGAATTCAGACTGAAGCTTGGCACACGCCGCTTTGGAGCATCGTGCCGATCAACACCGCGCGAGCTTGGCAGTTCAGATTTAACTGGGCGCAGGGCGAAATCTCGCGTGGCCAAACCGCGATCGCCGGCGCCGAATTGCAACGCGCGCAGGAAGGCGCGCTGCGGATCGTGATCACGCATCACCCGCTGGATTGGCCGAATGATGCGCCGATCAAGGGGCTGACGCGCGGTGGGTTGCGCGGGTTGGAGAAGCTGATCGATTCCGGGGCCGAGCTCTTCCTCAGCGGCCATCTCCATTTTGCCTCGGCGCGGCTGGTGGGGACCAGGGCGCTTTCGGTGACGAGCGGGACGCTCTCACAGCGTGTGCGCCATGAGCCGTGCGCCTTTAGCGTCATCCGCCGGCCGGAACCCCAGGTGATTGAGACCGAGGTTATTCACATCGTCCAGGGCGTGTGCCAGAGCGCCAGCACCCGGCGGTTTACCCTGGCCGGGCTGCCGCACCTGGACCAGCCGGCTGAAATTCACGCCCAGGTCTGAGCTTTCAGGGGCGGGCGGCCTTGCCGGGCGGCTCCGTTTAGACTATCAGCCCCGCTTTCCCGCATTACCGGGTCCAGAGACTTTTACCGGAGTTCACCGGCTATGGCCGTTCCGAAGCGAAAAACTACGCCGTCCCGCCGGGGCATGCGCCGCGCCCACGATGCGCTGGGCAAGAACACCTATGTCGAAGACAAGGAATCCGGCGAGCTGCGCCGCCCGCACCATATCGACCTGAAGACCGGCCGCTACCGCGGCAAGCAAGTGCTTCAGCCGAAGGAAGACTGAGGCATCCTGCTTTCTTGCGTTTTCAAGACGCCCGGCTCAAAAGGCCGGGCGTTTTTATTTTCCATCCAGCGAGATCTGACATGACCGGCATCGCCGACGTTCTTGGCCGTGAAATCCTTGATAGCCGCGGCAATCCCACCGTCGAAGTCGATGTCTATCTGGAAGACGGTTCGTTCGGCCGCGCGGCTGTGCCGTCGGGCGCTTCGACCGGCGCACACGAGGCAGTTGAGAAGCGCGATGGCGAGCCGGATCGTTATCTGGGCAAAGGCGTGCGTGATGCGGTTGAAGCGGTGAACGGCGAGATCGCCAACGCGATCCTGGGCCTCGACGCTGAAGAGCAACGCCGCATCGATCGCACCTTGATTGAACTCGACGGCACTGAGAACAAGGCGCGCCTCGGCGCGAACTCGATCCTTGGCGTTTCGCTGGCGGTGGCGAAAGCTGCGGCGAACAGCAATGCGATGCCGCTCTATCGTTATCTCGGCGGCGTGCAGGCGCGCGTGCTGCCGACGCCGATGATGAACATCATCAATGGCGGCGCGCACGCCGATAACCCGATCGACGTTCAAGAATTCATGATCATGCCGATCGGCGCGACCAATGTCGCTGACGCCGTGCGCATGGGCGCGGAAGTGTTCCACACGCTGAAGAAGCAATTGAAGGAAGCCGGTCACGCGACGAACGTGGGCGACGAAGGCGGCTTCGCGCCGAACCTCGCCAGCGCCGATGACGCGATCAGCTTCATTCTGAAATCGATCGAGAAGGCGGGCTACACGCCAGGCGAAGACATCGCGCTCGCGCTCGATTGCGCCTCGACCGAGTATTTCAAGAACGGCAAGTATGAGCTCGAAGGCGAGGGCAAGTCGCTGTCGCCGGAAGCGCATGCGAAATATCTGGCCGATCTTGTCGATCGCTATCCGATCATCTCGATCGAAGACGGCATGTCGGAAGACGATTTCGAAGGCTGGCGCGCGCTGACGGATCTGATCGGCGATAAGTGCCAATTGGTCGGCGACGACTTGTTCGTGACCAACATGTCGCGTCTGGCGCTGGGCTTTGAAAAAGGCCTCGGCAATTCGATCCTGATCAAGGTCAACCAGATCGGCACGCTGACGGAGACCTTGGACGTGGTCGATATGGCCCAACGCGCGGGCTATTCGGCGGTGATGAGCCATCGTTCGGGCGAAACGGAAGATTCCACCATCGCCGATCTCGCGGTGGCCACCAATTGCGGCCAGATCAAAACCGGCTCGCTGGCGCGCTCGGATCGGACGGCGAAATACAATCAGCTGATCCGCATTGCGGAGATGCTGGATGATAGCGCTGAGTACGCGGGCGCGACGACGATTATTGGGCGCTGACGCATACGCCATCGTCCTCCCCCGTGAGGGGGAGGTGGTGCGTGCCGAGCACGCGATGGAGGGGCGGGTGCGAAATTCTGCGGGCAGCGGCGCCGTCCCCTCAGTCACGCTGACGCCTGACAGCTCCCCTATCGGGTGAGCACGAAACTCAGCTCAACTTGAAACAGCGCGACGCTCGTATTCCGCGCGCGTCGCAGGCCAGACGTGGAGTTCGGCGTCGCGTTGCATGCGCGGGTCGATGTAGGGCGAGCGCGGTTGGCGCTTGAACGCGATGTGGGCGAGAAACTTCTTTGGCGCGCGGCGCATAGCGTGCGAGGCGTTGCGCGTAGGACAGCGGCTTCTCCAGCACGCGGCTCAGCGCATTGATGCGACGGATCATACGCTGCACCGGCGGCAACGAACGGCGCAGGCGCGCTTAAGGTTTTCAAGTTGCGCTTGATAGAGGCTGTCGCGTTCGAGCCCGGCGCGGGTTTGTGGTTTGCCGGGCAGGCGGATGCGCGCGGGATGTGGTTTCGCGCGCGGCCAGAGGCGAAAGGCGTGGCCGCGCTCAGTGCTGCGTTCGCGCGGCGGCGCGGGCTGTTTTATCGTCGTGTAGATTAAGGGCAGCTGGATTGGGCGCGGCTTTGGCAGCGGCGGCGCGAGCGCCAGGGCCAACCATCAACTCATGATCCTGGACGATCCCAGAGCCAAGCCGGTTTTCGAGCGCGCCCTAGATGACGACAATACTGAAGTTCGCAGCGCGGCAGCCGCTGGCCTTGAGAGATTGGCACGCGCCACGGGATGACCGGATTGGGCCAGACGCGGACGATCAGCATGAAGGTTTCACCAAAATCGACCGGACAGGGAAGGCCTGCTGGAAGCCGGCGGTCCGATGGGGCGAACTCGGCGCCGCGTTTGCATTGATCGGGCGAAAGCGGCGCTGGGGCCGCTGGCGGGATTATTCATGAAGCTGCCTGCGCATAAATCGGGACACTTCGTCGGCTGGTTGAGCCTCTCCGAGAAACAATCGTTTGCCTGGGCGCTTCGGATCGAAGTGTCGAACAGGGCGGCGGTGATGGTGCCGGTGCGGGTCGAGAACCGCGACCGCGGCTGGACCCATTATCATTACGCCGACCTGACGGCCGTGCCCGCTTACCAGATCAATCAACTCATCTATTCGGGCCACCTGACCGAGATGGCCGCGAACGAGGGTGATTCCGATAGGCGTGACGAACGTCACGGCGCAGCGGCCTAGGCCGGTTTAGGCTCCCTTCATCGCCAGAGGGCGATGAGGAAAGGAGCCTGACCATGTTGATCCGCTTTAGCTGCCTGATGCTTGCTTTGATGGCCTTCGTGCCGGGCGCCTTTGCGACGCTCAACCAAGCTGCGCACATCATCGCCTGAGGCGGCCTCCAAGCCGAACCTCAGCTTCACGGACGCGATCCCCAGGTCGCGTCCGTTTTTCTGTCTGCACGCTGCAAATTTTTCCTAGCGTTCAAACGCAGCCCGTTGCGAGAACAGAACAAGACCGCACCACTATAACTGGTGAGGCGCGCTTAAGCTTATGATTTTACACGAATAGAACAAACACAGAATATTTTTGAGTCTTTACGATTCCTTTACCAACGCGACTCAAGGTCCGCCCGAATCGGGGTTTGAGGCATGGGTAAGCAAGGGTCGGCGATCGTCAGCATCGGTCTCGGTGCGGCAATTCTATACCTCGGCGCGCACGCCGTGACGGGCCACCAAGGGCTCATGGCCTATGTCGATCTGCAGGCGCAGGAGCATGCGCTGGAGCAGCGTGTGGACGCTCTCGAGGAAGAGCACGCGGCGCTCGAAGCGCGGGCGGCGCGGATGCGCCCTGAGACCTTGGACCTCGATTATCTCGATGAGCGCGCGCGGCTGACGCTGGCGGCCGGCGACAGCGAAGAGATCGTGTTCGCGCTGGACCGCTAAGGTGCTCTAGAGAGTTTCTTGGCTCTGACCAATTTTGCTGCATTGCAGCAACGCAAAGCTCGGTAGCGAGCTATATCAATTCCGCATATGAGGAGCGCGCGGGCGTCTGTGGACACCGATCGCAATGCACGGCGTTAGTCAGCGCCGGAGGAGCACCACATGGCGGAAGCTGGCGCCAAGCGCGCAAACGGATCGCATTCGGCTGAGGCCAGCGGCGCGGAGCTGCTTCAATACTACAAGGACATGCTGCTGATCCGGCGCTTCGAGGAGCGCGCGGGCCAGCTTTACGGCATGGGTCTGATTGGCGGCTTCTGCCACCTGTATATCGGCCAGGAAGCGGTCGTCGTCGGCATGCAAGCGGCGTTGAAGGATGGCGACCAAGTCATCACCGCCTATCGCGATCACGGCCACATGCTGGCGGCCGGCATGGACGCGAACGGCGTCATGGCGGAGCTGACCGGGCGTCGCGACGGCTATTCCAAAGGCAAGGGCGGCTCGATGCATATGTTCAGCATCGAGAAGGCGTTCTATGGCGGCCACGGCATTGTCGGCGCGCAGGTGTCGCTCGGCACCGGGCTCGCGTTCGCGAACAAGTATCGCAAGGACGGCAAGGTCTGCCTCACCTATTTTGGCGACGGCGCGGCGAACCAAGGCCAAGTCTACGAGAGCTTTAATATGGCGGCGCTCTGGAAGCTGCCGGTCGTCTATATCGTTGAGAACAATCAATACGCGATGGGCACGGCGATCACGCGCTCCAGCTCGGAAACGCATCTCTATAAGCGCGGCGTCTCGTTCAATATTCCGGGCGAAGAAGTGGACGGCATGGATGTCGTCGCGGTGCGCGAAGCGGGCAAGCGCGCGGTGGAGCGCGCGCGCGCGGGCGAGGGGCCGTATCTGTTGGAGATGAAGACCTATCGCTATCGCGGCCACTCGATGTCGGACCCGGCGAAATATCGCACCAAGGAAGAGGTCGACGACATCAAGGCCAAGAGCGATCCGATTGAGCTGGTGAAGAAAATGCTGATCGATGGCGGTCACGCTGATGAGGCGGCGTTGAAAGAGATCGATCGCGAGATCCGTGGCGTGGTCAGCGAAAGCGCGACGTTCGCGCAAGAGAGCCCGGAGCCCGATCCGAGCGAGCTGATGACGGACATTTATATCGATGCGTAAGACATCGACCAAAGAGGGGGGAATTGCATGAGCGTTGAACTTACATATCTCGCGTACTCGATCGCGTTGTTTTTCGTGGTCGTGTTTGTGCAGGCTGGCGCGGGCGTCCGCAACAATGGCGGGCTCGCGATGATGAACAATCGCGATAATCTGAAGCCGCCGACCGTGTTTCAGGCGCGCATGAAGCGCTTGGTCGACAATTTCCGCGAGAACCTTTGGTTCTTCGCGCCGCTCATTCTGATCGCGGCGATCTCCGGCATTTCCAATCAATGGACCGTGCTGGGCGCTCAAATCTTCTTCTTCTCGCGTATTCTGCACGCGGTTTGGTACGCGTTCGGCTGGCCGATCCTGCGTGCATTCTTCTGGCTCGCCGGCGTGATCGCCTGCGTGCTCATCTTCCTGGCTCTGTTCGGGGTTCTCGCCTGATGACGCAAATCCTCATGCCCGCGCTGTCTCCGACTATGGAGGAGGGCAATCTCGCGAAATGGCTGGTGAAGGTCGGCGATAGAATCGAGCCGGGCCAAGTCATTGCCGAGATCGAAACCGACAAGGCGACGATGGAAGTCGAGGCCGTCGACGAAGGCGTGATCTCGAAACTGCTCGTCGACGAAGGCGCGCAGGGCGTGAAGGTGAATACGCCGATCGCTGTGTTGGATGGCGAAGGCGAAGCGGCTGCGTCTGCGAAGCAAGAAGCCAAGCAGACGCCGGCCCCCCTCAGTCAGCCCGCTGCGCGCGCTGACAGCGCCTCCGCGCGCGGGGGAGCATCGCTGAGCGTCGCCGATCCAGAACTCACGCCAGGCACGCAAATGGTGAAGGTCACACTGCGCGATGCGCTGCGGGACGCGATGGCGGAAGAAATGCGCCGCGATCCGAGCGTGTTTTTGATGGGCGAAGAGGTCGCGCAATATCAGGGCGCGTACAAGGTTTCGCGCGGGCTGCTCGATGAGTTCGGACCCGAGCGCGTGGTCGATACCCCGATCACCGAACATGGCTTTGCCGGCCTCGGCGTGGGCGCGGCGATGGCGGGTTTGAAGCCGATCGTCGAATTCATGACCTGGAATTTCGGCATGCAGGCCATCGACCAGATCATCAATTCGGCCGCGAAGACGCTCTATATGTCGGGCGGCCAGATCAAATCGTCGATTGTGTTTCGTGGGCCGAACGGCGCGGCCTCTCGCGTCGCGGCGCAGCACAGCCAGGATTATTCGTCTTGGTACTCGCACATTCCAGGCCTCATCGTGATCGCGCCGTATGATGCGGCCGATGCGAAGGGCTTGTTGAAAGCCGCGATCCGCAATCCGAACCCGGTCGTCTTTCTGGAGCACGAGATGCTCTATGGCGTCGAGTTCGAGGTGCCGGACGTCGCCGATTGGATCGTGCCGATCGGCAAGGCGAAGATTCGCCGCGTCGGCGCTGACGTCACCATCACGGCGCATTCGCGCATGGTGGGCTTGGCGTTGAAGGCGGCCGAGCAATTGGCGGACGAAGGCATCGACGCCGAAGTGATCGATCTGCGCACGCTGCGTCCGTTGGATACCGGTACGATTATCGAAAGCGTGAAGAAGACGAACCGCATCGTCACGGTCGAGGAAGGCTGGGGCCAATCGGGCGTCGGCGCCGAGATCGCCGCGCGCGTGACGTCTGAGGCGTTCGACTATCTCGATGCGCCGCCGACGCGTGTGCACCAAGTCGATGCGCCACTCGCGTACGCAGCCAATCTCGAAGCGCTCGCGCTGCCGAGCGTGGATAAGATCGTCGATGCGGTGAAAGCGGTGACGTATCGGTGATCTATCACGGCGCATGTCATTGCGGCGCGGTGCGCGCGGTTTATGAGACGGAGACGCCGGTGCGCCTGCGCCATGACGGCTGCTCGTTCTGCGCGTCGCGCGGCGTGAAATCGGCGTCCGATCCGGACGGCAAGCTTGCGCTGACGAGTGACGCGAAGCTGACGCGCTATCGCTTTGGTCAGAAGAGCGCGGATTTTCTCATCTGCCCGACATGCGGAGCCTATGTCGCCACATACATGGAAGGCCCGCACGGCCCTGTCGGCGTGATCAATGTCGTTGGTCTGGCCATCCCCGAGCTCAAAGACGAACCCGTAACCAATGCTAGCCTCGACGGCGAAAGCGAAGCCGAACGCATCGCACGCCGCCTCGCGCGCTGGACGCCGATGCAGCTCACGGAGGCCGCGGCATGAGTGAAGGCGAAGTTGTCGAGCAATTGATCGGCTATATGAGCCTCTTGCTGCTGGGCGTGTCGATCATCTTCACGGTGGTGTCCGCCTACATCGTGGCGCTCAATTATTTTGTCGGCGAAGCCATGTTCGTCGCGCGCCTTGGCGCTTTCTCGTTCGTGTCGCTGATCCTCGCGCTCCTCTTGGTGCTGATGGTCGGCGCGCAGACCGCGCATGACGGGCTCATTCAACGCCTGCATGAATTGGCGGCGGCGGGCGAACTCACGGCCCCGGGCCAAGCCGCATTGCTGAACGCCTCAAGCGGCATCGATAGCGCCGTGCGCTTGTTGCTGTGGGCGGGCATGATCGCCGTCTATGCCGCCCTTGGCTACATGACCTTTATCCATCGCTGGAAGCCCGACGTCGTGAACGTCTCGCTGCAATCGAAAAGAGCTTCGGAATGACGACGCAAATCACCATGCCCGCGCTTTCTCCGACGATGGAGGAGGGCAATCTCGCGAAATGGCACGTGAAGGTCGGCGATACGATCGAGCCGGGTCAGGTCATCGCCGAGATCGAGACGGATAAGGCGACGATGGAAGTCGAGGCCGTCGATGAAGGCGTGATCGCTGAGATTTTGGTCGCTGAGGGTACGCAAGGCGTGAAGGTGAATACGCCGATCGCAACGCTCGCGGGCGAAGGCGAAGCGGCGAAGCCGGTTGCGAAAACTCCTCCCCCGCAAGCGGGGGAGGTCCGAGCGCAGCGAGGGGAGGGGGAAGTGCGCAACGCCCCCCTCAGTCAGCCCGCTGCGCGCGCTGACAGCTCCCCCGTGCGCGGGGGAGCATCCGAACCGCGCGTACTCGCGTCGCCATTGGCGCGTCGGCTCGCAGAGCAAGGTGGGATTGATCTTTCGGGGCTTGCGGGTTCGGGGCCGCATGGGCGCGTGGTGAAGGCGGATGTGGAAGCGGCGTTGAAGGCGCCGCCGGCTGCGAAGAAGCCAGCGCCGCGCAGGGATGAGCCCCCGCGTTTGGAATCGCGTGCGCTGGCGACGCAAGCGCCAGCTACGCAAACGCCCGTGCAACACAAAACGCTGGAGCAGCAAGGCATTCGCGCGGGCTCATACGATCTCGTGCCGCTTGATCTGATGCGCAAAACGATCGCCAAGCGCATGACCGAAAGCTTCCGCGATGTGCCGCATTTTCCGCTGAACATCGATATCGAGATCGACACGCTGTTGAAGGCGCGGGCCGAGATCAACAAGCGCTTCGGCGATAAGGGCGTGAAGATTTCGGTCAACGACATGTGCATCAAGGCGGCGGCCTTGGCGCTGAAGCTCGTCCCGGAAGCCAACGCGTCATACACGCCGGACGGCATCGCGGTTCACCACCACGCCGACGTCGCCGTGGCCGTGGCGATACCGGGCGGCTTGATCACGCCGATCATCTGGGCGGCGGAGACGAAGGGCCTCGCGCAAATCTCGCACGAGATGGCCGATCTGGCCGAACGCGCGCGCACCAAGAAGCTGAAACCGGAAGAGTTTCAGGGCGGCACGTTCTCGATCTCCAACATGGGCATGATGGGAATCAAGAGTTTCGCCTCGATCATCAACGAACCGCACGGCATGATCATGTCGATCGGCGCCGGCGAAAAGCGACCGGTCGTGAAGAACGACGCGCTGGCGATCGCGACAATGATGAGCGTGACCGTGACGTGCGATCACCGCGTCGTCGATGGCGCGCTGGGCGCGGCCTTCCTGAAAGCGTTCCGCGGCTTCCTGGAAGACCCGATGGCGATGTTGCTCTGATCCATGCTGTCTCTTCTGCTTGCTTCGTTCGTGACGTTCTTCGTCGCTATCGACCCTGTGGCGATGGCGCCCATGTTTACGACCATGACATCGGGCATGACGCCGGAATGGCGTCGCAAGATGGCGATCAAGTCGGTGGCGATTGCGAGCGGCATTTTGTTGGCGTTTGCGTTTGGCGGCGCCTGGCTGCTGGAACAGATCCATGTGTCGATGGATGCATTCCGGATCGCCGGCGGTTTGCTGTTGTTCCTGATCGCGGTCGACATGCTGTTCGAGAAGCGCGCGGAGCGACGTGATGAGCGGGCCGAGAAGGTGGCGCAGCATCAGGCCGAGCACCCAGAGCATCAGGACGACATTTCGGTGTTTCCGCTGGCGATTCCGCTGATTGCGGGCCCGGGCGCGATCGCTTCGATCATGCTTTTCTTCGCGCAATATGAAGGCGCGCTGGAGCGGACGATGGTTCTGCTCGGCGTCGGGATCAATTTGGCGCTGTGCTTGGGGGCCTTCCTGTTGGCTGGCCCGATCTCGAAAGTGATGGGGCCGACGGTGGGCTCGATGCTGACGCGCGTGTTTGGGATTTTGCTTGCGGCCCTGGCGGCGCAATTCGTTGTTGATGGCGTACGCAACGCCTTTGGGATCGGCGCATGAGCAACTCGTTTGATCTGATCGTGATTGGTTCGGGCCCTGGCGGCTATGTGACCGCCATCCGCGCGTCGCAGCTGGGGATGAAGGTGGCGATCGTGGAGCGCGATCGTCTGGGCGGCATTTGCCTCAACTGGGGCTGCATCCCGACCAAGGCGCTGCTGCGCTCGGCCGAAGTGTATCGCAATTTCAAACATGCGGGCGAGTTCGGGCTTTCGGCCGAGGGCGTGAAGTTTGATCCCGCGGCGGTGGTGAAGCGCTCGCGCGGCGTGGCCGGACGCATGGAGAAGGGCGTCCAGTTCTTGATGAAGAAGAACAAGATCACAGTCGTGGAAGGCGAAGCGCGCTTGGAGAAGGGCAGTGCGGCGCCGAAAGTGGTCGTGAAGGGCAAGGACGGCAAAGACGCGTCGTATGATGCGAAGCACGTGATCCTCGCCACCGGTGCGCGGGCGCGTGAGATTCCGGCCGCAGGCTTGAAGAGCGACGGCAAGAGGATTTGGACTTATCGCGATGCGATGATTCCGCCGGAATGGCCGGAGAGTTTGCTGGTGTTCGGCTCGGGCGCGATCGGGATTGAGTTTGCTTCTTTCTATGCGGCGTTCGGCGTGAAGGTGACGGTGGTCGAATTGCTCGACCGCGTGTTGCCGGTCGAAGACGAGGAAATCTCCGCGTTCGCGAAGAAGCGCTTCGAGAAGGAAGGGCTGAAGATTTTGACATCCACCGAAGCGAAGTCGCTGAAGGCGACGGCGAACGGTGTTGAGGCCGTGGTGGCGGCGAACGGCAAGCAAGAGACCCTGGCGGCGTCGCATGCGATCGTGGCTGTGGGCATCACGGGCAACATTGAAAATCTGGGGCTTGAAACGCTCGGTGTGAAAACGGAGCGCGGGCACATCGTCACGGATGGCTACGGCAAGACGAACGTGGCCGGGCTCTATGCGATTGGCGATGTAACCGGCGCGCCGTGGTTGGCGCACAAGGCGTCGCACGAAGGCATGATCTGCGTCGAGGCGATTGCGGGGCAGAAGCCGCACGCGATGATCAAGGAGCGCATCGCCGGTTGCACCTATTCGCATCCGCAAGTCGCAAGCGTTGGCCTCACCGAAGCCAAGGCAAAAGCGGCGGGGCGTGAGGTGCGGGTGGGGCGCTTCCCATTCGTCGGCAACGGGAAGGCGATTGCGCTGGGCGAGGACCAGGGCATGGTCAAAGTGGTGTTCGACGCAAAGACCGGCGAATTGCTCGGCGCGCATATGGTGGGCGCTGAAGTGACGGAGCTGATTCAGGGCTATGTCGTCGCCATGAACGCCGAAGTGACGGAGCAGGAGCTGATGGAAACAGTGTTCCCGCATCCGACGCTCTCGGAAATGATGCACGAAGCGGTGCTCGATGCGTATGGGCGCGTGCTGCACGTCTAGGAGAGTGCGTTGAGCGAGTGGCCGGAGCCTGTACGCGAGCCTGGTGAGACACCGCGCTGGCTTGGCTGGACCATCGCTGCGTTGGTGTTTGGCGCGTTGCTGTGGGCTGTGCGCGACGACAACGCGCTTCGTATGCCGGAGTTTGCGTTGCCCGAGATTGAGATGCCGGAGATTCAGTGGCCGGATTTCGCGGAGAACGCGCCGACAAATGATGTGTCCGTCGCGCCGACGACGAGCGCGGACAATCTTGGCGACGCCTCACCCGTGGTAGAAGGCCCGACTTCGGATTTCGAGGCGCCGGTGGTGGAGGGCGCATCGTTCGAGATGTGCGTGGGCGCCATTGACCAAGCCGCCGCCACGCTTGGACCCGCGACCGTGATCGAGAACAGCGCCGACCGTCGCGTTGTACGCTTCAAGACGCTGCAAGGCGATCTGACGATGAGCTGCATCGACGGGACGATGCGGATGGAGCAGCGCGGCGGTTAAGCCGCTTTCGCTTCCGCGAAGCGCTCCGCCGCCATGCGTTGCAGCACGACGTAATCGGTTTTGCCGCTGCCGAGCACCGGGATGCTTTCGATGACGACGATGCGTTTCGGGATCGCGAGCTCGCTGGCGCCGTTTTCTTTGCACCAGGCCTGCAGGTCTTCGACTTTGGCGTCAGCGTTATCCGTGAAGAGGATGATGCGTTCGCCTTTGCGGGAATCCGGCAAGGCCACGGCGGCGTGGAGGTGGTCGGGCCACACGGTTTGGGCGTAGCTCTCGACGGCGTTGAGCGAGACCATCTCGCCGCCGACTTTGGCGAAGCGCTTCACGCGGCCGAGGATACGGATGAAGCCGTCTTCGTCGACATCCACCACGTCGCCCGTGTCGTGCCAGCCTTGCGGCAAGAGATCGATGCCGAACGGCTTCGTGGGATCGAGATAGCCGCGCATCACGTTGGGGCCGCGCACGAAGAGCTTCTGGCCGCCTTCGATGCCCGGCACCGGCTCCAGGCGCCACTCAATGCCAGGCAGGAATTGGCCGACGGTGCCGTGCTTGTTGGCGCCGGGGATATTCACGGCGATGACGGGCGAGGCCTCGGTCGCGCCATAGCCTTCGAGCAATTCGACGTCGAAGCGGGTCTTGTAGAGTTCGCGGGTCTCCGGTTTCACGCGTTCAGCGCCGCAGACCATGAGCTTGATGCAATTGAGATCGCCGTCCTTGGCGTTGCGCGCATATTGCTGCGCGAACGTGTCGGTGGCGAAGAAGACGTTGGCGCCGGTTTCCTTCACCAACTTCGGAATTTCCTTCACCTGCAGCGGCGACGGGAAGAGAAACACTTTGTGGCCGGTGAAGAGCGGCAGCATCGCCCCACCCGTCAGGCCGAAGCAATGGAACATCGGCAGCGGGTTGAAGAACACCCATTCCGGATCGAACGGCACGTGCGCGTGTGCTTGTTCGACATTGCCGACAATGTTGGCGTGGCTCAGCACAGCGCCGCGCGGTGTGCCGTACGAGCCCGATGTGAAGAGGATGACGCCGGTGTCGTCCGGATTGGCTTTCGCGGCGAATACGCGGGGGAAAGAGCCCTTCAGCAAGGCGACGAGCTTGTCGCCGATGTCGATCGTTTTGCGGACGTCTTCGAGATAGATGAGCTTAGCGTGCTTGGAGAGTTCCTTCTCCAACGCTTCGAGACCGCCGAGCTTGATGAAGGCGCGGGATGTCAGAATCTTTTTGACGTTCGCGGCTTCGCACGCGGCGCGGAGATTCATCGCACCGGCCGTGAAGTTGAGCATAGCCGGTGTGCGGCCAATGGCTTGCAGCGCAAAGAACGTGACCACACAGCCCGCGCCTGTTGGCAGCAGGATGCCCGCGGTTTCGCGGCGCTTGATCAACATGTCGAGCTTGCCGCCGAGCGCGAACGCGGCGCGGACGATGTCGTCGTAGGAGAGCGGCTTACGCTCGTGATCCTCAAGAATCTTGTACTTGCCGCCGCGACCATCACGCGCCCGAAGAAGGGCTTCGAACAAGGAGACGCGCGTACGCGCCAACTCGAACGGTTTCTGCGCCATGAGCCTGATGCCTCCGTACTGACCCGCCCAAAGCGCCCGCAAGGAAGTGGTGGACGCTTGTCCCGTGATTATTGTTTCACGGCTGTAACAGAGACTATCGGCGTGGCCAGACTTGGGCAAGACGTCGCACGTTAACCCCTTGGCGGCGCGGAGCAGAAATGTCGTCCAGGCGTTGCGGGACAAGGCGCGGAGGCTCATGTTCCGGGGATGCCGACGCTGATTGATTTGCGCTCAGAAGGCGAAAAGCCGGGCGAAGCCCGCCCCCGCCACCCCGAAAAGGAGCGGCGGCCGGATAATGCGTCGCCGCGTAAGCCGGACTGGATCCGGGTGAAGGCGCCGACGAGCTTGGGCTACCACCAGACCAAAGAGCTCGTGCGCGATCTGAAGCTGCACACGGTCTGCGAAGAAGCCGGCTGCCCGAACATCGGCGAGTGCTGGAGCCAAAAGCACGCGACCTTCATGATCCTGGGGGGCATCTGCACGCGCGCCTGCAGCTTCTGCAACGTGTCGACGGGCAAGCCGTCGCCGCTGGATGAGTCTGAGCCGGAGAATGTCGCGCACGCCACCGCGAAGATGGGCTTGAAGCATGTCGTGGTGACGTCAGTCGATCGCGACGATCTGGACGACGGCGGCGCCGATCATTTCGTGCGGACGATCCGCGCTATTCGTGAGGCTGCGCCTGAGACGACGATTGAAATTTTGACGCCGGACTTTTTGCGTAAGCCGGGTGCTGCGGAATTGGTGATCGACGCGGCGCCGGATGTGTTCAACCACAATCTGGAAACCGTGCCGCGGCTCTATCATTCGATCCGGCCGGGCGCGCGTTATTATCAATCGCTGCGCTTGCTGGATTCGGTGAAGCAGCGCGATCCGAACCAATTCACGAAGTCTGGGCTGATGGTGGGCCTCGGTGAGACGAAAGACGAAGTGCTGCAGGTCATGGATGATCTGCGCGTCGCTAACGTGGATTTTCTCACCATCGGCCAATATTTGCAGCCGACGAAGAAGCACGCGGCGATCGATCGGTTCTGGACGCCGGAAGAGTTCAAGGCGCTGGAGACGATCGCGTACGCCAAGGGCTTTCTCATGGTGTCGGCCTCGCCGCTGACGCGCTCTTCGCATCACGCGGGCGAAGATTTTGCGCGGCTGAAAGCGGCGCGTTTGGCGCAGCAAGCTTGAGGCGGCGCATGCCAACTCCTCCCCCGCTAGCGGGGGAGGTGGCGAGCGTAGCGAGCTGGAGGGGGAAACTCCGCCAATTGCGTGCGCCGCGCCCCCTCAGTCACGCTGTGCGTGACAGCTCCCCCGTAAACGGGGGAGCAGTTTAGTGACCCGCACCACGATCGAAGCAGAGCGCATCTTGCCGTATGCGCCGGCGGATTTGTGCCGGTTGGTCGGCGATGTGCGCGCGTATCCGGAATTTGTTCCGTGGCTGCAGAGCTTGCGCGTGGTGAAGGAAGAGCCGCGCGATGAAGGCGGCTGGGAAGGTGTCGCCACGGCGATCGTGGGCTGGAAGGCGATCACCGAGCGCTTCTCGACCACGGTGCGCTGCGAGCCTGCGAAGGGCGAAGTGGACGTGGCGCTGGTGAGCGGGCCCTTTCATGCGCTCGACAATCGCTGGCGCTTCGAGCCGCACGAGAAAGGCGCGAAGGTGCGCTTCTGGATTTCGTATCAGTTCAAGAACCCGTTGCTGAATGCGGTCGTGAGCGCCAACAAGGACAAGGTCGCCGCGCGGGTGATGGGCGCGTTTGAGCGCGAAGCGAAGAAGCGGCTCGGCCGCTAATCCATCACGCGCTTCAGCAGATCGAACGCGGCGAGCACGGTCGCAAGTTGGATTTCGTGCCGCCCTAAATCGCCGAAGCGTTGCTCTTCGTGGATGGTCGCGCCATTGCGGCCTGCGGCGGCCAGGTGGACGAGGCCGACGGGTTTTTCAGGCGTGCCGCCGTCGGGGCCGGCTATGCCGGTGACCGCGACACTTATGTCGGCGCGGCTTTTGGCGATCGCGCCTTCGGCCATCGCAATGGCGACGTCGCGGCTGACGGCGCCGAGGCGCTGGATAAGATCGGCGGGCACGCCGAGCATTTCGGTTTTGGCTTCGTTCGAATAGGTGACGAAGCCGCGCTCCAAGCTGGCGGAAGCGCCGGGCACGGCCGCGAGCGAAGCGGCGATCAGACCGCCGGTGCAGCTCTCAGCGGTGGCGATCATCAGGCCGCGCGATTTTGTTTCGGCCAGCAGCTTTTGGGCGTTCTTATAGGTGGCGGTCATTCGTCGTGGATAGCGCCGCGATGTGGAGAAAGTCCATTCCCAGGGCTCGGGGGCGATGGCAGAAGCGCCCTGTCTAGGGGAGGGAATATGCAATCTCTTGCGCGCCGCGCCGCTGCGCCGATTTTCGCGCTGGCGCTGTTTTCCAGCGCTGCGCTGATCTTCGTGCTGCAGCCGCTGTTCGGGCGGATGGTGACGCCACTCTTGGGCGGATCGCCGGCGGTGTGGAACACGTCGATGGCGTTTTTCCAGGCGGCGTTGCTGGTGGGCTACCTCTATGCGCACTTGCTGGCGCGCGTGCGCGATTTGCGGGTGCAGGCCGTGGTGCATGGCGTGGTTCTGTTGGCGGCGTGGCTGGTGCTGCCCGTGCACGTGACGAACGCGCTGGGCGCGCCGAGTTCTGAGCATCCGGCATTGTGGCTTGTTGGTGTGCTCGCGCTTTCGGTGGGCGCGCCGTTCGCCGCGGCATCAGCGACCGCGCCTTTGCTGCAAGCCTGGTATTCGCGCACCGGACGCGCAGACGCACACGATCCGTATTATCTCTACGCGGCGAGCAATTTGGGTTCGTTCATCGGCCTGCTCGGGTATCCGGCCTTGATCGAACCGCTCTTGGGCGCGCAGGCGCAGAGTAGCGCGTGGACAGCGGGTTATGTGCTGGTGGCGGCGCTGGTGGTGCTGTGCGCGGGCATGGCGGTGTCGGCCAATGACGGCGCGCCTGCGCCGGTGAAATCGGAAGCTGCGCCGGATGCGGCGGCGGTGACGTGGCGCGAGCGTCTGTATTGGATCGCGGCGGCGGCGGCGCCGTCCGCACTTTCGCTCGGCGTGACGCAGCACATTTCGACGGATGTGGCCTCGGCGCCGATGCTGTGGGTGATCCCGCTGGCGCTTTATCTCGCGACGTTCGTGATCGCATTCGCGAAGGGCAGCGAGAAGCTGATTGCGTCGACGCTCTTCATTCATCCCTTCGCAATCGCGTTTTTGCTGGCGTCCTATTACGCGTCCGGCAATTGGGTGTTCTCGGTCACCGGGATTGTGACTGGCTTCTTCTTCAGCGCGCTCGTGTGCCACCTGACGCTCGCTAAGGCGCGGCCGGATGCGAGCCGGCTGACGGAGTTTTATCTTTACGTGTCGCTGGGCGGCGTGCTCGGCGGCGCGTTCGCGGCGCTATTGGCGCCGGTGATCTTCAACAACGTCTATGAATATCCGTTGGCCTTGGCGGCGGCGTGCTTGTTCAGACCGCGCCAACAGAACGACATGCCGCGTTTGATGGATGCTTCAATAGGCGCGGCCGTGATGATCGCGGTGCTGTTCGTGATCTTGAACGTGCGCGCGGCGACGATCGATGCGGTGATCATTGTCGGCGCGCTGGGTGCAGCGTGCGCGATGGTGGCGGCGGGGTGGGGCGATGAACGCCGACCGGCGCCGTTCCGCTATGCGTTCCTCGGTGCGGCGGCCGTGCATGCGGGCATTGTGATTTGGATCGCCTTCCATCTGGAGACGATCTTCGTCCGCTCCATCATCGAAGGCGCCGCGCATCTGGAAATTCAGCAGCCTTGGGGCTTGGTGCTAATCGCGTCGAGCATGCTGGTGTTGATGTTTGTGGTACACGGCACGACGCAGAACCGACGCGACGGGGATTCGCCCGTCGCGGATTTTGCGTGCGGCGTGGCGCTGCCGAGTTTGTTGTTTCTCATTATGCAGGTGCTCGTCGGCGCGCGGCTGACGCCGCAATTGCTGGTGACGGTCGGCATTCTGCTCTGTGCGTTTGGCGTGTTCTTCAATCGCGGGCGGCCATTTGTGTTGGCGGCTGTGGTGCTGGTATCGTTTGTTGTGATCTTCTTGGAAGACGCACGCGGTGCGCGGATTATCACGCAAGAGCGCAGCTTCTTCGGCGTGCTGCGTACGCGCGTGATGGACGATCCGAGCGATCCGAGCGTGCCGCCGTTGCGTATTCTTTTGCACGGCACCACGATCCACGGCGCCCAGCTCGCAGCCCCCGGCCTCACCCGCCTGCCCCTCACCTATTATCATCCGCGCACCGCGCTAGGGGAGGCGATCCTCGCGGGCCTTTCGACCGGCGAAAGCTCAAATATGGCGCTGATCGGTTTGGGCGCTGGTTCGTCGGCGTGCCTGACGCGTCCGAGCGATAGTTTGACGATTTTCGAGATCGATCCAGCTGTTGTGCGCTTGGCAGTAGAACCCGGCGGCGACTTTACCTACGTGCCGGAATGTCAGCCGAACGCGCGCGTCGTGATCGGCGATGCGCGGCTGCGGATCGCTGAAGAGCCGGATGGCGAGTTCGATGTGATCGTCGTCGATGCGTTCTCGTCCGACGCGATCCCGGCGCACTTGCTGACGGCGGAAGCGATCCGCACGTACCTCAACAAGACCTCGGATCGCGGCATCGTGGTGTTGCACCTATCGAACCGCAATCTGGCGCTGGTGTCGGAAGCGGCGCGCGTGGCGCGTGATCTGGGCGCCTACACGCAATACCGGATCAGCGATCGCTTCGAGCAGCCATATGTGTCGTATTATGGCGGCTTGGCCGCGAGCGTGATGATCGTGGCGAAATCGCCGGAGCTCATGAGCCATCTCGCGCTGCCGAGCGGCGGTTGGCGGGAGTTTCCGGCGCCGGATGGGCCCGGTTGGACGGACGATTACATCAATCTGCCGCGTGCGCTCTGGGAAGGGCTCTCAGGCGCGGAAGAGTGCCGCATCTATCCTTGGATGCGCAGATGTGGCGGCGAATTGCCGGCGCAGGAAACGCCGACGGCGCCGACTGATCCGACGCAGCAATAGCGGCTAGCGGCGCAGCAGCGTTGCTGTCGCGTACGCGGCCAGGCCTTCTTCGCGGCCGAGGAAGCCCATGCGTTCGGTCGTGGTGGCTTTCACGCTGACGCGTTCGATCGGCAGATCGAGAACGGCGGCGGTGCGCGCTCGCATGGCGTCACGGTGCGGGCCGATCTTCGGGCGTTCGCAGACGAGCGTGACATCGACGTGCGTGATCGTGGCGCCGGCGGAATCGGCGAGTTGCAGCGCGTGGCGCAGAAATTTTTCCGAGTCCGCGCCTTTCCATTGTGGATCGCTGGGCGGGAAGTGCGCGCCGATATCGCCTTCGCCGAGTGCGCCGAGAATGGCGTCGACGAGCGCGTGCCAGCCGGCGTCGGCGTCGGAATGACCGAGCAATCCTTTTTCATGCGGAATGCGCACGCCGCAAAGCGTGACGTGATCGCCTTCGCCGAAGCGATGCGCGTCAATGCCGTTGCCGACGCTGACGAAGCGCTCATCGAGCAGGCGGGCGAGCATTTCCAAATCTCCGGGATAGGTGATCTTCATCAGGCGCGGATCGCCGGCGATGAGTTTCGTTTCGGCGCCGTACGCACGAATCACGGCGAGGTCATCGGCGAAGCTTGCCTCGCCAGCGGCGGCGTAGGCGGCGCGCAGGGCGGCGGCATTGAAGGCTTGCGGCGTCTGCACGCGCATCAAATTCTCGCGTGAAATCTCAGCGACGACGACATTGTCGGCGCCGACGCGCTGGAGTGCATCCGCAGCGGGCAAAGCCGGCGCTACAGCAGGCGCGCCGTCGCACACCGCTTCGATCAGAGCGCGGATCGTGGTCTCAGAAAGGCCCGGGCGTGCAGCGTCGTGAATGAGAATGACATCGGTGTCGGAAATCGCGTTCAGCGCCGCTCGTACGGATTCCGTGCGCGTCGCCCCGCCTCGCACCGCGCGAGCGGGGAGGGACGCAATTGCGGTATTGAAGAGGTCGTCCTGGTCGAGGCCGATGGCGACCACGACCTCCTCCACGTCGGCGCCCAGGAACGCCTCTATCGACCAACGCAGCACCGGCTTACCCAGAAGACGATTGTATTGTTTGGGTAATTCGCCGCCGGCGCGGCTGCCGACGCCTGCGGCGACGATGATGGCGGAGACTTTCATCGGATGGAGAATTCTTCGCGCTCGTGTTGCATCGCAGCATAAAACCCTTGGCGCCCGCTTTTTAGGCGCCATACTCGACGCCGAGGACGGGGCCAAGGATGCTCGATTTGAACGAAAATCGCCGGCTTGTCTCGCGCCTCGCGCTGGGGGTGCGGTCATGGTCGGTTCTAGATTGAGCGAGGTGCGGCCTCTCGCGGGACGGATGTCCACGCCGGATGCCGAGCGTTGGCTGGAGGCGCTGCCGGCGCCGGTGATTGGCCTGGATTCCGGTGAACGCATTCGGTTCGTGAACGCTGCCGCCGCTGAATTGCTCGCCGCTGTCGGACGCGGTCTGCTGGGCCGCCGGCTCGACGAGATATTCGGAAATGATGCGCCGATCCTTGGGCTCGCGCGGCGCGCCGCGAATGGCGTAGCGGTGGCTGAGGCCGATGTGACGCTCGCAGGCCCCGGCTTTGCTTTGGGCCGCGCGACGGTGTCGGCGGGGCAGGTGGGTGATAACGGCTACGTGGCGCTGGTGATTACGCATGCGCCGCGCGCGCGTGTGGCGCCGCTGGCCACCGCGATGAATTCCGCGACGCGCACGCTGGCGCATGAAGTGCGCAATCCGCTCGCCGGCATTCGCGCAGCCGCACAACTCATCTCGCGTGGCGCTGATGACGAAGCGTCAGCGCTTGCGACCTTGATTTGCGATGAAGTGGATCGGATTCACCGACTGACTGACCGGATCGACCCGTTGGGTTCGTTCCATCCGCCGCGCTTTGAGCCGTTCAACATTCACGAAGCGCTCGATCGCGTGCGCAAACTTATTGGGTCGAGTTCGCCGGATGTGATGATCCGCGAACGCTACGACCCGAGCTTGCCGCCGGTGCGCGGCGATCTGGACCAATTGATCCAAGCCTTCTTGAACATCGCCAAGAACGCCGTCGAAGCTTTGGGCGAGCAGCAAGACGGCGAGATCGCGATCATCACGGCGTACCGGCCTGGCGTGCGTTTCCGCTCAGCCGCCAGCGGCGCAGCGCGTGCGCAGCTTGAAGTGCAGATTGTCGACAATGGCCCGGGTTTGCATCCTGACGTCGCCGATCGCTTGTTTGAAGCGTTCGCGAGCACGAAATCCGGCGGCATGGGGCTTGGCCTCACGGTCTCAGCTGACATCGTCGCGCGGCACGACGGGCGCATCGAGGTCGATAGCGTGCCTGGCCGCACCGCATTCAAAATTCTTCTCCCTATTGATCCGGAGGATCACCCATGAGCGCACGCATTCTGCTGGCGGATGACGACGCCTCATTGCGTTTCGTGCTGTCGCAAGCGCTCGGCAAAGAGGGGTACAATGTGCGCGCGACGGGCAATGTCGCGACATTGTCGAAATGGGTGCGCGAGGGGGAGGGCGACCTCGTGCTGAGCGACGTTTACATGGGCGACGAATGCGTGTTCGACGCACTGCCCTCAATGCGGATGGCGCGCCCTAACCTGCCCGTGATCGTGATGAGCGCGCAGTCGACGGTATCGACCGCGCTCTCCGCGGCTGGCGCCGGCGCTTATGATTATGTGCCTAAGCCGTTTGATCTCGATGATCTGATGGCGGCTGTGCGCCGCGCGCTGACCGGCGGGCCGGATGCGAAGACGCGCGCGCAGGGCGCAAAGGCCGAGAAGGAAGAGAAGCTGCCGTTGATCGGCCGCGCGCCGGCGATGCAGGAAGTTTATCGCGTAATGGCGCGTGTGGCGGGCACGGATCTGACCGTGCTGGTCGAAGGCGAAAGCGGCACGGGCAAGGAGCGCGTGGCGCGGGCGATCCACGATCATAGTCGCCGTGCTAGCGGGCCGTTCGTGATTGTGAGCCTCGCGGGCGCGGCGCCCGCGCAGATCGATCAGGATCTGTTTGGCCCAGAGGGTAAATTCCATCAGGCGCGCAATGGCACGCTGTTTTTGGAAGATGTTGATGAGCTGCCGAGCGACGCGCAGACGCGTTTGGCCGGCTTGCTGCATTCAGACGATCCAAACGAACGGCCGAATGTACGCTTAATCGCGGCGGCGCAACGCCCGCTGGCGTCACTCGCGCGCCAAGGCTCGTTCCGCCAGGATTTGTTCTATCGCTTGAACGTGGTGGCGATCCGTCTGCCGCCGCTGCGCGAGCGCTTGGAAGACGTCGGCGATCTGGCGCGAGCGTTTCTCGTGCGCGCCAAGCGTGAGGGGCTGCCGGATAAGCAATTGGACAGCTCGGCGATCGAGCGGCTGAAGGCGTACGATTTCCCTGGCAACGTCCGTGAGCTCGAGAATTTGCTGCGCCGCGCGGCCGCCTTGAGCCCTGCTTCGGTGATCACGGCCCGCGAGATCGGCAATGAGTTGGGCGTCGCCGCGAAGGAGCAGGCAGCGGAGGAGAGCGGGGAGGGCTTTGAAGCGGCCGTCTCGCGCCGTCTCGCCTCGGAATTCGCCGCAGCCAGCCCCGACCTGCCCGACGCCGGGCTTTACGATCGGCTTTTGGCCGAGGTGGAGCGTCCGCTGATCGAGCAAGCGCTCCAGGCCACCCGCGGCAACCAGATCCGGGCTGCGGCCGTGCTGGGCATCAACCGCAATACTTTGCGGAAGAAAATCCAAACCTTAGGCATCAAGACTGGGCGCGGCGATTGACGCTGGCGTGATCTTGGTTCAACACCATGTTGCTATATGGCAACATGAGTTCCCCCGGTCATGGTGCAAATCACGGCGAATGAGCCTGCGTCTGACGCGGCGGTTCTAAGCGACCGTCCGCAAGGTAAGAGCGCGCTCGCGTTCGCCATAGGGTTTGGCGTCGCCGCCCTCCTCACCTCGATCGCGACCATCGCCCTCCTCCTCGGCGAAGGTCTGGCAGGGGAGGCCAATACGGCGATCGGCGGGATGCTCTTCGCCAGCATCGCCATCTCTGTGGTGCTCACCGGCATTTTCGCGCATCGCATGCTGCGCATCGCCAAGGCTTGGCGCTCGGCCGCCACCGGCGCGCGTTTGCATTTGCGCTTCGTGACGTTGTTTGCGCTGGCCGCGCTCGCGCCGGCGATCATCGTCGCGGCGTTTCTGGGCTTCACCTTCAGCCAGGGCGTCGATCGTTGGTTCAGCCAGCGCGTGGAGAGCACGATCGAGAACGCGGCTGACGTTGGCCGCGCTTACGTCGACCTCGCGTCCGGCGGGCTCAGCAATGAAGTCGAAGCGATGAGCGTCGATTTGAATGCGGCGCGCCAGGGACTGCTGACCGAGCCGCAGCGTTATCTGGCGTTCCTCGATGCGCAGACAGAGCGCCGCGCTCTGTCGGCCGCGTACGTGGTCGATAGCGCCGGCCGCATTTTGGCGCGGAGCGAGATGCCGGGTGGGGGCGCCTATAGTGCGCCATCAGCCAACGCCTACGTGGCGGCGAATGCCGGCGAAGTGTCTGTGCGATTCGACGAGCCGACCAATAGCGTTCGCGCGCTCAATCGGCTGAGTGAGTATCAGGACGCGTATCTGCTCGTGACGCGCCCGGTTGCACCGGGATTGGTGACGCAATTGCGCGCATTCGAATCCTCGGTTGAAGACTATCGCAGCGCGCGCGAACAACAGGGCGCGCTACGCAGCTTGTTTGGCTTGGCCTATCTCTCAACCGCGCTGCTTGTGTTGTTGGCGGCAGGCTGGGTTGGGTTGAACAGCGCCACGCGCGTGGCCGAGCCGATTGGCCGGCTGGTCGGCGCTGCGCGGCGCGTGGAAAGCGGTGATCTCAAAGCGCGCGTCAGCGTCGGCGAGGAACGCGACGAGATCGACGCGCTGGCGACGGCGTTCAATCGCATGACGGCGCAGCTGGATGCGCAGCGTCGCGATCTGATTGCCGCACAGGAAGAAGCGCAGGACCGCAGCCAATTCATCGAGACCGTTCTCGCGGGCGTCAGCGCAGGCGTGGTCGGTCTCGACAAGAATGGGCGCATCTCGGCCGCCAATCGCTCGGCGGTGCAGCTCTTGGGCGAAGAGAATTTGGTCGGCCGGCGCATAATCGATGTCGCGCCCGAATTCGCGGAATTGCTCAATCGCGCTTCACCAATGGGCGAGACGCCGGCGATGCGCGTCGATCTCATGCGCGACGGTGGCTCGCTCAATTTGAGTGTCCGCATGAGCCCGGAGGCGGACGGCGGCTTGGTGCTCACGTTCGACGACATGACCAAGCTCATCTCGGCCCAGCGCCAGGAGGCTTGGAAGGACGTGGCGCGTCGCATCGCGCACGAGATCAAAAATCCACTGACGCCGATCCAACTCTCGGCGGAACGTCTGCGTCGCAAATACACGGACGAAATCACATCGGATCAGGACACGTTCCTGAAATGCACCGACACGATCCTGCGTCAAGTCGCCGATATCGGCCGCATGGTGGATGAGTTTTCGTCGTTCGCGCGGATGCCGACGCCGCGTATGGCGTTTGCCGACATGAGCGAGATCGCGCGTCAGACTGTGTTTGGTCAGCGCCTAGCGTTCGCGGACATGCGCATCGAAGTCGAAGGCGTCGATAAGCCGATTGGACTGGTCAGCGACGAGCGCTTGATCTCGCAGGCGTTGCTGAACCTTATCAAGAATGCCGCAGAAAGCGTGCAGGCGCGTCGCGCGCGCGACGGTGAGCCGAAGGATGGGTTCGTGTTGCTGCGGCTGCGCGATCTGGATTTTGGCGTGCAGTTTGAAGTGATCGACAACGGCTTGGGTTTTCCCGAAAAGGATCGCCACCGCCTGATCGAACCGTACGTGACGACGCGGGTGAAAGGCTCGGGGCTGGGCCTGGCGATCGTTGCGCGCATTGTTGAAGACCACGGGGGGCTGATTGAGTTGGACGACGCGCCGGGGCAAAGCCCAGGCGCTGTCGTCCGTTTTGTTCTCCCCAAGCGGGCCGATGACACGGTCGAAACGGCCGCAGAACACGGCGCAGGAGCAGCCTGATGGCGTCTGACATCCTCATTATCGACGACGAAGCTGACATTCGCGATCTCGTCTCGGGCATTCTCGAAGACGACGGCCACCAGGTGCGCACAGCACGCGACTCTGACGAAGCGCTCGATGCGCTGCGTCGACGCACGCCATCGCTGATCGTGTTGGATATTTGGCTGCAAGGCAGCCGGATGGATGGCCTTGAGCTCTTGGCGACGTTCAAGGAGATCGATCCCGATATGCCGGTGATCGTGATCTCCGGTCACGGTACGATCGAGACCGCCGTCTCGGCGATCCGCAAAGGTGCGTATGACTTCGTCGAGAAGCCGTTCACGGCTGACCGTCTGCTGCTCGTGGTGGAGCGCGCGTTGGAGACAACGCGTCTGAAGCGCGAAAATATGGCGCTGAAGGCGCGCTCGGCGGCGAGTGATGATCTGATCGGTTCTTCGGCGGTGATGGCGGCGTTGCGCAGCGCGATCGACCGGGTGTCGCAAACGAATTCGCGCGTCTTGATCAGTGGCCCGGCAGGCTCGGGCAAGGAATTGATTGCGCGACTGCTACATGAGCGCAGCGCCCGCAATGGCGGACCTTTCGTGGCGATCAATGCGGCGTCGATCGCGCCAGATCGCATGGAAAGCGAAATCTTCGGCGAAGAAGGCCCAGACGGCCGCGCGCGTAAGATCGGCGTGTTCGAGCAAGCGCACGCCGGGACGCTCTTCTTGGATGAGGTCGGCGACATGCCGATAGAGACGCAATCGAAAATCCTGCGCGTGCTCGTGGAGCAACGTTTCCGGCGCTTGGGTGGCTCGACGGATGTGCAGGTGAACGTGCGCGTGGTGTCGTCGTCGTCGCGCGATCTGAGCGGCGATATCGAGCAAGGCCGTTTCCGCCAGGATTTGTATCATCGCTTGAATGTGGTGCCGTTGCGCGCGCCGGCATTGGCTGAGCGGCGTGAGGATATTCCGGAGTTGGCGGGTTATTTTGTCGGTCGTCTCGCGGGCATGACGGGCGTGCCGGCGCGCCAGATTGGCGAAGATGCGTTGGCGGCGCTGCAAGCCGCGGAATGGCCGGGCAATGTGCGCCAGCTGCGCAACGTGATCGAACGCATTCTGATCTTGGCGACAGGTGATTTGGCGACGCCGGTGACGGTGGATTCGCTGCCGCCGGAGGCTTGGCCGTCAGCCGGCGCCAAGCACGATGGGATGCAGGAAGTGATCGGTCTGCCGTTGCGCGACGCGCGCGAGCGGTTTGAACGCGAATACCTGAACGTGCAGATCACGCGCTTTGGCGGCAATATCTCGCGAACGGCCGCGTTCATCGGCATGGAGCGGTCGGCGTTGCACCGGAAGCTGAAATCACTTGGCGTGGAAGCGCCGGGGCGGGCTGGGCAAGAAGCTGAATGAGCCAGATCGCGTATGTGAATGGCGCATACGTGCCGATGCGCTATGCGGCGATCTCAATCAACGATCGCGGCTTTCAGTTTGGCGATTCAATCTATGAGGTCTGGCCCGTGCGCGGCGGTCAGCTGCGCGATTCTGACGGCCATTTTGCGCGCATGCGACGCTCGTTGAACGAAATCCGCGCGCCAGCGCCGATGGATGACCGTGCGCTGCATCTGGTGATCAAGGAGACGATGCGGCGCAACAAGGTGCGTGAAGGCATCGTCTATATCCAAGTGAGCCGTGGCGTGGCCCCGCGCGATCACACGTTTCCGAGCAAGCCGATCAAGCCGACTTTGATCATCACGGCGAAGAATTTGGATCAGGCGGGGATGCGCAAGCGTGGCGCCGAAGGCGTGAAAGTGATCACGACGCCGGAAATTCGCTGGGCGCGGCGCGACATCAAATCGGTCAATCTGCTGCCGAACATATTGCAGCGTCAGGCGGCGAAGGAAGCTGGCGCGTTCGAGGCGTGGTTCGTGGACGAGGACGGCTTCATCACCGAGGGCACGTCCTCGAATGCATGGATCGTGGATGCGCAAGGGCGCCTCCGCACGCGGCCGCTCTCAAATGATATCCTGCATGGCGTGACGCGCGCGTCCGTGATGCGCGTGGCGCAGGAGCGGCAGATGCAGGTTATCGAAGAGCCGTTCACGCTGGCTGAAGCCAAAGCCGCGCGTGAGGCGTTCGTGACCGGCGCTGGCAGCCCAATCTTTCCGGTGATCGCCATCGACAATGTTCCGGTTGGCGAAGGAAAGCCCGGCCCGGTGACCCAGGCCCTGCGCGCCGCATATTTGGGCGCCGAGTAGTCATTACAGTTCTTCGCGTGCGGTAGAGTTGGCGCCGGCGCCGGATCGCGCCTATAGCAGCCCCATCAAGCCGCGCGTTTCGTCGCGGCGTCATAAAACTCAAGCATGGGGCTACACCATGGATAAGAAACAAAACCTCCAGGACACGTTCCTGAACGCCGTCCGCAAGGCCAAGACGCCACTCACGATTTTCCTCGTCAACGGCGTGAAACTGCAGGGCGTTGTCACCTGGTTCGACAATTTCTGTGTGTTGCTGCGCCGCGATGGGCAGGTGCAGCTCGTTTACAAGCACGCGATTTCGACGATCATGCCGGGCGCGCCCGTGCAATTGTACGATATCGACAAGGCCGCTGATGAAGCCGACGGCTGATACGCCGCTCAAAGATTTCAATCGCGCGATCGTGCTGCGCCCGCTGGCGACGGCGGGCGAGAGCATTCGCGACGGAGAAGCGCGCCTGCTGGAAGCCGTAGGGCTGGCGCAGGCGCTTGGGCTCGACGTGACGCACGCGGAGGCCCCGCCGCTGCGCCAGATCAGCCCGCGCACCTATCTGGGCGGCGGGCGCGTGGAGCGTTTGAAAGAGCGCGCCGAAGAAACTGGCGCGGGCGTTGTCGTGATCGATGCGCCGCTCTCGCCTGTGCAGCAGCGCAATCTGGAAACGGATATTGGCGCGAAGGTCGTGGATCGCACGGGGCTGATCTTGGAGATCTTCGGCCTGCGTGCGCGCACCAAGGAAGGCAAGCTGCAGGTCGAGCTGGCGCGGCAAGGCTATGAGCGCTCGCGCCTGGTGCGGACATGGACGCACTTGGAGCGTCAGCGTGGCGGCCTAGGCAAAACCGGCGGCCCTGGCGAAACGCAGATCGAGCTCGATCGCCGGATCATCGCCGATCGGATTTTGAAGCTGAAGCGCGAACTGGAGGATGTGCGGCGCACGCGCGGCCTGCAGCGTCGCGCGCGCTCGCGTGCGGGGCTGCCGGCTGTGGTGTTGGTGGGCTATACGAACGCGGGCAAGTCCACGCTGTTCAATCGGCTGACGCAGGCCGGCGTGCTGGCGAAAGACATGCTGTTCGCCACACTCGATCCAACGGCGCGGCAAGTGAAGCTGCCGAGCCATCGCGCCGTGATCATGAGCGACACGGTGGGCTTCATCTCCGATCTGCCGCACGAGCTGGTGGAGGCGTTTCGCGCCACTTTGGAAGCTGTGACGGAAGCGGATTTGCTCGTGCACGTGCGCGACATCGCGCATCCGGAGACGGACAAGCAGAAGGCCGATGTGCTGGGCGTGCTGGCGCAATTGGCGAAAGATGCGGGCGGGAAAACGCCGCGCGTGATCGAGGCTTGGAATAAGATCGATCTGCTGGACGATGCGACGCGCGAAGGCCGCTTGCGGCGCGCGCACACGGCGGCCGAGCAGGGGCAGGGCGAGGCCCTACCCCCTGTTGCGATTTCGGCGGAGACGGGGGAGGGCGTGGACGCCCTGCTCGCGGCGATCGATCGCGCGGCCTTCTCAGCCACGCGCGTGGTCACCCTCACCTTGTCGCCGGATGATGCCGGACGCGCGCGCGCACAGATCGCGGCGGCGGGCAAAATTCTTGAAGAGCAAACCGACGATGACGGCGTGATCACGTTGCGCGCGGAGTTGCTGGTGGAAGATGCCGCGCGGTTTGCGCCGCTGGAGCCCCTGCCCGAAGAACCGAAGCAGGCGGCGGAGTAGGGGAGCGCCCTACTTCCGATCAAGGCGTTGCACCAGCTCAGCGGCGAATGTGCTCAGCGTGTCGTCGCGTGCGCCCATAACGATGATGCGGTCACCGGGTTCGGCGAGTTCGATCAGTTTATCGCCGCACGCATTGCGTTCGGCGAACGCGAGCGCTTGGTGACCACGCGCGCGAACGCCGGCGACGATGTGTTCGCTGGTGACGCTGCGATCGACGGTGCCGCCGAAATAGACGGGATCGGGCATGATCAGTACGTCGTCGTCGGCCATGGTCTTGGCGAAGCACTCGATGAATTCGTTTTTCATGAGCTTCAGCGGGCCGTAGCCGTGTGGCTGAAACATGATGAGCAGACGACCGGGAAAGGCGTGCAGGGTCGCCAGCGTGGCGGTGATTTTGTCGGGGTTGTGCCCGAAATCATCGATGACGGTGACGTTGTTGGCTTTGCCGACGACCTCGAGGCGGCGCTTGGTGCCGGAGAAGCCTTCGAGTGCGGCTGCCGCCTCTTTCAGCGAAAGCCCGTACGCACGTGCGGCGGAGAGTGCGGCGAGTGCGTTGGCGACGTTGTGCTCGCCCGGCACGTTGAGCTTCACGCTGGCGGCGGCGCTGCCTTCGCGCTCCAGCACTTCGAAAGCGATGCTGTCCGGCGCGGGCGCGATCGAGACGCAGTGGAGATCGGCGAGGCCAGAGCGCAGCGCATAGGTGCGGGTGCGGACTGATGTATTGATGACGAGCTTGGCGGTTTCGTCATTGTCGAGATTGAGCACGGCGACGTCCGCCTTGCTGACGAAGCCGGAGAACAGCGCGCGGAGTTCGTCCATGCTCTTGTGGTCGAGCGCGATATTGTTCACGACGGCGATTGTCGGCTGATAGCGCGCGATCGAGCCGTCGCTTTCGTCGACCTCGGAGACGAACGCATCGCCCTTGCCTACGAGCGCGCTAGCGAAGAGCGCGTCGGGCGTAACGAAGTTTTTCATCACAGCGCCGTTCATCACCGTGGGATCGCGGCCGGCGCGGTGGAGCATCCAGGCGATCATCGCTGTGGTGGTGGATTTGCCGCTAGTGCCGGCGACACCGATGCGTACCGGCGCTGCGTTGAAGAGTTCGGCCAGCAACTCGGGGCGCTTCATGTCGCGCGCGCCGAGACGCTTGGCGGCGACAACATCGCCCACGGTGTCTTCAACGGCGGCGGAGCGGACGAGGATCTGCTCGGCGCTGGTGAGGCCCGAGCCGTCCTGCGGGAAGAGGGCGATGCCTTGGGCTTTCAAATACTCGAATTTAGCGCCCAGGCGGCCTTGATCGAGCGAACGGTCGGAGCCGGCGACAGTGACGCCCTTGCCGCGCAATATGAGCGCCAGCGGCAGCATGCCGGAGCCGCCGACGCCGCTGAAGAAATAGGATTTGGCCTGACTCATGGCCCACGGTTATGACGAGAAAGCCCGGCTCCCGGCAAGGACGCGAACACAGAGATGGCTCCACCGATCCGCATTGGCGTTGTAGCGCCCGGCACGCGCATCGAGCCTGAATTGGCGGAGCGGGTTAAGGCGCTGGCGGCTGACCTTTATCTCGATCAGGCGCCGGAGATTGTTGTTCACCCGCAATGTTTTCTGAGCGCTGGGCATTTCGCGGGCGACGATGCGGCGCGGCTGAAGGCGTTTGTGGAGTACGCGAACGATCCATCGCTCGATGCGATTTGGTTTGCGCGCGGCGGCTACGGCGCGTGCCGGATTGCGGAAGCGGCGATCGCGCAATTGAACGAGCACGCGGGCAAGAAAACCTATCTCGGTTACAGCGATGGCGGTGTGCTGCTGGGCGGCTTGTACGCGCACGGTATTGGCCACGTCGCGCATGGGCCGATGCCGGTGGACATTATCAGGGCAGGCGGGGATGCGGCGGTGCGGCGTTCGCTCGCGTATCTAATCGAGCGCGCCAATGAATCGCTTGAGCTCACGGTGATGTTCGAGGGCAAGACCGTCGCCTTCAACATCATGATCCTGCAATCGATCCTCGGCACGTCGCTGGAGCCGGATCTTACAGGCCACGTGTTGATGCTCGAAGACGTGGGCGAGTATCTTTATCGGCTAGACCGCGCCCTCTTCCACATCACCTCGTCCGCCAATGTGCGCCGGGTGAGGGGGATTAAGTTGGGTCGCATCTCCGACGTGCCGGAGAACGACAAGCCGTTCGGCGCGACCGAAGAAGAAATGGTGCGCTATTGGTGCGAGCGCGCTGGGATTGCGTATCTCGGGCGCGCGGACATTGGGCACGATGTCGATAATCGCGTGGTGCCGTTCGGAGCGCTCAATCGCTAAAATCTAACTCAGTCATTCCGGACGCGCGGAGCGCGATCCGGAACCCAGGGCAAACGACGCAGCGGTGGCCCTGGGGTTCCGGCTCTACGGCGCTAACGCGCCTCCGGCCGGAATGACGGAGTGAAATTTGGGCGCCGTTATTTGCGTTCAGCCGCCTTCGCCTCAAGCCACAGCTTTTCCATATCGTCCAGCGGCTGGGGGCCGGTGCGGTTTTGTTCGGCGAGTTTGGCTTCGATGTATTGGAAGCGGCGGGTGAATTTCGCGTTGGCGCGGCGGAGCGCTTCTTCGGGATCGACTTTGAGTTTGCGGGCGAGGTTCGCCATCACGAAGAGGATGTCGCCCATCTCTTCGGCGATGTGATCCTGGTCGCCCGCCGCTTGCGCGTCTTTCAGTTCGGCCAATTCCTCGTCGAGCTTGGCCAGAACCTCGTCGGAGGTCGGCCAATCGAAATTGATGCGCGCGGCGCGCTTGGTGAGCTTCTCGGCGCGCATGAGGGCGGGGAGGGCCATCGGCACGTCGTGCAGCAGGGAGGGCGCGCCCTTCGCGGCGCGTTTCTCGGCCTTGAGCGTTTCCCACGCGACGGTTTGCTGCGCGGCCGTACGGCCGTCGCCCGCATCGGCGAACACGTGCGGATGGCGTTCGATCATTTTGTCGGCGAGCGCCTGGGCGACGTCGGCGAAATCGAACGCGCCTTGCTCTTCGGCCATGCGGCTATGGAACGCGACTTGGAAGAGGAGGTCGCCCAGCTCTTCCTTGAGCGCTGGCATGTCGGCGCGCTCGATGGCGTCGGCGACCTCGTAGGCTTCCTCGATCGTGTAGGGCGCGATGGTCGCGAAATTCTGCTCGATGTCCCAAGGGCAGCCGCGCTGCGGATCGCGCAGCCGCGCCATCACATCGAGCATGGCCTGGGTGGAGGCGGCGTTGCGCGCGGCCTTGGTGGCGTCCTTTTCTTCTATCTTTTCAGCGTATTGAGCTGACATACGTTTCTCGCATAAGATAGATTATGGGAAGTAATTGCTGGCTTTGGCTGAGCCGACTCAAAGGGCGAAATCGGCCTGCCAGCCATCGTAGGCTGGTTCGACCCCGGCTGGCAGCTTTGCTTTCAGCGTCTGGTAGTCGAGGTCGATGTGCATGTTGGTGAGCACAGCTTGCTTGGGCGCCAAGCGCTCGATCCATTCGAGGCTGCGGCCGACGTGCGCGTGTGTCGGATGCGGCGTCTCGCGCAGCGCATCGACAATCCAGAGATCGAGACCGGCCAATTCATCGAACGTGCGATCCGGCATGGCGACAACGTCGTTGGAATAGCCGATTGGGCCGGCGCGGAAGCCGAGCGAGAGGGAGAAGCCGTGGTCCTGCTCCAGCGGCAGGATTTCGAGCTTGCCCCCTGGCCCGTCGATGACAACCGGCACGAGCGGCGCCATGTGGCCGGCGTCGCGCACGATGGCGGGATAACCGCCCAGAGTTTCGAACGCGTAGCCGAAGCGACGCAGGAAGGTCTTGCGCGTCGGTTCGTCGATCCAGATCGGAATTTGCCGACGCGCCTTGATGGCGAAGGCGCGGACGTCGTCGAAGCCGTTGGTTTGGTCGGCGTGGTCATGGCTGATGAGCACGGCGTCGAGATGCGCCGGCTTCACCTCCGCAAGCTGCGTGCGCAGATCCGGCGGCGTGTCGATCAACACCGTGGTCGCCTCGCCCGCCTCGCCTGGCGCCCCGCTCCATTTCTGCAGCAAGAGCCCGCAGCGCGTGCGGCGGTTCTTCGGCTCGTTGGGATCGCACACGCCCCAATCGCCGGTGGCGCGCGGGACGCCGCCGGATGAGCCGCAGCCAAGAATGGTGACGCGGAGTGTGCCGCTCATGCCGGCCTCGCGACGTGTGGGAAGATGCGGAAGAAGTTCTCGGCGAGCAGGGCGCTCCCCTCCTCTTCTCCTAGCCCCCTCAACTTGAGCAACGCGGCCTGCACGTCCGCCACGTGGTGCGGTTCGCAGCGTTGGCCGCGATGCGGCACGGGCGTGAGATATGGGCAATCGGTTTCAACGATGATGCGATCGAGCGGCGTTTCCAGCGCGATCGCACGCACGTCGTTGGCGTTCTTGAACGTCATGATGCCGGAGAATGAAATATAGGCGCCGAGCTTGATGGCGCGGCGCGCGAGTTCGGCGCCGGACGTGTAGCAATGCATCAGGATGCGAAGAGGGCCCTTCCCCGCCTCCTCTTCCAGCAAATCCCCCATCGCTTGGTCCGCTTCGCGCGTGTGGATGATGAGGGTTTTGTCGAGCGCGCGGGCGGCGGCGGCGTGGACGCGAAACACCTGCACCTGCTCTTCGAACGGACTGAAGCCGTAATGCTGATCGAGGCCAGTTTCGCCGATGCCGACGATTTTGGGATGGCGGCCGAGTTCGATTAGAGTCTCTGCCGTCAGACCGAGGTGATCCTTGGCGTAGTGCGGGTGCGCGCCGACGCTGGCGTAAATGTCGGCGTGCGCTTCGGCGATGGCGATGACTTGTGGGAAGCTTTCGACCTTGTCGCAGATCGTGATCATGCGGCTGACGCCCGCCTCACGCGCGCGCGCGATCACCGCTTCGCGATCTTGCGCGTAGCTCGGGTGGTGCAGGTTCACGTGGCTGTCGATCAGCATGGCGCTCATCTACGTGCGCCTGCGGCGCGATCAAGTATGCCCACCGCACGCGCGAGTGCGTGGCGCGGGTCCATGTCGAGGCCTTCGGCTTCGGAGCGGAGTGTTTCGAGTTGCGACCAGGCTTCGGCCCAGTGCTCGCCGCCCTCTTCGACGCCTTTGCCGTGCACCCAATCTTCCGCGATTTCGATGACGGATGCGAGGCGCTCGAACGGTTCGCCGCCGAGCTTTTCGTAGAGCTCCGGGATCGATGCGCCGATGCCGCCGCGGCTGGTGGCGAGAAGCGACGCGATTTCACGGCCGCCTTGCGCTTTGAGCGCGATGGCGCGGCCGGGGCGGCCTTTGGCGAGTTGGAAGATGACGCCGTCTGTGTCTGTGCCGGCCGCTTGCTTCATCTGCGGCTCCGTCAGCGTGCGCAGTGTGAGACGACGGCAGCGTGAGCGGATCGTCGGCAGGATCGCGCCTGGTGCGTGACAGACGAGCAGCAACACGGAGCGCGCGGGCGGTTCTTCGAGCGTTTTAAGAATGGCGTTGGCGGCGTTGCGATTGAGATCGTCCACAGCGTCGATGATGGCGACGCGCATGCCGCCTTCTGAGGGCGCGAGCGAGAAGAATTGGCCGAGCTCGCGCGCTTCATCGACGGTGATTTCGCGACGCGGCTTGCCGCGATCGTTCAGGCCGCGGCGCAGGATGAAGAGGTCCGGGTGTGATTGCGCGATGACGCGCCGCGCGATGGGATCTTCGGGATGTGTGTCGAATGGGCGTGCGCCACCGGTTTTGGCGCCAAGCGCTGCGCGCGCGAAGCGATACGCGAGCGTAGCTTTGCCCATGCCCTTGGCCCCGGTGAGCAGCCAAGCGTGATGCATGCGCCCGCCGCGCAGGCCTTCGGCGAGCGCTTGTTCTTCTGCGTTGTGGCCGACGTAGAAGAAGGTTTCGCGCGGGTGTGCCGCGTTGGGCTCTTTGTCGGTCTCGGGGGCGGCTTTTTCCGCTTTCACAACCGCGCCTCTATTTCGCGAAGCGCTGACGCAAGCACCGCGTCGGCCGGTTGGCTTGCATCAAGCACGGCGCAGCGTCTTGGTTCGCGTTCGGCGATGGCGAGAAATTCCGCGCGCACGCGCGCATGGAAATCCGCGCCCTTTTTTTCGAAGCGATCTTCGCCAACGCTTGCGCCGCGCGAGCGGTCAACGCCGGCCGTCGGATCAAGATCGAGCACGAGCGTGAGATCAGGCGCCGGCGCTTGGATCATGGTGTTGAGCGCGTTGAGCGTTGCCGCATCAAGACCGCCCGCGGCGACTTGGTAAGCGCGGGTTGAATCGTAATAGCGATCGCAGATCACCCAAGCGCCGCGCGCGAGTGCTGGTTTGATAGTTTGCGTCAAATGGTTCAATCGCGCCGCGGCGAGCAGCAGCGCTTCTTCCATCGCACTCCAGCGATTGGAATCGCCTTGCACCAGCAGCGCGCGGATCGCGTCGGCGCCAGGCGCGCCGCCGGGTTCGCGTGTGAGCACGATTTCGGCGCGTGCGCTGAGCGCCGCTTGCAAACCACGCGCGAGCGTCGACTTGCCGACGCCTTCGCCGCCTTCGAGGGTGATGAACCGGCCCTGCGCCATGGGTCCATCAACCGCCGAATAGGGTCAGGCGCAAGCCCTCCCAGGCGCGTGAGAACCAATTGGCCTTGCCGATGCGGCGGCCAGCGGCGAGTGGAAACTCTTGGGTCTGGAAGTTCGGCCCTTCCACGACGAGGCGCGCCACCACTTGGCCTTCCGCGATCGGCGGCTGCAGCGGGCCGTCATAGACGATGCTTGCCGTGAGCGCGCTTTGCACACCACGAGGCCCGCCGATGATGATGTTGTTCTGCGCCACCAGCGGCACAGTGCGACGGGAGCCCAGGCGCACTTGTGCTTCGCCAACCTCTTCGCCTTGCGCAGCAATCTGCGCGACGGAGAAATCGTTGAACGCCGCGCTCATGATGCGGAGCGCTTCGGTGCGGCGTGCGGCCATCGTGTCTAGACCGTTGAAAACGATGATGCGACGTTGGCCGTTGACGAGCGCAGAGCCGACGAGGCCGTAGCCCGCGTCGTCAGTGTGGCCGGTCTTTACCCCGTCCGCCCCTGTATAGGCGCCGAGCAGCGGATTGCGGTTTTGCTGGGTGCGGTTGTTATGCGTGAACTCGCGCTCGGAATAGATGCGATAGAGCTCGGGATAGGTGTTGATCAGGTGGCGCGTGAGGCGCGCGAGATCGCTTGAGCTGATGACGTGATCGGGATCGGGTAGCCCCGTGACATTGCGGAAGCGGGCGCTGGTGAGACCCAACGCTTGCGCGCGTTCGTTCATTTGCGTGACGAAAGCTTGCTCAGAGCCGGCGATGCCTTCGGCGAGCACGATGCAGGCGTCGTTGGCGGAGACGACGATGGCGCCACGCAACAGATCGCGGACGCTCACCTCGGAATTCAGCTCCAAGAACATGTGCGAGCCATCCGACATGGCGCCGTTGCGCCACGCGTTTTCGCTCACCGGGAAGCGGGTATCGAGTGTGATTTGACCGGATTGCAGACGCTCGGCGACGAGCAGCACCGTCATCAGCTTCGACATCGAAGCCGGCGGCATGGGCGTGTTGCAATCATCGCAGAAGAGGATCGCGCCGCTGGCGCCATCCATGATGGTGACGTGGCGCGCGGGCGTGGTGAGGCCGTTTGTTTGGGCGTGCGCCAAAGGCGCGGCCGCAACCGCACCAAGCAAAGTTAGAGCGCTGAGTGCGCGTCGCAGCATCATGTTTCCGCCGAATCGTCCGCCCGCTTCTGGGCCATGGGCTTGGATCAAACCGAGGCGGCGGGATTACGTCAACAAACCGAGGACTTAGCGGGAAGCGATGACCGTCTCGCCATAGCCGAGCGAGGCCAGGGTGCGGCGTGCGGCATCCGCCTCTTCGCGGCTAGTCCACGGACCGACGCGGACGCGGAACAATTCGCCACCCGAGGCCGTGGTGCGCACATCCACTACGACCGGGCCAGCCTGGCCGACGGCGTCACGGACGCGATGGGCGTTGCCGAGGTCCGAGAACGCACCGACTTGGACGAAGAAATTGCTTTGCGTTGCAGCGGCGTAAGATGGTGCGGTCGGACGGCGGACCGGTTCGCCCATAGGCGCGCCGGCGAGGGCGTCATCCCCACTCCCCTGCTCCGGGGTGAGCGAGAGGGGGCCGTCATTGGCGGCGCGGGCGCTGCGGGCAGGGGCCGGCGGCGCGACTGGAGCAGGGCGGGCGCCCTCCTCCGCATCGACGCGGCGCGGCGCTGGGCCCAGATACCGCACATGGACGCGGGCATGGCCGGCTTGGTCAAAGCCCAGCACTTCAGCTGCGCCACGCGACATGTCGATCAGGCGCTCGCCCACGAACGGGCCGCGATCATTCACGCGCACGATCACTTCGCGGCCGTTTTCGAGATTGGTGACTTGCACGAGGCTGGGGATCGGCAGCGTCGGGTGTGCGGCGGTGAGCGCGGCTTGGTCGAAGGTCTCGCCGCTCGCGGTGCGCTGACCTTGGAAATCGGCGCCGTACCAGGACGCCGTGCCGGTTTGTTCGTAGCCCGGCTCGGGCGTTGGCACGTACCAGCGGCCATTGGCTTCGTAGGGCGGGCCTACCCGCTCCTGCTCCAACCATTCCGGGCGCTGCGCGGGCGCAGCTTGCGCGAGCGTGCGTTGTGGCGCCGCGCTTTGTGCGGGCGCTTCGTCTTCATCGTCGGCGTCTTGCGCGACGTTGATTTCGAACGGGGCGCGTTGGGCGCGTGGGGTGTCGCCTTCACTGCGACGAATGTCGATGGTCGCGCCTGAACGGCGGCGCTCGGCGCCGTAACCGTACGAATTGTCGCCGCCGCCGGCGAGCGATGCGGTTTGCACCGGCGCGGAGGCGCCCTGCCCGGCGAACGTGATCGGCGCGGGATCGGCGTGGGCGGCGGCTGCAATGGCGAATGCGAAGAGGCCGCTCAAAGCAACGCGACCGATCGAGTTCGAGAACATCAACGACGACCCCAAAAGGAATTGGAGGCCGTTTTTACGCGTGCGCCTATTTAGGTGACGTAAGGATTTATGCTTTTTTCCGATTAACTACAGCGCAACGCTCTAGCCAGCGATGCTGGTCAGCGGTTCAACGATGTCGCCGTAGCCGGCATTGGGCGGAAGAACCAGGACGGGTTTGCCGTCGCGTTGCTCGACTTGCGGCAACACGGTGACGAGGTCGCGCGCTTCGGCGCGGGCAATGCAATCGGCGGCGCTTTGCGCTTCGGCGAGCAGTTTCAGATTCATCAAGGTTGGAAAGATGATCGTGCGTTGGCCGTCGGCGGCGAGGCGTACGGCTTCGCTCGGCGCGATCCACTCGGCATCCACAGTCTCGCGGCCATCGTAGGCGGCGACTTGTTGAGGCGGCGCGTGCATCACGTAGAACCATGTGTCGAACCGCTTCGGCATCATGGTCGGCGTGACCCAGCGCGCGAAGACAGAGAGGCCGTCGAGACGCAAGCGTACACCCAGATCGCGCACGACATCGAGAAACGGCGTCTCGCCACGATCGACCGACGCGCGCACGTCAACATCGCACACAGTGGCGAATGGCGTCCCATCGCGATTGTCGGCTGCGAGAATGCCCGCTTCTTCGAAGGATTCGCGGATCGCGCCGATGCGCAACGCGCGTTGTACGGCGTCAAAGCTTTCCCAACCGACGACATGCTCGGCCCAGGCCTCGTCATCGTCGCCGCGCGCGATTTTGCCGCCCGGAAACACGAGCGCGCCTGAGGCGAAGTCGATTTGGTGGTGGCGCTTGACCATCAGCACCTGAAATTCAGGCGCGTCGCGCAGCAACAAGATGGTTGCGGCGGGCTTGGGTTCGCTGGGCTCAGCCATTCGGGTCTCCGTTGGCCGCTAGCTGATAGATAAATGCGATGGCGCGCAACGTGACGCTGGCGGAAGGAGTGGGATTCGAACCCACGGTGGGCTTGCACCCACGGCGGTTTTCAAGACCGCTGCCTTAAACCACTCGGCCATCCTTCCAGAAGGCGCGGGGCGTACCAGCGCCCGCGCCTTTCTGCAATCCGCCACGCTGATCTGGGGCTCAACCCAGGCCGTTCTCGAAGGCGGCTTCGGTCTTGGCGGTGATTTCGTCCAGGCTGACGCCGTCGGCGAGCTGGATGAGGCGCATCGGCTTGTCGCCATGCTTATCGATCTCGAACACACCCAGGTCTGAGATGACGAGATCGACCACGCGCACGCCAGTCAGCGGCAGCGTGCAGGCCTTCAGGAGCTTGGAGGCGCCCTCTTTCGAGGTGTGCTCCATGACGACCACGACGCGCTTAACGCCAGCGACGAGGTCCATCGCGCCGCCCATGCCTTTGACCATCTTGCCCGGCACCATCCAGTTCGCCAGGTCGCCATTTTGGCTGACTTCCATCGCGCCAAGGATCGAAAGATCGATGTGACCGCCGCGGATCATCGCGAACGAATCCGCCGATGAGAAATACGAGGTCTTCTTCAGTTCGGTGATGGTTTGCTTGCCGGCGTTGATGAGATCGGCGTCGACGTCCTCATCGTACGGGAACGGGCCCATGCCGAGCATGCCGTTCTCCGATTGCAGCGTCACTTCCACGCCGTCAGGAATGTAGTTCGCCACCAGCGTTGGAATGCCGATGCCGAGGTTCACATAGAAGCCGTCGCGCAATTCTTTGGCGGCGCGCTGGGCGAGTTGATCGCGGGACCAGGCCATTATGCGTTCTCCCGCTTGCGGACGGTGCGTTGTTCGATGCGCTTTTCGAAGGTGGCTTGCACGATGCGGTCGACATAGATGCCGGGCGTGTGGATCGCGTCGGGATCGAGTTCACCTGCTTCAACAAGGATTTCCACTTCGGCGACACACTTCTTGCCGGCGGTGGCCATCATCGGATTGAAGTTCCGCGCGGTCTTGCGGAAGATCAGATTGCCTTCCTTGTCGCCCTTCCAGGCTTTGACGATCGAGAGATCGGCGACGAGGCCCGTTTCCAGCACATAGGTCTCGCCGTTGAAGACCTTCGTCTCCTTGCCGTCAGCCACCAGCGTGCCGACGCCCGTCTTGGTGTAGAAGCCCGCGATGCCTGCGCCTCCAGCGCGGCAGCGTTCGGCCAGCGTGCCTTGGGGATTGAATTCGAGTTCGAGTTCGCCAGAGAGATATTGGCGGGCGAATTCCTTGTTCTCACCCACGTAGGACGAGATCATTTTTTTGATCTGCTTGGTTTCGAGCAGCAGGCCCAAACCCCAAGAATCGACGCCGCAATTGTTCGAGATCACGGTGATGCCGTTCACGCCCGTATCGCGCAGCGCGATGATCAGGTTTTCGGGAATACCGCAGAGGCCGAAGCCCCCGCTCATGACCGTCATGCCGTCGAAGGCGAAGCCTTCCAGCGCGGATTTTGCGTCCTTGTAGACCTTGTTGACCATGCGGCGCCCTTATCTTGAGCGCCTCTGTTAGGGAGGCTTTCGCTGCGGCGCAACATTCCCGAGCGGAAATGCAAGTTTCAGATTGCCACAGACAAATTGCGCCGGCGGCTGAGCCGGCCGCCGGCGCTTTGTTTCACCCCCGGGAGGGGATGAGAACTTGGTCCTGGTACGAGCGAGGGACGAAAAATCGTCCAGAACCGAGGATGATGAAACACCAGTCCGGTTGAACCGCCGCTGAATCCAAAAATCAGCTTGGGCGCGCCTCGATGTTCCAGGCGGCGAGCACTTCATCGGTGTGTGCGCCGAGCTTCGCTGGGGGCCCCTGCACTTCCCCAGGCGTGCGCGAAAAGCGGGGGGCGGGGGCAGGTTGGACCACGCCGTCGATTTCGAGGAAGGCTTTGCGCGCGACATTGTGTGGATGGTTTGGCGCTTCAGCCATGTTGAGCACCGGGCCGAAGCACACGTCTGTGCCTTCCATGATGGACGCCCATTCGTCGCGCGTTTTGGTTTTGATGAGCGCGGTGAGCTTCGCTTCCATCGCGGGCCATTGGTTCCGATCCATTTGCGCTGAGAAAGCTGGATCGTCTTTGAGGCCGGTCTTTTCGAGCAACAGTGCATAGAATTGCGGCTCGAGCGAACCGATCGTCACGTATTTGCCGTCGCTGGTTTCATAGACGTCGTAGAACGGCGCGCCACCGTCGAGCAGGTTGGAATCGCGGTTGTCGGTCCACATGCCAGCGGCGCGAAAGCCGTACATCATCGCCATCAGTGACGCCGTGCAATCGGTGATCGCGGCGTCGATAACTTGGCCTTTGCCGGAGGTCTTCGCTTCAACCAGTGCGGCGCAAATGCCCATCGCGAGATAAAGCGCGCCGCCACCGAAATCGCCGACGAGATTGAGTGGTACGGACGGATTGGCGCCTGTGCGCCCCATCGCGCCAAGCGCGCCGGTGATGGAGATGTAGTTCGCATCGTGGCCGGCGGCTTGCGCGAGCGGGCCATCCTGGCCCCATCCGGTCATGCGGCCATAGACGAGCTTGGGATTGCGCTTCAGCGCTTCATCGGGGCCGAGGCCCAGGCGTTCCATCACGCCGGGGCGGAAGCCTTCCACCAGCGCATCCGCCTTGGAGATGAGTTCCAGCGCCACAATCATGTCGGCCGGGTTCTTCAGGTCAAGCGCCACCGAACGGCGGCCGCGGGCGAGCACGTCGAACTTAGAGCCCCCGGCTCCGCCCTTACGGTCGATGCGGACGACGTCAGCGCCCATGTCGGACAGCAGCATGCAAGCGAAGGGTCCAGGGCCGATGCCCTGAAATTCAACGACTTTCACGCCCGAAAGCGGACCCTTTCCCATGATTGTCTCCGTTTACCCTCTGGATTTCGACCAGAGCTATATTGGGCTAAGTATCTCCCATCCTTTGCCCGCCGTCTCCGGCGCCGGAGCGTCAAGTCTTGCGGATTGTTGTGCGAGCCCATGACGCGCGCGTGGCGCGTGAGGCGCAAGCGTTGCTTGCCGCTGCGGAGATTGAAGCCGCAGCAATGCCGGGCGCGTATCGTGCTGCGCCCGATGGTGAGGACATCGCGGTATTTGCGGCGCTCGATGGCGATGTTGCGCGCGCAGTGGAACTCGCTGAGGCGGCGCAACGCGCGGAGCGTAAGCCGCTGGCATCGTTGTTAGCGCTGAAAAGCGATCGGCCTTTGCCGGCTGGCTTGGAGGCGCCAGCCCCGTTCGCGGGCGCGATCGCGATCGATGCGCCGGCCAAGCTGATCAATGCGCAGATCGAAGCGTGCGTGCGCGTAGCGCTTGCCGAAGAGGAACGCGCCCGCCGCATGGCGACGGCGGTTGAGATGAATGCGGCGATGCCCACGCCGGCGGAGCTGCGTCGTTTGAAGGCGCTCTATATCGGCGCGCCGAGTGCGGTGTTCTTGGCGCTGGAGCGTGCGCTTTCAGAGCATGGCGGCTTGGTCGCGGCGGCGTTCTCTTCGTATGCAGGCTTTGACCATTTGCACGACGAGCCGTTTGACGCGGTGGTGCTGAATGGCGCGCAAGATCCAGCGACCGCGATTTCGCTCTGCGCGGCGCTGCGGCGGAACGCAAGTCTCTATCATATGCCGACAATGGTGGTGACGGCCCCGCAGGATGGCGCGACGCGCAAAGCGGTGATCGATCGCGGCGCGAGTGCGGTTGTCGACACCAATGCGCAATATGGCCCGAGCTTGGGTTGGCTGTTTGAAGCTGTGCGGCGTGAGCGTCGTCGACGCGCGGCGGAGCATGATGTGCGCGGTCTGCGCGATGTGATGGGCGAAGCGCGGACGGGCTTGTTCAAACGCGCGGCGTTCGAGGCGCATTTGAAGCGCTTAGCGTCCGACCATCAACACAGCGGCCGACCGTTTGCGCTTTCAGTGATGCGCGTGCTTCCGGCGCCGGGCAGCAATGATCCGTCGGATGACGCATGGAAACGCGGCTTCAACGAGATTGCGAGTTTGGCGGCGCGTTTAATGCGTGAAACCGATGCGGGCGCCACGATTGGGCGCGATGTGATCGCGGTGGGGCTGAGCGCGACGGATATGAAGGGCGCTAAGCGCACAGGTGAAAGAATTGCCTCAGTCGCGGAATGTACGGCGTTTGCGGCTGGCGACAACGGCACGGGGCCGTTGGTGTTCGAGCAGAGCGCGGCGGAGCTGCAGCCCGGCGAAAGCGGCGCGAGCTTGCTCGCGCGCGCCATGCGAGCGCTCGATATGGACTTCGTGCCGGCTGAAACGGCCTAAGCCGCTTTCTTCGTGGCCATGCGTGAGAGTGCGTCCAGCACGCCGCGGAGCGCTTTGAGGCGCGCGGTGGCTTCGGGCCAGCCGCCGGTGACGACGAGTTTGCCGTCAGGCCGCATTCTGAAATCGTCCGGGCGTTCTTGGACGTAGCGCACGAGCGCGAGCGGATCGGGGAAGCCGATCTCGCGGAACGTGAGCACCGCGCCCTTGGGGCCGGCGTCGAGCTTCGAGATTTGGCAACGACGGCAGAGCGATTTGAGTGCAGCCACGGCGATGAGCTGTTCGGCTTCCGCGGGCAGCGGGCCGAAGCGATCGATCAATTCAGCGGCGAAGGCTTCGCGCTCCTGATCGGTTTCGAGGTCGGCCAAGCGGCGATAGAGCGCCAAGCGCACGGTGAGATCGGCGACGTAATCTTCCGGGATCAGCACCGAGGCGCCGACATTAATTTGCGGCGACCACGACTTTTCGGAGAATTCCTCCTCGTCCCTGCCCTCGCGCAGCGCCTGAACGGCCTCTTCGAGCATGCTCTGATAGAGCTCGACGCCGACTTCGCGGATGTGGCCGGATTGCTCTTCGCCGAGCAAATTGCCGCCGCCGCGCATGTCGAGATCGTGGCTGGCGAGCGTGAAACCGGCGCCCAGATTGTCGAGCGAGGAAAGAATTTTGAGGCGCTTTTCGGCGCTGACGGTGAGCGCTTGTTCAGCGGCGGTGGTGAGATAGGCGTAGCCACGCAATTTCGAGCGGCCGACGCGACCACGCAATTGATATAGCTGCGCTAGGCCAAACATATCAGCGCGATAGACGATGAGCGTGTTGGCGCGCGGGATATCGAGGCCGGATTCCACGATTGAGGTGGAGAGCAGCACGTCGAAGGCGCCGTCATAGAATTGCGTCATGATCTCGTCGAGCGCGTTCGGCGGCATCTGGCCGTGGGCGACGGCGAACGTCACTTCCGGCACGTTGCGGCGGAGAAAATCCGAGACTTCATCGAGATCGGAGATGCGCGGCGCGACGAAGAAGCTTTGGCCGCCCCGGTATTTCTCGCGCAGCAGAGCTTCGCGGACGGTGACGTTGTCGAACGCCGTGACGTAAGTGCGCACCGCCAAGCGATCGATCGGCGGCGTGGTGATGAGGCTCATTTCGCGCACGCCGGCGAGCGCGAGTTGCAGCGTGCGCGGGATTGGCGTGGCCGACAGCGTGAGCGCGTGCACTTCGGCGCGGAGATCCTTCATGCGCTCTTTGTGCTTCACGCCGAAATGCTGCTCTTCGTCGATGATCATCAAACCGAGATCGGCGAATTTAATGGTCTTTGACAGCAGCGCGTGCGTGCCGACGACGATTTCGATCGTGCCGGCTTCGAGGCCCGCCTTGGTTTCGCTGGCTTCCTTGGTCGACACAAGACGCGAGAGTTGGCGCACGCGAACGGGAAGGCCCCGGAAGCGCTCGCTGAAGGTGCGGAAATGCTGGCGACAGAGCAACGTGGTTGGCGCCATGACGGCGACTTGCTTGCCGGTCATCGCCACCAGGAACGCAGCGCGCAGCGCAACTTCGGTTTTGCCGAAGCCGACATCGCCGCAGATGAGGCGATCCATAGGTTTGCCGGCGGCGAGATCGCCGACGACATCATCGATGGCGCTGAGCTGATCGTCGGTTTCTTCGTACGGAAAGCGTGCGCAGAATTCGTCCCACAGCCCTTCTGGCGGCGCGAGCGGTTCGGCTGTGCGCGTGGCGCGCATGGCCGCGATGCGCAGCAATTCTTCCGCCATATCGCGCAGGCGCTGTTTGGCGCGCGCTTTGCGGCTCTGCCAGGCGACGCCGCCCAGCTTGTCGAGCTGCGCCTCAGCATCCTCTGCGCCGTAACGGCTGACGAGTTCGATGTTTTCGACCGGCAGGTAGAGCTTGTCCCCTCCCGCGTAGGTCAGATCCAAGCAATCGTGCGGGGCGCCGGCGACATCGAGCGTTTTGAGGCCCTCGTAGCGGCCAACGCCGTGATCTTGGTGGACGATGAGATCGCCTTGGCTCATGGCCGCGGCTTCCGCGATGACTGACGAGGCTTTGCGGCGCTTGCGTGGGCGCGCGAGACGATCGCCGAGGATGTCTTGCTCGGAGAGGAACGCGAGTGTGTCGGTCTCGAAGCCGTGTTCGAGGGGCAGCACGGCCAGCGCATGGGCGCCGCGCGGCAGCGACGACGCATGCGGCCAGGATTCCGAACGGATCACAGTATCGACGCCGTGATCGGTCAGCACACCACCCAGACGCTCAGCTGAGCCCTCCGACCATGCGGCCACCACCACGCGCTTATGCGCTTTCGTCAGCGCGCCAACGTGTTTGGCCGCGGCCTCGAAAATGTTGGTGTCGGCGGTTTGGCGCTCAGCAGCGAAATCACGACCGGGTCGGCCGCCGAGGTCGAGCTTGTTCTTCGCGTCCGTGTCGAAATGGGTGAAGCGGCGCACAGCGCGGGCGCCCAGGGCGACGCTGAGCGCGTCGTCGAACAGATAGAGCAATTCCGGATTGGGCGCGCGGAAGGCCGTGCCGCCGCGCGATACCGGCGCGCCTTTACGGGATTCGAAATGATCGCGTGCGGTCTCGACGCGCTCTTTGAGCGCTTCCTCGGCAAGAGCGTCAAACGCCACCAGCGCGTCGAAACCGACATAATCAAACACGGTTTCGAGGATGTCGTAGAAGAAGGGCAGCCATTGCTCGACGCCTTGGCGGCGGATGCGGGCGCTGATGCTGTCATAGAGCGGGTCGCTGACAGCGCCGAAGCTCTGGCCGAAGCGCTTGCGGAAATGCAGCACGGATTGATCATCGAGCAGCACTTCGCTGACGGGCGTGAGCAGCGCCGCTTTAAGCTTCGTCTTCGAGATTTGCGTTTCGGGATCGAAGCTGCGGATGGCTTCCAGTTCGTCGCCAAAGAAATCGAAGCGCAGCGGTTCGGCCGCGCCCGGCGGAAACACGTCCATCAGGCCGCCCCGAACGGCGAACTCGCCGGGCGCGCGGACCGTGGAGGAACGTGAGTAGCCGTTGACGACGAGATAATTCTCGAGGTCTGCCATTGAGGTTTCAGAGCCGGCCGCGGCGGCGAACGTCGCTGCGTTGAGGCGCGCGCGCGGCGGCACACGCTGCGCAATCGCGGAAGCCGTGGCGATGACGAGCAGCGGCGGTTCGCTCTGCTTGCGGCGCGCGAGTGCGGCCAGCGCGGCGCAGCGTTGTGCGGCGACGGAAGCGGCAGGCGAAATGCGATCGTAAGGCAGCGTGTCCCAGGCTGGCAGACGCAACGTGGCAAGGTCGGGCGTGAAGAAGCGCACGGCGGCTTCGAACGACGAGGCGCGGGTTTCATCGCGGGCGACAAAGAGCGTCACGCCGCCACGCAGGCGCGCAGCTTCGCCGAGGGCGGCCGCATCGATGCCCTCGGGCGCGCCGGAGACCACCAACGCCTCCTTGGCCTTGGCGAGCGTCTCAACAAGGCGTGGGTTTAGGGCGGTCTCAGGCATCGTGGCGCGGAATGATCTCGGATCGGAACGCGCAAACCAGCGCGAGGGTTTGGGTGTCGTATTCGCTGGGCGCCCGGGCCTGATCTGTGATCCAGGCATAGACGTCCTGATCGGGCGCATCGAGCAGGCGCTCGAACTCGTCCACTTGCGTCTCGGTCAAAGTCGCCAGATGACGGTCGGCAAAATTGCCTAGAATCAAGTCAATCTCGCGGAAGCCTCGACGCCAGGCGCGGAATTTCAGCTTCTTGCGGCGGTCATCCATAGGGCGTCTGGGGCGGAGAAAAGAAGGCGGCTAAACCGGAGGGGGCCGCGCTATAACCCATATGGGCGGCCATGTCAGCGCCGTCGAGCTAAGGCGTATGAGCGACGTTTCACCCCCAGCCCTGGTAGCGCTTTTGGCGCCGGCGCGTTTGCCCAAGGGTGCGCGCAAGGACGCGCTTGGCCTAATCGCTAAAGTTGCGGGTGGCGGGCTGGTGCGCGACCTCGTGTTCCTGCCGCCAAACAGCGCGATCGACCGGCGCCTGCGTGTGCCGATCGCGGAGACGCAGGACGGCGACATCGCGACGATCGAAGCCGAGGTCGACGGCTATGCGCCGGCTTACAAGAATCTGCCGCATCGCATTCGGCTGCGTGATGAGACGGGCTTTCTCTCGGTCGCGTATTTTCGCGGCAACAAGGAGATGTTCGAGCGCATGTGGCCCGTCGGCCAGAAGCGTTTGGTCAGCGGCACGGTGACATTTTACGACGGTATGCGGCAGATGCTGCATCCAGATCATGTGGTCGATCCAGATCGCGGCGAAGCGCCGCCGCCGGTGGAGCCGGTTTATCCGCTCACACAAGGGCTCGCGGGACGGACGTTGTCGCGAACTATCCTGGGCGCGCTCGATACCGTGCCGGAAGCGCCGGAATGGTTGGAGCCTTCCACGGTGAAGGCGCACGACTGGCCGGATTTTCGCACGGCGCTGGAGCACATGCATCGGCCGACGTCGCCGGAAGATGTGGCGCCGGAAAGCGCGTTCCGTATGCGCTTGGCTTATGACGAATTGTTCGCGCGGCAATGTGCGTTGCGGCTGAGGCGCCAGCATCGTCGCAAAGAGCCTGGGCGCGCGGTGACGGGCGATGGCGCTCTGGCGGACAAGATCCTCGCCAGCCTCCCCTTCGCGCCGACGGGCGCGCAAACGCGTTCGGTGAAGGAGATTTACGCCGATATGGCCGAGCCTGCGCCGATGCTGCGCTTACTGCAGGGCGATGTGGGTTCGGGCAAGACTTTGGTGGCGGCGTTGGCGATGGCGCGTGCGGCTGAAGCTGGGCTGCAAAGTACGATGATGGCGCCTACGGATTTGTTGGCGCGTCAGCATGGCGTGACGTTGCAGCCCTTGCTGGAAGCGGCCGGCATCTCGATGGCGGTGCTGACGGGGCGCGACAAGCCGAAGGATCGGCGCGCGATCATGGAGAAAATGGCGTCCGGCGAGATCGCGGTCGTCGTCGGCACGCATGCGCTGTTTCAGGACGATGTGAGTTTCAAGGATTTGGGGCTGATCGTGATCGACGAACAGCATCGCTTTGGCGTGTCCGATCGCATGCGTATGGTGGCCAAGGGTTTTGCGCCGCACGTGCTGGTGATGAGCGCCACACCGATTCCGCGCACGCTGGCGCTTTCCATTCATGGCGACATGGACATTTCAATCTTGGACGAGAAGCCGCCGGGGCGCCAGCCGATCCGCACGGTGGCGATGCCGTCCACACGTGCGCACGAGATCATGGATGCAATCCGCGAAGCGACGGCGCGCGGTGAGCGTGCGTATTGGGTGTGCCCGCTGATCGAGGAGAGCGAGGCGGTCGATCTGGCGGCGGTCGAGGATCGTTACGAGGAATTGAAGGCGCTGTTCGGCAAGGGCGTGGAGATCGTGCACGGGCGCATCTCCCCTGCTGCGCGCGAGCAGGCGATGGAGCGGTTTCGCTCGGGCGAATCCACCGTAATGGTGGCGACGACGGTGATCGAAGTCGGCGTCAACGTGCCGGAAGCGACGATCATGGTGATCGAGCACGCCGAGCGCTTCGGCTTGGCGCAATTGCACCAATTGCGCGGCCGCGTTGGCCGCGGCGACAAGCGTGGATCGTGCATTTTGCTTTGGAAGCCGCCGATTGGGCCGGCGGCGAAAGAGCGACTGGATACGATTCGGCAGAACGATGATGGCTTCGCGATCGCCGAGACGGATTTCAAAATGCGCGGCGCCGGCGACGTGCTGGGCACGCAGCAATCAGGGCTGCCGCCGTTCCGGCTGGTCTCGCCCGAGGCGCATGCGGACATGCTCGGCGCGGCCGACAAGGAAGCGCGGCTCGCCATTGAGCGCGATCCGGACCTGAAAACGCCGCGCGGCCAAGCCGTGCGTCTGGTGCTCAACATCTTTGGCTACGCCGACGCCGCCGAATTGGCGCGTTCTGGTTGATTTTTGCGCGCGCCCAGGCTTGATCCGCCCATGAGCCAGAACCCGCCCATCTCCGCCTATATCCGCACCAAGAACGAGGAGCGGATGATTGGCGATGTGATCCGCGCCGCACAACAGGTCGTATCCGAGGTCGTGCTCGTAGATTCCGGCTCAACCGACAAGACGATCGAGATCGCCGAAGGCTTAGGTGCGCGCGTGGTGCGCAGCGCGTGGCTGGGCGGCGGCAAACAGAAGCGGACCGGCGAAGACGCTTGCGTGCACGATTGGCTGCTCGATCTCGACGCCGACGAAATCGTGACCCCGGAGCTGGCGGCGGAAATTCGCAACGTATTCGCCAAGGGTGCGCCGAATGTGGGCGCGTTCGAGATGATGATGGCGACGGCGCCGCCGATCAGTGGCGATTGGCGCGATTTCTATCTGGTGGATCGGCGCAAGCTTTATGACCGCCGCGTCGTGCGTCAGCCGGATCATCCGAATTGGGATCAATTCAAGGTTCCGGATGGCGTCGCTGTGGGGAAGCTTGACGGCCGCCTGCTGCACTATTCGTTCCGCGACCTCGCGCAACTGGAAGAGAAGTTCAATCGCAATTCGTCCGGCCGCGCGCGCGACACGAAGCTGAAGCCGTTCTGGCAGTGCGCGTTGCGTATGGTGCTGGCGCGGCCGTTTTATTTTTTGAACCATTATGTCTTGCGCGGCATGTGGCGCGCGGGCTGGTACGGCTTTGCGATGGCCTCGATTGCGGCGCACGGGCGCTGGCTGAAAGACGCGAAGATGGTGGAAATCCATCTGCGCAATCGCGACGCGGCGAAGGATGACTGACGCGCCGGCGATTGTCTGGTTGCGGCAGGATTTGCGGCTGGGCGACAATCCCGCGCTGCGGGCCGCGATCGAGACCGAGCGGCCCCTGGTTTTGCTTTATGTGCTGGATGACGAGACGCCGGGGCCGTGGCGCTTGGGCGGCGCGTCGCGTTGGTGGTTGCACAAAAGCTTAAGCGCGCTGAGCGCTGACATTGAGAAGCGCGGCGCGCGCTTGGTGTTGCGCAAGGGCGCGGCGGCGAAGGTTTTGCCGAAGCTGGTGAAAGACATTGGCGCGGGGGCGGTGTTTTGGAACCGTTGTTATGAGCCGTACGCGATCGCGCGCGATAAGGCGCTGAAAGAGAAGTTAAGCGCAGCTGGTGCGGAGGTGCAGAGCTTTAACGGTGCTCTTCTGAATGAGCCGTGGGTGGTGAAAACCAAGACCGGTGAGCCGTTCAAGGTGTTCACGCCCTATTGGCGCGCGGCGCAGCAAATACCTGAGCGGCGCGCGCCGGCGCCTACGCCCAAGAAACTCAATGGCCTTGCTGGCGATGTCGCGAGCGATCGAGTGGCGGATTGGAAGCTGCTCCCGACTAAGCCGAACTGGGCGACGGGGTTCGATCCGGAATGGAATCCGGGCGAAGCCGGTGCGCTTGCAGCCCTACGACTATTCATTGAGTTGCGCTTGAGCGGTTACGCGGAAGCGCGCGACCAGATGGGCGCGCACACGACCTCGCGCCTCTCCCCGCATTTGCACTTTGGTGAAATCTCGCCGGTGCAAATTCGCGCGGCGATCGAGAGGGCTGCTCACGAGGCGCCGGCGCTGCAGCGTGGCGCAGACAAATTCATGTCCGAGATTGGCTGGCGCGAGTTTTCGACCAATCTGCTCTTCCATTGGCCGACGCTGCCGCAAGCAAATTGGCGCGACACTTTCGATGCCTTTCCGTGGCGCGACGACAAGGAGGCGCTGCGCGCCTGGCAGCGCGGGCAAACGGGTTATCCAATCGTCGATGCGGCGATGCGTGAGCTCTGGGTCACGGGCACGATGCACAATCGCGCGCGCATGATCGCGGCGTCGTTTCTGATCAAGCATTTGCTGATCGATTGGCGGCGCGGCGAAGAATGGTTCTGGGATACGTTGCTGGACGCGGACCTCGCGAACAATGCTGCGTCCTGGCAATGGGTGGCCGGTTCGGGCGCCGATGCTTCGCCTTATTTCCGCATCTTCAATCCGGTCACGCAGGGCGAGCGCTATGACGCTGATGGCGAATATGTGCGCCGCTGGGTCCCTGAATTGGCGAAACTGCCGAATGATGTGCTGCACAAGCCTTGGGAAGCTGACCCTGTCACGTTGAAGGCCGCTGGCGTGGAATTGGGCCGGACGTATCCGCGTCCCCTGGTGGATCATGCCGCCGCCCGCGCTCGCGCTTTAGAAGCCTTCGCCAGCCTCAAATCCGAGGCCTGAGCCCGCGCGTAAGAGTTCGAGCGGCTGTCGCAGAACTTTTATCCACAGACGGGATCACCTACATTGAAGCCTATGGACCATCTGCCTGCCTCTGCGCCGGCTCAACCGGCCCGCGCCACCGCCGCCGCGATCCATCGCTTGAAGGCGCCCGCGCGCGCCAAGGCCGTGTTGTTGGCGCTGCTCAACATCAAAGGTGGCGCGATCGACATTTCGACGCCCACCGGCGAAACGCTGCGCTTCGGCGACGATGATCGCGCGCCGATCGCGCTCATCGTGAAAGACTATCGCTTCGCCAATCGCGTCTTGAAGAATGGCGATATCGGCTTCGCGGAAAGTTGGATGTCGCACGAATGGGAAACGTCCGATCTCTCCGCCCTGCTCACTTTGCTCGCTGACAATATCGAGCGCTTCAAGCGCGTGTTCGAAGGAAGTTTCTTCGGCAAGGCGATGAATTGGGTGCGTCACCTGTCGCGCGATAACACGCGCGAGGGATCGCGGCGCAACATTCATGAGCATTACGATCTGGGCAATCGCTTTTACGAAGCCTGGCTCGATCCTTCCATGACGTATTCGTCTGCCCGCTTTGATGCGACTGTGGCCGATCTGGAAGCCGGTCAACGCGCGAAATACAAGGCGCTGGCCGAGCATTTGGATTTGAAGCCCGGCGATCATGTTCTGGAGATTGGCTGTGGCTGGGGTGGTTTTGCCGAATTCGCGGCGCGCGAGTACGGCGCGCGGGTGACGGGCATCACCATCAGTGAGGAGCAGCTCGCTTACGCCAAGGCGCGGATCGAGCGCGCGGGTTTGTCCGATCGCGTTGATATTCGCATCCAGGATTATCGCGATGTCGAAGGCCAATTCGACAAGGTCGCGTCGATCGAGATGTTCGAGGCCGTGGGCGAACGGCACTGGTCGACCTATTTCGGCAAAATCGCCGATGTGCTCAAACCTGGCGGTCGCGCGGCGCTGCAAATCATCACGATCAAGCACGACCTGTTCGAGGCGTACCGTACGCGTGCGGATTTCATTCAGCGCTACGTGTTTCCCGGCGGCATGTTGGCGAGCGTCGAGCGGCTGAAGGAAGAGACCGCGAAGGCGGGGCTTGCCTGGCGCAAGGCCGAAGCGTTCGGCCAATCCTATGCGGTGACCTTGGCGGAATGGTCGCGGCGCTTCCAAGCCAAGTGGAACGATATTCGCGCCATGGGCTTCGACGAACGGTTCAAGCAGCTTTGGCTGTTTTACCTCTCCTATTGCGAGGCCGGCTTCCGGACCGGACGCACGGACGTGGTCCAATTGCAATTGGCCAAGCCCGCTTAAGCGTTCCTAATGGGCGGCTGTAGTTGAAGCGCGCGGCCGGGCGGCATAGCGTCCGGCCATGAGCAAAGCCCCCGATCCGATTGTCTCCCCCACCTGGTTGGCGGAGCGCCTTGAGGCGCCCGATATGCGCGTCGTGGACGCGACCTGGTTCCTGCCGGGCGATGAGCGCAACGCGAAGGCCCTCTACGAAGAGCGGCGGATCCCGGGCGCTGTGTTCTTCGACATCGATGAGATCGCCGATACGGACTCGCACCTGCCGCACATGCTGCCCTCGCCGGAGAAGTTCGCCTCGCGCATGCGCAAGCTTGGCATCGGCGATGGCGCGCGCGTTGTCGTGTACGACAATCAGGGACTGTTCTCGGCGGCGCGCGTGTGGTGGACGTTCCGCGTGATGGGGCACGAGGATGTCTCAGTGCTCGACGGCGGCTTTCCGGCTTGGGAGCGCGGCGGCTTTCCGATTGACGGCCATCCGCCGGCGACGCGGGCGGAGCGGCATTTCACGGCGCGCTATCGCGGCGATCTGGTGCGCAATGCATCCGATGTGCGCAAAGCGATCGCCGACGCCAAGACCATTCTAGATGCGCGCCCCGCACCACGCTTTCGCGGCGAGACGCCCGAACCGCGCGCGGGTTTGAAGAGCGGGCATATGCCTGGCGCACGTTCGTTGCCGGCCGGGAGCTTGATCAACGAGAACGGTTCGCTCCGCTCCAAGGAAGAATTGGAGGAGCTGTTTGCCGCCGCCGGCGCTGATCCATCGCAACCGGCGATCTGCTCGTGCGGCTCGGGCGTGACAGCGGCGATCATCGCGTTGGCGCTCGCGCGGCTTGGGCATTGGGACGCTGCGATCTATGACGGCGCGTGGGCGGAATGGGGCGCGCTGCCCGACGCGCCGATCGCGACGGGTGCGTAATGGCTGGGAAAGATTTGGACTTGTCGAAGCTACGCGTTGAAACGCGCCTCGCGCTCGCGGGGCGCGATCCGGCGCGGCACGACGGCGGCGTGAACCCCGCGATCCACCGCGCGACCACGCTCGTGATCGAAGACACGGGCGATCTCTACAACACGCCCCAAAAGACCTACGCGCTTGAAGGCATGGCGGTGCAGGACGCGTTGAAGGTTGCGCTGCTGGCGATCGAGGGCGGCGCGGCAGTCACGCTGGCGCCTTCGGGCTTGGGCGCGTGCACGCTGGCGCTGATGACGATCGCGCGGGCGGGCGGCGAATTGCTGGTGGTGGATTCCGTCTATGGGCCGACAAGGCGCTTCTGCAACACGGTGCTGCATCGCTTGGGTGTGCGCACAACGTATTTCGCTCCTCACATTGGCGGCGACATCGCTGGGTTGATCAACGAGAACACGTGCGGCGTGTTTCTGGAATCGCCGGGCTCGATCACGTTTGAGGTGCAGGACGTGCCGGCGATCGCGGCGGCGGCAAAGGCGCGTGGCGTGCCGACGATCCTCGATAATACGTGGTCTGCGGGGCTTTACTTCAAACCGTTCGAGCACGGTGTCGATCTCTCCGTGCAGGCGCTGACCAAGTATCAAGCCGGCCACGCTGACGCGTTCATGGGCGCGGTGCTCTCGGCGACGCCACAGATGGGCGAGCGCGTGAAGGCGACCTACAAGCAGCTGGGCTTGGGCGCTTCGCCCGATGATGCGTATCTGGTGTTGCGCGGCATGCGTTCGCTGAGCGTGCGGCTGGAGCGGCAAGCAGCGTCCGGTTTGCAGATTGCGCGCTGGCTGGAGACGCGGCCCGAAGTGGCGCGTGTGATCCACCCTGCTCTACCGTCGCATCCCGATCACGCGATCTGGAAGCGCGATTTCACCGGTGCGGCAGGCGTGTTCGGCGCGGTGCTGAAACCGGTCGCTGCGGCGAAGCTCAAAGTGATGCTAGAGACCTATGCGCTCTTCTCGATGGGGTTCTCATGGGGCGGCTATGAGAGTTTGATCATCCCGTGCGACGACAATATCACGCGCACGGCCAAGCCGTGGAAGGCCGAAGGGCCGTTGGTGCGCTTGTCGATTGGCCTGGAGCATCCGGGCGATCTGATCGCGGATCTTGCGCAAGGCTTCGCGCGCCTCGCGTGATGGCGACCCCGGCGTGACTCGAACACGCAACCGTCCGCTTAGAAGGCGGATGCTCTATCCAGTTGAGCTACGGGGCCATCGGAGGCGAATAGGGAGGAGCGAAGGGCGAATAGTCAAGCGCGCGCGGCGTGCCGTATTCGCTACGCACCATTCGCTATTCGCTTTCAGTGTGACCAGGGTTCGCGTCTTTTGAACGCGAAATTGTCGCCGTAGGCGCGCGGTTGGCGCTTGGTTTCTTCGGGTTCGATCACTTGGTGCGGGATCGCGTGCGCGCGTGCGAATTCGATCGCGGCTTCCTTGGTGTCGAACGACATGCGGACTTGGCCGTTCGGATCGGCGCCGCTGATCCAGCCCATGAGCGCATCCGGACGCGGCGCGTCGGCGAGCACGAATTCGAGCCGCCACTTTTTGGTGGTCGCCTTGCCAGATTGCATCGCGTTCTTCGCGGGCCGGTAAATCTTCGCCAGCATGTCTGCCCTCTTCTCAGCCGTGGCTACACAAACCGCCCTAAATTGAAAAGGGCGGCCCCTGCGAGCCGCCCTTCAAAGCCTATGGCGTCTTGCCTCAGGCCATTGCGTCCTTGAGCGCTTTGCCTGGCTTAAAGCGGGCTTTGCGGCCGGCCGGCACTTTCACCTCTTCACCGGTTTGCGGGTTACGTGCGGTGCGGGCGGCAGTCTCTTTCACGTCGAACACGCCGAACGCGGGCAGACGCACTTCGTCGCCCTTCTTCAAGGCGTTGGTGAGGGCGTCGAACACGGCGTTGACAGCCTCTTCGGCCTTCAGCTTGGACTCGCCCATACGCTCGGCCACATCGGCGACCAATTCTGCTTTGTTCATTTTGAACCCCCTCGCGACCGAGAAAATTTGAACCGCGTTCGCTAAGCCGATTCTGCTTGCGGCGCGCGCTATAGTTGGACGCTAGGGGTAATTCGCTGCCGTGTGCAAGCTTGCTGCAGTGCGAAAATGCCGTGAAAACACTGCAAATCGCGCGCTACGCGCCCCCTAATGGGGGCGCGCGCCTTCACGGCCTTCGCTGGAACCATCAGCGCGACGGTTCTCGGCGAGTTCGTCCTCTTCCGACCATTCGACCGGCGTCAGCGGGCGCGTGAGCGCGCGCTGGAGCACTTCATCGACAGTGGAGACAGGCACGATTTCGAGGCCCTGCTTCACGTTCTCTGGGATGTCGGCCAGATCCTTCTCGTTGTCCTTCGGGATCAGCACGAGCTTCACGCCGCCACGTAGCGCCGCGAGCAGCTTTTCCTTCAGGCCACCGATCGGCAGCACACGACCGCGCAGCGTGATCTCGCCGGTCATGGCGATATCCTTGCGGATCGGCACGCCAGTGAGCACCGAGACGATCGCTGTCGCCATCGCCACACCTGCCGATGGACCATCCTTCGGCGTCGCACCCTCCGGTACGTGCACGTGGATGTCGCGCGAACGGAAGACGGGCGGCTTCACACCGAAGGCGATCGAACGCGAGCGGACGTAGGACGCCGCGGCCGAGATCGATTCTTTCATCACGTCGCGCAAATTGCCGGTGACCGTCATCGCACCTTTGCCAGGCATGGCGACGGCTTCGATCGTCAGAAGATCGCCGCCGACTTCCGTCCAGGCAAGGCCCGTGACGACGCCGACTTGGTCTTCAAGATCGGTTTCACCGAAGCGATATTTCCAGACGCCGGCGTAATCTGGCAGGTTCGCCGCCGTGATGTCGACCTTGTCCGTCTGCTTCTGCTCAAGCTGACGCACCGCCTTGCGCGCGAGGTTGCCGATTTCGCGTTCGAGCGATCGCACGCCGGCTTCGCGCGTGTAGCGACGGATCAGATCGCGCAGCGCATCTTCGCTGACCGTGAACTCCGCCTTCTTCAAGCCGTTGTTCTCGTATTGCTTCGGCAGCAAGTGCTTCTTGGCGATCTCGAGCTTTTCATCCTCGGTGTAGCCCGGGATGCGGATGATCTCCATGCGGTCCAGCAAGGGCTGGGGCATGTTGAGACTGTTGGCCGTGGTGATGAACAACACGTCCGAGAGATCGTAATCTACTTCGAGATAGTGGTCGTTGAACGTCGAGTTTTGCTCCGGGTCTAACACTTCGAGCAGAGCCGCCGCCGGATCGCCGCGATAATCGGCGCCAAGCTTGTCGATTTCATCGAGCAGGAAGAGCGGATTGGAGCTCTTGGCCTTCTTCATCGATTGGATCACGCGACCTGGCATCGAGCCGATGTATGTGCGGCGGTGACCACGGATTTCCGCTTCATCGCGCACGCCGCCGAGCGACAGACGCACGAAGTCGCGACCCGTTGCCTTGGCGATCGAACGGCCAAGCGAGGTCTTACCCACGCCAGGCGGGCCGACGAGGCAGAGGATCGGGCCACGCAGTTTGTTGGTGCGCGCTTGCACGGCGAGATATTCGAGGATGCGGTCTTTGACCTTCTCCAAGCCGTAGTGATCTTCATCGAGCACGTTTTGCGCGGCTTCGATATCCTTCTTGACCTTCTTCTTCACGCCCCAAGGGAGCGAGAGCAGCCAGTCGAGATAATTGCGCACGACGGTCGATTCCGCCGACATCGGCGACATCTGACGAAGCTTCTTCATTTCCGCTTCGGCCTTCGCCTTGGCTTCCTTGGAGAGCTTTGTGTTCTTGATGCGCGCTTCGAGCTCGGCGATGTCTTCGCGGCCGTCCTCGCCGTCGCCCAGCTCGCGCTGGATCGCCTTCATCTGCTCGTTCAAATAATATTCGCGCTGCGTTTTCTCCATCTGACGCTTCACGCGGTTGCGGATCTTCCGCTCCACTTGAAGCATGCCGATCTCACCTTCGATGAGCTGCAAGATGCGCTCGAGGCGTTGCGGCACGTCGGAGAGTTCGAGCAGCGCTTGTTTGTCCGGGATCTTCACGCTGAGGTGGCCCGCTATCGAGTCCGCCAAACGCGCGGGCTCCGTGATCGAGGTGATCGCCTGTGTGACTTCCGGTTGGACCTTACGCGAGAGCTTCACGTAATTGTCCCATTGGTCGGTCACGGCGCGTGCGATCGCGCGCGCTTCCGGCGTGTCCTCGTTGGTTTCTTCGAGCGGTTCGATCTCGGCTTCGAAGAACTCGTCGTTGCTTTCAAAGCGCGTGATGCGCGCGCGTTGACCGCCTTCGACCAGCACGCGCACCGTGCCGTCAGGCAGCTTCAGCAATTGCACGACGGTCGCGACCGTACCCACCATGAAGATGCGGTCGGTCGAGGGCTCGTCCTCTGACGCGTCCATTTGCGCGGCAAGCAGGATTTGCTTGTCCTTGCGCATGACCTCGTCGAGCGCGCGCACGGATTTCTCGCGGCCTACGAAAAGCGGCGCGGCCATCTTTGGATAGACCACGATGTCGCGCAGCGGCAGGACGGGAAGAACGCGGCTGTCAGCCATGATTTTCTCCTTTGGGAGCGCCGCAGTCTGAACTCAGCCCCACGACGCGCCCAGCGTTAACGAATGAAAAGGTGGAGCCGTTCGCGCGCACCTTCAAGGGCGCCGAATGGCCTAGTGTGTGGATGTGCGTGATCATTCCGCGTCCGAGTGCGGAACCTTTCGCGTTACACGTTCAGATGGGCTTCAGTTCAGCCAGCCGACTGGGCGCCCGCAGGACGCTCCGAGTGGATTTGTAACGGCTTGGCGCGGCCTTCGACCACGTCAGCCGAGACCACCACCTCCTCGACGGAAGTCATCGTCGGCAGCTCGAACATGGTGTCGAGCAGCAGGCCTTCGAGAATTGAACGCAAGCCACGTGCGCCCGTCTTGCGCTGGATCGCCTTCTTCGCGATCGCCGAGAGCGCTTCGTTCGGGAACGTGAGCTTCACGTTCTCCATTTCGAACATGCGCTGATATTGTTTCACCAGCGCGTTCTTCGGCTCGGTGAGGATGGTGATGAGCGCCGGCTCATCGAGATCCTCAAGCGTTGCCAGCACAGGCAGACGGCCGACGAATTCTGGAATCAGGCCGAACTTCAAAAGATCGTCCGGCTCGATTTCGCGCAGGATTTCGCCTGTGCGGCGATCTTCTTCGCTGCGCACCTTGGCGCCAAAGCCCATCGCCGAGCCCTTGCCGCGCGCGCTGATGATCTTGTCGAGACCAGCGAAAGCGCCGCCGCAGATGAACAGGATGTTCGTCGTGTCGACTTGCAGGAATTCTTGCTGTGGATGCTTGCGACCACCCTGCGGAGGAACGGACGCCACCGTGCCTTCCATGATCTTCAGCAGCGCTTGCTGCACGCCCTCGCCCGACACGTCGCGCGTGATGCTCGGGTTGTCGGACTTGCGCGAAATCTTGTCGACTTCGTCGATGTAAACGATGCCGCGTTGCGCGCGTTCGACGTTGTAATCGGCGGCCTGCAGCAACTTCAGAATGATGTTCTCGACGTCTTCACCGACATAACCGGCTTCGGTGAGCGTCGTGGCGTCAGCCATCGTGAACGGCACGTCGATGATACGCGCGAGCGTTTGCGCGAGCAGTGTCTTGCCGCAGCCCGTCGGGCCGATCAGCAGGATGTTCGACTTCGCAAGTTCTACGTCGGAATTCTTCGAAGCGTGATTGAGACGCTTATAATGGTTGTGGACGGCGACGGAGAGCACGCGCTTGGCGTGATCTTGGCCGACGACGTAATCGTCCAGAACGCCTTTGATCTCTTTCGGAGAAGGCACGCCTTCCTTCGACTTCACAAGCGAGGTTTTGTGCTCCTCGCGGATGATGTCCATGCAGAGCTCGACGCATTCATCGCAAATGAACACCGTCGGGCCCGCAATAAGCTTGCGAACCTCGTGCTGGCTCTTGCCACAGAACGAGCAATAGAGAGTGTTCTTGGACTCTCCGCTGGCTGCGCCTTTGCTCATGCACGATCCTCTACGGGCGGGGTTAGCCCAATCTGTATATAGGAAAGCGGCAGCCTGATGGCTCCTATCCCCCTGTCACAGATGGTTGACCACGATCCCTTTCAAAAAGGTTCACCAAACCCAGCCGCCCTGGCCGGGCTATACGACCATAGCAAGGATGGGGCCGCAAGCGGGCCCGGCGCCAGCTATAGTCCGGATTCTACTGCGAAATGCCATGTATTGGGGCTGATTTCGCAGACTGACGGCAGCGCTGGGTGCGCCAGCCTAGTCCGAAACGAGAACGGCCGCCGTCTCTAAACGCGACTCAGCCGCCTTCCGGCAGCTCGCGGCGTTCGTAAACGCGATCCACGATGCCCCACGCCTTGGCCTCCTCGGCGGTCAGGAAGTGGTCGCGATCGAGCGTCTTTTCCACCACGTCGTACGGCTGGCCCGTGTGCTTGACGTAAATCTCGTTCAAGCGGCGCTTGGTATAGAGGATGTCCTCGGCATGGCGCTCGATGTCCGAAGCCGGACCGCGGAAGCCGCCGGACGGCTGGTGCAGCATCACGCGCGCGTTCGGCAGGCAGATGCGGAGATCCTTCTCCCCGGCCGCTAGCAGCAACGAACCCATCGAAGCGGCCAAGCCCATGCAGACAGTCGAAACCGGGCTGCGGATGTATTGCATGGTGTCGTAGATCGCGAGACCGGCGGTGACGTAGCCGCCTGGGCTGTTGATATACATAGCGATTTCACGCTTCGGGTTCTCGGATTCCAAGAATAGAAGCTGTGCCGTGATCAACGCCGCTTGGACGTCGTCGATGCCGCCGCTGACGAAGATGATCCGCTCTTTGAGAAGGCGGGAGAAAATGTCGTAGCGCGACGAGCCACGGCTGGTGGTCTCCTCCACGCTCGGAATCACAATTCCCGTCATTCGTTCGATCGGATCGTACATGCTGTTCCTCGTGCGGGCATGGAGCCCCGGCGCGCAGCCGACTCATGCCGGTTGCGTTGGCCTCATATTTGACGCTCGAACGCGGGCCGCAAGCCCTCCCAACTGCGCGAGGCGTTAGGATGCTGGCGCTTAACCCTTTTTCGTAACCGGCGCTTCGTCGTCAGCGAAGAGTTCTTCGCGGCTGACGGTCTCTTTCTTCACGTCGACCAGCTCGAGCACGTAATCCACAACCTTCTCTTCGTAGAGCGGCGCGCGGACTTGGGCGACCAGCTGCGGATTGCGCTGATACGCTTGGAAGATTTGTTGCTCTTGGCCCGGGAATTGGCGGGCTTGGGCGGAGATGGCCTGCGCCACTTCCTGGTCGCTCACTTCTACCTTGTGGCGCTCGCCGATTTTGGCCAGCAGCAGGCCCAGGCGCACGCGGCGCTCGGCGATGGCGCGGTATTCGCCCTTCAGCTCGTCGTCGCTCTTGCCTTCATCGGTCGGGTCAAGACGGCCAGCCTTCTTGTCGGCTTCGACCTGGCGCCAGATTTGGTTGAACTCTGCTTCCACCATGCGCGGCGGCAGATCGAAGCTGTGCGCGGCGTCGAGCTTGTCGAACAAAGCGCGCTTGGCCTTCGCACGTGATTGCTGATTGTGCTCGCTCTCGATGCGCTCGCGGAGCGCGGCCTTCAGCGAGTTCAGGCTGTCAAAGCCGAGTTGCGTCGCCCAAGCGTCGTCCGGGGCGCCCTCTTTGGGCGCGCGCACGGTCTTCACCTTGGTTTCGAATTCGGCGGCTTTGCCCTTCAGATTTTCAGCCGGATAATCATCCGGGAAATTGACCTTCAGCGTGCGCTCGTCACCGGCCTTCGCGCCGATGAGTTGCTCTTCGAAACCCGGAATGAATTGCTTCGAGCCGATCACGACTTGCGCGTCGTTGGCGGCGCCGCCGTCAAACGCTTCGCCGTCGATGCGGCCGAGGAAATCGATCACCACCGCGTCGCCGTCCGCGGCCGCGCCGTCCTTATCTTCAAAGCCGCGATTGGCTTTGGCGATGATGTCGAGTTGCTCTTCGACTTGCTCGTCGGCGACAGCGGTCGTCGGGCGCACAATCGAGATCGTTTTCAGATCGACCGGCTCAAAGTCCGGCATGATTTCGAGCGAGAGTTCGAATTGAAGGTCGGCCTTGCCGGCGACGACTTCATTGATGTCGCTCTTCAGGTCGAGCGACGGCTCGGAGGCCGGCTTTGCGTTGACCTTCTCAAGGCCTTCGCGCGTCGAGTTCTGAACCGTCTCGTTGATGATGTCCTGCATCATCGACGGGCCGTACATCTTGCGGATATGGGACGGCGGCACCTTGCCCGGACGGAAGCCATTCAGGCGCACACGCGGCTGCACTTCCGCAATCTTGGCGTTGAGCTTTTGCTGCAATTCAGCCGCCGGAACGACGACATCATAAACGCGCAGGAGACCTTCGGAACGGCGCTCGGTGAGCTGCATGATCTGGGCTTTCGACATTATGCTTGGACCGCTGCAAATCCTTTGCCGACGGCCGGGGTGTTCAGGAAAGCGGGGCTTATTGCACGCTCGATTTGGCCTGTCCACGCGGCCCAATGCGCTAACCAATATTGGTCTTACCAGCGCGAAGGCTGGTGCGGACGGCGGGAGTCGAACCCGCACGCCTTGCGGCGCTGGAACCTAAATCCAGTGCGTCTGCCAGTTCCGCCACGTCCGCACGAAGCGGCGTCTTTAGGGGCAAGGCCGGCGGGCGTCTATGGCCCGCCCTCTCCTTAATTCCAGCCGCTCGAGGCAGCTTCGGCGGCGACCTCGTTGGTCGGGCGCGCGATCAGGCCGTTTTGGGTGATGCGCACCTCGTAACGGCCGCCATCCGACATCGGCATGTAAGCGCCTGAGCCATAGAGCGTGTCGACGACCGGCAATTGCTGGCTGTATTCACGCGCAACCGGCCACAAATCGATGCCGCTTTGGCGTTCCGGGCGAATGTCGAACGCGCTCCGCTCAGACGAAAGCTCCTGTTGGGTATCGATATACCGCCCCGAGAAACGATCCAAGCGATATTGCGCGTTCAGGCCCAGCACGTTGGCCCACGGCTTCCATTTTAGAACCCGTGCTTCCAAGCGCCATTCGTCGCCGTGAACTTGGAAGGTGCGTGTAATGCCTTGCGGCGCTTCCTCAGTCGGCGGCTCGACGACTGTCGCTTCGAAGAGCTGCGGCCCGAGCTGGCGCGTCTCGATAGTGGCGACCGGGCGATCCCAGGTCAGGCGCTGATAGGTCTGAATGTTGAGGCCCAGAAGGCCAACGATCGCGCCGATCCCGAGGAAGACCGCGCCGCCGAGAACGCCGCGCCCGCCTTTGAACGGCCGGCCGCGGAACATCCAACCCAGGCCGCTGAGCGCGATCGCTAAACCGATCACGGCTACGAAGCCCGGGATAATCCACCACCACCAAACCATGCTCGTCCCCTTTTGGCGCTGTCCCGCGCACAGGGTTAACCGAAAAACTGGGGCGGAAATAGCTCAGATCAACGAACGTCGTCAGCGGCGCCCGTCTCTTTTGCCAATGCCTTCAAAATAGACGGCAAAATCTCGGGCAAGTCCTCCGCAATCAGCCCTGGACCAAGCGCCTCGCCGCATTTGCCGTGGAGCCAGGCCCCTGCTGCTGCGGCGGCGAAGGACCCCATGCCCTGCCCGATCAGGCCGGCGATCAGGCCTGCGAGCACATCGCCTGAACCTGCGGTTGCGAGATAGGGCGAACCCGTCGTGTTGATGACCGCGCGCCCATCGGGATGCGCAATCAACGTGTCCGGCCCTTTGAGAAGCACGATCGCACCAGCGCGCACCGATGCAGCGCGCGCGGCGGCGATGCGATCTTCGGCGCTGATGTCCGGGAAGAGACGCTTGAACTCGCCCAGGTGCGGCGTGAGCACGTCGCGCGGATCAAGCTTGTATGTCATCGGCGCGAGCAGTGTTAGCGCATCGGCGTCGAGCACAATCGGAAAGCGCTTCGGCGCGTTCAGCGCAGCATCCAGATGTGTCTTGTACAAATCACCCAAGCCGAACGCTGGGCCGATCACGAGGCAATGCGCTTCGCTAGCGGCGCGTGCGTAGTCTTCACCGCCTTTGGCTTCGCGCAACATGATCGCCGTAAGCTGCGCGGCATTCTCCGACATCGCGTCGCTTGGACTGAGCACAGTCGAGAGCCCAGCGCCTACGCGCAGAGCGGCCCGCGCAGAGAGACGTGCGGCGCCGGTGCGCCCGTGGCCGCCGCTGGCGCTGATGACGTGACCGCGTGCGTGCTTGTGTGCGTCGACGCGCGGCCAAGGAAAGCGCCACAAAGCGGAAGAGTTTTCGAAAATGCTCGTGTTTTGCGCTGAAACCACGCGATCCGGCACGCCGATATCAGCAACGACGATTTCACCGCAAAGCGCGCGACCGGCTGCGAAGACGTGCGCCGGCTTCTTGCGCACAAAGGTGATGGTGAGCGCGGCTTGAAAAGCGACGTCGTCAAGGGCGCGGCCGGTGTCGCCCTCAAGGCCGCTCGGCGTATCGACAGCAATAACGCGTTCGCGCGGCAAGCTGAGCGCCAGGCGCTTGGCCACGCCGTCCAGCGGACGCGTGAGGCCGGCGCCGAATAACGCGTCGACATAGAGCGCTGCGTCCGGCGTTTCGCCAGTGAGCGGATAGGTGTCGCCAAGCCAACGCGCGGCGGCGAGTGCGGCGTCGCCATGCAGTGCTTCGCGTGGCACGAGCGAATGCACGGTCGCGGGCCAGCCAGCCTCATGCAGCACGCGCGCGGCAACCCAACCGTCGCCGCCATTGTTGCCGGGGCCGCAGAGCACGGCGACGGGACGCGGACTGAAGCGCGCCATGATGGCATGCGCCACCGCGGCGCCTGCGTTCTCCATCAGGGTCAGCGTGGGCACACCGGCGGCCGCAGCGGCGGCGTCGATCGCGCGCATCTGGGCGACGGAGATGATTTCGCTGCTCAAGGCGCTGGTCTCGTTCCTGTGAATATTTCGGTGTAGTGCCGGATTTCCTTCGCCTGCCATACCCTATCGCCTGTTACGTGGGCGCCGGCGCCTTTCTGGCGGGCGCCACTGTCGCGCCAAGGCCAGGAGGCTGTGTGTCACCTTTCCGAGTCAGGCCCGGGAGTCCAAGAGGAACCGTACTTGAAGCGCGCGGAGTTGGGAGCGCCCACATGAAAAAGATCGAAGCCATTATCAAACCGTTCAAATTGGACGACGTCAAAGAAGCGCTGCAAGGCATCGGCCTGCAGGGCATGACCGTCGTGGAAGCCAAGGGCTTCGGTCGCCAGAAGGGCCACACTGAACTCTATCGCGGCGCTGAATACGTCGTCGATTTTCTGCCGAAGCTGAAGATCGAACTCGTGGTCGGCGACGATCAGGTCGATGCGGCATTGGAGGCCATTCAAACCGCCGCCAAAACCGGCAAGATCGGCGACGGCAAGATTTTCGTGCTCGACGTGCTAAACGTCGTCCGCATCCGCACCGGCGAAACCGGGGCCGCGGCCGTCTAAGGCGCTTCTCACACGATCCAGTTTGAGGGCCGCGCCGGACCGAGCCGCGCGCGGCCCGCTTTGCGACAACAATAACACTCGGTGGAGTATCCGATGTCTGACGAAATTCTGAAGCTGATCAAGGACAAGGAAGTCCAATACGTTGATCTGCGCTTCAACGACCTTCGCGGGAAAATGCAACACGTCACCTTCGACGTCAGCATGATCGACAAAGACATCTTCACCGAAGGCACGATGTTCGACGGGTCTTCGATCGCCGGTTGGAAGGCGATCAATGAATCGGACATGGTCATGCGCCCTGACCCAAAAGGCGCGCACATCGATCCCTTCTACCAGCAAACCACGCTCGCACTGTTCTGCGACATTCTCGAGCCAGGCACGCTGCAGCCCTATTCGCGTTGCCCGCGCGGTATTGCCAAGAAGGCGGAAGCGTATGTGAAGTCGTCGGGCGTCGGCGACGTGGCTTATTTCGGCCCGGAAGCCGAGTTCTTTGTGTTCGACGACGTGCGTTGGTCAACCGATCCAAACAACACGGGCTATTCGTTCGACTCCACCGAATTGCCGTACAATACGGGCCGCGCTTATGAGGGCGGCAATCTCGGCCATCGTCCTGGCCCGAAGGGCGGCTATTTCCCGGTGCCGCCGATCGACTCGCTGCAAGACATGCGCGGCGAGATGCTCGAAATCATGGGCCAGCTCGGCCTGAATCCAGAAAAGCATCACCACGAAGTCGCGCCCGCGCAGCACGAACTTGGTCTCAAGTTCAACACGCTGACGACGATGGCCGACAACATGAACTTGTATAAGTACATCATCCACCAAGTGGCTGCTTCGTACGGCAAGTCCGCGACGTTTATGCCGAAGCCCTATTTCAAGGACAACGGCTCGGGCATGCACGTGCACATGTCGATCTGGAAGGGCGGCAACAACACGTTCGCCGGCGATCGCTACGCCGATCTGAGCGAGAATTGCCTGTATTATATCGGCGGCGTGATCAAACACGCGAAGGCGATCAACGCGTTCGCGAACTCGACGACGAACTCGTACAAGCGTCTCGTACCCGGCTATGAAGCGCCGGTGTTGCTCGCCTACTCGGCGCGCAACCGCTCGGCGTCGTGCCGCATTCCGCACGGTACGGGCGCGAAGGCCAAGCGGGTGGAAGTCCGCTTCCCCGATCCGGCTGGCAACATGTACTTGACGTACGTCGCGCTGCTGATGGCCGGCCTCGACGGCATTCAAAACAAGATCCATCCAGGCGACCCGCTCGACAAGAACCTATACGACCTACCGCCCGAAGAGCTGAAGGAAGTGCCGCACGTGGCGAGTTCGCTGCGTGAAGCCCTCGCCGCGCTCGATCGCGACCGCGATTTCCTGCTGAAGGGCGGGGTCATGAGCGACGATCTGATCGACGCCTACATCGACCTGAAGAAGGAAGAACTCGACCGCTTCGAAACCCACCCGCACCCGGTGGAATTCGACATGTACTACAAGGCGTAATCGAGCCGACTACGAGGAATCGCGACGGGCCGGAGAGCAATCTCGGGCCCGTTTGCTTTTGCGGCCCGCGTACGCCAGCGGCCAGGCCAATGGCTATCCATTCTCAACTATAGGTATAAGCACACTGACAGTATATCTAGCCTCCTGGATGGAGCCGGATAAGTGCTGGACAGTATTGTCCATATATTTCGGCTGCCTATGCCAATAGTAAGACTCGATTAAGCACGCCCAATCACTTTCCCCACGGCGTTCACATACCGCAAGAACGCGATTGATCTAGATCATCTTTGGGGGGCACAATGCTGGGTCTGCAGAATGGCGGCGCCGCTGCTGATATACTTAAGGCGCTCGACCGCTCGCTCGCTGTGATCGAATTCGATGCGTCGGGTCACGTGCTCACCGCCAACGTCAATTTCTGCAAGGCGATGGGCTACGACCTTTCGGAGATCAAAGGCCGACATCACTCGATGTTCGTCGATCCGGATTACGCGCGTAGCAACGAGTACAACACGTTCTGGCAACGCCTTGGTCGCGGCGAGTTCGACGCGCGCGAATACCGCCGCATCGGCAAAGGCGGCAAGGATGTGTGGATCCAGGCGTCGTATAATCCGGTCTTGAACGCTAAAGGTGTTGTCACGCGCGTCGTCAAAGTGGCGACCGACATCACTGCCGAGAAGCTGAAGAACGCCGAATTCGAAGCCAAGCTCAACGCCATTAGTCGCGTCCAGGCCGTGATCGAGTTCACGCCGAGCGGCGAAGTGATCTTCGCCAACCAAAATTTCTGCGACACGCTGGGCTATCGCCTCGAAGAGATCAAAGGCCAGCACCACCGCCTGTTCGTTGATCCGACCTACGCGAATTCCGGCGAGTATCGCGAATTCTGGATGACGCTGAACCGCGGTGAATACATGGCCGCCGAATACAAGCGCTTCGGCAGGGGCGGCAAAGAGGTTTGGATTCAGGCCTCGTACAATCCGGTGTTCGACTTGAAGGGCAAGGTGATGAAAGTGGTGAAGTTCGCCACAGACATCACGGGCCGCGTGCGCGCGGTGAACGATGTGGGTTCGGCATTGGCGCGCTTGGCCGAGAATGATCTCGCCCAACGCATCGATGGCGCCTTCTCGCCCGAGTTTGAGAAATTGCGCACCGACTTCAACGCAGCGCTCGAACAATTGCAGCAGACCATGCGTGACATCACGATGGGCACGCAGGTGATCCAGTCGAGCGCCAGCGAAGTCGCGAGCGCCGCGGAAGACCTAGCGCGCCGGACCGAGCAACAAGCCGCGAGCCTCGAAGAGACCGCTGCCGCGGTTGAAGAGATCACCTCCACGGTGAAGAAGGCCGCCGAGGGTGCGGCACACGCCCAACGCATCGCCTCCGCCGCCGATGATGGTGCGCGCGCGGCGTCCAAGGTCGTCAATGGCGCGGTGGAAACGATGGGCGCTATTGCAACCTCCGCCCAGCAGATCAGTCAGATCACGGGCGTGATCGATGAGATCGCCTTCCAAACCAATTTGCTCGCACTGAACGCCGGCGTCGAAGCGGCGCGCGCTGGTGAGGCCGGGCGCGGCTTCGCCGTGGTCGCGCAGGAAGTGCGCGCGCTTGCGCAACGCTCAGCAGAGGCGGCGAAGGAGATCAAATCGTTGATCGCCACCTCTTCGGACCTGGTGGAAAGCGGCGTGCAGCGTGTTGGCGAGACGGGCCATTCACTGGAACGCATCGTCGGACAAGTGAGCGAGATCGCTAATCTCGTGACTGAGATCGCCGCCGGCGCCTCGCAGCAATCGACGGCGCTGCAGGAAGTCAACGAGGCGGTCTCCGGGATGGATCGGATGACGCAGCAGAATTCAGCGATGGTGGAGGAATCCACGGCGGCGGCGCATTCGCTCTCAAACGAAGCGACGCGGGTTGCGGAAGTCGTTGGCCAGTTCAAGATTGGCGAACCACCGCGTGCGAATGGCCGGCCCACAATCGTCGCCGAACGCGGCGAACGCGACGCACATCGCCCTGCGCCGCGTAAAGTCGCGAACGGCGGCGCTACCGAGTGGCAGGAATTCTGATCACCGATAGCAAGTCATAAGTGGGCTGGAGAGGAATCTCCGGCCCATTTATTGTGCATGGCTCGGGCGAAACGCGAGGGCGCGGGCATGCGCTTGATCGACGAACATCGGCGCTAGACGCACTTCAAGCGCGTTGGCGCGTTGGATCGCGTGCAGATCGCCGGCGCGGCCGGCAGTGAGAAACCAGAACAACGCCTCGGCCTCATTCTGCGCGACCCCACGCCCCTCCTCGTAGAGAACCGCAAGATTGTATTGGCTATCGACCACGCCTTGTTCGGCGGCTTGGCGAAACCAGCGGAACGCAGCGGCATCGTCGGCGGAGACGCCTTCGCCGCGCGCATAATAGACGCCGAGATCGTGCATAGCGCGACTATCGCCGGCGCTGGCGGCGCGCTCGGTCCATTCGCGCGCAAGCGTGAGATCGGTGGCGACGCCTTCGCCGTGCTCGTAGAGCTTGGCGAGCTGATATTGGGCTGGTGCGAAGCCGCTCTCTGCCACAGCGCGCAATTGGCTGACGCCCGTCTCCACGTCGCCGCGCGCGAGCGTTTGCAGCGCGGCTTCGAATTGATGTGCGGGCGAAAGCGGCGTGCGCGTGGCAGGCGCCATCGGCGCTAATGTGGGCGTGGCGATTTCGGGCGCAGGTATTGGCGCAGCGGCGGCAGCTTCGCGTTGCGCCTGCGCGTACCAAACGCCGAACGCAGCAAGCATCAGCACGCAGGCGACGGCGCGGATCAGGCCAGGACGACCGCGGCGCACATGCTTCGCTTGTACGCGCGCGACGTCGGAGATCGCGGCCTCGCGCGCTTTTGCCAGCGCCTCCTCTTCTTCGGACGGCGCAAGTTGCACGAGTTCAAGCGGCGCGGCCTCGGCGCGGAACGTGAATGGGCGCGGGCCTTCAAGTGAGGCGGCTTCGCACGTCGGTTTCGGCGCCTCGAACGGCGCGATCTCGATGGGCGACAGCGCGCCCACGTCGGCCCTTGCTTCGGGTGCGGCCGTCGTCACGTCCGGCGCGACCGGCGCAGGCGGATCGGCGTCGGCGGGGACGGGGACGGGCGATTTCGCACTGCGCGACAGCGCTTGGAGCGGTTGCTTCTTGCGATCAGCCGTTTCGCGCCCGGTCAGCATCGTCGCGAGTGTGTCGATCGTGGTCGCCGCTTTGGAGCGCGGCGCGCTTTGGCCGAGCGCCTGGCGTGCGACTTCGGCGACGCCGAACACCTCCGGTTCGAAAGCGAACGTGGCGACGGGACTGGTCTTCAGCGTTTCCGTGAAATCCTTGGCTGCGATTTCCGGGCGCTTGGCGACGCCCGTCATCGACAGGACAACGAATGGATCGGCATCGGCGGGACGTGCAGCGCGGAGCGCGTGCATGATGTGCTCGGCATTGCGGAGACTGGCGAGATCTGGGCTTGCGACGATGAGCACGTCATCGGCCGCTACAAGCGCTTGCTTCACCCACGGGCTCCAGGCGTGCGGCACGTCGAGCACGATGACGGGGCTGGTGCGCCGCACGCGAGCGATGAGATCGGTGGCGGCGTCGGCCGATGGCTCGAACAGACGCCGCAAGGTGGCCGGCGCGGTCAGCATGTTGAGTTTGCCGGCGAGCGCCGCGTCTTCGAGCTGAGATGGGGCCTCAAGGATATCGACCGCCGAGAGCGCGTTTTCCGTCGCGCTGTTGAAGGCGGCGGAGCCAAAGGCGACGTCGAGATCGAGCAGCGCCGTACCGACCTGTTGGCGCTCCGCGATCGTCCACGCGAGATTGTAGGCCAGCGTCGACGCGCCGACGCCGCCGCGTGCGCCGACGACGGCGATCACGCGCGCGTTGTCCCTTTCGGCGTAAAGCGCGCAAATCCCGCGCACGACTTCTTCGTCGCCGATCGGCGCCACGATGTATTGGCTGACGCCGCGGACCGCGAGATCACGCAACAGAGAGATGTCGTTCTCAGCGCCCAGCACGATGACGCGCGCGCCCTGCCCTAAGCATGGCGCCAGGCGATCGAGAGCGGCCAAAAGCGGATCGCGCTTCAAAGTGCTTTCGATGATCACGAGATCGGGCAGGCACACGCCGGCGTAACGGATCGCGGAGTCAACGCCGCCGGGTTCTGAATAAATCTCCGCTCGCGCCAAGCGGCGGTCCGTGGCGATGCGCGTGAGCATGTCGCCGGTTTCGACCCGATCCCAGCATGCGAGCACGGTGATGGCGGGCGCCGCGCGGACGGCCGCCTCATCTTCCGTGCGGGGCGTGCGCGGGAATGATTGCGCGGCGCGCGAATCGGCGAGCGGCCGCTCGTTCCTCGTGAGCAGCAATTCTGCGCGCTCGGGTGCGCGTTCTTCGTTCAGAACCGGCAGCGCGAGCGGCGGCTGGAAGCATTCGTCGCTTTCATCGGGCGCGTCGAACGGAGGCTCTTCCTCCTCGACTTCGAGTAAGATCACCTCGTCTTCAACGATGAGCTCAACACTCTCATCGCGCTCCGGCGCGGCGCCTGGCGCTTCAACGCTGGGCGCTGGCGCGGCGAAGACCGTCCCGTCTTCGTCGTCAAACTCGGGCGGTGCGTCGAAATCGCTGATATCTGGCGGATCGAAGGGCGGTTCGAAATCTTCGATCGCCTCAAGTGCAAACGCGGCGTTCACCAAGTCGTTTGCGTCCACGCACGACGGCGCCTCATCGAGCGGCGCACAGGTCGCGTCATTCGCGATCTCGACTGCGCCCTGGCGCATCAAACGGGCGCGTGTACGCGCCTTCTGTATGTGAGCTGTTCTTGCCAATGCCGCCCGCGCCCAATCGACAAGCTCCGCACGTCAAACGAGCGGAGCGCAGGGAACATTAAGCACTGTGTCTTTGCAATCGCGTTAGGAAACGGGGCTAACGCGCGTTCACCAACAGAACGGGCCGGAGATCGCTCTCCGGCCCGAAATGCGGTGCGTACAGTGGTCTTAGAAGTTCACCGTGCCGCCAAGCGAGATCGCGTCGACGTCTTCATCGGCTTCGGTGCGCGTGTAATCGGCGCGCAGGCCAAAGCCGCCACCGAGGCGCCAACCGACGCCCGCGCCGTACGAGAAGCCGCCGTCATCGACGGACGTTCCGCCGATATCGATCTGCTGATAGCCGGCGCGGCCGAGAACTTCGAAACCAGACGTGCCGACTGGCAACACGCCGACGGCGTACGCGCCGTAAGCGCTATCGAGCTCAGCGCCAGCGTCGTCATCGACGCCCAACGTGCCCTCGCCTTCAATCGCGAAGTTCGGATTGACGCGATAGCCCAAGCGACCCGTTACACCGCCGACTTCTGCGTCATCCGCGTCGTATTGGGTGTAGGCTGCGCCCGCGTACCATTCTGCGTGCGCAACGGCCGGCAAGGCCATCATCGACGCCGCTGCGACCGCGGCCATTAGTGCAAATTTCTTCATGCTCGCTGCTCCTTTGCTGAGCGGCCCCCGCATGCCGTTGACCGGGAGCGAACAATCGGAATGGGGCATGGTTTCGCCGGGAACTGCCATTTCCCGAATGAAATGAGGGGGCGTGACCCATATGCCACTTAATCCCCAGATGGGCGCGGCCCGCTGCCGTTTACCTCTCGGATACCAAACCCCTATTGGGTGTAAGCCCACAGCCCAAGCATTGATGAACTGGCGCGAAGCGCCTTAAAGCGGACCTCATGGCGCAAACACAGAAGAAATCTGGCGGCGGCCCCGACGACCTTTGGGGCTCAGAATTGTTCGGCGGCAGCGAGGCCCCGCCCGCAGCGGCCGGCGGCTATACCGCTAAGGACATCGAAGTCCTCGAGGGGCTTGAGCCAGTTCGAAAACGCCCGGGTATGTATATCGGCGGCGTCGATGAACGCGCGCTGCATCACCTCTTCGCCGAAGTGCTCGATAACTCGATGGACGAAGCGGTCGCGGGGTTCGCGGATCGTATTGAAGTTGAGTTGGAAGCCGATGGCACATTGCGCGTGACGGATAACGGGCGCGGCATGCCTGTCGATCCGCACCCGAAGTTTCCCAAGAAGTCCGCGCTTGAGATCATCATGACCGTGCTGCACGCGGGCGGCAAATTTTCCGGCAAGGTCTATCACACGTCGGGCGGCCTGCACGGCGTTGGCGTTTCGGTGGTGAACGCGCTTTCGGATAAGGTTGAAGTTGAAGTTGCGCGCGAGCGTAAGCTTTATCGCCAGACCTTTTCGCGCGGCACGCCGACATCGAAGCTGGTTGAGGTTGGTCCCGCACACAATCGGCGCGGCACCACCGTGCGTTTCCATCCGGATGCGGAAATCTTCGGCAAGGGCGCGGCCTTCAAGCCGGCGCGTCTCTTCCAGATGGCGCGCTCGAAGGCGTATCTGCAGCGTGGCACGCAAATCCGTTGGAAGTGCGCGCCCGAACTGATCAAGGACGACACGCCGGCCGAGACGATCCTGCACTTCCCGAATGGCTTGGCGGACTTTTTGGCCGAGCTGACGAAATCGAAGCGCGCCGTTGTGAACGAGGCGTTCTCGGGGCGTACGGATAAGGACAGCCCGCACGGTCGCGTCGAATGGGCGATTACGTGGGTGAGCGACGGCTTCGGCGAAGCCGACGGCTTCATCCGCTCCTACTGCAACACCGTCTACACGCCCGACGGCGGTTTCCACGAAGCCGGCTTCCGCGCTGCGATCACCAAGGGCCTGCGCGCTTACGCTGAACTGCGCAACAACAAGAAAGCCGGCCTCATCACGCAGGAAGACGTGATGAACACGGGCGCGGGCCTTGTCTCCGTCTTCATTCGCGAGCCGCAATTCGAGGGCCAAACCAAAGGACGCCTCGTTTCCACGGAAGCGGCGAAGATCGTTGAGCAAGCGGTGCGCGATCCGTTCGATCACTGGCTGGCGGCGAACACGCAAGACGCCAATCGCTTGATCGAATGGGCGATCCAGCAAGCTGAAGACCGCATGCGCCGGCGCAAGGAGAAGGAAGTCTCCCGCCAAAGTGCTACGCGTAAGCTGCGCCTGCCCGGCAAGCTCGCCGATTGCTCGCGCGCGGGTGAAAAGGACACCGAGATCTTCCTGGTCGAAGGTGACTCGGCCGGCGGTTCGGCCAAGCAAGCGCGCAATCGCGAGACGCAAGCGATCCTGCCGTTGCGCGGCAAGATTCTGAACGTCGCCTCCGCGGGCGCCGAGAAGATGAGCGGCAACCAGGAGCTGGCCGATCTGGCGCTGGCGCTCGGCGTGCAGATGGGCGCCAAATTCAAGGTCGATGATCTGCGTTACGAGCGCATTGTCATTATGACCGACGCCGACGTGGACGGCGCGCACATCGCCTCGCTGCTGATTACGTTCTTCCACAAGCAAATGCCGGCGCTCATTCGCGAAGGGCGGCTCTATCTGGCGATGCCGCCGCTCTATCGCGTGACGGCCAGCAAAGAGAGCATCTATGCGCGCGACGACGCGCATAAAGAAGCGCTGCTCAATGGCGAGTTCAAAGGCCGCAAGGTCGAGATCAGCCGCTTCAAAGGCCTCGGCGAAATGATGCCGGCGGATCTGAAAGATACGACCATGAACCCGGAAACGCGCACGCTCGCGCGCGTGATCCTGGACGAAAACGGCCTGCCGGATTTCGAGAATTTGGTCGAAACGCTAATGGGCAAAAAGGCTGAGAAGCGCTTCGATTATATCCAAGCGAACGCGAAGTTCGTGGCGGAAGAGATCGACGTCTGACGCCCGACCGGTGGCCTAGCACCTGTGGAAATGTTGACTTCTAAGTCAAATAGATCCATCTCCCGACTGTCCGTTGTGCGCGCCTCTAGGGCGTGCTCGCCCTAGCTCGACGCCCCCGCCTGATCCGCAGGCGATGCCGGCCGAAAGCGCCAATTGGAAATGGCCCCTGCTCTTTCGCTTCGCAAGCGTAAGACGCCGGCGCCCTTAGTGAGATTGAATGAATTCTGAAAATACCGCGCCCGTAAGCGCAGAAGCTGAAGCACAAGCCCCTTCTATCACCTTCGATGATCTCGGCCTTTCGGCCGAGACGCTGCGCGCGGTGAAGGAAGGCGGCTACAACACGCCGACGCCGATCCAGGCGGCGGCCATACCCGAAGTGCTGAAAGGTCGCGATGTACTCGGCATCGCCCAGACCGGCACCGGCAAGACCGCCAGCTTCACGCTGCCGATGATCGACATTCTGGCCTCTGGCCGTTCGCGCGCACGCATGCCGCGCACGTTGATCTTGGAGCCGACGCGCGAACTCGCAGCCCAGGTGGCCGAGAGCTTCGACAAATACGGCAAATATCAAAAGCTGACGAAGGCGCTGCTGATTGGCGGCGTGTCGTTCGGCGATCAGGACGCCCTGCTCGCGCGCGGCGTCGATGTGCTGATCGCCACGCCCGGCCGGCTGCTCGACCATTTCGAGCGCGGCAAGCTCTTGCTGACTGGCGTGCAAGTGATGGTGGTCGATGAAGCCGACCGCATGCTCGACATGGGCTTCATCCCGGACATCGAGCGCATCTTCAAACTGACGCCTTTCACGCGGCAGACGCTGTTCTTCTCGGCGACGATGCCGCCGGAAATCACGCGCATCACCGAAGCCTTCCTCTCCAACCCGAAGCGTATCGAAGCGTCGCGTCCGGCGACAACGGCTAACACGATCACGCAGCGCGTCGTCATGTTGCCGGGCAACGATCCGCGTACGCGCCGCGCCGCTTTGCGCGCCGTGATCAATTCGGTGGAAGTGAAGAACGGGATCATCTTTTGCAATCGCAAGACCGATGTGGACGTGGTCGCGCTCTCGCTGAAGCGCCACGGCTATGATGCCGCGCCGATTCACGGCGATCTGGATCAAAGCTTGCGCACCAAGACGCTGGATCGTTTCCGGTCGGGCGATCTGAAAATTCTGGTGGCGTCGGATGTCGCTGCGCGCGGCCTCGACGTGCCGGACGTCAGCCACGTGTTCAATTACGAGCCGCCGCGCAGCCCTGACGATTACGTCCACCGCATCGGCCGTACTGGCCGCGCTGGCCGCCAAGGCGCTTCGTTCACGCTCGTTGGCCCCGGCGACAAGAAGAGCCTCGATCTGATCGAAAAGCTCACCGGCAAGGAAATCGAGAAAGCGCAGATCGAAGGTATGCCGGAAGCGGCGATCGGCGATCCGAGCGATCGCGGCGGCCGCGGTCGTCGCGCCGAGGAATTGAAGAAAGAGCATTCGAAGCGTCTGTCGGAGAAAAAGCAGCGTTTCGTGAAGCGCGACGCTGAGCGGCCGACGGCTTCGATGGAGCCCATCGAGCAAAGCGAAGCGTCGGCGCCGCCCGAGCGTAGCGAACGCAAACCGCGCAACGAGCCGCGTGGCGAAAAGCGTGCAGCTGCGCCACCGCGTCGCGAACAAGAGCGCCGCCCGCCCCGCGAAGAGCGTGGCGGCGACGTCCAAGGCTTCGGCGATAATCTGCCGGCGTTTTTGAAGAAGAAATAAGAAAAGCGCGGACCGTGAGGCCCGCGCTTTTTGCTTGTTGGTGGCGTTACGCCTTGATCCGCCCTTCGACCTGCTTTTTGAACGTCGCGCCATAGGGCGGACGCATCATGGCGAGCAGTTCGCCGGAGATTTGGCGATAGACCGCCTTCTCGTGGCTGAACTCCAAGAAGCCGCGATGGCCGTGGTAAGCGCCCATGCCTGATGGGCCGACACCGCCGAACGGCAAATCCTGCATCGTTACGTGGAAGATCACGTCATTGATGGTGACGCCGCCCGAGTGCGTGTTGTTGAGCAGCGCTTCGCTCTCGGTCGCGTCCTCGCCGAAATAATAGAGCGCCAGCGGACGCGGACGCGCGTTGATTTCGGCAATGGCGTCGTCGAGCCCGGCATAGGTGCGGACGGGCAGCACCGGGCCGAAGATTTCTTCCTGCATCACGTTCATCTCGTCGGTGGCGCCGAGAATGAGCGTGGGCGGGATTTTGCGGTGCTCTTGCTGCGTGAAATCCTCACCGGCCGGATTGATCTCGACGATCTCGGCGCCTTTGGCTTTCGCGTCCTCGATCAGCCCACGCACACGGTCGTAATGGCGCTGATTGATCATGGACGTGTAGTCCGCATTGTCCTTGATGCTCGGATACATCTTGGCGACGGCGCGCTTTGTCTCGTCTACGAAACCGGCGACGCTTTCGCTGGGGGCGATCACGTAGTCGGGCGCCAGGCAGATTTGGCCGGCGTTCATGGTCTTGCCGGTCATTACGCGCGCGGCCGTCTTGGCGAGGTCAGCGCTACGCCCGATCACGACTGGCGACTTGCCGCCGAGTTCGAGCGTTACTGGGACAAGGTTTTCGGCCGCAGCGCGCATGACGTGCTTGGCCACCGACGTTGCGCCGGTGAAAATCAGATGGTCGAACGGCAGGCTGGAAAACGCCGCCCCTACTTCGGCGCCGCCGACGATCACCGCGATTTCGTCTTCATCGAAATAAAGATCGAGCGTGCGCGCCATCAGCGCGGATGTGACGGGCGTGAACTCGGACGGCTTCAGCATGACGCGATTGCCCGCCGCGAACGCGCCGGCGATGGCGTCGAATGAAAGCTGCACTGGGAAGTTCCAGGGCGAGATGATGCCGACGACGCCCTTCGGCTGGTAACGCACTTCGGCCTTGGCGCCGAACAGAGCAAGCGCGGACGGCGTCACTTTGCGTTTTTGCGTCTTCATCCACTTTTCGAGACTGTCGCGCGCTTCCTTTAGGGGGCCGATGGCGCCGGCGATGTCGGTCAGCCGCGTCATATCGCGCGAGCGATTGCCGAAATCGGCGTTCATTGCCTCGACGAAATCATTCTGATGCGTGATCAGAAGATCAATACAACGCGTCAGGCGATCCTTTCGTAGACGCGCGTCAGGCGGCCCTTTGCTGATCACGAGCCGCTTTTGCAGCTCAAGCACGGCCTGCATCCGCGCTTTGCTTTCCTCAATGGACGGATCGACTGGCTTATTCACGCGAACCTCCCGGACAACTTTCCGACCACTTTACCGGTACGCCGTTGCGTAAGGGCAATTACCAATTTTAACAAAACACACGGCGGCGTTTACCACTCGCTCATACCCTGCCTCGTAGCGTCCCACAGTGACAGCAGATTCTCGGAACGGCCCGCGTGACTGACCAAAGCATATTGATGCAAGGGCCCGGAGGCCAAGCTGTCGCCCAAGAGACGCTCGATCTTATGCGTCTGCATGGCGTGCCGGCTACCGGTCAAAATTACGAGGTTTGGCTGGGCTATCGCCTGGGCGCTAATCGTCAGCTGCGCGAAGCAATTGATGCGCGCATCGCCTCCGGCGAGGGATTCAACCCCGAATTCAATACCGATATTCACGATCGCTTTTTCACCGGCGCCGGCGCCTCGGCGCAGATCGTTTTGGCTGGCGAGAAGATCGCGCGCGATCTCAACCAGGTCGTCGATTTCCTGAAGCAGTCCGAGGAAAAGAGCGGCGATTATGGGCGCACGCTTGAAACCGCTGCGAGCGATCTGACGCGCGGGCTTGGGCCAGAACAAGTGCGCCAATTGGTGTCGAGCCTAGCGGCCGCCACGGTCGATATGGCCAACCACAACAAGATTCTGACTGATCAATTGCAGCGGTCGTCGCGCGAGATCGACACGCTGCGCACGAGCCTGGAATCGGTGCGCGTTGAATCGCTGACCGACAGCCTCACCGGCCTCGCCAACCGCCGCATGTTCGATGAGACGCTGCGGATGCGTTTGGAAGAAGCGCGCGCGCAACGCACCGAGCTTTGCCTGCTGCTCTGCGATATCGACCATTTCAAGCGCTTCAACGACACGTGGGGCCACCACACGGGCGACCAGATCCTACGCTTCCTCGCCAGCGCGCTGCAGGCGCATGCGCGCCCCGACTTCCTCGTGGCGCGTCATGGCGGCGAAGAATTCGCGGTGGTGATGCCGCGCGTGAGCCCGCGTGTCGCCGCGCAAACCGCCGAAGCCTTGCGCGCAGCCATCCAAGCCAAGCGTTTACGCCGTCGCTCGACCAATGAAGACCTGGGGCAAGTGACGGTGTCGCTGGGCATCGCACGCTTGCAGCCGGGCGATACGCCGCAAGGCTTGATTGAGCGCGCTGACGCGTGCCTCTACGCCTCCAAGCGCAATGGCCGCAATCAGGTCACCACAGACGCGACGCCCGTCCTTTACGTTGCGTAGCGCTTTTCAAGCCGAGATTAGCCACTAGCATCGCCTCCAAACGAGGAGGAATGCGATGGCGTACGCCCAGGTCAAATACGCGCTCGAAGGCAGCGTTGCAGTCATCACGCTGAATGATCCCGCGACTTTGAACGCCGCGAGCACAGCGTTGGTGTCGGAGCTTGCGGAAGCGGTGAAGCAGGCCGAAGGCGAAGCACGCGCTGTCGTGCTCACGGGCGAAGGCCGTGGCTTTTCGTCGGGCGCGAAACTCGGCGGCGATCGCCCGCCGGTCGGCGACGATGGCAAGATCGACATCGGGATGGCGCTGACCGACGTCTATAACCCCTTCATGACGCAGCTACGCAATTTGCCGATGCCGTTGGTGACGGCGGTGAATGGTGCAGCGGCTGGCGTTGGCTGCTCAATCGCCTTGATGGGCGACATGATCCTCGCGGGCGAAAGCGCCTATTTCCTGCAAGCCTTCCGCCGCATCGGGCTCGTGCCCGATGGCGGCGCCACCTATCAGCTCCCACGCATGATTGGGCGTGCGCGCGCGATGGAGATGATGTTGCTGGGCGAGAAATTGCCCGCGGCGAAAGCGCTCGAATGGGGCTTGATCAATCGCGTGCTGCCGGATGCTGAGCTAGTGCCTGCGGCGCTCAAGCTGGCAACGGAGCTTGCCGAGGGGCCGACCAAGACGCTGGCGGCGATCCGCAAGCTTGCCTGGCAATCTCTTGACCAGGATTGGGAAGAACAATTAGCGGCGGAGCGCTGGGCGCAACGCGATATGGGTCGCAACAGCGATTTCACCGAAGGTGTGACCGCGTTCCTGCAAAAGCGACCGGCGAAATTCACCGGCTCCTAGGCGTTCCGCTTCTTCTTCGGTTTGGCTTTGGCCGTCGCCTTTGACTTGGCGGCGGCCAATGCTTTTGCGGCCCATTCGGACGCAAGTTCTGGATCATCGAGCGCCGCCTCGGGCAAACGCCAATAGCTCATCTCGACGCTTTCGCCCGCGCGTGAGCCCTTGTTCGGCGTCCAGACGAACGGACCACTGCCCTCTTCCGCGAGCGCGGCTTTGAGAGCGGCATCGGTCTTGATGTAGATCGTGTCGTCGGCGAGCAGCGCAAACATGAGGCCACCAACGTAAACGCCAGCGCCGCCAAACATGCGCTTGATCTGGACTTCGCCCAAGCCAGCGAACAGCTCCCGCACGAAATCGTTGAAGCTGGCGCTCATCGGCGCTTAAGCTTCTTCCGTCGCCGGCACGATCGTGACGCTCTCCCCGCAGCCACAGGCGTCGGTCTGGTTCGGATTGCGGAAGACGAATTTTGAGGCGAGCCGCGTCGTCTCGTAATCGATCACAGAGCCCAGCAGAAAGAGCACAGCGTCGGCCTTCACAAGAATGCGCACGCCTTTGTCTTCAACAAGCTCGTCGAATTGCTCAGGCGCTTCGGCGTAGTCGAGTTTGTATTCCATGCCGGCGCAACCGCCATTGACGACGCCGACACGCAGATACGGCTTATCGCCTTTGGCGATGATCTCTTGCACGCGCGTCGCTGCGGCGTCGGTCAGAGTTACGATCTTGGGGCGGGGTCTGCGGCTCATCGGATCACAACATATTCAGTTCGAGTTTGGCTTCGTCGCTCATGCGCGCGGGCGTCCACGGCGGATCGAACACAAGGTTCACGCGCGCCGATTTCACACCAGCAACTTTGCGCGCCGCCGACTCTACCCAGCCCGGCATTTCCCCAGCGACCGGGCAGCCCGGCGCGGTCAGCGTCATCTCGATATCGACATGCGCGTCGTCGTTGATATCGACTTTGTAGATCAGGCCGAGCTCGTAAATGTCGACCGGGATTTCCGGGTCGAACACGGTTTTGAACTGCGCCACCAGATCATCGGTGATGCGGTCCAATTCTGCCTGCGGCAGCGCCGTGGTGGAGGTTTCGCCGTCCATCGTCCTAACCCAGAAGCTTGCGCGCTTTGTGCAGCGCTCCGATTAACGCATCGACCTCTTCGAGCCGATTGTAGCATGCAAAACTCGCCCGCGCGGTCGCGGTGACGCCAAGACGCTTCATGAGCGGCTGCGCGCAATGGTGGCCAGCGCGCACCGCAACACCCTGGCGGTCGAGGATCTGCGCCACATCATGTGGGTGCGCGCCCTCGACGGAAAAAGCCACTATGGCGCCTTTGTCAGCCGCCGAGCCGTGCAATTTTATCCAATTGAGTTCCCGTAGGCCCGCCATCGCGCGGTCGCGGAGTGCGGCCTCGTGCGCTTCGATGGCGGCGCGGTCTTGCGCTTCCCACCATTCGATCGCCGCTTTCAGGCCAATGGCTTCAAGGATCGGCGGCGTGCCGGCTTCGAAGCGATGTGGCGGCTCGTTGTAGGTGATGCGGCCCTGCTCAACGATATCGATCATCTCGCCCCCACCCTCGAACGGCGGCAGCGCTTCGAGCCGCTCTATCTTGCCGTAGAGCGCGCCGATGCCGGTGGGGCCATAAAGTTTGTGGCCGGTGAACGCGTAAAAATCGACGTCGAGCGCTTGCACATCGACGCTTCCGTGCACGACCGCTTGGCAGCCATCGAGCAGCACCGGCGCGCCCTTGGCGCGCGCGACGCGGACAATGTCCGCCGCTGGCGTCTTGGCGCCGAGCACGTTCGACATATGGGTGATCGCGACCATCTTGGTGCGCGGGCCGATCAGCGCGTCGAGTGCGGCCAGATCGATGCCGCCGTCGTTGTCGATATCGAGCCATTTGAGCACCGCGCCTTTGCGCTCGCGCAGGAAATGCCACGGCACGATGTTGGCGTGGTGCTCCATGACGGAGACGATGATCTCATCGCCGGCTTCGATATCTAGCCCAGCGGCGACGATGTTGATCGCATGCGTGCCGCTCTTGGTGAAGACGATGTTCTGCGGGCTCGGCGCATTGAGCAGGCGCGCGATCGCCGCGCGCGCTGCTTCGAACGCTTCCGTGGTTTCGTTGGCGAGCGCGTGCAAGCCGCGATGAACGTTGGCGTACGAACCGCGCATAGCGGCCGCCATCGCTTCAATCACCGCTTCCGGCTTCTGCGCGCTGGCGGCGTTGTCGAGATAGACGAGCGGCCGGCCGTTTATTTCCCGAGCGAGGATCGGGAATTCGGCACGGATTGCGTCAATGTTGAACGGGCGTTTGATCATTGGTGCGTTCATGTAGCGCCTCCAGCGAGCCAGGCGCGGATGCGATCGACCAATTCGTTGTGCAACTCTTCCGGCAACCCGGTTGGAATCGCTTCCACCAGAAAACTCTCAATCAACAGCGCGCGCGCTTCCATTTCGGGCACGCCGCGCGAGCGCATGTAGAAGAGCGCACGTTCATCGAGGCCGCCAGCGGTGTTGCCATGCGCGCATTGCACGTCGTCGGCATGGATCATGAGTTCCGGCTTGGCGAAGATCTCTGCGCCCTCTTGCAGCAACATGCCGTGATGATACTGGCGCGCGTCCGTCTTCTGCGCGCCCTTGGCGACGACAATCTTGCCCTGAAACACGCCGCGTCCGCCTTTGTGCGCGACGCCTTTGATCAGCTGGCGCGTTTCGCAATTGGCCACGTGGTGATTGATGATTGAGGTAAGATCGGCGTGACGACCAGCGCCCGTCATATAGACGCCATTCAGTTCGACATGAGCGCTCTCGCCTTCGACGTCGACGTGCGTCTCAAGCCGAGCGAGTTTCCCGCCTTCGGCGAGTATGAACTGGCGCAAGGTCGCGCGTTTCGCCAACCGCACGCGCGCAATGGCAAGCGGTGTCGCTGCGCCCGATTGGATCAAGACGCGGGTCAATGTCGCGCCTTCCGATACCGAGAACTCGAAGGCCCGTGCGTCGAGATGGCTGGCGTCGTCCATGCGTTCAACGACCAGCCGTTCTTCGCCGGCAGGCACGTCGAGGCGCTGCGTTCCTGGCGCCAATTGCTCGATGATGTCGCGGCCTTCGCGCAGCACGAGTTGTTGGTGGCCCAGCGCCGCGCGCAGGTCGGAATATTTCCACGCCTCAACGCGGCGCGTGGGGAGCAGCGCAGCCACGCTCACGCCGCTGCCTTCAGATATTTGTCGTAGCCTTCGCGCTCCAATGTGAGCGCCAGCTCCGGGCCGCCGCTGTCGACGATGCGGCCGCGTGCGAGCACGTGGACGCGATCGGGTTTGATGTAGTCGAGCAGGCGCTGATAGTGCGTGATCACAAGCAAGCCGCGATCGGGCGCGCGCAGTGCGTTCACATTCTCCGAGACGATGCGCAGCGCATCGATGTCGAGGCCGGAATCGGTTTCATCCAGAATGGCAAAGCGCGGCTGCAGCACCGCCATTTGCAGCGCCTCGAAGCGCTTCTTTTCGCCGCCGGAAAAGCCGACATTCAGCGGCCGCTTGAGCATCTCCTGGTCGATCTTCAACGCCTCGGCCTTCGCGCGCATCAGCTTCAGCAGCTCCGGCGCAGGCATTGGGTCGAGACCCTTGGCCTTGCGCTGCGCGTTGAGCGCGGCCTTAAGGAACGCGATCACCGAGAGGCCGGGGATTTCGACTGGATACTGGAACGAGAGGAAGAGACCGGCCGCGGCGCGTTCTTCCGGCTCCAACGCGAGCAAGTCCGCACCGTCCAGCGTGGCCGTGCCGCTCTTCACCTCGTAGCCATCGCGGCCAGAGAGCGCGTAAGCGAGCGTGGATTTGCCGGCGCCGTTCGGGCCCATGATGGCGTGCGTTTGCCCGGCCGGGACGCTCAGCGTGAGCCCCTTAATGATCTCGGCGCCGCCGACATCGACGTGCAGATCTTTCACTTCAAACACGCGTCTTCTCTCTTTTGTAGTCTTCGACCGTATGAATGCGATCCGCGTTCGCTTGCGATACGAGGATGAACCAGCCGCCGCCGACGATGGCCAGAACGGCAAAGATGGCCACGCCATGCGGGAATTCATCGCGCATCGCGAAATAGGCAAAGAAACCTGCGCCGAGGAGCATCACCCCGACGAAGATGAGGCTGCACATCCAGCCTTTCCAGTGCACCGGCGCGAGACCAGAGCGTGGATTGCCGATCGGAAAGCGGCGGGCAAACCAATATTGTTTGGCTTTGGCCTTCGTCATTGCGCAAACACCTGAGCGGCCGGTTCGGCGCAGAATTTGGCTTCGGCCTCGGCGGCGCCGAGATTGATGCGGGCAATGCCGGGCGCATCGAGCAGCGAGCAGGTCGAGCGGATTTGGCCGCCGGCAAGCTCTTCGCCCTCCACATTGACGCTGGCCAGCATATGCAAGCCATCCGCGTCGAGTTGGTAGAAGGCGACGTTCCAGGCGGCAGCGCTCGAACGCGCGGGCACGGCGACGTAGCCGTCGGCGGTGTTGGCGATTTCGACGCCGCTGATCTCGCCGACGCGGCGATAGGCGCCAGCGTCGCCGTTAAAGATCCAGACGCCGCTCGCCGTATTCACGTTGCCGCGTTCACGGGCGAGCAAGATGTCGCCGCGACCGTCGCCGTCCACGTCCTGCACGCTCGGCGGCAGATATTGGGAGACGTCGCTTTCCAGCATGGTTTGCAGCACGGCGCCGTTCTCGCCGAGCACATCGACGGACACTGCGCCACCTGCCGCGCCTGCGGTGACTGGCGAGTAGCGCACGAGCAATGTCTCATCGTTGGCCACGATGGTGCAGCTCTGCTCCACGTATTCGCCGGTGAATTCAAGATCGGCGCAGGCTTGCGTCGTCTCCACTGGCGCATTCTGCGCACAGGCGGCGAGAGCGATCGTCAGGACCAGTGCGCGCATCATTCGCACAGCTCCTTACTCCATTGATTGGCGTGTGAGCCACGGCGGCACATCCAGCGGCGATAGGCGTTGGTCGGGAACCAGCCTTCTGGCTCGCGGCGAAACTCGACGCGGACGTGGCCGGCGGCGACGGAATCCTCCGGGATATTGTCGCGCACGATATCGACGACTGCGATGTCGCCCTCCTCGCGGATGGTGAGGCTGACGGACGCTTCGCCTTCCAGCGCTTCGCCGGATACCAGGTCGTGGATGGAATCCATGATCGTTGGCGCACCGAAGACACCGACTTCGCTCGGCTCGATAGCAACGAAATCTTCAGGCGGCGCGGCGACCAACAGTGGATCGACTGGTTCGAGTTCGACGCTCTGATCAGCATCGTTTTCAGCATCAAGGATCGGTGCGCTGGAGCCGGTTTCATAGCCAGCCTCATCTTGTGTCGGCTGACCGCACGCGGCGAGCGCCAGCACACACAGCGCCAAAGCCAAATCACGCACCCGCATCAGCCCACGCTCCCCTCAAGGCTCACTTCCAGCAGCTTCTGTGCCTCAACCGCGAATTCCATCGGCAGCTTTTGCAGCACATCGCGGACGAAACCGTTCACGAGCAGCGCGACAGCCTCCTCCTCCGGAATACCGCGCGCGCGGAGGTAGAAGAGCTGATCGTCCGAGAGTTTCGTCGTCGTCGCTTCGTGCTCGAATTGCGCGTCGGGCGTGCGCGTCTCGACATAGGGCACCGTGTGCGCGGCGCATTGATCGCCGATCAGCAGCGAGTCGCATTGCGTGAAATTGCGCGCGCCTTTGGCTTTGGCGTGTGCGCTGACAAGCCCGCGATAGGCGTTGGACGAGCGCCCGGCGCTGATACCTTTGGAGATGATGCGCGAGCGCGTGTTCCGGCCTAGGTGCACCATCTTGGTGCCGGTGTCGGCTTGTTGGCGGCCGTTGGTAACGGCAATCGAATAGAACTCGCCGACGCTGTCGTCGCCGCGCAGAATGCAGCTTGGATATTTCCAGGTGATCGCGGAGCCAGTCTCCACTTGCGTCCAGCTGATCTTGGAGCGTGGGCCGCGGCAATCGCCACGCTTGGTGACGAAATTGTAGATGCCGCCTTTGCCGTCTGAATCGCCCGGCCACCAATTCTGTACGGTGGAATATTTGATCTCGGCGTCGTCCATCGCGACGAGTTCGACCACGGCGGCGTGCAGCTGGTTTTCATCGCGCATCGGTGCGGTGCAGCCTTCAAGATACGAGACGTAAGCGCCCTTGTCGGCGATGATCAGCGTGCGCTCGAACTGGCCAGTGCCTTCCGCGTTCATGCGGAAATAGGTGCTGAGCTCCATCGGGCAGCGCACACCGGGCGGCACATAGACGAACGAGCCGTCGGAGAAGACGGCGCTGTTCAAGGTGGCGAAGAAATTGTCGGTCGTCGGCACCACCGAGCCCAGATACTTCTTAACCAGTTCCGGATGCTCGCGCACCGCTTCGCTCATCGGGCAGAAGATGACGCCAGCCTTGGCAAGTTCATCTTTGAAGGTGGTGACCACGGAGACGCTGTCGAATACGGCGTCCACGGCCACGCGCGGCGCGCCTTCGACACCGAGGAGCACCTCGGCTTCCTTCAACGGAATGCCGAGTTTCTTGTAGGTCTCGAGAATTTCGGGATCGATGTCGTCGAGGCTCTTGTATTTCGCGCCGCTTTTCGGCGCCGCGTAATAGCGCGCGGCTTGGTAGTCGATTGGCGGATAATTTACGAGCGCCCAGTTCGGCTCTTCCATCGTTTGCCAACGCTGGAAGGCTTCGAGGCGCCATTGCAGCATCCAGTCCGGCTCGGCTTTCTTGGCCGAGATGTAGCGGACGATCTCTTCGTTAAGGCCGGGCGGCGCGAGTTCCTGCTCAAGCTCAGTGACAAAGCCGTGCTTGTATTTCTCGGATTCGAGTGCGCGCGCGGCTTCGACCGTACCCTTGTCGATGCTTTCCTTCACAGCACTCATCACGCCGCTCCCTTGAGCGCGCGACGGGCGGCGATCTTATTTAGCGCATGCAGCGCTTCGTCCACGTCGGTTTCCTTTGATTCATGGCCGAAGCTGACGCGCAGCGCGGCTTTGGCGAGATCGGGCGGCGCACCCATCGCCGCAAGCACGCGGCTGGAGCGCACTTTGCCGGAGGAGCATGCAGCGCCAGAGCTGATCGCGATGCCTTCCAGATCCATGGCGATAACTGCGGTTTCGGCAGCCAAACCTGGCAAAGCGAAATTGGAGGTGTTCGGCAAACGCGGCGCGCTCTTGCCGAAGATCACGGCGTCGGTCGGCAAGCCAGCTTCAAAACGATCGCGCATGGCGGCGAGGCGCGGCGCTTCACTCGCGCGTTCGCGCTCGGCCCATTCAACGGCGACGCCGAAGCCGACGAGTGCTGCGCTGTTTTCCGTACCAGGACGACGACCACGCTCCTGCCCACCGCCAAAGCGCGTGGTGACGAACGGCGCGCCCGGCGCAAGCACAAGCGCGCCGGCGCCGGTGGGTCCGCCGAGCTTGTGACTAGAGATCACGAGATAGGTGGCGTCGAGATCGGCGATGCTGAGGGGAATGCGGCCCAGACCCTGGGCGGCGTCCACCAACAGAAGCGCACCGTGTTCGCGTGCGAGTGTTGCGATCTTGGCGATCGGCTGAATCACGCCGGTTTCATTGTTCGCGAGTTGGATCGCGAGCAACGTGGGCTTCGGCGCATCGGCCAAGAGCGTCGCGAACGCGTCGAGATCGATGACGCCATTTACGTTCACGGGTGCGATACATTGAGTTTGCAATGCGCGCGTCGCGTGCTCGAAGACGGCATCGTGCTCAACGGCCGAGATGATCAGCGCAGCTGCGCCGGCGCTAGTCAGCGCCAAGTGTAGGGCGTCCGTGGCGCCCGACGTGAACACGACATTCTCGGCACGCGCTTCAACCGCGTTCGCAATCTTCTCGCGCGCATCTTCCACCAGCGCCTTTGCGCGGCGGCCGAAGCTGTGCACCGATGACGGATTGCCGCCCTGCGCCAACGCGCGCGACATCGCGACCGCCGCTTCAGCGCGCACAGGCGCACCGGCGTTGTAATCGCAATAGATCGGCGTCTTCGTCATCATGGCTATTCCGCGGCCACGCGTGCGTCGCCGTCGAAGCGTTGCTCCAACACGTCCGCCAACGTCACCGCGGCGAGGAAGTGTTGAATGCGCGCGCCCATCTCGGCCCATAGGCCGTGCGCGATGCAGCGGCCCTGCCGACCGAGGCAGCTTTTTGTCGAAGCTTCGTCGCAGCGCGTGGCTTTGATCGGTTCGTTCACCGCCTCGATGATCGCCGCGACCGTCGTTTCATTGGCGGCCTTGGCCAAGCGATAGCCGCCGCCCGGACCGCGCACGCCGGACACCAAGCCAGCCTTGCGCATGCGCGCGAACAATTGCTCAAGGTAGGAGAGCGAAATCTCTTGGCGGCGCGCCACTTCCTGCAGCGGCACGGCGCGGTCGGAGCCGCCGTGAAGCGCCAGATCGGCCATCGCCATGACCGCGTACCGACCTTTTGAGGTTAAACGCATAGCAATCCCTTCCCGCGCCCTCGCACGTCCCCAAATTCATGTGCTAGAAGGCGCCCCCTTGCGGGGTCGGACCCAAGATGTGCTTCCGGGTCCTTGTCCTAGTGCATAGCTAGGATACCTGAGTATTTTGGTCAAGAATTTGCCGCTGATTCCGTTGGGGTCTGCAGGCTGGGGTCGTGAATGCCAGAAGTGATTTTCCCGGGCGCCGCAGGGCGTGTTGAAGGCCGCTACCAGGAACCCCCGAAGGAAGGCGCGCCGATCGCGCTCATCCTACACGGCCACCCCCGCGCCGGCGGTTCGATGCAGGATCGGGTTACCGTCCAGCTCTATAAGCTCTTTGCCGATAAGGGCTTTGGCGTTCTGCGCTTCAATTTCCGCGGCATTGGCCGTTCGCAGGGCGTGTTCGACAACGGCATGGGCGAGCTTTCCGACGCCGCCTCCGCGCTCGATTATCTGCAGAGCATGAATCCCAACGCCGAGCAGTGCTGGGTGGGCGGCTATTCGTTTGGCGCGTGGATCGGTCTGCAATTGTTGATGCGCCGGCCGGAGATCGACGGCTTCATCGCGGTCGCGCCGCCGGCGAACCATTACGACCTCTCATTCCTCGCGCCCTGCCCGGCGTCGGGCGTCATGATTTACGGCACGCGCGACAGCGTCACGACGGCGCCGGATATGGAGCGCGTGATCAGCCGCATCCGTACGCAGAAGAACATCAAGGTCGACGCCGCGATCGTTGAAGGCGCCGACCACTTCTTCCGTGGGCGCGAGCCGGGCCAGGATCACTTGGCCGACGTCGAGAAGCACGCGCGCGAATATCTCGAACGCCGCTTGGCTGGGCCGCCACGGCCGCCGAGCTCAAAGCGATAAAAGCAAAAGCGCGGGCCTTTCGGACCCGCGCTTTTCATTTGTGCCTTAGGCGCTCGCTCTATTCCGAACGCAAGAACGCCGGACGCGGGCCGTTGGAGAAACCCTCCGGGCCGGCTTGCTCACCGCCATTGTCAGCGCGCGGTTCGCGCGGCTGGCGCTCGCGGCGCGGCGGACGTTCGCTACGTTCTTGGCGTTCGGCGCGCTCTGGACGCTCGCCGCCTTCGCTGCGCTCTGAACGCATTTCGCCGCCATCCTCGCGTGGTTCACGAGGCTCGCGCGGTTCGCGGGCTTCACGCGGCTCGCGGCCTTCGTGGTGCTCGCCGCCGCCTTCACCGCCTTCAGAGCGGAAGCGGTTGCGACGGTTGCGATTGTTGCGGCCACGACGGAAGTCGCCGTCTCCGCCGCGCTCGCCACTGCGATCACCCCGATCGAAGTGTTGCTGGCGTTCGCCTTGCGGGAAGTCTGCGTCTGGCTGTTCGCCGCCGCCCTCAGCTGCGTGAGCTTCGCCCTCGCCGCCGGCTTCACCGCCGTCTTCATCGCTTTCGTAATCGTTCTCGAAGCGATCGTTGTTCACTTGCTGCACCGGCACCGCGGGCTGCATCTGGCGCACAAGCCGGAAATAGTGATCGGCGTGCTGCATATAATTTTCGCTGAGCACGCGGTCGCCCGAAGACGCCGCGTCACGCGCAAGCTGTAAATAGCGCTCCAGGATCAAAGACGCGTTGCCACGCACCTTTCCGCCCTCGGGGCCGTTGCTCTCCATCGACCGATTGGGATGGAAATTTCCGCCACCACCGCCGCCGCCGTGGTGATGACCGCCGCCGGGTTTACGACCGCGGCCTCGCTGACGCTTCATCAAAAGTGCACCATCGTTATTGTGGTCCGTTGTTATCGCTGTCGGCGCCTGGCTCCATGAGCCTGCGCCCGCCTGTGTCGCTATTCGCCTAGCTTTGGGTATCTCGCCCGGCGATCGCGCCGCGTCCTTTTCTGACCTCTTGCTGAGGAAGCTGCGGCGTCTGCGCGCCTGCCTGAAATCGCTACCGGTTCAGCCCCCTGAACCCCGCTGGCAATCGATTCCGAGAGCAAACGTAATGCCTGATCCGGAACGTTCCAAGGCCTTTTTCAGTGTCTGCCTCTCATGCCGCACGTTTGCCCGCGACAACGCGCGGGATGCCGGCAAGGTCCAGACGGGGTGTGCTTGTGGTTAAGCCTTGCGCCTCGGCCAGGGCGCGGACCGCCTCCGCCTGCCCTTTCCCCACCTCGAAGGCGAACGCGCCGGTGGGGGCCAGGAGGCGCGGCAGGTCGGCGATGATACGGCGGTACGGGTCGAGCCCGTCCGGCCCGCCATCGAGCGCCAGGCGGGGCTCCCACTTGGCCACCTCGGGATCGAGGCCTTCGATGTCGGCGCTAGGGATATAGGGCGGGTTGGAGAGGATCAGGTCGAACGGGCCTTCGAGGCCCTCGCTCCAATCGCCGCTTTGTATGGTCGCGCGATCGCTGAGTCCGAGACGCTGGGCGTTGGCGCGGGCGACCGCGAGTGCAGCCTCGCTGGTGTCGATTCCGATCCCGGTGGATTCCGGGCGCTCGGAAAGCACAGACAGCAAGATGGCGCCTGAGCCGACGCCGAGATCAAGGATGCGCGCCGGCCAACCTTTCGGCAGCGTCTCCATCGCCACTTCGACGAGATGCTCAGTTTCAGGCCGTGGCGAGAGCACGTCGGCATTGACGGTGAAATCAAGCGTCCAGAAGCCCTTGTGGCCAAGGATATGCCCGATTGGCTCGCGTGCTTCGCGCCGACGCACCAGCGCTTCGACGGCGGCGGCTTGCGCGGCGCTCACCGGCCGGCGCGGATCGGTGACGATATCAACACGACCGACGCCAGCGCCTGCTTCGAGCAACAAACGCGCATCGATGACGGGCGAATCTACGCCGGCCGCTTCAAGGCGACGGCGCGCGTCGGTCCAGAGTGAGACCAGCGTTTCGCTCATTCGTCGCCCTCCAGCGCTGCGAGCTTCTGCGCCTGATGCTCGGCGGCGAGCGCATCGAGAATGGGATCAAGCGCGCCTTCGATCACTTCGGGCAAATTGTAGAGCGTCAGATTGATCCGATGGTCGGTCACACGGCCTTGCGGAAAATTGTAGGTGCGGATGCGCTCAGAGCGATCGCCCGAACCGATTTGGCCTTTGCGTTCGGCCGCACGCGTGGCGTCGCGCATTTCACGTTCGCGGTCGTAGAGTTTCGTTTTCAACATCATCATGCCCTGCGCGCGGTTTTGATGCTGCGACTTCAATTGGCTGATGACGACGATGCCTGTGGGCAAGTGCGTGATGCGGACGGCGGAATCGGTTTTGTTCACGTGCTGACCGCCAGCGCCCGACGAGCGCATCGTATCGATGCGAAGGTCTTTATCGTCGATGACGATATCGATGTCGCCCTCTGGCTGCGGCAACACGGCGACGGTCGCGGCTGAGGTGTGGATGCGCCCGCCGGCTTCGGTTTCCGGCACGCGCTGCACACGATGCACACCGCTCTCAAAGCGCAAACGGCCGAATACGCCTTTGCCGGTGACGCTGGCGACGGCTTCTTTCACGCCGCCAATACCGGTGTCGGAAATGTCCTCAAGCTCGAAGCGCCAACCACGGCGGCTGGCGTAGCGCTGATACATGCGCAGCAAATCGCCGGCGAAGAGCGCGGCTTCTTCGCCGCCCGTGCCGGCGCGAATCTCGAGCACGGCGGAGGCGCTTTCGTCCTTGTCCTTCGGCGCGAGCAGAAGCAGCGCCGCGCGCTCCAGCTCCGGCAACGCTTCGCGCACGGCGTTGAGCTCTTCAGCCACGACGTCGGCGAGATCACCGCCGTCCTTGGCCATCTCTTCAAGGTCGGCAAATTCCTTGCGCTTGGCCTTCACGGCCGCGATAGCTTCGATCAGCGGCTTGAGCTCGGCGTGTTCTTGGCCCAGCTTGACGATCTCGGCGCCGTCGGTGGCAGCACCTAGACGCGCCTCGATACGCTCGAAGCGGTCGACCGCCTGATCGAGGCGGCGTTCCAAACGCGCATAATCAGACATTGAACTGAGCTACATCACGTCGGTGAAAATTTCGGCGTGCACCGCCGTGATTTGTGGTTCCGCGAAAGCGATCGCGCCTTCGGCGCGCTGGTACGGCACGATCACCTCAACCGCGCTGCCGTTGGCCGCTTCGATATGGAAGCAGAGTGCCGCCGCATCATCGCTGCGGGCGCGCCCGTCGAACACGAGGCCGGCGGCGATCAGGCCATTCTCTTCCTCATCCTTACGGAAGCCCGCAATGAGGCCGGAGATGTGATCTGACGGCGCGGACTTCTCGATCGGCAGATCGACATTGGTATGGATTTGCTCGCCAGTCTTGCGAATGCCGGCGCCGAACGGCGCGAATGAGCCGCCCGCCTTCAGCGCATTATGCGCTGTATCGAACAAATATTCGTACGTATCCTGCAGGTGGCGCTGCAGCATCGCTCAATCCTTCGCCGGCGCGTTCGCGCGCATCGTCTGGGCCCGATCTTCGACCAAGCCAACGATATGGTCGATCATCTCGACATTGTCGACCTTATGGTCCGGCTTGCCGGCGACATAGACCATGCCGGCGCCCTTGCCGCCGCCGGTGAAGCCGAGATCGGTCATCAGCGCCTCGCCCGGCCCGTTCACGACGCAGCCGATGATCGAGAGCGTGATCGGCTCGGCGATATGCGCCAGACGCGCCTCAAGTTCGTCCACCGTCTTGATGACGTTGAAGCCCTGACGCGCGCACGAAGGGCACGCGATGATGGTGACGCCGCGCTGGCGCAGGCCCATGGATTTGAGCAGGTCGTGGCCGACCTTGATCTCTTCCACCGGATCAGCGGCGAGCGAGACGCGGATCGTGTCGCCGATGCCGGCCCAGAGCAGTGAGCCCATAGCGACAGAAGACTTCACCGTCCCGCTGCGCAATGCGCCCGCTTCAGTGACGCCGAGATGCAGCGGCGCATCCGTGGCCTCGGCCAGCGCTTGATACGCGGCGACGGTGAGAAACACGTCCGACGCTTTCACGCTGATTTTGTACTCGCGGAAGTCGTGCTCTTCGAGCAGAGCGGCGTGATAAAGCGCGCTTTCGACCATCGCCTCCGGGCACGGCTCGCCGTACTTTTCCAAGAGGTGTTGTTCGAGTGAGCCGGCGTTCACGCCGATGCGGATCGAACAGCCGTGATCTTTCGCGGCTTGCACGACGTCCTTCACGCGCTGGGCGTTGCCGATATTGCCGGGATTGATACGCAAGCACGCAGCGCCAGCAGCAGCCGCTTCGATGCCCCGGCGATAGTGGAAGTGGATATCCGCGACCAACGGCACTTTGGCTTCGCGTGCGATCTTGGCGAACGCGGCGGTGGAATCTTCATCGGGGCACGAGACGCGGACGATGTCGGCGCCGGCTTCTTCAAGTTGGCGTATCTGATCGATCGTCGCCGCCGCATCCGAGGTCAGCGTGTTCGTCATCGACTGGACCGCGATCGGGGCGTCGCCGCCGATCTCAACGCTACCCACGCGGATTTTGCGCGAGCGGCGGCGCTCGATCCGCCGCCAGGGGCGGATGTGGTGCAGGTCGCCGGCTGCGCCGTCCATGAGAGCTGATCCTTTCCAGCCGGAGATAGCGCGCCCGGGGGCGCTCTAACAGTCCCGCCGGCTGCGGCTTTAGCTGCGCGGGGTGGCCAATTGCGCCTGCGCCAACGGCTGAATTTCATCGATCGAGCGGCCGAGCACCGGCATGCCGGCGGTTCCCAGCAGGCCGGCCGACGCGCCGTTTACGTAGAGCTCGAAGGCGCCGCCGTCGCGGGCGTGGAGCGTCCAGCCTGGGCTTGCATCAGGACGATACACGTCGCCTGGCTGCAGGGTTCGGGAAAGGAACACGGTTCCGTCCGGGCCGCGCGCTTCCAGCCAAGCCTCGGATACCGCACGAATTTCAACCACGCGGGCGGTTATCGCGCCCGTAGAGGCTGGCGTGGCGGCGACGCTCGGTGCGCCAACGGTCGGCGCTTCCGCCGCCTGGTCTGCGCCGCCCTGCTCCAGAGCGCGCCAACCGACGAAGAGCGCGGCGACGACGACGAGGCCTGCAGCAGCCATCCAGGGGCGTTCGCGGCGCGGTTTCGATGTCGGGTTGCGGACCTGCTTTTGGGCGTCCTCGCGCGTCAGCGCGGATTCGTCCTGGAATTGGTCAATAATGGCCTTTTCGTCGATGCCGAGTTCGCGCGCATAGGAGCGCAAGAACGCCAGCGCATAGGCTTTGCCCGGCAGCAATTTGACGTTCATGTCCTCGAGCGCCTCGAGGAATTCACGACGAATGCGGATGCGGTCGGCGACCTCGTCCAGCGACCAGCCACGTTGACGGCGCGCTTCCGAAAGCTTGCGGCCTGCGCGCCAAGCCGGATCGAGCTGCGGCGGCGGCCCGACTGGCGTCTGGCGCTGCGCACGGCCTTCGACCGTTTCGGTCGCGGATTGCGGATCGGTGGGCGTTGGCTGGAGCATTATGTCGACGGCCCCTCCTCGGAGACCACACGTCGTAGAAGGCAAATTTTGAGCCAGTGTTAAAGCTAATCGCGAATCGTACACGGCTCAACGGCGTTAAGCGCCAGATCACAGCGCCCAGGCGTGCGCCGCTGCAATAGATGTGAGTTCAGCACGCACCGACGGCACGTCAGAGTGCAACAAGGGCGACACCGCCTCCGCTGCTTCGCGCGCGTTAAGCGAAAGCACCAAGCGCTTCACAGGACCGACGCCGGACGCGGGCATCGACAAACGCCGATAGCCCAACGCGGTAAACGCCAAAGCTTCGAGCGGGCGGCCCGCGGCTTCGCCGCAGATCGAGATTTGCAGATTGGCCGCGTCGGCGTCTTCGCGGATTTGCTTGAGCAAACGCAGCGCGGGCGGGCTCAAGATGTCGTAGCGATCCGAAACGCGCGCATTGCCGCGATCGGCGGCGAAAAAATACTGCATAAGATCGTTGGTGCCGATCGACAGGAAGTCTGCGCGGCCTTTGAGCGCGGGTATGCTCCAGGCCAGAGCCGGCGCTTCCACCATCACGCCGACTTCGATCTGCGCTGGCAGCTCGCGGCCATGCTTGCGCGCCCATTCGAGTTCGCGATCGACCAAGGCGCGCGCCGCGTCGAATTCGGCGATCAGTGTGACGAGTGGAAACATGACCCGAAGACGACGGCCGGCGGCGGCGCTGATCAGGGCGCGGAGCTGGTAGCGCAGCAAAGCTGGCCGATCGAGGCCGATGCGGACGGCGCGCCAGCCGAGGGCCGGGTTCTCTTCGCGCTCGGCGGTGACGTATGGCAACACCTTGTCGCCGCCGAGATCGAGCGTGCGAAAAGTGACGGGGCGCTGGTCGGCGGTTTCGAGCACGTCGCGGTAGAGCAAAGTCTGGCTCTCAAGCCGCGGCAGCGTCTCGGAGACCATGAATTGAAATTCGGTCCGGAAAAGACCGATGCCTTCGGCGCCGACTTCGTCGAGATGGTGCACGTCGAGGGCGAGACCGGCGTTGAGCAGCAGCGTGATTTGCGCGCCGTCCTGCGTGATGGCGGGCGTATCTTTGATGCGGGCGAATTCGGCGGCGCGGGCGGTGCGGAACTGAATGCGCTCTTGGTAGGCCGAGACCACCGCCTCTTCGGGGCGCAGGCGCACCTCGCCGCGCTCACCGTCGAGGATGATGGCGTCGCCAGCTTCCACGCGTGAGAGTAACCCCGGCAGCAGGCCAACCATCGGAATACCAAGCGCGCGCGCCACGATAGCGGCGTGGGCGGTTGCGCCGCCCTCCTCCAGCGCCAAGCCCTTTAAACGCTCAGCGCCATAATCCAGCAATTCGGCGGGGCCCAGTTCGCGGGCCACCAACACGGCGTCGGCGGGCATTTCCTGCTTGGGCGCGCCATCGACCCCCGCGAGCGCGCGGAGCAGCCGGTTATCGAGGTCTTCGAGGTCGTGCAGGCGCTCGCGCAGGTAGGGATCGCGGGTTTTGTTGAACTTGGCGCGGTGTTCGCCCCGGATACGTTCAACCGCCGCATCCGCCGAGAGGCCAGCGCGGACGCCGTGCTTCAGCTTGGTCTCCCAGCTCGGATCGTTGGCGAGCATGAGAAACATTTCCAGCACTTCGCGGGACACGCCCGAGATCCGGCCTGGATCGCCGTCGAGCATTTCCTGCAGCGTGGTGCGGACTTGGATGAGCGCTGCATCGAGGCGCTGCTCTTCTTTGACGGGATCGTCGGCGATCACACGGCCGAGTGGTGCGTGTGGCTCGTGCAGGACAACGGTGCCAATCGCCAAACCATCGGAGAATGCACGGCCGTTGAGCAATTCCGGACGGCTGGCGCGCGCTTCGACGTCGGCGAGCCCGGAGAGATCGCCGAAGGCGCCAGAGGCGACCATTTCCGCGAGCACCATGGCGATGGTTTGCAACGCCTCGACTTCGTCTTCGCCGTAAATGCGCGAGGCGCGGTTTTGCACGACGAGCACACCGAACGTGCGCTCGGAGCGGACGATCGGCACACCGAGGAAGGCGTTGTAGGGGTCTTCGCCGGTTTCGGGGCGATACGAGAAGCGCTCGTGATGCGGTGCGTCAGCGATGTTGAGCGGTTGCGCGGTTTCAGCCACCAAGCCGACCAGACCTTCGCCGTGCTTCAGTCGGGTGCGGTGCACAGCTTCTGGCTTCAGACCTTCCGTGGCGAAGAGTTCGTGGACCGCGCCGCGTGTCAGGTAGATCGAGCACACGTCCGCTACCATGGTCGATGCAATCATCGCCACGAGGCGGTCGAGGCGTTCTTGCGCCACACCGCCGGTCTCCATGATCTCCCGCAGCTTGCGCAGCAGGATCCGGGACCCGCCGACATTTGCCGGACCAACCATCGCGATCCGCGCTTCCTCCGCTTTTCATGGTCGCCGCTTACGCAGCGTCCAGACCATAGGCCGTGTGCAGCGCCCTGACTGCAAGTTCCGTATACGCAGCGTCAATCAGCACGGAGATTTTGATCTCCGAAGTGGCGATCGCCTCGATATTGATGCCCTTTTGCGCAAGCGCGGCGAACATGGTTTTCGCCACCCCCACCTGAGAGCGCATGCCGATGCCTATAACGGAGACTTTGGCCACATCGCGACGAATATGGATTTCGTCCACGCCAATCTTGCCTTTAATGGCTTCGATTGTTTCGGCTGCGCGAGCAGCTTCACGTTCCGGGCACGTGAACAGGATGTTCTGACGGCCTTCCTGGCGCGCTTCACTTTGGACGATCATATCGACATTGATGTTGGCGTTCGCGAGCGCGTCGAAAATCTCGGCGGCGACGCCAGGGTGGTCTTCCACGCCCAGCAACGTGACCTTCGCTTCATCGCGCGAATAGGCGACACCGGAAACAACCTGCTTTTCCACGATCTCTTCCTCGGGGCAAACCAACGTGCCGGGGTTCGGTTCGCCCGGCTCAACAAAACTCGACAGCACACGCACCGGCACACGATGCGCGAAGGCCAATTCAACGGAGCGCGTCTGCAGCACCTTGGCGCCAAGCGAGGCCATCTCCAGCATTTCTTCGTAGGAGATTTTCTCCAAGCGCTGCGCCTTTGGCACGATGCGCGGATCGGTCGTGTAGACGCCGTCGACGTCTGTGTAGATGTCGCAGCGCTCCGCCTTCAGTGCCGCCGCCACCGCCACAGCTGACGTATCCGACCCCCCACGGCCAAGTGTGGTGATGCGGCGATCGTCCGTGACGCCCTGGAAGCCTGGGATCACCGCGACGACACCCGCATCCATCGATGCGCCCAGTTCGCTTTCTTCGATTTCAAAGATGCGCGCTTTGGAGTGCGCGTCGTCGGTGCGGAATGGAATTTGCCAATTCTGCCACGAGCGCGCGGGGATGCCGATGCGGCGTAGTGCGAGTGCGAGCAAGCCGGTCGTCACCTGCTCGCCGGTCGAGACTATGACGTCATACTCGTCGTTGAAGTCTTTCGCCGGCAGACCGCCGCCGTTTGGCGTCTCGCCAGCGGATGCGCGCGCCAGGCCGACCAGACGGTCAGTCTCGCCCGACATCGCCGAGACAACGACGGCCAGCCCACGTCCCGGTTTTCGTTCGGCGGCGACAATACGCGCAACACGCGCGATGCGCTCCACGTCGCCTACGGACGTGCCGCCAAACTTCATCACCAAACGAGACATACGAGCTTTGCCGGTTCGAAAATTAAAGCCTGTGCGAGTCGGCCGGCGGCCGTTCGCGGCCGGGCATTAGCATGCTCCGCTGCGACGCGATACCGCTTGACCGCCGCAGGCGCGGGGCCGATTTCAAGCGCATGGCTTCGACAACGCTAGACCCAGCGGAAATCGCGAAATTCGGCGCTTTAGCTGCCGAGTGGTGGAATCCGAAGGGGCCGTTCGGGGCGCTACATCGGCTCAATCCGGTGCGGCTTCAATTCATCCGCGATACCGTCACGCGGCATTTCGGGACGAAGGGCGTTAGACCCCTCACCGGCCTTTCCGTGCTCGATCTTGGCTGTGGCGGCGGCCTGGTTTCGGCGCCGCTCGCGCGCATGGGCGGCGCGGTGACTGGCGTGGACGCGGCGCCCGAGGCAATCGGTGCGGCGCGGGCTTACGCCGAGGGCGCTTCACTTGACATCGATTTTCAGAACACGAGCGCGGAAGCCTTGGTCGAGGCGGGCGCCCAATTCGATCTGGTGACGGCGCTGGAGATCGTTGAACACGTCGCGGACGTGCATCTGTTTCTCGCTGCCGCCGAAGCGCTTGTGAAGCCGGGCGGGCTGCTGATCCTGTCCACGATCAATCGCACGCCGAAAGCGCGCGCGCTCGCGATCGTCGGCGCCGAGCGCATTCTGCAATGGGCGCCGGAAGGCGCGCATGAATACGATAAGTTGGTCAAGCCCGATGAAATTCGCGCGGGCGCTGCGTGCATTCGCTGGAATGAGCCCGTCGGCATAACCTATCAGCCGCTCGGCGCGGGGTGGGCGCTGTCCAGCGACACCGACGTCAATTACATGATGGCCGGCGCGAAGCCCTGATGTGAAGAGCCCCGGACTTGCGGTCCGGGGCTTTGTCGTTTCAGCGATTGGCCGTTGGCCGGTAGCGATCACGAAGACGCGTTTGGCGTGACACAAGCGGTTGCTCCACGCCTTCGATAAACACGGCGGTGGGCGCCGAGGTCACTTGCAGCGGATCACCGTCCCAGATCACGACGTCGGCGAGAAAATTGCGTTCCAAGCGGCCAAGCTGACCACCCACACCAAAGATCTCAGCCGGCGTGCGCGAGATTGCGGCAAACGCCGCATCCCACGGCAAGCCATGAGCGACGGCGTTGCCGGCCAATTGCAGCGCAAGCCGTGCTTGGTGTGCATCCACCGAACCCGGCGCAGGCGCGATCGCAACGGTGACGCCGGCAGCGTTAAGCAACGCCGCGTTATCTAGACGCGCCGAGAGACGCTCGAAGCTCGACGGGAGATTCACCAGCGGATCGACGATCACCGGGATGCGTGCGGCCGCGAGCTCGTCGGCGACTTGCCAAGCTTCCGCGCCGCCATGAATGACGAAGCGAAGGCTTGGATTGGCGCGCTGATAGCGAATGATGCGGCGAATGTCGGCCGCACTCTCGACGTGGACGAGGAACATGCCCTGCCCGCGTGCGAACGGCTGCAACGCTTGGGCATCGATTTCGTTCAGCACCGCGCCGCCCTGGCCGCTGCGATAGCGGGTCGGGTATTCGCGGGCGTCACGCAGCGCGGCTTCAAACGCCGGCCACATCGCAGCACGCGAGCCGCCAACGCGGGCAGCGCCCGTTTCACCGAGTTCGACGATCATGAACGCGTTCGCGCGCATGACGCTGTCCGGTTGGCCGTCGAGCGAGACGAGCGCGCCGCGACCGCCGAACATGCTGTTCGTGGACGACGGCGCGATCGCGGCGCGGGTGACGCCTTCGATGCGTGTGACGGCGACGGCGGTGACCGTGGGATTGAAGGCGGCGGCGGAATCCATTGCGGCGGCGACGAGGTCGCCATCCACGTCTGCGTCATTGGGCGCGCCGGAGCCGGAAATTTCCGACAGGCCGAGCTCGCTCATGGCCGCGAACGCGCCGGGCGTAACGAACGCGCCTCGCGCTTCAACAACGCGCGCGCCGCGCGGCGCGGCGATATTGGCGCCGACGGCGCTGATGCGGCCATCGACGATCAGAACGTCGCCGTTTTCGATGATGCCGGCGGCGCCATTGGTGACGACGCGCCCGTCATTGATGAGCACGGTCTCAGCGGCAGCCGGTGTTGCGACGGCCAGCGCCATCAAGAGTGCGGACAACAATTTCATTGCGCGCGCTCCGTGTAGGCTTGGCCAAGTTCGAAGTCGGAGGGCGGATCAATTTCAGCGCCCCGCTCATAGATCAACGCGCCGTCCATATAGACGCGCTCAGCCACGGCGTAACTGGAGAGCGGATCGGCCGACCACACAACGACGTCGGCACGACGGCCGGCGGCGAGCGTGCCAGTTTCGTCTTCAATGCCGAGCGCGCGCGCTGGATTGCGCGAGAGCCAGGTCCAGGCTTCGGCGCGGGTGATGTCGAGACCGGCGCGGTTGCCGTCCGCCATCGCCTTCGCGGCTTCTTGGTTCAGGCGTTGGATGCCGACTTCGCTATCCGAGTGCACGATGGCGCAGGCGCCGGCTTCGTGCACGAACGGGATGTTCTCGCGAATGCCGTCATAGGCTTCGATCTTGAATCCCCACCAATCGGCCCACATCGCCGAGCAGATGCCCTCTTCGCGGAGCATGTCGGCGATCTTGTAGGATTCCACGGCATGGTGGAACGCGGCGATCTCGAAGCCAAACTCGTGCGAAATCTCGATGGCGTTGGCCATTTCGTCGGCGCGGTAGCAATGCCATTGCAGGCGAATGTCTCCATTCAACACGCCCGCCAAGGTTTCCAGTTCAAGATCGCGATCTGGTGGCTCGCCGTCGCCATTGTCCGCAGCCTCCAAGCGGCGCGCATAACGCTGCGCGTTGGCCCACGCTTGGCGATAGCCGGCGACGTTGCCCATGCCCGTGGCGGGTGAAGAATTGCGGCCGCCATAGACGCGAGATGGGTTCTCGCCACAGGCCATCTTCAAGGTTTGCGGCGCATCTGGGAACTTCATCTCTTGCACCGTGACCGCGTCGAGCACGGGACGTAGCGTGACGCCGCGACCACCGAACAGGTTGGCCGAGCCCGGCAGAATGTGCAGCGTGGTGATGCCGCCAGCAACGGCGCGCAGGAATCCTGGATCTTGCGGCCACACCGAATGTTCGACCCAGACTTCAGCCGTATTGGGTTGGGTGGCCTCGTTGCCATCGGATGTTGCGTTGATGCTCGGCGACGGATAGGCGCCCAAGTGCGAGTGCGCGTCGATGATCCCGGGCGTCACGAAGCGACCAGCGCCGTCGATGATCGCAGCCCCCTCGGGCGCCGCGAGATTGTTCCCGACGGCGGAAATGCGCCCGTCTTGCATCAGCACATCCGCGTTCGCGAGTTCAGCGCCTTCGCCGTCAAATACCGTCGCGCCCCGGATTAAGGTCGGCACAGAGGCCGCTGGTTGATAGGTCGATGCAAACGCTGCCCGGCGCGTTGTATCAGTGGTGTCTGTGCTTGGTGTCGTCGCGCAGGCCGCAAGCCCAAGGCCCGCCGCCAACGCGATGATCGGATGTGCTCGCAACCGCATTCGCTCCCCCGAAAAGTCAGGCGCTCATGTGAAGCGGTTCGCGCCGGCCAGACAAGGCCATGCACGCCTTTCGGGAGAATTCTGCGACGAATTACGCGGGCTTAGATCACCCGCTCCACACCTTTGGCCGCTTTAAGCGCCGCCCGCGCTGCAGCATTGGCCGGCACCAAGGTCTTGGTCTCGACATCCACCTCGCGCCCATCTTGCAGGCGCAAGATGAGCCGCAGCGCACGCGCTTCGCCCGCATTGGCCTTCGGCAGTGCTGAAATGGTCTGTGCGAGCAATTCGATCGGCGCGCCTTCTTTCATGATGATGCGCAGATCTTCGTTCGTACGCGCTTCGGCGGCTTCGACGGGCTCGAAGGAATCCGCGGAGAGCTTCAGATCGCCGTCGCGCCAGCGCACACGGCCGCGGAAGACGAAGGCTTTGCCCACTTCGAGCACGTCACGCAGCGTCGCTGTGTGCTCGGGCATCACGATCGGTTCGAAATCACCGGTGGGATCGGACATCGAGACGAATGCGAGCGTACCGCCCGACATCGCTGGGCGATATTGAACACGGCGTACGACGCCTGCCATCGGATAGGTGCGCGGCTCGGTCTCGCCTTCTTCGACGAGGTCCGCATAGGTGAAATAGCGTTCGCCAACGTCGGTGAAGAATTCCGAGAGTGGATGGCCCGAGAGATAGAAACCCACACTCTCGCGCTCGGCGTCCAGCCGATCCTGCGCGGACCAAGCCGGCGCTTTCGGGAAAGTCGGTCGTGCGCTCGGCTCTTCGGCGCCGAACAAGCTTGTCTGCGCACTGGCGCGCTCCTCGGCGACGCGTTGCGCGTGCGCGGAGATCACTTCGCAGGCGGCGTGCGCACGCGCGCGATCTGGTTCGATGGAATCGAACGCGCCGGACTTGGCCAAGTTTTCCAATTGGCGCTTGTTAATCGATTTCGGATCAATGCGCTCGGCGAAATCATAGAGCGCCTTGAACGGGCCGCCTTTGTTCCGCTCCGCCACAACGGTTTCCATCGCCGTGACGCCGACATTGCGAATCGCCCCGATGGCATAGCGCACCGCGACATTCCCATCTTCCATCGCTTCGACGCTGAAATCCGGATGCGACTTGTTGAGGTCCGGCGGCAGGACGGTGACGCCAACACGGCGCGCGTCTTGGTGGAAGCTCGCGAGCTTTTCGGAGTTTGAAATATCGAGACTCATCGAGGCGGCGAGGAAGTCGACCGGATAATGCGCCTTCAAATAAGCGGTCTGATACGCGACCACGGCGTAGGCGGCGGCGTGGGATTTGTTGAAGCCGTAGCCGGCGAATTCTTCAACGAGATCGAAGATGTGCGAGGCAAGGTTCTCGCCGACGCCCTTCTCCTTGGCGCCGTCGATGAAGCGCGTCTTTTGCTTGGCCATTTCGGCCGGCTGCTTCTTACCCATGGCGCGGCGCAGCAAATCGGCTTCGCCGAGGCTGTAGCCTGACAGCACCTGAGCGATCTGCATGACCTGTTCTTGATAGACGATGACGCCATAGGTCTCTTCCAGGATCGGCTTCAATGTTTCGTGCAGATAGTCCGGCTTCTCGCGGCCATGCTTCACATTGGCGAAGCGGTCGATGTTTTTCATCGGACCCGGGCGATAGAGCGAAATGAGCGCGATGACGTCTTCAAGGCACGTCGGCTTCACCTTGCGGAGCGTGTCGCGCATGCCCTGACCTTCAAGCTGGAAGACACCGAAGGTCAGACCCGATTGGAGCAGCTTGTAAGTGGCTTCGTCGTCATAACCGGGATCATCCAGATTCACATCGATGCCACGCGCACGCAGGAATTTGACGGCGCGGTCGATAACGTCGAGCGTTTTTAGACCAAGGAAGTCGAACTTCACCAAGCCCGCCTGCTCAACCCATTTCATGTTGAATTGGGTGGCCGGCAGATTGCCGCGCGGATCACGATAAAGCGCCACGAGTTCGATCAGGGGTCGATCGCCGATGACGACGCCGGCGGCGTGGGTCGAAGCGTTGCGGTAAAGACCTTCAAGCTGAAGCGACGTATCGATCAGCTGGCGAACGTCGGCTTCGTTGGCGCGCGCTTCTTTCAGCTTGGGCTCGATCTCCATCGCTTCGGCGAGCGTCACCGGGTTTGCCGGGTTTGCTGGCACGAGCTTGGCGAGCTTGTCGACCTGGCCAAACGGCAATTGCATGACCCGACCGACGTCGCGCAACACGGCGCGCGCTTGCAGCGTGCCGAACGTGATAATCTGGGCGACGCGATCTTCGCCGTATTTGTTCTTCACGTAATCGATGACCTCGCCGCGCCGCTCTTGGCAGAAGTCGATATCGAAGTCCGGCATCGAAACCCGTTCTGGGTTAAGGAAGCGCTCGAACAGCAAGCCCCACCGGAGTGGATCGAGATCGGTGATGGTCAGCGCCCAGGCGACCAGCGAGCCAGCGCCCGAACCACGGCCTGGGCCGACGGGAATGTCATTCGCCTTTGCCCATTTGATGAAGTCGGCAACGATCAGGAAGTAGCCGGGAAACTGCATGTGCGTGATGACGCCCAGCTCGAAGTCCAGCCGCTTCCAATATTCTTCTTCTGGCGCTGCGAGCTTGTCGCCGAGCGCTTTCAGACGCGCTTTGAGACCCGCCTCTGCTTGCGCCTTCAATTCCGCCGGCTCATCGCGGCCGGCTTTGGAGTCGAAGCGCGGCAAGATCGGTTTGCGCTTCTCGACGCGATATGCGCAGCGGCGTGCGATCTCGGTCGTGTTGTCGATCGCCTCGGGCAGATCGGCGAACAGTGCGCGCATTTCGTCGGCGCTTTTGAAATAATGCTGTTGGGAAACCCGCGGGCGATCCTCTTCGCCCAGATAGGACGACGCCGCGATGCACATCAGCGCGTCGTGGGCGCCGTGATCGCTGCGCTTTTCGAAGCGAATGTCGTTGGCCGCGACGAGAGGCAGGCCGAGCTTGTAGGCAAGATCGATCAGCGCGCCTTCGGTCTCGGCTTCGGCGCGCTCCTGGTGACGGTGGAGTTCAACATAGAGCCGATCGCCAAACGCGCCGCCGAGTTGCTTTAGTGCGGATTCGACGACATCGTTCTTGTGCTCGAGCAGAAGCGGCGTGAACGCGCCCTCACCACCGCCCGTGAGCGCGACCAGGCCCTCTGCTTCCTGCAACACGCGCTCAAATGCGACATGCGGCACGTCGTGCTCATCGAGGAACGCGGCGCTCGAAAGGCGCATAAGATTGGCGTAGCCGGTCGCATTTTGGGCGAAGAGCGTGAGCGATCCATCGATGCCGACATCACTCTTCACCGATAGCGAAAGACCAACGATCGGCTGCACGCCGGCGTCCGCCGCCGCTTCGGAAAATTCGAGCGCGCCGAAAAGATTGTTGGAATCCGTTAGCCCAAGCGCCGGCATGTCGTGCTTGGCGGCGAGCTTCACCAACGACTTCGCCTGCACCGCGCTCTGCAGCAGCGAGTAAGCCGAACGGGCGCGTAAATGGATAAAGGGCTGGGCCATCTGATTCTCTCAGGCCCTAAGATAGGCGCTTCCAGCGCTTGCCCTAAGCCTCAGCTGCGGCGCACCAGCTTGCCGTGATCCACCGCAATGACCCGATCCATGTATTTCGCGAGTTCGAGGTTGTGCGTGGCGATGAGAGCCGCCGCACCCTTTTTACGGACGAGGTCCGAAAGCGCCGCGAAAACAAAGGTCGAGGTATCCGGATCGAGGTTCCCAGTCGGCTCGTCGGCCAGGATCAGCACCGGATTGTTGACCATAGCGCGCGCGATAGCGACGCGCTGCTGCTCGCCGCCGGAAAGTTGGGCGGGCTGATGGTGGATGCGCTTGGCGAGGCCCATGACGCCGAGCAAACGCTCGGCTTCGTCGAGCGCCTCACGCTTCGGGCGGCCTGCGATCAGAGCCGGCAGCGCCACGTTATAGAGCGCGTCAAACTCCGGCAGCAGATGGTGGAATTGATAGACGAAGCCAATCTTGTTGCGGCGGATATAGGCGCGGCCTTCGTCGCCCATCGCCCAACCGGATTCACCGCCGATCGTGACGTCACCCGCGCTCGGCTTTTCGAGCATGCCGGCCGCGTGCAGCAGCGATGACTTGCCCGAGCCCGACGGGCCGATGAGACCAACGATTTCGCCCGGCGCAATGTCGAGATCGACATTGTCGAGCACGATCAATTCGGTGTCGCCCGATTGATAGCGGCGCGTGAGTCCTTTGAGGCTCAACACCGGCGCTTTGGCGGAGGATTGGCTTTGCACTTGCACGTCATTCATAGCGCAGCGCCTCCACCGGATCGAACCGCGACGCCCACCACGAGGTGATGAGTGTCGACGCAAAAGTCACGCCGATCGTGAACACGGAGATGAAGGCCACCTCGCCCCATTCGACGCGTGCCGGCAATGTTTCGAGCGAATAGACGGTGCCGGGGAAGAGATCGAACCCTGTGAGCGATTGGATCGTGTTCTGGATGAACTCGATGTTCATGCAGAAACCGATCCCGAGCAGCAGGCCGAGCGAGAGCCCGAGAACGCCAAGACTCGCGCTTGCCATAAAGAACACGCGCATGATGGCGCCGCGTGTGGCGCCGATCGTCCGCAGGATCGCAATATCACGGCCCTTGTTCTTCACGAGCATAATGAGACCCGTAATGACGTTGAGCGCGGCAATCGCGACAAGGATCATCAGGATGAGCCGCATCACATTGCGCTCAACCACCAGGGCGTCCGACAGCCCTTGGCTCTTCGCGCGCCAATCGTAGATGAAGGCGTCCGGCCCCAGGCGCGCGCGCAGATCCATCATAACTTGCAATGTGCGATCCGGATCTTGGACGCGAATTTCCAGCTCGTCCGCGCCATCGCCTTTGCCAAACATCACCTGCGCTTGTTCGAGCGGCATATAGATCAGCGCTGAATCAAATTCGGCCATGCCGACGCTGAAAACCCCGCCAACCAGGAAGGCCTTGCGGCGTGGTGTGAGGCCAAAGGGCGTGGCGGAGCCTTGCGGCGAGATCAAAGTAATCGCCATGTTCTCGGTGACGCCAAGCGCCGCGGCCAGGCGATCGCCGACGAGGATCGAAGGCGCTTCGACGCCCTGAAAATTCTCTAGCCCACCGCCAGGACGGATCGAATCCATCACGATCGGCAGCTGCGCTAGTTCTTCGCGCGGGATGCCGCGCACGATGACGCCGGAGGCTAGCCCCTCCGATGTCGCCAACGCCTGCGCATTGATGATTGGCGTCACGTGGGTAACTTCAGCGGATTCGCGCACGAGAGCCGAGAGGCGATCGATCTCCGAGCCTGGCATGTTGCGCACGTCAATATAGACGTGGCCGTTCACGCCGAGGATGCGCGAGAGCAGCGTTTCCCGGAAACCGTTCATCACCGACATAGTCACGATCAGCGCAAACACGGCGAGCGTGATGGCCACGACCGAGATAACAGAGATCAGCGCCACCCCGCCATGCTGACGCTTGGCGCGCAAATAGCGGCCGGCGAGCATGCGCTCGAACAAGCCGAACGGTTGGGAATTTCCGCTCATCAATATGCCCGCGCGATCAAAATCTCTTCCACGGCCTGTTCGCCGCTAAACATACATGTGCCGAACGAGGATGGTTGCGACGCTGGCGCGTTGCGAATGGTCAGCTTCAGCGCTTTCAGGCGTTCCCCGACCTTTTCCAGCGCATCCCCGGTCGGACGCGCCCAATGCACGCGCGCCCAGCCCTTGAACTCTCCCTCTTTGTCCTCGGTTCCATAATAGGCTTCGAGGTCGGCGAAGGTTTTAAAGTCAGCGCGGATATTGTTGTCCATCCGGGCCTTGGCTTCAGCGTAGAGCTCGGCTTGGGTCTCTTCCAGCAGCTTTGCGGCTTGGGCCACGAAGTCCACGCGGCTGACCGAGTGCGACTTGATCTTGTCGCCTTGGCGCAGCGCGTTGCGCTTGATGAAGGTGACTTGACCGTTAGCGGCGTCGCGCGGGCCGATTTCGCAGATCAACGGCGCGCCACGGCGCACCCAATCCCAGCGTTTGTCGGCGGGCTTGGCGTCTTTGATGTCGACATAGGCGCGCACGGGCCAACCGAAGGCGCTGAGCTTGTTCAACTCGGCGACGAGTGAGGCGCAATACTCCTTCAGCTCAGAATCTTCCGGTTTGCCGCGCAGCATCGGCACAATCACGATCTGGCGCGGCGCTGCAGCCGGCGGCGTACGCAGGCCGTCGTCATCGCCGTGCGTCATGATCACGCCGCCAATCATGCGCGTGGACATGCCCCAGGACGTGGTGTGCGCGAGTGTCTGCCCACCTTCCTTGTCCTGATAACGAATGTTCTGCGCTTCAGCGAAGTGCGTGCCGAGATAGTGCGAGGTGCCGGCTTGCAGCGCCTTGCCATCCTGCATCATCGCTTCGATCGAATAGGTGCGCACGGCGCCGGGGAAGCGCTCATTCTCCGGCTTTTCGCCGTGGATCACCGGCATCGCCAGATAATCTTCCGAGAAGCTGCGATAGAGTTCGAGCGCCCACATCGTCTCGACCATCGCGTCGGCTTCATCGACGTGAACCGTGTGGCCTTCCTGCCAAAGGAATTCCGCCGTGCGTAGGAACATGCGCGTGCGCATCTCCCAGCGCATCACGTTGGCCCATTGGTTCAGCTTCAGCGGCAGGTCGCGATAAGATTTTACCCAGCGACTGAACGCGTCACCAATGATTGTCTCCGATGTTGGGCGAATGATCAACGGCTCGGTAAGCTCCGCGCCGGGATCAGGCTTCAACACGCCGTCGATTTGCTTCAGGCGATGGTGGGTGACGACAGCCATCTCCTTGGCAAAACCATCGACGTGTTCGGCTTCCTTGGCGAAGAATGAGAGCGGGATCAGGAGTGGGAAATAATAATTGTCGTGGCCCGCGTCCTTGATGCGGCGATCAAGTTCGCCCTGGATGCGCTCCCACAGGCCCATGCCCCACGGCTTGATGATCATCGAGCCGCGCGTCGGCGAGAGCTCCGCCAGATCGGCGTCGCGCACGACGGTTTGATACCACTCAGGAAAGTCTTGGGCGCGCGTGACGCGGAGCGCATGCATGGAGTGCTAGTTCCTCAAATATGAGGCGCTTGGATAGACTGGCCGACGCCCGCCCGCAACGCAGCCTAGCCCGGACGCATGCCAAATAGATCGACCGAAACGCCCCAATACACGAGCAGCCACAAAACCGCCGCGATCCCGGCCGCCCAGAGCGCCTTCTTGCGCACATTGTGCACCTTCGGCGCGCCGACCTCGGAGCCAGGCTCCACCGTCTCGCCCGCCTCATGCGGGCTCTGCGCGCCCACTGGCAGCATCACGAAAAACGAGAGCCACCAGAGGATGACGTAGATCGCGACGCCGAGCAGCGGGCTCATCAGTGCGCGCCCTTCGGTGTTTCCATCAGCTCGATGAGGACGCCGTTGGAATTCTTCGGATGCACGAAAATGATCGGCGTACCGTGGGCGCCGATGCGCGGTTCGTTCAGCACGGTGGCGCCGCGCCTCACCATCTCATCGCGGGCGGCGTAGATATCGACGACTTCGAAGCAGACGTGATGCTGGCCGCCGCTTGGGTTCTTTTCGAGGAATTTGCGGATCGGCGAGTTTTCGCCGAGCGGCTCGATCAATTCGATCTGGGAATTGGCGACGTTGACGAAGGCGAACTTCACGCCTTGCGCGGCGAGTTCGCGCGTCTCGGTGATGTCGTTCTCCGGCACGCCATAGAGCGTGCGGTAGGTTTGCTTGGCTTCCTCGATGGAAGGCACCGCGACGCCAACATGATTGAGCCGCCCGATCATGGCCTACTCCCTTTGTTCAATTCCCGGCCAGCTTAGATGCGCAGCACCGTGACGTCGACCAGGGGCCGCTTGCGCCATAAGCGCTCAGCCGCCTTACGCACGGCGCGCATCAGATTGGCCTCCACGGTCTCGTCGTCACCGCGCTCCGAGCTATTGAGCTTGGTGAAGGCCGCCTTCGCGGTGCGTTCCAGCTCGTCCAGCGCAATATCCATATCCTCTTCGTCGTCCATCGAGAGGCCGCGGACGTTGACAGTGGGGCCTGCGAGGATGGCGTTCTTGCCGCTAACGGCAAGTGAGACGTTGACCGCCCCCTCAGCGCCCAGGCGCTTGCGATCCTTCAATGCATCGTCATCGGACCCGACAATGACGTTGCCATCAACATAGAGACGCCCCCACGGCACTTCATCGATCAGCGCCACTGGGCCAGGGGCGAGGCGGATCAAATCACCGTTGTTCGGCGCGATCTGCTCGGGCACCTGCATTTCCTGCGCGAGCTTCACGTGCTCGCGGATGTGACGCTTCTCGCCATGGACGGGCACCGCAATCTTCGGCCGCGCCCATTGGTACATTTGGCGCAATTCATCGCGCGCCGGGTGGCCGGAGACGTGAACAAAATGATCGTCCGCCGTAATGAGTTCGACGCCCCTTTCCAGAAACGCGTTCTGCATGTCGTGGATCGCCGCCTCGTTGCCGGGGATCACACGCGACGAGAAGATCACGGTGTCGCCCTCGCGCAGAGACACGTGGCGATGCTCGCCGCGCGCAATGCGTGAGAGCGCTGCGCGCGGTTCGCCCTGGCTGCCGGTGCACAGATAGAGCACGTGCTCGGGATCGAGCGCACCTGCCTCCTCCTCATCGATCGTCTGCGGGACGTCTTGCAGGAGGCCCACATTTTTCGCGGCGGCGAAGATGCGATGCATGGAGCGGCCAACAAGGCACGGCGTACGCCCTGTGGCTTTAGCGGCTATCAACGCCGTCTCCACGCGCGCGACGTTAGAAGCAAAAGCCGTCACCGCAACGCGGCCTTTGAGGCCCGCAATGACCTCGGTGAGCTTTTCACGTACTTCGGCTTCGGATCCGGCTGTGCCCTCCACCATGACGTTCGTGCTGTCGCATACCATCGCGAGCACGCCCTCTTCGGCCATCTCGCGCAGTTTCGCTTCGTCGGTGGTTTCGCCGATCAGCGGATCGGGATCGATCTTCCAATCGCCCGTATGCCAAACCAGCCCAAGTGGCGTGCGGATCGCCAAGCCATTCGGCTCCGGGATCGAGTGCGTCAAAGTGACGAAGTCGATCTCGAACGGCCCAAGCTTCAGATGGCCTTTGAGCGGAATTTCGGTGAGCGGCACTTTCTCGAGCAGATTGTGCTCCTTGAGCTTTTCGCGCACGAGCGCCGCCGTGAACGGCGTTGCATAAACGGGCGCTTTGAAACGCGGCCAAAGCCAACCGATGGCGCCGATATGATCCTCGTGCGCGTGGGTCAGCACGATGCCGATAATGTTGTCGCGCTCTTCTTCGAGGTAGGTCGGGTCCGGCAGAATGATGTCGACCCCCGGCGTCGCATCTTCGCGACCGAAGGTGACGCCGAGATCGACGATGATCCATTTGCGCGCGTCCGGCGGGCCGAAGCCGTACGCGTTGAGATTCATGCCAATCTCACCAGAGCCGCCAAGCGGCAGAAACACCAATTCGTCGTCGGGCTGCGCCTTCATCAAAACGTGCCGCCATTCCTTTTGTAAATTTCCAGCAGGCCGCGCGACGTCACATCTTGATCGAAGTGATCGATGTACGGGAACGAGCCTTCGAAGATCGACGCCACACCGCCGGTGGCGATCGTCTTCATCGGCTCACCGTACTCCGCGCGGATGCGCCGGCACAGCCCTTCGATCATGTCGATGGAACCCCAATAGATGCCCGATTGCATGGCGCTGACCGTGTCCTTGCCGATGACGCGGCCCGGATCGCGAATTTCAACACGCGGCAGCCGCGCCGCCGCTTCGTGCAACGCCTGCAGCGATAGATTGATCCCCGGCAAGATGATGCCGCCTTCAAAGGCGCCATCCTTGGCCACGATGTCGAACGTTGTGGCCGTGCCGCTGTCGATCACGATGCACGGCCCGCCATATTCGACGTACGCACCAACGGCGTTCACCAGCCGGTCAGCGCCGGCTTCGCTGGGCTTATCGATCCGCACCTCAATGCCAAGCGCCACGCCCGGTTCACCGATCACGAGCGGCTCGGCCTCGATGTAGCGACGCGAAAGATTGCGCAGATTGAACAGCGCTTGCGGCACGACCGTCGAGACGATGCAGGCGTGCATGTCGCTGAAGCTTAAGCCCGCGAGCGCCATGCTTTGGGAGAGCCAGGGCGCGTATTCGTCCGCGGTGCGGCGTGAGTCTGTAGAGGCGCGCCATTGTGCGCGCCATTCCTTGCCGTCATGGACGGCGAATTTCGTGTTGGTGTTGCCGACGTCAATCGCCAGAAGCATGGTTCAGCCCGCACTCTTGGGCAGTAACACATCGCCGGCGGCGATGAGCTTTCGGCCCGTCTCGGTGTCTAGTTCGAGTTCACCGCGCGCCGAGATACCAGCGATACGGCCTTCAATGCTATTTTCGCCCTGAACGATACGCGCTTCGCGGCCCAGGCCGTGCGCGCGTTGCAGCCACGCTTGGCGCAGCGGCTCAAAACCATCGCGTTGTGCGCGGGTGGACCAGGCCTCCAAGCGCGGGCGAAGTTGGGCGAGGAATTCGAGCGGCTCAGGCGCTGGCGCGTCAGGCGGAAGAATTGCGCGCAGGCTGATCGTGTCTTGGTCAAGATTTTCGGGCGCAGCGGCGAGGTTCACCCCGAAAGCCAGCGCCACCCACGCGCCGCCGCCCGGCAGCGAGCCGCTATCGAGCAATATGCCCGAGGCTTTAGCGCCATCGACGAACACATCGTTCGGCCATTTCAGCGTGGCGCTGCCCGCGCCGATAATGCTGTCGATGGTCTCCGCGATGGCGACGCCGGTGGCGAAGCCAAGCAGCGCGATCTCTGCTGGCGGTCGATCGGTGGTGAAGAGATAGGTTGCGAGCAGATTGCCGTCGAGCGAGGCCCAAGGCCGACCGCGACGGCCGCGGCCTGCGGTTTGACGTTTCGCAATGAGCCAACTAGGTCCGAGTTCGCCACGTTCGGCGCGCCGACGCGCCTCCAGAATAGTGGAGTCGATCTCGTCGAAGACTTCGACCGGCGCTTGGCCGTCGATCATCAGACCTGCTTTCTCAGTTCCACATCCGCACGGCTGTTTCGGCCCAACGCTGCAGCGCGCCAAGCGCCAACACCAGGACGGGGAAGCTCAGCACCGCAGCCACCGTCGCCGTGAGCGCCACGGCGCCGCTGGCCTTCTGCAACGCCGGCGCGGGCGCGGCAAACCACACTGACGCAAGGATACGCAGGTAATACGCCGCCGAGATCACGGCCGCGATCGCGCCGACGATGGCGAGCCACACGAGGCCCGCGTCCACCGCCGCCGAGAACACCAGAAACTTGCCGATGAAACCCGAGAAAGGTGGAATGCCGGCGAGCGAGAAGAGCAACAACGTGAACAGCCCCGCCATCCAGGCGCGCTTTTGCGCAAGGCCGGCGAGATCGCCGATCGTTTCGGCCGGTTCGCCATTGCGCTGCATCGAAATGATGAGCGCGAAGATGCCGATGTTCGCCGGCAGATAGAGCGCCAAATAAATCAGCGCCGAGGCTGGCCCCTGCTCTGGCCCAGCCGCGAGCCCCATGAGCGCGAAGCCCATGTTGGTGATCGACGAATACGCCATTAGGCGCTTCAGATTGGTTTGCAACAGCGCGCCGAAGGCGCCCCAAACCATCGAGATCGCGGCGAGCGCCATCACGACCTGCTGCCATTGCGCGATCATGCCGCCGAACGGCTCGTACAGAACACGCGCCATCAGCGCGACGGCGGCGACCTTTGGGGCTGCGGCGAAGAACGCCGTCACCGGAGTCGGCGCGCCTTCGTACACATCCGGCGTCCACATATGGAATGGCGCCGCAGACATCTTGAAGCCGAGCGCGCAGAGCATGAGCACCAGGCCGAAGACGAGACCGATGCCGCCAGCGCCTTCATTCACAGCGGCGGCGATCTGGTCGAAGCGGATCGAACCGGTGAAACCGTAGACGAATGACGAGCCGAACAGCAGGAGACCGGACGAGATCGCGCTCAGCACGAAATATTTGAGGCCGGCTTCCGAAGAGCGCGCGTCGTCACGACGCCACGCCGCCAGCACGTAGGCAGCCAAGCTTTGCAGCTCAACGCCAACGTAGAGGCTGATCAGATCTTGCGCCGAGACCATGACGAACATGCCGAGTACGGCCAGCGCCATGAGCACGGGATATTCGAAGCGCCTATCGCCCACGCGCGAGAAATGATCGGCGCCAACGAGTAGAGCCGCAGCAGCCGAGAACCCGATCAGCACTTTAGCGAAGACGGCGACGCCATCGACAACCATGGCGCCCTGGAAGATCGTCGCCGGCGCGCTTGGGTTTTGCATCCAGGCGATCGCGCCAGCAGCGGCGAGCACGCCCACGCCCAGAAGCGACAGCAGGCCAAACACCTTCTGCCCGCCCCATGCGCCAATTACGGCGCCGAGCAGCGCGAACGCCACCAAGAGCAATTCCGGCCGTGCGTACGGCAGCGAATGAAGGAGATCGTTCAGCGGGGTCATGGAGCGGCTCCCGCGAAAGCGGAGACAATCGTTTCAGCCGAAGCCTTGGTGAAATCGAGCACGAGGCTCGGCGCAAAGCCCATCACCAGCGTGGCGATGATCAGCGGCACGAACAAAATCCATTCGCGTGCGTCGATGTCGGTGATGCTGTCGAGCTTCGGGTTCTCGATATTGCCAAGCGCGACCTTGCGATAGAGCGTGAGCGCGTACGCGGCCGATAGAATGACGCCGAGGGCCGCAATCGCGGCGAACCAGGCGTTGGCCTGGAAGGCGCCCAGCATGGTGAGGATTTCACCCGGGAAGCCGCTCGTGCCCGGCAAGCCGACATTGCCCATCGTGAAGAGCAGGAAGATCGCCGCATAAACCGGCATGCGGTTCACGAGGCCGCCATAGAAGGCGATCTCACGCGTGTGCATACGGTCGTAAACGACGCCGACGCAGAGGAAGAGCGCGCCGGAAATGATGCCGTGTGAGAGCATCTGATAGATCGCACCCTGCACGCCCTGCATGTTGCCCGAGAAAATGCCGAGCGTAACGAAGCCCATGTGCGCCACAGACGAGTACGCGATCAGCTTCTTCATATCGAGCTGACGGAACGCGACGAGCGAGGCCCAAACGATCGCGATTACCGAGAGCGCGAACACGAAGTACTGGAAGTAGTGCGACGCGTCCGGGAACATCGGCAACGAGAAGCGCAGGAAGCCATAGCCGCCCATTTTCAGAAGGATCGCCGCCAGCACGACCGAGCCGGCCGTCGGCGCTTCGACGTGCGCGTCCGGCAGCCAGGTGTGGACCGGCCACATCGGCATCTTCACCGCGAAAGAGGCGAAGAAGGCAAGCCAGAGCCAGATCTGAATATCCGCACTGAAGCCGCCTTGCGCCGCGAACGCCGTCAGCGCCGGGATGTTCGACGGGTTTTCGATGCCGGCGTTGCGCGCCATCGCCATCATGGCGACGATCGCCACCAGCATCAGCAACGAGCCGAGCAAAGTGTAGAGGAAGAATTTGAACGCCGCATACACGCGGCGCTGCCCGCCCCACACGCCGATCAGGATGAACATCGGAATGAGGCCGCCTTCGAAGAATATGTAAAAGAGCACGATGTCCTGCGCGCAAAAGACGCCGATCATCAGCGTCTCGAGCACGAGGAAGAGCACCATGTAGCTCGCGACCTGCTTCTCGATGTGCCAGCTGGCGAGAATGCAGATCGGCATCAGGAACGTCGTCAGCAGCACCAGCGACATGGCGAGCGTATCGACGCCCATCGCGTAAGACATGCCGAACGCCCACGGCACATTTTCCGTGAGCTGGTAAGCGGGGTTGTTGGGGTCGAACACCGCAAACGCGAAAAGTGAGGCGATGAATGTCGCGAGCGTCACCACCAACGTGATGATGCGGACGCCCTGGTCGAAGCCGGGATTTTCGCCACGCAGCATGGCGCGCGCCGCGAGCACCCAAATGGCGCCCGCCGCCGGCAGGAAGGTGACGATGGAGAGCAGCGGCCAACCCGCGAGAAACTCGCTCATGGCGCGCCTCCGATGCCGGCGAAGATCGCATAGGCGCCAAACGCCACCGCCGCGATCAGCATGAGGAAGCTATAATGGTACACAAAGCCCGTCTGCAGACGCCGCAGATTGCGTGAGAAGAAGCGCGAGGTCGCAGCCACGCCATCGGGGCCGAGACCATCGATGGTTTTCTGGTCGCCCCACTTCCAGAAGATGTCGCCGATGGCGCGCGCGCCTTTGACGAAGATGAAGTCGTAGATCTCGTCGACGTACCACTTGTTGTAGAGGAACGCGTGCAGCGGGCCCTTGGCCATCGCCTTCGAAGCGCCGGGCTTCCAGAGATAGAAGATAATAGCGAGCAGGAAGCCCGTCACAGTCACGACCAGCGGCGCCCACAGCACCCAAGTCGGGAAATCGTGGTGGCCTTCGTGGAACGGGATGGCGTGGTCCCAGAATTCACCGGCGTGATGGCCGAGGAAGTAAGGATAGAACACGTAACCCGCGAGCACCGCGCCCGCCGCCAACACAAACAGCGGCACGAGCATCACCCACGGCGATTCATGCGCCGGCGCTGAACCGTCAGCCGGTTTGTGGTGATCGTCATGGCCGTGGTGGCCATGATCCTCATGCGCCACATGCGCGTGATCATCGTGCGCGGCGTGCTTGTGATGGTCGTGATGATGCGCGTGGGGATTGCCGCGATACTTGCCTTCGAAGGTCATGAAGGCGAGACGCCACGAATAGAAGCTGGTCATCAGCGCTGCGCTGATGCCGCACCAGAACGCGAATTGAGCGCCGATGCCGTGGCTGCCGTAAGCGGCTTCGATGATGGCGTCCTTCGAGTAGAAGCCGGCGAAGCCGCCGATGCCCGGAATGCCGAAGCCGATCAGCGCCAATGTGCCGATCGTCATCATCGCCCAGGTGATCATCATGGGCTTACGCACACCGCCCATGTAACGCATGTCCTGCTCGTGATGCAGGCCGTGGATGACCGAGCCCGCGCCGAGGAAGAGCAGCGCCTTGAAGAAGGCGTGCGTGAAGAGGTGAAACATCGCCGCGTTGTAGGCGCCGACACCCGCGGCAAAGAACATATAACCGAGCTGCGAACAGGTCGAATATGCGATCACGCGCTTGATGTCGTTTTGCGCCAGACCAACGGTCGCCGCGAACAGCGCCGTGACGGCGCCGATAATGGTGACGAAGCCCGACGTGAGCGGCGCCATTTCGAAGAGTTCACCGCAGCGCGCGACCATGAACACGCCGGCGGTGACCATCGTGGCGGCGTGGATGAGCGCGGAAACCGGCGTCGGACCTTCCATGGCGTCCGGCAGCCAGACGTGCAGGAAGAATTGCGCCGACTTGCCCATCGCGCCGATGAACAAAAGGAACGTCACCACTTCGATGGCGCGGAATTGCACCTCGCCGACGCCGAGCATCATGTCGGGTGCTGCGGCAGCCGCTTCGAACACGGCGTCGTACTGGATCGAGCCGTAGCAGAAGAACGCGGCCATGATGCCGAGCGCAAAGCCGAAATCGCCGACGCGGTTGGTCACGAACGCCTTGATCGAGGCGTCGTTGGCCGAGCGCTTCTGGAACCAGAAGCCGATCAGCAGATACGAGGCGACGCCCACCCCTTCCCAGCCGAAGAAGAGCTGCAGGAAGTCGTTCGCCGTCACGAGCGCGAGCATCGAGAAGGTGAAGAACGACAAGTAAGAGAAGAACCGCGCGCGGTGCGGGTCTTCGGCCATGTAGCCGATCGAATAGACGTGAACCAGGAACGAGACCGTATTCACGACCACGAGCATGATCGCCGAGAGCGTGTCGATACGCACGCTCCAGGTGGAGGTAAAGCCGGCAACGTCGATGAAGCGGAAGAGCTCGATCACGCGCGCTGTCTCATCGCCCCAGACGAAGCCGACGAAGATCGGCCACGAAAGCGCGAGCGAGACGCCGACCGAACCGGTGGTGATCGCCATAGCGACTTTGTCGCCGATATAGCGCTGCAAGAGACCGGCGAACGCGGCCGCGAACAGCGGGCCGAGGACGATCAGGACTTCGGGGGAGAATTGCACCGTCTCAGCCCCTCATCTGATTGATGTCTTCGACGGCGATGCCGCCGCGATTGCGGAAGTAGGTCACGAGGATAGCCAGGCCCACCGCGGCTTCGGCGGCGGCCACCGTGAGCACCATCATCGCGAAAATCTGGCCCTCGAGGTTCTGCAGGAAGGCCGAAAACGCGACGAGGTTGATGTTCACCGAGAGCAGAACCAGCTCGATCGACATCAGGATGATGATGACGTTCTTGCGGTTCACGAAAATGCCGAAGACGCCGATCGTGAAGAGGGCGGCGGCGACGAACAGATAATGGGCGAGCGTTATTTCCATCAGCCGATCCCCTGCCCTGGGCGGATGTCCTTAAGCTCGACACCATCGGAGCGCTTGCGGCCGACTTGGGCGGCGATGTCTTGCTTCTTGACGCCCGGACGATGGCGCAGCGTCAGCACGATCGCGCCAATCATGGCGACGAACAGCACCAAGCCGGCGAGTTGGAAGACGAGCAGATAGTCCGTGTAGAGCACGCGGCCGATGGCTTCGGCGTTGGTGACGTCGCCGGGCGCGGCCGGCGTCAGCGCGATCGGGGCGCCGTCTGCCGACATTGCAGCGCTGGCGACTAAGCCAAGCTCCCCCAGCAGCGCCGCCGCGACCAGCGCACCGATCGGCGCGTAACTCAGGAAGCCCTGCTTCAGCTCGGCGAAATCGACGTCGAGCATCATGACGACGAACAGGAAGAGCACCGCCACCGCGCCGACATAGACGACAATCAGCAGCATCGCCAAAAATTCGGCGCCAAGCAGCACGAACAATCCCGCCGACGTGAAGAAGGTCAGGATCAAAAACAAAACGGAGTGCACAGGGTTGCGCGCCGAGATCACCGCAAACGCGGATAAGATCGCAGTCGCAGCCAGCACGTAGAAGGCGATGCTCGCCAACATGCGTTACGCTCTCCTCTCCTCACCCGATTGCGGGGGAGGTGTCGTGAGCGAAGCGAACGACGGAGGAGGTGCGTCCGGCGGATGCCAGGCACCTTCGCCCCCTCAGTCCGCTTCGCGGACAGCTCCCCCGCAAGCGGAGGAGCATGATTAGTAGCCGCGCCCTATCGGTAAGGCGCGTCCAGTTCCAAATTCTTCGCTATTTCCCGCTCCCAGCGATCGCCGTTCGCGAGCAGACGTTCCTTGTCGTAATAGAGTTCTTCGCGCGTCTCGGTGGCGAACTCGAAGTTCGGACCTTCGACGATGGCGTCGACCGGGCACGCTTCCTGGCAATAGCCGCAATAGATGCACTTCACCATGTCGATGTCATAGCGCGTGGTGCGGCGCGAACCGTCTTCGCGCGGCTCGGCTTCGATGGTGATGGCTTGCGCCGGGCAAATGGCTTCGCAGAGCTTGCAGGCGATGCAGCGCTCTTCACCGTTGGCGTAGCGGCGCAGCGCGTGCTCACCGCGGAAGCGTGGGCTAAGCGGGCCCTTCTCGAACGGGTAATTCACCGTCGCTTTGCGGGTGAAGAAATACTTCATGCCGATGGCGAAGCCACCGATCATGTCGAGCATCAAAGCGCCCTTCGCGGCTTGGAGTAAGCGCGACATCTCTATCTCCCCGCGCACCGATAGGTACGGTACGCGAAACCATCGTAACGGGTGGCGGCGGACACGAACGTCGCAGCGCTTCGCCCACAATACTCATTTGCGCGCGCATCGACCTGCGCCTCGCTCTGCACGGCCGCGTCGTAGCGCACGTCGAACGTGTCGCCACCGGTCACGACCACCGCCGGCAGCGTCTGGCACGCGCCGAGCGCGGCGAGTGAGGCGAGAGCAAGCGCCACGCGCATCAGCCCCCCGCCACGGCTGTTGCAGCAGCGTCGGGCTGCAGGAACGCCACGTAATAGCCAAGCGCGATGACGGCCACGAGCGAGGTCGGCAGGAAGATCTTCCAGCCCAAACGCATCAGCTGATCGTAGCGGTAGCGCGGCACGATCGCCTTCACCATCGCGAACATGAAGAACATGATCCAGATCTTCACGTAGAAGACGCCCATCGCGATGAACGATGTCCAAAATGGATTTAGGCCCAGGCTCTCGATCGAACCCCACGGCAGGTGCCAACCGCCAAGGAACAGGATCGACGTCATCGCGCACATCATCACGATGTTGAGATATTCGCCGATCATGAAGAGCAGATAAGGCGTCGAGCTGTATTCGACCTGATAGCCAGCGACGAGTTCAGATTCCGCTTCCGGTAGATCGAACGGCGGACGGTTGGTTTCGGCCAGTGCAGAAACGAAGAACATCACCATCATCGCCAGCATGACGACGCCGACCAGAATGTTGTTCGGGAATTCCGCGAAATTGAACAGGCGAAAGCCGTGCCACATCCAAATGCCGTCGCTTTGATTGTCGACGATCGTGGTCAGGTTCAGTGAGCCGACCAGCAGCAGGACGGTGATGATGATGAAGCCGATCGAGACTTCGTAGGACACCATCTGCGCTGCCGAGCGTAGGCCGCCAAGGAACGGGTACTTTGAGTTCGAAGCCCAGCCCCCCATGATGATCCCGTACACGCCAAGCGACGAGATCGCGAAAAGGTAGAGAATGCCGACATTCAAGTCGGCGATCACCACGTCAGGGCCCCACGGCACCACCGCCCAGCCGATGAAGGCGAGCACAAAGGTGATGAGCGGCGCTAGGATAAAGACGGTTTTGTTCGCGCCTGCGGGAATAATGATTTCCTTGAACACGAACTTAAAGAAGTCCGCGAAGGATTGAAGCAGGCCGAACGGGCCGACGACGTTCGGGCCCTTGCGCAGCTGCACTGCCGCCCAGACCTTGCGGTCGAACAGCAGCAAGAACGCCAGCGAGATCAGCAGCAGGATCATGATGGCGAGCACTTGGCCCGACTTCATCAGCGTCCATTCAACTTCCACCGGGAAGTTGAAGAACGGAACGTAGTCAGCGTTCGGATTCATTCCGCCGCCACCTTGTCAGCCCCGGCGCGCAGGCGTGAGCATTCCGCCATCGTCTTCGAGGCGCGCGCGATCGGGTTGGTGAGATAGAAGTCTGCGACGCTGCTGCGGAACGGCTCGTTCGAGATCGTACCGTCAGCGCCAATGAGTGCGGCGTTGAAGCCGGCGGCGTCCGCCGCGCCCGGCGCGTAATCGACTTGGCCGAACGTCGGATGATCGGCGATCATCTTTTGGCGCAGCGCGCCCAGCGTGTCGTACGGCAGCGTCTTGCCGAGCGCACCGGAGAGCGCGCGCAGAATTGCCCAATCTTCCTTAGCGTCGCCCTTGGGGAACGTGGCGCGACGGCCGTATTGCACACGGCCCTCGGTGTTGACCCAGGTGGCTTCCTTTTCGGTGTACGCAGCGCCCGGAAGGATAATGTCGGCGCGGTGCGCACCGGCATCACCGTGCGTACCGACATAAATCACCGTACCGGTGTTCGGCAGCGCGACTTCATCGACGCCGAGCAACAGCAGCGTATCGAGGCCGCCCTTCAGCATATCCGAGGCGCTCCTGCCGCCCTCACCCGGCAGGAAGCCGAGATCGAGACCGCCAACGCGTGACGCCGCGCTGTGCAGCACGTTGAAGGCGTTCCAGCCCTCTTTCGCCACACTCGCCGCCAGCTTGCCAGCAGCGCGCAACACAGCGGCGCCATCGGCACGCATCAGTGCGCCGCTGCCTACGATGATCATCGGCTTCTGCGCGTTCTTCAGCACGTCACCGAAGGCGCCGAGATCGGCCAGCGATTGCGGGCCGGCGCCGAGATGCTTGTATTTATACGAGAGGTTCACCGCCTCGCCGACGACAGCGACTTCAGCGCCGCGCAGCCAAGCCTTGCGTATGCGTGCGTTCAGCACGGGCGCTTCAAGACGCGGGTTCGCGCCGATCAGCAGGATTGCGTCGGCTTCGTCGATGCCGGCGATGGTGGAATTGAAGAGATACGATTGGCGCGCGCCGCCGCCGATCTGGGCGCCATCGGCGCGACAATCGGTATTGGGCGAGCCCAGCGCACGGAAGAGATCGAGCGTCGCCTTCATGCTCTCGGCGCACGCGAGATCGCCAGCGATGGCGCCGATCTTTTTCGGATCGCCCGAAAGCGCCTTCGCCGTCGCTTCAAGCGCCTCAGCCCAGGTGGCTGCGCGGAGCTTGCCGTTTTCGCGGATATATGGGCGATCCAGACGTTGGCGCGACAGGCCGTCTTCGGCGTAGCGTGTCTTGTCGGAAATCCATTCCTCGTTGACGCCCTCGTTCACGCGCGGCAGCACGCGAAGAACGGCATCGCCCCGCGCATCGACGCGGATGTTCGATCCCAGCGCATCCATCACATCGATGGTTTCAGTCTTGGTGAGTTCCCAAGGTCGTGCATTGAAAGCGTACGGCTTCGAGGTGAGCGCGCCGACTGGGCAGAGATCAATCACGTTGGCGGAAAGCTCGCTCGTGAGCGACGCTTCCAGATACGTGGTGATTTCCATGTCCTCGCCGCGGCCCGTCGCGCCCAGTTCGGGCACGCCGGCGACCTCCGTCGCGAAGCGGACGCAGCGCGTGCACTGAATGCAGCGCGTCATCACCGTCTTCACGAGCGGGCCCATGAATTTCTCTTCGACCGCGCGCTTGTTCTCATCGAAGCGCGAACCGCCACGGCCATAGGCGACGGATTGGTCTTGCAGATCGCACTCGCCGCCCTGGTCACAGATGGGGCAATCGAGCGGGTGATTGATGAGCAGAAACTCCATCACGCCCTTGCGCGCCCTGTCGACGACGGCGCTGTTGGTGACGAGTTCGTTGAGCTTGTCGTCGCGCGGCGGCGGCAAATCTTTCACTTGCTGCGCGCACGACGCGACCGGTTTCGGGCCGGATTTACCGCCGACCTTCACCTCAATGAGGCACATCCGGCAATTGCCGGCGATCGACAGGCGCTCGTGATAACAGAAGCGCGGAATCTCAGCGCCCGCAGCCTCGCAAGCCTGCAGCAACGTGTATTCGGGAGGTACGTCGACTTCAGCACCGTCGACGAGAATCTTCGTCATTTCAGAGGCCCGTTTCGCGGACGCGCATGAACGATTTATTGCGTCGCCGCAAGGGGGCGAAACGTCCGTACTCAGACGTGCTTTTTGCGAACGGTTCGCACATGTTCGAACGTCACCGAAACGATCCGTGCGGATGTTCCGCTTCACTGCGTAAGCATCGGACGGAACTGCGATTTTGCCGGAACGGCCGGCGCCCTCAAGGGTTGGTGGCGCAAGGGCGGGCAACACAGGAGCTACCCATGGCGAACCAACAACAGCCGAACCAGGAACGCGAACGCCAAGCGCAACCCGACCGGCCGGATCAAGGCGATCGCCAACCGGGCCAAGAGCGTCCGGAACGCGACCAGGAGCGGATCGATAAGAATCGCGACGGCGACCAAAAGCGCCCGCAATAAGTTCGCACCGAAACGCTTGAGCGAATGGATCGGAGCGGTGAGAACCGCTCCGTTTTCGCGTGCAAATATGACCACGCCGACAACTGCCGCTAACGCGGCCTTCACCCTCTTCGACGGCCCGAATTTTAACTGCGTGCGTGAGATAAGCGCGCTCTAGAATTCTGGCAGACCGATGAACGTCATTCCTTTTCGCCCTCGTTCGCAGCCCCAGGCTGAGCCACTTGCCTTCGCTATTGGCGCGCGCGTTGACCTGCGTATCGGCGCTTTGGCCGCCGGCGTGGTGCGACCGCGTGGCGAGCTGGAAGATCTCTATTCCTTCTCAAACCTGGCGCGCACCCTCCGGGGCGCACGCATGGCGTGGCGCGAGCGTGGGGCGCAGGCGCCGCTGGTGCTCGCGATCGCGTCAGAAGTTCAGAATACGCTTGAAGCCGATCTGTTGAGCGAAGCCGCCTTCGAGGCCGGCTGCACGCGCCACATGATTGGCTTCGAACTCAACGAGCGTGAGATCGTCAATGCGGGACCCGCCCTGCCGGAGGGTCTCCGTGCCCGTGGCTGGAACGTGCTGTTGCGTGGCGATCCCCAGTGCCCGCTGCCGTTCGGCGCGCGCGTACGTGCGCTCTACAATGAGATTGTGGTCGACGTCCCGGATACGCCGGACCCGTTCCTGGCGCTCGAAAACGGCGACCGGACGCCACTTGGCCGTCGCATCCTGGCGGCGCGTGAAGCGGGCATGTTGATCACCGCCGAAAGCGTGCGCAGCGCCGCCCAAGCGCGCATTCTGGCGATCGCTGGTTTTGATCGCGGCGGCGGTCCGCTGGCCGAAGCCGGCCTGCGCTAGATCGCGGCCGCGCGTTCCTGCTGCAAACCGGACGCGTCCAGCTTCTCCAACAGATAATCGAGATCGTCTTTCGGGACCGATTGGAAGAGCGTGAGCGTGCGCTCCAGCATGCGCTTGCGGAAGGTAATGCGATCGCGCGCCGCACCTTCGCGCTCGATGCCGTGATAGACGTCAATCGCGGCGCGAATCGATGAGAAGAGACGCGGCGGTAGCCCTGCCCGCTCGCACGCCGACTTCAATCCAAGCGGTCCGCTATCGTGCATCATCAGCCACATGCGCTGATGCGACATGCCGGCAAGTTCGGCCATCGCGTGCTCAACAAAATCCATCTGCCCCAAGCACAAACCGCGCATCAGGATCGAGGGCGTCAGGCGTCCGTTCAGGTTCAATTGCTGCACGAAGCGCGGCAGGTCGCTTTGCCGAATCGCCTGTTCGACAATGTCGAGCGTGGCGCGCTCGCGCGACGCCATTGAGAGATCAATGGCGATCTGCGGCGGCAATTCGTGATTGTTGACGAGGTGATCAAACAATTCGCCCGTCACCATCGAGACGAGCTTTTCCGTCACGCCCACCGGCAGCACGCTGCGACGCACCATTGCCTGCATGATGTTCGACGTGCCGGCGAAGCGATAGAGCGCGGTGTCGAGCCCCTCTTCGTCGAACAGCGCGTTGTCGTTGGCGAGCGCGCGTTCCACGGCTTCGGTGACGGCGTATTCCGCAATCGCGCCGGTGACCTTCGTCGACAGATGTTCGCGGCTCGCGACAGCCACCTGTTTCGACGGCGGACACGCGCGAATGATCTCGATCAAATCCGCATCGGTCAGCACCGGCGAATTCATGATCACGGGCAGCGCGATCGTGTCTATATCTTGAGCAAGCTTATTGGCGATGTCGCGCGGCAAGCGCGGCGAATTCTTGAGCGCCACAGCGAGCGCGCGCCGCACCAAAACGGCCGCGTCAGCAGCCATGATGCCGATGATGCTTTCAGCGTGCTTGCGTTCCTCAACGGAAAGGTCAGCCTCGTCAATGCAGCGGCAGAGCTTATGCGCGGCTTGCGCGCGATCGTCGATCGTCGGCCCTTTGATAAGGGTACGGATATCGCTCTCGGTGAGATGAGCGCGCATGGTGACGATCGACATTCCGGCCTCTGACAAGTCACAGGTTCGGCGGCCGACTCTGGCCACCCCGCAGAAACACCCTTGATCCTAGCCCTTAACGAAAGCTTGATTGCGCCAACAACAAAGGGAGGGCCCGGTGCTCGAAGGCCTAAAGATCGTCGAATACGCCACCTATGTGGCCGCACCTGGCGCTGCGGGGATTATGCGCGATTGGGGCGCGGACGTAATCAAGGTCGAGCCGCCTGGCGGCGACCCGATCCGGCTCTTCTTCTCGTCACTTGGTGTCGATGCCGAAACCAATCCGATCTTCGAGATGGATAATCGCGGCAAGCGCGGCATCGTGCTCGACACGACAAAACCTGAAGGCCGCGATGCGCTGCTCAAGCTGATTGATCGCGCGGACATCTTCATCACCAATGTACGGCCCGGCGGATTGAAGCGTGCGGGCCTCGAGCCGAAGAGCGTGTTGAAACGCTGCCCGCGCCTGATCTACGCAACGCTCACCGGCTACGGTCTTGAAGGCCCTGACGCAGATCGCCCCGGCATGGATGCAGCGGCGTTCTGGGCGCGCTCGGGGCTCGCCGCGATGTTTCGACCGAAAGGCGGCGATCCAATTCAATTGCGCACGGCGTTCGGGGATCATGTTGCATCGCTCGCGATTGTCTCAGGCGTGCTCGCCGCCGTGCACGAACGCAGCACGACCGGCAAAGGCCGCTTGATCGATGCATCATTGTTGCGCACCGCGCATTATGTGGGCGGCAGCGATCTGGCCATCCAACACACACGCGGCCGCGTGGCGTCCAACCGCCCACGCAACGCCGTGCCCAATCCGCTCGTGAATACCTTTCGCACCAGCGACGATCGCTGGATCAATCTGTTGATGCGCCAGGGTGATAAGGATTGGCCGAAGATCGCGCGCGCCATCGGCGTTGACCCCTTGGTGAGCGATCCACGCTTTTCGAGCAGCCGCGCGCGTCGCGAGAACGCGGCTGCGCTCGTGTCGTTGCTTGACGCGGCGGTCGAACGCTTCACGTACGATGAGGTGACAACAGCGCTGGATCGAGAAGAATTGGTGTGGGCCCCTATTCTATCGCCCAGCGAAGCCGTGAGCGATCCGCAGGCGATTGCCGCGGGCTGCGTGGTGCAAACGCCGACGCATGAGGGCGGCGTGTTTAACGCGCCTGCTGCGCCCGTGCGCTTTCCCGGCGCCGATGACGGACCCAAGGGCCCTGCACCGCGCTTCGGCGAGCACACACGCGCGGTTCTTGCGGAGCTGGGATATTCAGATGCTGAGATCGATGCGCTCTATAAGAGCGGCGCGGCCGTTTAGTCGCGGCTCGCGCGCGTGTAGGCGGCAAGCGCACGCAGCGGATCTTGCGTCTCTTGATCATCGCCCGTGCCACGCAGGAGCGGCAGCAAAGCCATATTGAACAACGCTTGCGCGAGCGCAGGCGACATCGACTCGCCGCTGTCGCGGCCATACTCGATCCGACCGTGGCTACCGGCGCCCATGCTGGCATCCGCATCGAGCGACAAGCGATCGAGCAAACCTTGCGCGGAGCGCGGCTCACCGTTCGTATAAAACAAGCCACGATTGGCGGCCGCTTCCCGCGGGAAAATCGCGGCGGCACTCGTCGCGCCTTGCTGCGCCGCTTCGATCAAACGAATGGCGCCGCCTGATCCCATCACGTGCGCAGCGTAGAGTTCGCCAGCATTTGGCGCGCGCCCCAAACGCGCCTGCAGCGCGTTGGCGTTCTCACGCGCGAGTTCGGCGGCCATGCGCGCGGAGAGTTCTGGGTCGCTGCGCAATGCTAGAATATCGCGACGGGTCGCGGCGTCCGCGCCATTGCTCAACGCCGCTGCTTGCGGACCAAGGCCATGATTGCCGCCGTGACGGCGGACCATGTCGAGCCACGTGCTGTCGATGAATTGGAAAAGCCCCGTCGCGCTCGATGTCGCGGCGCGTGCATTCGGGTTCATCGCGCTCTCGCGGCGCGCGGTTTCAACAAGCAGCGAGAAATTCACGCCGGTCGCATCCGCTGCGCGGCGGATCGCGGTGCGGACGGCGTCTTGGGCGAGAGGCGCGATCGGATCGCTCATGCCTCACGCGTCGACCAATTCGATTAATCGCGCGTTAACCACGTTACATCGCCGCATTGGTGCGTGGGCGCAACGAGTTCAATAGCTCTTCGGCAACCCCAGCACGCGCTCAGCGATGAAGTTCAGGATCATTTCGCGGCTGACCGGCGCGATGCGCGCGATCATGGCTTCGCGGAAATAGCGCTCGACGAAATATTCCTTCGCATAGCCCATGCCGCCATGCGCCAGCACGGAGGCTTCGCATGCACGGAAACCGGCTTCGGCGCCCAGATACTTCGCAGCGTTGGCTTCGGCGCCGCAATCTTTGCCGGCGTCGTAGAGCGCCGCCGCCTTGAACGCGAGCAAATCAGCCGCTTCCAGCTCAGCCCACGATTTTGCGAGCGGATGTTGGATGCCTTGGTTCTGACCAATCGGGCGGCCGAACACGACGCGTTCTTTCGCGTATTGCGCCGCACGCTTCAAAGCAGCGCGGCCGAGGCCGATCGCTTCCGCTGCAAACAACACACGCTCTGGGTTCAAGCCCGTCAAAAGAATTTTGAATCCAGCGCCCTCTTCTCCGATCAGCTCCGCATTCGAAACTTCAAGGTCTTCGATGAAGAGTGTGTTGCACTCCACCGCCTTGCGACCCATTTTTGGGATCGGATTGGCTTCGATCTTGCTGCGATCGAAATCGGCATAGAAGAGCGACAGGCCCTCCGTCGGCCGCTTCACTTGATCCTTCGGCGTCGTACGCGCGATCAGCAAAATCTTGTTCGCGCGTTGCGCATTAGTCGTCCAAATCTTGCGTCCGCGAATGCGATAGCCGGTGTTGGTGCGCTCGGCCTTGGTTTCAAGGCTCGACGTATCGAGGCCGGAGTTTGGCTCAGTCACTGCGAAGCAAGCTTTGTCCGTGCCGTCCATGGCTGGCGGCAGGAAGCGCGCTTGCTGCTCTTCTGTGCCGAACTTCACGATCGGCATGAGGCCAAAAATGTTGAGGTGGATCGCGCTCGCGCCGGAAAACCCGGCGCCCGATTGCGCGACCGTCTGCATCATGAGCGCAGCTTCCGTGAGGCCAAGCCCGGCGCCGCCGAAGCGTTCTGGCATTGCCACGCCGAGCCAACCGCCGGCGGCGATATCAGCGACGAATTCTTCTGGGAATTTTCCGGTCTCGTCCGTCTTCAGCCAATAATGATCATCGTACTTCGCACAAATCTTTTGGATCGCTTCCTGGATCGCGGCCTGCGCTTCAGTGAGTTCGATACCGATGGTCATGACGCCTCAAATCTCGATGGCGCGAGCGCTGCCCACGCGGGCTCGATCTCGCGGCTGAATACGTATGCACTAATGATCTCTGCCGTGAGCGGCGCCAAGAGCCAGCCGTTCCGCGAGTGCCCTGCCGCGACGAAAACATCGCCAGAAGGCCCGACCACCGGCCATCCATCCGGCGACATCGGGCGAATGCCGGCCCAAGCGCGCCCCTCGGCCTTTACTTCGCCCGGCAAGAACGCGCGCGCCGCATCGAGCAACGCATCCACTTTGCTCTCATCGACGCGACGATCGTAGCGCCCAGGCTCCATCGTCGCGCCAATTACGACGTCCTCACGACGGCGCACCATGTAGAAATCTGGCGCATGCAGGTTCGGCCCGAGCGTCGCATCCGTTTCCACGGCGACGACGTGGCCCTTTGCAGGCTGCACATGCTTAAGCGCAGGCGCGGCGCGCATCAATTTTTCGGTCGCCCAAACACCCGGCGCCAGTACGACAGCATCGCCTTCATAGACACGATTGTCATGCGTCATCACGGCCGACTGGGTGACGTTCTCGACGTCGCGGTGATACTCGATCACCACGCCCATTGCGCGCGCCTGCATGGCGAGCCCTGTCAGCACACGCTGCGGATCGGCTGTGCCTTCGTCTCCGACGAAAATCGCGTTCTCAAGTTTCTTCGAAAGGCCAAGCCGCTTACGCGCCTGCCCCGCATTGAGCGCGCTGACGTCGAGACCCAGGCGCTGCGCGTTACGGAAAAAGTTCTGCGCGTCGTCGGCGTTCGCACGCACATGCACGCCGCCATCAAAGCGAACGCCGTCGGCCCATTCCGCGCCAGGCCGTAATTCGCGCCAGAGCTTCAGCGATTCAATCGCGAGCTGTTCGTGCGGTGAAGGCACTGCATCGAGTACGGCCAACATGCCGGCGGCGGCGGCTGAGGCGATTGGCCCGAACGGCGACGGATGCTCAGCTTCGGCCTCAAGCAACGTCACCTGCGCGCCGGCGATCCGCAGCCGCACGGCGCAGAACAAGCCAACGACGCCGCTGCCGACGATGACGACCTTTTTCATGGGGTCTCATGTCCACCCTGGGGCGGAGGCGCGCAAGGCCGGTGCGGCAGCCGGTCGCGTGAATTCGCGCTTAGCGCTTTTTCGGTTTCGCCTCAGCGGCGACCGCGCCGCTCACGGCGACGATGGCTTCGAGGCCGGCGCTCAAAAGCGCTTCAGGAGCGACAGTGCGACCCGTGAGTTTGGAGAGCTTCGCGGCGGCGGCTTCGAGCTTGGCCCAATGCTTCGCTTCGATGCGCACCGTCTTGAACGCCGGCGCCTTGGCCTTGCGCGGCGCCACAACCTTGGCGCTCTTCCGCGTCGCGGCGATCGCCTTCTTCATGTTGTCGACGTGCGCGCGGTCCTTGTCCTTCTCGACCTCGGACAGCTTCGCGTACGGCTTGAACAATGCCTTATCCAAGCTCTTGTCGTGCTTATTGCGCGCGATCCATGCCTTGTGCACTTCGATCGACGCGGCTTCGCGGTCGTTCGGGAATCTCATCACGGCGGCGTACGCATCGCGCGCGGCGATCTTGTTATCAGCCTTGGCATTCGGGTGCAGCTTCGACCATGGTTGATTGATATCAACCATAATCCCTCCGCGCATGCGCATGCGCGGCTGGCCCTTCTGCTCGGGGTTGGTTTTCAAAAGTTGTTTGCGCCACGCATCGTGTGAGCGACCAGCGAAATAATCGACCGCCGCATCCATGCGCGGATCGGCTTTAGTGGTTTGCTTTTTCTTAAGCGCGGCCATCAGCAGACCTTAACAAAAACTCGTAAGGCGATCGTTAGCTCGCGCGCCATTCGGCGAGATCGAACCTCGGATCGGGATAGGTCGCATCCACATAGGTTTTGCCTGCTGCGATACCCACCTCAAGCAAGAGCTCCATGTTGGCCTTCTTGCCGTTGTCCATCAGGTCAAGCCCTTCAAGCGTGATGGCGTCGAGTTCGCGCCCGAGCATGCGCTCAAGCTGTGTCATCGGCGGCGCCGGGTCGCTGCGCTTCTTAGCGCGCGGCTTCACTTCAAGCATGACGTCCATGCGCTGATAATCGAGCAGCGGCTCGCCTGTGATGCAGACGCCGTTCATGTCGCCGATCTCGGAATTGATGCGCCACGGTTTGCGCGGGTTCGAGAACGCCTGCATCAGCATGACGCCTTGCACCTGCGTATCATAAACCATCGCCCGTAGTGCATGAACGCCGCGTAGTCCCGGCGGCAGGCCCTGAAACGCTTTGCCGTCCACCGTCGGTCGGCGCATACCGGTTCCGCAAGATGTCATCATCAGATTGTCGGCGCCGGACTTCCAACCAAACTTATAGGAAGGTTCCAGCGCCAGCATGAAAAGCTGCAGGCTCGGATTGTTGTTCGCACTCACCGCGCCGTCGACGAAGAAACCCTTCTGGATTGGCCGGCGCTTCTCGTCGAACTCCACATCGATGGTGATTTCGTCGAAGAAAGTCGGCGCAGCGGCGCTCGCGAGCACAAGGTCCGCCAAGCGATAGCGCTTGTTCGGGAATATGCCGCTCTCCGCTGGCGGATCGTAAAACACTCCGAGCGGGTGATTGGTGACGACCCAGGCCGAACCCGTATCAATGCGCTTGGCGTGGATCGCGAGCCCCGTTCGAATGTCTTGCGAGCCAAGCGTCTTAGTTGAGAGCACCGATTGCAGCGCGCGGCGAAGCTTTTTGGATTCGAATTTCGATTGCAGAAAAACGCCGTCGCCCGCTGTCTTGCCGAACACGTCGGGGCCGAGCTTCATATAAAGCTCGATCATCTCATCGATGCTGAGGCCCAGCGACAAACCCGAGGCGATAATCGCGCCCGTCGAGGTGCCGCCGATCAGATCGTAATAATCGCAGAGACGAAACGCCGGATCGTCACCGGCGCGGCGACGCAATTCGTCCTCCAACGGCTTCAGCATGCCGAGCGTCAACACGCCCTTCACGCCGCCGCCGTCGAGCGACAGAATGCGTTTAGCCCCGGTGTCGGGCGATAGGTGCTCGAACAGCGTCTTGGGCATTGGTCCCCTCATGCCCTTTGTAGCCGGCCCGGCGGGTCAAAAGAAGGCCAAGCTCGCCGGATCGCGCCCAAGGTGGATCGCCCTGAACTCCGCCGCCAGAAAAAGCCCGCCGGCGACGAAAATCGACCGCCCAAGCGCCTTCGAAAACGCCAATTGGCGGGCGTCGGCCACGGATTCCGCTATGATTGTTTCGGCTTGCCGGTTCGCCGCCTGGGCGCAAGCCGCGATCTGGGCGGCGGCAGCGCCTTTGTGGCGCGCGGCGGCACAGATAATTGTGGAGAAGCCGGGCGCGAGCGCAGCGACGATCTGGTCCGCGTTTTTGTCATGCGACGCGCCGCACACGAGTACGGCAGGCGCCGCCATCGCTAGAAAGCCCTCGCGGGCGGCGCGAACGCCATCGGGCGTATGGCCGACATCGATCACGGTCAGCGGATCATCGTTGATGATCTCCAACCGACCGGGCCAGCGCGTCTTGAACAGTGCAGCACGCGCTTGTTTATCGCTGATCGCGTGTAGGTCGCGCGCGAGCGCCAATGCGAGCGCTAGATTTTGACGTTGGTGCGTACCTGATAGCGGCGCCTCCAGGTCGCTTGCGTTCACCCATTTGACTGAAACGCGTCGTTCGGCGCAGTGCGCTTCGATACTCGCATGCTCGTTCGCGCAACTGTCGCTGACGAATACACCAGCGCCGCTTGGTGCTGCATCAAGCTTGTCGCGTGCGATCTCCGCGCGCGTCTCACCCAAGAGCTGCGTGTGCTCCAGATCGAGCGAGGTAAGCGCAAGGCGTCGCGCTTCGATCAGGCGCACCGGATCGAGCCGCCCGCCGATCCCCGCTTCCCATATTGTGTGCACACAGCCCCGCGCCGCGAACCAATCCGCCGCGATCAGAAACAGAAACTCAAAGCCGCCAAGTTTGTCGCTTTCGCCCGTGATCGCTGCGGCTTCAACGACACGCCGCCAATGATGATCCAATTCGGCGTCGGTTATGTCCTCGCCATCGATACGAAACCGCTCGTTCAGAGCAAAGAGATGGGGCGAGGTGAAGAGCCCTACCGGCGCACTCACCCCTTGTAGCAGGGGTGCGCACATCGCCGCCGTCGAGCCCTTGCCGTTCGAGCCGACAATCACCGCGCCCTGCGCACCGAACCCAGCCAAGTCGACACCAAGCTGCGCGGCAATTCTCTTCACGCGTTCCAACCCCGGCCCGGCGCCGAATTTGGGATAAGGCACGCGCCAGATATTCATTGCAGCGCCGTCGCGAAATTCGCTTTCCATATCTCGATGATCAGATCCCAGCGCTCCACGTCTTCGAGCGTCGCGATCATCGGATTCGAATTGACCTCGATCACGACAAGATCGGAGCCATCACCGTTGGCCGACACGTCGAACATATCGACCGCCGCAAGCCGCAATCCCACCGCATCCGCCGCCGCAAGCGCTAAACGCGCCATCGCTTCGGGCGCACCATCGCGTACGCCAGCCGCACCCCCGCCGGCTGCGCGATTGGCCGGACCTTCCAGCGTCACGCTCGCACCGTTTGCCGGCACTGAATCGGTGCTGATCAGATGGCCTGATGCATCTCTTGCGCGAATTTTCGGGACAGGTGCGCCGGCGTCGCGCGGAAGCGTCGCGACGAGCTCCGCAACACTCAATCGCCCGTCGCCGACAACACTGGGTAAATGTTTGCGATAAGAGAAGAGCGCACGCCCTTCGAGTACGAACACGCGATACTCAACACCGCGCACATAGGGCTGGATCAGCACTGCGAAATGTTCGCGCGACACACGCTGCACGTAGTCTTCGAACACCTCGACGCTCTCGATGACTTCAGCGTAGAGCCCGTTCGACGCCGCCAGCGGTTTACAAAACACGGGAAGCGCAGCGCGCCGTACATAGTCCAAGGCATCTGCCGGTTCGCGTCCAGGATTGCGCATGTCGGCCCAACGCGACGTCACGAAAAATTTCTCGCCCGCCAGCACAGGCACGCCAGCCCCACGCAGCACCTCGGCCGAAAACGCCTTGTCCCGCGCGATCGAGGCCGCGCGAGTGTCGTTCAGCGCATAGGGCGTTCCCGCGCCGGCTGCGAATTGCGCACGCCGCTCCCCGTCGCTGACCTCGAAAAGATAGCCGTCCGCGCCATCAAGAGAACGGAACTCAAATCCGCAAGCGGCCGCAGCACGCGCCGCATAGCGCGCTTGAGCACTACGATAATCTACCAAAAACGGGGGCTCGATCGACACGGCTCAAAGCGCCTGATTGCGAAGCAAGCGGAGGCTGGTACCGCCTGCTGGGCTTGAACCAGCGACACCCGGCTCCACAAACCGGTGCTCTACCAACTGAGCTAAGGCGGCACTCTAGAAGCCTAGGCTTCCAAGGGCGCGGAAACTAGCCGCGCCCCCTGCCAGAAGCAAGGCGGATGCTGGGCTTAAACCGGGCCCCAGCCCTGCTGGTTGATATAATTGCGCAAACGCTCGATCCGGTTGTCCGGATCTGGGTGCGTGGAGAGGAATTCCGGGCCACGCGCGCCGCCGCCCGACTGCATACGCTGCCAGAACGGAATGGCTTGGCGCGGGTCGTAGCCGGCGCGCTGCATGTAGTTGAGACCGAGAATGTCGGCCTCGCTCTCCTGCTCGCGCGAGAACGGCAGACTCAAACCCACCTGCGCGCCAAGGCCGAGGGCGGCCATCGCCAATTGACTGTTGATCTGCGCACCAGCCACTTGCAGCGCTGTTTGAGTCGCCGCTTCGCGGCTGTAGCGCTCCGCAGCGTGGCGGCCCGTGACGTGGCCAACTTCGTGACCGAGCACAGTCGCCATCCAATCGTCGCGCTCGGAAATCTCATACAAACCACGGTAAAAGCCGACTTGGCCACCGGGCAACACGAAAGCGTTCTTCTCGGGGCTGTCGAACAACACGAATTCCCAATTCTGATTGCCGCGTCCTGCCGCGTTCACAACACGTCGGCCAACGGTTTCAAGCCGGCGCTGCGCAGCTGCGTTATTCCAGGTGCGCGTTTGCTGGCGCATCTGCGACCAGGCGCTGAGCGAGGCCTGCTGCAATTGCGCTTCATCGATCAAAATCAATTGGCTGCGGCCGGTCTCGGCGTTCGTGGCGCACCCCGACACCAGCACCAAAGTCCCGGCGGCGAGGCCCCGGAGCAGAAGCCGTCGATCCATCTTGGAAACGTCGACCAACTTCGCCTCGGCGGCATGATGTTCACACATACGTCTTCCTCCCACGCCGCGCGACCGAGCCCGCGCGGTAACTATCTTCCGTCCCAACGCCGCAGAGGCAAGGACCGTTTCGTGGCGACGGAAACTTCTGCGCCCGGCGGTGCAACCGGCGTGGACAAACCGGGGGCGGCGCGGCTATAGACCCTCTCCCGTCGGCCAGGGCCCCGCCCGAAGCCCGGAAACGTGGAACGCCTGGGTAGCTCAGTCGGTAGAGCAGCGGATTGAAAATCCGCGTGTCGCTGGTTCGATTCCGGCCCCAGGCACCACTGCCCTCCACACCTCTTCGATCTTTCAGCCGCACACACCGCTCGCGCATCCCTTCCTGGCTTGACAACCTTCGCACGCAACTATACCTTTTTATCACAAGGTAGCTTATGTCGGATGCGAACGAACAATTTGCCGGGCTTCGTAAGGGGCTTTTGGAATTTGCTCTCCTGACCGTGGTGTCGGGGCGGACGGTTTATGTCGGGGACATTCTCTCGACCTTGGCCCCCACCCCGTTCGCCACCCAGGAAGGCACGCTCTACCCGCTCCTCTCCAAACTCCGGCGCGAGGAATACGTCGATTACGAATGGGTCGAGAGCGGCCAGGGGCCACCGCGCAAATACTACCGGCTCACGGAGAAAGGCGCGGCGCGCCTTGAAGAATTGGCGGCCTATTGGCGTCGTCTCACCACCACCCTCGAAAGCTTGGGGCGCTAAGAACAATGGAACGTGTTGTCACCATCAATCTCAACGGCAATCCGTACCAGCTCGAAGAGCCGGCTTACGACGCGCTGCGGGCGTATATCTCGCGCGCGGAGACAGCGCTCGGCGCCAATCCCGATAAAGCTGAGATCGTGCGCGATCTGCAGCAAGCGATCGCCGACAAGTGCAATGGCTATCTCTCGCCGAGCAAGAGCGTGATCTCCCTCGCGGAAATGGCGCGCATCATCGAAGAGATGGGCCCCGTCGAGGGCGAGAGCACAGCCCAAGAAGCGCCGCGCGCCGAAGACACGAGCTATGATGCCGCAAGCGGCTCTATCGGATCAAGGAAGGCGCCAACATCGCCGGCGTTTGCACCGGCATCGCCGCCTATTTCGATCTCGATGTGAACATCATCCGCTTGCTCTTCATCATCGCGGCGATCGCGACGTCGGGGGGCATGATCCTCATCTACATCGCCATGATGTTCCTGATCCCTTCAGCCAATACGAGCGCGGAATGGGCGGCCGCACGCGGCGTCCCTTTTAACGCGCAGGAGATCATCGATCGCGCCAAGCACGAATATCGCAATTTCACCGAAGACAACGGCAAATCGTGGCGCACGCAAATGCGCGCGCAGCGTCGCGCCTGGAACGCGCAGATGCGCAGCTGGGATCAATCCTGGCGCAGCAGCGATCACGGCGCCGGCCCCTCCGCCGCGCCCGCGCAACCGGCAGGTTACGTGACGCGTGTGTTCGCCGGCTTCATGGCGTTCGTGTTCAGCATCATCACGGCAGCACTCTTCATCGCCTTCCTCGTCGCGTTCTTCTCACTGCTCGGCGCAGGCTCGATCCTGAGCTGGACGCCGCCAGCTGATGTGCCGATCTGGCTCGCGATCGTGGTGCTCTGCGTTGCCTACGCAGCGATCTCGGCGCCCTTCAGCGCGCTGCGCAAAGCTTCCTACGCCACCGTCAGCGGTCAACCGCAAAGCGGCGCTGGCGACGGCATCGTGACGCTCATCATCGTCGCCATCACCGCCTGGTTTGCCTGGATGTATTGGCCGGAAGCCCGCGAGTTGATGGAGGGCGCCTATCTCGTGATCCGTGATTTCGCGACGCACTGGGCCAATTTCTGGAACTAGCGCTCGCGTACCGCTCCATAGCCCTAGGGCGCGGCTTTCGGGTCGCGCCCAATTTTTTGGCTTAGCCCCAGGGGCCGCGTTTGCGTGGGGGCTGCGGCGCAGATGGTGTCGGCGCAACCGGCTCGGTTTGGCGCACAGCAACGCGACCGCCGGCGAACTTCACTAGTGCGTCGATGCGCTTCCCGATGGGCGGATGCGTCGCAAACATTGACGCGAAGTCCGAGTGCGGGTTCTCAATAAACATCTCGCGCACCTCAGATGGCGCGTTCACCGCCGCATTGCCTGAAATCTTCTGCAGCGCCGAGATCATCGCGTCGGGGTTCTTTGTCAGTTCCACCGCGCCGGCATCGGCCAGATATTCCCGCCGCCTCGACAACGCAAAACGAATGACAATAGCCAGCGCATAGGCGATCGCGATCATCGCGAGCGCGGCCAGAATGGCGATGAAGGCGCCGCCGGCATTCCGGCTATCGCCCGACGATGAAGACGACCGCGTGCGCGTTCCGCCGCCCGAATGCCAAAGCCCGCGAAACGCGACCTCGCCCACGAACGAGAAGATACCGACGAACACCACCGCGATCACCAGCAAGCGCACGTCGGCGTTTTGAATGTGCGTCAGCTCGTGCGCGAGCACAGCTTCAAGCTCTTCATCGTTGAGCCTATTCATCAATCCCCGTGTTACGGTGATCGAGTATTGTCCCTTATGGAGTCCGGTCGCGAAGGCGTTCAGCCCGTCCGTCTCCATGATCCGCAGCGCAGGCATGGTGATGCCGCGCGAGATGCACAGATTCTCAAGCAGATTGTAGAGCTTCGGCTCCTGGCTGCGCTCGACCTTTCGCGCGCCAGTCGCCGCATCAATGATCGCTTGGTACGACAGATACGCGATCCCAAACCAAACTAGCGCACCGACAAGCGCGAACGGCCAAGCGCCAGCGAGCGCGTCGCCCGCCCAGATGAACGGCCCCGCGATTGGATCAGGCCCATAGCTCATCCCGGTGAGACCGGCGAAGAGCAGAAAGAGCCCGTAGGTCAGCAACAACAACAGAATTGGAAAACCGGCCATGAGCAGGACGGTCTTCCAATTGTTGTTCCAGATATGAGTCTGGAGGCCGAAGGCGCCGCCCACTGGCGTCGATCCTTAATTGAACTTCACCTGCGGGGGCGCAGCGTCCATCGACGCGCGGCTGTCTTCACCGACATCGAAGAAGTCACGCGGGCCGAAGCCGAACATGCCGGCAAAAATAACAGCCGGGAATTGTTCCCGCGCGGTGTTGTATTCGCCGACGGCGTTGTTGAAGAAGCGACGCGCGGCGGCGAGCTTGTTCTCGATGTCCGAAAGCTCAGCTTGGAGCTGTTGGAAATTCGTGTTCGCCTTCAAGTCCGGATACGCTTCCGACAGCGCGATCAAGCGGCCGAGCGCTTGGCCCAGAATGCCTTCAGCCGCGCCCATCGCTTTCGGATCGCCGGTGCGTTCGGCGCTGACGGCGGCGTTGCGCGCCTTGATCACGGCTTCGAGCGTGCCGGATTCGTGGGCGGCATAGCCCTTCACGGTCTCGACCAGGTTCGGGATCAGGTCGTGGCGTTGCTTCAGCTGCACATCGATGTCGGCGAACGCTTGATTGCAATTCTGCCGCAGCGCGACGAGGCGATTGTAGATGCCGATCAGCAGCACCGCCAAAACGACGACGATGATCAGGACGATAAGTAGGACGCTCATTGACGCTCCCTCGGATTACGAGTCAGAGGCCTACATATATCAAAGCCCTGTGGGGAGCACGTTTTTCCAGTGTGACCGCGGTCTCTAAAAAGAGGCCCCTGGCTTCCTATGGACGACTAGCCGATCACGTCCGAGAAACGCCCGGAACGCGAAAAGCCCTTCGGCGCCACCTTGCCAGCCCCGCCGCGCTTGCCGCGATACTCCTTCCACTCCGCCACCACACGGGTGCGGCCAGCGGAATCCTCCCAACTCAACCCTTCGTCCTTGGCGAAGGTCTTCACGTCGGCTAGGCCGCGATCGGCATAGCTTTGCAGCTTCACGCCCTTGCCGCGCGTCATCTCCGGCAGCTCGGAGAGCGGGAAGATCAGCATCTTTTTGCGCTCGCCGATGACAGCCACCTGATCGCCCAACACCTTCGCCGCCTGCATGGCGCGCCCGTTGAGGATTTGTTTGCCGGAGCGCTTGGTCGCCAACATTTCGCTTTCGGGAATGATGAAGCCGTAGCCTTCGTGGCTCGCCACCACGCGCTTTGAACCTTCCTCGTATTTGAAAAGCGCCACCGCCTCGTCGATGTCGCCAAGCTCAACGGAGAGGCGCACCGGCTCACCGTGCCCGCGCCCACCTGGCAGCTTGTGCACGTCCAGTGTGAAGGCGCGGCCGTCGGACGCGAACATCAGAAGCTTGTCGGTGGTCTCGCATTGCACGATGTGCTGCGGCCCATCGCCTTCTTTGTATTTGATCTCGGAGAGATCGGCGAGGTGGCCTTTCATGGCGCGGATCCAACCCTTTTCGGAGAGCACGACCGTTACCGGCTCGCGCACGACGAAGGCTTCGACGTCGATCTCGGTCGGCACTTCACCGGCTTCGCCGAGTTCGGTGCGGCGCTTGCCCCACGGCGTGCCGGCGCCGAACAGCTTTTTGGTTTCCTTCAACTCGCCCGCGATCTTGCGCCATTGTTTGCGCGTGTCTTCGAGCAAGCCTTGCAGCTCCGCCTGCTCGGCACGCAGCGCAGCGTCCTCGCGGCGGATTTCCATTTCCTCAAGTTTGCGCAATTGGCGCAGGCGCGTGTTGAGGATGGCTTCGGCTTGCGTTTCGTTCAACTTGAAACGCGCGATCAGCTTCGCCTTCGGATCATCCTCATTGCGGATGATCCGGATCACTTCGTCGAGATTGAGGAAGACGATGAGCAGGCCGGCCAACACGTCCAAGCGCTGGGCGATCTTTTCAAGGCGGAACGCCGTCCGGCGCTGCAGCACGTCGCGGCGATGATCGAGGAAGGCGCGCAGCACGTCTTTCAAGCTCATCACGCGCGGCACGCCAGCGGCGTCGAGCACGTTCATATTCAGCGAAATGCGGGCCTCGAGTGCTGTGAGCTTGAACAAGCTCTCCATCAGCACGGCCGGTTCAACCGTGCGCGATTTTGGCTCAAGCACGAGGCGCATATCCTCGGCGCTCTCGTCGCGCACGTCGCCCAGCAACGGCGCTTTCTTGTTTTCAATCACAGCCGCCAAAGCTTCGACGAGCTTCGACTTCTGCACCTGGTACGGAATTTCGGTGACGACGATGCGCCACTGGCCACGGCCTAGATCTTCCGTCTGCCAGCGCGCGCGCACGCGGAAACCACCGCGCCCGGTTTCGTACGCGTCAAGAATGCTCTCGGGCGGTTCGACAACAATACCGCCTGTCGGGAAATCCGGGCCCGGCATGATCGTCAAAAGATCAGCTGTCGTCGCTTTCGAGTTGTCGATCAGCAGCAGCGATGCATCGATCAGCTCAGCCACGTTGTGCGGCGGCACACTGCACGCCATGCCCACGGCAATGCCCGATGCGCCGTTTGCCAACAAGTTCGGGAACGCCGCCGGCAAAACGGAGGGCTCTTCCTTCGAGCCGTCATAGCTTGGACGAAAATCCACCGCGTTTTCGTCGATGCCTTCAAGCAGCGCTTCGGCCGCTTTGGTCATGCGACTTTCGGTGTAGCGCATGGCGGCGGGGCTATCGCCATCGATGTTGCCGAAATTGCCTTGGCCGTCGATCAGCGGATAGCGCGAGTTGAAATCCTGCGCCAGGCGCACCAGCGCGTCATAGATCGATTGATCGCCGTGCGGGTGATAATCGCCCATCACGTCGCCAACGACTTTCGCGGATTTGCGGAATGCGGCGTCGGCGGTGAGGTTCAGCCGCTTCATCGCGTAGAGCACGCGGCGGTGCACCGGCTTCAAACCGTCGCGCACATCCGGCAGCGCCCGGCTCGTGATCGTGGAAAGCGCATAGGCAAGATAGCGCTTCGCCAGCGCCTCGCCGATCGGCTCCTCAACAATGCGCCCGCCTTCTTCCGGCGTGCGGGTGGCGTCATCAGCCATTCTTGGCTCTCCGAAACGATCTTGTGCGTTCTTGGCTGGTTAGATCAGAGTCGGCCAGCAAAACCCAATCGTTCGATCAGGCGGCGCCGAGTTTCTGGCAGGTTCTCGCCCCTTTGGTCGAACACGCGCCGCTCAAGGAAGTAGCCGGCGAGTGCAAAAGCATCCGCTACGTCGCCCTCTTCTAGTTCCGCCTCCGCATCAACGAGGAAGGGCGGCAGGCGCAACAGCAACTCGGCGTGCGGGGCACCCGCATCATAAGTGGCTGCCCGACCCGTGCGCGGGCTGACCCATGCAAGATTCTCGGTCTCTCCCGTCACCGCGCAGCGGCTAAGATCGAGCCCGTATCCCATCGCCGAAAGCAGGCCGAGTTCGAAGCGAGCATAAATCGCCGGCCAAATCTCGTGATGCGGCATCGCCTCGATCAACACGATCAGCGCGTCATAAAGTTGGGGATAGGCTTGCCGTTCGGGTGTAGCGCTGCGGATTAGGGTCACGGCCGAGGAGAGCCCTGCCAACGCAATCGGGTCGTCCAATAGGCGCGTCGCGTGCGGCTCGATGAGTTCAAGCGGCGAGTAAAAGCCAAGCTGCTCGGAGAGCCGCGCTTTCCACCCCGCATGCACGACGTTGCCCGCCTGCAGGATCGGTTGCGATTTACGGCCCGCATGCACGACGCCGCCATAGCGGCCATGCTCACGCGAGAACACTTCCGCCACCAGTTTGCCTTCACCGAAATGGCGCGCGCCCAGCACAATGGCGTCGTCGACCCATTCCATCGCCTAAGCTTCGTAATCCAAACCCAGCCGCTGATAGAGCGCGCGCTCTTCGGACCAGTTTTCGCGCAGCTTCACGTGCAGGAAGAGGTGAATGCGTCGGTCGAACGCGGCTTCCATTTCCTTGCGTGCGGCCTCGCCGATGATCTTGATGGTTTGGCCGCCGGCGCCGATGGCGATTTTGCGCTGGCTTTCACGCGCGACGAAAATGGTTTGATCAATCTTGGCGGAGCCGTCCTTGCGCTCTTCCCACGTCTCGGTCTCGACGATCATGTCGTAAGGCAATTCGTCATGCAGACGGAGCATCGCCTTCTCGCGCGTGATCTCGGCCGCGAGCACGCGGGCCGGCGCGTCCATCGTCTGATCTTCGGGGAAGAGCCAAGGGCCTTCCGGCGCACGCTCGGCGAGCACGCGCTTAATATCGTCCACGCCGTCGCCCTTCTTGGCGGAGATCATGAAGACGTCGGTGTATAAACCCTCTTCGACGAGTTTGGTCGTGAGCGCTAAGAGTTGAGGGCGCGAAACCGCATCGACTTTGTTGAGCACCAGAATGGAGGCCAATTCCATCTGCTTCAGTCTCGCTGAAATCGCGGCGGAATCGGCAATTGCGAGCGCATCTTGACCCTTCGGCGCATCGGCGACGTGCGCGGCCGCATCCACCACGTGAATGATCGCGTCGGCGCCTTCCAGCGCGCTCCAGGCCGCCGCCACCATCGCGCGATCCAGGCGACGCTTCGGCGCGAACACGCCGGGCGTGTCGATCAGGATGAGTTGGACTTCGTTGTGCATGGCGATGCCGCGCACGAGCGCGCGCGTCGTCTGCACCTTCTGCGTCACCGCCGCGACCTTTGCGCCGACGAGCGTGTTCACGAGCGTCGACTTGCCCGCGTTCGGCGCACCCAGCACCGCAACCACCGCACAGCGTTGCTCAGCCATGCTTCTCACGCTCCTTCAAGAACGCGGCCGCTGCCGCGCGTTGCGCATCGCGCTTCGAACCGCCCTCGCCGCGCACCGGCGGGTAACCATCGACCACCGCGTCGATAACGAAATGCGGCGCGTGCTCCGGGCCGGTTTGCTTGATCATAACGTAGCTCAAACCACGTTTCCGCGCCGCCGCCCACTCCTGCAGCGCGGTTTTTGCATCACGCGGCGCGGACTTCACATCGTCAAAGGCCTCGCCCCAGAATTTGGTAACGAAAGCGCGCGCTGTCTCGAAGCCGCTATCTAGGTAAAGAGCTGCGATCACGGATTCGCAGATGTCGGCCAGGATGGCTTCTTTACCCCGCCCGCCATTCGCCTCCTCGGAAGGGGAGAGCACGAGCGCCGCTCCCAAATCGGCCGCACGGGCCGCGCGGGCGCAGGCGTGCTTGTTCACCAGCGCATTGTAGCGCGGCGCAAGTTGGCCCTCTTGTTCGTTCTGGTGCTCGTCCAGCAAACGCTCGGCGACGATCAAGCCAAGCACGCGGTCGCCGAGAAACTCCAACCGATCGTAATCGCGCTTCTTCCGAGCACCATTGTCCACGCTGCCATGCGTCACAGCTTCGCGCAGCAGCGCGCGATCGTTGAACACATAGCCGATGCGTTGTTCCAGCTCAGCGAGCCGGGCGTCGTGATCGCGCCCGGTCATGGCCGCAAGCTCATTCGACCGCCTTCAAGAAGCGATCGCCGCGGAAGCCGGTGAACAGCGTCCACGGACGGAAAAGCGACGTGGTTTCGTCAAACGACACGACAACGAATTGTGCGGGGCCGACCAAATTGTCGTACGGTACATAACCCACCACAGAGGGCACGCGGCTGTCGGCGGAATTGTCGCGGTCGTCGCCCATCATGAAATAATGGCCTTCCGGCACTTCATAAACGCGCGTGTTGTCGAGTTCGCTGCGCTCGAGCTTGTCGCACGTGACGTAGCTCACGCCATTCGGCAGGGTCTCGCGATACATCGCCACCTCTGGCCTGGGACCGCCAGGGCATTCGTCGGTCATGCCGAGCAATTCACGCTGCACCGGCTCGCCGTTGATGTGCAGCGCGCCATTGATGATTTGAATTGTATCGCCCGGCAGGCCGATCACGCGCTTGATGAAGTCGCGATCCGGCTCCGGCACCGGGCGGAACACGACGACGTCGCCGCGCTCTGGTTCGCTGCCAAACAAGCGGCCGTGCGGCAGCAGGCCCTCAAGAGGCGCGAACGAGAAGCGGCCGTAGCCGTACGACCATTTCGTCACGACGATGTAGTCGCCGACAGCCAGCGTCGGCTGCATCGAGCCCGAGGGAATCCGAAACGGCTGCGCAATCGTGAAGCGCAGCACCATGGCAAGCGCGAGCGCATAGAGGATCGTTTTCACGTTATCCCAAAAGACGGCCATCGCCGGTTCTGAACTGCCCGTGGTCGACATGCTCATACGTTTCTCACTCGCGACCCGACCCGGCGGCGGCCCGGGCGGGCGCCCAACGAAACGAGCGTCTTTTCACTGACGTAACGGGCCCCAGCGCGGCCAAGCTTTTCCCCATTCGGGTGGAGGGTCCTCACGAGCCAACCCCCGGCTCTGTCGGGGTCAACTCGGCCGAAATAATGACGAAACTGACAGCAAGCGGGTAGTCGTCGGTCAATGTGACATGGATGTATGCGGTATGCCCCGGTGGCGTGATTTTCGCCAAACGCGTAGCCGCGCCATTGGTCAAGAGCATGGTCGGCTGGCCGCTGGGCATGTTCGCCACCCCCATGTCACGCCAAAACACCCCTTGTTTCAGGCCGGTGCCGAGCGCCTTGGAGGTCGCCTCCTTGGCCGCGAAACGCTTGGCGTAGGTCGCCGCGCGCTGCTCCGGCCGGCGCTCGGCTCGGGCGCGCTCCTTTTCGGTATAGACCCGATGGGTGAAGCGATCGCCAAAGCGCTCCAGCGCCTTCTCGATCCGGCGGATGTCGATGATGTCGGAGCCGATGCCCAGGATCATGCGCCGCTCCGCCCCAGATCAATGTGGCGGCGCATCTCCGCGATCGCAGTGGGCAGGCCGACGAAGATGGCCTCGCCGATGATGAAGTGGCCGATGTTCAGCTCACGCACTTCAGGCACGGCCGCGATCGGGGCCACGCTCTTATAGGTGATGCCATGGCCGGCGTGGATTTCGAGACCACGCGCCGCGCCATCTTTCGCGGCGACGCGAATGGCTTCCAGTTCGCGCGCGGCGCGAGCTTGGTCGCCTTCGGCGACGGCTTCACAATATGCGCCAGTGTGTATCTCGACGACGGGCGCGCCTAGACTTTGCGCGGCTTCCATCTGGCGCACATCCGGATCGATGAACAGCGACACGCGCACGCCCGCTTCACGCAATTGGCGCACGAAGGGCGCGACGTGATTGTGGTGACCCGCGACGTCGAGCCCACCCTCGGTGGTACGCTCCTCGCGCCGCTCCGGCACCAAGCAGACCGCGTGTGGTTTCACTTTGAGCGCGATGGCGAGCATTTCTTCCGCGCAGGCCATTTCCAGATTGATCGGCAATTTCACCGCTTCGACCATGCGGAATAGATCGTCTTCGCGTACGTGGCGGCGATCCTCGCGAATGTGCAACGTGATGCCGTCCGCGCCCGATTGTTCAGCGATGATCGCCGCCCGCACCGGATCGGGCACGGCGCCGCCGCGGGCGTTACGAATGGTGGCGACATGGTCGATGTTCACGCCAAGCCGCACGTGCGTGCTCATGCGGCGAGACCTCGTGAACCAGGCTTGATCGCCGGCAGCGCGGCAAGTTCCGGCGGCAATTGATCGGCGGGATAGGCAGGCGCCGAAACGCTCGCGAGCGAGACGAGCTTGGCGCCAATGTCGGCTTTGCCACCCGAACGATCGATCAGGCACGCGGCGCCAACGAGTTCGCCCGGATGACCACGAATGGCGTCGAGACATTCGCGCGAAGAGAGGCCGGTGGTGACGACGTCCTCCACCATCAGCACGCGTTCGCCCTGCTTGATCTCAAAACCGCGGCGCAATTGGAATTCACCCTTCTCGCGCTCCACAAACATCGCGCGCGCACCCAAGTGCCGCGCCGTCTCGTAGCCTGGGATGATCGCACCCACTGCCGGCGACACCACCGCATCGATTTTGCCGAACGCCGCTTGCGCCTTCTCGGCCAGCGCCTTGCAAAGGCGCTCCGTGCGCGCGGGATCCATGAATACTGCGTTCTTCTGGAAGAAAACGGGGGAGTGGAGCCCGGAGGAAAGAATGAAATGCCCTTCCAGCAGGGCGCCCGCCGCGCGGAATTCGTCGAGAACTTGGTCTTGATTCATGGCTGCCTAGATAGCCTTCCGCCCGAGCCGCGTCACGTGGCGCTTAACCTTTGACCCGCTCGGCTTCCTTCACCGCCCGAATAGCGCGCAGCGCGGCCAGGATGTTGGTCAGGTGCTTGGCGTCGGCGACTTCAATGTCGAATTGCATGTCGAAGAAATCCGCGGTGCGCTTGGCCAGCCGCAGATTGATGATGTCACCTTCGTTTTCCGCGATGGTGCGGCACAGGTCAGCCAGAACGCCGCGCTTGTTTTCCACAGTCACCAGCACGCGGCTGGTCGCGAGCGCACGGTTGAGCGCCGCCGGCGTCCAGGCGAGATCGACCCAGGTGACGTCCTTATCGTCTTCCAAAGCCGCAAGCTGTTCGCAATCGATCGTATGAATCACGACGCCCTTGCCGGGGATCTGCACACCGATGATGCGGTCGCCCGGAATGGGCGAGCAGCACTCGGCAAAGTGCAGCGCCACGCCCGGTGTAAGCTCGCTCCCTTTGACGTAGAGCTTGGCTTTCTCAGCTTCCATCGGCTTGCGGCCGGAATCCTTGCGGACTTTTTCCTCAAGGCCAGGGAAAGCAGCGACAGCCACAGCGTTCGCTTTCAGCGTGCCTTCGCCGACGGCGATGAAGAGCTCTTCCTCATCCTCCTTGCCCAGGCGCTCCGCCGCTTTTTGAAGCGCGGTGTCAGCAAGTTCGTGACCGTAGCGATGCAGCGCGTGTGCGACGAGGTCGCGGCCGAGGCGCATGAATTCATCGCGCTTGGCTTGACGCTCCAGGCGACGCTGTGCGGACTTCGCGCGGCCCGTTTTTGTCAATGCTTCAAAGCCCGGCACGGGCGCAACTTTGTCGCCGATGATAACTTCAACCACGTCGCCATTCCGCAATGAGGTGCGCAGCGGGCGCTCCACGCCATTGATCTTCGCGCCGGTCATGCGGTCGCCAATGCCCGAGTGCACGGCGTACGCAAAGTCGAGCGGTGTGGCGCCTTGCGGCAATGGGATCAGCGCGCCCTTCGGCGTGAAAGCGAAGACGTGATCCTGATACATTTCGAGCTTGGCGTGCTCGAGGAATTCCGACGCGTCACCGCCATGCTCTGCAATCTCAAGCAACGAGCGCGTCGCCTCACGCGCGTCGAGGCCAACGGAAGCCGCGGTCTCTTCGTCAAAACCGTAAGATTCGTTCTTGTAGCGCCAGTGCGCGGCGACGCCGTTTTCCGCAATCTGATCCATATCGTCGGTGCGGATCTGGATCTCGACGCGGACGTTGCCCGGGCCAATCACGATCGTGTGGATCGAGCGATAGCCGTTGGGCTTCGGGTTCGAGATGTAATCCTCGACCTTATCCGGCACGCAGCGCCACGTCTGGTGCACGAGCCCCAAGGCGCGATAGCAATCGTTCGCATCACTCACGATGACGCGGAATGCATAGACGTCCGCGAGATCGGAGAATTCAACACTCTTGCGCTGCAGCTTGCGCCAGATCGAATAGGCCTGCTTCTCGCGCCCATAGACGCGCGCGTCGATGCCGGCGAACTCGAACACTTCCATGATCGTCTGAATGATGATGGCGACGTTGGCGCCCTTCTCGACCCGCAATTGCTCAAGGCGCGCGTTAATCGCTGCTTCAGCTTCTGGATACGCCTCATGGAACGAGAGGTTCTCCAATTCCCGCGCCATCTTCTCCATGCCGATGCGGCGCGCGAGGGGAGCGTAGATTTCGAGCGTCTCGGTGGCGATACGGCGGCGCTTGGTCGGGTTCGGGATGTGAACCAAGGTGCGCATATTGTGCAGGCGATCCGCCAGCTTCACGATTAGGACGCGCACGTCCTTCGACAAAGCCAAGATAAATTTTTGCAGGTTCTGCGCCTGCTTGTTTTCCTCGGACTGGATCTCAAGCTTCGAGAGCTTGGTGACGCCTTCAACCAGATCGGCGATCTGTTCGCCGAAACTGCCTTCGATCTCTTCACGCGTGGCGTCGGTGTCTTCGATCGTATCGTGCAGCAGGCCGGCGACAATCGTGGCCGCGTCGAGTTTGTATTCGGTGAGTATGCCCGCGACCTGGATCGGGTGGGCGAAATACGGGTCGCCCGAGTGCCGCTTCTGACTGCCGTGTTTGACCGTCGCGTACACATACGCGCGGTTTACCAGGCTCTCATCGAGTGAGGGATCGTACTCACGCATCCGCTCCACCAATTCGAACTGGCGGAGGAAGCGTGCTCGTGGCGGCGCATCTCCCGCGCCAGCTGGTTTAGAGCCGGCGGGGATTTTGGCGGCGACAGCGTCGTCACCGCCCGCCATCGGCTCAGTACCGTTCGTCGCGCTGCGCTTCGGCTTCTTGTTGGAGCGCGCGCAGGACGTCTTCTTCGCTGGTCTCGACCGGAGCGGCGAGCGCCAGGCGATCCTGCTCGTCCTCGGCTTGAGCAGCCGGGGCGACGTCTTGGTAGAGGTTCACATAGCTGTCGCGCAGCTCTTCCGGGCTGATCGCCGAGTCAGCGATTTCGCGGAGCGCCACGACCGGGTCTTTATCGCGGTCGCGATCGACCAGCGGCTCGGAACCCGAGGAAATATTGCGCGCACGATGCGCGGAGAGGAGCACCAGCGAGAACCGGTTCGGGATTTTATCTACGCAATCTTCGACGGTTACGCGGGCCAAGGCGTGCTTCCTCCAGGTCAATTTGACGGATCGGGCGCATAAACTAGTGCCCCGGGAGGTATTTCGCAATGCGAAGCACGACCGCAGGCGCGAAAAGGACAGCCCTCCCCTACCCCACCGACGGGGGGAAATCACTAATTCGCCGGTAACCCCCTGTCGCCGCGAGGGCCGCAAGCAGCGCAGCGGCGGTCTGCCCCAGTTCCGGGTGCCGCCAGCCCGGCTCCAGCTCGGCCAGAGGCGCAAGCACGAAAGCCCGTTCCGCCATCCGCGGATGCGGCAGCTCGATGCCGTCAAACGACCCGGCTAGATCGCCCATCGCGACGATGTCGAGATCGAGCGTGCGGACGCCCCAGCGCTCCCGACGCTGCCGCCCGAAGCGCCGCTCGATCGCGCGCAGCACCGCGTAGAGCGCGCGCGGATCGCGATCGCCGGCATCTGCCTCCAACAGGGCGTTGAAATAGTCCGGCTGATCCGTTCCCGCAGGCCAAGCATCGCTTTGCCACACCCCGGAACAACGCAACACGTTCACGCCTTCATTCATCAGATCATCACGCGCGCGCGCAAGCAAAGCGGCGCCAAACACGCCATCGAACGGCATGTTGGTTCCCATTGCGATCCAGGCGCTTGTGCTGTGCATGTCCGTTTATTGAATCGCGCGCGCGGCGCTGATGGATAAAGAAGAAAAATGAATTTGCTCGACCGCCTCATTCATCCCGACGAACGCATTGCGCTCTTCATTGACGGCGCAAATCTCTATTCGGCGGCGAAGGGGCTGACCTTCGACATCGACTACCGCAAGCTCTTGGACGAGTTCAAGCAGCATGGCCGCCTCGTGCGCGCTTATTACTACACGGCGCTCGTTGAAGATCAGGACTTCTCACCGATCCGCCCCTTGGTCGATTGGCTCGATTACAACGGCTACTCGCTCGTGACGAAGCCCGCCAAGGAATACACCGACGCCAATGGCCGCCGCCGCTTCAAAGGCGACATGGACGTCGAAATCACCGTCGATCTGCTGCAAGCGACGGCATTCGTCGACCACGCCTTCTTGTTCTCCGGCGACGGCGATTTCCGCGCCGCGATCGAGGCGGTGCAGCGCAAGGGGATGCGCGTCAGTGTCGTCTCCACAATCAAGTCGAATCCGCCGATGGCGTCCGATGACGTGCGGCGCACGGCAGACAATTTTGTCGATCTGGTCGATTTGGCTAATCTGATTGGCCGCCCGCCACGGGAGCGCTCGGAAGGCCGACACGATTATGCCCAGGAAGACAAAGACCGAGACTAAAGCGCCGCCAGACCCCCAGGCCAAGTGTCCGCTTTGCCCGCGCCTTGTCGCGTATCGTGAAGCTAACGAACGCGCCGAGCCGACTTGGTTCAATGGCGCAGCGCCTTCGTTCGGTGATCCTAACGCACGGCTCCTGATCGTCGGCCTCGCGCCCGGCCGCAGCGGCGCCAATCGCACAGGGCGGCCATTCACCGGCGATTACGCCGGCGACCTGCTCTACGGCACGCTGAAGAAACTAAAGCTCTCGGAAGGGGAGTTTCGCGCCGACCCGAACGATGGCCTGAAACTCAAAGACGCGATGATCACCAACGCAGTGCGTTGCGCGCCGCCGGAGAACAAGCCGACCCCGGCGGAGATCGCGACGTGCCGACCGTTTCTGACGTCGCGCACAGAAGCATTATCGAAGCTGCGCGCCATCATGGCGCTCGGCTCGATCGCGCATGAAAGCGTGCTGCGCGCACATGGTCTCAAACCCACCGCGGCCAAATTCGCACACGGTGTCGAGTTCGAGCTGCCGAGCGGCGTGTGGCTCGTCTCCAGCTATCATTGCTCGCGCTACAACACCCAGACGCGCCGGCTCACCACCGAGATGTTCGAAACCGTGATGACGCGCGCGAAAGAACTGGCGTTCGCTTAAGACGCCAGCGCGACCGGCGCGTGCGCCACACCTTCCGCCTGACGCGGCAGGATGAGCGAGAACGTCGAGCCCTTGCCCGGCGCGCTCACCACTTCCACTTCGCCACCCATCAAGCGCATCAGACGCTGCGTGATGGAAAGCCCAAGGCCGGTGCCGCCATATTTGCGCGTGATGCTGGCGTCGGCTTGCGTGAACGGCTGGAAAAGACGCTTCACTTGCTCGTCCGTCATGCCGATGCCGGTATCGGTGATCGCGATCTCAGTGCACCCGACGCTCTGCTTTACCGCGATGGTGATCACGCCGTTCTCGCAGAATTTCGCGGCATTAGACGTCAGGTTAAGCAAGCATTGCTTCAAGCGGAAAGCATCGGCTTGAACCGGCTTTAGCCCCGGCGAGAGCGAGACAACAAGCGTGTTACCGCGTGCGGAGGCCACGGCGCGCATCGTGTCGCTTACGTCGCCGGCCATGGCGCTCAAGTCGCACTCTTCCACCATCATCTCCATGCTGCCGGCTTCGATCTTCGAGAGATCAAGCACCTCGTTCAGCAATTGCAGCAGATGGCGCGCGGAGCGGAGAATCCGCTGCGCATCTTCACGCGTGGGCGCTTCCTCGCTCTCCTCGCTGATGAGCTCGGAATAGCCAATGATGGCGTTGAGCGGCGTACGCAACTCGTGGCTCATGTTGGCGAGGAATTGTGACTTGGCGACGTCGGCCTGCTCGGCGCGCTCGGCGCGGCGACGCATGGAAACGTCGCGCACGGCCGTGACGTAAAGGCCTTCCGCCGCGTTGAACAAGCGGCTGTGCACTTCAACATCGACCGGGCCATGCTTGCCCAACAACACAGCTTCCACCGGATATTCGCGACGGCCCGCGCGCGCATCGGCCAAGTCCGGACGCGAATGCGGCGCGATCAGATCGAAGATCGGCGTATGGATGAGATCACTCGGCTCAAAACCCAACAGCGCGCAGAAGCGCCCATTGACGTCGAACACCTTGGTGTCGTCATGCAGCAAAATGCCTTCAAGTGCGGCGTCCGCAAGGCGCTGTACGCGCTCGGCGCCCGCCAACCTTTCCGCGGCCAAGCGGCGATCCAGGAAGGAAAATACCGCGGCGACGAACAGCATGATCATCGCGCCGATCACGATGGCTTCGGCCAGCTCACCACGATTGAGCACGTCCGCTGCATCGGCAAACGGGTCCGGCGCCACGGTGAGCGCGCCCATGCCCGTGAAGTGCAACGCGACGACACCGCCCACGAACGCGAGCCCAAGAAACACCTTACCGCGCAGACCCTTTGCGCGCTCCAACAGCGTGAAGGCTACGATGAAGGCCGCCGTCGATATCAAGACGGAGGCCACGATCAAATCCCAGGCCCATTCGCGCTGGATGGCCACCACGCCGGCCATACCGATATAGTGCAGGCCTGTGACGGTGAGCGACATCGCAGCGCCCGCCGCAATCGCGGGGCGCGCCGTCAGATGACGAGATGCAATTTCAAAAGCGCCCCAGGCGCCTGTCACCGCGATCAAGGCAGAGATTACGGTCGTGGCGAGGTCAAAGCCCAAATTCATTTGCGGCTGGTATGCGAGCATGGCGACGAAGTGCGTCGCCCACGTGCCGCCGCCCGCGGCCACGCCCGCGAGCAACAACCAAAGCATGCGGATGCGCGCCGTCGCCACCTTGGCGCGTTCAAGCACCATCAGAGCGCCCGCCCAACTCAGCACACAGACAAGTGCTGCAACGCCAACGAGCCACAGATCGTGCTGCTCAAAAACGCAGCCGAAAACACGCATCATAAAGGAGAGCCCGCCCACCGTAGTGGACGCTACAATACGAGAAGAGCCTTAATGGACGCTCACCACGGCTGCGTTCTCACTGCAAATCGCGACGGCGAGCGATCCCGTCAGAGTGACAAATTGTACGTTGCGTATTGCACGCCGATGCCGGGTTCCATCGTTTCGGCTTGGCGCATATCCGCATCGGCCAAGTCCTTTCGCCCCATCGCGCGATGCGTGAGGCCACGACCATAGAGATAATGTCCGTTGTTCGGCTCAATCGCTAACGCGGCCTCATAGTCTGCAAGCGCCCGCGCGTAGTCGCCGCGCTTTAGATAAACGAGACCCCGGCTATCGAGCACGGCGCTGTAGCGCGGCTCGCGTGCAAGCGCTGCGTTGCAATCGGCCAGCGCGAGATCGAGGTCATCGCCGTTCACTGCCCGCGTCCAGCAACGATTGTTGAGCAATTCGACATTGTTCGGGTCGCGCAGTAACGCTTGGTTCAGCATGTTGAGCTCTCCGCGCCACGGCTCGACCGTATAGCCCATCGCTTCTTCGCGACGTTGCCAGGCGATATCGAGACCCGGATCGAGATCGAGTGCGGAGTCATAGCTTGCCACGGCGCTGTCGAAGGCGCCGCGATCCTGGTGGACGATGCCGCGCTGCAAATAGGCGTTGGCGTTTTGCGGATCGATGCGCAGAGCCCGACCAAAATCAGCGACCGCGCGCCCGTGCTCACCCAAACGCGCACGCTCCACGCCACGATTTATGAAAGCTTGCACGCGTTGCTCTGGCGAACTGGCGGGATCGGCGATGATGGCCGAGCACGCAAGCATGCGTTGATTTTCGAACGCGCTCGTCGCGCAGGCGCCAGTTCGCTGTTCGGCCAGCACAAGCGGATCGCTAGGTCCGCACGCGGCGAGCGCCAACACCAAAAGCCCAGCCGCCGCCCGTTTCATCAGCCCCGGTCCCGTAACAATCGCCCCTGCTGGCGTTTCCAATCACGATCTTTCGACGCTTCGCGCTTGTCGTGGGCTTTCTTGCCCTTGGCGAGCGCAATCTCAAGTTTAGCGACGCCGCGCTCATTAAAATAGAGTTTGAGCGGCGCAATCGTGCGGCCGTCGCGCTCGACCGCACCCATCAGCTTCTTCAATTCGCGCCCTTTGACCAAGAGCTTACGCCTGCGCCGAGGCTCGTGATTGAATTGCGCGGCGGGCGCGTATTCGGGAATGTGCGCGTTGACCAGCCAGAGTTCGCCCTTTTCTGGCGCGGCATAACTCTCGGCGATATTCGCGCGCCCAGCGCGCAGCGCCTTGACTTCGGTGCCGAGCAATTGAATGCCGGCTTCCATCGTCTCTTCGATCAGATAATCGAAGCGTGCGCGGCGGTTCTCGGCCACGAGCTTGCGATTATCGGTGTCCTTCTTCTTCGCCATGACTAGATCAACCCTGTCTGCGTCATGGCCTGGCGCACTTGCGCCTTGGCGCCATCCGTCAATGTCAGGATCGGGAGCCGCACTTCATCGGTGCACAGGCCGAGCAGCGAACAAGCGTACTTGGCCGGCCCCGGCGACGGTTCAACAAACATCACCTTGTGCAACGGCGCCAGCGTGTCATCGATAGCGCGCGCTGAATCGAAAACGCCCTGCGCGGACAGATTCTGAATTTGAGCGCAGGGCTTCGGCGCCACATTGGCCGTCACCGAGATAACGCCCTTGCCGCCATGCGCGTTGAAGCCCAGCGCGCTCGGATCATCGCCAGAGAGCAAAATGAATTTGTCACCGGCGAGCGCGCGATGGCGCGCAAGACGCGTCATGTCGCCCGTCGCATCCTTGACGCCGAGCCCATGCTTCAACCCAGCGATCTTGCCCATCGTCTCGACGCTAATATCCACCACCGTGCGCGACGGCACGTTGTAGGCGACGATGGGAATATCGACCGCGTCATTGATCGCTTTGAAATGCGCGAAGATACCGTCCTGGCTTGGCTTGCTGTAATAGGGCGCGACTACCAGCACCGCATCGGCGCCGACGCGCTTCGCGTGCCTAGCGAGTTCGATCGAGTGAGCGGTATTGTTCGAGCCCGCGCCCGCAATCACCGGCACGCGCCCCGCTGCGGCTTCGACGCACAGCTCGACCACGCGCACGTGCTCCTGGACACTCAGAGTCGAGGCTTCACCGGTCGTCCCGCATGGAACAAGCCCATGGGAACCTTCGGAAATCTGGCGCTCCACAAGCGCTTGAAAAGCCTGTTCATCTACGATTCCGTTCCGGAAGGGCGTAATGAGGGCCGGGATCGAACCGTGAATCATCTGTGCTTCTGGTTGAGGTGGCATTGGCGCGATTCCTGCCACAGTGTTGGGCAAGGTTAAATAGTGGTCGGCCGTCTCCGGGGGATTGGAGCGCCGGTGTTTCGGAATGGTGCGGAGGGAGTGACATGGACACAGCAAAGCTGATCCGCGTCGGCTTAGCGGCGGTGGCGTGCAGCGCCCTGCTTGGCTCCGGCAGCGCCGGACAATCCACAGCCCAGCCCGGCCCCGCGACCGCGCAGGCCGTCGCCTACAATGCGCCGCCCGCCCTGCCCGAATCGGCCGAACGCATGCGCCTGCGCGACGGGTTGGCCGCCGCAGAACAGCGCGATTGGGTGGGCCTTGCCCAATTGCGCGACAACGCCTCCGATCCGCTGGTGCGCCGCATGCTGCAATGGCGCTGGGCGGCATCGACGGACGCGCCCCTCTATTTCGATGACCTCTCGCGCGCCTTGAACGATCTGCAGGGATGGCCCGGCCGCACGACGATGCGTCAGCGCGCCGAGCAGGCCATTCTGGATTCACGCCTTTCAGCCTCTGAGCGCATCGCATTCCTGCGCAGCGACAATGGCCCCGCCACTGGCGACGGCCGTATCGCACTGGCGATCGCACTCCAGGATGCGCGCCAACGCTCCGAGGCCAACGAAATCGCGCGCGCCTCGTGGCGCGAAGATGTGCTGAGCACCAACGCCGAAGACCGCGCCATGGCGGCGTTCTCTTCCGTATTCACGGCGGAAGATCATGCCGCGCGCGTCGACGCGCTGCTGTGGCGCGATCAACGTACGGCGGCGCAGCGTTTGATGCCGCGCATTCCCGCCGCGGACCGCCTCGTCGCGAACGCGCGCATCGCGTTGCAAACGCGTCAACGCGGCGGCCTGCAAGCGGCCGTCGATGCGGTGCCCGCGTCGCGCGCCGACAATCCAGGCCTCATGTACGACCGCGCGCAATATCGTCGCCGCACCGGCAACCCGGAAGAAGCACTGCCGCTGATGGTGGAAATCGATCCGCGTCAGGCGCCGCTCGCCGCGCGCAGCGACATCTTCCGCGAACGCCGCCTATACGTGCCGCGCGCTATGCGCGCCGGCAATTATCGCCAAGCCTACCAGCTTGTTTCCAACCATGGCCTCACGTCTGGTGAATCCTTCGCTGACGCCGAATGGCTCGCAGGCTGGCTCTCGCTGCGCTATCTCGACCAACCGCAGCGCGCGTTGGAACATTTCTCGCACCTCAGTGAGAACGTCTCATCGCCCGTCAGCCTGTCGCGCGCGCTTTACTGGCGCGCCGAAGCGACGCGTGCGCTGGGCCGCAGCGGGGAGGCTGACCAGCTTTACGACCAAGCCGCCCGCTTCAACTTCACTTACTATGGTCAGCTCGCAGCAACACGCGGCAACCGCACCGCCATGCTCTCGCTGCCGGAAACCGCGCAAGTCACGACCGAAGCGCACAATCGCTTCAACAGCCGCGAATTGGTGCAAGCGCTGCGCCTCATGTCCGAAGTCGGCGCACAGCGCGATTTCGAATCTATCGCCTTTTATCTCGACGACACGCTGGACGATCCGATGGAGCTCGAGCTGCTTGCCGCAATGGCGCGCGAGCAAAATTACCATCGCACCGCGCTCCGCAGCGCCAAGGCCGGCCTCTTCCGCAACGTCGTCGCCACCAACGCCGCCTATCCGACCATCGAGCTGCCGCCTGTCGTGCGCTCGAGCAATCGCATCGAGCCCGCGCTGGTGCACGCCATCATCCGCCAAGAAAGCGAGTTCGATCCGAACGCCATCTCCAGCGCCAACGCGCGCGGCCTGATGCAACTCATTCCCTCAACCGCGCAAATGCAGGCGCGACGCGAGGGCATGACATTTGAGCGGGCGGCGCTGACGAGCAATCCCGAATATAACGTCACGCTTGGCTCGGCGCACCTCGCCGATCTCGTAAATGACTTCGGCGGCTCATACGTGCTAGCGATCGCCTCGTACAATGCGGGCTCACAGAACGCCCGCAATTGGATCAATGATTGGGGCGATCCGCGTTCACCTTCAGTGGACGTGGTGGATTGGATCGAGCTGATCCCGTTCTCGGAAACGCGCAATTACGTGCAGCGCGTGACTGAGAACCTTCAGGTCTATCGCTATCGCCTCGCCGGCCAGCCGACCGAAATTCAGCTCGAACGCGATCTGCAGCGGGGCCGTTACTGAACCGCGAGCGCGGTCGTAAACGTCTCCGCATCCACATTGCCGCCGCTGGCGATGATCGAGACCGTCTTGCCTGCGATATCGACGCCGCCTTCGAGTGCAGCAGCCAACGCCGCCGCGCCCGAGGGTTCGAGCACGATCTTGAGATTGAAGAACGCGAACTTCATCGCGCGCCGCGCCGCGTCGTTCGACACGACGACGACGCGCTCGAAACGCTGGCGTGCAATCTCGAACGGGATTTCGCCCATGCGCTCGGTCAGCAGGCCATCGCAGATGGAGCGGATGCCGGGTGGGTTTTGTTGAATTGAGCCCGCCGCCAATGTGCGCGCGATGTCGTCGTGCCCTTCCGGCTCCACCGCGATCACGCGCGCGTTCGGTAGCGCAAGCGCCACGCCCGACGCCAAACCTCCGCCGGATGCTTGCACGAACACGATGTCCGGGCTGATCTCTTCGCCGATCTCGAGACCGGCCGTGCCTTGGCCGGCGATGACGAACGGATCGTCGAACGGCTTAATCAGGCTCCCGCCCTTCTCGCGCAACAAGCGCGCGCCGATCTCTTCGCGGCTCTCACCGACGCGATCATAGGTCACCACGTCGGCGCCCAAAGATCGCGTCGTCTCCAACTTAATCTTGGGCGCGTCTGCTGGCATGACGATGGTGGCGGCGATGCCGAAATGCCTGGCCGCGGTCGAAACCGCGATCGCGTGATTGCCCGACGAGAACGCGATCACGCCCTTGGCGCGCACGTCCGGCGCAAGCGCCGAGATGGCGTTCGCCGCGCCGCGCATCTTAAACGCCCCGCCGCGTTGCAAGCATTCGGCTTTCACGAACGCCTTGGCGCCGAGTTTCGCGTCGAGCACATCGTTGCGCACCAGCGGCGTGCGCACGGCGATGCCTTTGATGCGCTCGGCCGCGGCTTTCACGTCTTCGATCGTCGGCACGTACATTAGGAGCCTCGTGGTTTGGCGCGACGCGTCGGCGGCGCGGTCAATGGATCTTCGGGCCAAGGATGCTTCGGGTAACGCCCGCGCATCTCGCTGCGCACAGCCGCATACGAGCCGCGCCAGAAACCAGGCAAGTCTTTCGTGGTCTGAACGGGTCGATGCGCAGGCGAAAGCAGACGCAAGCTCAGAGGCACGCGCCCATTCGCGACACTGGGATGTTTGTCCTGGCCAAACAATTCCTGCAGCCGCACCTCCAGCGCAGGACCCCCGTCCCCCGCGTAGTCGATCCGCAGCGACGAGCCCGCCGGCGTCTCCAACCGCGCGGGCGCTTCGGCATCGAGTTTGCGTCGCAGATCGTAGGGCAAGGCATTCGCCAGCGCCTCGGCGACGTTGACATCCTTCAGGCGCGAGCGATTCATCAGCGCTGGCGCGAGCCAGTCCTCAAGCGATGCAACGAGGGTCTCATCGCTCCAGTCGGGCCAGATCTCCGCATCAAGCCCATGCATAAACGCGACGCGCGCGCGCATCTGCAGCGCCGCGTCATCCCAATCCAACAGCGACAAACCGTCTTCCCGCACAGCGCCGAGCAAAGCCTGCTGCAAATCCTCGCCGCTCAACCGCTCCAACGGGGCTTCTGACAACACCACACGCCCCAAACGCCGCGTGCGCCGACCACGCACGGCGCCTGTCGCGGGATCGACGGTGGCGGAGGCGCCCGTCTCGATCTCATCTGCAAACATCGTCTCGATGTCCGCCAATGCGATCGGCGCGCCTAGGAGAATTTGCGCACGCCCTGCTGCGCCGGAAATGTCCGCGATCACCAGGAATGGCTCGCGCGCCAAAGGCGACGCCGGCTCGATCGCCGCCGCGCGACCATTGACCATCGTGAACGCGCTGCCGCGCGATTTCGCGACACGATCAGGATAAGCGAGCGCCAGCAGCACGCCCGCGCGTTCCTCCTCTACATCATTGCGCACCCCGCCGGCATTGCGCGCGATACGATCCGCCAAGCTCCGCGCCGCATCCGCACGTTGCCCGCGCTCCGTGCCGAAGCGATGTAAGCGCTCACGCAGATCGGCGCTGCGACCGCCTAGACCTTGCTCAGTCAGCAAGATCGCAATGCGCGCCGCGAGCAGCGCTTCGCCATTTCGCGCCGCGACGATCACCATGTGCGCCAAGCGTGGCGGCAAAGGCAAACGCGCCACCACGCCGCCATGCTCCGTCAAGCGCCCGCTTTCATCCAAAGCGCCAATGCGCTTCAGCAACGCAATTGCTTCGGCCCAAGCCGGCTTTGGCGGCGGATCGAGCCACGCTAATGTCGTGGGATCGCTTACACCCCACGCGGCCAGATCAAGCGCCAAGCCCGAGAGATCAGCGTCGAGCATTTCAGGCCGATCAAACTCCGGCAGCGCGCGCGTTTCGCCTTCGCTCCACAAGCGCCAACATACGCCGGGTTCCAACCGCCCCGCACGGCCGGCGCGCTGCGTGATCGCCGCTTGGCTCGCACGTACTGTTTCCAACCGCGACAGACCAAGCGCCGGCTCAAAGCGCGGGCGTCGCGCCAGGCCCGCGTCCACGACGATGCGCACGCCATCGATGGTCAAACTGGTTTCCGCAATCGAGGTGGCGAGCACCACCTTGCGCCGCCCTTGCGGCGCGGGCGAAATCGCGGCGTCCTGATCGGCGGGGCTCATCGCGCCATAGAGCGGGCGAATATCGACGCTCGGATCACTCACACTCGCGCGCAGAGTTTCCGCCGTGCGCTCGATCTCTCGCACGCCCGGCAAGAACACGAGCGCACTACCGCGCTCCGCCGACAACGCCGCGCGCACGGCCGCTGCAGTTTCCTCCTCCAGGCGACCGCGAGGATCGCGTGGCCAATAGACATGCGTCACCGGAAACATACGGCCTTCGCTGACGATCACGGGCGCATCGTTCAGCAGCGCAGCAATCCGCGCTGCATCGAGCGTCGCCGACATCACGACGATCTTCAGATCGGGGCGCAGCGCGCTTTGCGCATCACGCGCGAGCGCCAAGCCGAGATCGCCCTCCAAGCTACGTTCGTGGAATTCATCGAACAGTACCGCCGCAACGCCATTCAGCTCGGGATCGTCCAAAATCATCCGGCTGAACACGCCCGCGGTGACGACCTCTATGCGCGTCTTCGGGCCGATGCGCGAATCGAGGCGCACGCGATAGCCGGTCGTCTCACCAACGCGCTCGCCAAGCTCGAACGCCATGCGTGCAGCGGCGGCGCGCGCGGCGATACGCCGGGGCGAGAGCAGGATGATTTTGCCAGCTTGCGCCCAAGGCTCGCCCAGCAACGCTGGCGGCACGCGCGTCGTCTTGCCGGCGCCGGGCGGCGCCACCAGCACAGCCTCGCTGCGCGCCGCCAAAGCGGCGCACAAATCGGGCAGAACCTCCTCAACCGGCAACATGAGCGGGAATTAGCCTTTCGCGCCGTCCATGTCTCGCCGCATTGGCGTTGTCACCTGGGATCGGTATAGGCTGGCCGTTCAGGCACGGAGTGGGACATGCGGGCGAAAACTTGGGGCGCGTTGGCGGCGGTGTTGGTGCTGAGCCTTGGCGCGGCGTCGTGCTCCACCGGGCGCACCGCGGACACACGTCGCGGCATCACCGACGCCGCTTACACGCCCCTGCGCGACGTGAATCTGATGCGTCAGGAAATCCCGCTGATCCTGCGCAATTTGCAGTACCCGTATTCAACCGCGACTCTTACCGATTGCGCCGCCGTCGCGCGGGAGATCGGCAATCTCGACGCTGTGCTTGGCCCGGAGAGCTATCAGCCGGGACCGGACCGCAACATTTGGGACCGGAGCGGCGATTTCGTCGAGGATCAAGCGATCGAGGCCGTGCAAGGCACAGCGGAAGATTTGATCCCGTTCCGCTCGTGGGTGCGTCGCATCTCGGGCGCGAGCCGCGCTGAGCGCGAAGCTTTGCGCGCTGTCGCCAACGGCCAACAACGTCGGACCTTCCTTCGCGGCTATGGCGCGTCGCTTGGCTGCCCGAGCATCATTCCGCCGCCCCCCCCGGCGCAACCAGCGCGTAATCGCAATTAAGCGCGCTGGCTCGCGCGGAATTGCTCTCGGAAATCTTGCAGCTGCCCCGCCGCGATCGCTACGCGTAAGCGCTGCATCAGCGATTGGTAATACGCGATGTTGTGCCACGAGAGCAGCACTTGGCCGAGCAACTCGCCGGCCTTGAACAGGTGATGCAGGTACGCCTTGGAATAGTCGCGGCTCGCCGGGCAATCGATGCTTTCATCGAGCGGACTTGTATCTTCCGCGAAGCGCGCATTGGTGATGTTGATCGAACCGCTCTCGATCCACGCTTGGCCGTGCCGGCCCGCGCGCGTTGGCAGCACGCAATCGAACATATCCACGCCTCGCGCAACACTTTCCACGATATCGATCGGCTTTCCGACGCCCATTAGATATCGCGGGCGATCTTGCGGCAGGAATGGCGTCGTCACCTCCAACGTCGCGAGCATTGCTTCGTGACCTTCGCCCACAGCGAGACCGCCAATCGCGTACCCGTCGAAACCTTCCGCGACCAATGCCTCGGCAGAGATACGGCGCAGCTCCGGATCGACGCCACCCTGCACGATCGCGAACAAATTTTGCGCGTCGCGCGTACCGAACGCACGTTTGCAGCGACCCGCCCAATCGAGCGACAACCGCATCGCTTTCTCGACCGTCTCGCGCGGCGCGGGCAGCGCTGGGCATTCGTCGAGCTGCATGATGATGTCGGCGCCAATCTGGTCGGCTTGCAATTGCATCGCGCGCTCGGGGGTCAGCCGATGTTCGCCGCCGTCGATGTGGCTGCGGAAGGTCACGCCGTCGGCATCGAGCTTGCGGAGCTGCGAGAGCGACATGACTTGATAGCCGCCGCTGTCAGTCAGGATCGGTCTAACCCAGCGCATGAAGCGATGCAGGCCGCCGAGCTTCTGCATGCGCTCGCCGCCTGGGCGCAGCATCAAATGATAGGTGTTGCCGAGAATGATATCGGCGCCGGTCGAGGCGACTTGATCGACCGTGAGCGCCTTCACCGTGCCCGCCGTGCCGACGGGCATGAACGCCGGCGTGCGAATATCGCCGCGCGGTGTTTTCAGGATGCCGGTGCGCGCGGCGCCATCGCGGGCGTGGATTTCGAAAGGAAAACCGCTCATTGCGGCCGCCATAGCAGCGAGCCGTCGCCATAGGAATAGAAGCGATACTTCTGGGCGATCGCATGCGCATACGCCTCATGCATCCGCTCCAAGCCGGCGAAGGCCGAGACGAGCATGAAAAGCGTCGAGCGCGGCAGGTGGAAATTGGTCCAGAGCCCATCAACCACGCGAAAGCGATAGCCGGGCGTGATGAAAATGTCGGTCGCGCCCGCTTGTGGCCGGATGCGGCCGCTTTCGTCCGCCGCGGATTCTAGCGAACGCAGCGCGGTCGTGCCAATCGCGATCACGCGGCGGCCCTCGGCCTTGGCGCGATTGATCGCTTCGGCGCTCGCCGGTGAAATCTCGCGCCATTCGCTGTGCATCACGTGCGCTTCGGTGTCGTCTACCTTCATCGGCAAAAACGTGCCGGCGCCGACGTGCAGCGTGACGCGCGCGCTTTCCACGCCACCGGCGGCGAGGCGTTTCAGGAGCGCATCGGTGAAATGCAGGCCCGCTGTGGGCGCGGCGACGGCGCCATCCTTCTCCGCGAACACAGTTTGATAATCGTCGCGGTCGGCCTCGTCCGGCGTGCGCTTCGCGGCGATGTAGGGCGGCAACGGCGGGGCGCCGATCTGTGCGATGGCTTCATTGAGGGCAGCACCCGTCCGGTCGAAACGTAGCGAGAGTTCGCCTTCGTCACCTTTGGCGGCGATCGTGGCGACAAGACCGCCGTCGAAATTGAGCGTATCGCCCTCCTTCAAACGCTTACCCGGCTTGCCAAGCGCCCGCCACGTTGCGCCGTCGATGCGTTCGATGAGATTGAGCGAGACGGCCACATCCGGCGATTGCGCATCGCGCGCCGGCCGCGTCGCCTTCAGAGCCGCTGGGATTACCCGCGTGTCGTTGAACACGAGCAGATCGCCGCGTCGAAACAACGCCGGCGCATCGCGCACGAAGCGATCCTCGATCATGCCGTCGTCGCGCAACAGCAGAAGCCGCGCGGCATCGCGCGGTCGCGCCGGGCGCAGCGCGATCAGCTCTTCCGGAAGCTCAAAATCGAAAAGATCGACGCGCACCTGCTCCCCCGTTCACGGGGGAGTTGTCAGCGCGCAAAGCGCGATGATTGAGGGGGGATGGCGTGACGGCCGTTGGACTTGCCCCCACCGGCTCGCGTCGCTCGCCACCTCCCCCGCATGCGGGGGAGGATGAAGACTCACTCCGCCCGCGCGCTGATGATCTTGCCGGGCGCCTTCGGCGGCTCGCCTTTCGGCAGGGCGTCGACGGCTTCCATGCCTTCTTCGACCACGCCCCAGACCGTGTATTGGCGGTCGAGGAAGCGTGCGTCGTCGAAGCAGATGAAGAACTGGCTGTTGGCCGAGTTTGGATCATTCGTGCGCGCCATCGAGCAGACGCCGCGCACGTGCGGCTCGGCGTTGAATTCCTGCTTCAGGTTCGGCTTCGACGAGCCGCCCGTGCCATTGAAATTCTTGCCGTCACCGCCCTGGGCCATGAAGCCCGGAATCACGCGGTGGAACGGGACGTTGTTGTAATACCCCTCGTTCGCCAGCTCGCCGATGCGCTGAACGTGGTTCGGCGCCAAATCCGGGCGCAGCTTGATTTTCACCGTGCCCGTATCGAGCTCGAGCGTCAGGGTATGAAAGGAATTATCGACCACCAGCTTCTCTCTCGTTGGCCGTCGCGCGGCACGCGCGTCGGGATTTGAACGTCACAGACCGAGAAATCGGCGCGGCGATCGCGGCGGGTTTCTTCGATCAGGTCGCGGAATTGCGGACCATCGGTGCGCAGCACAAAGATAGGGGCGCGCTCGCTCTCCGGCACATCGGCGGCGATACGCACGGCCAGCATGCGATCGGGGTTCGGCGGCGGGTTGCCGACAGCGATGCGCATCACCGCGTCCATACCCCAGACCACACGGCCGAAGATCGTGTAGCGTTTGTCGAGCGCCGTGTTCGGCTGGCGCATGATGAAGAATTGGCTGTTGGCCGAATTCTCCGCTTCTGCGCGCGCCATCGAGACGACGCCCTGGCAATGGAGCGCATTGGCCGAGACGCGACCATCGGCCGTCACCGCCATTTGCGCATCCGGTTGGCTTTCGATCGGCAGCGCCTTGTAGAAACCCAAGCGTGCGCGGCTTTGCTCGGCGGCCTGCACGAACGGCATGTCCGGCCCGCGACGGAACATGAATTCCGGACGCAGATCCGGCAGGCTCGACGCGCCTTCGCCCGTGCCGAGCGGATCGCCGGTCTGGGCCATGAAATCATCGATGACGCGGTGGAAGAGAATGCCGTCATAGAAGCCGGCGCGGGTCAGCGCCTTGATCCGCTCCACATGGCGCGGCGCCACTTCGGGATAGAGCTCCACAACGATGCGGCCATGGACCGTATCGATGTAGAGCGTGTTCTCCAGATCGACTTGGCGCCAATTGCGCGGGTCCGGCGTCTGCGCCGCAGCCACATCAAATCCACCGACCAAGCCCAGCGCCAGCAGGGCCCCGGCCAAAATTCCTCTTACGCGCAGCATCAAGACACCCCGAACTTGGCCTTCAGTCGTCCTTCTACTTCTTGAGGCACGAAGTGCGCGACGCTTCCTTGCAGTCGCGCGATTTCTTTCACCAGCCGCGACGCCACCGCCTGGTGGGTCGGGTCAGCCATAAGAAATACCGTTTCGATGGCCGGGTTGAGCTTTTGGTTCATCCCAACCATAGCGAATTCGTACTCGAAGTCGGCGACCGCTCTAAGTCCCCGGACGATGATTTGCGCCCCTACGCTCTCGGCGAACTTCATCAACAATGTGTCGAAAGGTTGAACGACGATCTCGGCAGCGCCTTTGATCTTGGCCGTCTGCTCCTCGACCATCGCTACGCGCTCCTCCAGCGTGAAGAGCGGGCCCTTGTCCTTGTTGATGGCGACGCCAATGACGAGGCGGTCCACGAGATTGGCCCCACGGGTGATGATATCCACATGCCCGTTGGTCACGGGATCAAACGTGCCCGGATAGAGCCCTACGCGGACCTTCTTCGTCACTCACCGCCCTCCTCGGCCGCCGCCTCGCCCGTGTCGCCGCCCAGCGCTTCCAAGCGCTCGGCCGCCACGACGTGCTCGTCATCGCTGACATTAATCAGGATGACGCCCTGTGTCGCCCGTCCGGCAATCCGGATCTGGTCGATGCCGGTGCGGATGAGCTGGCCCTTATCGGTGACGAGCAGCAATTCTTCCTCGTCTTTCACCGGGAAGGAGGCGACCAGGTTCGAGTCTCCCGTGATGCGGTGTGCGATGAGGCCTTTGCCGCCGCGATTGGTGACCCGGTACTCGTAGGCCGAGGCGCGCTTGCCCAGACCGTTCGAGGTGACGGTCAGGATGAATTGCTCCTGCGTCTTCAGCCAAGCCAGACGCTCGAACGGCACGTTGGCGTCGGCGCTTGCAGCCGGCGCTTCGTCGTCCGCGCTCACTTCGACATCACCGCGCGCTTGTGCGTCCCACTTGAAGTAAGCGCCCACCTCTTCAGTCGTGACGTCGACGTGGCGCAGCACGGCCATACCAATCACGTGGTCGCCGTCCTTCAGATCGACGCCGCGCACGCCCGTTGAGTCGCGGCCCTTGAACACACGCACGTCGGTGGTGCGGAAGCGCACGCACATGGCGTTGGCTGTCGTGAGAAGCACGTCATCATCTTCGGTGCAGATTTGCACGCCGATAATGCCGTCGCCCTCATCGGGCTTCATCGCGATCTTGCCGTTGCGGTTCACCTGCGTGAAGTCGCTCAGCTTGTTACGACGCACGCCGCCCGAGCGGGTGGCGAACATCACGTCGAGCTTATCCCACGCGCGTTCGTCCTCCGGCAGCGCCATAACGGACGTGATGGTTTCGCCCTGGCCGAGCGGCAAGAGGTTGACCAGCGCGCGGCCCTTGGTGCGCGGATCGCCCGAAGGAATGCGCCACGCCTTGATCTTGTAGACCATGCCCGAGGACGAGAAGAACAGGATCGGCGCGTGCGTGGAGGCCACGAACACGCGCGTGACGAAATCCTCATCCTTCATCTGCATGCCGGCGCGGCCTTTGCCGCCGCGACGCTGCGTGCGGTACGCCGCCAACGGTGTGCGCTTCACGTAGCCGCCGTGCGTGACGGTGATCACCATCTCTTCACGCGGGATCAAAGCTTCGTCGTCGATGTCGCCGTCCGCTTCCGAGAAGGCCGTGCGACGCGGCACGCCGAAGGCTTCCTTCACCTCTATCAGCTCGCCACGAATGATCTCAAGGATGCGATCGCGTGAGCCGAGGATGGAAAGGAGTTCCTTGATTTCTTCGGCGATCTCATTCGCCGCCTTTGCGATGTCATCGCGGCCAAGACCGGTCAGACGCGAGAGCGTGAGCGCCAGGATCGCGCGCGCTTGCTCGTCGGAAAGGCGAACATTGTCGCCCTCGCTGATCACGGTGCGCGGGTCGGCGATGAGCGCGATCAGCGGCATCATATCGCCAGCCGGCCAATCGCGCGCAATCAAGCGCTCACGCGCCACGCCCGGATCGGGGCTCTCACGGATGAGCCTGATCACTTCATCAATGTTGGCGACCGCGATCGCCAAGCCCACGGTTTCGTGGCCGCGTTTGCGCGCTTTGGCCAAGCGGAACTTGGTGCGGCGCGTGACGACCTGTTCGCGGAAGGACAGGAAGATTTCAAGAATCTTCCGCAGCCCCATCTGCTCGGGTTTGCCCTGGTTCAGCGCCAGCATGTTCACGCCGAATGAGGTCTGTAGCGACGAATAGCGATAGAGCTGATTCAACACGACATCGGGCACTGCGTCGCGCTTCAGTTCGACGACCAAGCGCACGCCGAGGCGGTTCGATTCATCGCGAATTTCGGCGATGCCTTCGATGCGCTTTTCGCGTACCTGCTCGCCGATCTTGTCGACCATCTCGGCCTTGTTCACCTGATACGGAATCTCGGTGAACACGAGCGCTTCGCGGCCGCGGATCGTTTCCGTGTGGTGCTTGGCGCGGATCGCGACAGAGCCGCGGCCTGTCATCAACGCCATACGTGCGCCGGCGCGGCCAAGAATTTCACCACCCGTCGGGAAATCCGGGCCAGGCACGATGTCGAGCAGATCGAGATCGGCGATGTTCGGATTGTCGATCAGCGCAACGGTCGCATCGATTACTTCGGACAAATTGTGCGGCGGAATGTTCGTCGCCATGCCGACCGCGATGCCGCCGCCGCCATTGACGAGCAAGTTTGGGAAACGCGCCGGCAGAACCGTCGGCTCCTGCACCGAGCCGTCGTAATTGTCCTGGAAATCGACCGTGCCTTCGTCGATGTCGTCCAACAGTGCGCGCGCGGATTTCGCGAGCCGCGCTTCAGTGTAACGCATCGAAGCTGGCATATCGCCGTCGATCGAACCAAAATTGCCTTGGCCGTCGATGAGCGTCAGGCCCATCGAGAAATCCTGCGCCAAACGCACAAGCGTCAGATAGATCGCCTGGTCGCCGTGCGGGTGGTAATTACCCATCACTTCGCCGACGGATTTTGCGCTCTTGCGATACGGCTTCTCATGCGTGTTGCCGGTCTCATCCATCGCGTAGAGGATGCGTCGGTGCACCGGCTTCAAGCCGTCGCGCGCGTCAGGCAGCGCACGCGACACGATCACGCTCATCGCGTAATCGAGATAGCTCCGCTTCAGCTCATCCTCGATGGTGATGAGAGAGACGCCTTTGGGAAGGGATGGACCGCCGGTATCGGCGGGATCGGACGTGTCTGACACGGATCGCCGGTCTATTCTGGACTAGGGAAAACAACGGAAAATAATCCGAGAAGCCTGTTCTCGAATCCGTCGCAAACTAACATCGTGAACCGCCCGCCGCAAACCAAGGACAGCCTTATGCGCCCCATCGCCGCTCTCGCTCTCGCAGTCCTTCTCGGCGCTTGCGCCAGCTTTGGCGGCGGCAATAACGACGCCCCACCCGTTCCCCCGCGCAATGCCTGGATCGTTGCGCAGGACGGCCGCGCGATCGGCCAGGCCACCTTCACGAATGCACCCACCGGCGTGTTGATTAGATTAGAGTTTTCCAACGGCGCGCTGCCGCCGGGCTGGCATGGCCTGCATCTGCACACACGCGGCGATTGCTCGGATTTTGCCGTCGGCTTCCAAGCGTCGGGCGGCCATCTGGGCATGGGCGATCGGGTCCAGCACGGGCTGATGAACCCGCACGGCCCCGAAGCCGGCGATCTGCCCAACCTTTTCGCCCCGCCGGCAGGGCCGTTCGCCGCTGAGTTCTTCTCGGCCTATACGGTACTTGGCGCAGAGCGCATCCCCGCCACGGCGCGCAACGTGGCCCGCGAGCCCCTGCTCGATGGCGACGGCACAGCGCTCATGATCCACGCTGCGGCGGACGATCAGAACAGCCAGCCCATCGGCGGCGCTGGGGCGCGCATCGCGTGTGCTGCGCTTACGCGACTGCCTTAAAGCGTCGTTCCGCCAACGCCACCAAGGCAACGCCGCTCATGGTGAGAGTTGCGCCGGCGAGGATGCGCCATGTGATCGTGTCGTGCAGGATGAGCACGGCCAAACCGAATGAAATCACAGGCGTAAGCAACAGATACGGCGTGGTGCGCGAAACCTCGTATTTCTGCACCAGCTTGAACATGAACGCATTGGCCACAATCGACGACACGATCGCGCCAAAGGCGATGAACGCCCAGACGCTCCAGTGCGCGACTTGTGCGGCTTCGACATGGCCGCGTTCGAATGTAGCGGAACCCAGTAAGAGCGTGGGCGCGGCGACTAAAGCGATCCACGCCTGGGTCGCCCACGGATCGAGCCCGCCGCCCAACTTGCGCACCAACACAGTTCCCAGCCCATAAAAGGCGGACGCCAGGGCGACGAGCGCCAACGCCCATCCCTGCGCGAACACCATCGGGTCGAATGTCATGGACGCCGCGCCGACAAAGGCGACCAGAACGCCGGCCCACCGTAGCGGACTGACGCGTTCCCCCAGCAACAGCGCCGCGAACATGACCGACGCGGGCGCCCAGAGCTGCATGGCCACGATCATAGGCGGCATTTCCGTCGCCAATTTCAGACCAATCGATTGAATCGCAAAGTGAAGCGGGCCGATGAAGGCGAGCATGGCGAAGAAGAGCCGCCATTGCCCCTTCGGCGGCGGCTTCAGCCACACCGCCAGCAAGATAAGCACGATCGAAAAGCGCAGCCCTGCCATCATCATCGGCGGCAAGGCGTCGATCGCGATCTTCGCAAGGATGTTATTCACACCCCAAATGAGCGCGATTGAGATCAATTGCAGGAAATCGAGCGGCGCGAAGGCGCGCGAGGGCGTGGTCACAGGCGCTCGCTACGCCGGTCACGCGCCACGCGCAAGCGCAGGATTTTAGCGACAATCAACGCAGACTCTTTTGCCGAGAGGGCCTACATAGCGGGTCATGATCAGCCGACGCGCGTTCGCCGTCTCCCTCGCGGCGTCACCGGTTTTTCTCACCGCGTGCCAGGAAGACCCACAAGCGGCCCCGCCGCCGACGCCGACATGGCGTCTCGCTGTGCCTGCGCCTTACGCGGTGCAGGAGATTTATCCTGCGCTCTATCGAGGCGAGATTTGGATCGCGGGCGGCCTTTCTCCCGTCGCTCGCGGTGCGACCGAGCGCGTCCTCATTCTCAATCCGGAAACCGGCGCGTGGCGCGACGGCCCCACGTTGCCAACGCCGTCGCATCACGTGCATCTCGCGTGCTTGAACAGCGAACTTTACGCGATTGGCGGTTTTATTGGCGGAGAGTCACGCACCCGATGGATCTGCACGTCGCGTGTGTTGAAGCTGGAGGAGGATCGTTGGGTCCCTGCACCAAGTTTGCCGAAACCGATCGGGGAAGCTGTGCCGGTCGCCGAGAACGGCCGCATTCATTTGATCGGCGGTCGCTCGCCGAAGGGCAGCGACAATGCCAATTGGCAGGATCACGACGATGTAGGCGATCATTTTGTGCTCGAGGCAGGCGCCAGCACATGGCGACGCGCCGCCCCCTTGCCCACACCGCGCAACTCGGCCGCCGGCGTGTTTCGCAACGGCGCGATCCATGTGATCTCCGGTCGCAACGTCATCGGCGGCCAATCGCCGGCGCATGACATCTACAATCCGGAGACAGACAGCTGGAGCGTCGGCGCGCCCTACCCAGAGCCGCGCGGCGGTCTTGCAGCAGCAGAGCTTGGCGGCGAAATATTCGTGGGCGGCGGCGAGATTTTCAATCCGCCGTCTGTGGGCGAAAATCTTTGGAAATACGATGCGAATGGCGCGTGGACGCAAGCCTTCGTGATGCCGACCCCGCGCCACGGCCACGGCTTCGTCACCGTCGATAGCGCGATCTATATGCTTGGCGGCGCACGCAATGTCAGCTCCGACGGCACCCTCGCCAATGTCGATGTGCTAGCGCCCTAAGCTTCCGCCGCCAATTCGTCCCGAACCTGCGCCGCGATCTCGTACGCGCGAATGCGGGCGCTGTGGTCGTAGATGTGCGAGGCGAGGATGAGTTCGTCGGCGCCGGTACGGCGAATGAAGGCTTCGATGCTCCGCTTCACCGTGCGCGGCGAGCCGATCGCTGAGCATGCGAGCACGGATTCGAGCGCGGCGCGTTCCGGCACACTCAGATTGCTTTCGAACTCAGGATCGGGCGGCTGTAGCTTTTTCGGCTCGCCACGGCGCAAACTCGCGAACGCCTGCATGAGCGACGTCGAAAGCAAGCGGCCCTCATCGTCCGTTGGCGCGGCGAAGATGTTGAAGCCGAGCATGACATACGGCTCCTTCAAATCGCCCGATGGCTTGAAGCGCGCGCGATAGATCGCAATCGCTTCCATCATCTGCGCCGGCGCGAAATGCGAGGCGAACGCGAACGGCAGGCCAAGCATCGCCGCAAGTTGCGCGCCGAACGTGGACGATCCGAGAATCCAAAGTGGTACATTGGAGTTTTCACCAGGCACCGCGCGCAGTGCTTGGCCGAGTTCACTCGGGCCGAGCAGCGCTTGCAGTTCGAGCACGTCCTGCGGGAAACGGTCTTCGCCGCCGACGAGCGTACGGCGCAGCGCGCGCGCCGTGATCTGATCGCCGCCCGGCGCCCGGCCCAGACCCAGATCGATGCGGCCAGGGAAAAGCGCTTCGAGCGTGCCGAATTGTTCGGCAATAATGAGCGGCGCGTGGTTCGGCAGCATGATGCCGCCGGCGCCGACACGGATCGTGCGCGTCGCGGCGGCCGCGTTCTGAATCGTCAGCGCGGTCGCAGCACTCGCGATGCCCGGCATGTTGTGGTGTTCGGCGAGCCAAAAGCGCTTGTAGCCAAACCGCTCCGCCGCCTGCGCCAGCTCACGACTATTGCGCAGAGCCTGTGCAACGTCCGCGCCCTCTACGATAGGCGCCAGGTCGAGAACGGAATATGGGATCATAGAACGAATATGGGCGCTTGCGGCGATGTCGCCAACGCGCTGCGGTTGTCTGCATGTGTGAAATTTTGGCGGCGCGCAGCACTTTTGGCCGCGTGAAGCTGGGCTTCACACGGTTGAGATCGTACAGGCCGGCTGGAAGCCGGCGGTCCGAAGCTTAGGAAGAATCCGCGCAGGCGATCGCGCGTGGTTCGGCGCTGCGCAGTGCGACCATCGTCGGTGTCGCCAATACGAGGTGCACGGGCGCGCCGCGGAGTTTGCGCGTCAGCCGCGCGATGTAGCGCTCGGCATGATTGAACATATGCAGCGCATGCAGAATGCACCCGTAGAAGCTCGCATTGCGCTTGCGGAAGCTGCGCGCCAGCAGGCGCGGATGGGCTTTGTGAACGCGCACACCCTGCGCGACATTGAGCGGCGCACGCGCGTTGAAGCGCAGGCGCGAGAGCGCCACGCAGATGAGATGCGCGTGGACGAAGCGTTCACATTTGCTGATGATGCGTTCGAGGCTCTTGGAGCGATGCGCGTTTGTACCCAGGCGCAGCACGAGCAACACCGCCCACACCAGCCACAGGAAGAGCGAGCGCTGTTGGCGCTCTAGCTCTTCCTTGGTCAAGGTGGCGGGGGCGATGTGTTGCATGCGCAGGAGTTTGCGCGTGGTTTGATGTGGGTCGGATAGATTTTGCCGTTCGGACCGCCGGCTTCCAGCCGGCATGGTTGAAAACCCAGGGCTTTCAACAGGGCTTGTATGGTCAAACAAAGAAGCCGGCTGGAAGCCGGCGGTCCGAAGTGTGGGATAGAGGGGTGCTCTATCCTCGCAATTTGGCGCGGGTCGGCTGGAAGCCGGCGGTCCGACAACGAAAAACGGCGCTATCGCTTTTGCTATAGCGCCGTCGATCGTTCGACCTCGCCCATCTGAGCGCGGAGAATTAGAATGGGATTTCGTCGTCCAGATCCTGGTTGAAGCTTTCGCGGGGGCCGTCGCTGACGCGCTTGGCGCCGGCTTTGCTGCTGAAGGACGAGCCGCCGCCGTCATCATCATAGGTACGACCGCCGCCATCGCCCTTGCCGCCGAGCATGGTCAGCTCGCCGCGATATTTCTGCAGCACGATCTCGGTCGTGTATTTCTCAACGCCGTTTTGCTCGTACTTGCGCGTCTGCAGCGAGCCTTCGATGTAAACCGTCGAGCCCTTCTTCAGATATTGCTCCGCGACCTTGGCGATGTTCTCGTTGAAGATCACAACGCGGTGCCACTCGGTCTTTTCCTTGCGCTCGCCGCTCTGTTTGTCGCGCCACGTCTCCGACGTCGCGATCGAGAGGTTCACAACCGGATCGCCGTTGTTGAGACGGCGGATTTCGGGGTCCTTGCCCAGATTACCGACCAAAATCACTTTGTTGACGCTGCCAGCCATCGCCGACCTCCTGTTTCCTTCGCATTACTCGATGGTGAGGGCATCCGTCGGGCGCATCCAGACAAATGTTCTCTCTATGTTCTATACGCCGACTCGCGTGATTGGTAAAGGGTTGTTAACTGTCCGAACCAGTGGAGCGAATTGGCCGGCGCCGAAATGAGGCCGCCACCAAACCAGGCACACCGGTGTAGCCGCCACTGTCGTTCCATCTTTGTTCTTGATGCTTCGGCGACTCTGACTACTAAATATGGTGTCCGCCGGGCTCGCTGGCGGCCCCCAAGAAAGACCCATGAGCACCAAAGCGCCCGCCCTCTTTGTCGGCCACGGCTCGCCGATGAACGCGATCGAAGATACGCCCTCCTCGCGCGGTTGGGCGGAGGTCGCTGCGAGCTTTCCGCGCCCACGCGCAATCGTGGCGATCTCGGCGCATTGGGTGACCGAGGGCGTGCGCGTCATGTCGAACGCCCAGCCCAAGACAATCCACGATTTCGGCCGCGGCTTTCCGCAGGCGCTGTTCGACGTCCAATACCCCGCGCCGGGCGATCCGGCCTTGGCTGGGGAAATTGTCAGGCTGCTGACACCTTTTGGCGCAGAGCTCGACGATAGCTGGGGTTTGGACCACGGCGCTTGGAGCGTTCTCGTGCACATGTATCCGCGCGCCGATGTGCCGGTCGTGCAAGTCAGCCTCGATGTTCGGCGCGGGCCGGAACAGCATTATGCGATCGCGAAGGCGCTGGCGCCGCTGCGCGACGCGAATGTGCTGATCCTCGCGCTCGGCAATATCGTACATAATCTGCCCGCGTTCTTCCGCACGCGTGAGCTGCTGCCTTGGGTGCGTAGCTTCGACGACTTCGTGACGAACGCTGCGGAGCTTGGGGAAGATGCCGCCGTGCTAAAATATGCAACGCGCCCCGATGCGTCCGAAGCCGCACCGGATTGGGAGCACTTCTTCCCAGTGTTCTACGCGCTCGGTGCGCGTAACGATGGCGAACGCGCGACGGTGTTCAATCAACATTATCAGCCTGGAATTTCGATGACAGCGTTCGGCTACGGTCTCGCGGCATGAGAGACGCACTGACACACATCCGCGTCCGCGGCGCGCGCGAGCACAATCTCAAGGGCGTGAACGTCGATATTCCGCGCAACGAGCTGGTGGTGATCACGGGCTTGAGCGGCAGCGGTAAATCCTCACTGGCGTTCGATACGATCTATGCCGAAGGCCAGCGGCGCTACGTGGAATCGCTGTCGGCCTATGCGCGTCAGTTCTTGGAGCTGATGCAGAAACCGGACGTGGATTCGATCGAAGGCTTATCGCCTGCGATCTCGATTGAGCAGAAGACCACCTCGCGCAATCCGCGTTCGACCGTCGGCACCGTCACCGAGATTTACGATTATATGCGTCTGCTTTGGGCGCGCGTGGGCATTCCGTATTCGCCAGCGACTGGGCAACCGATCGCGGCGATGCAAGTCAGCGAGATGGTCGATCGGATCATGGCGCTGCCGGAAGGCACGCGTTTGTATTTGCTGGCGCCAGTCGTGCGTGACCGCAAAGGCGAATACAAAAAGGAAATGGCTGAGTACTTGAAGAAGGGCTACCAGCGCGCCAAGATCGATGGCGAGTTCTACGAATTGAGCGAACCGCCGACGCTCGACAGGAAGTTCAAGCACGACATCGATATCGTCGTAGATCGGATCGCCGTCAAAGCAGGCATTGAAACCCGCTTGGCGGATTCTCTAGAACAAGCGTTGAAGCTCGCTGAAGGCATCGCCTTTGCAGAAGTCGTCAGCAAGAACGAAGACGCGACCGGCAAAGCGACGCTGAAGAACAAGACCGCGCAGCCCGAGCGGCTGATCTTCAGCCAAAAATTCGCCTGCCCCGTTTCCGGCTTCACCATTCCCGAAATCGAACCGCGACTTTTCTCGTTCAACAATCCGGCGGGCGCCTGCCCGGCTTGCGACGGCTTGGGCGTGCAGCTCAAGTTCGACGCTGATCTGGTGATCCCTGATCACGACAAGTCATTGAAGGATGGCGCGGTGGCGCCGTGGGCCAAGGGTCCCTCGCCGCTGTACGCGCAAACGCTCGAAGCGCTGGCCAAGCACTTCAAGGCCAAGAGCGGCACCGCTTGGCGTGAACTGCCGCAAGCGTTGAAGGACGCGATCCTCAAAGGCACCAAAGAGCCGATTAAGTTCGTCTATGACGACGGCGTGCGCCGCTACGAGACGACGAAGAATTTCGAAGGCGTGCTGCCGAATTTGGAGCGGCGCTGGAAGGAAACGGATTCGACTTGGGTGCGCGAAGATCTGGAGCGCTACCAATCGGAGGCGCCCTGCCCGACTTGCCACGGCAAGCGTCTAAAGCCTGAAGCGCTCGCGGTGAAAGTCGCGATGCTCGATATCTCGGATTCGTCCAATTTCTCGATCCGCCAGGCGCGCGATTGGTTCGGCGCACTGAACGACCAGCTGACGCCGAAGCAAAAGGAAATTGCGGTTCGGATTCTGAAGGAGATCAACGATCGCCTGCGCTTCCTCGTGGATGTGGGCCTCGATTATCTTTCGCTAGGCCGCGCATCGGGGACACTGAGCGGTGGGGAGAGTCAGCGCATTCGCTTGGCCTCACAGATCGGTTCTGGCCTGACGGGCGTGCTTTACGTGTTGGACGAACCGTCGATCGGCCTGCACCAGCGCGACAACACGCGCCTGCTCGATACGCTGCGCAGACTCCGCGATCTGGGCAATTCGGTGCTCGTCGTCGAGCACGATGAAGAGGCCATCCTCACCGCCGATCACGTCATAGACATGGGACCAGCCGCCGGCATTCACGGCGGCACGATCATCGCCGAGGGCACGCCCGAACAAATTCAAAAGAACAAGAATTCGATCACCGGCGCATACCTCACGGGTGCGCGCGAGATCGCGATTCCGGAAAAGCGGCGTTGGACCGACAAGAAGCGCAAGATCAGCATCAAGGGTGCGCGCGGCAACAATCTGCAAAACGTCGACGCCGACATTCCGCTTGGCGTCTTCACCTGCGTGACCGGCGTCAGCGGCGGCGGCAAATCCACGCTTGTGATCGAGACGCTTTATAAATCGGTCGCGCGCCAATGGCACGGCGCGGGCGATGTGCCGGCTGAACACGATACGATCCAAGGCCTCGAACACATCGATAAGATCATCGACATCGACCAATCACCGATTGGTCGCACGCCGCGCTCCAATCCGGCGACCTACACCGGCGCGTTCACGCCGATCCGCGATTGGTACGCCGGCCTGCCGGAATCCAAAGCGCGCGGCTACGGGCCGGGCCGCTTCTCGTTCAACGTCAAAGGCGGCCGCTGCGAAGCGTGCCAAGGCGACGGCGTCATCAAGATCGAGATGCACTTCCTGCCGGACGTCTATGTCACGTGCGATACGTGCAAGGGCAAACGCTACAATCGCGAGACGTTGGAAATTCTCTACAAGGGCAAATCGATCTCCGACGTGCTCGACATGACCGTCGATGAAGGCGCTAATCTCTTCACCGCTGTGCCGAGCATTCGCGACAAGTTGGAGACGCTGAAGCGCGTTGGCCTCGGCTATGTGCATATCGGCCAACAGGCGACAACATTGTCAGGCGGCGAAGCGCAGCGTGTGAAGCTGTCCAAGGAGTTGAGCAAGCGCGCCACGGGCCGCACGCTCTACATTCTCGATGAGCCGACGACGGGTCTGCACTTCGAAGACACCAAGAAGCTGCTCGAAGTGCTGCACGAGCTGGTCGACAACGGCAATTCGGTGCTGGTGATCGAGCACAATCTCGATGTCATCAAAACCGCCGACTGGATTCTCGATCTTGGCCCGGAAGGCGGCGATGGCGGCGGCAGACTCGTCGCGCAAGGCACGCCGGAAGACGTCGCCAAGGTCCAGGAAAGCTGGACCGGCCGCTACCTCGCCGAAACGCTGGACAAACAGAACGCGCGCAAAGCGCCGAAGCGCAAGGTCGCAGCCGCAGAAGCGCCGGCGCCCAAGACCGCGAAGAAAGCACTGAAGAAACGCGCCTCGGCTTAGGTCGAGGCCGTTTCTGGCGTGATGCGTCCATCTTCGAGCGCGATCGACGCGACGCGCGCGTTGACGCCGAAGAGCGCTAGATAGAGCCAGATCGCGATCACCCAGGTGACGACCTGCACGGCGACGTAGGTCGCCACGCCGGTTGGCGAGCTCAGCGAATCCCGAACGGCTTGATTGATGGCGCCCGGCAACTCGTCCGTGTCGTTGACGCCGCCGAGCGCAACATCCATGACGAGGTTCACCGAGGTCGCACCGAGCCACATCGCGTTCACAATCATGACCAGCAAAACATAGATGAGCCAGAGCAGCGCGAACGCGCCGAGTAGCGGCCAAAAGCGATCGCGCGAAACTTTCCAAGCGTCGAAAAAGGCAAAGCGCCTCTTCGCGACGGCGGTCGCCGCGGCCGGCGCCAGGCGTACGCTGACGTAAAGCGGCACAATCACGGCAAGCAACGGCGTGAGCATCGCAAGCCAGGGCGCGTTGGGTACGGACGCCCAAACGCTGCTCAAAACAGCGATGGTGACCGCAAACAGCACCGTCAACACGGTCGCAACGACCAGCCAGACCCAATAGATCGCGTAAACCCGCCAGGTATCGGCGCCGAGGATGAGGCCGCATACGCCGCCGCCCTCTTGGCCGCGCACCAGCCAGCGCAAGCAGGCCGCCTCATAAGCTGCGATCAGAATGAACATGGCCACGAGGAAGAGCATGTACGCGAGCATGATGCCGCCAAGATTGCCGCGCGTGATTGCGTTGTTGGCGGCGGCGGGGTCGGCGCTGGTCAGACCAAAGAGCGCGCCGCCCGTCAGCGCGTAGAGCGCGCCAAAGAACGCACAGGTAAGCGCGATCGCGAGCACGCCGAACGCCGCTGATGCGCGTAGCAGCACGCCGGATTTCTCGCGCTTGTGGAACGCGTAGAAAGTGGCGTTCAGTTTCTCAGTCATCGATTTCCCCTCACACGACGGGCCTAGTCCGTCGGCGGCAATTGCTCGATCTTACCTTCTTCGAGCGCGACCAGCGCGGCACGCGCGTTCACGCCGTAGCTCAGAAGCGTGTACACGAGCGTGATCAACAGCAGTGCGGCGTACAGCGCGCCTAAAACCATAAAAGTCTGCGGCCGGAATACTTGCTGCATGAGTTGTGCAATCTGCTGGTCGGTGACATCCGGAAAGCCGCCGCTCATGGGCCAACCGTCCGCGAACCATTGCGTCAGCATCGCCGAAAACAGCACCCAGTAAGCGGCGCCCATCACGAGGGCCATCGCCGCGCCATTGATCAGCATGAGCAGCGCAAATGATCCCAGCAACGCCCAAAAGCGACCACGCGTAACAGGCCAAGCTTCCAGGAAAGAGAAGCGCCGGCGTGCGATAGACACCGCCGCGGACGGGGCAAAGCGTACGCCGAAGAAGAGCAGCGGAATGTATTGGACAAGCGAGAGCGGCAATTGCACACTCAGTTGCCAGCGCCACATCTGTTCATGGTCAATCGCGCCGTCTCCGGTCACCAAACCCGGCATAGTCATGAAGATGACCGGCATCATGATGATGCTCGCGGCGAACGAGACCAAGAATTGGAGGATGTACCAGCACCAATAGACACCATAGACGCGCCACGTGTCGTGATCGAGCGCGAAGCCGGCAAAGCCCTTCACCTCGCCGCGGATCATCCAGCGCAAGCACGCCGCTTCATACGCTGCGATGAGCAGATACATGGGAAACAGGAGCAAGATCATGCTGAGAAACATCAGCATCATGCCCTGAAACATCGCCATGCCGTCCGCCTCTGTCAGCACCTCCGGTCCACCCGGAAATTGCTGCAGCAGCGCGAACATGCGCGAGATCATACCCCAATTGATCGCCGCAAACGCGCCGATCATTACAACAAGACCAACGAGCAATACGAGCGTCGCCGGCAGCAGCACCGCGCGGTCGCGATGCTGCAGGGTGAAGAAAGTGGCCTTGAGCGGCTCGGCCATTAGGTCGTCGGCGCTGGCTGGATTTTGCCCTCTTCCAGCGCAGCGACGGCTGCACGCGCGTTCACGCCGTAGCCGGCCACATAGAACACGAGCGCGCCGATCGTGCCTACGAACCAGAGCACGCCGATGACGGCCCACGATTGGGGTTGCGTCAGCGTTTGTATATAAGCTTGGAAAAATTCGAGGATCGCCGTTTCGGCGCGCGCGGGATCTGAGAGCGCGGCGAAATCAATCGGCGTGCTGCTCATCACCAGCGCAATCCACGCCACTGTCAACGCGCCGCTGAACAGCATGTAGATGAACCAGAGCAACACGAAGGCGCCCAGCAGCGCGAAGAAACGCCCCTTCGTGACCGTCCATGCTTCAAAGAACGAGAATTTGCGGCGCGCGATCGTGGTGGCCGCACCTGGCGCGAAGCGGATCGCGAAATACGCCATGACCACATATTGGAGTACATTGATCAGCATCATCGCGCCGAACGTGGCCATCGGATCGCCTGAGCCGATCACCATGGCGCCCGTCACGAACGCCGAGAGGACGCCCATCACGGTCGAGAGCGCCATGTTGAGCAAGAACCACATCCAATAGCAGCTCCACACGCGCCAGGTCGGCGCGCCGAGCGAGAGGCCCATGAAGCCTTGTGTCTCCCCGTGGATCATCCAGCGCAGGCACGCCGCTTCGTATGCGGCGCAGAGGATGTAGAAGGGAAAGAGCCAAAGGATCATCAGACCGAAGAATTGAAAAATTTCGGTCGGAAAGCCGGCAGCTTCGATCGCGCCCGTGTCATTGGTGGCCGACGCTGTGATGATCTGTGCATACCAATTGAGCACGGGGCCGACGCTGCCCCAAGCCAACGCCGCAAACGCCGCGATCAGCAGCGCACCAACGATTGCGAAGGCGATCGAGGCGCGCACCAATACGCCACCCTGCTCGCGTTTCCGGAAAGCGAAGAAGGTCGCGTTGAGCGGTTCGGCCATGTCATCCCCCTGCTGATGCACAGGGCGAAAACATGCCCGCCCCCGACGGCCAGTTCAATCACGGATTGACGACAAGCGGCCTCAATCGGGCTTTGTGCTTGGTTCGATCATGAGCGTGGGGACGCCGCATGTGCCGTTGCGCACGGTGAAAACGCGTGTGCCGGGCTTAAGGCCGGTGCGGACGTCGCAGACGTCTAGACCCGCGTGCGCTAGGCGCGCGCGTGTTTCATCGGCGTTGGCGACGCGCCAGGACAGTCCCCAGAAGCAATCGCGGCCATTGTCGATGGCAGGATCGTGCAGCACCTCAACGATCGCATCGCCACAGCGGAAGAACATGAGACGGCGGTTCGCCACCTCGCGATCGAGGCGCATGTCGAGACCAAGACGCGCGCCATAAAGCGCGGCGGCGCGCTCCGCATCCGGCGTGCGGACGACAATATGATCGAGGCCAAGTACGCCGTGCGTTGATCCCGGAGAATTTTCCGAAGGCGTCTCGCGTGCGAGCGCCATCAAACGCAGACCATGTGTGCGCTGCATGGCAAAGCGGAACACTGAATAAGCGCCACGTTCGGCGATCGCCTCCGGCGCGAGGTCAACCCGTTCAGCGCGGCGATGCAGGCTTGGCAAATCGCGCGCGGCGAAGACGAGGCTCTTCAGCCCTTCGCCATCTTCCAGCGCAGCACGCACGCGATCCGCGCTGGGGCCGTCACCCGGTGCGATGAGTTCAACCGCGATATTGTCCAAGCTGATGCGGGCGACGTCGATGCCGTCGTGGGAATGGCGATCCACCACCAGCCGGCCGAGCAATGTTTCATACTGAGCCGCGCCAGCTTCCAAATCATGCACGGCGATGACGACGTGGTCGAAGCCGATGATCATGTTCAGTCGCAGCCGTCGCGGCGGCCTTGGAAGATGGTGCGCTCGGCGCCGTCGCCGACGACGCTGATGCGCAGGCGATCACTGTACGCGTCGATGAAGGCGCGGCCGCCGTCGAGTGAACCGCTCTCGCCTTGCGCCACTTGCCAGCAGCGCGTTGCGGTGTTGGCGTCATCGAGTTCACACAGCGCAACGCCGGCGCCGCTCGGTTCAAGCGAGTAACGCGACCGCAGCGGATCGCCGCTGGCGCGATAATGCAATCTATCCCCGACCAATGCGCCCGGCCGATTGCGATCGGGCATCCAGCGCATCGTGGTCGCTTCGAGACTGGTGCGATTGATCCAGCACCCGGCGACACGCTCGGAGGCCGGCGCTTGCGTCGTGGCGCAGGCGGAAACCAACAGGCAGACGATAAGCGCGCGTCTCATGCGGCAGGCAGCTCCCCCGTGGCTTCCAGCTCGACTGGCCCCGTCATCAATACCCGGTCATCGCCTGCCCGCCATTCAATCTCAAGTGAACCGCCGTCCACGAGGACTTCGACTTTGCGTTCCGTGCGTCCTTGGCGATGCGCCGCCACCACCGCCGCGCACGCGCCAGTGCCGCAAGCCTTGGTGAGACCCGTGCCGCGCTCCCACACGCGCAAGCGGATTTGCGTGGGCGAGCGCACTTCGGCGAAGCCGACATTCACCTGTTTGGGGAACAATGGATCGTGTTCGATGCGGGGCCCGAGCGTTTCGATCGGCACGGTCGATACGTCATCGACGAAGAAGACGACATGCGGATTGCCCATGTTCACGGCGCCCGGCGCCTCGAAACCTTCCACCGCAAAATCCATACGATCAGTCGGCATCGCGCGCGCCAGCGGGATTTCCTCCCAACGCAACAACGGCGAGCCCATGTCGACGGTGATGACGCGTTCGCCTGCGCGCTCGGCGTAGAGCATGCCGGCTGGCGTTTCGATTCGGCGCGAGGCTGCGCCACCCTCTTCCATCAAGAGCCAGGCGACGCAGCGTGTGGCGTTGCCGCAGGCATCGACCTCGCCGCCATCGGCGTTCCAGATGCGCATAAAGGCGTCGCCACGGATCGAGCGCTCGAGCGCGATGACCTGGTCACAGCCGACACCTTGGTCGCGATCCGCGATGGCGCGGGCTTGGGCATGGCTCAACGGCAACGCGCCGCGCGAACGGGCGTCGATGATGACGAAATCGTTGCCGCAGCCGTTCATCTTAAAATAGCGCATCGCCCTGAATGTAGGGCGCTTTGCGGTTTCGCGCTACGCCTCCCCGCCGGGGCGAATGGCTTGCGACGAACCGCCCTTGGCGCCCGGGGCGCTGATCTGCTTGGTTGCGGCACCATTCTCCGGGGACAACCTTACATGCGCCTAGCCGCTCTCGCCGCAGTCGGACTCGCCGCCCTCACTCTGGCGTCCTGCGCCATCACTCCAACGACCACAGGTTCTCAATTGATGAATGAAGACACCCACCTTTGGCTCGAAGAGGTCGAAGGCGACCGCGCCCTGGCTTGGGTGCGCGAACAGAATGAGCGCTCGCTGGCGCAGCTGGAAAGCGATCCGCGCTTTGCGCCCCTGCATGCCGACGCGCTTGCATTGGCCAACAGCCGCGACCGCCTGCCGACCGGCGGCATCTTTGAGGGCTTTTATTATAATTTCTGGCAGGACGAGACGCACGTGCGGGGTATTTATCGCCGCACGCCAATCGCACAATTCGCCAGCGGCAATCCGGTTTGGGAAACCGTGCTCGACATCGATGCGATCGCGGCGGCCGAGAATGCGAACTGGGTGTTCAAAGGCATCGATTGCTTGGAGGGCACAACGCGCTGCCTCGTCTCGCTTTCGGACGGCGGCAAGGATGCTTCGACCTATCGCGAATACGATCTCGCCACGCGCAGCTTCGTCGCGAATGGTTTTGTTGTCCCGGAAGCAAAGTCCGGTGTGGCGTGGCTTGATCAGAACACACTGCTCGTCGCCACCGATTGGGGCCCAGAGAACGGCATGTCCACGATGACGGAGAGCGGCTATCCGTTCGTACTGAAGCGGTGGACGCGCGGCACGCCGCTTACAAGCGCAACCGAAGTGATCCGCGGTCAAGCGAGTGATGTCGGGCTGTTCGCGGGCGTCTATCAGGACACGGATGGCCGTCGCATTCCGATCGCGATCGAAGCCAACACCTTCTTTGAATCTGAAAATTGGCGGCTCGACACCGCTGCGCCGGAGCGCATCAATTTGCCCGCCAAGTCGTCGATCCAGGGGCTCTATCAAGGCTATCTGATCGCGACGTTGCAAGAGGCATGGCGCGGCCATCCGCAGGGCGCGCTGATTGCTTATCCTGCAAACGAAAGCGGCAGCGAAAATCCCACCGTCACGGTGCTTTTTGCACCGAATGCGCGTCAATCCATCGAAGGCGTTTCGATCACGCGCGACGCGATCATCGTCGCCGGCTATGAGAACGTCCGCGGCCGTTTGCTGCGCATCGCGCGCAACGGCGCCAATTGGACCACGACCACGATCGCTTTGCCGGAAAACGGCTCCGTGACGATGGCAGGTTCCTCACCGACCGATAGCGCAGCATTCGCCGTGTTCGAGGATTTCCTGACGCCGGACACGCTCTACGCACTTGAGCAAAACGCGACGAGCGCACGCGCCATTCGTTCATTGCCGGCGCAATTCGACGCCTCGCCCTATGTGACGGAGCAGTTCGAAGCTGTGAGCGCCGACGGCACACGCGTGCCCTATTTCGTGCTGCATCGTCGCGACATGCCGTTCAACGGCGAAAACCCAACTTTGCTTTACGCCTATGGCGGCTTCCAAGTTTCGATGACGCCCGGCTATTCGCCGAACATCGGCAAGCTTTGGCTTGATCGCGGCGGCGTCTACGTGATCGCCAACATTCGCGGCGGCGGCGAGTTCGGCCCCGCCTGGCACCAAGCAGGTCTGCGCACCAACCGCCAAGTGATCTATGACGATTTCTACGCGGTCGAACGCGATCTGGTGGAGCGCCGCATCACCAGCCCGCGCCGCCTCGGCATTATGGGCGGCTCGAATGGCGGTCTGCTGATGGGCGTGATGCTCAATCAGCACCCGGAGATGATCAACGCCGCCGTCGTGCAAGTGCCGCTGCTCGACATGCTGCGCTACGACCAATTGTTGGCTGGCGCCTCGTGGGTCGATGAATATGGCTCGCCCTCCAATCCGGAAGAGCGCGCCTTCCTCGAAACGATCACGCCTTATCAAAACCTCCGCGCCCGCGATGATTTCCCGATCCCCTTCGTGGTGACCTCCACCAAGGACGACCGCGTGCATCCGGGGCATGCGCGCAAATACGTGGCGCGCATGTTGGAGCTCGGCATGCCGGTTCTCTATTACGAGAACATCGATGGCGGACATGCCGCGGCCGCGAATTTGAACGAGGCCGCGCGGCGTCGGGCGCTGGAATACACCTATCTGATGCAGCGTTTGATGGATTGAGCTTGAGACCTGGGCGCGGCGCTTGACGGCGCCGTGCTTCCAGTCAAACAGGGCTCAAAGGAGAAGAGCACGAATGAACGTCCTACGCGCCGCCGTCGCAATTCTGGGCCTTGCTATGGTCGCCCTCATTCTATGGGCGGCGTTCGCGGCGCCTGATCTGCACGGCACCTTCTTCGATCAGCTCAATGTGCTGACGACGATGCCGTGGGGCGTGGCGACTTTGGCCGATCTCATCATCGGCTTCACCTTCTTCGCCATCATCGTGTTTTTGACCGAGCGCTCATGGGTGGTGGCAGCGCTTTGGGCGGCGCCGATCTTCATTCTCGGCAATGCGTGGGCGGCCGTTTGGCTCGTGATCCGCTTGCCGCATCTGGCTAAGCAACTCTCCAAGCCGGATTGGCCGACCTCTTAAGCGCGCGCGAACAGATCTTTGCGCAGCACGTCCGCGAGCATGCGCGCCTCTTCTTCGCGCTGGCCGCCTTCGCGCCACGCCACGCCGATAGAGCGCCCAACCAGCGGCTCAGAGAACGGACGCACTGCAACGTGCGCGCCAGCCGCGACACCGCCTTCAGCCGCGATCTTGGGCAGCAGCGTCACGCCCATGCCGCCGGAGACCATTTGCACCAGCGTATGCAAACTCGTTGCGCCCACTTCGCTCGAGCGCCGTTGCGGCGCAAGGCGACACGCCGAGAGCGCATGCTCGCGGAGGCAATGGCCGTCCTCGAGCAGGAGCACGTCTTCGCTCTTTAAATGCTCCGGCGCCAGATCGTTGCGATCCGCGAGCGGATGAGATTCGTGGCAGACGAGCAAAAACTCATCTTCAGCGACCGGCGCTGTAGCGATGCCATGGGCCACATAGGGCAACGCAATCACGGCTGCATCGAGCGTGCGCGCGCGCAAGGCATCAACCAACCGCGCAGTTAGGTCTTCGCGCATTTGCAGCCGCAGCTTTGGAAAGCGCTTTTTCAAAATCGGCATCACGCGCGGCAGCAAGAACGGCGCGATGGTTGGGATCGCGCCAAGTCGGAAGGGTCCGGAGAAGGGCTCGCCCGCCGTGTGCACCGCGCGCACCAATTCCTCGACCTCGGCCAAAGCCCGCGCCGCGCGATCGGCCGCCTCTTCTCCTGCGGGCGTCAGCACCGCACCTGCCCGGCCGCGCTCGACCAGAATGGCGCCGAGTGCGCCCTCCAATTCCTTGATCCCGGCCGAGAGCGTGGGTTGCGTCACGCCGACAGCATCGGCCGCCGCGACGAAGCTCCCCTCCGCCCGGATCGCGAGCAGGAATTGAAGCTGGCGCAGGGTCGGCATCGACGAGGCGGGAATGCGGAGATCTTCCATAGGCGCTTTCTATAGCTCTTTTCAGCTATATCGAGCCACTCTAACGATATTCAAGCGAAGCCGGGGAAAGCTTGCAGTGGTTAAGCCGCTGCGGCGCGGTTCGTCGATTGCGCGAACGCCGGCGTCAGGCGCATCGGCACGCGAATGGTGAAGGTCGAGCCCGCGCCGAAATCGCTGACCGCGTTCACTTCACCGCCCAACGTATTCGCCATCCGCTGTGCGATAGAAAGCCCAAGGCCCATGCCGCCTTTGGTGCGCGTCGATGAGCCATCGGCCTGCGTGAACGGCTTGAAGACGCGCTCGATATCGTCGCGCTTGATGCCGACGCCGGTATCCGAGACGGCGATCGCCAAATAATCGCGACCGTCCGCCTCTTCGCGGCCCGCGGTGACGGCGATCAAGCCATTCTCGGTAAATTTCACCGCGTTCGAGAGCAGCGCCGCAACACTGATTGTGAGCTTGCCGCTATCCGTGTGCGCCCACTCTGCTTCAGGATCGACTCGGAGTGAAATGCGATTGCCAGCGGCGCGCGCGTCGTCCTGCACGGCGTGGACCGTTTCTTCGAGCATCTTGCGCACGTCGATATCGCGGAGCGACAGCCCCTCATTGCCGGCATCGACCGACGAGAGATGTAGGATTTGGTCGATCAGGCCCAGCAGGTGTCGCGCAGAGCCGCTGATGCGCGCAGCATCGCCAGCCAATTCCTTACGGCCATCCGCTTCGAGATCTTCTTCGATGATTTCGGCATAGCCGATCACGGCGTTCAACGGTGTGCGCAATTCATGTGTCATCACGGCCAGGAACTCGGATTTGGCGCGATTGGCTTCTTCCGCTTCGGCCCGCTTCAATTCCGCTTCGAGCGCGCGATCTTTAGCGGCTTGATTGGCCGCGCGCCACGCGCTGACCATCTTCGTGTTGTTGAGGGCCGAGCGTCCAATATAGGCAAGGAAGCCCACCACGCCGCAGCTCACGCCGATCGCGCCTTGGTAGGCGTCGGACGGCGCCTGCGAGAAAGCGATGAACGGCATCGCCAACAATGCGAGCGTCGCGGGCAGCGCACTCAACGCCATGAAGCGCGGCGACTGAAAGGTGAAGAGCATCACGCTGACGAGAGAGCTCGCCGCCATCAGCACGCCAAGCACGCGGCCCGAGCGTCCGCCAGACGCGGCCAGCACCACGGGCATGACGCAGAAAATCGCAATCGAGAACAAACAACCCCAGACGAACAACGCGCCGGCTGTTTTACGATCCGCTTCGCCACGCTGTTCAAGGTAAGAATTGCCGAGCATGTAGTCGAAGCCCATCGACACCATGATCGCCAGATACCAGCCAAGGCCGGCCGAAACTGAATTTAGGATGAAAGCCGAGCCGATCGCGAACAAAGCGCCGATAGCGAGCCGCCAGCGTAAGCTGGACACTCGGCCCCGCGCCGCCGCAGCCATGGAGGCATCAAGGAAATTGAACACGACTTACCCCGCTGCCGGATGATTATGGCGCGGTGCTTTCGCATCCATTAACTGAGCTTGGCGTTTCCCAAGAAAACGACGCCCGGAGCAAAATTTTCGATGGCTGATTTCGACGTCGCAATCATTGGCGCGGGCGCGGTGGGCCTGGCTGCCGGTTACGCTTGCGCCAAGCGCGCTTTGAACGTGCTTGTGCTCGAACAAGCGCCACACATCGGCGCCGGCGTCTCATCGCGCAATTCCGAAGTCATTCACGCTGGCCTCCATTACGCCACAGGATCGCTCAAAGCGCGGCTTTGCGTGACGGGTCGGCGCGCGCTCTATCCGTTTCTCGCCGACCACAATGTCGCCTACGCCAAAAGCGGCAAACTCATCGTCGCCACCCAAGAAAGCGAAATCCCCGCGTTGGAGCGCTTAGCGCGACAGGGCGAGATCAATGGCGTCGAAGGCGTGCGCTGGTTGAGTGGCGAGGAGGCGCGTGCACTGGAGCCGCAGCTGAACGCCGTCGCCGCATTGCTTTCCGAAGAGAGCGGCGTGTTCGACGCACATGGCTACATGGCCGCGTTGCAAGGTGAGATCGAGGCGCATGGCGGCGCAGTCGTGTTGAGTTCGCCGTTCGAAGGCGCACATGCGCAAGACGGCGGCTACGCGATCCAAGTCGGCGGTGAAGCACCGACGCAGGTCAGCGCTGTCCGCCTCGTCATTTCCGCGGGCCTAGGCGCACAGGATTGCGCGCGCAAGATCGAAGGCTTTCCGGCCGCGCGCGTTCCCGCGCTGCATTTCGGCAAAGGCAATTATTTCGCGCTGCATGGCGTGAAGGCGCCATTCGCGCGGCTGATCTATCCCCCGCCCATTCCCGGCGCGCTCGGCACACATTATCGGCGCGACCTTGGCGGTGTCGCCCGCTTCGGCCCCGATCTCGAATGGGTCGATCACGAACACTACAGCGTCGATCCCGCGCGCGCGGCGGGCTTCTACGAAACTGTACGCCGCTTCTGGCCGGCGCTGCCGGATGGCGCGCTGCAGCCCGATTATTCCGGCATTCGCCCCAAGCTGCACGGCCCCGGCGAAGCGCAGGGTGATTTCGTCATCGACGACGCAAGCGCCCACGGCCTCGCCAATCTCGTCTGCCTCTTCGGCATCGAAAGCCCCGGCCTCACCTCATCGCTGGCGATCGGCGAAGAAGTTGCGGATCGCTTAGGCATTTAGCTGCTGACGTAGATAGCCAATCACTTCGCGCATCGCCGCTTCTGTTGGGCTGCCGGGTGTTTCGTCATAATGGCGCGAGAGCACGGCGTGCCCGTTTCCCGCGATCACGTGCGTGATCACGCGCACCGCATTGTCGTTAAAGGCGCGGTCGATCGCTGCGAAACGCTCGCCGGTGCAGAAGCCATCCTCTTCGAAGCGATAGGCATGCATGGCGCCCTTCGCATCGAGCGCCGCGCGGGACGCAGCGATCTCAGCATCGCTCATGTGTAGCGATCCGGGCGCGCGGAGCGCGAGCGATGGCTGCGACGCCACCGCCGCCCAGACGTTTTCTTCCGCGACCAAAGTCAGCGCGAAATTGCCGCTCAAGCACATGCCGATGACACCGACGCGTTCATGGCCGGCGGTCTTCGCCACATGCGCGCAGAGCGCCCGCATCCAATCGACGATGGCGCTCGATTTGCGTTTGGCGAAAATCTGAAACTCGCGCCGCATGCAGAGCACACGGCCAAGATTGCCGTTCACATCGGTGCGCCCCGAGGGCCCGAACCAATGAGGCGCCCACACCTCAAAGCCCGCGTGCGCGAGCCGACGGCACAACGCGATCACCTCTTCGCCAATGCCCGGCAATTCCTGCATCAGGATGACCGGCGGGCCTGCGCCTAGGCGATAGATGTCGAAGGTCTTAGCTTTGCCCGCGATCGGCGCGGTGAACGCGCCCTTTGTGAATCCATCCATCTATGGAGCTTCGTCGTCGCCGCGCGCACTTTCAAACGAAATGATGGCGCCAGCGCTGTCGCGGAGTTCGCATTCGCGCGCCATGATTCCCCTGATAGGTCCGTCGGCGCGCGTTTCAATCGTCTGGGCATAAGCTTCCCGGCCTTCCGGGCTGAAACGGCACCAGAGCGTCATGTTGCCAGGCATGGTCTGCGTGTAGAGGCATAGCCCGGCCTCATCGCAACGCAGGCGGTGTTCCGCTTCGAACGAGCGCTCTGGCGTCACCGTATCCGTGCACACGAGCGTCGCGCCGCTTCGCAACGCGCTGGGCAAAGCGCTGCACGTGGGCTGGGTTTCGGGCCAAGGCTGCGTGGTAAGGGCCGTCGCAGGCGCGCCCATCAGGGCCGCCAGGACCGCCGCCGCTGCAATCAGACGCAACGCCATACCACCCTCCGCCGGATCAAAAAACCTAAGCAAAAGGGCGCGAATTTGACCTTCGCCTCCCTTCCTCCTAAAAGGCCTGCCCATGCGCCAGCTTTAAGCTGCGCTTTGACCGGCACAGGGCCCATATCATGGCCTGGAGGCTGGCGAGGCGCCCCGCCCGACGTGATCGTCCGGCGGGGTAAGACTGCTTTGGCGTAGCGGCTCCTCCGCTTGCGGGGGAGCTGGCAGCGCGCGAAGCGCGATGACTGAGGGGCGGATACTGCACTTCCCCCTCCCACTCGCTTCGCTCGCGACCTCCCCTGCATGCGGGGGAGGAGTTAGGAGATGGAATGTTTGAGGCCCTGACAGAACGCCTTGGCGGCGTCTTCGACAAGCTCACTGGGCGCGGCGCGCTCAGCGAGGCGGACGTCGATGCGGCGCTGCGCGAAGTGCGCGTCGCCCTGCTTGAGGCCGACGTCGCGCTGCCGGTGGTGAAGGATTTCATCGCCAAGGTCCGCACCGAGGCGGTCGGCGAAAACGTCATCAAGGCGGTGAAGCCGGGCCAGCAGGTCATCAAGATCGTTTACGACACGCTGGTCGAGACGCTTGGCGGCGAAGGCCCCCCGGAAGGGCTGCGCATCCACGGCGAGCCGCCGAACGTCATCATGATGGCCGGCCTTCAGGGCTCCGGTAAAACCACAACCACCGCGAAAATCGCCAATCGTCTGACCAAGACGGAGCGCAAGCGCGTGCTGATGGCTTCGCTCGATACGCGCCGCCCGGCGGCGATGGAGCAGCTCAGCACCCTTGGCAAAAGCATTGGCGTGGACGTACTGCCGATCGTGGCGGGCCAGCCGCCGGCCGAGATCGCCAAGCGCGCGCTCACCGCCGCCCGCCTCGGCGGCCACGACGTTCTCATCCTCGACACCGCCGGCCGCACCACGCTCGACGAAGAGATGATGCTGGAAGCGGCGTCTATCGCGCAGATCGCCAAGCCCGGCGAAGTGCTGCTGGTGGCCGACAGCCTGACCGGCCAGGACGCGGTCGAAACCGCCAAACGCTTTCATGAACGCCTGCCGCTGACGGGCCTCGTGCTGACCCGTGCTGACGGCGACGGCCGCGGCGGCGCAGCACTTTCGATGCGGGCCGTCACCGGCCTGCCGATCAAATTCCTCGGCGCCGGCGAGCGCCCGGACGCACTGGAGCCGTTCGACGCAGCCCGTATCGCCGGCCGTATTCTCGACCGTGGCGACATTGTCGGCCTCGTTGAAAAAGCCGTTGAGCAGGTCGATCGCGACGAGGCCGAGAAGCTTGCGAAGAAGATGGCCAAGGGCCGCTTCGATTTCGACGACATGGAAAAGCAGCTGAACCAGCTGATCCAGATCGGCGGCCTCAAGGGCGTCATGGGCATGCTGCCCGGCGCTCAGAAGATCAAAAGCCAGATCTCAGAGGCGCAGCTGGATGACCGCCAGCTCAACCGCCAGATCGGCATTATCCGTTCAATGACCAAGGCCGAGCGGGCCAAACCGGATTTGCTCAATGGTCGCCGACGCGCCCGGATCGCCAAAGGCGCCGGCGTCGAGGTCGTGGAGGTGAACCGCCTCCTCAAAATGCACCGCAACATGGCGGACATGGCTAAGGCCATGGGCAAGGGCAAAATGCCTTTCGGCATGCCCGGGATGGGAGGCGGCATGCCTTCCCCTGAGGCGCTAAAACAGCTCGGCTCCGGTAAATCGCTACCGGGCCTTAACCCTCATTCTGCGCTTCCAGGGCTTCCTGGGGGCCTTCCGGGGCTTCCCGGAAGCAACAAAAAAAGCTAAGAGTTCAAAGGAGAAGCTTAGAAAATGTCCCTGAAAATCCGTTTGGCCCGCGGCGGCGCCAAGAAGCGTCCGTTCTACTCAATCGTTGTGGCCGACAGCCGTAGCCCCCGCGACGGGCGTTTCATCGAGAAAGTCGGAACCTACAATCCTATATTGAAGGCCGATGACCCGAACCGGGTCTTGCTGAAGCTCGAGCGCATTCAAGAATGGATGAAAAAAGGCGCCCTGCCGACCGACCGTGTTGCACGGTTTCTTGACCAGGCCGGCGTTATGAAGCGCGAAACCCGCAACAATCCCAACAAGGCCCAACCCGGTAAGAAGATGGCTGAACGCGCTGCTGCAAACGCGCCGGCCGCTGCTGAGGGTGAGGCCGCCTCGGAGGCGTAAGAAAACCCTTGCCGAACAAGAAGTCCGCCAATTCTAAGCCCGCGCCCAAGGCGGTTGCCGCGCCGAAGGCTGCAGCCGCCAAAAAAGCCGCGCAGGCGCCTGTAAGGGCTGCCGCGCCGGCCAAAAAGGAGCCGCCAAAGGCGCTCGCGAAGCCGGTCGCCAAGGCCAAGCCGGAAGCCGCCCCAAAGGCGGCGGCCCCGGTGAAAGCAGCGCCGAAGGCTGAAAAGCCTGCGCCGAAGCCCGCCGCAAAGGCGCCGGCTCCGGCCAAAGCGGCTGCGCCGAAGAAAGCGGACGTGAAACCGGCCCCGGCGCCTAAGACTACGCCGAAGGCCGAGCCAAGGGCGAAAGCGGCTCCGGTCCCCGCCCCCAAGGCGGCGGCCAAGCCGGCTGCGAAGGCTGCGCCCGAACCAAAGGCGGCGGCGAAGGCCGCCCCCGACGCGAAGGCCGCCAAGCCCGTCACCGCCAAGCCCGTCACCAAAGGCAAGCCGCTCCCGACCGAAACTAAAACTGCCCCGGCCAAGCCGGAAAAGCCGGCCAAGGCCGAAATCAAGCCCGCCGAAAAAGCGAAGCCTGAGCCTAAGGCGAAACCCGAGCCCAAGGTGAAGGCTGAAAAGCCGAAGCCCGAACCGAAGGCGCCTAAGGCCAAGCCGGTGAAGCCGCCGAAGCTCGCGCCGGTCGCGGCAGCGTTCGCTGGCCCGATCCCGTCGAAGCCGCTGGCTGTCGCCGCTGGTCGTGCGCAGCCCGTCGCCATGACGCCGCTCAGCGCCCCGATCCGCCAAGCGCCGAAGCCGCTCGCGGCGCCGAAGCCGGTTGCCGCTGAGCCGGAAACGGTTGGCGATCTGCAGAACGTGCCGGCCTTCAAAGGCAAGACCAACGGCGCGAAGGGCATGGTGCTCGTGGGCGCCATCGCGGGCGCGTTCGGCGTGAAGGGCGAAGTTCGCCTGCGCGCGTTCACCGACAGGAAGGAAGGCGTGATCGCCTACGGTCCACTGCATAGCGAAGACGGCAAGGTGATCCTGAAGCCGAAATCCTGGCGTGAGCTGAAGGACGGCGTCGCCGTCGTCGCCCCGGAAGTGAAAACGCGCGAGGACGCCGAAGCGCTGAAAGGCACCCGCCTCTTCGTGCCGCGCGCCAATCTGCCGCCGACGGCGGAAGATGAGTTCTATGTTGTCGATCTGCTCGGCTCACGCGCCGAAGCAGTGGACGGCACGGTGCTCGGTGAGATTTGCGCGGTGTGGAATTTCGGCGCCGGCGACATCATCGAATATCGCCCCCCGAACGGGGGTCCGAACGTGCGCATCACCTTCACCAAGGAATCGGTGCCGCACGTTGATCTCGCCGCCAAACGCGTCGTGATTGATCCGCCCGCGCCAGAGCCCGTCACCGGCAAGTAGCGCGCAAGCGCTACGCCGCGTACAGCTGACGCGATGTTTGCGGCTTCCATCATCACCCTGTTCCCGGAAGTTTTTCCGGGCACGCTTGGCGTTTCGCTGATCGGCAAAGCTCTGCGCGAGGGCGCGTGGTCGCTCGACACCGTGCAATTGCGCGACTTCGGTTTGGGTCCGCACAAGAGCATCGACGACACGCCCGCAGGCGGCGGCGCCGGCATGGTGATCCGGGCTGACGTGGCGGCGGCGGCGATCGATTCCATTCCACGTAACGATCGCCCACTGATCTATCTCTCGCCGCGCGGCAAACAGCTCAGCCAAGAGATGGCGCAGACCTGGGCGGCAGGCCCTGGCTTGATCCTCCTCTGCGGCCGCTTCGAAGGCTTGGACGAGCGCGTCATCGAGGCGCGCGGCATGCAGGAAGTAGCTGTAGGCGACGCTGTGCTGGCCGGTGGCGAAGCGGCGGCGCTGGTGGTGCTCGAAGCCTGCGTGCGGCTGTTGCCTGGCGTGCTCGGCAATCAGAGCTCCATCCTCGAGGAAAGCTTCAGCGACGGCCTGCTCGAGCATCCCCAATACACCCGCCCGCGCGAATGGGAGGGCCGCACGATCCCTGACGTGCTGCTCAATGGCGACCATGCCAAGATCGCAGCTTGGCGGCGCACTGAGCGTGAACGCATCACCGCCCAAAGACGGCCCGATTTAAGCGGCACCCGGTCCAAGGACTGATCGCGGAGATCCCATGCGCTTCCTGGCGTTCGCTCTTGTCTGCCTGTTCGCCACCAATGCGGGCGCGCAAACCAATTCCGCAGAGGTCGAACGTGCGGTCGCTGCCCTCTCGGCCATCTGGCGCCCCATCGAGGGCGCAGTCACGCCCACCACCATCAACGCCGCCTGCACCGGCGCGGTCGAAGAAATCGCCGCCATCGAGGCCGCCCTGCCGCCGGTGCTGACGCCGGATTCGCTTCAACGCGTCCGCGGCCTGCGCGGCATGCTGATCATCCCGGCGGGGGATGTCACCGGCTGGCTCTATGTGTTTCCGCCGCGCGCCCTCGACTGGGTGACGCCCGGCATGGGACGCGTTTCTGTGGTAAGCGAGGCCGACGGGTTCCTGGCTTTGCAGGACGGCGCGGGCCAAAGTGTCAGCCTCCAGCTCGGCCGCGCCGGCCAATGGCCGATGATGCGTATCCGCGAGGCGGATGGGTCGACGCTGAACTATGTGGGATGCGCGCCGGCGGGCTAGCTTTACCCCCTCGACAGCACCCGAAGCTTCCCTTATACGCCCCGCTTTCCCGTGGTTTCCTAATGGAAGCGCCGGCCCTTTGCCTGTGCGCTCGGTTGCGTAAATGAACCTGATCCAGACGCTTGAACAAGAAGAAGTCGCCCGCGTTACGAAGGGCAAGACCATCCCCTCTTTCGATCCGGGCGACACGCTGCGCGTGAACGTGAAGATCAAGGAAGGCGATCGTGAGCGCGTCCAGGCTTACGAAGGCGTCTGCATCGCCCGTTCGGGCGGCGGTTTGAACGCCAATTTCACCGTCCGCAAGATCAGCTTCGGCGAAGGCGTGGAGCGCGTGTTCCCGCTGTTCTCGCCGACCATCGACAGCATCGACGTCGTCCGCCGCGGTAAGGTCCGTCGCGCGAAGCTGTACTACCTGCGCGATCGTCGCGGTAAGTCGGCTCGTATCGCCGAACGCGCTGGCGGCGCCCGCGAAGACGATTTCGTCGGCGAAGCCAACGAAGCTGCTGAATAAGCCTCCGCGCTTCTCCAGAGTTCAAAGCCCCGCGATGACCTCGCGGGGCTTTTCATTTGCAGCGCTTGACCTCCTGGCCGCACACGCTCACCTGACCCCTGCCCCATGAACGCGCCTGCGAAGCCTCCGCGCGCGGATGTCGAGATCCTGACGCTCGGCTGCCGCCTGAACGCCTACGAGAGCGAAGCCATGCGCGCGCTCGCGGGCGATGCCGCGCTCTCGAACGCAGTGATCATCAACACCTGCGCCGTCACCGGCGAGGCCGTGCGCCAAGCGCGCCAAGCCATTCGCCGCGCGCGACGCGAACGGCCCGATGCGGAGATCATTGTCACCGGCTGCGCAGCCCAGATTGATCCGCAGAGTTTTGCGGCGATGCCGGAAGTGAGCCGCGTGCTCGGCAATGCCGAGAAGATGCGCGCCGAGAGCTTCACTGGCGCGCATGAACGCGTCGCTGTCGCCGACATCATGGCCGTGCGGGAAACCGCGTCGCATTTGATGGACGGCTTCGTCGAACGCACGCGCGCTTACGTGCAAGTGCAGAACGGCTGCGACCATCGCTGCACGTTCTGCATCATCCCGTACGGCCGCGGAAATTCACGCTCGGCGCCAGCTGGCGAAGTGGTGGAGCAAGTCCGGCGCCTTGCGGCCAATGGTGTGCCTGAGGTCGTACTGACGGGCGTTGATCTAACCTCCTGGGGCGCGGATCTGCCTGGGCAGCCAAATCTTGGTTCGCTGGTCGCGCGCATTCTGAAGCTCGCGCCCGATCTACCGATGCTGCGCCTCTCTTCGCTCGACGCGATCGAGATGGATGATCAATTGTTCGAGTTGGTCACGCAGCACGACCGGGTTGCGCCCTATCTGCACTTGTCGCTTCAACATGGCGACGATCTGATCCTCAAGCGCATGAAGCGCCGCCACTCTCGTGCGCAAGCGATCGAACTCGCACAACGCTTGAAGGCCGCGCGCCCCGCCATCGCGCTGGGCGCCGATTTCATCGCCGGCTTCCCGACAGAAACGGAAACGCATTTCGAGAACACGCTTTCCCTGATCGAAGCATGCAATCTGGCTTACGTGCACGCATTTCCTTTCAGCCCGCGCGAAGGCACGCCGGCCGCGCGCATGCCGCAACTTGGGCGGAGCTTGATCAAAGAACGCGCCGCGCGTTTGCGCGATGCGGGGGCGGCCGCGCTCACGCGCCATCTCGGCCAATGGGTTGGCCGTGAAGCCGATGGCCTAATTGAGCGCGACGGCTTCGCACGTCTGCCCGATTTCACCGCCGTGCGCTTCGAAGGCGCCAGCGGACAAGCATTTCAGCGCCTGCGCTTTAGCGCCCATGACGGCGCGCATCTGATTGGCGTCGCCGCATGATTTGGGGTCTGTTCGACAAGAAAAAGAAGCAGGCCGAAAGCGCGCAGCCGGAAGAGCAAGCCAAGGGCTTGTTCGATGGCCTGCGTAAGTCTTCGAGCAAGCTCGCCGAAAGCTTCACCTCCGTCTTCACGAAGGAAAAGCTCGATGCTGCGGATTTGGCCGAACTCGAAGACGCGCTCGTTGCGTCCGACATGGGCGCGGCCGCTGCGGCGCGTATTGCAGGCGCTTTGGCGGAGCAGCGTTTCAGCAAAGAGAACGGCGTTGAAGAAGCGCGCATCGCGCTCGCAGGCGAAGTGGCGCGGCTTCTGAAACCGCGCGAAGCGACGCTTGATCTCACCAATGGGCCGAAGCCGCGCATCGTGCTGGTGATCGGCGTCAATGGCTCGGGCAAGACGACGACGATCGGCAAGCTCGCCAACAATCTCACCAATGCTGGCGCGAAAGTCGTGATCGGCGCGGCCGATACGTTCCGCGCCGCCGCGATCGAACAGCTCAAAGTCTGGGCCGATCGCGCCGAGGCTTCCTTCGTCAGCTCCACGCAAGGGGCGGATGCTGCCGGCGTGGCGTTTGAGACGGTGAAGCGCGCCAAGGAAGAGAACGCCGACGTCGCTCTGATCGACACGGCGGGGCGCTTGCAAAACAAGTCAGAGTTGATGGCGGAGCTCGCCAAGATCGTGCGCGTTATGCGCAAGATCGATGAAGACGCGCCGCACGAAACGCTGCTCGTGTTGGATGCGACGGTCGGCCAAAACGCGCTGTCTCAGGTGGAAAGCTTCCGCTCGGTGACGGATATCACGGGCCTCGTGATGACCAAGCTCGACGGCACGGCCAAAGGCGGCGTGCTCGTTGCTGTCGCGCAACGCCACGCCATCCCGATCCACTTCATCGGCGTCGGCGAAAAGGCGGAAGATCTGCAGCCCTTCGACGCCGCGAGCTTCTCTCGCGCACTCGTCGGTCTCGAATAATCACGCCACACCGGTTGCCGTCAGCACCGCCGCCAAGACTGGGCCAACAAGAACCAGCACTGCGAGCGCAATGTTGGCGTCACGCAACACCGGTGGCAGCGCGTTGGGATCGACTTTCGTTTGCTGATAGGGGTCGTGCATACTCGCCTCCATGTAGGCCGCGTTCGGCTCTGCACTGGAGGTGGTGACGGCCCCAACCGCTTACGAACGACGCCTCGTCGTCCGCACTGTGAGCGGAATTCACATCTTATGGCGCGACGCGTACCGGCAGCGGCACGTTGCAAACATTGATGCGGCCCGTTGGCTCCAGGAACCACGGATCGCGGCGGGTGCGTCGGCTTTCGGTAAGCGTGCGGAAGGTGGCGCTGTCGGTGCGCAGCGTTTGTAGATTGACGCGCTCGCTTTCCGGCAGCTCAGACGCCAGACGCACCGAACGGATGATCGTGCGCTCCTCCGGCGTCTCGTAGAAGCCCAACGGCCCCGTGCCGCGCGGCATGACGGAGAGCAATTCGATGCCCTGCAACACGCGCCCTACAAGCGTCACGTTGCGATCGAGGTGACGCGGGGCTTGGCCGATGACGACATAGAGCTCCGCGCCGCTGCCGCTATCTGCCGTGTCGCCACGACCAGCGCCGACCATGCCGTAGCAATGCGCGAGCCAGGTGCGGCCGTTCTGGCCCGCGACCGGGAAGCCGCTAGCAAAACCAACTTCACGCGCATATGAATCCGGGTCTTGCAGGCGTGTGATCTCGACGCCGCTGCGCGGGCGATCGAATTCCGGCTGCAGGGAGCGTTGCGCCTCGCCATACGCAGTCGTGTCGCCTTCGTCGCGGCCCCACTGGACGACGTAATTGTCCTGCGAGCGCACGATCGCTGCGCCATCCCAATAATGCGCCCGAGCCAACGCACGAATATTGGCGGCGTGGTTGGACGCGTACTCGGGTGCGAGTTCGATGATCACGCGGCCGGTAGGCAGATCCATGTAGATCGTGTTCTCAGGATCGACGGCGCGCCAATCGGAGGCCGGCGATTGCTCCAGGATTTCGCCCATCGACGGAACCGGCGCGGTTTGCGCCTCGGAACTTGCGGGTGCGCTCGCGCACGCCGCCACCAACAAAGCCGCCGCCAAAGCCTGCAGACGCATGCGTCCCTCCCCGAAATCAGGCGGTGATGTGGGCAGGGAATGCGTTTCAGCGCAAGCGCCTAGTCCGCCGCCCCCGGTTCGGCGTATCAGGGTGCATGACCGAAGAACTGACCCCGCTGGCCACCGCCAAACCAAAGCAGCAAGGCGGCCCCAACCAGCTGCTGATCGATCTCGGCCCCGTCATCATCTACGTGGTCGCCTTCAACGTGCTGCAGCGCATCGAGGCGACGAAAGAGAACGCGGTCTATATCGCGACCGGCATCTTTATGGCCGCAACCATCGCTGCGATTGCCTGGTGCAAGATCAAGCAAGGCCGTATTCCGCCGGTTCTGATCATCACGGGTGTGATCGTCACCGCGTTTGGCGGCCTCACCATCGCGCTGCACGACCCGACTTTCATTCAGATCAAGCCGACTTTCACCTATCTGTTTTATGTCGCGGCTGTGCTGGGCTCGCTGGCGATCAGACAAAATGTTTGGAAGCTGCTCTTCGGCCACGCGTTTAATTTGCCGGACAAGATTTGGACGATCCTGGCGCTGCGTTGGTCGGCGTTTTTTGCGTTTCAGGCGGTGCTCAATGAAGTGATCCGCAACACACAGACATTCGAGTTTTGGCTGAACTCACGCCCCTTCATTGTGTTTCCGCTGACGATTCTGTTTGCCGTCCTCAACACGCCGATCGTCCTCAAGCATCAGCGCGAGGAGCCAGAGACGGCTGCGGAAACATCACAGGGCGCTTAAATCCGACTGATTTGGGCTGATTTTCGCCTCAGACGCGAACTAAAGTCGAACGCATGATTGATCGCGTTGTGCGCATCGCTAAGCTCCGCGCCGGTTTTGGGGCGTTGAATTATGGGTCGCTCGATGGCGGACGGACCTGAGTCCGAGCCCTTCCGGCTTGCGACATCAGCGAGCCACTTGCTGCACCGCGCGGAGCAGCTCGCATCCGATCGTTTCGAGCACCTCGTCGGCGACACCATCACGCTGCGCCAATTCGCCGTGCTCGCCGCCATCGCGGAAATGCCGGGCCTAAGCCAAAGCGATCTCGTCCGCGCCACCGGCATCGACCGTTCGACGCTCGCCGATACGGTGCAGCGCATGGAAAAGCGCGGTTGGATTTCGCGTACGACAGCGCCACTCGATGCGCGCGCACATGCGGTGCATCTGGCATCCTCCGGCGCGACGCTCCTTGCCTCGGCCACGCGACACGCACGCGCGGCTGATGCGGCGATTCTTGATCTCTTGCCGCGCACCAAGCGGCGCACCTTCCTGAACATTCTCACCAAGCTCGCCAAGCTTTCGGATGAGGCCGCAGCGAAAGCCGAGCGTGACGCAAAGCGCGAAGCCAAGCGCGCGGCCAAAGACGAGAAGAAAAAAAAGCAAAAGCCCGTCAGCGAGGCGCGCAAGCGCGACGGCGCGCGCAAATAGGCGCTTAGTCCGCGGCTTCGAGCGCGGGCAGAATTGTGTTTTCGACGACCTCTGGCGTGAGAGGCCCACGATAGGCCGCGCGGATCGTACCGTCCGGACCGATCACGAAGGTCTCCGGCACGCCGGCGATGCCAAGCTCAATGCCGAAGCGACCGTCTGGATCGAGAGCCACGACGCGGAAGGGATCGCCGAGTTCTTGCAGGAAGCGCGCAGAGGCCTCCGGCTGATCCTTGTAAGCGACGCCCACGATCTCAACACCGCGCTCGCGCAGCGCCATCAATTGCGGATGCTCAGCGCGGCATGGCGTGCACCAGGACGCAAACATATTGATGACGTAAGCGCGGCCAGCCATCTCGTCGCTGGTCAGCATCGCGCCGCCATCGAGACGCGAGAGCGCAAAAGTCGGCGCAACGCGCCCCGCCTCGCCTGTCGTGAACAATTCGCGCTCACCGCCGCGCGTGAGCATCACGGCGCCCACAACGACCAGAAGCGCCAATAAGATCAGCGGCGCAAAGGCGATGAAGCGCTTCATGGCTTCTTCTCAAGCTTGCGCGCTTCGCTGCCCCAATGGCGCAAGCGCAGCACCACAGCGATCGTCAGCGCGCCGAACGCGAACGCGCCAACGGCATAAGCTGGCCAAATATAAGCCCAACCGCCTTCGATCATGCTTCGGTCCCACGCAAGCGCGCGGCTTCCACGCGCCGGCGAAACACGGCGGCGCGCATGTTCATCATCAGCAGCGCCGCGAACAAACACAGGAAACCGCCCGCCATCGTGAAGAGCGGCCCCATCATGCTCGGGTGAATGGACGAGCCACCCGCGCGCATGATGCTTGCCGGCTGATGCAGCGTGCTCCACCAATCGACGGAGAATTTGATGATCGGCAAGTTCACGAGACCAACAAGGCAAAGGATCGCGGCGAGCCGCGCAGCTTTCTCCTCGTCTTCGATCGCGCTCCAAAGCGCGATGTAGCCGAGATAGATGATGAAGAGGGCGAGCATCGACGTCAGACGCCCGTCCCATTCCCACCATGTACCCCAAGTTGGCGCGCCCCAGAGCGAGCCGGTGATCAAGCACACCGCGGCGAACGTGGCGCCAATCGGCGCGGCGGCGCGTGCAGCCACGTCCGCGAGCGCATGGCGCCAAACAAGCCCAACGAAACTCGCCGCGCCCATGAACGCGTAAATACCCATCGACCACCAGGCCGACGGCACGTGCAGATACATAATCCGCACCGTCTCGCCCTGTTGGTAGTCCGCCGGCGAATAAAACAAGCCCCACGGCACGCCAATCGCCAGCAGTACGAGTGCGGCGACCAGGAAGATCGGCGCGGCCCAGGCTGAGAAGGCCATAAAGCGCGCGGGATTGGCGAGATAGGTCAGCATCAGGTGTCAGGTATCAGGTGTCAGGGGGCGGAAACAGGCGGCAAACGGCATCACTCACTCCGCCTGCAGCCGTAAAGCCGCCGCCGCCGCGACCGGCCCTAGCGCCAAAGCGGCCAGCGCAAACCCGGCCAGCACGGATAGCGCTGCGCCGACATGCTCACCGCCCGCAACAGCAGAGCCAAAAATGATAGGCGGCGCAAAGAAAGGCAGAACAATGAGCGCGATCAAAACCCCGCCGCGCTTTACACCCGCTGTCACCGCCGCTCCGACCAGGCCAATGCCGATAAAGGCTGCCATGCCGAGCAACAGGCTGAGCACAATCGCCGGAACGAGTTCAGGGGGCGCTTGGAGCGCGATAGCGGCCGGCGCGCTCGCGAGCGCCAGGGGCATCCCCACAGCGACCCAGAGCGCCGCCCCCTTCGCGAGCACGATCATCTCGAGTGGCGCGGGCGAGAGCAGCATGTGGTCGAGCGAGCCGTCCTCGAGATCGGCTTGAAACAAGCGCTCCAATGTTGCGAGCACAGCAAGAGCAGCAGCGATCCACACGAGCGGCGGACCAGCGGCCGCGAGCAAATTGCGCTCCGGTCCCATCGCCAGCGGCACGAGCATCGTCGCGCCGAGGAAGAAGCCGAGCGGCGCCAACGCGCCGCCACCGCCGCCCCACATCAGCGCCAGATCGCGCCGGAAAGTCGCTGCGAACGCGCTCATGCGCCCACCGTCAGCGTTTGGCTCGGCGTTGGCCCCAAAGGTTCGTGCACGGCCGCAAGCACCAAGCCGCCATCAGCGCGACGCGCGTCGATGATCGCGGCGAGCATCGCTTTGCCATTCGCGTCGAGCGCGGCGGCGGGTTCGTCGAGCAACCAGATCGGGCGCGGCGCGAGGATGAGGCGCGATAAACTCAAACGGCGGGCCTGGCCTTGGCTGAGCGTGCGCGCGGGTCGTTCGAGCAATGCTGCTAGCCCAAGCTTCTCGGCGGCGACGCTGGCATCGCTCGCGCCGCCAAACAGCCCGGCCCAATAACGCAAGTGCGAAGCGACGCTGACCGTCGGCTTCAAGCCATTCTGGTGGCCGACGAAATGCAACGCCAATGACGGCTCTTCCAAATTCTCAAACACAATCTGACCAGCGCGCGGCTTCAGATAGCCAGCGAGCGTGCGCAGCAAGGTCGTCTTGCCCGCGCCATTGCCGCCGCGAATTTCGAGATAGGCGCCTGGCTCGGCGCTAAAGCTCAGCCCCTCGAACAGAACGCGTCCGCCCCGGGCCACGGAAAGCGCGTCGACCCGAATTTTCGGCTTGTCTTGGAAAGGTCCGGACGCGCTCATAATGCCGCCCTGGTTCTAGAAAGGGTTGCGTCATCCGCCAAGGCGGGCCTTGGTGGTTGCGACATAAGGGAGGGACGGCGATGCGTCGTTTCGTGGCGGGACTGATTTTGGCCGGCGCGCTGGCCGCTTGTGGGCAAGGCGACGTCGCCAGCACCCAAAGCACTGGTGAAGCCCCTGCGACTGAGGCCTATGGCGGCGTCGCCGACATGGACATGGCGCAGGGCCGCGCCGTCATGGAAGAGGCCGCGCCTGCACCAGCCGCACCGCCACCCCCGAGCGATGCGCCGTCCGCCAACCGGCCCACGCAGCCAACACAGCCAGGCGGGCCCTCGCCCGTTCTCTACCTCGCCTATTCCTACGCGATGGGCCTAGAGATCCCGAGCCAGCGGCTTTCGGACGTTATGGACGCGCACATCCAGGCCTGCACCACAGCGGGCCCGCGTCTCTGCCAACTCGTCGGCTCCAACAAGAGCGGCGACCCGGAAAGCTTCATGCAGGGCTATGTTTCGCTGCGCGCCGAGCCGACTTGGCTCGCCACGTTCCGCAATGGAATCGCCGCACAAGTCGATGAAGCTGGCGGGCGCCTCCAATCCTCGACCACCAACACGGAAGATCTGACGCGCGCCATCGTCGACACTGAAGCGCGGCTGCGTGCGCAAACGGCGCTGCGTGATCGTCTGCAAGAACTCCTGCGCTCTCGTCCGGGTCGCCTCTCGGATCTGCTTGAAGTCGAACGTGAACTCGCCCGTGTTCAGGGTGAGATCGATGCGGTGCAATCGAACCTCGCCGTCATGCGCACGCGCGTCTCGATGTCCGAACTCACCATCAATTACCAATCGGCGCCGCGCCCGGTCGGCAGCGACACGTTCGAGCCGCTGCGCAATGCGTTTGCGAACTTCCTCGGCATCGTTGTCGCGGGTTTTGCGGCGATCATCACTATCATCGCGGGGCTCATCCCGTTCGCGATCGTGATCGTGCCGATCGTATGGTTTGCGCTGCGCTGGCGGCGGCGGCGTGGCGGGCGCTTCTTCAACCGCACACCCGCCGCTTCACCGCCGGAGCCGCCGCCCACGGCATAGTTGCGAACGGATCGCAAACATAGCTCAGAGCGTCAATTGCGCCTTCATAAAACGGCGCTAAATAAGCCCTGCCGCGCGAACCGGTTTGATTCCGAAATTGGGGCGCACCCCAACGCGCTTGCATCTCTGAAGCTTAGAAGCCGGATGCAGACCCATGCCATCTTTGAACTCATTCAACGCCCGCACCACGATCAGCGCGGGCGGTAAATCGTACACCTATTTCGATCTCAACAAGGCCTCTGAGAACGGCCTTGGCGACATCTCCAAGCTGCCCATCTCGCTCAAAGTCCTGCTCGAAAACTTGCTCCGCACCGAAGACGGTATTGCGGTGAAGAAAGCGGACATCCTGGCCATGACCTCGTGGCTGGTGAACAAGGGCAAGAACGAAGTCGAAATCGCGTTCAGCCCCGCGCGCGTGCTGATGCAGGATTTCACCGGCGTCCCCGCGGTCGTTGACCTCGCCGCCATGCGTGACGCCGCCGCCAAGCTCGGCGCCAATCCTGAGAAGATCAATCCGCTGGTGCCGGTCGATCTCGTCATCGACCACTCAGTGATGGTCGATCACTTCGCCAGCGCCGGCGCGTTCAAGCAGAACGTCGAACTTGAGTACGAACGCAACGCCGAGCGCTATCAATTCCTGCGCTGGGGCCAGCAAGCGTTCCAAGACTTCCGCGTCGTCCCACCCGGCACCGGCATCTGCCACCAGGTGAACCTCGAATATCTTGGCCAAAGCGTTTGGGTGCGTGACGTCGATGGCGAGACGTTCGCCTATCCGGACACGGTCGTCGGCACCGACTCTCACACAACCATGATCAACGGCATCGGCGTGCTCGGTTGGGGTGTCGGCGGCATCGAAGCGGAAGCGGCGATGCTCGGCCAATCGATCTCGATGCTGATCCCGGAAGTGATTGGCTTCCGTCTCTCCGGCAAATTGCCGGAAGGCGCCACCGCCACCGACCTCGTGCTCACCGTCACGCAAATGCTGCGTAAGAAGGGCGTGGTCGGCAAGTTCGTCGAATTCTACGGCCCCGGCCTCGAGACGATGAGCGTGGAAGATCGCGCCACCATCGCCAACATGGCCCCGGAATACGGCGCGACCTGCGGCTTCTTCCCGGTCGACAGCAAGACGATTGATTATCTCACCGCCACGGGCCGCGATCCCGCGCGCGTCGCGCTTGTCGAAGCCTATTGCAAAGCCAATGGCCTCTGGCGGTCAGACATCGAGCCGGAATTCACCGATACCCTCGAACTTTCGCTCGCCGACGTGCGCCCGTCGCTCGCGGGCCCGAAGCGTCCGCAAGATCGCGTGCTGCTCGGCGGCGTCGGCGAAGGCTTCACCAAGGTGATGAACGACGAATTCCGCAAGAGCGCGGAATTGAAGAAGCGCGCGCCTGTTGCTGGCGCCAACCACGATGTCGGCCACGGCGATGTTGTGATCGCCGCGATCACGTCGTGCACGAACACGTCGAACCCGAGCGTGTTGATCGCCGCGGGCCTCGTTGCGCGCAACGCTGTGGCGAAGGGTTTGAAGACGAAGCCGTGGGTGAAGACTTCGCTCGCGCCGGGCAGCCAAGTTGTCACCGATTATCTCGCCAAGGCTGGCCTTGATAAGGATCTCGACGCGCTGGGCTTCAACCTTGTTGGCTATGGCTGCACGACCTGCATCGGCAATTCGGGGCCGCTGCCGCCGGCGATCTCGGCCGCTGTCGCGGAGAACGATCTCGTCGTCGCCTCGGTGCTCTCGGGCAATCGCAATTTCGAAGGCCGCGTGAACCAAGACGTGCGCGCGAATTATCTTGCGTCACCGCCGCTTGTGGTCGCCTATGCGCTCGCGGGCTCGGTGTACGCCAATCTCGAAACCGAGCCGCTCGGCACGGGCAGCGACGGCATGCCAGTGTTCCTGAAGGACATCTGGCCGACCAACGCGCAAATCGAAGATACCGTGCGCGCGTCGGTGACGAAAGCAATGTTCGAGGCGCGCTACGGCAACGTGTTCGCCGGTGATCAGCACTGGCAAGCGATCAAGGTCGGCGCCGGGCGCACCTATGAGTGGGACAATAACTCCACCTACGTGCAGAACCCGCCCTATTTCGAAGGCATGAGCATGTCGCCCAAGCCGCCGACCGACATCGTCGAAGCGCGCGTGCTGGGCCTCTTCGGCGATAGCATCACGACCGACCACATCAGCCCCGCGGGCTCGATCAAGAAGGTCTCGCCGGCTGGCGTCTATCTCACCGAGCACGGCGTGCCGCAGGCGGATTTCAATTCCTACGGCGCCCGCCGCGGCAACCACGAAGTCATGATGCGCGGCACCTTCGCCAACATCCGCATCAAGAACGCGATGGTGAAGAACGATGACGGCTCGATCGTGGAAGGCGGCTACACCATCCACCATCCGTCGGGCGAGCGAATGTTCATCTACGACGCCGCGATGCGCTACAAAGCCGAAGGCCGCGAGCTGGTGATTTTCGCCGGCAAGGAATACGGAACCGGTTCCTCACGCGATTGGGCGGCCAAGGGCACCACCCTGCTCGGCGTCCGCGCCGTGGTGGCTGAGAGCTTCGAGCGTATCCACCGCTCGAACCTGATCGGCATGGGCGTGCTGCCGCTCCAATTCATCGACGGCCAATCCTGGGCTGGCCTTGGCTTGAAGGGCGACGAGCAAGTCTCGCTCTCGGGCGTGGCCAATCTCGGGCCCCGCCAGAAGGTGACGCTGCGGATCAAAGGCGCGGACGGCGCAGTGCGCGAACTCGAGGTCGCCTGCCGGATCGACACGGAGAACGAGGTCGAATACCTCCGTAATGGGGGAATTCTGCACTATGTGCTGCGTGGACTGGCCAAAGCCGGCTGATCGAAGCGCCTTCGGGCCGCTCCGTCACGCCGCTGTGACTAGAACCAAAGGGGCGGGCCGTTCATGCTGTCCGGCATGATCGCCCGCTTCCTGGCCGCCGTGCTGATCGGCTTGGCGGCGACCATGACGAGCGCGCACGCCCAGACGCAGGGCCAACGCGCGACCGCCGTGGTTGAACTCTTCACCGCACAGGGCTGCACGCAATGCCCCCGCGCGAACCGCTTGCTCGGCGGGTTCTCGCGCGAGGAAGGCGTACTGGCGCTCACCTTCCCTGTCGGCATCTGGGATTATCTGGGCTGGCCCGATACGTTCGCGCAGCCGCAATTCAGCGATCGCCAGCGCGACTATTCCAACGCCTTGCGCGTGCGCGGCCGTTTCACGCCGCAACTCGTCTTCAACGGCGTGCGCCAGATCAGCGCCTCTGATTGGGACGACGCGCGCGACACATTCGAAGAGCGCCGCACTGCCGGCCTCCCCGCGACCGCGCCCGATGTGTCGATCATGCGTCTGCGCAATGGCCGCGTGCGCATCACTGCGGGCGCGCGCCAGAATGCGCCAGAAGCAGATATCTGGATGGTCGCTTACGACCCAGGCCCCATCAGCGTGCGCATTACGAGCGGCATGAACATCAACCGCACGGTGACACACTACAATCTCGTCAACCGCATCGATCGGCTGGCGCATTGGAATGGCGCGTCCGCCTGGTTCGAGCGCAGCGGGTGTTCACCGCATTGCGCGGTGATCGTGCAGGAGCGCTATGGCGGCCAGATCTTGGCTGCGGCCTTCGTCGCCCGCTAGAGCGGCGGCTGAGGCGCGCGCGGCGGCGGCGGCGCAGGTTGCGGCACGATTGCTGTCAGTGGCGGGGCCAAAGCTGCTGCATCCTCATTCGTCAAGGCATATGCCCAGGCAGCACTTTCGTTGTTGATCGCGAGTGCGGCCGGCTCCTGCTCTGGCGTTTCGGCGCGCGCCACCATCTTCACCCAGGTGCGGCCATCACTCTCGATCAGCTCCGCGTCGATGATCACACCATCAAACGTACGCGCACGCACGCGTGCGCGCGGCGCGCCTTGGATTGCGGGTGCGGTGCGCACGTCATTCGGTGTGAGTTGCGTGAGATGGATAGCGACGCCTTCAACCATTTGCGGCACACCCGCCAACGCGGGCGCAGCGATCCGCCACGGCTGATCGGCGGCGTCGCGCGCCACGATATAGGCGCGGCCTTCGCTCGGCATGATTTCAACGCGGGCGAAGCGCTCGGCCGGCACGTTGAGCGGCTGTAGCGCCATCCAAGCCGCGACATCGCGCAACGGCGGCAGATCGCCCTCCGCGGCCCAGGTCTGATCGTTGTCCGGCTGGCGCACGTAGAGGCCAGTGGTCTCGACACCGAGAATGAGGTTCACCAGCAGCGCGCCGCGGCCATCTTCGATCTGCACGAGAATGCCCCGTCCGCCTTGGCGCGGATCGGTGACGCCGAGGCGCTCATGTTTGGAAGCGTCGCTCGTCATGCGGCGCGTGTAGCGGAGGCCCTCAAGCCCGTCCGTCAATTGTGCCAGACGCGCGGGCAGCACCGGATAATCGTCGCGATCACGCATGGCCCAACCGCGCTGCGTGCGCTCGATGCGATAGGTCGCTTCGCGGCTGACAATGCTGATGCGTTGCGCGTCGGAGATGGACTCCTCAAGCCCCGGCACCACGGGCCCGGTCGCCGCGTTTGGGCTCGATGCGCGCATCTCGATGCCCACCGTCACCGCCGCGATCAATGCAAGCGCGCCAGCGGCCAGAAACAAGGTGAGCGTGCGGCCTTTGCGACGCTCGGCAAGCTCAGACGTCATCGCCGCGCACTCCCGCGCCGCTGACGGCGCCAGAACAAGAAGAGGCCAGCCCCCGCCACCAAGAGCGGCGCCAGCCAAACATTGATGAACACCACGAGCGCCTGCACGCGATCGATGTCGCTGCGCAGATCACGCTCGACGCTACGCAGTTCGCCGCGCACTTCGAGCGCGCGCGCACGGAAGCGCTCGATCTCGATATTCTCTTCCGGCGTCAGCTCCGCGCCGAGATTGCCGGCAAAGAAGCCCGAGCCACGCCCGCGTTCTTGCAGCTCGGCCAACCGCGCTTCCGTCTCCTGCAATTCGCCTTGGAGTTCTTCCTGGCGACGCTGAATGCGTCGCAATGCGTCCGCTTCCATATCGTCGACCATGTCCATGCGTCGCACGGAAGCTGCACGCGAGCGCAGCGACACGAGCGCATCCGAGCCGCCCAGCACGTCGATCGCATTCAACACGAACGAGGCGTTGTCGGCCGCTGTGAGCTGGTTGTTCGGATCGACGTAGAAATCGTTGGCGAGGAAATCGACGTCGGCCACGATCACGATCTCGGCGGGCGTTGCTGAGCGCGTCAGTGGCGCGCTCGTTGGCGGCGGCGGCGGCGGCGCGGTTTCGCCTTCGGCGAGCGGCGCGGTCGTTGCAGCCGGCGCTCCATTCGGGAACGCCGTCTCAAAATCACCGGTCACGCGCAGCGCGATGTTCTCAATGCGGCCGGAGCCCTGATTCCACATGCGCATCACGTCGAACGGCGATGGACGCATCAACGCTTCGGCAGCCGGCATACGCATCGTCGCGCCGCTGGTGCGCGCGAGCGGCTCGACTTGAATACCGGGGCGCTCCGAATAGGTGAGGCCGCCCGCCAAGCCGAAATTCACGCCGCGCGACAACCACGCGGTCATCAGATCTTCGCGGTTCAGCGCGTCATCTTCGGCCGGTACCGTGAAGAAGAGCGGCTGACGCACGCCGACGACTTGGCCGGTGGTCGGATCAGGCGTCGGCATTTCCAAGCCGCGCTCGAAATCGGCCACCACACTCGGCGCCATGGCGACACCCCATTGCGCAAGCAACGGATCGAGGTTCGACGCTGGCGGCACGGGCGCGACCGGATTGAACGGATCAAAGCCGGTTTCTGAACCGAACATGAATTGCGCAGGATCGAGCGCGACAAACGCACGGCCCTTCAGGAGCACGAATTGATCGATGGCGTAGAGTTGTTGCGGGCTGAGTTGGCCCGGATGGATGATCGCAAGCACATCCACGTCCGGAATCTCGCTGAAGTCCGGCGCCAAGGTCGTGACGTCGAGCAAGCGGCCCATCTCGGTCGCGAACAGATTTTGGCTGCGCGCCATCGGATTGACGGCCGAGGCCGGATCGATCGGCAGCGACGTGATCAAAGCCACGCGCACCGGGTTCGGATTTTCCAACTCGTAGATGAGACGCGTGATTTCATACTCGAGGAACGCTTCGCGTTGCGGGTCGAACAGCGGAATGATGCGCTGGTCGTCGATCGCATTGGCGCCAGTCAGGCCGAAATAGATCGGGTCCGCGCCTTGGAACGGGCGGTACGGCTCGATGCCGAGTTCAACCGCTTGGTCTTCCTGCTCGGTGAACGGCTCTACATTCACTTCCACGAAACGCACGCGGCCGTGCGAGCGCGCTTGGAAAGTCTGCAGCATTTCGCGCACGCGCGCGGCGTAGGCCTGCAGCTGCGGTGACACAGCGGCCGCGTCGCGCGAATAATAGAGCTTCAGCTCCACCGGCTCGCTCAAATCATCGAGCGTGCGGCGCGTCCCTTCACTCAGCGAATAAAGCTGACCCTCTGTGAGGTCGAGCCGCCAGGCGCGAAACCACGAATTGGCGATCACGTTCGCCGAAACGAACGCGATGAACAGCGCGAGTGCTGCGAAAATGGCGTAACGACGGGCGCTCATGCTTTAGCCTCCCCGCCGAGCATCAACCGCGAGCATTGTGTACCCAAGGCACAACGCAATCAGCGACACGAAATAAAAAACGGAGCGGAACTCAACGACGCCGCGTTGGGCGGCGTCGAAATGGTGCATGATCGAGAAGCGCGCGAGGACTTCGGCCACACCGCCACCGACAATGCCAGAGAAGAAGTCGAGCACCAGCGGCAAGCCCAGTGCTGTCAGCAGGAACGACACCAACACCGAAAGCACGAAAGCCACGATCTGCGCCGGCGTCAGCGCCGACATCATCGACCCGATGGCGAGATAAGCGCCGGCCATCATCAGGCTGGCGAGATAAGCCGTGAAGATCGCTGCGTTATCGGGTGAGCCGAGAATATTGATGGTGATCCAGAGCGGCAGCGTCATCAGCAGCGCCGCGGCCGCCACCGTCCATGCCGCGAGGAATTTGCCCACCACCAACGACCATGTCGGCGCGGGCAGCGTCATCAGCAATTCGATAGCGCCGGAGCGCGATTCCTCAGCCCAAAGCCGCATCGAAACGGCGGGCAGAAACACCATGAAAATCCACGGATGAAACGCGAAGAACGCCGAAAGATCGGCGCGCCGCGTTTCAAACAGACCGCCCACTTGGAACGTGAACAGGCCAATCGAGAACAGAAAGACGGCGACGAACACATAGGCTGTGGGCGTCGTCACATAAGAGAGCAGCTCGCGGCGATAGATCGCGAGCGTGCTGGCCAGACCAGGACGCTTCTTCAATTGCGCTCCTCCCCGCGCGTTAGCGCCGCGAATGCGCGTTCCAGCGTGCCATGCTCATCGATGAGCGCTGCTGGCGTTTTGTCTGCGATGATGCGTCCCTGATCGATGACGATGGCGCGCGTGCAGACCGCTTCCACCTCTTCCAACGAGTGCGTGGAAATGATCAGGCCGCGTTCTTCGCCAAGCTTTTTGATCAGATCGCGCACGGCGTGGCGCTGGTTGGGATCGAGACCATCGGTCGGCTCATCCAAGATCAGCAGCATTGGATCGTGCAGCAACGCCGCTGCAAAGCCCACACGGCGGCGGTAGCCCTTGGAGAGCGTATCGATCGGGCGATCGATGGAATCGCCCAAGCGCGCATCCTGTGCTGCGCGGCGCACGGCATGGCGTGCGGCCTCGCGCGACATGCCGCGTGTCTCGGCGACGAAGCGCAAAAATGACCACGGCGTCATCTCGCCATAGAGCGGCGCGCCTTCCGGCAAATATCCCACGCGCTCCTGCGCGCGGCGGCGCTCTTGCGTGACATCAATGTTGAAGACTTTGGCCGTGCCCTCGTCGGGCTCAAGATAGCCCGCGATCATCCGCATGGTCGTCGTCTTGCCTGCGCCGTTCGGGCCCAGGAAGCCAACAATCTCGCCGACATCGATCGAAAAGCCGATGCCGTCCACGGCCACGCGGCGGCCAAACGTCTTCCGCAGACCATCGACCTGCAGCAGCATGTGGATAGAAATCCCCGTCAAGAAACGAGCGCCGCTCTTAGGGCTGTTTTGGCGAAAACACCACCGCTTCTTATCCACAGAAGTGCTGGTTTTCGGCGAATCGCTGCGCACTAATTCCGATGTCGGTTGCGGTTCTGTAAACGCGGTTCCAGAGCGCGCGATCGTGCAGCTAGGCTCTGAAATTGTGCCGAAGCATGCGTGCGCTTCAGATCACGTGACGCCGCAAAACAATTGAATTACGGGGAATTTTCTAGCCCAGACATGACAAAGCCCGCGACACGCGCGGGCTTTATCAAAGTGTGGCCGGCCGAAGCGCGTACCGGAGGGGGGCTGGGGGGGCTGATGGATTCCCCCGGCACGAGCCTTTCTCCGACCGGCCACGCATCTAAGTTCGCTTCGGGATGGGGCGAGAGCAAGCAGAAAATCAGGCCAAAAGCCGACCTGCGAGATTTGTAATATTGCCTATCATGGGCTTTCCTGTGCGCAGGATGTTTGCATCCTGTGGAGAAGTAAAACGCATGAGCGGACGCACGATTTTCTTCGAACGTCGCGAACTCGACCGCCTGCTTCGTTTCTATGGTCGCATGGTCGCCGCCGGCGAATGGCGCGATTACGCGATGGATGCTTTAGCCGATCGCGCCCTCTTCAGCGTCTATCGGCGCACCAGCGAGGCGCCGCTCTATCAGATCGAAAAATGCCCCGAGAACGCCCGCAAACAGGGCGAGTACAGCGTGCGCGCGATGGATGGGCGCGTGCTGCGTCGCGGCCACGATTTGGATCAGGTGCTCGCTGTACTGGAGCCCAAGCGTATGCGTGTCATTGGCGACTAGCAGTTGCAAAGCCGCAAAAGAAATACGCCCCGGCCGCAGAGCCGGGGCGTAATGCTTTGTCCTGTACTCGGTGCGCTTAGTCGCGCGGCGAGAGCAGCGTCAGGAAGAAGCGGAACAGGTTGATGAAGGTGATGTAGAGGTTGAGCGCACCAAGCGTGGTGGCCACCGACATCGCGCGCATGTCGCCCGCGATGTTATAGTACATGTACTTCAGCTGTTGCGTTTCCCAGGCGGTGATCGCCGAGAACAACAGCACGCCGATCACGCTGAAGATGATCGAGAAGCCTTCGATCGGCGCGCCGGTGAACATGGCGAAGCCGACGTTGACGAGGCCGGCGAGGACCATGCCCCAGACGCCCATGATCAGGAACGTGCCCCAACCCGAGAGATCCTTCTTCGTGGTGTAGCCCCAGAGGCTCAGGCCGCCGAACGTCGCCGACGTGACGAGGAACGCCTTCACGATCAGCATCATGCCGTCCGGACGTGCGGCGTACATCATCACCGTGGCGCCAAGACCGATACCGATCAGCGAGACAATCGACCAATAAAGCAGGTTCGCGCCCGTCGGCGACGGATTGCGCATCGCGAACATCGAGATGAAGATCAGCGCCAGCGGGCCGAACATCACGACGTAGAGCATCGGCGTGTTGAAGAAGAAGTTCGACAGCACGGGCACGGTGGCGGCCGCATAGGCCAAGCCAGCCGACAGCGCCAAACCCAGCGCCATCTTGTTATAGACGCCCAGCATGAATGACCGCAGGCCGGCGTCGACCGCCATATCCGCGCGCCCAGTCGGGATCGACTGCGTTTGCGAGTGGTAGTCGCTCATAAATAACCTCCTTGGCGCGGGGAATGCCGCGTCACTGCGTTTATATGGCCACGCCCACCTGTACGAGCAAGGAAAACCGGACATCTGCGCGCTTGCGAAACGAGCGGCGGCTTCACAAAAATGTCCGGATTGCGGCGGGAACCTTTCCCCGGCTGTCTTGCGTTTCGTTAACGAGCGCGGCGCCTGCATTGTCCGCTAGAGGGCGGGCGTCGCTAGAATCGCGCTAGCAGGTTGGCGCGGAGGTAAGCCGGGGTGGCTGACGAGAACGATCCAAACAAGCCGGAGGACGACATTCCGGAAACTCGCCAAGTAGGCGAGAGTGAACCTGCGTCTGCTGAGCCGTTGCCGCCGGATGAGGCGCTGTTCGTGGCCGAGCCCCCTGTTGAGCAGGATGCGGACCCTGAGACGGAACGGTCGACCGAGGCCGCGCCGGCGCCCGAACCAGAGGCCCAACCTGTACCGGTGATCGAAACGGTCACGACGCCCCCGGTTGTGCCGCCCGCGCCGATCTATGCGGCTGATGACATTGAAGAACTAACGCCTGTCGAGGCGCCGGAGCCAGACGCGGTCGCCCCGCCGCCGATCGAGCCGCCTGCTCCGATCTACACCGCCGATGAAGTGGTCGAGCCGCCGCCCGTTGATGCTTCACCGGAACCGGAGCCAGAACCGGAACCCCTGATCGAGGCGATCGAGACGCCGCCCGCGGAGCCGCCAGCGCCGCTCTACGCTGCCGAGGCGATCAGCGAGCCGGAGCCTGAAGCGCCGCCCGCGATCGAGCCGCCGCCACCGGCGCCGACGCCACCCGCAGGCGCCCTGCCGCCCAATTATTTCCGCGCAGCCGGCGATCCCGACGAGCCGGAGCCTGAAGACGAAACGCCCCCAACTTTGTTGCAGAAGCTCACATCAAAGGCCGAACAATATTGGGGTCGCTTCCGCGCCTTCGCGGAGCCGCGGTACGTCAAATATTCGGGCGCCGCGCGCGCCTTCGCCGGCGAGATGTGGAATCGCATCCGCGGCATCAAGCGGCCGAAGAGCGTGCGCGAAGCCGCTGTTTGGGGCGGCTGGATCGCGGCCGGCGGTGTGGCCTTCATCATCGCGTTCTTCTTGTTCATCACGTGGGGCTTGCCCTCCACGGACGATCTCTGGGAAGCGCGCCAAGGCCAATCCATTACGTTCGTCGACATCAATGGCCACGTGATCTTGCGCGAAGGCGCGCAAAACGCGCCGCCCGTCGAACTCGAAACGCTGCCGCCCTACGTGGCGCAGGCTTTCATCGCGATCGAAGACCGCAAATTCTACAATCACCTCGGCGTCGATTTCGGCGGCATGATGCGCGCGGGCGCGGAGAACATACGCGCGGGTCGGGTCGTGCAAGGCGGCTCCACGATCACACAGCAGCTTGCGAAGAATCTCTTCCTCACGAACGAGCGGTCGTGGCGGCGCAAAGCGCAGGAAATCATGCTCGCGTTCTGGCTGGAAAGCCGGTTCTCGAAGGACGAAATCCTCGCGCTCTATTTGAGCCGCGTCTATTTCGGCGCCGGCGCCTACGGCATCGAAGCCGCGGCGGAGCGCTATTTCGACCGCCCAGCGCGCGAACTCACATTGCTGCAATCAGCAATGATTGCGGGTCTCGTGAAAGCGCCGTCGCGTCTCAACCCGGCGCGCCAGGACATTGCCGCCGCGCGTGAACGGGCCTCCGTTGTGCTCAACGAAATGGTGGCCTTGGGCTTCATCAGCGCAGCCGAACGTGATGCGGCTTTGCAGGAAGAACTCGTCATCAGCCGGCGCAATCCGGCGGGCGTGCTCTCCTATTATCGCGACTGGATAGACCCGCTTCTGAACCAAGTGATCGGCAACGAGCGCGACGACTTCATCATCGAGACCACGATCGATATCGCCGCCCAACGCGCGGCCGCCGAAGCTGTGGAACTCGTGCTCGCCGAGCAAGGGGAGGACCGCCGCGTCAGCCAAGCCGCCGCTCTCGTGCTCGATGACAATGGCGGCGTGCGCGTCATGGTCGGCGGGCGCGACTACGACCAAAGTCAGTTCAACCGCGCCACCCAAGCGCGGCGCCAACCGGGCTCGTCATTCAAATATTTCATCTACCTCGCGGCGATGGAAAACGGTTTGACGCCGTGGAGCGTGCGCGATGACGCGCCGATCACGATCCGCATCGAAGGCCAGCCGGATTGGACGCCGGGCAATTACACCAACGAATTCCACGGCCCGGTGACGCTCACCAGCGCCTACGCGAACTCGTTCAACATGGTCGCCATTCGCATTGCCAACGAAGTTGGCGGCGACAAGGTGATCGACGTCGCGCGCCGTCTGGGCGTGACGTCGCCGCTTGCGAATTATCACTCGCTGGCGCTCGGCGCGCAGGAAATGACCATGCTTGAAATGGTCAGCGCCTATGGCGCGATGGCGGCGGACGGCAATCGCGTCGAGGCGCACGGCGTCACACGCATTCGTCGCGCCAGCAGCGATGAGACAATGTGGAGTTTCCGCCCGCAACATCGCGGTCGGGTCATCGAGGAGCGCCCGTTCCGGTACATGAACCAGATGATGAGCCGTGTCGTCGAAGGCGGCACTGGCACGCGCGCGCGCATGAGCGGACGCCAGATCGGCGGCAAAACCGGCACCGGCAACGATTATCGCGACGCTTGGTTCATCGGCTACACGCCCGGCATGGTCGGCGGCGTCTGGGTCGGCAACGACAATTTCACCACCACCGCGCGTGTCACCGGCGGCTCGCTGCCGGCGGATATCTGGGCGCGCTTCATGCCGGTCGCGCTGCGCAACACGCCCGCGCGTCCGCTCGAAATGCCAACCGAAGAGGATTACGACCTCGGCGTTGCAGCACCCGTTGAAGAAGGTGTGGCTGTCGTCGGCGCGCCGGTCGGCGCCGTGCTCGGCGGGCCGCTGGAAGCGCCCCCGGACACCGAAGATCGCTCGCTCGATTTCGGCCCGGAAGGCTGAGGCGCACGTTGCGACTTGCGCTTGCGAGTCATTCAAACATTGCGCGCTGCAATACGTCCACGCGTAACGTCTAGACAAACCTTCGCGCACAACGCTTGCTAAGCCGCGCGTGCAGTAGCGCGGAGACTTTCATGCAGTGGACAAACACAGAGCGCGGGTACGGTTGGCTTTCGATCGCGCTGCATTGGCTGGCGCTGGTCGCCATCGTCGCGATGTTCTGGAGCGGCTTCGCCGCCGACAATGCCGGCGAAATGGGCGATCGCGAAGCGCGCCGTGCGCTGATGGGCTTCCACATCGCTTTTGGCGCCAGCGTAGCGCTGATCATTTTTGCGCGCATCGCGCTGCATTTCGCGCAGCGCCAGCCCACGCCAGTGCCGCAGACGCCTGCGCTGAGCTTCATCTCCACTGCAACACACAAGCTTCTGCTGCTCGCGATCCTCATTCAATTTATCTCAGGCCCGCTCGCGGTCTGGTCCGGCGGACGCGACATCAATGTGTTCGACTTGTTCACGATCCCAACGCCCTTCGCCGCCGAAAATGAGGCTGTGCACGAAGGCGCGGAGGTGGCGCACGCGATTGGTCGCTGGATGCTCTTCGGCTTGATCGTGCTGCACGTACTTGGCGCGCTGAAACACGCGTTCATTGATCGCGACGGTGTGCTTCGCCGTATGTTGGCGCCCGCGAAGGACTAGCGCGCGTGGCCGATGGCGTGGAGCGCGCAGCCGTGCTCGTGGAGCCATTCCCGGCCGCGTTCGTAGTCCGGCATGCACTTGCGCACGTGGGCCCAGAAACGGCGTGAATGGTTCATCTCGCGCAGATGCGCGACTTCGTGCGCAGCCAGATAATCCAGCACGAATTCCGGCGCGCAGATCACGCGCCAGGAGAAGGAGAGCACGCCGTCGCTTGAGCATGAACCCCAGCGCGACCGCAGCTCCTTCACCTGCAAACGGCTCGGCTTAACGCCCAAAGTTTCGGCATGCGCCGCAACGCGCGCCACGAGATCTGCGCGCGCTTGATCCTTGAAGAAACGCAGCAAACGCGATTCAAACAACGCTGCATCCGGCGCCGGTGCGATCAGCTTGCCGTTCTCAATACGCGGCGCTGCGCGGCCATGTTCATAGACCAGCTCATGATCGATGCCGCGCAATGGCACAAGCGCGCCCGGCGCCAGCTGAATGCCTTGCGGCAAACGCGAGAGCTCGTGCGCAATCCAACCTGCGCGCTCGGCTGCGAATTGCGCAGCGTGCTTCAAATGCCGCTTCGACGGCGCCGTTGCGATGGCTTCGCGGCGCGTGGGATCAATGCGCACCGACACATGGCGTGCGCGCGGGTTCACGATCAGCTTCACCGGCAAACGGCGGCCGTCGATCGTTTCGATCTCGGTTTGAGTCGGGTCAGGTGCACGCGAATCGAAGCGCATGCGCAAAGAGTCTCACGCCCTGCGATTCCACTAAAGCGCTGCAGGCTGTGAGCTTGCTGTGAGCAAGACGATTTAGTCGGCCCCGACCTTCAATTTCGCGCGCCTGTCGCCGCTGCGCGACGCTGGCGTTTGGAAATTGCGGATGAACTCACGCATGCGCGGATAGATTTCGGTTTGGAAACGACGGCCGCTGAACACGCCATAATGGCCCACGCCCGGCTGGATGTAGTCGCGGCGCATGGCTTCGGGAATGTTCACGCAGATGTCGTGCGCGGCCTGCGTTTGGCCGATGCCGGAAATGTCGTCCTTCTCGCCTTCAACCGTCAGCAGCGCGGTCTTAGTGATCGCGCCTGGATCAACCTTCACGCCGCGATGTTCCATGAGGCCAAGCGGCAAGCGATATTCTTGGAAAATCTCGACCAGCGTTTGGATGTAGAATTCTTCGCTGAGATCCATCACGGCGAGATATTCGTCGTAGAACTCGCGGTGCTTGCGCGCGTCGTCGCCGTCGCCCTTCACCAGGTTTTGGTAATAGGCGTAATGCGCATCAACGTGGCGCTGCATGTTCATGCCCATGAAGCTCGCGAGCTGCACGAAGCCTGGATATACGCGGCGGAACGCACCCGGATAAAGCGGCGGCACGGTGTGGATCATGTTTTGCTTGAACCAAGCGATGTCGCGCTTTTCGGCGAGCTTGTTCGGCTCGGTCGGCGATTTGCGCGCATCGATCGGCGAGCCCATGATCGTTATCGTCGCCGGCGAACACGGATCGTCTTGCTGCGCCATGATCGAGACAGCGGCGAGGACGAGCGGCCCCGGCTGACACACCGCCACAACGTGCGTATCCGGCCCAAGCTCACGCAGCATCGAGATGACGTGATCGATGTAATCGTTGAGATCGAAGCGCCCCATCATCAACGGCACCATGCGCGCGTCGATCCAATCGGTGATGTACACTTCATGCTCTGGCAGGAACGCTTCCACCGTGCTGCGCAGCAAGGTCGCGTAATGGCCTGACATCGGCGCCACGATCAGCACGGTCGGATCGGTGCGCTTGCCGCGCGCGCGTTCCAACGCTTCGCCGTCGCGCGCGAAGTGCACCATGTTGCACCAGGGCGAGGACCAGACCGGCGTCGGCGTCACCGCGACTTCAACCGAATTCACGCTCGTTGTCGGCAGCAGCCAATCCGGCTTGCGATAGCGACGCGTGACAGATTCAAAGAGATCGGACGCCGCCGCGGCCGTCTTGGCCACTTCCAGCTCCGAGGCCGGATTGAGCGGCGAGCGGAGCATGCTCGATTGCATCATGGCGGCGATGCGCCAGGGCGCCACCGAGAGGTGGCCGAGTTCATAAAGCGAATAGAGCATGTCGCCCTTTCGTGCCGCGCCGCAGCAATTCCAAGATGGAACCCTGCGCCCGTCCCCGTTTCCAACAAGCTAAGACGCCTGTTTGTTGCACCGCAACAGGCCAAACGTCATAGCGGCCATTACATCTGTCAAACGAGTAATGTTGGATTTGGGGCCGACCAAGCGCTTTCACCCGGCCCGCTTCACATAATCAACCCAGATCAGGCGGGGTCGATCGGCCGGTCGAGCCCTGCCGCGATGCATTGGGCCACCTGCTCGGGCGTCGCACGGACGGTGTTGACCACCGCGCGGGTCCGCCACTCGCCGTCCAGCACGTACAGGAACGAGGAATGGTCGACGTTATAGACGTCGTCTGGCGCGCCCTCGATTGGCGCGCGGGCGCTATAGACGTGGAATGAGCGCTTCGCCGCGTCCACCTGAGCGCGCGTGCCTGTCAAACCGACCAAACCCTGCGGGAAACCATCAGTTTGTGTGTAGGCGCCCATCACTTCAGGCGTATCGCGCTCGGGATCGAGGCTGATCAGCACGGGTTGCACGTCATAACCGTTCGGCTCGGCCAGCGCCGCCGCCAGCGTGTACATGCTGGTCGGGCAAATATCCGGGCAGTGCGTGAAGCCAAAATAGAGGATGGCCGGGTCGCCGGCGAAATCGGCCTGCGTGACCGTCGCGCCATTGGAATCCACCAATTCGATCGGGCCGTTGACCGCGTCCGCGCCTTCGAGAATGCAATTCTCGATCACCGGCAATTCCGCCGTCTTTTCCCCGCCATTGCGGCCGACGAGCAGCATCGTGCCCACCGCCGCCAACGCGGCTGCGGCCACGGCCGGCACGACGGCGCCCGTCAAATTGCGGCGCGGAGTTTCGACAGGTTCTGCCATCCTCTGACCTAGGCGGAGGCGCGCGGCGCCAGCAAGGCGGCGCGAAGGCGCAGGGGGCGCAATGCCGCAGCCCAAGCTTGTGCGTGCGCACAAAACAGCCACAGATGCGCGCGCATGAAGCTTTTCCAACGCATCGCGCTCATCGCCGCGCCGCTGGCGATTGCCGCTCTGCTCGTGACTTTTGTTGCACTGCGCCATCGCGACAACGACCGCGCCTGCGACGGGCGCGAGTTTGAAGGTTCACGCTTCATCGTCTGCACAATCGATGCGTCTCGCCACCAATTGCGGCTCGCCTCGCAAGATGCCGACGGCCATTATCTGCGCAGTTTCGAAGCGCTCGATGCTGCACTCGGTCGCGACGCGCGGCGCGTGCGCTTCGCGATGAACGCGGGAATGTACAATGATCGCGGCGCGCCGATCGGCCTCTACGTGAGTGAGGGCGTCGAAGAGCAACGGCTGAGCCTCACCGACGGTCCCGGCAATTTTCATCTGAAGCCGAACGGCGTGTTCTGGCAGAGCGACGATGGCGCCCTGCATGTCGACACGTCCGACGAATTCGCGGCGACGCGCCCTGCTGCGCGTCTGGCGACGCAATCTGGGCCCATGCTTGTAATCGACGGCGCTCTGCATCCGCGCATTGCGGATGACGGGACCTCGCGCAACGTGCGCAACGGCGTCGGCGTGCACGATGCACGCACCGCCTATTTCGTGATCAGTTCGGGCTTCGTGTCGTTCGGGCGCTTCGCCCGCTTCTTCCGCGATGAGCTCGGCTGCACCGATGCGCTCTTTCTCGACGGCACAGTCTCCAGCCTCTGGCAGCCCGAGACCGGACGGCGGGACGACAATCATGCGCTTGGGCCCATGATCGTCGCCCTTAACCGGCATTAAGCGACGCGCGTCGCCCGCTGGATCGTGGTGCGCGCCTCCGCGACCGCGGCGGCGGTTTGCACTTCGCCATCTTGGACGCGAGAGGCGAGACCCATCAAGGTCGGCCCGGTGATGGCGCCGTTCTGCGCTTCTTCTTCGACGTAAACGCCACGACCGCGTGTGATCGCTTCGTCCCATGCTTGGCGCACGGCGGCCCAATATTCCTGTGTGGCGGTCCAATACGAATCCGCCGCAGCGATCTCGTAATCGGAATAGCGGTCATACGTGTTGACCACGTCCTCGTGCACAATGGCGGCAATCTGGCCATCGCGTTCGCCGATCTTCTCGTTGTCCTGCTCATGCACCCAGCCTGTCGGCGTCAGCGCGTGGCGATTGATACCGAGATAACGATTGTACGGCGGATTGCGCACCGCATCGCGACGCGCGAGCGGACGCAACGCTGGCGCACTCGTCCACATGGCGCGACCGTTCGCGTAATCCCAATGACCGACGCCGCCATAGCGCGGAGAGTCATCGGTCTGCCAAACCGTTTGCGACCAGGCGCCCCGACGATCGGCGCTGCTGACGTTTTCCAAACGCCAGCGATTGAGCTGCGAATACATAAGCACGTTGCGCGGCTGGTACGTCCAATCCTGACGCCAATGCTTGATCACGAAGTTCTGGCCTTCGTGCGAAACGACAAGCAGATGCTGCAGCTGGATGAAATCGCCGCCGTCACTGACGACGCGCACGCTCTCGAAGCCACCACTGGTTTTCGGCTCAAGCGGCTCGTAGTCCGCCACGAACGGCGTGGTCTCGTTGAACGCGAAGTGCACGTTGTAATCGCCCGCCATCGCCAAAATGGATTGGCGATCGCGCTCGACGCCGCTGCCGCGCGATTGCGCGAAAGCGGCTGGTGTCGCCGCCGCCGCGCCCACACCGGCCAAAGCCAGAATGGACGCGCGACGCGTGAATTGAATGCTCATCTGATCCTCCTTCAGAAGCGGTACGAAAGTGAAACCGAGTAATTGCGACCCGGTTGAGTGTAGGCGTCTCGAACAGTCGATGCGGCGCTCAAGCCGCGCGCGTCGTTCCACCACCAATAGGTTTCGTCGGTGGCGTTGAAGATGCCGGCGCGGACGGTCGCAGCGTCGGTGATGTTCCAATACGCGGTCAGATCAAGGATCGTGAACGCGTCTGGACGGAACGCCGTCAGCGGCGCGGCGACATCTTCGTCATCCTTGCGCGCGGCGTAAGTGACGATGGCTTGGCCGCCCCACACGCCGCTCTCATGATCGTAGCCAAGGCCGAGCACGAGCTTCAGCGGGTCGATCGATTCCAGCGGTGCGCGGCCGGCCGGCGTGACTTGCTCGCCATCCGCGTAAGACGCCGAGAAATTCAACGATACGCCTTGCTCCCACGTCGCCGTCACACGCGCTTCCGCGCCCATGATCTCAACTTCGTTCAGATTGACGTATTGATAGACAAACGGATCGATAGCGGCGCCGCTGCCCGAGACGATCTGCTGCGATATAAAATCCTCATAGAAGGTGGCGAACGCCAAGGCGCTCCAATCCCAGCCTGCGCCAAGCGCGCGCCAATCACGGCCACGAATACCAACTTCAAAGCCTTCGCTCGTTTCCGGCGTCAGATCCGGGTTCGGGATCGAGGTGTAGGCCTGCCCAAACGCGCCAAGCGTGAGGTTCTCGAAATAATTGTTCACTTCGCTTGGCGCCGGGGCCTTGAAGCCCGTGGCGTAATTGAAGAACGCGCCGAAATTTTCAGTCGGCCACGCGACGATGCCGAACTTCGGCGACACGTGTGAATCGCTCTGGCCGGAGAGATCGCCCAGATAGAGCGCGTCGGCTTGCGGATTCAGTTCGTATTCGTCGTAGCGGATCGACGGGAAGAGCATCAGCGAGCCGTCGAGCAACGAGATTTCGTCAACCACGAACAGGCCGACGCGCTCGTATTCGGTTTCCGGGAACGGGCGTTCCGGGAATGTCGCCGGCGGCGTCGGCGCCGTGCCGCCGCGGATCGCGCCTTGCGTCGTCTGCGAATAATCGATGCCGTACACGAAGCGGTTCTGCACCGGGCCTTCGAACACGCTCTCGGCCTGGGCGGTGAAACCGATTACGTCGGTGTCGTAGGTGGTTTCGCGCGTACGATCGACGGCGGGCGTGCGATCTTCATAAGTGAACTGACGCAGCCAGCTCTCTTGCGCGTAAATTGAGACAAATAGATTGTCGATGAAGCCGCCTGGATTGTCGAAGGTGTAGTCGAGCGCGACGCGATTGCGTTCGCTCTCGTCTTCGCCGGTGAGACCGATCACCGTGCCGCTCAGGCCAGTCAGCGACACCGTGTCGATGAAGCGATCGCTGTAATCGGCCGTCAGGCGAAAGCGGTGCGCGTCGCTCGGCTCGAAGACGATGCGCCCGAGCACCGAATTGGACTCGATGTCTTGCGGGTTCGGCACTGTGCGCGCCGATGTGGAGCTATCGTTCGCGCCTTGATTCTCCGTCTCATGGCCGTCGCGGCGTGTGTAAGCCAGCAAGGCCGACCATTGGTCATTCAAGGGGCCGGCGACGGTGATGTTCTCGGCCCAGCTATCGTCAGCGCTGGCGTACGAGACACGGCCACGTGCGCCGAAATTCTCGTCCTCGGCCAAGAATTCGTTCGGGTCGCGGGTGATGAAGCTCACCACACCAGCGAGGCCGTCGCTGCCATACATGGCCGAGCCCGGACCGCGCACGATTTCCACCGATTGCAGCAAGTCGAGATCGACGTAATCGCCACGGCCGAACGCGTTCGGGCCAAAGCTGAAACCATCCGGCACGCGCACGCCGTCGACTTGGAAAAGCACGCGGTTGCCGCCCATGCCGCGGATCACGAAGCCCGAATTGCCGTCACGACCCGTGCCGCTCAGCGCCGCACTAAAGCGCGAGGGCGAGGTCGGGACCGAGACGCCCGGCTCGAACCGGATCAGGTCTTTGATGTCGGTGGCGAGGTTTTCTTCGATCTCCTCAGCGTCGATTACCGTCACGACGTTCGGCACTTCGAACACCTCCGCCGGGCGGCGGATCGCTGTCACCGTGATGTCCGCTTCCGCGTACTGGCGCTCTTCGGCCTCCAGCGCGCTGGCGCCGCCGGCCGCCGCTAGTCCCAAAGCCAAAGCGAGCGCTGAGCTCCCCCACAAAATTCGCATCAACCTACTCCCTCACTCACGGCCAACGCCGCTCGTATTGCTATTGCTTCGCAGAATCAATAGCGCATGAACTGTGGTAATTCGGCTCACCCTTGGCGACGCAGGGTTTTCCGGCGCATGAGGGGGCATGTCGCTTTCCGAAACCCGCCCCGCCCCGGCCCCCGTCCCCAGTTTTTGGACGGCCACCAGCCGCGTGCGTGTCCGCACCCTGATCCTGCTTCGCTGGCTGGCCATCCTCGGCCAGATCGCTGCGGTGCTGTTCGTGCGCTACGGGCTTGAAGTCGACTTTCCGATCGGTTGGGCGCTGACCGCGATCGGCGTCTCCATCGCCATAAATCTCGGCCTTATCGCCGCGCGCCGTTCACAGGAATTGGCGCTCGAATGGGAAGCAGCAGCGCAGCTAGGCTACGACGTCGTGCAGCTTGCCGTGCTGCTGGCGCTGACAGGCGGCCTGCAAAATCCTTTCGTGTTTTTGTTCGTGGCGCCGGTCGCGGTATCAGCCACCATCCTGCGCCCGTCGCTTACGGCGATGCTCGCAGCGCTTTCATTTGCGTGCATCGGCGCGATTGGCGTGTGGCGCCTGCCGCTGCCGTGGCCGAACGGCGAAGTGTTCGAATTGCCGGCGCTCTACCAAATGGGCATCGCCGCCGCCGTGCTGATCGGCCTAGGCTTCACCAGCGTTTACGCGTGGCGCGTGGCCGCCGAAGAAGAGCGCCTGAACATCGCGCTCGCCGCGGTGCAAGCCGTATTGGCGCGCGAACAAACGCTTTCGGCTCTGGGCGGTCTCGCCGCTGCGGCGGCGCACGAACTGGGCACCCCGCTCGCCACCATCCACCTCGTCGCTAAGGAGCTCGCGCGCGAGGCGCCGCCCGGCGATCCGCGCATCGAGGATTTCCAATTGCTCGCCTCGCAGAGCGAACGCTGTCGCGCCATCCTTGCCCAACTCTCGGCCAATCGTGAACAGGGCGATGTGATGATCCAGCGTGCGCCGGTGCGTGCGCTGCTGGAAGAAGCCGCCTCTCCGCACGAAGGCCTTGGCGCCGAGATTGTCATCACCGCCGAAGGCGACGGCCCACTTGAAGTACGGCGGATGCCGGAGATCGTGCACGCGCTCGGTGGCTTCATCGAAAACGCGGTGGGCTTCGCTCGCGCGCGCGTCGATCTCGAAGCCAGTTGGACGGCCGACGAACTCAGCATCCTCATCCGCGACGACGGCCCCGGCTTCTCACCCGCGATCCTTGGCCGCATCGGCGAGCCTTACCTCACCGAACGCGACCATGAAGGTATGGCGGGCGGCCTAGGCCTTGGCTTTTTCATCTCGAAAACGCTGCTAGAGCGCACGGGCGCCAAGCTGGAGGTGCGCAATCTCAAGCTCCCGAACCAAGGGGCATTGGTTAAGGCGGTATGGCCACGTGCATCAATTGAAGCGCCAGCGCTTTGATCTGGCGCGAAATGCTCTAAATACAGAGACATCGGAGCTGGAAATCCAAATGACACTGGCCGCACCCCTCGAAGGGGAAAAGACGCTTTTGATCCTCGATGACGACGCTGCGTTTCGCACGCGTCTTGCCCGCGCGCTTGAGCAGCGCGGCTTTGAAGTGAACGCCGTCGCCACGGTCGCTGAAGCAAGCGATGTCGCCGCGAAGACGCCGCCCGCCTACGCTGTGCTCGATCTTCGTCTTGAGGATGGCTCGGGCCTTTCGGTTGTCGAAGCACTCTCGCGTCACCGCGCCGATTGCCGCGTCGTGATCCTCACCGGCTACGGCGCCATCGCCACCGCTGTCGCCGCCGTCAAGGCTGGCGCGATCGATTATCTCGCCAAGCCGGCCGACCCCGAGGACATCGTCAAAGCCCTGCTCGCGGCGCCCGACGACCGCCCGGAGCCGCCGGAAAACCCGATGTCGGCCGACCGCATTCGTTGGGAGCATATCCAGCGCGTGTACGAACTCTGCGGCCACAATGTCAGCGAGACGGCCCGACGTCTCAACATGCACCGCCGCACCCTGCAGCGCATCCTGGCCAAGCGCGCGCCGCGCTAAGCGCTTGCATCCAGCGCTGCGCTCAGCATGATGCGCCCCCGCAACGAGAGGGGATCGATCATGTGGTTTGCTGATAAATTGGGGCCGCGTCAGACACGACCGGCGCGTCAGGACGATCCGCGCCCGACGCCGTTCCCGCCGCAAATCCAAGAGCAGATAAAGATCGGCATGGACAAGATGGCTACGCAAGGCGCCGCCCCGGCGCCGCGTCCAGCCGCACCGCAACCGGCGCCACAGCCCGCACCGCAAGCCGCGCGCGCGCCCGAGCCACAGCGCGCAGCAGCGCCTCCGCCGCCAGCACCGGCGCCAGAGCCTGAAAAGAAAAAGAAGAAGGGCTGGTTTTAATAGAGCAGATGCTTTGCGCGCTCCGCCGCCCAGGCGCGTTCGTCGGGCAGCGTGAGCGCGTCGAGATCGGCGGGCGTGGCGTTTGAATCGTCCACCCATTCGCGCAAGAGCGGCGAGCCGTTAATCACATCGATCGGCAATTTGCCGAACGCGTACTCGTACGGAAAATCACGCCAGAGATCGTAGCTCGGATAGAGATTGCGGATCGCCTTGAACGCGAGCGCTTGGACGCGCCACGGCTTGAACGCGTCGTGATTGTAGTGCGCGGGATCTTCGGTGTGGATCTGCACACCGCTGCAGAGCTGCTTCACGTGCTTGTGGAACGTCGGCTCAAAGAAGCACTCGCGCAGCACGCAACCCCTTAGCCAGTGCGGCGCAAGCTTGCGCATCTCTTCGATCACCAAGCGGCCATCAATGTCCGGCGCGCCGAAAATTTCGAGCGGCCGCGTCGTGCCGCGACCCTCTGAAAGCGTCGCGCCCTCCAGCATCACCGTGCCCGCATACGCGCGCGCCATCCAAAGGTTCGGCGCATTCGGCGACGGGTTGACCCACGTGCGCTCGCCAATCGGCCAACCGAAGCCAGGCGCGGCGTCGGGCTTGTAGCCCTCCATCTCGATCACGCGATACGGCACGTTGAGCTTGAAATGCTCGATAAACCAAAAGCCCAATTCGCCAAGCGTCAGGCCATGGCGCATCGGCATTGGACCAGCCCCGACAAAGCTCTCCCAACCCGCGCGCAACGTGAGCCCTTCGATCGGGCGTCCTGCCGGATTTGGTCGATCGAGCACCCACACTTCCTTTCCGTGCTCAGCCGCGGCTTCAAGCATGTAAAGCAGCGTGGTGATGAACGTGTAGATGCGGCAGCCGAGGTCTTGCAAATCGATCAACACGACATCGAAAGTCGACATCATCTGACCGGACGGGCGGCGCACGTCGCCGTAGAGCGAGAACACCGGCACACCGTGGCGCGGATCGGTGTAATCCGCGCTCTCGACCATATTGTCCTGCTTCTCGCCGCGCATGCCGTGCTGCGGACCGAACGCGGCGGTGACGCGGATGTCGCCGAGCGCAGCCAGCGCATCAAGCGAGTGCGTGAGATCGCGCGTCACTGACGCCGGATGCGCCACCAAGGCCACACGTTTGCCCACGAGCGGCGCACGCAGGCTCGCATCTTCCAGCAGACGATCGATGCCAAATTTCATTGCGCTTCGTCCCCGGCGATCAAGCCCTGATAATACGGCCACAGGTTTTGGCTGGGCCCGGCGGTCAGCCGCAATTGCACGCGACCCCATGGCCAGAAAATCTTTCCATTGCTCGCTTTGAGCCCCGGAAATGTCTCGCCGCGCCAAGTCACCAGCCCCCATTGGGCGCCGTGGTTCTGGCGATACACTTCGCCGACATAGGAGCCGAACATCTTCGAGAATTCGCCGATGCGCTCGATCGAAGGCGCCTCGCGTGCGCGATCCTCGTCGAGATGCGTGAACATAGGCTCCAGCAATTGGATGCTGTTGTCCGTGCCGTCGAGATCGACATGGTGGTGCTGGAGCGCGAACCGCACCGTGTCGTTGGCGTAGCCCTGCGCGACTTTGCGGATCGCGTCATCGACCTGAAAACTGATCGTCATTCACCCACCTCGTTCGCCGGCGCTTCAATCGCGAAGCTTTCCGCGTGATGAAAGTCTGGTTTGCCGGGCGCATGCCGCACCGACCAATAGGACCTTGCGCCGCTTGCTTCTTCAACCACAGCCGTCACCGCCATATGCGCACCCGCGCGCAACGCTGACGCCTCGACAGCGACGCGCAACTCAAACGCATCATCGGTCGCCAACATATCAATCGCTGGCGTCTCCAACGCCAATTCTCGCATCCCAGCGCGATATTCATCAAACGCATACGCTGCCCATTGCGACGAGGGTGCAAAATTGAATTCGCAATAGGCCTCGCCGCCGGCGGGCTTCGCGAACAATTCAAAACAGGTCGACGCCCACAAGCCATCCGTGCGCTCGGCGTCGGCCGTCGCCGGCACGAGTAAGCCGGCGATGTCCCCGCGCACGCGATAAACCAGCTCAAGCCGCTCCGGCCCAGCACGCGCGATCTCGACCTCCAGCGCGGTGATCGCGTCAGCGGGAAAGTCGGGATGAGGCGTCAGGCCCAAGCGCATCGCCCTCTCCTGCACCAACGAGGCTTAATAATCGCGAAAATCTTTCAGCGCGGGCGTCCGCTTGACGAAAGCCCGCACGCGCCGCTAGCAAGCCGCTCCATGTCGCGCCGCCCGACCCTCACCCCGCTTTATTGCCGCTCGCAGGCTTAAGCGAGCGGCGCGCATCTGCACGTCCGCCCCAAATGGCCGGAACGTGCCCTCGACAAGAGACGGTCCCGGCCTCCAATACATCCCCAGGAGCCCATCTCGTGACCGCCGACCATGCCCATCTGAAATCCGACTTCCTGCGCAGCGTCACTGCGCGCGGGCAGTTTCACCAATGCACCGATCTCGAAGGGCTGGATAAGGCGGCCGCGCAGGGCGTGACGGGCTATATCGGTTTCGACATGACGGCGCCCTCGCTGCACGTCGGCAACCTCACCCAGATCATGTACCTGCGCCGGCTGCAGCAAGCTGGCGGCAAGCCGATCGTGCTGCTCGGCGGCGGCACCACGCGCGTGGGCGATCCTTCCGGCAAGGACGAGATTCGCCAGATGCTCTCCGAAGAGCAGATCGTCAAAAACACCAATTCGATCCGCGGCACGTTTCAGAAATTCTTGAGCTTCGGCGAGGGCGAGAGCGACGCCATCCTCGTCGACAATTCCGAATGGCTGATGCCGCTCAATTACCTCGACTTCCTGCGCACGGTCGGCCGCCACATGAGCGTCAACCGTATGCTCTCGATGGATTCCGTGAAGCTCCGCCTCGAGCGCGAGCAGCCGATGAGCTTCATCGAGTTCAATTACATGATCTTGCAAGCTTACGACTTCGTGGAGCTGAAGAAGCGCTACAATTGCTCGCTGCAAATGGGCGGCTCCGATCAATGGGGCAACATCATCAACGGCGTCGAGCTCGGGCGCCGCATGGAGGGCTTCGAACTCTTCGGTCTGACGCAACCGCTGATCACCACCGCCAGCGGCGCCAAGATGGGCAAGACCGCGCAAGGCGCCGTCTGGCTCAATGCCGACATGGTGAGCCCTTACGAATATTGGCAATTCTGGCGCAATAGCGAGGACGCCGACGTTGGCCGGTTCCTAAAGATTTTCACCGATCTGCCGCTCGATGAGATTGCGCGCCTCGAAGCGCTGAAAGGCGCCGAGATCAACGACGCAAAGAAAGTTCTCGCCACCGAAGCGACGGCGCTGCTGCACAGCCGCGACGAAGCGTTGAAGGCTGAACAAGCCGCGCACGATACGTTCGTCAAAGGCGTGACGTCGGAAAACCTGCCGACGTTCAACGTCACCAATGACGAACTCGCACAAGGCCTGCGCATCGGCGCCGCTTTTCAACGCGCGGAGCTTGTGGCGTCGAACGGCGAAGCCAAGCGCCACATCGCCGCCGGCGCATTGCGCGTGAACGACCAGGCCGTCACGGATGAAACGGCGACGATCAGCACGGCCGATCTGGTCGACGGTGCGATTAAGCTCTCACTCGGTAAGAAGAAGCACGCGCTGCTGCGCGTGGGCTAATCAAGGCAGTGACGCGGTTTCGCTGTCTGGCGCCGGTTGCGTGTTCTGCGTGACCGACGCTGGCGTTTCCGCTGGCGACGGCGCGGAGGCTGCTGGCGCAAGTGCTTCCGGCGGTGCGCTGCCTTCGGGCGGCGCATCCGGCGTGAACGAGTGACCGCCGCCCGTATCGCGCGGCGTCACAGGCTCGAAGATGCGGCGCAGAATGCCCGGCGTGAGCGCTGACACCGGGTTCACGCCGACGCGTGGCTGCGCTGCCGGGCCATTGATCGAATAGGTCATGCCAAACACGCCCTCGCCACGACGCGACACCAAGAGATCGCCGATCACCGGAATTTCGCCAAGCATCGAGAGGTTCAACATCGGCGACGGCGCCACGACGCCATCTACATCGAGATCATCGCGCTCGATGTTATAGGCGCCCGCGCCAGTGAGGCCCATCGACGGCCCTGTCATACGGCCTTCGGTGAAGGTGATGCGCTCGTTGGCATAGACCATCTGCGCTTCGAACACGCTGAAGCCGATGCCGTCGCCATTGAGTGTGTCGACCAAGCCCGTCAGCGAACCTGCCGACGACAACAAACGCGCCATCGCCGGCAAACGCACCACCTGGAAGTCGCGCATCTCAACATTGAAGCGCGCTTGGCTCGGCGGGCCGGTGCGCCAATCGCCATCAGCGGACGCCGTGCCGCCAATAATGTTGTCCGCGCCCGTGAGCGCCGCCACGGCAAAGCCGGCGTCTTCCGATCGCAACCGGATGCGCCCCTGCGGGTCACCAGGACGCGGGCCCAACCCCAGCGAAAACGCGCCATTGCTCGGCGAACGGCCTTCCGCTGTGAGCATTTGCAGCGCGCCGCGATGGGTCACGACTTGCACACGCGCATTACCGAGCGTGGCGTCGCCGCGCATCTTCAAGCGATCGACGATGATGTTGGCGCGTACCGGCGGTTCCGGCGTCGCAGTAACAGTCGCCGCCGCAGCCGTGCGTTGCACGCGCGATTCCGGCGGCTCGGCTTCACCGTCCATGAAAGGCGCGGCGTCGAACAACGCGCCACGGATATTTATGTCGAGCCCGCCGTCATGGGCGCGCAGCGCGTTCAGGCGCGCATCAGAACGACCTTCGATCGCCAGGCGCGAGAGATCGACTTCCGCGATCTGATTATCGCGCGCGAGCCGGACACGGCCTTGCGCAAGGAGCCCCGCGCCGCGTGCGTCCAGATTGTTAAACAACAGCCCGCCATCGCCCTGGCGCTCGACAACGAAGCGCACTGATGCGGCGTGCCCTGCGCGCTTGGTCCAGAATTGCCAGGGCGATTCAACCGCCGCCTGCGTGAGATTGACCTCGATCTGCGCCTGGTCGATGTCGAAGCCGCGGCCTTCGCCGGTGACGGTGACGTCAACGCGACCTTCCGCATATTGCGCGATCGAATAGCCCAAACGCTCCAAATCGTTCGCATCGAAAGTGCCGGAGATTTGGTACTCGGACGAGGCGCGGCCTCGGCGATTCAAATGTTCCGTCCAGCGCACCTGCTCAATTTGCGACGAACCCGCGCGGATCGGGCCGCTCACCGTGATCGCGCGCTGATCGCCGCGGATTTGCAATTGGCCCTGGCTTAGCGCTATGCGCCGCGTCGTCATATTGCCGGCGAAGTCGCGAATTTGGCCATCCAATGTGAAGCGCCACTGCTCGAACGGCACTTCGCTTAGCATCGGCCGCTGCAGCCGCAGATTCACGCTCGCACGGCCCGTCGCACTCGCCGCATCGATAGGCAGGCGCTCGCCGAGCGACAGCGGTTCTTGATTCAAGATTTCCAGCACGCGCCGCGCGTCGCCGTCGGCGCGTCCGGAAATGGTCGCCAAGGCGCCGCGCGGTTTGAATTGCGGAATCTCGACCACGCCATTGGTGACCACAAGTCCGTTGATGCGCGCTTCCGGCACGTTCATGTCAAAGCGGTTGCCGCGCAGCACGCCGGCGCCGCGCGCGTTCGTCACCGAAGACATCGTGCTCAGGAATTGCAGCTCCGCGTCAGCCACGTTGAAGCGGACATCCACTGCATCGTTGCGGAACGCCTCGGCCGCCAAATCCGACGGGCGAATGTCCAGCCGCGCGACGACATCGGTCACGCGACCGCTGCGCACCGCGCGCGACAACCACGACCGCGCGCTCTCGCCTAGGCCCATCGGCCAGACTTGCGTAACCACGCGCGCATCGAGCACGCCGGCCACTGTCGCGTTCAATTCGAAGCCGGGGCGCACGCGCCGGTTCTCGCCTTCGCCCGCCTCCGCCCAATAGAGCCGGCCAGTGCCCTCAACGACAGCCTCGCCCGTTTCAGCATGCAGGCGCGTGAAACGGATCGAGCGCTGCGATCCTGAAACCGCGCCCCGCGCCTGCACATTGCGGAACGCGATCGGCTGCTCGAACGTGCCCGGCACATCGAGCGAGAGCGACGGCAGCGAGACATTGAACGGCGCTTCTTCGTTCGGCGCCGCGCGGAAGATCGCCGAAACATCGCGCAAGCGGATCTCACCGCCAACGCGCGTGCGCGCGCCGTTCAGCGCGAGTTGATCGATAATGAGTTCGTCGCTTTCGATATCGTAGCGCCCGCGCAGCGTCCCGCCGGCGAGATCGAAGCGACCGCCGCCCATGTCGGCCTGGCCGCGCCCGATCGTGGCTTCGCCTTCAAACCGGTTCACGCCGGCGCCACGATCAAGGCCAATTGAGATTTGTGTCGTCAGCGGTGCGTTGAGCCCGGCGAAAGGCCCCAGCGCCGCTTCGGAGAATACCGCGCGCGGGTAGACATTCTCGGCGCCGAATTCGACGACGGCGCTTTGGAAGCGGGTGTCGGTGGTGACGCGGAAACTTGCGGGTGCTGCGCCGCGATCGCCTTCGAGCCGCGCGTCGGCGCTGAGTTCAAGCGTGCGGCCGCGACGCGCCAGTTCGAGATTGGCGCCCTGCGCGGTCCAACGCCCGCCGCCAGCATCGTCGACCACGACGAGATTTGCGTTGTGCAGCGAAAGCCCGCGCAAACCGCCGCCTGCGCCAACCGGACGGAATGTCGCCTCCAAACCGTCGAGCATGCGCCCGACGCGCTCTTCCAAGGTCTCACCCAAGGGCGGCGGCGGAATGATGATGTCCGCGGGCGTGCCTTCTGGGCCAAACGCGATGTGCACGGCCCCGTCGAGCTTGCGGGCGATGCTCAATTCGCCGCCGTCGAAATCGGCGCGGGCCAGTTGCACGCGCCCGATCAACAGCGGCAGTACGGCCAACTCAAGACGCGCTTCGTCCGAGCGCGAGAGCACGCCACCGCGCCCGTCCTCAATCGTGATGCCGACAGCGCGGATTTCGAGGCCGCCGCGCGGGCTCAAGCCAAGCTCGGCCCGCTCCAGCCCCACGGGCCGGCCCGAGCGCGCCGCACTCAGTTCGGACTGAACCTGTTGCCGAATGAAGCCGAGATCGATCGGGCCTTGCGAGAGCCGCCACCAAGCGATCCCTACGCCGATCGCAAGCGCTGCGACCAGTCCGAGCAAAATCTCGACAGCAATCAGCGTCGAGCGGCGTATCATCGCCACATCTCCGACGCCCCTCGAACCTGTCTAGCGTGCTCTGCCGAGTTGACGCAAAGCACGTTTCCAGCACCGTTGCAGCGCGCAACGGCGGCGCCGCGCGCCTGGAGACGGTCAATGGCGAAGGAACTCAAACCCGGCGACCCCGCACCCCCATTCAATATGCCGACGGCCGGGGGCGGGCGCGTCAGCTTGGCTGGCCTCAAGGGCAAGCGCGTCGTCCTCTATTTCTATCCAAAAGACGACACACCGGGTTGTACCCAAGAAGCACTAAGCTTCACTGAAAAGGCGAAGGCTTTCGCAGCCGCGAAGACCGAGATTATTGGCGTATCGCGAGATACAGTCGCCAAGCATGACAAGTTCGCGGCCAAACATGGGCTAAGTGTAACGCTCGCTTCCGACGAAGACGGCGCCGTCACCGAGGCGTACGGCGTTTGGGGCGAGAAAACGCTCTACGGCCGCAAATTCATGGGCATCGAGCGCGCCACCTTCCTGATCGACTCAAAGGGCAAGATTGCGAAGGTCTGGCGGAAGGTCCGGGTGCCCGGACATGTGGAAGACGTCTTGAAAGAAGTTAAGGCTGGCTGACGTTTCTGCCCAAGTTTTGCGTCATTAACCCTTATTTGGCGCGGATTTGACAGGCGCCGCGTTAAACACCCTGAAATTCCAGTAAACCCCAGCCTGCCCCTGTTGCAATTCGAGAGGGTTTCCTGTTCAGTCAAATTGTTGGTGGGGCTAACGTAAACTTTGTCTCGGTTAATGGGCGGTGGCGGACCATGAGCGAGTTCGGATCGCGCGCTAAGGCGTTCTTCGATCGTGTATTCCCGGAGCGGCAGATCTATCACCGGAGCGGTGGTTCTGTTCGCTACGTATCTCTTTCTCCGAGCAAGCAAGCTCTTCTGGCGCTTGGCGCCGTGGGCATTGCCGGCTGGTGCGTCTATGCGACCACCAACACCGTACTCGATGGCGCGCAGCAATCTGCAAGCAATTCCGAGGTCGAGCGCGAACGCGCCAAGTACGACCGCTGGCTGAATGAGTCCCGCGCCCAGGCCGCCGCCTCTCAGGCCCTCCTCGAAGAGCGCACCCGTCAGTTCGACCGCGCCACGGCCGATTTCGAAAGCCGCCACGAAGTTCTACGCTCACTGCTCGAGTATGCCGGCGGCGACAGCATCCAACTCGCGGCCACCCGCCCGATCGAGCGTGACGGCGCCCGCATCATCATGGCCGCCTCGATCGACGAGGCCGAACCGCGCCAGTCGCGCGCCATCACGTCCGAACCGTATCAGGTTACCACCGTAGGCTTCCGCGCCCGCGCTGAGAACCTTGAGGCCGAGCAAGAGCGCACCCTCTCCGAACTGGAAGACCAGGTCGTTGAGCGGTCCGAGCACGTCCGCGGCGTGCTGCGCATGACCGGTGTGTCGATGGCGTCGCTGACCGGCCCGGAGGCCGGCGCCGAAGTGGGCGGCCCACTCGTGCCGCAAGATTTCGTCGCCTATCTGCGCGACAGCGGCCTGAACCCCGCCTTCGCCGAGCGCGTCACGCAAGTGGCCGCGCGCGTCACCGAGTCCCGCCGCATGGCGGACATTGCGAACTCGACCCCGCTGGCTGTGCCGGTGGCAGTCGATTCCCGCGAAACCTCAGGTTATGGCCAACGCATCGATCCGTTCACTGGCCGCCCGACGTTCCACGCGGGTCTGGACATGGCGGCGTTCGAGCGCGCGCCGGTCGTGGCGACCTCACCGGGCACTGTTGTGTTCGCTGGCACCCGCTCTGGCTATGGCTATACGGTCGAGATCGATCACGGCCACGGCTTTAAGACTCGGTACGCACATTTGCGCGATATCCAGGTCCAGCGTGGCGAGCGCGTAGCGATTGGCCAACGCGTTGGGTCGATGGGTAGCACGGGTCGCAGCACCGCCACTCACCTGCACTACGAAGTGTGGTTCCGTGGCCGTCCTGTTGATCCAATCAACTTTCTGAGGGCAGGACGGCATGTTCACGAACAAGGGTAGACCTACGGAGTCGAATGTGCCGGCGCTTCCTGATCCTGTGCAACAACGTAGGCAACCCGTGAGCCGAGCTGGAATTGTTTCGATCATTGCGAACGGTGTGAAGATCACCGGCACCATCGACGCCGATGGCGCCGAGCTTCAGATCGACGGCGAGATTGAAGGCAACGTCCGCGGCGGCTCGCTCACTGTCGGCGACACCGGCATGGTGAAGGGTGACGTGGTGTCTGAAAGCGTCACCGTGCACGGCCGCGTCGAAGGTTCGGTGCGCGCGCGTAAGGTCATGCTGGCCCGCAACGCCCACGTGCTGGGCGACATCGTCCACCAATCGCTCTCTGTTGAGATGGGCGCGGTGTTTGAAGGCCAGTGCCGTTATCTGCAAGATCCGCTTTCGCAATCTGGCCCCGGCGCGCCCGCGTCGCCGCAGATTGTTTCTGAGCGCCCTGCCGCGTCGAACTTCGGCGGCGGCAATTCGGTCTTCGGCGAGCCCTCGAGCGACGACCGCATGGTGTCGGGCGTCATCGTGACGGGCGCGTCCAGCTAGTTTTGATTTGGGTTGGAATACAAACTCAAAAGGCCCGGCCAAAAGCCGGGCCCTTTTCTTTGTCTTGGACCGCCGGCGTCCCCGCCGGCGAGACTATTTCATTCTGCGCCGTCGGTTCACGCTGAAGCATCGCGTCGGCGAGGACGCCAGCGGTCCAAGATCAGTCGATGTCCGCGATCTCGGCGTGGCCGGCGCCGGCCACACGCGCCGCGAGTGAGGCCGCCATGAATTGATCGAGATCGCCGTCGAGCACGCCTTGCGTGTCTGAGGTTTCGACGCCTGTACGTAGATCTTTGACCATCTGATACGGCTGCAACACGTATGAACGAATTTGCCGGCCCCAGCCGATTTCGGTTTTGCTGTCGGCGAGCTGCTGGGCCGCTGCTTCACGCTTCTGCAGTTCCGCTTCGTAGATGCGCGCGCGCAGCATGTCCCACGCGGCCGCGCGGTTCTTGTGCTGCGAGCGTTCGGCCTGGCACGCCACGACGATGCCCGTTGGAATGTGCGTCAGGCGCACGGCCGAGTCCGTTTTGTTGACGTGCTGACCACCGGCGCCCGAGGCGCGGTAGGTATCCGTGCGCACGTCCTTGTCGAGAATTTCGACCTCAATCGTGTCGTCGATCTTCGGATAGACCCACGCACTCGCAAACGACGTGTGCCGGCGTGCGTTTGAATCGTACGGGCTGATGCGCACCAAGCGATGCACGCCGCCTTCGGTCTTCAGCCAGCCGTAAGCGTTCTCGCCCTGCACCAAAATCGTCGCCGATTTGATGCCGGCGGTATCGCCCGCTTGCTCTTCAAGCAGCTCAACTTTGAAACCGCGCGCGTTCGCCCAGCGCATATACATGCGCAGCAACATCGACGCCCAATCCTGGCTCTCTGTGCCGCCGGCGCCGGAATTGATTTCGATGTAGGCGTCGTTGCCGTCAGCTTCGCCGGAGAGCAGCGCTTCCAACTCGGCCTTTGCGGCGCGCTCTTGCACCTTCTTCAGCGTCGCGTGCGCTTCATCGACCAGCGACGCATCGCCTTCCGCCTCGGCCATCTCGGCAAGTTCAAGCGAGTCCCGCAGATCGCGTTCGAGCGAGATGATCGCACTCATGCCGGCGTCGAGCTTGTTGCGCTCGCGCATGAGCTTCTGCGCTTTTTCAGGGTCGTTCCAGAAATCGGCGCGCTCCGAGAGCGCGTTCAATTCATCTAATCTGACTTGGGACGGTTCCCAGTCAAAGACGCCTCCGGAGCAAGCCCACGGCGGTTTCGATTTGATCGGCCAAAGCGACGATGTCAGCGCGCATTCTGGAAGTCCCTCTGAATCTGAGGGGCTTAGATAGGCGAAGGAGGGCCGCTGTGAAAGCGTCCTCCTCCAGTCCAATCTTAGTAGAGTCCGCCCAGATCCTCGGATTCTTCCTGACGCGGCGCATCCACGCGGGGCGCTTCGCCGGTGAGGCTTGAGAGCGCGCGCGGATCGATCGGATCGGTGCCGCCGAACACGAAGGGCGAGGACGCCACATCGCGCGTTGGCTCCGTATCCGGCCGGAACGCTTCGAGGATCGTGGTCGTCGTCGCCGCGTTTGGCAGCAGACCAGTCATCGCGTCGATCCGTACCAGGCGCACGCCCGAAGGAATGCGGAACGGCGTCGGCGGCGTGTCGCGCAGCGCTTCGCGCATGAAGTCGCGGAAGATCGGCGCCGAGATCCGCCCGCCGGTCTCGCCCTCGCCCATGTCGCGCGGCGTATCGAAGCCCGCCCAGACACCCACCACGAGGTCCGGGGAGAAGCCGATAAACCACGCGTCTTTATAGTCATTGGTTGTGCCGGTCTTGCCGCCCAGCGGGAAGCCGAGTGCGGCGATGCTCGTGCCCGTGCCGCGCAAAACCACGCCCTCAGCCATCGAGACGATCTGATAGGCCGTGACCGGATCGAGCACTTGTTCGCGCGTATCCGGCAACGTCGGCGCGCGCTGACGCGCCCATTCGGCGTTGCAATTCGGGCATTCGCGTTGATCGCGGCGGAACACAGAGCGCCCGGTGCGATCTTGGATACGGTCGATGATGATCGGCTGAATGCGCCGCCCGCCGTTCACGAACATGCCGTACGCGGTGGTCATGCGCATGACGGTGGTTTCGCCGGCGCCCAACGCCAACGAGAACACAGCTTGCGTGTTGTCGCCATAAATGCCGAGGCGTTGGCCGTATTGTAGCACGCGCTCTGGGCCCATTTCGTAGGCCACGCGCGCCGTCATCGCGTTGCGGGACAATTCCAAGCCACGACGCAACGTCGTCGGACCATAGAATTCCCGCGTATAGTTTTCCGGCGACCAATTGGTGCCGTCGCCCGCTTCGATCGCGAGCGGGCCGTCATCGACCAACGTCGCGGGCGTCAGGCCAAAATCGAGCGCCGCCGCGTAGACGATCGGCTTGAACGACGAACCCGGCTGGCGCTGCGCCTGCGTCGCGCGGTTCAAACCGTTGGCGTCATCCAGCGAATAACCGCCAACCATCGCCAGCACGCGGCCTGTGTGCGGATCCATTGCGACGAGCGCACCTTGGATTTCCGGCACCTGGCGCAACGCGTAGCGGCCGTTAGAATTGCGCGTAACGTAAACGATCGCGCCCGCCGTCAAACGGCGATCAGCGTCGCGCCGTCCACCTTGCGCGGCCCATTGGGCATCGTTGTCCGTGAGACGCCCGCTCTCGCCGGCGTCATCCGTCACCGTGATCGCGCCCGAAGCCACGCGCGTAACCATCGCACGGCGCCAATTCGACAAGGACGGCGGCCGGCGTGCTTCGCTCAATTGCGCCGCGACATCGCCGCTGGCGTCGCCGCGACCAATGGGGCCGCGCCAATCGTGGCGGCGATCGTAATCTTCAAGGCCTGCGCGCAACGCGCGCGCCGCCGCCAATTGCAGGCGCGTATCGATGGTCGAACGGATCGAGAGACCACCGCGCAACAGCGCGTCGGCGCCATATTGGTTTTCGACTTGGCGGCGGATTTCTTCCACGAAATACGAGGCCGCGACGAATTCATCGCCGGCCAAGCGGTTCGTGGTCACCAGATCGGCCGCACGCGCTTCAGCGGCGACTTCCTCAGTAATGTAGCCACGCTCGACCATGCGCGAGATCGCATAATTGCGCCGATCGATAGCGCGCTCGCGATTGCGCGGCAGTTGATAATTTGCTGGGCCCTTCGGCAGGATGGCGAGATACGCCGCTTCCGACACGGTGAGCTCAGAGAGTGGCTTGTCGAAATAGTTGAGCGAAGCCGCAGCGACGCCGTAGGCGCGGTTGCCGAGATAAATCTGGTTCAGATAGAGCTCAAGGATGCGGTCCTTATCGAGCACACGCTCGATGCGTTGCGCCACCAAACCTTCACGCAGCTTCGTCCACACCGCGCAGAACACGCCGCCAATGCCGCCGGAGCATTCCGCAGCGCGGCCGGTCAGCATGTTGCCGGCGACTTGTTGCGTGATCGTCGACGCGCCCTGGATGCGGCGGCCTTGGATGACATCGAGCGGGATGCGCAGCACAGCGCGCGCCAACCCCTGATAATCGAGGCCCGAGTGTTCGAAGAAGCGCGCATCTTCAACCGCGACGAACGCGTTCTTCACGTGATCTGGAATTTGTTCGATCGGAACGAAGACGCGCTGCTCGTCAGCGAACTCCGCCACCAGCGCGCCATCGCCGGCGTGGACGCGGCTCGTCACCGGCGGCTGATAATCTTGAAGGTCAGCGAGCGAGGGCAAGCCCTGCAGCGCCGCGATCAGAAAGCCGACAACGGCAAGCGCTGAAACACCAGCGAAAATGCCAAGCCCGACAAGCGCCTTACGCAGCCAGCCGCCGCCCCGAGGTTCGCGATAATCGTCGCGGCCGCGATAATCGCGGTCGTCGTCATACTCGTCTCGGTACCGTTCAGTTCGCGACATGGCGCCCCGCTTCTGCGCGCTATTAGATCAGTTCGCGCCGGCCTCGCGCGCCAATGCGGCGCGAGTATGGCTCGGAGCGGACAGGCCGCAGCCTAGCCCAGCTAGCTTAAGATTCGCGCTGATTTTAGGCGCGCGCCGCGTACATTTGTGGACCGATGAAATAGGTGTCCACCGCCCGCGCCATGGCCTCGGCCATCGCCTCGCGTTCCCGTGGCTGGGACAGGCGCCGCTCATCCGCCACGTTCGACAAGAACCCGGTTTCGATCAGCACCGCCGGCACATCCGGGGCCAAGAGCACGAAATAACCAGCGTTGCGGTGGGTATTTCGCAGCAGAGGCGCGACCTGGCGGAGCTGCGGGATGACGGTCTGTGCAAATTGTGCGGAACGATTGGTCGTCTCGCGCTGAGTGAGATCGACCAGGATGTCGCCCACCACGCCGTTACGCGGCGCATCGCCCAAATCCACATCCCAATTCTGCGACGCCATCATACCCTGCGCGCGCGCCGCTCCACGCTCGGAAAGCGTATAGACAGAGGCTCCAGCGGCCTCGCGGTTTGAATTGGAATCCGCGTGGATCGAGATGAAGAGATCGGCGTGCTGGGCGCGGGCATATTGCACGCGATCGGCATGTTCGACGTAGCGATCGGCGTCCCGGGTGAGCAAAACGTGGTAGCGGCCACGGCTTTCCAGGGCGTCACGTAGCTTCAAGGCGGCGTCCAGCACCACGTCCTTCTCGCGCACGCCTGTCACGCCGATGGCGCCTGGATCGCGCCCGCCATGTCCCGGATCGATGACAATCGTGCGGCGGCGCGCATTGCGGCCATTGGTTTCGCGGCGCGCAGCGCTGGCGGCGACCGCCATCGGCGCGTTCGGCGCGATGTCAAAGCTGAGTTCAGGAGCACGGCGGCTGCCGAGTTCTTGGCGGACCACGCTCGCCGGCGCTTCCAAATCGAGCACGAGGCGCGAAATCCCATCGGGGCGCTGCGCATACCGGTAGCGGCGGACCACGCCAGCGCCCGGCCCTTCGCCGCGGCCCGCTAGAGCGAGGCGCGAATTGGCCAAGTCGATCACAAATCGGTCCGGCGCGGATAGGAAAAATGTCCTAGCCTCAGCCAGGCGATCGAGCGCCACGGTCACGCGCGAAGCCGCACCGCTCTCCTGCACCAGCACGCCGCGCACGGCCGCAGGGGCGTCCGCCCAGGCGCGGCCGGAGACGGCCTGTGCGCCGAGCAAAGTCAGGCCGCCGAGGGCGAGGTGACGACGAGTAACGTCCATGAGTAGCCTAAACTACTGCAAACGGCTTGCTATCCAGTTGAAAGGGAAGGTGAATCCCACGCTAACCACACACCCGATGCAGCGTCTCCGCCGCCCGTGGCGACGCCGCCAGCGATTACCGGCGCCCAAGGCGCGCGCACGCTTAAATCCCATGCGGAATGAGCCGACCGTCACGCTTTCTTTCCAAATTCAAATCATGCATGGTGCCTCATCGTCGCGTGCGCAGACGGGGAGCGTCCCCGAGCAGCGCCCGGCGCGCTCCCGCTAAGCGGATCGGCGTCTGGCCCGCGGCGCGCTTTCACCAGCGCCCGACCCCGGCCTCAAGACGTGCGTCCCATCACCGGAGCGTAAGCGCCTCCCCTCGGGCGGCGCCAGTTCGGAGCACTATATGACCCGCAGTGCGTTTAATCTGGCAGCCGACGGCCTCCGGGCCGTCGCTCGCCCGAACGCGCGCGTGGGCCTTCTCTCACACATCTCGCGTCGCTTCGCCGCCCCTCGCCCGGCCGTTTTCGGTCGCCAGCGGGCCTGCACGCGCGACGCCCACGGAGCCCTCCATGGCCAAGAAAATGTTGATCGACGCCGCGCATCCCGAGGAAACTCGGGTCGCGGTGCTCGACGGAAACCGCGTTGAAGATTTTGATTTCGAGGTCGCCAGCAAGAAACAACTCAGAGGCAATATCTATCTCGCCAAGGTGACGCGCGTTGAGCCGTCGCTGCAGGCTGCCTTCGTTGAGTACGGCGGCAATCGCCACGGCTTCCTCGCCTTCTCGGAAATCCACCCCGATTATTACGCGATCCCGCACGACGACCAGGAGGCCATCAAGGCCGAGCTGGCGAAGGCGGAAGAAGAAAGCGAAAACGAGGAAGAGGACGATGAGGCGCGCGACGAGCGCCGCCGTCGTATCCTGACGCGCCGTTACAAGATTCAAGAAGTCATTCGCCGCCGTCAGATCATGCTGATCCAAGTGGTGAAAGAAGAGCGCGGCAACAAAGGCGCCGCACTCACCACGTATCTGTCGCTCGCGGGCCGCTATTGCGTGCTGATGCCGAATACGGGTCGTGGCGGCGGCATCTCGCGCAAGATCACGCAAGCGACGGACCGCAAGCGCCTGAAGAAGATCGCGCAAGAACTCGAAGTGCCGCAAGGCCAAGGCCTGATCATCCGCACCGCGGGCGCCAAGCGCACGAAGACGGAAATCAAGCGCGATTACGAATATCTCTCGCGCGCCTGGGAAACCATCCGCGACGACACGATGAAGTCCGTGGCGCCGGCCCTGATCTACGAGGAAAGCTCGCTGGTAAAGCGCGCGATCCGCGACCTCTACGACAAAGACGTCGAGGACATCCATGTCGACGGCGAAGCCGCCTACAAGGAAGCCAAAGACTTCATCCGCATGCTGATGCCGAGCCACGCCAAGCGCGTGCAGCTCTGGAAAGATACAACGCCAATCTTCGCCAAGCTTGGCGTCGAGAAGCAGCTTGAATCGATCTATTCCCCGATCGTGACGTTGAAGAGCGGCGGCTATATCGTCATCAACCAAACCGAAGCACTCGTCGCCATCGACGTGAACTCCGGCCGCGCCACGCGCGAACGCAATATCGAGCAAACGGCGGTCAAAACCAATTTGGAAGCGGCCGACGAAGCCGCGCGCCAAATGCGTCTGCGCGATCTCGCCGGCCTCGTCGTGATCGACTTCATCGATATGGAGGAGTCGAAGAACGACCGCGCCGTAGAGAAGCGCATGAAGGACAACCTCCGTTTTGATCGCGCCCGCGTGCAAATGGGCAAGATCAGCGGATTTGGTCTGCTTGAGCTCTCGCGCCAACGCCGTCGCACCGGTGTGCTCGAAGGCACCAGCCATGTCTGCGAACATTGCCAAGGCACTGGCCGCACGCGTTCTATCGAATCCGCGGCGCTGGCGATCATGCGCGCACTCGATGAGGCGTCCGCTAAGCAGAAGCACCGCGAAATCGAAGTCCGCACGGCTACCGATGTCGCGCTCTATCTGCTGAACGAAAAGCGCGAAACGCTCGGCGCGATCGAGGACGCCAACAAGGTGCGCGTGCGCATCATCGCGGCCTCGGAAATGCACGCGGGCGATTTCGAGATCAATATCGGCGCCGGCGCGTACGGCGACGAAGAGGCCGAAGTCCAGGAACAGCCTCGTCGTGGCGGCGGACGCCGCCCTGTCGAAGTGGCCGAAGAAGAGGCCGACGCTGCGATCGCGGCGGACGAGCCCGAAGACGAAGAAGAATCTGAACGCACAGCCGCCGTCGGCGAGACCGATGGCGATGCTGACAGCGACAGCGAGCGCCGTGGTCGCCGCCGTCGTGGCCGCCGTGGCGGACGTCGTCGTCGCGAAGGCGAAGACGGCGATGCGCCACGCGAAGAGAACGCGGAGGTCGCCGACGCGCGCCCTGCAGCCGCACGCGAAGAGCGTGGCGATCGCAATGAGCGTGGCCGCAACGGCAAACGCCGTCGCCGCGGTCGTGGCCGTGGCCGACGCGTCTATGAAGTGGACGGCGGCGAATGGCTGGATTTCGTCAGCGCCGATCTGAAGCATCTCACGCCGCGGCCGGAACGCCCGGAACGTGGCGAGCGCCCAGAGCGTGCCGAACGCCAACGCAACGCACCCGCGCAGTCTGACGCTGTTGTCGAAAACGCGCCGGAGGCCGAGATCATCGTGCACCCGGCGGTGATCGAGGCCGCTGAAGCAACGCCCCCGCCCGCGGTCGTCGAAGCGCCCGTGCCCGCGCCGGAGCCGGAACCGGCGTTTGAGCCGGCGGCGGCTGTCGCCGAAGCGCCGACTTACGAACCGGACCAGGAGCGTCGCGACAAATTCTTCTCGCGGCTCTCTCGCTGGTCGAAGAAATAGGCGGCCATACGCCGCTTTAGCGGTAAGCCTTGTTCCCGCCGCAAACGGTTTTCAAATCGTGGCGGCGGGGGACAGGCTGATCAGATCGAAGGAGCGAGCATGCTCGCGAAATTGGCGTCCGCATTCGCTCGTAACGCTGGCGGCGCATTCGTCGCGCTCGCGGCTTTGGCGATCATCGCCTGGCCGAACCAGGCGTCGGCCCAAGGCCTGATCCGAGACGCCGAAATCGAGGACACGCTCCGAGTCTATACGAACCCTCTGCTCGAAGCGGCGGGGCTCAATCCGAACGACGTGAAGATCTATATCGTCAACGACTCGAGCGTGAACGCGTTCGTCTCCGGCGGTCAGAACATCTTCGTGCACACCGGCCTCATCATGGCCGCTGAGAATCCGAACGAGATTATTGGCGTGCTCGCGCACGAAACCGGCCACATCTCGGGCGGCCACTTGGCGCGTTCGCGCGAAGCGATGGGCCAAGCCATGGGCCCGATGCTGATCTCGATTGGCTTGGGCGTGTTGGCGATGGCTGCAGGCGCGCCGCAAGCGGGTGCGGCGTTGATTGCCGGCTCGCAGCAATTTGCGATGTCGAACTTCGTGCGTCACACGCAAGTGCAAGAATCGGCCGCCGACCAAGCCGGCGCGGACTTCCTTGAGCGCTCGGGTCAATCCGGCCGCGGCCTCATCACCTTTTTCAACCGCAACATGCGTCCGTATGAATTCATGACGCGCCGCATGCCGCCCTACATGATGACCCACCCCTATTCATCGGACCGCGTCGAAGCGCTGCGCCGGCGCGTCGAAACGGGCGCGCATCGCGAGGTTGTCGATACGCCGGACAATCTGCGCCGCTTCCAATTCATGCAGGCCAAGCTTGTCGGCTTCATCCAATCGCAAGGCCAAACGCTCGCGCGCTATCCGCTACGCGATACATCAGAGTTCGCACGCTACGCGCGCGCCGTGGCTTATTATCGGGTTTCCGATTTGCCGCGCGCGCGCACAGAACTTGACGCGCTGATCGCGGCTGATCCCGCCAATCCCTATTATCAAGAGCTGATGGGCCAAATCCTGTTCGAAAATGGCCGCGCCGAAGAATCGATCGCCTATCACCGCCGCTCGCTTGAGTTGCTGCCGAACCAGCCGCTGCTGCAAGTGAACCTCGCCCGCGCCTTGGTCGCCGCACACGAGCGTGAAGGCGCTGACGAGGCGGTGACGATCCTCAGCCAAGTGGTCTCGCGCGAGCCGGACAACGCTTTCGCTTGGCGCGAGTTGGCGCAAGCGCGCGATCTGCGCGGCGAGCAAGGCTTGGCGGAACTCGCTTCGGCAGAGCAGAATTTCGCCATTGGCGATTACAGCTCCGCGCTCAATTTCGCCGAACGCGCGCGCCGCACACTGCCGCGCAACACGCCTTCCTACCAGCGCGCCACGGACATCGTGACGTTCGCCGGCAATGAAGTGCGCGAGCGCGCCGAGCGGCGACGCAGCTAAAGCGTCGCCTTGCCCGAACGGCTGAAAGCGGTCATGTCGTCAGATCCGATTTGATGGAGACCGCCTGATGGCGCGCGTTTTCACTGCCTTGTCCCTCGCCTGCTTCGTCGGCTTCGCGCCAACAGCCTCCGCACAAAGTTTCAACGCGCAGGAGCAAGCGGAAATCCGCGCGATCGTGCGCGAGTATCTCGTGCGCAATCCCGATGTGCTGCGCGAGGCGTTGGATTCGCTCGAAGCGCGCGTCACCGCTGAACGCTGGCAGCAAATCCGCAACGACCCACGCGATTTCGCGCTGGGGCCGGCCAATGCGCCCGTCACGATCGTTGAATTCTACGATTATCGCTGCGCCTATTGCCACGCGGCGCTCGAATGGCTGAGCGACGTCGTGCGCACGCGCAATGACGTGCGCGTGGTATTCAAGGAATTGCCAATCCTCTCAGCGGAATCGATGGAAGCGGCGCGCGCCGTACTCGCATCGCGCCCGCAAGGCCGCTATTGGCAATTCCACCAGGCGCTGATGAGTTTCCCACTCAACCGAGAGCTCACGAGCGCCGAGATCGACCGCATCGCGCGCCAATCCGGCATCGATGTCGCCCGCATGCGGCGTGGCATGGAATCGACGGAGATCACCGCCATACTCGAAGACAATCGCGCGCATGCGGTGAATTTCCAGATCAGCGGCACACCGGGCTTCGTCATCAATGGCGAATTGATTTCAGGCTTCGATGAGACCCGTCTGAATGCGCGTTTGCGCGAAGCAACTCGTGAAGCGCGCGAACGCCAAGCGCAGCGCTAAACGCGGCCGGTCGCTGACGCGAAGATCAGCGCCGTGTGGCGCGCAAAGAGCGAGACATCTCGTTCGCGCGTCATCGCTTTCAGATAGAGCGGCGTGAACGCAATGTAGCCGATCGCCGCGAAGGCGTTGCCCGGCACGTTGCGCGATACTCCACGCGCTGCGTGATACGCCGTCAACGCGCGCTGCTTCATTTCATCCAAGCTGCCTTCACGGGGAATAACGCTCCGCCCTCGCGCCTGCCAATGCGGCGCCGCGCGCAGCAAGCCCGCATACCCCCAGGCGCGCGCACCGCTTTGCGCAAATTCTCGCGTCGCCTCGTCTACGCTAGCACCGCACGATTCGATCGCGCCGCGTATCAGCGCCCCGGCCGTGCCGTCGATATAGGCGTCGAGCTCCACCCAAGTTTCGAACGGTTCAGGATCAAGATCGCGCGCGCGCGTGGCGATGATCTGGGGCAGCGCACCGAGCGGCACGCCGCGTTCTTTCAACGCGGCCAGTGCCGGCGCACGCGGCGTCTTGCCCTCGGCGATCTCCGCAACGCCCGCGCGCCACCATTCGAGCCGAATGTCGCCGAGCGCCGCTTCGCGCACCGCTTCGGTCGTGTGTGCGATCTCGTAATAGGCGGCGTAGAGTGCAATCAGCTTCGCGCGCGCATCCGCCGGCGCAAAGCGCGTCGCCAACCAGCGATCTTCGTCCACGCGACGAACGAGAGTGCCCAAAGCTTCCATGCGCGAATAGTCAGTAGCGAATAGCGAATAGGGGCGCCACGTCTCCGCAGCGCCCCCACCCATCACTCACTATTCGCTACTCGCTGTCCCTAGAACAGCGTGCTCGCGCCCGTCATCGCCACGAGCATCGGCACGGACAGGAACGTGTTCGTGCGCGAGAACAGCATCGCCGTCTTGCCGGCCGCGGCTTTCGCGGCGGCGTCGAGATCAGGATACTTGTTGTCGATGTTCAGCGCTTTTTGCTGGTTCGGCCAGATGATGAACCACACGTTGAACCACATCACGATGGCCAGCCACATGCCGATGCCGATCAAAATGTGCTTCGGCACAGCGAAGCTCGGATCATCCGTCGCACCGAACGTCAGCGCCTGCAGCAGATAGCCTTGGTTTCCAGCGAGCGCGAGGCCGGTGATCAGCGTCGCCATGGCGCCCCAGCGAAACCAGAACAAAGCCGCCGGCGCGATCACCTTGGTGACGGCGGGCTTCTGCTCGTCCGGAATCTTCGGCATGTTCGGGATCTGGGTGAAATTGAAATAATAGAGGTGGCCGATCCACATGATGCCGACAAGCACATGGGACCAACGCCAAACCGCCTCCCAGAAGCCGGGATCGCCAAAGCCGAAGCCGGCGACGCCCATTGCAAAATAAATCAAAAGCAGCGCGCCAACGGCCAGAGCCGTCCACGCCACGTAACGCAGATTAGATAAAAACCAGGCCATGCCCTCTCCTCCAGCCCGAACGCAGGGAGCGAGGCGGCTCAGCCTAGCCCGCGGTCTGCGGGGCTCCCCGCGCTTCGCCGCCTTCACGCCCGCGCTTGACGCCCCAAATCAGGATCGCCGGCGCCGCGACGTAGAGCGACGAATACGTGCCGATGACAATGCCGAAAATCATGGCGAGCGCGAAGCCCGAAAGAGCCTCGCCACCGATAAAATACAAGCCGATCAGTGCGAAAAGCGCGGTGCAGCCGGTGATGATGGTCCGGGAAAGCGTCTCGTTGAGCGAAAGATCAATCAGCTCGCCCAGAGGCATCTTTTTATATTTGCGCAAATTCTCGCGGATACGGTCGAACACGACGACCGTATCGTTCATGGAATAACCGACGATGGTCAGCAGCGCTGCGATGATCGTCAGCGTGAATTCCAGCCGGAAGATGGAGAACATTCCAAGCGTCAGGATAACGTCGTGGAAGAGCGCGAGCACGCCGCCCAGGCCGAACTGCCATTCGAACCGAAACCAGATGTAAACCAGCATCAGTAGGATCGCGAGGCCAAGCGCAATCAGACCGCCGGAGAACAATTCCTCCGACACCTTGGCGCTGACCGAGTCCACGTTGGCGATGCGCGCCCCCTGGGCGACGCCGCCCAATCCGGCGCGAATTTCCTCGACCGTGGCGGATTGATCTGGCGCGGTTTCAAAGTTCAGAATGGCGCAATAGGGCGGGCCATTGACGGGTCGGCAGGTCGTACCCTGCACTTCCACGTCGCCGTCCTGCGCGGTGCGGCCAAGCGCACGCAGCGCTTCCTGGTCGATCGGCCCCGGCGCCTCGATCAGGATCGAGGTGCCGCCGCGAAAATCAATGCCCAGATTGAAGCCGTGCTCCAGGATCGCGCCAACGCGCGCGAGCGGAGCACCCTCCGCCTGCTGATAGATCTCGATCGGATTGGCGCGAAAGCCGCCGGTAAACATCGAGACGATCGAGGCGGCGACCGCCAAGATCGACAGCACAGCGGCGAAACCCGCGAACTTCACATAGGTGAAGTTCGTTTTCTTCGGCAGCAGGCGAATAAGAGGCCAGAACGAAGCCATGTCTTTCCCGTCCTCTTAGATCGGCATTTGCTTGGGTCGCGCGATGCGAAACCACCAAGCGATCAAAAGCTGCGTCACCAGCACGGCGCTGAACACCGAGGTGATAACCCCGATCGATAGCGTCCACGCGAAGCCGCGCACCGGCCCTGCGCCGAATTGAAACAGAATGAGCGCCGCCAGGATCGTCGTCAGGTTCGCGTCGATAATGGTGATCATGGCGCGCGCGAAGCCTGCATCGATCGAAAGCGCGGGACTTCGCCCCGCTTGCGCCTCTTCGCGCATACGCTCGTAAATGATGACGTTGGCGTCGACGGCCATCGCGATGGTGAGGATGAGACCGGCGATGCCGGGCAGAGTCAGCGCCGCTCCGACCGCGCTCATCGCGCCGATCAGCAGCACGAAGTTCACGACAAGCGCGATGCACGCGAACACGCCAAACAGGCCGTAGGCGAGCACCATGAACACGAAGGTTACAACGCCGGCGATGATCGAAGCGGTTGTGCCCGAATTGATCGCGTCCTGACCCAAGCTCGCATCGACGGTGCGCTCATCGATCACGGTGAGCGGCACTGGCAGCGCGCCCGCACGCAGCATCACCGCCAATTCGTTGGCGGTTTGCGCGGTGAAGCCCCCCGAGATTTGACCCGTACCGCCGCAAATCGGTTCGTTGATCGTCGGCGCCGTGAGCACCTGATTGTCGAGCAGAATAGCGAAGCGCTGTCCGGTGAATTCGCGCGTGATCCGGCAAAAGAGCGTGGTGCCCTGGCTGTCGAGTTGGAAGCTCAGCACGAATTCGCCGGTTTGACCGTCTGTTGACGGATTGGCGCGGACGAGGCGTTCGCCGGTAAAGCGCGCCCGGCGCTCAACCACTTCAGGGCCAGATCCGCGGCCGCCCGGATAGGGCTGCACCAGCATAGTGCCCGGCGGCAGACGGCCGGCGGCGGCCTCTTCCGGGCTCATTTCGCGGACCATGTGGAACGTCATCAGCGCGGTTTGGCCGATGCGGTCCTTCAGCATTTCGGGATCGCTGACGCCCGGCGCCTGCACAACGATGCGCTCGTCGCCTTGGCGCACGATCGTCACTTCGCTCGTGCCGGTCGGGTCGATACGGCGGCGAATGACTTCGATCGATTGCTGCGCCGCTTGGCGGCTGAGCTCGCGCATGTGGGTCGGCGTGATGCGTGCCTCGATGAGCCCATCCTCGCCTTCGGTGAAGGTGAGAATCTCCGCGCCGCCGGTGCTGGACAGCGAAAGCGGCCGCAACAAACGCCGCGCCGCTTCCATCTGCGTCGGATCGACCAAGCGCACGCGCGCGGCGTCATCGACAACACCGCGACCTGTGTAGCGGATCGCTGGCTCTGCGTCGCGCAACACGGCGGCCATCTGGTCGGCTACGTTGTCGAGTTGCTGGCGCTGCATCGCCGCGCGATCGATTTCCAGCAGCAGCTGCGAGCCGCCCTGCAAATCGAGACCGAGATTGATCCCCTGCCGCGGCAAGAAGCCCGGCAAATTGTCTCGCGCGCTTTGCGGCAGGAAGTTCGGGAATGCGAACGCAAGCCCGAGCACGGTCACCACAGCGACCAGGATGATGCGCCAGCGCGCGACTTGCAGCATGAGGCTTAATCCGCTTTGGAATCGTTCGCAGGCGCAGGTTCGGTCTTGCCGCGGACTTCGGCGATGGTGCCGCGCACGACGCGGACTTCGACGTTCGGCGCGAGCTCAACGCGCGCTTCGTCGTCCTGCACGGACTTGATCTTGCCGATGAAGCCGCCCGAGGTGACGACGACATCGCCTTTCTTCAGATTGGCGATCATGTCCATGTGCCGCTTGCGCGCTTGTTGCTGCGGGCGGATCAGGAAGAAATAGAACACGACCACGATCAGGATGAGCGGCAGCATCTGCATGAAGACCGCCGTGGTCGGATCGCCGCCGGCGGCTGTCTGCGCATAAGCTTCGGAAATGAACATTGATCCTCGCGTGTCTGCGGGCCGACGGGCGGCGGGCGACAGTTTATATAGGTGCGGAGCGTCCTGCCCCGAGAAGGCGGCGAATATATAGCCAGCGCCTGCCAATACAATCGGCCGAAGACGAAAGCGCGCGCCGTTTCGCCGCAGCTAAGCCCTTAATTTGTCAGCCCTAGCAGCGGCGCCGGATCGACCGGCGTGCTGCCCTGTCGCACCTGAAACAGCAGCCTGGGGCCGCCCTCTGCGCGGGCGCCCAATTCGGCGATCGCCTCGCCGGCGCGGACCCGCTGGCCTTCCCGCACCAGCGCCCGGCGTGTGTACGCGTAGGCGGTGACAAGGTCGTTGGCGTGGCGAACCAATACCAGTTCGCCGTACGCGGGAAGATCGGAGCCCGCATAGACGACATCGCCGTCCGCCGCCGCATTGATCCGGTCGCCCTCGCTGCCCGCGATCTCGATGCCGTCCAATCGCCCGCCGCTCGGCTGCGCGCCAAACCGCGCCACGATCCGCCCCCGCATCGGCAAGGCCAGATGCGCATTCGCCGCTTGCATGGCAGGCGCGCCGTTGGGTGCAGCCGCGACGCGCGCGGACGGCGCTGCGGGCGCAACCTCGGCACGCGCCATCGCCGGCAGCACGATGCGATCACCGGCGCGCACGCGATAAGGCGCTTCCATCCGGTTCAACAACGCCAACGAACGCGTATCGACATTGTAGGCGCGCGCGATGTCCTCGAGTGCTTCGTTGCGCGCCACGGTGTGAAAGCGCGGCGGCGGCAAACGCAGCTCGCGCCCTGGCGTGAGCGCATAAGGCGGTTCCAGATTGTTTTGATCAATCAGCGCGCGCAGCGGCGCTTGGTAACGCGAGGCAATGTCGTAGAGCGATTCATCGGCGCCAACGCGATGCGTGCGCGGCAGGTTCGCGGGATCATAAGGCTGCGCATCGCCCGGCTGCAGCGCCCAAGCCGAGAGCGGCGTGCCCTCACCCACGGCCCAATCCGGCGCCTCTTGGACCGCCGGCGTCCTCGCCGACGCGCGTGTTTCAACGGGCGCCGGCGTTCGCCGATCTTCGATCCGCGTCGGCGCGCGCTGCGCCGCCGCCTCGCCGCGACCATACGAAATCGGCGCCGGCTGCGCCGAAGCACAGGCGCCGGCCAGCAGCGCAAGCAGGAGAACAGCGCGCGTCATCGTCGCCCAGTTTCGCTCAGAATCGCGCCGGCCGGCAAATTAAGACGCTGGGCTCGCCTCGCCGTCTTCCACGCCGCGCTCCATCGGCGGCAGTTTCACCGGCCCCAAATCCTCACGCACACCGTTGCGATAGCGGATCAATCGATCGCCCACCGGCGCCACCAGCACGCCATCCGGCTTCAATTGCTCCAGCAACGCCGGCGGAATCTCCTCCACCGCGACGTTGACCACGATGCGATCGTACGGCGCGTCGTCCTCCCAGCCAGAATAGCCGTCGCCGACATGCGCGTATGTCCGCATCAGCCGCGCGCGCCCAAACTTGCCGCGCGCCTCGGCCGCAAGGTCACGCCAGCGTTCGACCGACACCACTTTGTGCGCGAGGTCCGAAAGCACGCCGGTCTGAAAGCCGGAGCCGGTGCCAATCTCCAGCACAACGTCATCCGCGCGGACTTCAAGCGCCGACACAATGCGCCCAATCACCGAAGGCTTGGTCATGTTCTGCCCATGCCCAATCGGCAGCGCCACATCATCCAACGCCAAGCCTTCCAGATGCTCCGGCGCATAATGCGCGCGCGATGTACGTTCGAGCGCAGCCAACACCCGCGCGTCGGTCACGCCAGCCTGGCGCATCTCCAACACGAAGCGCATCAAGCGTGCAGGATCGACGCTCACGTTTTACTCCGCCTTCGGCGGCGCACCGCCCAGGACACCTTTGAGATCGTGGATCGTCTGCATGTGCGTGAGATCGATGTGCAGTGGCGTCACCGAGATGCGGCCCTCATAAATCGCGCGCAGATCCGTCCCAGGCGGCGGGCTCGACAATTGCCCGCGAAAGCCCAACCAGAAATACGAGCCGCCGCGCAGATCGGTGCGCTTATCCGCGTAGATGACGTGTTGATCGCGACGCCCCTGCGTCGTCATCTCGACTTCCTTCACTTCATCTGGCGGCAAATCGGGAAAGTTCACATTCATCAGCACGTCCTTGGGCCAACCATGCTTCAGCAATTGGCCAACCACGCCCGCGCCGAACGTCTCCGCCGTTTCCCAAGGTATCGCCGCTTCCTCGCCGCGAAAACCGCGCGCTTGTGAAAGCGCAATTGCAGGAATGCCGAATTGCATGCCCTGCATGGCGCCGGCGATCGTGCCGGAGAACGTCACGTCTTCGGCGATGTTCTGCCCGCGATTGACGCCGGAAAGCACAAGATCAGGTTTCGCGCCTTCGATCAGATGCTCGACACCAAGCAACACGCAATCGGTCGGCGTGCCGGTGATCGCGAAGCGCTTGTCGCCAGCTTGGCGCACGCGGATCGGCGCAGTGAGTGTCAACGCACGCGACGCGCCCGATTGTTCGCTCTCGGGCGCGACGACCCACACATCATCGCTAAACGTGCGCGCGATCTTCTCAAGGATCGCCAAGCCCGTCGCGTGGATGCCGTCGTCATTGGTGCAGAGAATGCGCATGGCCGCCCGCTTAGCGCGAACGGCCATGCCTGTCACGGAAACCCTATTTCCAAGCGCCCAAAATCGCGCCCGCGACGCCGAAACAAACGAGGTAATGCCCGAGATCGACCGCCAAATAGGCCGCATCGTGCGAGCCATAGACGAACGGGTAGAAACTCGCCGCGAGGCCAAAGAATACAGCCATCAGCAAGCCCGTCATGACGCCGCCCATCCAACCCACCGCTGCGCGCCATTTGATGGCGAACGACAAACCAATCGCGAAAAGCACCGGCGGGATCGGCCCGAACGGCATGCGGTCGGGATGCATTTGTTCCGGCGATAGTCCGACCAAAGCTTGATATTGTTCCGGCGTCATCAACACCGCGAAGATAACGAACTCGATCAGATAAATTGCGATCGCGGCGACGATAATCGCCAGCACATTATGGCCCATCACACGCATGGCTCGACCTCCCTTTCGGGAGGCAAGCTTAAACGTGTTCGCGCGCGTGCACGCGAAAAGCGACGATCTGCTTACGGAATGAAGTGCGCCTTACGCGCGGCAGTCGATCGCCCAGATATCCCAAGTGGGATGATCGACGGCGTTGAGGCCGGGGCTCGACGCAAACAGCCAGCCATGGAAAATTTCCTGGCGCGTCGCCTCTTCGCCTTCGCGCGCCGGCGGATTGTCGAACACTTCGACGTAGATGCGCACTTCCGGCGTTTCTTCCGGCGCGCTCTTGGTGCAGGCGCGCGCGATCACTTCGAGCGAACCGACGCGTTCAGCGCGCCCGATCGTCAACGTGTAATCGCGTGCGTGGCCGGTGATCTTGTCGAGACCGCGAATGACAGCGCGCTGCGCGTGAGCTGGGCCCACGGCGGCGGCAAAAAACACAAACGCGGCGACAAGCGTGCGGATCATGGTGGTGGCGCTTCTTCCTGAGTTTGGCTTTGCCCAGACCCCTGCGCAAAGCTGGCGAGCACAGTCAGCAAATCGACCGAACCTTGCGTGTTCGGAATTTCACCGCCAGCGGCCAGCGCATCAAAGCCAGCCGGCTCGATCGCGACGTAACCGCCGCCAAGCAAACCATCCGTCGCGATGCGCGCGGTGCTGTCGTCGAGCACTTGAATGCCGCCGTCGATCAAAAGCGTCAGGCGCGCGTCATACGTGTCGGGGTCAAGGCCCACTGCACGCACCACGCCGACTTTCACGCCAGAGACACGCACGTCGGAACCAACGCCGACGCCATCGACGCGCTGAAACCGCGCCGTCAATTCATAGCCGTTCGCGCTGCCCGTCGCGCCCGCTTGCGAAGCCGCGAACACGAAGAAACCAACCGCCACAAACGCAACGATTGCGCCGACGATCGTCTCGCCCCAACGCTCGAAACCGGCGTTCATGAGCGCGGCTCCGCAGCATCCGGGGTCCACGCTTCGTAGTCCGCGCTTGACGCTTGGCGCTCACCACCACGTGCGATCGAACCCTTCGGGCGATACGCGAACACGGTGCCGGTCAAATTCGGCTCGTGCGGCTTTTCCCATTTCTGACGCTTCAACGGCTGCACCGTCGGCGGTTCAGCGATCGTGTGGTGCATCCAGCCATGCCAATCCGGCGACACGCGCGAAGCTTCGGCCAGGCCGTTATAAATGACGTAGCGGCGCTTGCGGCCTTCGATGCTCGGCCGGCGCTCTTCGTAAAAGCGATTGCCTTGTTCGTCCTCGCCCACGAACGCTCCGCGGCGACCGATATCGACCAGAGCTCCGATCGTGGCGCCGTTCCACCAGGTGAAGATGCGCTTAAGCATGGGCTGAAATGAGACTCCTCCGCGCCAGTATTGCGGCCCCGGTTCGCGGCGGGCGCAATATGACGAAGCGCCCGCACGGCGTCCAGTGCGGGTGCGAAACAATATCTTGGGATAATCCCAGGTCGTTCCATACTAGATATTGATCCGACACGCGACGCAAGCGTATGTTCCGAGCCCGAAGGAGACTCCGATGGCTCAGGACTTCGATCAGGATTCGCGCGCGATCGCCCAAGCGCCCGCGCAATGGTCCGAGGCAATGGTGCAGGCTGCGCTCGAAGCCGGGATCGCCATCGACACGCCGTCAGGCCCCAGCATCACCAAAGCGCTAGCGCGGGCTACCGCAAGGCTTGGGTTCTGGGCTGAGGACAAGACGCTCGCCGATCGCCTTAACGCAATGATCGCCGCCGGCCAGGTCACACTCGATCCACCGCTCCTGCGCGCAGCAATGGCCGACGGCGCCGAGCTCGCACTTTCCGCAGCATTGCTCTATTGGCCCAAAGATAAGCGCGAAGAATTGAGCGCGATCGCGCGTGCGCAAACCTTGCTCGCCGCCGGCGCCAAGATCGGCATCGCCGGCAATCCCTCGTCCGCCGCACTCGACGCGCTCGACGCCGCCGCACGCATGGCCGATCCCGAAGGCCGCGACGGCGCCTCCATTCTCGTGCGCGCTGATGGCGACGCATCGTTAGCGCTTGTCGCCGACGAAGCCGCGCGCATTCGCGCGGGCGCAGCGCTCGCCGCCGGCGCACGCGCACTCGACACCGCGCTTGCGGATCTCGCCATCGAAGCCGTGCGCAACGGTTTGAACGTCGAGAATGGCGGCGTACGCCGCAAAGCCGCCGCCGCGCGCCTCGCGGGCGCACCCGATGCGGACATTCTCGCAGCACTCGCCGGCGCAGTGAGCCGCGGCGCCTATAGCGCAGCGCTCGACGCCGGCGCCGATCCCGCACGCCGCCGTGTCGCCATCGCTGCCTCCGAACCCGGCGCGCATACGCTGACCGCCTTTGGCGACAGCGCCATCGATCCGACCGGCGCGTTTGCCGCGAATGACGAAACCAGCGTCATCGGCGCCAGCATCGCGCTCGCGCGCTTCCATGATGCCGACAAGGGCTTCGACATCGCCGGCTTCGAAGCCGCGATCCGCGCGCTCGTGCAAGCGCTCGACGCTGCGCACGGCGCACATGGCGCGCCACGTCGCCCCATCCTCATCCGCCTCGAAGGCGTCGCCGCGCTGCTGATGCGCGCCGGTCTCGCGTACGACAGCGATGCAGGACGCACGCTCGCCGCCTCGGTCGCAGCGCTCGCGCACGCCACCGCGATCTCCGAGAGCGCCGCGCTTGCTGATGCGAAGCAAGCCTATCCGGAATGGAGCAAGTCGAAGCGCGCTGAAGAAGCGTCGCTGAAAGTTGCGCGTGATGCAGCCGCATCGCTCAAAGGCGCCATCGCCGCGCGTGCTCAGACGATCTATCGCGGACTCCCCGGCGCCAAAAATGCCGGCTTGCGCACCTCGGTCGCCATCGCCTTTGCGCGCGACATCGGCAGCGCGCGACGCTTGGGCGTTTCGGCCATTGGCGCCGCACCCGCGCCAGGCGTTGCGGGTTTCGGCCAGCGCGACGACGGCCGTTTCGGCCGCATCCTCAGCGACGACGCACGCGCAGGCCTCGCCACGCTTGGCTACAATGCCGACGAGATCAACGCGCTCACGCTTCACGTCGAAGGTCGCCGTACCTTGCGCGGCGCGCCGGGCGTCAATCTCGAACGCCTCGAGAAGCTTGGCCTCACCGAGCCTGCGCTCGAAGCCATCGAAGAAGCCGCCGCCGACGCCTTCAATCTGCGCGCCGCCGTGCACCCGCTCGTGATCGGCCCTGAGCTCTGCGAAGAAGTGCTAAAGCTTCCGCCTGACGTCGCCGCCGGCAAGCGCGGTGATCTCTTGAAGACACTCGGCTTCAGCGAAGATGATATCGCCGCCGCCGAAGCCTTCTGTATGGGCGCGGGCGATCTCAAAGGCGCACCGACCCTTGCCGACGCGCATGCCGCGATCTTCGCCAGCGACCGCGACATCGCGCCGGATGCGCGCATCGCCATGGCCGCCGCGACAGCGCCCTACGCACGCACCGCGCTCGACATCGCGCTCGGTGAAGCGGGGGCCGAACGCCGCGCCGAATTGCTTAAAGCAGCACAAGCCGCGGGCGTTGCGCTCATCAACATCCGCGCCGAAGCGCCGCCGATCACGCTAACGCTTCCGGCGCTGGAAGAAGATGTCGCCGAGGAAGCCCGGCCGGCCGCGCAAGCCGCGCCGGCAGCGCCGCAAACGATCGCCGTTCCGTCGCCAGCCACACTCTCCGTCAGCGAAGCGCCTGCCTTCAAAGGCCGTCGCCGCTTACCGGAACGCCGCAAAGGATACATCCAAAAATCGCAAGTCGGAGGTCACAAAGTCTATTTGCACACCGGCGAATATGACGATGGCGAACTCGGCGAAATCTTCATCGATCTGCACAAGGAAGGCGCGTCCTTCCGTTCACTGATGAACAATTTCGCGATCTCAATCTCGATCGGCCTGCAATATGGCGTGCCGCTCGAAGAATATGTCGACGCGTTCCTGTTCACGCGCTTCGAACCCGCCGGCGAAGTGCGCGGCAACGACACGATCCGCCACGCGACATCGATCCTCGACTACATCTTCCGCGAACTCGCGGTCTCGTATCTCGGCCGCGCCGATCTCGCGCAGGTCGATCCATTCGAAGCGCGCAGCGACGGCCTCTCCAAGCACGCGCAAGACGCCGAAAGCGCCGCACGCCTCATCTCGCGCGGCTTCGCCCGTGGCGCATCGCCCGACAATCTCGTGATGCTGCGCCCACGCGCTGCCGAGACCCGCGATCGTCGCGACGAGAAGCCGGCGGCAGCGCCCGCGCGCCCAGCCGCCACCGGCTATCGCAACGAGCCCTGCGGCGCTTGCGGCCACTTCACCGTCGAACACTCCGGCAAATGCGCCGCCTGCGGCGCGACAGGCGAGGCCAGCGGCGGCTAGGCGTCGGCTCTACGCGCGACTAAGCTAGGGCATGTCCAACAGCGCGCGCATTTGGATCGGCTACGCATTAATTGCAGCCACGCTGCCCGTATTCATCGGCGCTGCGTATCTGGGGATGGCGCTCGAAGCGACCGGGGCATCGGCCGTTGCGGTTGGCATTTGGGGCGCCTGGCCCACATTCTTGCTAGTCTACGCCTTCAACGCGCGCTGCTGGAAATGCAAAGAGCCCCTGCATCACCTCGCCACAAATCTCTATGCGCCAATCGTATTGCGCCGAAATTGTTTATCCTGCGGCGTGAGCCACTCCGCACGCCCGTAACCGAACGGGTTGGCGCACTATCGGCCCCACGCAAACCTGCGACTTGCCGGCTAATGCGAATACTTCTTGCGGAGCCGCAACATCCACATTGCCCACAGGTTAGACTGGCGCGCACGGCTTGAAACAATAAGTAACAATCCTCGCTTACCCACTTTTCACTGGCGCGAACACTTGGGCGGACCTATCCGCGTCCACGTGTTGACACAATTCCGCCTCCTCGCCATCGCGGGCGCTGCGCTGACCGTTGCGTTTGGCGGCCAGGCGCTCGCGTTCTGGCCGTTCGGCGGCTCGACACGCATCGCGCTTTCACCGGCTTATGGCGGGGTGTGCGAGGATTGCGACCTCTCGGGGCGCATCCTCGCCGGCGCCAAGATGTCGAATTCGGTGTTCAACGGCGCCGATTTTTCCAACGCCGTACTCACCCGCGCCGACGCAAGCGACACCGAATTCGTCGCAGCCAATTTCACCGACGCGGATTTGACGTTCGTGAATTTCACCAGCGCCGACGTCACGCGCGCGACCTTCACCCGCGCCAACATTTCCGGCGCCGATCTCGCCGAAGCCCGCGGCCTCACCCAAGCGCAGCTGAACCAAGCTTGCGGCGATGCGGAAACGCAAGCGCCGCAGGGCCTGCGCGTACGCGTCTGCGAATAATCAACTCTTCGGCGGCTCGACCACGCGGATGTGCAGTTCTTTCAGCTGCTTCGGCGTCACTTCGCCTGGCGCGTTCATCATCAGGTCTTGAGCCTGTTGATTGAACGGGAAGACGATCACTTCCCGGATGTTCTCGACGCCCGCGAGCAGCATGACGATACGGTCCACGCCCGGCGCCGAGCCACCGTGCGGCGGCGCGCCAAAGCGGAAAGCGTTTAGCATGCCGCCGAACTTCTCTTCCACCACGCTCTGCGGATAGCCGGCGAGTTCGAACGCCTTGATCATGATTTCCGGCTTGTGGTTCCGGATCGCGCCCGATGAGAGCTCCACACCGTTGCAGACGATGTCGTATTGGAACGCCGTGATCTTCTCGATCGTATCGCGATCGCTCACATCGAGCTTCAAGAATTTCTCGTGGTCGAAATTCGGCATCGAGAACGGGTTGTGCGAGAAGTCGATCTTCTTCTCTTCCTCGCTCCACTCGTACATCGGAAAATCGACGATCCAGCAGAATTTGAACTGGTCCTTGTCGGCCAGATTCAATTCGTCGGCGACTTTGTTGCGCGCGAGGCCTGCGAATTTATAGAAACTCGCCGGCTCGCCCGCGACGAAGAACGCGGCATCGCCCACCTTCAAACCAAGCTGCTCACGAATGGCGTTGGCCTTCTCGACGCCAATGTTCTTGGCGATCGGTCCTGCGCCGCCTTCTTCGCCTTCGCGCCAGAAGATGTAACCCAGACCCGGCTGGCCTTCGCCTTGCGCCCACGCATTCATCTTATCGCAGAACGCGCGCGAGCCGCCGTTCGGCGCAGGCACAGCCCACACCGCGGTTTTGGGCTTTTCGAGAATGCGCGCGAACACGCCAAAGCCGCCGCCGCGGAAGTGCTCGCTGACGTCTTGCAGGATCAGCGGGTTGCGCAGGTCCGGCTTGTCCGAACCGTACTTTGAGATCGCCTCGGCATAGGGGATACGCGGAAATTCGTTGGCCGGCGTCACGCGCTTGCCGTTGCCGAATTCCTCGAACACGCCGGCCAGCACCGGGCCGATGGCGTTGAACACGTCTTCCTGCGTGACGAAGCTCATCTCGAAATCGAGCTGATAGAATTCGCCAGGCGAACGATCGGCGCGCGCGTCCTCGTCGCGGAAACACGGCGCGATTTGGAAATATTTATCGAAGCCCGCCACCATGAGCAGCTGCTTGAATTGCTGCGGCGCCTGCGGCAGCGCGTAGAACTTGCCCGGATGCAGACGCGACGGCACCAAGAAGTCGCGCGCGCCTTCCGGCGACGACGCCGTCAGGATCGGCGTCTGAAACTCGGTGAAGCCCTGATCGATCATGCGGCGACGCAGGCTCGCGATCACTTGGCTGCGCAGCAGGATCGATTTGTGCAGCTTCTCGCGGCGCAGATCGAGGAAGCGATACTTGAGGCGGATGTCTTCGGGATATTCTTGTTCGCCGAACACCGGCAACGGCAGCTCTTCCGCCGCGCCCAGCACCTCAAGTGCTGCCGCCTGCACTTCAACGCCGCCCGTCGGCAGGTTCGCGTTCACGGTTTCCGCCGTGCGCTCCACCACCTTGCCGTCGATGCGGATGACGCTCTCGGCGCGCAGCCGTTCAGCCAGCGCAAACGCCGGGCTCGACGGCGCGATCACGATCTGGGTTAGCCCGTAATTATCGCGCAAATCGATGAAGAGCAGCCCGCCGTGGTCGCGCTTGCGGTGAACCCAACCAGCCAGGCGCACGTCCCTGCCGGCATCTGCCGGGCGAAGGGCGCCGCAAGTGTGGGTACGGTAGGCGTGCATGCGGGGCTCCGGAGAGTCGAAACGGGCTGAAATTTGCGCGGACAGGCGCATGCGGGCGCCCAGCTTGTCAAGGCAGGCGCCCCCAGGGCAGATCAGCGCTGCGCTACCGCAATGTCCCCGAAACGGCAACCAACTGTTCCAGCGTGGCTTTTAGCGCGCGCTGGAGGGCGCAAATCCATGCCCCCGCGCCCGCCTGCTCTTGACCCAGCCCCCGGCGCGCCCCAACCACCACTCTAATGCTCGTCATCACCAAAACCGCTGAGCTGGAAGCCGTGTGCCGCAAGATCGCGGCGCAGCCCTTCGTCGCGGTCGACACCGAATTCATGCGCGAGACGACGTATTGGCCGAAGCTCTGCTTGATCCAGGCGGCGGCCCCCGGCGTCGAAGCCGTGATCGATCCGCTATCAGCGGATATCGATTTGAAGCCCTTCTTTGAGGTCATGGCCAATGAAGCCGTGCTCAAGGTCTTCCACGCCGCGCGCCAGGATCTCGAAATCTTCCTGAACCTCAGCGGATCGCTGCCGAAGCCGCTCTTCGACACGCAGATCGCCGCGATGGCCTGCGGCTATGGCGACACCGTCGCCTACGACGCGCTGGTGCAGCAGGTGCTGAAGCGCCGCTTGGACAAATCCTCGCGGTTCACCGATTGGAGCCGCCGCCCGCTCTCGGAAAACCAGCTCACCTACGCACTCGCCGACGTCACGCATCTGCGCGACATCTATCCGCGCATGCACGACAAGCTGGCGAAGGACAATCGCTTACACTGGCTCGACGAAGAGCACGCCAATCTCTCGAATCCGGCCATCTATGACACGACGCCGGAGAAGGCGTGGGAGCGCCTGAAGCTGCGCAAGACAACGGCGGATTACGTGCTCGGTCTGCAAGTCGCCGCCGCCTGGCGCGAACGCCAAGCGCAACAACGCGACGTACCGCGCGGTCGCATCGTCAAGGATGAGGCGCTTTACGAAATCGCCGAGCATCGCCCCAAGAACGCCGCCGATTTCGACCGCATGCGTGCCGTGCCGCGCGGATTCGGCAATTCGCGCGCGGCGCAGGATTTGATCCACGCGCTCGATCGCGCCTTCGCCGATCCTGATCGTCCGGTCTACAAGCACACGCGTCCGCCGCCGCTGCCATCCAGTGTTGGGCCCACGGTTGAGCTGCTCAAAGTTCTGCTGCGCTATGAGGCGGACGAAAACGGCGTGGCGCCGCGCCTGATCGCCTCCGCATCAGATGTCGAAGCCATTGCCGCCAATGATGACGCTGACGTCGGGGCGCTGCGCGGCTGGCGGCGTGAAGTGTTCGGCGAACGCGCGCTGGCGCTCAAGCACGGCAAGCTCGCGCTGAAGCTCAAGAACGGCAAAGTCGCGGTCGAGGACAATTAAACGCAAACGGCGCCCAGCTCTCGCTGGACGCCGCTCTGCTTAACCTCGCTCCCGCGCGCTTAGAACGCGTACCGGCCCACGAGCTGGAACACCGGACCTGCAGTTTCGGTCTCCAATTCATACTCGTCATAGTTCCGCGCGAGCTGATCGGCTTCGGTCAGGAACTTATCGAACACTTCGTCCTTCGAGGAATCGAGCAGGTTCGAACCGGTGAGGCGCAGCGAGAAGCGCTCGCCGATGCGGTGTTCGACAAATAGCTCCAAATCAGCGCCGTACGAGATATTGACCTCTTCGCCGAGGATGCGCGTGAACGCATCGCCTTGCTGGCGATAGGTCGCGCCGAAGGACGTGTTCAAAGTCGGCATATCGTGGATGAAGCCCACATTGAACACATACTCGGATTGATTGTTGAAGCGACGCGAGCCGAATTCGTCGTCGATTTCCGAGTCGAGCCACGAATAGTTCACGAACACGCCGGTGTCTTCGAGACCGAACATGGTCAGTGGCGTCGAGAGATCGATCTCCGCACCCCACACGGCGCCGTCGCCCGTGTTGCGGATGCTGTATTCATAGACGATGGGGTCGCCTTCATCGTCCACGAAATCCTCGATCGCGCCGACATTGCCGTCATCGAGCCAGTCTTGGTAATCGTCGAGGAAGTCGTCGGTGATCGTGCCGGTGTTGTAGAGTTCAATGACGTCCTGAACGTCGCGATAGAATAAATTCACACCGAACACGCCGGCCCGGCCCAAGCGGCGCTCAAAGCCGACATCGATACCCCAGGCCGCTTCCGGATCGATGCCCGGATTGCCGACGAAATCGTTGTCTTCGAACTCGCCTTCAAACGTCGTCGGCATGATCTCGCGGAAGTTCGGACGACGCACGGTGCGTGCGACGCTGAAATTCAGGCGATTATCTTCCGAGAGATCAAAGCGCAGGTGTGCTGATGGCAGGAGGATGTTGTAATCGTTCGACGCCGTCTCGCCTTCGTCGCGATCGGTCACGTCGAGCTCGGTCATCTCGTAACGCAGACCGGTTTCCCACTGCATGCGGCCGTTGACGCCCGAGAGCATCAGGTACGGGTCGATGCGGCGTTCTTCGATTTCGAAATCGCCGCCATCGAGCAGGCCCTCATCGGTTTCAGCGTTCGGATCGGTGTAGGGGTCAGCGGCGTACGGCGGCGGCCCGTCGATCTCGAATTCACGTTCGGATGCGATGCCTTCACGCAGACGGCTGGAATAGTCGACGCCGATTTCGAAGCGCGTTTCGCCGCCCAGCGCGAATTCCTGGCCGATCGAGGCCGTCCATTCGTCGTCGGTGAAATTGAGGCGCTCTTCGCCGCCTTCGAACGCTTCGGCCAAGCCGCCATCGAACGAAGTTTCGGTTTCGCCTTCGGTGCTGTCTTCTTCGAAACGCGCGAAGCCCAAATCGACTTCGAATTTCCCGCCAAACAGCGGGTGCTCGAAATCGGCGCCGAACGCCATATTCGATTGCTCGATGAAGGCAAAGCCTGGCACAAGCGTGGTCAGGTCACCGCCTTCGTACTCGGCGGAATTCTCAATCTCTTCGCGGTCCGTGCGCACATACACGCCGGAGAGCTGTAACTCACCTTCGCCGACCGGCAAGAACACCGAGCCATTGAAGGTATAGTCTTCGCCGTCGCGCACGTCCGATTGCACTTCGATATTGTCGAGCGAGCCACCCGGTTCGTCGAAGCGCTCCGAGAATTTGTCCTTCGGGTTGTGGCGACCTTGGTAATTGAAGCCGAGCAGCACGCGCGCGGGGCCCACTTCGCCGCCATACACCACGCCAAGTAAGCCTTCGACTTCGTCGTCGCTGTAAAGCTGCGCGCCGCCACGGACATAGCCGCCATCCAGCGAATAGCCGTCGCGCATCACGATATTCAGCGCGCCCGCGACCGCATCGCCCGAGCGGTTGGCGGAGCTGCTGCGCACGATTTCAACGCGCTCAACCAATTCCGCCGGAATGCGATCGACAAAGAAAGTACGATCGAAACCAGAACCCGGCGCGCGTTCGCCATTGATCAAGACTTGCGTGTAACCGGCGCCCAAGCCGCGCAGTTGCAGATCGTCATACTCACCGATGTCGGAGCCCGCGAACGCAGCGCTCGGCGTGCGCTTCAGCATGTCGCCGACGGTGCGCGGCTCAAAGCGTTGGAAGAAGTCCAAGCCATATTCCAGCACCGGCGGCGCGCCTTCGATGCGGTCGCGGTACTGAATGTTGCCCAGAACGACGATATCCTCGGCCGTCTGCGTGCCGCGATCTTCTCCGGCCTCTTGTGCGTGCGCTTGCGCGGCTGCGCCCAACACCATCGCGGCGCTCATAAGCGCGGCTTTCGACATACGAATTCGCATTCCCAGAACCCCCTCGGATCAGCAGTCCGAGGCGGGCCTTTAGGGATGGTCGATGACAGTTCGGATTCGTTTGTGTGATGGAATTGTCAAACTTCGCAAGCGCACAAACTGCGATCTCAGGCCTTTAGCGCCTGCGCGCAGAGCCCCTTGAAATCGTAGTCCACGAAGGCCGCGCAATCGGGCCATTGCTTGGTTTCCAGCCAATATTGCGCAAGCCCCAAGCGCGCCGCGAGCGCTGGAAAACGCTCGAACTGCCAGATCGGCGTCCCGCCCGTGCTGACAAACAATTGTAGCGGCGCCTGTGAGCGCGCCATGCCGAAGCCCTTGTGGTTGTCTGGAGTTAGATCGCGCCCAGAATCGAGCGCAGCATTGAGCAGATCAAAAGCCTGGTCAGCGCAACCCGCGCCCGCAGCGACCAACACGCTCGATAAAGGTAATGGCTCACGGCTTTGCGCCAGCGCATCCAGCATAGCGGAGAACGCTTGCCGCCGATCTTCCGCGCTCAAGTGCAGCAACGCCGCATAAGTGCGCAACACGCCGACATCATGCTCGGTCACACCCCAACGCGGCGGCACGCCGGGTGCTGCGAGCGCCTCGGCTTCGTCTGGACGCTTAGCGACGCAGAGCGTCGTCCACATCAAATACCAAATGAACGGCGAGTCCGGCCAGCGCCGCCACGCTGCGCTAATGATCTCATACGCCGTCTGCACCTCGCCGCGCGCCGTCGCCAAGCTCGCGCGCACACCTTCAACCGCCGGCCCGAGCGGATCGAGCAAACTCGCCGTTTCCAGCGCCTTGGCCGCATCCTTCAACCGCCCGACGCCATAAAGCCATGCCGCGCGCGCCACATGCAGCGACGCATCGTTCGGCGTGCGCTTCAGCGCTTCATTCACTAGCCGGATTTTCTCGCCATGCTCGGCGAACGCTGGCTTCAGCAGCGACAGCGCCGTCAGCGCTTGCGCGCACTCAGGATCAAGCTCCAGCGCGCGATGCGCCGCCTCAAGCGCTGCATCATGCTCAGGCGAGCCGATCGCATCGCGGTCGCGCGGCAACAGCAACGCCCGCACACTCGCCAACGTCGCCCAGCCAATGGCGAAATCCGGCGCCAGCGCCACGCAGCGTTCGAGCAGCACCGAGGCCTGATCTTCCTCGACATCGCTCATCAGCAACCAGATCTGGCGCGCGCGGAGATAAAGCTCATACGCCGCCGGATCGATCGGATGTGCACGCTCCACTTGCGTCAGCGACCGCCTGAGCGAAGCCGCGACACGCCCCGCAATGTCATCCTCGAGCGCGAACGCATCGAAGCGATCGCCTTCATAGCGCTCGCTCCAAAGCGCCATCCCAGTGCTCGCGTCGATCAATTGCACGCTCGCACGCAAACGCGTGCCGCTGCAGCGCACCGCCCCATCCAGCACATGCGACGCTTTCAGCACCCGCGCCGCCTCTGTTTTTCGATCGCCGCGGAACTGAAACGCCGAGGTGCGCCCGATCACTTTGATCGTCGATTGGCGCAGCAACGTCGAGATAATCTCATCGGCCACGCCGTCGGAAAAATAATCCATCTCCGGCGCGTCGCTCTCATTGTCGAACGGCAGCACCGCCAGCACAGGCTCTGCCTTACGCGTGCGCGGCTTGGCGGAGGCGACAGGTTCGAGCGAGAAAATCTCAATCGTCTCGGCCATCTTATCGAGATGCACGGCGCCCGCCGGATGCAGTCGCTGCGCCAGCTTGCCGCGTACTGCGCGGCGCACATCCATCGACACGATCGTCGCGCCCGGCTGCGCCACCTGTTGCAAGCGCGCCGCGACGTTGACGCTATGCCCAAGCAGATCGCCGGTCTGCGTCACCAACACGTCGCCGATATGCACGCCGACACGCACGCTGCCGCGCTCGACATTGCTCCACAGCAGCTCGGCCGCGCCCAACGCGCCAGCGGCGCTGCAAAATTCAAGCATGAAGCCGTCGCCGGCCGTGTTGAAGATGCGCCCGCCGTGCACGAGTGCCGCGCCTTCCAACGCGCCGCGCAAGGCGCTCACCATCGACGCGGCCTGCGCCTCGTCGATTTCGGTCATCGCCGAATAGCCGGCGATGTCGATCGACATGATCGCCGCCAGCTTTCTGGGTCCGAGTTCCTCGCTCACCGGGCCATTATGGACCCGGCGCCCATGGGCCCGCCAGCGCGGACTTATCCCAAGCGATTACGACTCGCTCGGCTCGCCGGTCGAGTCCTGGAAATAGGGTTCCACTTTGCCGGAATATTTGATCGTGAGCTGCTTGCCCCTGCGATCCAGCGTCTTGCCCACAGCCAGGCGCACCCAGCCCTCGGACACGCAATATTCCTCGACGTTGGTCTTCTCGTTGCCGTTGAAGCGAATGCCCACGCCGCGCTCCAAAATCTCGGCGTTGTAGTGCGGGCTGTCGGGATCGACCGCGAGGCGGTCAGGCGGGGTGTCGCTCATATGATTTTCGTCTCCGATACCAAGCCGAGCGCGGCGGCGGCGTAATCCAGACGCCGCTGCGCCGTCTCCGTGAATAGATGGGCTGCGCTCTTCTTCACCCGAAGCTGCAGCCTGCCGTCAACTACGCGCAGCTCAAAGTTAGCCAAAAGCGTCTCGCTTCGCCCAGAAAGATCAGCGCCAAGCCGCAAAGCCGCCCCCAAGCCTGCCGCAGCAATCTGCTGCTCTTCATTGAGCAGGCGCAGATAGGCGGTGGCGTGGCGTGGCGGGCCCTTGTCGTAGCGGTGGTGAATGGCCGCCGCCAGGAACGCGCGCTCGGCGTGGCTCACCGCCGCCAGGGGCGCGCGCAGGATGAGATCGAAGATCACTTCGACGCGCTGATCCGGATGCAGTGGCCCGCCAATGTCGGCCAGGCGCGCGGCCGCACCCCGCAGCACACGCTCGCGCTTTTCGGGGAAGACCAGAGTTTGCCCCTCGAACATCGGCGCAATCCATTGCTCGAGTGCGGGGCCAAATTTGCGCGTGCGCGACATGCGCCCGGCCAACGCATCGGCTGTCGCAATCAGCGGATCTTCCTGAAGTGCTGCTTCGCTCATGCGCTCAATCAGAACGCCTTCGCGCAAACCAAAGGCAGAGAGAAACACGCGCTCGAACTGGCCCTCCAGCATCACGCGTTCAAGCACGACAGCGGCGTAGGGCAGCGAATCCGCGCGCTTCGCCGCTGCTTCTTCGAGCTTCTCCAGCGAGCGCTTACTCTGCTTGCGCACGACATCGACGACCTTCAGCACTTCGCTGCGGCTCATCTCATGCAAATGCAAAACGCCAAGCGGGTGGTTCGAGAGCGCGATATCAATCCGCCCCAATGCACGCCAGGCGCCGCCGACCGCGTAGAAATTGCCCCGCGTCTTGCCGAGCACGCTCGATCTCTTGAGGCTCGCATTCACGCGCTTGGTGACGTCGTCGTAGTCGAATTCCTTGCCTTCGATGAGGCTGAGCGGGCCCAAAGGAAAGGTCTCTCCACGGCCAACGCCTTTCGGACCAATCTCGATTAGCTCAAGGCTTGCGCCGCCCAAATCGCCGACAACGCCCTTCGCATCGGCCACACCTGCGCTGACGCCCAAAGCGGAGAGGCGCGCTTCATCGGCGCCGTCGAGAATGCGCAGTGCGATTCCGGTCTCAGCTTGCATACGCGCCGCAAACGCCTGCCCGTCGCTCGCGTCGCGCACCGCCGCTGTACCCACCGCAAACACGCTGCGCACGCCGGCCGCTTCAATCAGAGTCGCAAAGCGCTTCAGCGCCCGCATCGCCTGTTCGACGCCATCCTTCGAGAGAGCGCCCGTGCGCGAAAGATCGCGCCCCAAGCCCGCCATGACCTTCTCGTTCAAGATCGGCGTCATGGCGCGGCCGTCGATGCGATAGACGACCAGGCGCACCGAATTGGAGCCGACGTCGATGACGGCGCTTTCCTGGCCGTCGCGCAGCGGGGCCCGGCTCATTGCTCAAATGCCTTAGCTGGTGCGTGCGCCGATGTGATCGAACGCGGCGGGCGCGTCGCCTTTGCCCGCACGACCGCGGCCCGAGAGGCTCGGGTTGCGCATGAAGTAATTGTGCGCACTGAACGGCTCGTCCGGAAGCTTGGAAACATCGACCCGCTTAAATACCCCGTCCTGGTTCATATACCAGGATTGCGCCTCGTCATTGAGGTTCGCCACCATGATCTGGTCGAGTACTTGCTGGTGAACGGTCGGGTTTTCAACCGGACACATGACCTCAACCCGGCGCTCCAGGTTCCGCGGCATCCAATCGGCCGAGGTGAGGAAGACTTTGGCGTTCGCGTTCGGCAATTTCGCTCCATTGCCGAAACAGACGATGCGCGCATGCTCTAGGAAGCGACCCACGATCGATTTGACGCGGATATTCTCTGACATACCCGGCACGCCCGGCCGCAAGCAGCAGATGCCGCGCACGACCAATTCGATCTTCACGCCCTCGTTCGAGGCGCGATAAAGCGCGTCGATGATCTCAGGGTGCACCAGAGCGTTGAGCTTGGCCCAGATGGCGCCATCGCGGCCCGCGCGCACATGCGCGATCTCGTCTTCGATCAATTGCAGCAGAGTCGATTTGATCGAGATCGGCGACATGGCGATCTTTTCCAGCTGCGCGGGGCGCGCATAGCCAGTGACAAAATTGAACAGACGCCCTGCGTCGCGGCCCAAAGCCGGATCGCAGGTGAAGAGCGAGAGGTCGGTGTAAACCTTCGCCGTGATCGGGTGATAATTGCCGGTGCCGAAGTGCGTGTAGGTGCGCAGGCCGTCCGCCTCGCGCCGCACCACCAAGCTCACCTTCGCGTGCGTCTTGTAATCGATAAAGCCATAGACGACCGAGCAGCCCGCGCGCTCCAAAGTCTGCGCAAGTTTCAGGTTCGCTTCTTCGTCAAAGCGCGCCTTGATCTCGATCAGCGCCGTGACGTTCTTGCCCGCTTCGGCAGCCGCCACAAGCGCGGCAACGATCGGCGAATCCTTCGAAGTCCGATAGAGCGTCTGCTTGATCGCCACCACCGCCGGATCGGCAGCCGCTTGGCGCACGAACTGCACCACCGAGTCGAATGACTCAAACGGATGGTGGACCAGCATGTCCTTAGCGCGGATCGCGGCAAAGCAATCGCCGCCAAAATCCTTGATGCGTTCCGGAAAGCGCGGCTCGTAGCGCGGGAATTTCAGCTCCGGGCGCTCCTCGCCGACTAACGCCGAGAGCGCAGACAAGCCCAACATGCCATCGACGATGAACACATCGCGCGCGTCGGCTTCGATCTCGTGAATGATGAACGCGCGCAAATCTTCCGGCATGCGCGCGTCGATCTTCAGACGCACGATATCGCCCAAGCGGCGCTCTTTCAGGCGCGCCTCGAATTCACGCACGAGGTCTTCGGCTTCTTCCTGAATTTCGATGTCGCTATCACGCACGACGCGGAAGCAGCCCTGCGCTTCGACGTTGTAGCCGGGAAAGAGCTCATCCAGGAAGAGCGTGATCGTGTCTTCCAGCGTTAGGAAGCGGCGCTGCACCCGTTCGCCCGGCGAGGTCATCTTCGGATGCGCCAATGTGATATCGATGAAGCGCGCCACTTGGCTGGGCACAGGGATCAACGCGTTCAGCGCGCGGCCGTCGCTCTTGCGCTTCAGCTGGAGCGCGATGGCGAAGCCCAAATTCGGAATGAACGGAAACGGATGCGCCGGATCGACCGCGAGCGGCGTTAGCAGCGGAAAAACTTCCGTCATGAACAGAAGCTTAAGGAAGCTCCGTTCGTCCTTCGTCAATTCTTCCGGATCGAGCACCGAAATGCCTGCGCCGCGCATCTCGGTGCGCAACGCGGCCCAACGCGCTTGCTGGCGATCGATCAGTTGCGTCGCCGCGGCGTGCACACGCGACAATTGCTCCGTCGGCGTCGCGCCATCGAGGCTCAGCACCGTCGCGCCCGCCTTCACTTGCTCATGCAAGCCGGCGACGCGCACCATGAAGAATTCATCGAGGTTCGACGCGGAGATCGAGAGAAAGCGCAGCCGCTCCAGCAGCGGATGGTTCGGGTTCTCGGCTTCTTCAAGCACGCGCGTGTTGAACGCGAGCCACGAGAGCTCACGATTGATGAAACGCTGCGGGCTTTTCAGCATCGGCGTTTTCTGCGCCGGCGCGCGCGTCTTCTTGCGCGACGTCTTTGCCATTGATTAACCGTCTCCGCCTTCACCCCAACCCGTACGGGCCCGTTCATAAGCCTTCCGCGCCAATTTCAGGCTAACGGGCTTGGCTCCCTGTTCTAATTCCGCGTCCAACGCATCCGCCCACAAACGGGCGGCTTCGAAGGTCCGCGGCAGGCGACGCACGAGATACCTGGCGGCATCATCGCTCAATTGAATGAATTGTTCGCGACAGATGCGTCGTAAAATGACCTCCATAAGCGCTTCATCGGGCTCTCCGAGCCGTGCGACCGGCAAAGCGGCCAGCCGGGAGCACAAATCCGGGATGGCGACGGGCCAAGTTCCGGGCGGGGACGCTCCGACCAGAAGCACCGCGCCGCCCTTGCTTTTCGCCAAATCTAGCACCCGCCAGAGCATGTCCTCGTCCCGCGCCAAGTCGGGGTCATCGATCAGCAGCCGGCCCTCGGCCTCGTGGAAGGCGGCAGCGCCAGCGTCCGGCGCAAGGATCGGGGCGATCTGGCGCGCGCCGGCTTCCATCGCCCAGGCGAGGGCGAGATGGGTCTTACCGGAGCCTTTAGGGCCAACCAGCGCCAGTGCGCCGCCCGGCCAGTCGCGCCAGCCCGTTAACAGCCGGGCGGCGTCCCGATTGGCTTCGGCCACCACCAGAGTTTCGGGGGCGCGCTCGCCCATCCGAAACTCAAACAGGCGGGGCTGCTCGCTCATCTATCTCCCGGCGACGCGCAGCGTCTGGCCGTCGGCGCTGTTTTCCAAGCGCACGCCGCGACGGTTCAATTCCGCCGCCAATTGCGCTTGGTCGCCCGCGAACGTGAACGACACCAGCGCGCCTTGCCGGCCCACAGCTTCAATACGGATTTCCGAGATCAGGGTTTGCGCCGAAGCTTCGAGCGCATCTTTGATCTGCTCCCATTGCGCCTGGTTGCTGTAGAGCGCCGACGCCGCAATGCGCGAGCGTTGACCGCCGCCCGTTGCAACGCGCGCTTTCCAATCATTCTGCAGCCGCGTGCTGGCCTGATCCGCCAGTGACGCCAGCGCCGTACGCAACGACGCCGCATCCGAACCAGCGACACGCGCTGTCACTTCGCCGCGCTCGCGGCGCGCGTTTGCATCAACTTCAACCAACGAAGCCGTCGCCGTTGAGCCTTGCACGCGCAGCGTGGCGAACAGCACCGACGTCGAACCGGCCGACCGCGCAAACGGTGCGGCCGCATCCCAAGCCGGCGCGCCCTGCAAGCCTTCCGGCGCCACAGTCAGCGGCACCAATTCACCGCCAAACCCGCCCTGGCCCCAAACCTCACGCCAAATCGCCGACGTTTCTTCCAATGAGCCCGACGACGTAATCGGCGCGACGAGCACCGGCGCCGTGCGCGTATCGACCACGGTCAAATTGTTTTGGCGCAGCAACGTGCGCACGCCCGTCGGGTCGAAGCGCACAGTCAGCCGGCCGATATAGCGCGCGCCTGCGCGGCGCTCTTCCTCGACGTCCACGCTCAGCACCAGGCTCTCCACTGCGCTCGCGTCCAGCTGCGGCAGCGGGCGGGCGGCGAGTTCCGACGGCACCGTCAAACGGCGCACCAGACGCTCGAAGCCAATTCGGTGCGCGGCGGAAAAGCCCGCTTGTTGGGCGGCCGCGGCGTTGGCGGCGGTTTCCTCAACCCGGACGCCCGAGACGGCGTAAACATTGTCGCGGGTCTGGGCGCTTGCGAGCCCAGGCGCAAACGCGCACAAGGCCGCCAGGAACAAAGCAGCGAAGGCGGCCAGTGGCATAGCTTTCATGCGGAAACCTCGTTGCGCGCGCGGATGGGCGAACCTACCCGGCGCGGAATCGCCTATCAATGTGGCGGCTTCTGGACTCATCACTTGACCAATACCTCGGGAACCAACGGCCTGACCTATCGTGACGCTGGCGTCGATATCGACGAGGGCGAGCGCCTTGTCGACCTGATTAAGCCAGCTGCGAAATCCACAGCCCGCCCCGGCGCCGAGGCTGCTCTGGGCGGATTCGCGGCCGTCTTCGACCCCAAGGCCGCCGGCTTCAAGGATCCGATCTTCCTGGCCACCACAGACGGCGTCGGCACCAAGCTCAAGATCGCCATCGAAAGCGGCCGCCACGAGACGGTCGGCATCGACCTCGTGGCCATGTGCGTGAACGATCTTTCGGCCCAGGGCGCCGAGCCGCTCATGTTTTTGGATTATTACGCCACCGGCAAATTGAACGCCGAGGAAGCGGCCAAGGTCGTCAACGGCATCGCCGAAGGCTGCCGCCAAGCGGGCGCAGCACTCGCGGGCGGCGAGACCGCCGAAATGCCGGGCATGTATTCCAAAGGCGATTACGACCTCGCCGGCTTCTCCGTCGGCGCGGCCGAACGCGGCACGCTTCTGCCGCGCGTCGATGAAATGCAGGCGGGCGACGTGATCGTCGGCATCGCCTCCAGCGGCCCGCACTCGAATGGCTATTCGTTGGTGCGCAAAGTGGTGGAGCGCTCCGGCCTAGCTTGGGACGCGCCCGCGCCCTTCGCCGCCGGCCAAACGCTCGCCGAAGCTCTGCTCACGCCGACGCGCATCTACGCCAAAGCGCTGAAGGCGATTTTTGGCGCAAAGCTCGCCAAAGGGGCGGCCCACATCACCGGCGGCGGCTTGGTCGAAAACACACCGCGCGCATTGCCTGATCATCTGGAAGCGGAAATCGATTGGAACGCTTGGGCTCGGCCTGCCGTGTTCGAATGGCTGCAAGTCACCGGCGGCGTGCCCGAAGCCGATATGCGCCGCACCTTCAATCTCGGCATCGGCATGGTGCTGATCGTTGATCCCGCGAAGGCCGACGACGTGGTCGCGCAACTCAATTCAGCGGGTGAGCAAGCGTTCAAGATCGGCGTGCTGAAAGCCGCCTGATGCGCAAGCGCGTCGCCGTTCTCATCTCGGGTCGCGGTTCAAACCTCCAAGCGTTGCTCGATGCGCAGCAAGACGCGTACGAAATCGCGCTCGTGGTCTCCAACATCCCCAACGCCGCCGGCCTCGATCGCGCGCGCGCGGCGGGCGTTGAGGCGATCGCGCTCGATCACAAACCGTACGGTCAAAACCGCCAAGCCTTCGAACGCGATCTCGACGCACTGCTCGTGCAGCGCAGCATCGAGATCGTCGCCCTCGCCGGCTTCATGCGCGTGTTGACACCTTTCTTCGTGCGCGCCTGGGCCAACCGCCTCGTTAACATCCACCCGTCGCTGCTGCCCAAATATCCCGGCACAAAAACCCACCAACGCGCCCTCGACGCAGGGGAGAGCGAGCACGGCTGCACCGTGCACATGGTGGTCGAAGAAGTGGACGCCGGCGAAATCCTCGGCCAAGCCCGCATGCCGATCCTGCCCGGCGACACAGCCGAGACGCTCGCCGAACGCGTGCTCACACTGGAACACGAGCTCTACCCACGCTGCCTCGCGCAACTCGCTTGCACTCGCAGCTAAAGCTCACAAAAACGCCGCGAACTGGGAACACATGCGCTTCGCCTCTGGGCGGGAGCGAACATCTATGAGCCACAATTTGCTGTCGCGTCGCACCTTCATGATCGCCAGCGCCGGCGTGGGTGGCGCGCTGCTGCTGCCGAGCGCGGCGAAGGCACAAATCAACACGCTGCCCTTCCTCGTCGTCGGCGATTGGGGCGACCCAAATCAGGGCGCTCAACGCGCTGTGGCATCGGCGATGGGCGATGTCGCTGCGCAAATGCACGCCGGCTTCGTCATCTCGACCGGCGACAATTTCTATCATGGCGGCGTCGATTCCATCGGCGATCCACAATGGCGCGAAACTTTCGAGAGCGTGTACAGCGCGCCATCGCTGCAAACGCCGTGGTACGCCGTGCTTGGCAACCACGATTATGATGGCTCACCGAGCGCGGAAGTCGCGTACACGCGCGAAAGCAGCCGCTGGCGCATGCCGTCGCGCTATTGGCGCGAGGATATGAATTTGCCGGATGGCGCGCGCGCCACGTTTTTCTTCCTCGACACCACGCCGATCACGATGTTGAGCGGCGTGCGCGACGCTGTCCCACAAGCCGATTTCGGCGCGCGCGATCAGGTGATGTGGCTTGAGCGCGTGTTGGCGTCGTGCACCTCCGATTGGAAAATCGTCGTCGGCCACCATCCAATTTTTTCTAGCGGCCGCCACGGCCCGTCCGCGGCGCTCGCGCATCATGTGCGCCCGCTCTTGGAGCGCTACGGCGTGCAAGCCTATTTCAATGGCCACGATCACGATCTCGAACACCTGCAATTCAACGGTGTCGATTACATCTGCTCCGGCTCAGGCTCCGAAACACGCGACGTCCGCCCCGTGCCGGAATCGCGCTTCGCGCTCGCACAAAACGGCTTTGTCGCGTGCAATCTGAGCCGCGACGCGCTGCAGGTGATGTTCCTGAACGCAGGGGGCGAGACGCTCTACGACGTGGCGCTAGATCGCGTCTAAGTCCGCTTTCGGCGGGACGTACGCGCCCTCACGCCCTATATCTCCGCCTACAAGGAGACGCCCATGGCGGAACGCGATTACGTGCTCGGCACGCATGACGATGAAATCTACCGGCTGGGCTACCAGCACCGCGTCTGGCGCCCGCGTGCGCTCGATGCGTGGCAACGCGCGCGTATTGGCGACGGCTGCAAAGTCATCGACTTTGGCGCAGGGCCGGGCTTTGCGACGATGGACCTCGCCGAAATCGTCGGCCCCACCGGCGAAGTCCACGCGCTCGAACGTTCGCGCCGCTTTCTCGATACGTTGGAAGCGCAAGCCAAGGCGCGCGGCTTCTCACAAGTGAAAGCACACGAGATCGACGTCGTCACCGACGCGATCCCGGCGAACAAGGCCGACGCCGCCTGGGCGCGTTGGATTTTCGCGTTTCTGCCCGATCCTAAAGCGGCGCTGAAAAAGTTGGTCGATAGCGTCCGCCCCGGCGGCGCGCTCGTGTTTCACGAATACATCGACTACCAAACCTGGAAGCTCGCGCCGCCCGCGCCGAACTTCGAGAAATTCGTCGATGAGGTTTCGGCCAATTGGCGCGCCTCCGGCGGCGAGCCTGACATCGCGCGCCATCTGCCGGCGTGGCTCGATGAAATGGGCGTCAAAGTCGAAAGCCTGAAGCCGTACGTCGATGTCGTCTCCAAGGGTGACAATGTCTGGCGCTGGCCCATCGGCTTTTTCGAAATCCACATCGACCGCCTGCTCGAACTCAATCGCATCACCCCGCAAATGGCAAAGGACATGCGCGACGAATTCGATCGCGTCTCGCAACAGCCCGGCACGCTGATGGTGACGCCGCTGGTGTTGGAAATCATCGCGAGGAAATAGCGCCACACCAATCCCCGGAATTTTGCGAAGCAAAATGTCCGGGGCCCATAGACTCCAACGGTCTGCGCGATCGCGACACCCCATCGTGTTTATGGGTCCCGGACTCGCCGCTGCGCGTCGATCCGGGAATGGGTGGCGCGCTAGCTTTCCATCGAAGAGCGCTTAAGCTTCGCGTGCGGGGACTACTTCAAGGAGTAAGCGATGCCTGAGAAGCAAGGCGGCGGACCAGCGCCGAAACAGACCGGCACGACGCAAAAGGGCCCAGCCCAACCCGGCGGCGCGGACGCCAAGCCGGTGAAGCCGAATCCCGGTTTCGATAAGAAAAAGAAATGAAAAAAGGCGGGCAGCGCGATCGCTACCCGCCTTTTCATTTTAGCTTACACGGAGCTCAGCCAACGATCTCTTGATCGTTGAAGAAGAACGCGATCTCGCGCTCGGCGTTTTCGAGGCTGTCCGAGCCATGCACGGTGTTGGCTTCGATCGATTCCGCAAACAGCTTGCGGATGGTGCCCTCAGCGGCGTTGGCCGGGTTCGTGGCGCCCATCACGTCGCGATACTTGGCGACGGCGTTCTCCGCTTCGAGCACTTGGACCACGACCGGGCCCGAGATCATGAAGCTGACGAGATCCTTGAAGAACGGACGCTCTTTGTGAACGGCGTAGAAGCCTTCGGCTTGGCCTTCCGACAGCCAAATGCGCTTTTGCGCAACAATACGCAGACCGGCCTTTTCGATCACCGCGTTCACGGCGCCCGTCAGGTTACGCTTAGTCGCGTCCGGCTTGATGATGGAAAGCGTGCGTTCAGCGGGCATTTCTGAAGACTCCGGGGAAGGAAATTGGAGCGGCGTCTATAGCCGCAGCCCCCGGCCCCGCCAAGTGCGTCAGAAATGCTTCGCAGAAATCTAGCTTTAGGCGCGAGAAGCTCGCCTCAAAAGCAGCGCAGAGAGCCGACTTTGCCGTCCGATCCGACAATGATGTTGAGCCGATCGCCGCGGAAATCGGCAGTCACCATCATGTCCGGCGTCAACACGCGGGCGCCGGCCGGCAACGACGCGCGGTCGATCTGATCGGCAGGCGTGCCAATCAGACCAATGAACCGGGTCGCGCCGCAGCGATCGGCCTGCGTGGCCTCTTCCGCGTTTTGCGGCGCGCTTGCTTGCGGCGCAGGACGATCCTGCGCCGCGCACGCGGCAATCGTTACCAGCGATACAAGGGCAACACGCCTCAATAGCATTGGAAGCCCGTGATCACGCCGTTCGCATCGACGAGCACGTTCAAGCGATCGGCGCGGAAATCCTGCGTGACGATCGTATCCGGCGCGATCGTGCGCACGCCTTCCGGGAAGGTCGCGGCTGCGATCTGCGTGCCGACCATCGCCGCATAGCCCGAAGCGCCGCAGATATCCTGGGCGGTGGCTTCTTCAGCGTTCGTCGGCGCAGCGACCACCGGGACTTCCGGCTCCGGCGTCGGCGCCGGCGGTTCGGCCTGCTGACCGCACGCAGCCAAAGCGAGCATCGCGGCAGCCGACATCAAAATCATACGCATAGGCGTTCCTCCGCTTTGTCTTTGCCGCTTAGCCGCAATGCAGGCGCGCGACTTTGCCGTCCGCCCCGAGATCAACATTGAGGCGCTCTGCGCTGTAATCCAGCGTGACCGGGCAATTGTAGCAAATCACACGTGCGCCAGCCGGCAACGTGCTCTGGTCGATCGAGGCGCCCTCGCGGCCAATCAAATCGCGATGCGCCGCCATCTGGCACGTATCCGGCGGCGGCCGGCTGATGGCTTCGCGCTGCTGTTCGTGGGCGACGCGTTCGAGGTCGCGATAGGTCTGCGGTTGCGACGAGCAGGCCGCCGCCAGCAACACCAATCCAGCGATCACCAAACGCATCATGCCTGCTTCTCCCATTTGCCGCCCGCGCTTTCGCGCCAATACGAGGCGACGATTCCGTCTGCTTTGGCCTGCTTCCAGCGCGATCTGGCCAATTCCAAGGCAGCCTCGTCGCGCCCGTCAAACATGAGGCAGGCGCGCTCGAAGCCTGAGATGTCGCCGGGCTCAGCGCCATCGAGCAGGAACAAGACCTGCGCGCCGTTCGGATTGCCGCCCTCGCTCGTCAGCCACACCGGCTGGCGTTTGGGATCGCCCTCGCGCGCATGCGGCAAGAAGCTGTCATCGCGATACGTCCACAGCACCGTATCGAGCTCATCGAGCCGCTCTGGCGAACCGCCGCGCACCAGCGCCCGCCAGCCGCGTTGGAGCGACTTCTCCAACAACGGCGCCAACGCCCGCGCAAGCTCCGAGCGCTCCAGATGGTAGAACCAAAGTTCAGCCATCAACACGCGCCCGCTTCACATGCTCAAACGTCGCAGGCGTCTGCATGAAATGCCGCGCAATTTTTTCCTGCACAAATGTCACCGCGTCGTGCGACGCCCGCGCCGGGAACTCGAAGCCAAACACCGCACCGGGATTCACGCGGTGATCGAACTCTTGCCACTGCGACCAACCGCGCTGTTCGAGTCCAAGCCAAACGTCTTCGATGAAGTTGCGCACCTTGTGATGCGCATCCCCATCAAAGTCGCCGAGTCGGATGTCGATCCGATGCGCCATCAATCCTCGTATTTATTGGCGATCAAGCGGTTCAGCAAACGCACGCCATAGCCCGTCGCCCATGCGGGGGAGAGCGGGTCATCGTAGGGGCCGGCCTTCGTCGCCGTACCGGCGATATCGAGGTGCGCCCAAGGCGTGTCGTCCTTGATGAAGCGCTTAATGAATTGCGCGCCGATGATTGAACCCGCCACCGGCTTGCCGGCGATGTTCTTCATGTCGGCGTTCGGCGTATCGATCAGCTTATCGTAAGCGGCGTTGAGCGGCAGGCGCCACACCGGCTCGCCCTCAGCAGTGGCCGCGCTCGTGATCGCGTGCGCCAGATCTTCATCGTTCGAACACATGCCTGCGTGCTCGTGCCCCAACGCCACGATCACGGCGCCCGTCAAGGTCGCCAAATCGACGAGCGCCACTGGCTCATATTTGTCCTGTGCGTACCAAACCGCGTCGGCGAGGATCAGGCGGCCTTCAGCGTCGGTGTTCAGCACTTCGATGGTTTGGCCCGACATCGTGCTGACGATGTCGCCCGGACGCTGCGCGTTCGAGCCTGGCATATTCTCAACGAGCGCGACGATGCCGACGACGTTGGCTTTCGCCTTTCGCAGCGCGATCGCTTTCATGGCGCCGGCAACAGCAGCAGCGCCGCCCATGTCGCCCTTCATTTCGTCCATGCCGGCGCCCGGCTTCAACGAAATGCCGCCAGTATCGAACGTGACACCCTTGCCGACGATGGCGAACGGCTTTTGCTTCTTCACCGAAGAGCCATTCCACTTCATCGCCACCAGCCGCGCCGGACGCGCCGAGCCCTGCGCCACGCCCAAAAGCGCGCCCATGCCCAGCTTTTCCATCGCCACCGGTTCAAGAATTTCGACCTCGACGCCGATCGTCTCCAGATCGCGCAAGCGTTCGGCGAAGCTTTCCGGATAGAGCACGTTCGGGGGCTCGCTCACGAGATCGCGCGCGAAGAACACGCCGTTCACGATCGCGGAATCCACTTCCGCACGCGCCTTGGCGGCGGCCGTGTGCTCCAACACGATTTCCACGGCCTTCAGCGCCGGCTTCTGATCCGGCTTCAACTTGGTGCGGTAGGTGTCGAAGCGGTAGGAGGCGAGGCGCGCGCCCATCGCGGCATGTGCGCCCGCTTCCGCGATCGCCACGCTCGGCAGCGCGTCCGGCTGCAGCACTAATTTCTCCACAGCTGTCAGCGTGCGCTTCACCGCGTGCCCAGCCCAGCGCTCGACGCCCATGCCGTCCGCCGCTTCGGCCTTGCCGACGCCGATCACCAGCACGCGCGCGAAATCCACACCATCCGGCGCCAGCACGTCGACCAACTGGCCCGCGCCGCCCTTGAAGCCCGCCGCCTTCATTGCCTTGGCGATACGACCGCCGCTGGCGCTATCCAGCGCCTTGCCGGCCGCTAAGAGTTCGCCGCCCTCGGCCGCCATAACCGCCACAACCTCGCCGCTCCCGGCGGTCACAAATCGGATGTCCATAAAGTCCCCTGGGGAAGATGTCGGGGGTCGATGGAGCCCACGGCCCCGCTTCAACCTCGGTCGGCGCAGTGGTAGCCATGCCCGAAGCAATTGAAAAGCTGGCCGGCGCGGCTAGGGAAGCAGAACGTCAGCCGGGCGACGCCCGGTCCCAGGGAGCGGCATGAACACCTTCTCGGCCTATGTTTTCCGCCAAGCCCTGGGCCCGCTGCTCGCCATCCTCGGCGCGCTGGCGGCGATCGCCATTCTGACTCAGGGCCTGAACCAGCTCGACATCATCGTCACCAACCGCCGCGCGGGCCTCGCCTTCGCTTGGGTCGTGGTGCTCGCGTTGCCGCAGCTCATCTCGCTCATCCTGCCGATCGCGGTATTCATTGCCGTCATCTATTCCGTGAACCGGATGCAGACCGACAGCGAGATCGCGGTCATGTATGGCGCAGGCGTTTCGCGGCAGCGCATCGCGCGCCCGATCATTCAACTCGCGGTGCTCGCCGCGCTCGTGCACCTCGCGATCAACGTCATCATCCAGCCGCTAGCGTTCGCGGAACGGCGCGAAGTGCTCTACGATTTGCGCACCGACATCGCGTCAAGCCTAATCGAAGAAGGCGCCTTCACCTATCCCAGCGAAGATCTCACGCTCTACGCCCGCGAGCGCGGCGGCAGCGGCGAGTTGCGCGACGTGCTCATCAATGACGCGCGCCAGGAATTTCCGATCACCTACACCGCGCGCGCCGGCGCGATCGTCACGCTCGAAGGCCGCCCCGCCATGGTGCTGCGCGACGGCCAGGTGCAGCGTCAATCCGAAGACGGCACGGTCGATGTGCTCGATTTCGATCGCTATGTTTTGCAGATGGGCGAGGTGATGGACGAACCCGACCTCTTCTATCTGAAGCCCTCGGATCGCACGCTCTACGAACTCTTCTTCCCGGATCGCACCGCGCACTACGACCAGAACAACACCGACTCTTTCGCCGCTGAAGCGCACGCACGGCTTTCGTCACCGCTGCTGAACATTGCACTGGCCTTCGTGGCGCTGGCCGGCGTGCTGGTCGGCGATTTCCGTCGCGGCGGTTACGGACGCCGCATCGCGATCGCTTCCGGGATCGCCTTGTTTATCCGGCTTTTGTCGCTCGGTCTGCAATCGGCCGGCGCTGACGACCCCGAACTCAACGTACTGCAATACGCTATGCCGCTGCTCGTCATCCTGATCGCCAGCGGCATGCTGAATGGCAAAGGTTCACGCAAGAAACGCCACTCGATTGGCCCCTCCGTGCTCTCGGAGAACGCAGCATGAGCTTCTTGTTCTCGCGCCTCGGCGGTTACGTGACGCGCCGCATCTTCTCCGGCGTCGGCGTGGTCATGTTCGCCGTGCTCGCAGCCATCCTGCTCATCGACATGGTCGAGCAGATGCGTACGGTCGGCAATCGCACCGAGCTCAGCATTCCCGAAGCACTGCACCTGACGCTACTCAAAACGCCGATGCTGATCGAGCAGACGCTGCCCTTCATCATTCTCGCCGGCACGATGATGGCCATCATCGGCCTCAACCGCTCCAGCGAACTCGTCGCTATGCGCGCGGCCGGCGTTTCGGCATGGCGCTTCCTCATGCCCGCCGCGCTCGTCGGCATCGTCATCGGCTTGATCACCGTCACCGCGCTCAATCCGCTCGGCGCGCGGCTCTATCAAGAATTTGAAACCGGCCGCGACACCGCAATGCAGGCGCAGAATTTCCGCTCCGGCACCAACGGCGTCTGGATTCGCCAAGGCGATCGCGAAGGCCAAGTCGTCATCCACGCTGAAGGCGTCGACGACAGCGGCACAGTGCTGCAGGGCGTCACTTTCATCTTCTTCGAAAACCGCTCTGAGGCCCTGCGCTTCACCCGCCGCATCCGCGCCGCGACCGCAGAGCTTCGCCCTGGCTTCTGGCAGCTCACAGATTTGGTCGAAGCCACCCCAGGCGCTCGCCCGGTGCCGGCTGCGCATTTGGCGATCCCGACCACCCTCGACTCCGCCGAGCTGATCAATCGCTTCGTCACGCCGGCGACGCTTTCGTTCTGGGCGCTGCCGAGCTTCATCCATGACGCCCGCGTAGCCGGCTTCGCGCCCACGCGTTACGAACTGAAATGGCAGAGCCTCCTGGCTTATCCACTGCTGCTTGCGGTGATGGCGGGCCTCGGTGCGGCCTTCTCGCTGCAACTCCAGCGCCTTGGGAACATGGCCCGCTGGGGCGCGGCAGGGGTGGGGACGGGCCTCTTCCTCTTCTTCTATGGCCAGCTCGCTGGCGCTTTTGCGCTGACCCAATCGGTCCCAGCCGCCGTGGCCGCCTGGAGCCCGCCTGTTGCCGGCATGTTCGTCGCCCTGGCGATGGTCGCCTTCATGGAAGACGGCTAAGGCGCCACACGGCAGCGAAACGGTTCGCCAGAGCGGCGTCGGGCGCTGGACGCCCTGCGCCGGGGCCGGCTAGGTAGTTCGGGGAGTCGCACTAGAGGGATGCGGATGCGCCGTTCGGGGGAGATGGCCTACAGATCGGCCGAGCGCGCGCCGTTCGGGCTCGCCGCGCTTGCGGCGGCGCTGGCCATGAGCGTCAGCACGGTCGCCATCGCGCAGACCCCGTCCACCGACCCCGTCACCGCCGCCCCCAGCGAAAACGTCCTGCTTGAGGCCGACGAAGTCCTGAACGACGATGCCGCGCGCACCGTCACTGCCCAGGGCGATGTCCAGGTCCGCTACCAAGGCCGCACGCTGCGCGCCGACCAACTCGTTTACAACCTCGACACCGGCGTGATCCGCGCCATCGGCAACGTGCAGATCGTGCTCGAGGACGGCTCGGTCACCTACGCCGACGCGGTCGAAGCCGACGAAGCGATGAATGTCGGCGCCGCCAACGAATTGCGCGCGCGCTTGGGCGAAGGTTCCACACTCGCCGCACGCGCAGCCATCCGCCGCGGCGAAGGCGCCAGCGAACTTCAGCACGTCATCTATACAAGCTGCCCCGTCTGCGAGACCGGCGATCAACCGCCGACCTGGAGCCTGCGCGCCCGTCGCGCCGTGCAGAACCGCGACACACGCACGATCTCTTACCAAGGCGCCGTACTCGAAGTCGTCGGCATCCCGGTGCTCTATCTGCCGTTCATCGCGCACCCGGACCCGAGCGTCGGTCGTGCGTCGGGCTTCTTGCCACCAAACATCGGCCGCAACCGCCGCCTTGGCACTTTCTATAGTCAGCCTTATTATTGGGCGATCTCAGACTCGCAGGATTTGACGGCGACGTTGCGTCTGCATGGCAACGTCAATCCACTCGCCGGCCTCGATTATCGCCAGCGCTTCTGGTCCGGCGATCTCTCGATCGACACCACGTTCACACAAGAAGAACTCTTCAACGGCAACGGCGAACGCTTCGGCGAAGACCTCTTCCGCTACAGCGTGTTCGCCAACGGCGAATTCCGCGTCAACGAAGATTGGATGTGGGGTTTCGGCGTCGAGAACGCCTATGACGACGAATATCTTCGTCGCTACGACATCGACGGCGCCGGCGAACGCCGCGGCCCCTATATCGGCCGCGATACACGCCTGATTTCGCAAGTCTATGCCATCGGTCAGGACCGCAATTTCTACAGCTCCATCGCGTTCGTGAACTTCCAAGGCCTGCGCGAGGACGACAATTCCGAATTGCTGCCGCTCATCCTGCCATACGCGCAGACCGAGCACGTGCTCCAAGACCCGATCTTCGACGGCCAAATTCGTCTGAACGCCAACCTCGCCGCTCTACGTCGCGACGATGACGGCGTAGGGCCGTTCCGCGGCAATGACGGACGCTTGTCGCTCGGCGCCAGCTGGCGCCGAGACGCCATCTTCGGCCCGGGCATGGTGTTCAGCCCGTTCGCGGAAGCGCGCGGGGATGTGTTCTCCGTCGAGACCTCAGCAGACGAATACGAGACCTTCACGCGCGGCCTGGGCTTGGCCGGCGCTGAAATCAGCTGGCCGTTCATGCGCCCCGGCGAACGCTTCGACATGATCGTCGAGCCTGTTGTCATGGCCGCCATCGCCAGCGAAGACGCCGATGATCCGCGCATCGTCAACGAAGACAGCCTCGCCTTCGAATTGGACGACACCAACCTCTTCCGCCCGAATGCTGCGCCCAATTACGACCTCTGGGAGCCCGGTCCGCGCGTCAGCGTCGGCGTCCGCGCCACCGCCCGCGCCCACACTGGCGAAAGCGCCTCGATTATCGTCGGCCGCCGTTGGCGCGAGGAACAAGCGCCCGGCTTTACCGAAGCCAACAACCTCGCCAGCGAGACCTCAGATTGGGTCGCCGCAGGCCAAGTCGATCTTGGCCGGAATTTCGCCGCCGAAGGCCGCATTCGTCTCGAAGACGAGACCTTGGAAGTGCAGCGCGTGGACGCCCGCGTTCGCGGCGCCGTAGGTCGATTCTATGGTGCGGTGCGCTATTACGAAACGGACGAGACGCTCCTGCTCGACCCGACCGACCCCAGCCGCGAAGTCTCAGGCGAAGTCGGGATGGATCTCGCCCGCGGTTGGAGAATGCAGGCAGGCCTGACCCGCGACCTAGATTCAGACATAAATCTGCGTCAGGACATCCGCGCAATTTACGAGGACGATTGCACGTTCTTCGAGATTTCCTACACCCGCACGGAAACCCAGCGCGGGACCATCGGCCCAGACGAGGGCGTGCAAATCCGGATCGGATTGCGCTCGCTGGGCGTCCTAGGCGGAAGCTGAGGCGGAGCGAATTGAGTATGAACTGGAAGCACGTATCGGCTGCGGCGGCTCTGGCTGCGGCGCTTTGCGCGACTGTTCCTGTTGCGACCGCCCAGAACGCAGAAGGCGTCGCGGCTATCGTCAACGACCGCGTAATCTCCACCTTCGACGTGCGTCAGCGCGCGAACCTGCTGCTCGTTTCCGCCGGCGTACAATCGACACCGGAATTGCAGCAACGCGCCCGCGCCCAAGCGCTGCGCGATCTGATCGACGAGAGCCTGCAGATCGAAGAAGCCGCGCGCTTTGAGGTCACCATCGATGCGAACCAAATTGATCGCCGCCTCGCCGATATCGCTCAGCAGAATGAAACCACGCTCGACGGCTTTGTTCAGCAGCTCGCGCAGGCCGGCGTATCGATCACCACACTACGCGCGCAAATCCAGGCGGACATGGCTTGGCAGCGTTTGATGTCGGGCATGTACGGCTCGCGCGTGCGCGTATCTCAAGTCGAGGTGACGGAGACCCAGCAGCGCATCGCCGCCAACGCCACCCGTCCGCAATATCAACTCTCAGAGATTTTTTTGCCGGCGGAGACCGAAGCCGAGTTCGCCGAAATGGAACAAGGCGCGATGCGCCTGCTCGAGCAGATGCAACGCGGCGCGCCGTTCCCAATGGTTGCGCGTCAATTCTCGCAATCGCCATCGGCGGCAGCCGGCGGCGACATCGGCTGGATCGCAGCACCCGAATTGGCCCCGGAACTGCAGCCGATTGCAGAACGACTACAACAAGGGCAAGTTTCACTGCCCGTGCGTACGCAGAACGGTGTTTACATCATCGCCATGCGCGACCGGCGCGCCGGCGCGCCAACAGGCGCGACAACGATTGCCGCACTTCGCCAGATCACTGCACCCGCGGCTCGCCAGAACGCGCTTGAGCGCGTTCAACGCCGCATCGACGGTTGCGGCAATTTGGAGCGCGAGGTCGCTACCGTCGAAGGCGCGACGCTCCTCGACCTTGGCCAAACGCAAGAATCCGAGCTGTCGCCGGCGATCCGCGATCGCGTAGCGAGCGTCCAGAGCGGCCGCGCTTCGCCGATCGTCATCGATGGCGATCAAGTGAATATCATCATCGTCTGCGCGCGCGAGACCGGCGGCGCGGGCATGCCGAGCCGTGAAGAAATTTCCGCACGCCTGCGCGAACAAGAGCTGACGATGTTGGCCGATCGCTACCTGCGCAACCTGCGCCGCGAAGCGACGATCATCACCCGGCAATAATCTCATGAAGCCACTCGCCGTTTCGATGGGCGATCCCGCGGGGATCGGCCTCGAACTGGCCGCGCGGGTGTGGGCCGAGCGCCAAGGCGCGCCGCCCTTCTTCCTGGTGGGCGACGCTGGCGCGTTTGAGCGTGCAAGCGCGCGCCTTGGAGTGCCGAAACCCGCACTTCGCGTCATTGCGGACGCGGCTGACGCCGACGCAGGTGACGCGCTCTGCGTTCTGCAAACATCCATCGCGATCGAGGAAACGCCCGGCGAGCCGGATCCGGTCAACGCCAACGCCACCATCGCCGCCATCGAGAGCGGTGTAGCGGCCGCACGCGCGGGCGTCGCAAGTGGGCTCGTCACGCTGCCGATCGCGAAATCTGTTCTGCACACGGCCGATTTCGGCTTCCCGGGGCACACTGAGTTCGTCGCGCATCTCACCGCCAACGATGCGTGGGTGCACACGCGCGGCCCGGTGATGATGCTCGCGGGCGCCTCACTCAAAGTCGCGCTCGCCACCATCCACACGCCGCTGAAAGACGTGCCGGCCGCGCTCACTCGCGATCAGATCACGCACACCGCGCGTGTCGTCGCTGAAGCGCTGCGCCGCGATTTCGGCATTGCCTCGCCACGCATCGCACTCTGCGGACTGAATCCGCACGCTGGTGAAGACGGCCATATCGGCCGCGAGGAAATCGAGATCATTAACCCCGCCGCCGAACAACTCCGCGGTGAGGGCGTCGACATCAGCAACGCCCGCTCAGCAGACGCGCTCTTCCACGAAGAAGCGCGCAAAAGCTACGACGCGGTCATCGCGCTCTATCACGACCAGGGCCTCATCCCGATCAAGACGCTGCATTTCTGGGACGGCGTGAACGTGTCGCTCGGCCTGCCCATCATCCGCACCTCGCCCGATCACGGCACCGGCTTCGACATTGCAGGCAAAGGCATCGCGCGCGCAGATAGCTTCCGCGCAGCATTGCAGATGGCGTGGCAAATGGCCGAGCGGCGCGCGCAATCATGAACGCCGACGATCTGCCGACATTGCGCGGCGAACTTGAAGCGCATGGCTTGTGGGCCAATAAGGGCCTCGGCCAGCACTTCCTGCTCGACCTCAACATCACGCGCCGCATCGCCAAGACAGCGGGCGACATCGTCGGCAAGCCTGTGATAGAAATCGGGCCCGGCCCCGGCGGCCTCACGCGCGCCCTGCTCGAAGCCGGCGCCGATCCGCTGATCGTTATCGAAAAAGACCCCCGCTTCGCCCCGTTGCTGGAACCCTTGATCGAATGGAGCGAAGGCAAACTCCAAATCGTTCAAGGCGACGCGCTCAACGTCGAAGAAGCGACGCTGCTGGCTTCTCCCACGCTAGCGGGGGAGGTCGCGAGCGAAGCGAGTGGGAGGGGTGCGTGCGCAAGCGTGGTCTCCAATCTCCCCTACAATGTCGGCACGCCTCTGCTTGTGAAATGGCTCAAAGCCGGCGCATGGCGCGGCGACATGACTCTCATGTTCCAGAAAGAAGTCGCTCAACGCATCGTCGCCAAACCCGGCAGCGATGCGTACGGGCGCCTCGCCGTGCTCGCGCAAGCGCGCTGCCATTGCCGTCTCGAATTCACCGTGCCCGCGCGCGCGTTCACGCCGCCGCCTAAGATCGCTTCGGCAATCGTCCGCCTTACAGACCTCGCCGATCCCTATCCGCATCTCGACGCGCTCGAACGCGTGACGGGCGCCGCATTCGGCCAACGCCGCAAAATGCTCCGCGCCGCGTTGCGTTCACTCACGCCTGACGCCGAAGACTTGCTTCGCGCGGCCGACATCACCCCCACCGCACGCGCCGAAGAGATCGACCAAGCCGGCTTCCGCCGCCTGGCAGATGCGTGGATTGTGAAGACGTCCAAGGACGCCTTTTAGCGAGCGCCACTCTCATTCCTCGTCTTCGAGATCGATGTCCAAAATCGACATCGTGAGGAAATAGCCCTCGTCCTCGTCCGCGGACAATGTGCCGATGAATTCCTCACCGACATACACTTCAGCCGAATCCGTTTTCCGCGGCCGCGCGCGCACTTGCATGTCGGCTGATTTCAGCTTTTCACGCAGCACGCCTTGCAGACGCGCGCGTTCGGCATCATCGATCGGCGCATTCTTCTTGGCGCCCGCCGCACGCGGCAACGCCAAGCTGATCGAATACGACGTCTCACCCTCGTCCGTATCCTTGATGAGTTCGGCGACAACAGCGCCGGAAATCAGCACGTCAGCCTCTTCACCACCGCGCGCTTTCACCGACGCCGTCGGCGAACCCAGAACTCTGCTCAAATAGGCGCCGAGGCGCGTCACTTCCGCCTGGTTCACGACCGGCTCCTAATTTTGGAAGCCGGGAAACTCGGCTCTCGGGCGCGGAAGGTCAAGCGCCGGAAGCGTCTAAACTAGTCGAAATCCCAATGCGTGGCTTGGCGGCGCAGGTGGCGGCCGAACAGAAAGCAGGCCATGCCCAGCGTGCCGAACACGCCCATCACTGCAAGGTAATCCCACATGCCGTCATGGATGGCGTCCATCAACGTGAACGGCGTGTAGAGCGTGATCAGACCGATCGCGACTGCTGTCGCGACACCCGTCTTGATGAAGACGTCGCCAAAGAAAAAATTGCGATCGATCTCGCCGCGCGGACGACGTTCCGGTCTCGAAGCAGATACTTTGCGTTTGGCCATAACGCGACGCTAGCGGGATTCGGGGCGTTCCGTTTCCGCAACGTCGGGTGCACGCGCCACGACCATCACCATCCCGTGGCCACGCGGCAGCCCGCTCAGCACGCCTTCGAAACCATCGCCCGCAGCACGCCCCACGAAACGCACGACACTGTGCCTGCCACGCCCGCGCGCCGGCGTACCCGTTAAGGTCAGCGTGTCGCCCTTCACGTGACCTTCCCAGCTGAGATCATACGCCATGTAGCCCGCGCAACGCGGACATGGATCGACAACGCCAGCGCCACGAAGGCGCCCAGCTTCATCCTGCCTCAACTCAGCCCGGAAATAGCCGTCGCTCACGCGCGGCTCTTCCACTTCACGTCCAAGCCACACGCCGCTCAGATTCTGCGCTTGCTGCGCGTAGCTTGGCGTCGCGAAAGCGCTCGCCGCCAACACAACAAAAGCCAAAAGCACCGCGCGCATCACGCCCACCATTTCGCCGGCTTGGCGCGGAAGTTCGCCGCCTTCTCCAGCGCCGCACTCACGGCAAACACGCTCTCTTCGTCGAGCGCCTTTCCGATCACTTGCAGGCCGAGCGGCAAGCCGTTCGCATCGGTCGCCGCTGGCAAAGCCAAGCCGGGCAAACCCGCCAAATTCGCCGTCACCGTGAAGATGTCGTTCAAATACATCGCCACCGGATCAGCGCTCTTTTCGCCAAGCGCAAACGCCGCCGACGGCGTCGCTGGCGTCAGGATCGCATCCACGCTCTCGAACGCATCGCGGAAATCCTGCGCAATGCGCTGACGCACCTTCTGCGCGCGCAGATAATACGCATCGTAATAGCCGGCGCTCAGCACATATGTGCCAATCAAAATCCGCCGCTGCACTTCCTTGCCGAAGCCCGACGCGCGCGTGTTCTCGTACACGCTATTCAGATCCTTGCCCGCGACGCGCGCGCCGTAGCGCATGCCGTCATAGCGCGCGAGGTTCGACGACGCTTCCGCCGGCGCCACGATATAATAGGTCGGCAGCGCGTACTTCGTGTGCTTCAGCGAGATCGGCTTGATCACGGCGCCCGCATCCTTCGCCCACTCGATGCCTTGCCGCCACAAAGCTTCGATCTCCGGGGGCATGCCATCGACGCGATATTCCTCCGGCACGCCGATCGTCATGCCCTTGATCGAACGCTGACACGCGGCACGGAAATTCGGCGTCTCAACCGGCAGCGATGTCGAATCCTTCGGATCATGCCCCGCCATCGATTGCAGCAGGATCGCGCTATCCTCGACCGTCTTGGCGATCGGCCCCGCTTGATCGAGCGACGACGCGAACGCGACAATGCCCCAGCGCGAGCAACGCCCGTACGTCGGCTTAATCCCAACTGTACCCGTAAACGCCGCAGGCTGACGGATCGAACCACCCGTATCGGTCGCGGTCGCGCCCAAGCACAAATCAGCGCTCACAGCGGAGGCCGAACCGCCCGACGAACCACCCGGCGTCAGCTTCGCGTCTTCATTGCCGCGCCGCCAAGGCGACACCACCGGACCAAACTTCGACGTCTCGTTCGACGAGCCCATCGCGAATTCGTCCATGTTGAGCTTGCCCAACATCAGCGCGCCGTCGCGGAAGAGATTTTCCGTCACCGTCGATTCATAGGTCGGCGTGAATTCACCGAGCACGCCCGAACACGCCGTCGTGCGCACGCCTTCGGTGCAAAACAAATCCTTGATGCCCAGCGGCGCGCCCTCAAGCGGCCCAGCTTTGCCCGCCGCGCGCTTCGCATCGGATTCTTTCGCACGCGCGCGCGCCAAATCCGGCGTCGTCACCACATACGCATTCAGATGCGGATTGGCCTTATCGATCGCGCCAATGAACGCCTCGGTCAGCTCGACGGAGGAGAATTGCTTCTTCTCCATGCCATCAAGTGCTGCGGCCAAAGTGAGGGAGGTCAGATCAGTCATTCAATCACACACAAAACTTAAAGCGACTTCGCGTAGAACGCCGTCCAGGCGCTTGGCGGATAATCGAGCACGGGCTCGCAAGGCCGAAATCCGCCGCGCTCATAGACGCGCTTGGCCGCATCAAAATTAGAACCGGTTTCCAGCACCACGCGCGACAGGCCTTCCTGTCGCGCCAGCGCTTCGATGCGTTCGAGGATCGCGCCGCCCACGCCCAAACCACGCGCGCTCGGCTTCACGAACATGCGCTTCACTTCGCCCACGCCGTCATGCCGGCGCAACGCACCCATGCCCAAAGTGGCTCCGCTTCCATCTCGCGCAACGAACAAAGTCGTATCCGCCTGCGCCATCTGCTCGACCGTCATGTGATGACGGAATTCAGCCGGCGTCAGCTCGTAGGTGAATTCATTCAACGCCTGCACCAACGCCCGCACGTCATCCGAGAGCGGCGTTTCGGTGGCGATGGTGAAGCTCATTCCACCACCTTCGGCACCACGAAGAAGCCGTCTTCGCTCTTCGGCGCGTTCTTCAGCACCTTCCCCGGATCGTTCCCGGCCGTCACCACGTCATCGCGCATCGGCAGACTCAAGCCCTCGACCGCGCTGGTCATCGGTTCGACGCCCTCGACGTCGACCTCGTTGAGCTGCTCGATCCAGGCCATGATGCCATTGAGCTCCGCCGCCATCGGCGCGACGCGATCCTCGGGCAACGCCAGCCGCGCCAGCTTGGCGACCTTACGGACTGTTTTTTCATCGATAGACATGCGCCGGGGCTTAAAGCCGCCCGCCGCAGGGTTCAAGGGCGCGCCCCGGCGCTAGGCGCCACGACACGCCCACAGCCGTCAAAAACAACACCGGCGCCTATGGACCGCTGGCGTCTCGCCGGCCTACGCCTCCGCTGGCCGGCGAGACGCCGGCGGTCCATACAAACGCCGCTTTGCCCCTTCTCGACCTCCCCGCCTTTGCCGCCGCCTTACCGCCACGCGCGGCCATCATGGGGCTGGACCCTGGCCAGAAGCGTATCGGCGTCGCCGTCAGCGACACTACGCTTTTGATCGCCTCGTCGCTCGACACCATCGCCCGCAGCAAATTCGCCGCCGACGCGGACGCCATCCTTAAACTCTACGACGCGCGCCAATGCGCCGGCTTCGTCATCGGGCTTCCTTTGAACATGGACGGCACGAGCGGCCCCTCGGCGCAAGCCGCGCGCGCCTTCGCCCGAAACATGCTGGCCAAGCGCGACGTCCCGCTTCTGCTCTGGGACGAGCGCCTCTCCACCGCCGCCGTCACCCGCACTTTGATCGAAGGCGACGCCTCGCGCCGACGCCGCGGCGAGGTCGTCGACAAAATGGCCGCCGCCTACATGCTCCAAGGCGCGCTGGACGCCATGCAGGAGCGCCGCACGTGAGCGACGTCTTCGGCGCACTCATACCAACTTTCATCCTCATCGCCCTCGGCTGGGCCGTGCGCGCGGGGCGCATCGCCACGTCTGAGCAATTCGGCATGGTCAATCGCTTCGGCTATTTCGTGCTCTACCCGGCGTTTCTGTTCACACTGATCTCGGGCGCGGATTTCTCCAGCAGCGACACGCTGCCTTTTCTCGGCGGAGTGCTCGGCGGCTTTCTTGCGCTCGCCGCGCTGGCGCTTGGTTTGCGACTCATCTTTCGCGGCGACGGCCCAGCCTACACGAGCGTGTTTCAAGGCAGTTTGCGCTGGAATGGTTTTGCACTTCTAGCAGCAGCCCCCGCACTCTACGGCCCCGAAGGCCCCGAACTCATCGGCCTTGCCTTCGGGCCGCTCGTGCTGATCCTCAACATTATCTGCGTCGCCGTACTGGCGCGCTGGGGCGCGGCGCGCGCGACTTCGATGCGCGCGGTGCTCGACCAGATCATCGCCAATCCGCTGATCATCGCCTGTGCATTCGGTCTCGTCACAAATTTCGCCGGCATTCACGATCTGAGTTCCGCCAGCGATGCACTGAGCTTGCTTGGTCAAGCGGCGATGCCGATCGCGCTGATGTGCGTCGGCGCAGGCCTGGATTTCGGCGCGCTGCGCGCTTCAGCCGCGAAAGTCGCAACCGCCTGCGGCATGCGGCTCTTCCTGGCGCCAACTTTAGTATGGGCCGCATGCATGCTCACCGGCGCGAGCCCGCTCGCCACCGCTGTCGCGGTCGGCATCGGCTCCACGCCGACAGCCGCCGCCGGCTACACGCTTGCGCGCGAAATGGGCGGCGACGCCCAACTCATGGCCGCCATCATCACCGCCTCCACGATCGTCTCCTTCATCACCATGCCGATCGCTATCGGCTTAGCGATGCCCTGACTCTCATCCTCCCCGCTCCGCGGGGAGGTGCTGAGCGCAGCGAAGCGGAGGGGGAAAGTCCGCCAAAATGTAAGCGCCTTCTCGCCCCCTCACTCGCTTCGCGACAGCTCCCCCGTAAACGGGGGAGCATCAAACCAGCATCACTCCCGAAACGGCGCCACCGGCGTACTCCGCCCCACCACCATGCTCGCATCCTCCTCGAACCCCGGATGGTTCGTCGGATCGACCACGTACGTGTTCGCCTGCGTCATCGGCTCAAGCGGCGCACGCGCCACGTTATCCACAGCCTGCGCTTGGCCTGCGCCAAGTCCGGCCACCACAGCCGCCAAAGCCAGCCCAACCGGCCGCAGAGGCATGCTTTCACCGCGATTTTGGTGCGATTTGCTCATCACACGCTTCCTTCTCTCAGCCCTAAACCCTGCCCGGTCTCGAAATGAGAACAAAACGGATACAAGCCGGAGTCGAAGGCGGCAATAGGGCTGAAACGAAATTGTTTGTCATGGCTTCGCCACGCTTGCTCCGAGTCCGCCACACGGCTTAACAAGCGCGCATGGCTCAGCGACCGACTGGCGTGAAAACATCCGAAGCAAGCGCAAGCCCCGCCCGTTTCCGCTCTAAGCATCTATTGGCGATCGGCGACCTCAATCGTTTCGAAGCCGAACAACTCCTCGATCGCGCCGAGACGTTCGAGCCGCTGCTCGAACAGAAAGTCAAAAAACTCGACACGCTGCGCGGCCGCACGCTGATCAATCTCTTCTTCGAAAATTCCACGCGCACGCAAAGCTCGTTCGAACTCGCCGGCAAGCGCATGGGCGCCGACGTCGTCAACATGAGCGTGAAGAGCTCCAGCGTCGCCAAGGGCGAGACGCTGATCGACACGGCGGCCACGCTCAACGCGATGCGTCCGGATCTGCTCGTCGTGCGGCACGGCTCTTCGGGTGCTGCCGCATTGCTCGCACGCAAAGTCGATTGCGCCGTGATCAATGCCGGCGACGGCAAGCACGAACATCCAACACAAGCTTTGCTCGACGCCTTCACCATCCGCCAACGCCTCGGCAAGATCGAAGGCTTGAACATCGCCATTTGCGGCGACGTGCTGCACAGCCGTGTCGCCCGCTCCAACGTGGCGCTGCTCAACATCCTCGGCGCAAACGTCCGACTCGTCGGCCCGCCGACGCTTATGCCCACCGGCGCCGAGCGTTGGGGCGCGACCGTGCATCACGACATGCGCGCCGGCATTAAGGACGCCGATGTCGTCATGATGCTGCGCGTGCAGCGCGAGCGCATGGATGGCGGCTTCTTCCCGAGCGCGCGCGAATTCTTCTGGTTCTACGGCCTCGACGAAGACAAACTCAAATTCGCCAAGCCCGGCGCCCTCGTCATGCACCCCGGCCCTATGAATCGCGGCGTCGAGATCGACTCGATCGTCGCCGACGATCCAAAAATCTCGCTGATCGAAACGCAAGTGCGCATGGGTGTAGCCGTACGCATGGCCGTGCTCGAAGCTTTGGCCGAACCTGGCTCCAATCAGGAGACGCGCTGATGTGGCTCTTTCTCTTGTGGTGGGCGGTCGATGATCATCTGGCCCAAGCGCTCAACGCGCCCGGCCTCGGCACGCTGCCGATCTGGGTGCCCTTCATCATCGCCATCGCGTTCTCGACAACTCTCAACGTGGCGCTGAAGAAGTCGTGAGCACCAAACCCACCCTCATCAAAAACGCGCGCCTGATCGATCCCGCCAAGAGCAAGGTCGAAGACGGCGCCATTCTTTTCGCCGACACCATCCTCGATGTCGGTAATGTCGCCAGCGCGCCCGACGGCGCCACCATCATCGACGCAGACGGCGCGCACTTAGCGCCTGGCCTCATCGATATGCGCGTCACTATCGGCGAGCCGGGCGCCGAGCACAAAGAGACCTTCAAATCCGCCGGCCGCGCCGCAGCCGCTGGCGGCGTCACCACAATGGTTATGACGCCCAACACAACACCGGTCATCGACGATCAAAGCTTGGTCGATTTCGTGCTCCGCCGCGGCGTCGATCGCTCCGGCGGCGTGCACATTCTCCCAGCCGCCGCACTCACCAAGCATCTCGACGGCGAACTCATGACCGAGATCGGCCTCATGGCCGAAGCCGGCGCCGTGCTCTTCTCCAATGGCGACAAGCCCATCGTCTCCAGCCGCGTGCTACGCCGTGCGCTCTCCTACGCCACCGCGTTCGACGCGCTCGTCGCCAATCGCCCCGAGGATCAATACCTCGCCGAAGGCGGCGTTATGCACGCGGGCGAACTCGCTGCGCGCTTGGGTCTGCCCGGCATTCCCGACATCGCCGAAAGCATCATGGCCGAGCGCGATCTCACACTTGCCGAAGTAACTGGCGGGCGTCTGTTGCTCGACATGATCTCCGCCGCACGCACGTTGCCCGCGCTGAAACGCGCGAAGGACAAAGCCGTGAAGGCCGTCGCCTCCGTCAACGTCCACCATCTCGTGCTGAACGAAAACGACGTCGACGGCTATCGCTCCTTCGCCAAACTCAGCCCACCTTTGCGCAGCGAAGACGATCGCAAAGCGCTGGTCGACGCCATCGGCTCTGGCCTCATCGACGTCATCGTCTCCGGCCACAACCCACTTCCCGCCGAAGAAAAGCGCTTGCCCTACGAAGAAGCCGCCTTCGGCGCCGTCGGCCTTGAAACGCTGCTCGCTGGCGCGCTCACGCTGCACCACAAGGGCGATGCTTCGCTCAACACCATCATCCGCGCGATGACGTTGCGCCCGGCCGAAATCCTCAAACTGCCACAAGGCCGCCTCACCAAAGGCGCGCCCGCCGATCTCATCCTCATCGATACCGGCGCGCCCTACAAACTCGACGCAGACCATCTCCGCTCTAAATCGAAGAACTCGCCCTTCGACGAAAAGCTGCTGCAAGGCATCGTCGAAACGACCTTTATCGCCGGCAAGACGGTGTTCACCGCTTAAGGAGGCAAACATGCGCGTATTGGTGTTGAGCGCTTTGATGCTTGGCTTGGCTGCGTGCGCTTCGTCTCCGCCGATCGGCCCTGGCGACCCCGGCCCCAATGGCACGCCGCCGCCGATCCCGGTCGATGGCCCGATCGCGTATCGTTGCAGCGACGGCACCCAACTCATGGTCGATGTCGAAACCAATAGCGCCCGCGTCGCCATCATCGGCGGCCCGGCGATGGTGCTGCCGCGCGCGGGCGACAGCTATTATTCAAACGGTCGCTACGGCTTCCGCGGCGGCGGCGCCAACGGCCAATGGGAAGTCGGCCGCGCCGCCCCAGTAACTTGCCGCGGTAGCTAACACACAAACTCCCCCTCTCCACAGATCGCGTCGCGCCTGTTAGAGACCTCAGGGTGCTGGTGTTCGCTTTCATACTTGCCGCTGCGGGCGGCTATCTCCTTGGCTCGATTCCGTTCGGGCTTGTGCTGACCAAGGCTGCGGGCCTGGGCGACATACGCAATGTCGGCTCCGGCAATATCGGCGCGACCAATGTGCTCCGCACCGGCCGTAAGGACATCGCGCTCGCCACATTGCTGCTCGACGCCGGTAAGGCCGCGATCGCTCTACTGCTCGCGCGCGCATTCGCTGGCTTGGCCGGCATCCATGACGAACCGCAAATGCAGATCGGCCTCGTCGCCGGCGGCGCTGCGTTCATTGGCCATTGCTTCCCGGTCTGGCTGCAATTCAAAGGCGGCAAAGGCGTCGCGACATTCTTCGGCGTGTTGTTCGCGGGCATCTGGCCGCTTGGCATCGTCGCTGGCATCACCTGGCTCGCGACCGCGACGATCTTCCGCTATTCGTCGCTCGCCGCACTTTGCGCCGCCGCCATTGCGCCGATCATGTCGTTGATCGCGGGATACCAATGGTGGGAGACGCTCTTCGCGTTCGTGCTCGCAGCACTCATCTTCTGGCGTCATGCAGCCAACATCGCGCGCCTGCGCGCCGGCACAGAACCAAAGATCGGCGCAAAGAAGGAGGAAGAAGCGGCAGCGCCAGTCGTTGCCGAAGCGCCCCCGCCAGCGCCCGCGCCAAACCCTGAACCCAGCGCGGAATGAACCGCACGCTATCGCGCCCGGATCGCTGGGGCGCGACTGGCGCGCACACAAAGAGTCGGCGCACTCACCTTCCACCGCCTGCTCGCGCGCTTCAAAACCGCAAGCGCTGGGCTAGACGCGTTGCCGCGCATCTCCCGACCTCGCACCGCCGCGCGTCGATGGAATCGAACGCGAACTCGACGGCGTCGAAAAGCTCAACGCGCGCTTGGTCGCCTCGTGTGAGCCCGATTACCCGCCGCTGCTCGCACAGCTCGACGCGCCACCGCCACCTATCGCCATTCGCGGCGATGCGACGTGGCTGAAGAAACCCACCATCGCGCTCGTCGGGTCACGCGAGGGCTCAGCCGCCGCGCTCATGTTCACCGAGCGCCTCGCCGTCGATCTTGGCGCCGCTGGCTTCACCGTCGTTTCCGGTCTCGCGCGCGGCATTGATGCCGCTGCACACAAGGGCGCACTCGCCTCCGGCGCCGTCGCGGTGCTGGCGGGTGGGCTCGATCACCCGTACCCGCCGCAGAACCTCAAACTGCACGAAGCCATCTGCGAGCGCGGCGCCGTGATCGCCGAAGCGCCGCTCGGTACAATCGCGCGTGCGCGCGACTTCCCGCGCCGCAACGCAATCATCTCCGGCGTGTCGCGCGGCGTGGTCGTGATTGAAGCGGCGTTGCGCTCGGGCTCGCTCATCACCGCACGCGCCGCCGCCGATCAGGGGCGCGATGTGATGGCCGTGCCCGGTTCACCGCTCGACACGCGCGCTCGCGGCTCGAACGCGCTCATCAAGCAAGGCGCAACTTTGATTGAAAGCGCCGAAGACGTGATCGCAGCCCTCGGTGAAACAACACCATCGCGCCCGCTCTCCGCAGGGCCATTGTTCGAGGACGCCATAGAAGCGCCACCGCCATCGACGAAACTACAAAAGCAAATCCTCGACCTGCTTTCGCCAACGCCCGTGCACGTGAACGATCTTGCGCGTTTGTTGGACGCGCCCAGCGGCGCTGTTGCGGCAGCGCTCACGGAATTGGAATTAAATGGCCGCGAGCCTCGCTACCTGGCGGCTATGCAGCTTCGGCGAGCGCAAGCTTCAGCTAGACGGGTTCGTCCGTCCGGCCTTCGATGAACAACGACGCCGCCCGTTGCGCCCGCTCGAGCTGCGCGGCGACCTGCACTAGCCCTGCCCCGCGCGCCATGTCGGCCAGCTCCGCGGCGAATGAACTGACATAGGCTGCGACCTCTGACGGGTGGACAGGATCGGTGTTCACACTGTCATCTGGCATGGGGCAAGCGACTCAATTACCACTTACGGTTGTTCATAACAGCCGCTGATTGTATCGACCAGCGCTTTCTTATGCAGACGCCAACCCACTGACGGGCAAAGCTTTATTAGCTCCGCCCCGGCATAAGCGACGGATCGCCCCTATATCGGCGCGTTGACAGCCGGTATCGCGGCCCCCAGTTTCCGGCCCCGCTTCGGCCCCCAAAGCCCAACGAGAACTCCCTCAGACATGAACGTCGTCGTCGTCGAATCCCCGGCTAAGGCCAAGACAATCAACAAGTATTTAGGCTCGGACTATAAGGTCCTGGCCTCGTACGGGCACATCCGCGACCTCCCCCCAAAGGACGGTTCGGTGAAGCCGGACGAAGACTTCGCCATGGATTGGGAGATCGATCCCAAGTCGCGCCAACGGGTTAAAGACATCGCCGACGCCCTCAAGGGCGCCGACAATCTCATCCTCGCCACCGACCCTGATCGCGAAGGCGAAGCCATTTCCTGGCACGTGCTCGAGGCGCTCAATCAAAAGAAGGCGCTGAAGGGCAAGACGGTGAAGCGCGTCACCTTCAACGCCATTACCAAGCCCGCCGTCCAAGCCGCGATGGCCGCGCCGCGCGACATCGATATGGAGCTGGTGGACGCCTACCTCGCCCGCCGCGCGCTCGATTATCTCGTCGGCTTCGGCCTCTCGCCTGTGCTGTGGCGCAAGCTCCCGGGCTCACGCTCGGCCGGCCGCGTGCAATCGGTGGCGCTGCGCATCATCGTCGATCGTGAAGTCGAGATCGAGCGCTTCAAGCCGCAGGAATATTGGTCCGTCGATGCGGCGCTGCAGAGCCCGCGCGGCGAAAGCTTCAGCGCGCGCCTCTCGGCGTTCCAAGGCAAGAAACTGAAGCGCCTCGACATCGAGAACCAAGCCACCGCGTTCGCTGCTCGCGATGCGATCAAGGCCGGTAAGTTCACCGTCAGCGCCGTCGAAGCCAAGCCCACCAAGCGCAATCCGCCGCCGCCGTTCACGACATCGACGATGCAGCAAGAAGCCGCGCGCAAGCTCGGCTTCAACGCCTCGCGCACGATGCAAACCGCGCAGCGTCTCTACGAAGCCGGCCACATTACCTACATGCGGACCGACGGCGTCAGCATGGACGAAGGCGCGATCCGCGAGCTCCGCACCGCCATCGGCAAGCAGATGGGCGCCAATTACGTGCCCGCCGAGCCGCGCAAATACGCATCGAAGATCAAGAACGCGCAGGAAGCGCACGAAGCGATCCGCCCGACTGATCCGTCGAACACGCCGCAACAGGTCAGCCTCGATGGCGATCAAGCGAAGCTCTATGATCTGATCTGGAAGCGCGCCGTCGCCTCTCAGATGGAAGCGGCCTCGCTCGAACGCACCAGCGTCGATTTCACTGAACCGAGCGGCAAAGTCGAACTCCGCGCCACCGGCCAAGTCATCCTCTTCGACGGCTTCTTGAAGCTCTATCAAGAAGGCCGCGACGATGAGGAAGACGAAGAAAACCGCCGCCTGCCGCAATTGAAGCAAGGCGAGAGCGTGAAGGTCGAGGACGTGAAGGCCGACCAGCACTTCACCGAGCCGCCGCCGCGTTATTCCGAAGCGAGCCTCGTCAAAAAGCTCGAAGAACTCGGCATCGGCCGGCCTTCGACCTACGCGGCGATCCTCGAGAAGCTGCGCGAGCGCAATTACGTCACGATGGATAAGAACCGCTTCATCCCAGATGATCGCGGCCGCATCGTCATCGCCTTCCTCGAAAATTTCTTCGGCAAATATGTCGAATACGATTTCACCGCCGACCTTGAAGAGAAGCTCGACGAAGTCTCCGCCGGCGAACTCAATTGGAAAGCGCTGATGCGCGACTTCTGGAAAGACTTCAGCGGCGCCATCGCCGACACGGGCGATCTGCGCATCACCCAAGTGCTCGACACGTTGAACGAAGTGATGGGCCCGCACATCTTCCCAGCGAAGGAAGACGGCTCCGATCCGCGCACCTGCCCGCTCTGCGGCGTGGGCCAGCTTTCGCTGCGGCTCGGCAAGTTCGGCGCCTTCGTCGGCTGCTCGAACTACAATGGCGAGCCACCGTGCAAATACACGCGCCAGCTCGCCGGCAGTGAAGATGCTGAGCAAGCCATTCCGTCCGACGGCCTCATCATCGGCGAAGGGCCCAACGGCCCGGTCGTGTTGAAGAACGGCCGCTTCGGCGCGTACTTCGAAACGCCCAACCCGAACGACCCCGACAAGCCCAAGCGCGCCAGCGTCCCGAAGGGCCGTTCGCCAACGGACGTCGAACTCGAAACCGCGATCAAATTGCTATCGCTGCCGCGTGAAATCGGCATGCATCCGAGCGAGAACGAATTGATCGTCGCCAATATCGGCCGCTTCGGGCCGTACATCAAAATGGGCAATCTCTATGTGAACCTGCCCGGCGCCGACGACGTGCACGAAATTCAAATGAACCGCGCCGTCGCTTTGATCGAAGAGAAGAAAGCCGGCGGCGGCAAAGGCCGCTTCGGTCGCGCCGCGCCCGCGCCGTTGAAGGAGCTTGGCGAAAGCCCCGTCACCGGCAAGCCGGTGCGCGTGCTGAGCGGCCGCTACGGCCCCTACATCAATGACGGCGAAACCAACGCCAACGTGCCGAAGGAAAAGAAGCCGGAAGACATCACCTTTGACGAAGCGCTCGCTCTCCTAGCCGCCCGCGCCGAAGCCGGCGGCGGCAAAAAGAAAAAGAAAGCGCCGGCGAAGAGGGAGCCTGCTGCGAAGAAGGCCGCTGCGCCGAAGGCGGCGAAGAAGCCGGCAGCCCCCAAGAAAGCCGCCGCGAAAAAGCCAGCGGCTAAGAAAGCTGCGAAGAAGGCGTGACACAACCTTTCCTTCTCCCGAATGGGCGGGAGAAGGTGGTCGCGAAGCGACCGGATCTCCCCCTCGCGGTGGAGAGGTGACACATTGCCCGCAATGACTCTCTCGCTTACCTTTTCGATTTGGTCTGAACAATACGCGCCGGACGAAATCACGGAGCGGCTCCGCGCCCCTCCGGACGGAACCGCTATCCGTGGTTTAGATCAGGCGCCAGTACGCTATGCCCCTCCGAAACATGGTTGGCGCCTCATAACAGAGACGGAAGCGGACCTGCCTGCCGAGGACTTGCTCTCGCAACTCCTCGCGCGAACGCAGGCCCTTGGTGATGCGCTTGTCGAATTGAGAACCAGAGACTCGGAGTTAGAGGTTCGAATTACTCTCTATTTCGACCGTGCATGCCCAGACGCATCGCTCGAATTGTCACCAACCATAATCGCCAATCTCGCGCGCCTCAAAGCGCTGCTATTCATAGACAGAGTCGACCTCTCGACTGGACATCATTGATATGCCCAAACGCCCACCCAACTTCCCTGAGCCCCTCACCCGCGAGCGCGTGCTTGAGGCGATCCGCAAATCTGGCGGCAAGGCGCAGAAGCGCGACATCGCGCATGAATTGGGCATTGGGCCCGAGCAGAAGAAAGAGCTCCGCCACATCCTGCGCGAGTTGGAAGAGAGCGGCGCGCTCGGCCGCACCGGGCGTAAGTCTTACGCGGACGCCAACGCGCTGCCTGAATCCGGCGTGATGGATATTGTCGACCGCGATCCGGACGGCGAGTTGCTCGCGCGCATGCGTGGGCCGGAAGGCTATTTCGGGCCGACGATCCGCCTCGCCCCCGGCGAGGCGCGGCGCATGAAAGGTGAAGCGGCGATCGGGATCGGCGACCGCGTGCTCGCTCGCATCGCGCGCGGCGACGACGGCGCATTCGAAGCCCGCGTCGTCAAACGCCTCGGCCAAAGCGCGCATCGCATCCTCGGCGTCTATCGTGCCAACAAAGATCCGCGCGTGGTGAGGTACGGCGGCGGTCGCGTCGTCCCAGCTGACCGCAAAGCGCGCCACGATCTCATCATTGAATCGCAGCACGTCGGCGACGCAAAGGACGGCGATCTCGTCTTCGTCGAACTCGCGCCTGAGCGCGGCCCCGCACATGGCCCTAAGCGCGGCATCGTCAAAGACGTAATCGGCCGTGAAAGCGATCCGCGCGCGGCTTCGATCCTGGCGATGCATACGCACGGCATCACCGAAGGCTTTTCGCCGGAAGAAGAAGCGCAAGCCAACGCCGCGCAAAAGCCCACGCTCAAAGGCCGCACCGACCTGCGCGACGTGCCGCTCGTCACCATCGACCCCGAGGACGCGCGCGATCACGACGACGCCGTCTATGCTTCGCCCGATACGGACGAGAAGAACCAAGGCGGCTGGCGCGTCTGGGTCGCCATCGCCGACGTCGCCGCTTACGTGCAACCCGGCTCGCCGCTCGATCGCGGCGCCTGGCGGCGGTCGAATTCCACGTACTTCCCGGATCGCGTAGCACCCATGCTGCCGGAATCGCTCTCGGCCGATCTCTGCTCATTGCGCGAGAACGAAGAGCGCGCGTGCTTGGCGGTCGAGATGATCTTCAATCGCGATGGCCAAAAGATCCGCCACAAATTCGTCCGCGGCCTGATGCGCTCGGCGGCCAAGCTCTCCTACGAACAAGCCCAAGCCGCGATCGACGGCAAGCCGAACGAAAAAACCCAGCCGCTGCTGGAGCCGATCCTGAAGCCGCTCTGGGAAGCCTATGCGTGCGTGTGGGCCGGCCGCTTGAAGCGACAGCCGCTCGAGATCGACGCGCCCGAGCACAAGATCATTTTCAAGGACGGCAAAGTCGCCGGCGTGAAGCGGCGCGAGCGTTTCGACGCGCACAAGCTCATCGAAGAATTCATGATCCAGGCCAATGTCTGCGCGGCGGAAACGCTGGAGCAGAAGAACCGCCCGCAAATCTTCCGCGTCCACGATCGCCCGAGCGATGAGAAGATCGCTTCGCTTTCGGACTTCCTACCCACCGTCGATATGTCCTGGACCAAGGGCCAGAACGTCACTGCGGCGCGCTTCAATCGCATCCTGCATTTGGCCGAAACCTCGCCGAACAAGGACATCATCAACGAGGTCGTGTTGCGCACTCAGTCGCAGGCCGTGTATTCGCCCGACAATATCGGCCACTTCGGCCTGAACCTCGCGCGCTATTCGCACTTCACCTCACCGATCCGCCGTTACGCGGACGTCACCATCCATCGCGCTTTGATCCGCGCGCTGAAGCTCGGCGACGACGGCGCCACGGACAAGGAAGAAGAGCGCTACGTCGAAACCGCCGAGCACATCAGCGAGATGGAACGCAAATCGATGGCGGCCGAGCGCGACGCCACGGCGCGTTATATCTCCGCCTTCCTGGCCGATCGCGTCGGCAACACATTCGAAGGCCGCGTCACCGGCGTCACCCGCTTCGGGCTCTTTATTCGCTTGGACGAAACACAAGCCGATGGCTTGGCGCCCATCTCCACGCTCGGCAACGAACGCTGGGTGCATGATGAAACCGCGCACGCGCTCGTCGGCGAACAAACCGGCCAACGCTTCCCGCTCGGTATGCGTGTTGAAGTGCGCTTGGACGAAGCCACGCCGATCAGCGGCGGCTTACTCTTCACCGTGCTCAGCGATCCGCTCGAAGCGATCCTCGGTTGGCGCAAATCGCGCACGAGCCGCCAAGGAAACCGCGGCGGCGGCGGCTTTCGCGATCGTGATACGAAACGCGGCAAACGCCGGCGCTAGCGCCCCTAACCGGCTTCGTGCATGCTCGCCGAAGACGGGGGCGGCATGAGCGAACAAGCGGGCAAACCTTTAGGCTTCTGGTCGTGTTGGTCACTCACGGTGGGCTGCATGATCGGCTCCGGCGTGTTCATGTTGCCGACGCTGCTCGCGCCTTATGGCTTGCTCAGTTTCGGCGGCTGGATCATCGCCGGCGGCGGCTCGATCGCGCTGGCGTTGATCTTTGGCCAGCTCGCCGCACGCACCAGCCGCAATGGCGGGCCGTACGCGTACTCGCGCGCCGCCTTCGGGGACCTCACCGGCTTCCTCATGGGGTGGGCCTATTGGCTCTCCTTCCTGATGGGCATCCCCGTCGTGGCGATCGCGTTCGTTGGCTATCTGACCGTTTTCGTGTCGGCGCTGAACGACAATCCCGTCGGACAAGCCTTGAGCGCACTTGCGTTGATCGGCGTGTTCACGCTCATCAACATTCGCGGCTTGAAGGAAATGAGCGCGGCGCAGATCGCGTTGACGGTGCTGAAGATCGTGCCGCTCGTTGCGATCATCGGTCTTGGCTTCACCGTCGGTACGCCGGCGAACCTGCCAGCTTTCAATCCATCCGGCGAACCTGTCATCGCCGCGCTCGCGGCCGTTGCACTGATTGCGCTCTGGCCATTCACCGGCTTCGAGGTCGTGACCCTGCCCGCAACCAACGTGAAGGATTGCGAACGCACCATTCCGCGCGCGCTCGTGACTGGCATGATCACGGTGGTCGTGATCTACCTTAGCGCCACCGCCGCCGTGATGTTGCTGGTGCCGCCCGCGCAGCTCGCGCAATCGACCGCGCCGTTCGCCGAAGCCGCCCGCGCGTTTGGCGCGTGGGGGCCAAACTTCATCGCCGCGGGCGCACTGATCGCGACGGCCGGCACGCTGAACGGACTCATTTTCACATGCGGGCAAATGCCGATGGCCGTTGCGCTCGATAACCTCGCACCGCGTTGGCTTGCGGCGACGACAAAGGGCGGCTCGCCGTATCTATCGTTGCTGCTTTCGTCGACACTGGCGTCGCTGCTTCTGCTTTTGAACTATTCGCGCGGCCTCATCGGCGCGTTCACATTCTTGCTGATGATGGCGACGGCGCTGGGGCTGATCTATTACGTTGTGGTCTCGCTGGCGGAGCTACGGCACTCCGCGCGCTCAGCGCCGGCTTGGGCGGCGATCGCTGTGATCGGCTTGGTCTATTCGCTGTTCGCCGCGTTTGGGTCAGGCCTTGAGGTGTTATTCTGGGGCGTCGTGCTGATGGCCGTCGGCGTGCCGCTGCACTATCTGCTGCGCCAGCCTACGCCGGCTATTCGGACTTCTTGAACGGTGTATGCTCGGCGAGCACTTCGGCCTCGTTCACGATCGCCGGCGTCTCTGCTTCCAGATAGCGCGCGATCGCTGTGCGCAAACCCGGATGGGCAATCCAGTGAGCGCTATAGGTCGGCGCAGGCACATAACCGCGCGCGAGCTTGTGATCGCCCTGCGCGCCGGCTTCCACGCGCGGCAGCTTGAGTTCAATCGCGACGTCGATGGCTTGGTAATAGCAAAGCTCGAAGTGCAGGAACGGCACGTCCGCGACGCGGCCCCAATAACGGCCATAGAGCGCATCGCCGCCAATCATGTTGAGCGCGGCGGCGATCGGCGTGTCATCGCACTCGGCGATGAACAACACGCATTTGTCGCGCATGCGCTCGCCGAGCAGATCGAAGAATTTGCGATTGAGGTACGGCGAGCCCCATTTGCGTGAGCCCGTATCCATGTAGCATCGGAAGAAAAAATCCCAGTCATGGGCTTTGATGTCGTCGCCATGCAGGCGTTTGATGCGCATCCCTTCACTGGCGCGCTCACGTTCGCGGCGGATGGTTTTGCGCTTCTGCGATGAGAGATCCGCGAGAAAGTCGGCGAAGCTCGTATAGTCGTGGTTGAACCAATGATATTGGAGGCCGACGCGCGTGAGATAGCCGAGCGATGCGAGGCGTTGGCACTGCTCTTCGCTGGCGAACGTCGCGTGCACCGAGGATGCGCCGGCGCGCTGCGCGAGGCCAATGGCGCCCTGTGCGAGAGCCGCTTCCATAGCGGCGTCGCGCGCGAATATCCGACGGCCGGGCACGGGTGTGAACGGTGCGGCGCATTGCAGCTTTGGATAATAATTGCCGCCGGCACGGTGCAACGCATCGGCCCAAGCGTGATCGAACACGTATTCGCCGTAGGAATGATCCTTGGCGTAGAGCGGCATGGCGCCGACGATTGCGCCGCCGGCTTCGCGCGCGACCAGGTGCGCGGCTTGCCAACCGCTGGCGGCGGTCGCGCAGCCGCTCTCTTCGAGCGCTTGCAGAAAATCCCAGGAGAGAAAGGGATCAAACGGCGTATCAGCGGGATTGGCCAAGCCATCCCACACATCACGCTCGATATTGGCGAGGTCGCCAATTACGGAGATCGAGAGCGCGTCCGTGCCGTCCATAGCGCTAGTCTATTTCAAAAACGCCATCGACTTCGACTGCGAAATCCAGTGGCAAATTCGCGACGCCTACTGCCGCGCGCGCGTGCCGGCCCGCCTCCCCGAACACAGCGACCATGACGTCGGAGCAACCGTTTACGACTTGGGGGATGGGGCTGAAATCGGCCGTCACATTGACGAAGCCGCCCAGCTTCACCACGCGCTTGACACGATCCAGATCGCCCCCGCACGCCGCCTTCACTTGCGCCAGCAGGTTGAGGGCGCAGAGCCGTGCGGCTGCCTGGCCTTCCTCGACCTCAATCGCATCACCAAGCTTGCCCTTGATGCCGCCGCTCGCGTCCACCGAAACTTGACCGGAAACGTACACGAGATTGCCCGAGACCACGTACGGCACGTAGGAGGCCACCGGGGCCGGCGGCGTCGGCAAAGTGATGCCCAATTCCTGCAAACGCGCGTCAACCCGGCCCATCTGATGCTCCCTCAGCGTGTTGGACATCTACTAGCCGCACAATACTCACTCGTCATCCCACTCCGCCTTCAGCGCCCGGCCCGTTTGCACCGCGTCTTTGCCGAACTTGCTGCGCGCCTTGGCGATGGCCGCTTCTGCGGCGGCGCGCTTGGGGGTTTCGGTGTCGAGCATGTCGCCTTTATCGGCGTCGGCGGGGTCGCTGAAATCGGAGAGGCCGACGCCGATCAGCCGATATTTGGTGCGGCCGTCGGCGTCGCCGGCCAACAGCTCGCGCGCGGTTTCGAAGATACGATGCGCGAGCAATGTCGGCTCCGGCAATTGGCGCCGGCGCGTGACGATCTTGAAGCGCGTGTCCTTAAGCTTCAGCGTGAGCGTGCGGCCCGCGGTCTCAGCGGCGCGGCAGCGGGCGGCGACCTTCTCGCAGAGCGGCCAGAGAATGTCTTCGAGCGCTTCGATGTCGGAGACGTCTGCAAAGAAGGTGGTCTCCGACGAAATGCTTTTACGCTCGCCGTTCGGGTCGACGATGCGGGGATCGTCGGCCATCGACAGCGCGAACAGATGCGCGCCCCAATCGCCGTAGAGCGCGCGCATGCGCTGCGGGCCGACGAGGCGAATGTCGCCGATCTTCTTTAAGCCGTTGCCCTCAAGCGCGGTCGCGCCCGCCGGGCCAACGCCAGGGAGCGTGGAGACGGCGCGGCTTTGAAGGAAGGCCAACGCTTCGCCGCGACCGATGACGGAGAAGCCGCGCGGCTTGTCGAGATCGCTGGCGGTCTTGGCCAGGAATTTGTTGAAGCTGAGCCCGATGGAAACGGTGAGCCGTCGTTCTTCCCAGATCTTGTTCTGTAGCTTGATCAAGGATTGCGCCGGCGAGCCGCCGTGCAGCGCTTCGGTGCCGCTCAAATCCATGAAGGCTTCATCGATGGAGAGTGGCTGCACCTGCGGCGTCAGATCCTCCATCATGCGGCGGATGGTGCGGCCTTCCTCCACGTATTTGCCCATTTCGCCGTGCACGACTTTGGCTTGCGGGCAGAGCTTCAGCGCTTTGAACATCGGCATGGCCGAGCGCACGCCGTACGCGCGAGCGACGTAGCAGCAGGTCGAAACAACGCCGCGTTTGCCGCCGCCGACGATGACCGGATGCGGCTCCAGGCTTGGATCATCGCGTTTTTCGATGGAGGCGTAGAAGGCGTCGCAATCGAGGTGGGCGATGGAGAGCTGGTTGAGCTCAACGTGCTCCACCGGCAAATCCTCGCCGCAGACGCAGCCTGCGCCTTCGATGACGCGCGCGCAGGCGCGGCAGAGCCTCATCTCAGGCCGCTTCCTCCGGCGTGAACAGCCAAGCCGCGCCGCGCACGCCTGAGCTATCGCCGTGCATGTTCTTGACCACTTTCGTTTTCACCACGTCCGAGAACACATGCGCGATCAGCTTGCCGTGCACGCTTGGATATAGGCGCTCCACGTTCGACACACCGCCGCCGAACACGATCACGTCCGGATCGATGATGTCGATCACCACCGCGAGGCAGCGTGCGATTTTGTCGGCGAGATGATCGAGCGCGACGATCGCCTTGGCATCGCCAGCGGCGGCGGCTTGGTCGGCCTCGCGTGCGCTCATGCCGGCCCAGCGCTTGAAGCCGGTGCCAGAGACCCATTGCTCCAGACATTGCCAACGTCCGCACCAATCGCGCACCGGTGTTTCGTCGGCGCGCGCCCACGGCAATGGCGTGTGGCCCCACTCACCACCAACGCCGTTGACGCCTTCGATGGTCTTGCGATCGACGACAACGCCGCCGCCGCATCCTGTCCCGAAGATTGCGCCAAACACCACGCGCCCGCCCGCAGCTGCGCCGTCCACGGCCTCCGAGAGCGCGAAGCAATTGGCGTCGTTCTCCACGCGCACAGGCCGCGCGAGCGCGACCTTCAAGTCTTCCAAGAACGGTTTGCCGTTGAGCCACGTCGAGTTGGCGTTGCGCACCATACCGGTGACGGGCGACAGTGAGCCGGGCATCGCCACGCCCACCGCGCCGGCGCGCTTGCCTGTTTGCTGTTCGATTCGCGCCGTCAGATGGGCCACCGCCTGCACCGCGTCCGAATAGTTCCCAGGATTTGGCACACGCTGGCGCGCGAGGATTTCGCCATTGGAATCAAGCAGCGCCGCTTCGATCTTGGTGCCCCCGAAATCCACGCCTAGGCGCATGCTTCAATCCTTAAGGTCTTCTTAACAATACTGACGAGATTGCTGGTATTGCGATGGGTTGTTAAGGCCTCGGCGTTATAAGGCCGAGCTTCAGCCTATCTGGGCTCTCGGGGCCGCAAAAGCGAAGCGGGTAAATGGCCAAAACGGTTCTCATCGTCGAAGACAGCGAACTCAATATGAGGCTGTTCAACGACTTGCTGGAAGCCTTTGGCTACCGCACCGTCAAGACCAAAGACGGCCGCCAAGCCTTGCCGCTTGCCCGCGAGCACAAGCCTGACCTCATCATCATGGATATCCAGCTGCCGGAAATCTCTGGCCTGGAAATCACCGATCGACTGAAGAAAGACGAGACGCTGAAGCACATCCCGGTCGTCGCGGTGACGGCGTTTGCGATGCGCGGCGACGAGCAGAAGATCCTCGCCGCCGGCTGCGACGCCTATCTCTCCAAGCCGATCTCGGTGACCACGTTCCTCGAAACCATCCGCAAGTTCATCGGCTAGGAGGGCACGCTTGAGCGCGCGCATCCTTGTTGTCGACGACCTGGAAGCAAACCGGCGCTTGCTCGAAGCGAAGCTGACAGCGGACTATTACGAAGTGCTGATGGCGCAGCGCGGCGAGGAAGCCGTGCAATTGGCCAAGCGCGAGCGCCCCGACCTCATCCTGCTCGACGTGATGATGCCCGGCGGCATCGATGGCTATGAAGCCTGTCGGCGTCTGAAGGCGATGCCAGAAACGCGGCACATCCCAGTTGTGATCCTCACCACGCTCGATGATCGCGACAACAAGGTGCGCGGGCTGCAAGCGGGTGCGGAAGAATTTCTGACCAAGCCGATCGACGACGTGCAGCTGATGGCGCGGGTGAAGAGCCTGCTCAGCTTGAAGGTCGTCACCGACGAATTGCGCCTGCGCGAAGCCAATGGCCGCCGCCTGGGCGTGATCGAAGAAGAGCTGCGCCCCGATCCGCTCGAACAATTGCGGCTGAGCGCCGGCAACGTGCTCGTGGTGGACGACAACCCCACGCAGATCAAGGGCGTGCAGGCCGCGCTTGGTATCGAGCATCGCGTGACCGTTTTGGGCGGTGAAAACGCCGCTGGCGCGCCGGATTTGGTCGTGGTCTCGGTGGTCGCGAAAAGCTTTGATGGCTTCCGGGTGATCGCGCGCATGCGTTCCGGCGAGCCAACGCGGCATTTGCCGATCCTCGCCATCGTGGATTCCGATGATCGCAAGCGCGCCGTGCGTGCGCTCGAACTTGGCGCGCACGACATCATCACGCGCCCGATCGACGAGGACGAGATCATCGCCCGCGGCCGTACCTTGATGCGCCGTAAACGCTATATGGACGCGCTGCGCTCACGGCTCGATCAAAGCCTTGAATTGGCGATCACCGACCAGCTGACCAATCTCTACAATCGCCGCTTCATGAACGCGCAGCTCGGCCCACTGGTGCAACGCGCGCAATGCGGCGGCGATGCGGTGTCCGTGATGGTGATCGACATCGACCACTTCAAACAATGCAACGACACGTACGGCCATGACGTAGGCGATGCGGTGTTGCGCGAGTTCGCGGTGCGGCTCGCCACCAATACGCGCCCGTCAGACTTCGCCTGCCGCATGGGCGGCGAGGAGTTCGTGGTGATCATGCCGCGTACAGCAGGCGATATCGCCTGCTTGGCGGCCGAACGCTTACGCCGCCACATCTGCTCAAGCCCGTTCAATGTGCCAGGCGTACCGCTGCCGCTCGACATCACAGTCTCGATCGGCGTCGCCTGCGCAGAGCGCAACGACGACACCGCCGACACCTTGATCAAGCGTGCGGACGAGGCGCTCTACGAAGCCAAACGCGCCGGGCGCAACCGCGTCATCGGCCGCACCGGCGCGCAAGCCGCCTAAAGCTCAGTCCAAATTCCACGTGTAAACGCCGAACGATTGCGTCTGCATCTGCACGAAATTCCGCAATTCCTGCCCATTGGCGCAATAGCGGGAATTGTCGCTCCAGAAATTGAATGGGCCTGGATAGATCACGCAAAGCGGGAAATCGCCGCCCCAATAGCGCGAGCCGTCGTTCACGACCTCGGCGTAGCCGTAGAAATAGCCGTTGGTGGTCTCGGCCAGATCGCTGCAGGCGCGGGGCGCCACCGTGAACCAGCCCTGGTTATAAAAATTGGTCTGGTTTATGGGCTGGTATGAGATCGAGACGTTGGCGGGGTCATTGGTGTTGTTGCAGACCCGGATGGTGATCGCCTGCGCCCCGCCCACAGCGCCGCCGCCTTTCTGCGCAAACGCGGCCGGTGCGCCGCCCAGACCAAGGGCCACGCAGAAAACGAATAAAACCAACCTCTTCAGCATATGCGTCTCTCTCCGCTCCGCCCGCGCGGCATCATGACACCACGTTAAGGCCAGTCCAAACACCCCCAATCGCCTGCCTTTTCGGGCTGCCTATGTTATGTTGGCCCAACCGGAGATCAGATGACTTTTGTAGCCGCCGCCGAGGCCCCTGAGCGCAATATCGGCCAGATCAAACTTTACGACCGCGACGCCGCGTTCGCTGGCATGCGCAAAGCCGGCCGCTTGGCCGCCGAGTGCCTGGACATGCTTGTCGCCGAGACGCGCGAGGGCGTCACCACGGCCCGTATTGATGATCTCGCCCGCGAATTCGTGCTCGATCATGGCGCGCTGCCGGCCTGCGTCGGCTATCGCGGCTATCGCCATACGGTTTGCACATCACTCAATCACGTCGTCTGCCACGGCATCCCCGGCGATCGCACGCTGCGCTCGGGCGACATTCTGAACATCGACGTCACCGTCATCGTCGATGGCTGGCACGGCGATACGAGCCGCATGTACGGCGTGGGTGACGTGCCGCGCAAAGCACAGCGGCTGATGGACGTCACGTACGGTTCGCTGATGCGCGGCCTGGCGATCATCAAGCCGGGCATGAAGCTTGGCGATCTCGGCCACGCGATCCAATCTTATGCCGAGAGCGAGCGCTGCTCGATCGTGCGCGAGTTCTGCGGCCACGGGCTTGGTCGCGTCTTCCACGATGCGCCGAACATTCTGCACTTCGGCAAGCCAGGCCAAGGCGAAGAAATTCGCCCCGGCATGCTCTTCACCGTGGAGCCCATGCTGAACCTTGGTTCGCCCTCCGTGAAAGTGTTGGGCGATGGTTGGACGGCGGTGACCAAGGATAAGTCGCTCTCCGCCCAATACGAGCACTCGATTGGTGTGACCGAAGACGGCATTGAGATTTTCACCAAATCTCCCGCCGGCCTTGATCAACCGCACGCGCTCACGGCCTGATCAATGGCGGGGCGCGGGGGCAAATCGAAAGCCGATGCGCGTTACGCGCCGTCGAAGACAGCGAACTCTTCCCGTTTCAGCTCGACGGCGCGCCGCCGATCGTGATGGCGCGTGCGCCTGCTGCAAAGGCCAAGCCCGCGCCGGAGAAGCCGCACTTTCACGACCACCGCGCGCGATTGCGCCAGCGCTTTGATGAAGCGGGCGCGGCCGCTCTTGCCGACTATGAGCTGTTGGAGCTCATGCTTTTCGCACCATTCCGCGTCAAGACACCAAGCCGCTCGCAAGGCGTTGCTCGCGAAGTTCGGCAGCCTGAGCGCTGTGCTCGCAGCGCCCGTGCAACGTATCGCCGAAGTGAAGGGCGCGGGGCCATCCGGCGCGCAAGATTTGAAGATCGCGCAAGCGATCATGGAGCGCGCGGCAAGGAGCGAACTGGCCAAGCGCACGTTGATCACGTCTTGGTCGCAACTCGTGAATTATTGCCGCATGAGCATGGCGCACGAGCCGCGCGAGCAATTCCGCGTTCTCTTCCTCGACGCCAAGAACCAACTCATCTCCGACGAGGTCATGAACGAAGGCGCCGTGGATCACGCGCCGGTCTATCCGCGCGAGGTGGCGCGGCGGTCGTTGGAGCTTTCCGCAGCGTCGGCGATCCTCGTGCACAATCATGCGAGCGGCGATCCCAAACCTTCCGCTGCTGACCTCGCGATCACACGCGAGATCGTGGCGGCGGCCGAAGCGATCAGCGTGCGCGTCCACGATCACCTCGTGATAGGCCGCGACGGTGTTTCGAGCTTCAAGACCCTCGGCCTGCTCTAGCCGTTCGCAATTCAGCGCTTGCGGCCCGGCGCGCCGTCCATACAGTGCTGTTTGGAACGAGGGCGAACGCCCCGCCGAGGGAGGGAAATGCATGACCGACGCCACCGCGCCGGCCTTTCAGGGTTACGCCACCAAGGGCTATCGCGCCTACGTTTTGGGCGCCCTGTTGGTGGTTTATACCTTCAACTTCATCGACCGCGTGGTCATCGGCATCATCCAAGAGCCCATCAAAGCGGAGTTCGGCCTGAGCGATTTCGAACTCGGCCTGCTTGGCGGCCCCGCCTTTGCCATCCTCTACACATTGCTTGGCATTCCAATCGCGCGCTTCGCCGAACGCCACAACCGCATGACAATTCTCGCCGTCTGCCTCGGCGTGTGGAGCGCGATGACGGCCGCATGCGGCTTCGCCATCAATTACGCGACTTTGTTTGCCGCGCGCGTCGGCGTATCGATCGGCGAAGCTGGCTGCACGCCGCCGGCGAACTCCGTCATCTCAGATTATTTTCCATCGGATCGTCGCGCATCGGCGCTGTCGATCTATGCGCTTGGCATTCCGATCGGCTCGATGATCGCTGCGGTCGGCGGCGGCTGGATTGCCACGCATGTGGGCTGGCGTGAGGCGTTCATCTGGCTGGGCGTACCGGGCGTGCTGCTGGCCGTAATCGTGAAGCTCACGGTGAAAGAGCCGCCGCGCGCGACGGCAAAGGCGGATGCGCCGAGCTTCTTCTCAGCCGTCGCCGCGCTCGCGAAGAAGCCGACCTTCTGGCATGTCGCCTTTGGTTCGGCGTTAGCGAGCTTTGTCGGCTACGGCGTCGGCCAATACCTCACCAGCTTTATGATCCGCACGCACGGCTTCTCGCTGTTTGAAGCCGCCACCATCATCGGCGTTGTTCTCGGCCTCTGCGCCGCGATCGGCACGTTCACCAGCGGCTTCCTTGCCGACCGAATCTCCAAGCGTCACCCGAATGCGCTCTCCTGGCTGCCGGCGCTCGGCTTCTTCATCGCCACGCCGCTCTATCTGCTTTCGTTCGTGCTACCGAACATCTGGGTGGCGATGCCGGCTTTGATGATCGCCGCGATCGCACACTATTTCTATCTCGGCCCAATGTACGCCGTGACCCAAGGCGTGGTGGAGCCACGCATGCGCGCCACTGCCGTCGCGGTGTTGCTCTTCGTTGTGAACTTAATCGGCTACGGCATGGGTCCGCCCGTGATTGGCGCGCTCTCGGATTTCCTGGCCAACGGCCAATTGGCCGGCGCCGGCCTCACCACGGAGGCCTGTGCGGAGCTCACAGGAAACGCCACTTGCACGGCCGCTGTCGAAGTCGGCCTGCGCTGGGCGATGATGATCGGGGTTTGCGGGTACCTCTGGGCGGCGCTGCATTTCCTGCTGTCAGCCCGGACCTTGCGCCGCGACTGGGTGGCGTGACGGGACAGCGCTTGGGCGTTAGAAGGCGCCCATGATTCCGCGTTACGCCCGCCCCGACATGGTGGCCATTTGGGAGCCCGAGAGCCGCTACGGCATCTGGCTCGAGATCGAAACCCTCGCCATGGAGGCGATGGCCGAACTCGGCGCCATTCCGAAGAGTGCAGCCGAGGAATACCGCGCCAAGGGCAAGTTTGACGTCGCGCGCATCGATGAGATCGAGCGCGAGGTGAAGCACGACGTGATCGCCTTCCTCACCAGCGTCGCCGAACACGTTGGGCCCGAGAGCCGCTTTGCGCACCAAGGCATGACGTCGAGCGATGTGCTGGACACATGCTTGGCGGTGCAGATGGCGCGCGCGAGCGATCTGCTGATTGCGGGCTGCGAGCGCGTGATGGCGGCGCTGAAGAAGCGCGCCTACGAGCACAAGATGACTCCGACGATCGGGCGGTCGCATGGCATCCATGCCGAGCCAACGACGTTCGGTCTGAAGCTTGCCGGGCACTACGCCGAGTTCGCCCGCAATCTGGAGCGCTTGAAAGCGGCAAAGGCAGAGATCGCCACCTGCGCGATCTCTGGCGCTGTTGGCACGTTCGCGCAGATCGATCCGCGCGTTGAGGCTTATGTGGCGGAGAAGCTTGGCCTAGAGGTCGAGCCTGTTTCGACGCAAGTCATCCCGCGCGACCGCCACGCGGCGTTCTTTGCAACGCTCGGCGTTGTAGCCTCGGGCATTGAGCGCTTGGCTACGGAAGTGCGTCATCTGCAACGCACGGAAGTCTTGGAAGCGGAAGAGTTCTTCGAGCCCGGCCAGAAGGGCTCGTCGGCGATGCCGCATAAGCGCAACCCGGTGCTCACGGAAAATCTCTGCGGCCTCGCGCGCCTCGTGCGCAGCGCGGTGACGCCGGCCATGGAGAACGTGGCGCTTTGGCATGAGCGCGATATTTCGCACTCGTCGGTCGAGCGCGGCATCGGACCCGACGCCACGATCCATCTCGATTTCGCGTTTCATCGCATGGCGATGGTGATCGAAAAGCTCGTCGTTTATCCCGACAACATGGCGCGCAATCTGGCGCTGCTCGGCGGTCTGCACAACTCGCAGCGCGTCATGCTTGCGCTGACGCAAGCAGGCGTGACGCGCGAGGACGCCTATCGTCTCGTGCAGCGTAACGCGATGTCGGTGTGGCAAAGCCCGCCGCCGCGCCCTGCCAACTCGCTCATTGAGCGTTTGAAAGCCGACGCCGACGTCACCGCCAAGCTCGACTCGAAAACGATTGATGGGTGCTTCGACGACGCTCACCATTTCGCGCGCGTCGATATGATCTTCCAGCGCGTCTTCGGCTAATTGTTCCGGCGCTTCAACGCTCATCGTCCCCGCTTGCGCGTTTGCGCGAAGCACTGGAAGCCTTGGCGCAACCAGATTCCAGAAGGGGATGGGCGATGAGCGAATTCGAGCCGGATACTGACGAATGGGATGAAGAGGTCATGTTGGACCTCCGCCGCTTTGCTTTTGAACAAGCGCTAACCGCGCACGTCCACAAGCGCGATACGAAGGTCGATCTCGGCGAAGTCTTCAAGGACGCCGACCGCATCGTGAATTACACGATCGGGCACCTGAATCCTTAAGCGGCGGCGTTGGCCGTCGCGGCGAACAGTCCCGGCAGACGCAATGTGAACGTCGAGCCCGCGCCAAGCGTGCTCGACGCGATCACCTCGCCCGCCAGCGATTCCGCAAGACGCTGCGTCAGCGCAAGACCAAGCCCTGCGCCGCCGCCTTCGCTGTGCGGCTTTCGGAACGCGGTAAAGAGGTCGCCCAGCGCCTCTTCGGCAATACCGGCGCCCGTGTCCTCCACATTGACAACGAGGACGTCGCCCTCGATTCCGGCGTGCAACTTCACTTCGCCGCGCACTGTGAATTTGACCGCATTGGAAACAAGTTGCCGCAGGCAACGCTCGATAACCGCCGCGTCGCCATGGCAGACCGGTACGTCGTCAGCGCAAGCAAAGGAAATCGTGTTCCCGTTCGCTGCGGCGAGCGGGCGCATCTCCTCGCAGAGCGCCGTCATCATCAAGCGAATATCGAACGGCTCCACGTCCAGATCGAGCCGCTGCGCACCAAGGCGCGAATAATCCAGAACATCATTGATGAGTGACAACAGGCCGCGCGCGGCGCCGAGCACCTGCTCATGATCTTGCACGTCATCGTCGCGGCCTTCGTCGGCGGCGGCGTCGCGCATCAACTCGGAATAACCGATCACGGCATTGAGCGGCGTGCGCAATTCGTGCGTGACGTTCGCCATGAACGCACTCTTGGCGCTGTTGGCGGCTTCCGCGCAGCGGCGCGCCCGCTCCAGCTCGTGCGCGATACGACGCGCGTCCTGGGCGAATTGCGCATGAACCGCGGCGGCCAGGAATGCGTCCGACGAACAATCGGCCGGTGAAAAATCGCGATGGGTCAGCACGGAGGCGCCTGGCGCCGCGCTCAAATTCAAGGTGTGGCCCAACAAAAGATGCACCACGCCGCCATCGACGCGCGCCGTACCCTGCAGATGCACGCGATCATCCGCCCGAAGGCGCAAAATCACCGGCACGCCGCGCGCCAAGAGATCGTCGAAGCCGCGAATGCGTTTGGGGCGCTCGACTGCGAAAACATCGAGCAAAGGGGCGCCGATCGTGTCTGACCCCAAGAACTTCTTTAGCGAGGGGCCGATCGCAATGATGCGCCCGTCCGGCCACGTTTCGAGACGCGCCGGGTAGAGTCGATCGAGGTCCATATCACTCAGCAGAAGCGACATGCGTTCTACGCCGCCGCGCGCGCTTCGAGCGCGATGGAGAACACCACGCCATCGTCAGCCCGCGCGTAGGAAATCGCGCCACGGGCGCCGAACTTTTCGAGCAGGCCCTGCAACAAGCCGGCGACGAAATTGTCCAAGCCCGCGCGCTCGGAGACGTAGAGAATTTCGACGTTTCCACCGATGGCGCTGAGCACTTCGAAGCTCGGCATGCGCGCTTGCGGCATGGCCGTACGTACGCTGCGGTGCAGGCGGTCGAGGCCGTCGACAAAGCTGACGAAGTCATCCCCGGTCGCGGCCATCGCGTTGGCGAACGCCGAGGTGGCCACAAAGCCAATCCAATAGCGCCCGAACTCGAAGAGTAGCGTATCCGACGCGATGCCGTTCTCATCCACGATCGCGCCGATCAGCGCGAACGTCGCCTCGTCGCTGTACACTTCGCCGTTGATGAAGTGCAGATCGTCAAAGCCCGCGCGTTGGAGCACGCGCCGCCAAGCCTCCGCGCCCAATTGATCGAGCACCATCTGACGCGCAGCGGAGTGGATCAGCCCATACATGACGCAACCCTCCCGGACGCGACAACGTCACGGCGGCGCGGTTAACGGGCGCTTTCCGCTTATGCCTTTTGGCGTAGCCGCGGCTTCTATCTCACCAACATAGGTTAAGCTGCATTACATCTCTCGCCGCGCGCGCCAAAGCAGCGCGGCGAGAACGCCCTTCACGCGCGGCAGCAAGACCAGCGCCAGCACCAATGCAAAGAGCAAAGCCGGCGCGAGCATCAGTTCGGCATAGTCGCCTGCGTGCATCGCCAGCGCGAGGATCGGCGGCATCCCGATCAAGCCGATCAGCATCACCGTGACATATGGCGCGACGTCGGCCGTCTCCGAGCGCGAGAAGTCAGCCCCGCACGCCGGACATGTCTCGTTGAGTTTCAGGTAGGCGCGAAACAAGGTCCGCGCGCGGCATGCGGGGCAGCGCAAACGCACGCCCCGCCAGAACGTCAGCAGGACGGAAGCCCGCCCCGCGTCCGCGCTCACTGCCCGGCTTTCACCGATGCGCGCGCTTCGTTCAGCGCCTCTTCCATCTTGGCCCGGACTTGGTGGTCCGAGAGCTGGACCGCGTGCAGGTCGAGATCTGCGCGGATCTTGCGGAAGAGGTCTTCCACGCCCGCTTCCTCAAGGTCGGCCATGACGACGGACTTGGCGTAGGCATCCGCCTCTTCGCCGCTGAGGCCGATCAGATTGGCCGTCCACAGGCCGACGATTTTCGCCCGACGCGCTTGCGCCTTGAATTCCTGCTCCGCATCGAGCTGGAACTTCTTTTCTTCCGCGCGCTCACGATCGTTGAATTGGCTCATTTTCCGCCTTTCAGGGTGGTTCGTGGCATGAATAGTGAGCCCGGCGCGGCCAATCAACCGCATCTAGGCGCCTGCGCCAATTGTGGGCGCCCGGCTTTGCCCTTAAGTTCTGGACTTTAGAGGCCGCCGGGCGATTCCGCGGCCTTGGAGGCATTTCCGGAAAATATCCGGTTACCGCCTCAGGAGGGCGAGCACATGTCCCGTCGCAAGAAGATTTACGAAGGCAAAGCCAAAATTCTGTTCGAGGGCCCCGAGCCGGGCACCCTGATCCAATATTTCAAAGACGACGCGACGGCCTTCAACGCGCAAAAAAAAGCGATCCTGGAGGGCAAGGGCGTCATCAACAACCAGATCTCCGGGTTCATCATGCAGAACCTGAACGCGATCGGCGTGCCCACCCATTACATCAAGACGCTCAACATGCGCGAGCAGCTCATTCGCGACGTTGAGATCATCCCGCTCGAAGTGGTCTGCCGCAACGTGGCGGCGGGGTCGCTCTCAACGCGCCTCGGCATCGAGGAGGGCACGCCGCTGCCGCGCTCGATCATCGAATTCTATTACAAGAAGGATGAGCTCGGCGATCCGATGGTGGCCGAAGAGCACATCACCGCGTTCAATTGGGCCTCCACCCAAGAGATCGACGACATCATGGCGCTGACGCTGCGCATCAATGACTACCTGTTCGGCATGTTCGGCGCCGTCGGCATCAAGCTTGTCGATTTCAAGCTTGAGTTCGGCCGCCTCTACGAAGGTGACATGGTGCGCACCGTCGTCGCTGACGAAATCAGCCCGGACAGCGCGCGCCTCTGGGACGTGCAGACCAACGAGAAGATGGACAAGGACCGCTTCCGTCGCGATCTCGGCAACGTCACCGAAGCGTATGTCGAAGTCGCCCGTCGCTTGGGCATCGTGAAGCAAGCGGCCGCGGGCGGCGAGAGCGTCCACTGAATTTGAAGAATTGAACGAACCCGCCTCGCCGGTTTGCTATGCCGGCGAGAGCGGAGCGAGGGGGACTACAATGAAAGCGATCGTCACCGTCGGCCTGAAGCCGGGTGTGCTGGACGTGCAAGGCAAAGCCGTTGCGGGCGCGCTGAAGGATTTGGGCTTTGGCGGCGTACACGACGCGCGGGTCGGCAAGCGCATCGAGATCGAACTTAGCGGCGACCTCGACCCCGCCACCGCCGAAGCCCAGGTCAAAGAGATGTGCGAAAAGCTGCTCGCCAACACGGTAATCGAAAGCTACCGCGTGGAAATCGCGCGCTAAGGCTCCCGCCACGGCAAGCTTGTAAGCGAACAATGAAGCTCTAGGCTTTCCTCAAAGCATAAGAGGAAACGCCAATGCTGACCTGGGGTGACGATTATCCGATCCACCAGACCCCGGAGCCCATCGCGTTCTCCGGCAGCGATCGCAATTTCTACGATCGCTATTTCTTCAATGGCTATAGCGCCGACGGCTCGGTGTTCTTTGCGGCAGCACTCGGCGTTTATCCGCATCTCGATGTGATCGACGCGGCGTTCTGCCTGCTCGTGGATGGCAAGCAGCACAATGTGCGCGCGTCGCGGCGGCTGAACAGCGAGCGCATGGATTTGCGCGTCGGCCCGATCGAAGTGCGTGTCATCGAGCCGCTGCAAAAGCTCGGCCTGCGCGTCGGCGACAATGACGGCGGTGTGCGTGCCGATCTCGTCTTCGACGCCCGCCACCAGCCAATCGAGGAGCCGCGCTTCACCCGCCGGGTCGGCCCGCGCATGTTCATGGATTACACGCGCATGACGCAGAACGGCGCATGGAGCGGCGAGCTTTGGCTGAAGGGCCAAAAGCTGGACGTCGGCGGCGCGCTCGGCACACGCGATCGCTCGTGGGGCATTCGGCCTGTGGGCGCGGCGGACTCCCAGCCGGCGCCCGCGCCATTCCAATTCTTCTGGCTCTGGGCGCCGTTCAATTTTGGCGACCGGGCAGTATTCTTTCACACGAACGATGATGAAACGGGTCGCGCGTGGAATAGGCGCGGCGTCGTCTATGTGATCGGCGCATCGCGCACGGAGTTCGAAGCGCCGCAGACTGAGTTGATCTACCGCCCGGGCTCACGGCGTTTGCAGAAAACACGCGTGCGATTGGCCGAGAACGGGCCAGAGCTAAGCATCGAGCCGACCGGTGCGCATTTCTACATGAGCGGCCTGGGCTACACGCACCCGACTTGGGGGCATGGCCGCGATCATGGCGAGTTTGAAACCGCGTATGACGTGATTGATACGAGCGACATCGACGATAGCGCGCCGGGGCAGATACACATTCAGGCGCTCGCGCGGGCGACGCTGACTGACGGCGCCAAGAGTTACAGTGGCGCGGGCGTGCTGGAGCAATTCCTGATAGGCCCGCATGCGCCAAGCGGCTTCACCGGCATGTTGGATGGCGCATCATGAGCACGCCCTCGCATCCCGACGCCTTCACCAATGCTTGGCTCGAGCAGCAACTTGGCGCGCCCGCCGGCTCGCTTGCGGGCTTCAGCGCCAAGTCTATTGGCACCGGGCAGATGAGTTTGAGCTTTCGCGTGAAGCTCGACTGGAGAGGCGGCGAAGGCCCCGCTTCCATCGTCGCCAAATGCCCCTCCGCTGATCCCGGCACGCGCGCGATCGCGGCCGCACTTGGTTCGTATGCGCTTGAGCTGGGCTGGTATCGCGAGCTGGCCGAGAAGATTGGCGTCGCCTGTCCGAAATGTCTGCATCTTGAGGCCAACGCAGACGAAAGCGAGTTCGTGTTGCTGTTGCAGGATTTGGCGCCGGCGCAACAAGGCGATCAGCTTGCTGGCGCGTCCGTCGCGCAGATCGAAGCCGCGTTGAAGCAGGCCGCGCGCCTGCACGCGCCATATTGGGGCAATGCTCGGCTGGACAGAATTGAATGGCTGCAACCGCGTCCGCAGGTCGACGCCATGGTGCGCCAGATGCTGGCGCCCTTGTTTGCGCAATTCCGCGAACGCTACGCGACACGCATTGCGGCGGACCTATTGGATTTGGGCGGCGAGCTGATCGCGCGCACAGGCGACTATTTCCAAACAATGCCGAAGGCGCGCACCATCCAGCACCGCGATCTGCGCATCGACAACATTCTGTTCTCAGCCGATGGCGGTACGGCGCATGTGGTGGACTGGCAGACGCTAGGCCTCGGCGCTGGCGCGTCCGACGTCGCCTATCTCATCGGCACGAGTGTCGCAGATGCTGAGGTTCGCGCGCAAGAAGAGGAGCGGCTGGTGCGCTTCTATGTCGATGAATTGCGTGCGCTCGGCGCGGATGCGGATGCGGCCGAGGTTTGGCGCGAGTATCGGCTCTACGCGTTCGCCGGCGTGATCATGGCGATCATTGCGTCGATGAACGTGGAGCGGACGGAGCGCGGCGATGAAATGTTCGCCGTTATGTTCGAGCGACCGGCGCGGCAGGCGCTGCATCTGGATAGTTTGGCGCTGATCTAGTCACGCAAACGCCGGGCGCCGCTCTTCAGCAGCGCCCGGTTTAAGCGAGCAATTATTCGGCGCCTGGTGCGGCGCTGACGAGAGGACGCGTGATCACCTCTTCGATACTCGCGCCGACTTCCTGGTGGCCGCCGAAAGCGGTGCCGACGGTAGCGTTGGTCACGCGCTCCGCAAAGGTCGCGTAGGCCGCTTCCGGCAGGGCGACGTAGCCGACTTCCGGCGCCAAGCGACCCGCGTTGGCGACAAAATATTGCGCAAAGCGGCGCACCTGCGGACGACGCAGCGCTTCGGCGTTGAAGTAAACGAAGACCGGGCGCGCAAGCGGGTATGTGCCGTTCGCGATCGTCTCCGGGCTTGGCGATACGCCATTGATGGAGAGAGCCGCCAGGCGTTCGCGATTTTGCTCGTAATAAGCGTAGCCGAAATAGCCCATGCCGCCCGGGTTGCCGAGAACACCTTGGACGGTGACGTTATCGTCTTCTGTTGGCGTGTAATCGGTGCGCGACGCCTTCGCAGTGCCGACGACCGCTTCCGTGAAGAAGTCAAACGTGCCGGACGCGGTGCCGGCGCCAAACAGCGGCATCGCCATATCCGGCCAACGTGGATTCACTTGGCGCCAGTTCGTGACAGTGCGCTCCGCGGCCGGCTCCCAGATGCGACGCAATTCATCAATTGTGACCGCGCGCACCGAATTTGATGGGTGCACGACAACGGTGAGACCGTCAAACGCGATCGGCACTTCGACATAAGTGACGCCGGCGGCGGCGCATGCAGCCATTTCCTCAGCCAAGATCGGACGGGAGGCGCCTTGCACCTGCGTTTCGCCGCGGCAGAATTTGCGGAATCCGCCGCCAGTGCCGCTTTCGCCTACAGTGACGCGCGCGCCGCCTGTTTGACTTGCTGTGAACGCTTCTGCTGCAGCCTCGGAGAGCGGAAAGACCGTGGACGAGCCGTCAACCTGGATCGACTCGGACGAGGAGCCGCCGGATGACGCTGGGACTTGTTCGCCGCTGCCGCATGCCGTGAGCGCAACGGCGCAGGCCGCGAGCGCCGCGGTCAGGAAAAATTGCTTTCTCATCTCAGAATCCCTTCCTCAATCGATGCGCCGTTCTGGCCGGATTTTGTGACACTTACGTTGCGCCAATCGCGCCCTATCGCCGCGCTCAATCGCCGCCCCCGCCATCGCCGCCGCCATCGGAACCGCTATCGTTTGAATCCGAGGAGTCCGAATCTCGCCGCGACCCACCGTCCGCATAAACATGCCCGCCGCGGTCGCCTGAATCGTTTCGGCGACGCGGGCCTTGGCCATTGACCCGCTGGAGAATGGCGACGAGCCCGGCCGTCACGGCGACGGTGGCGAATATTGCGATGAGTAACCAAGCGCCCATGACCCTCACTTACCACGGCGGCGGCCGAAATCACGGCAAACTGAGCCGCCGAAACCGCAAACCAGCGGTCCAAAGCCGGCCTTACGCCTAGAAAACCGAAGCGACGCAGCTTATTGAAGCCCTCATGAAATCAGCTGTCATCGTGTTTCCGGGGTCCAATTGCGACCGCGACGCCGCACGCGCTCTGGAGCGCATTACCGGCAAGCCCGCCTCCATGGTCTGGCACAAGGACACAGCGTTGCCCGAAGGGCTCGATCTCGTTGTACTGCCGGGCGGCTTCTCTTACGGCGACTATCTCCGCTCCGGCGCGATGGCGGCAAAGAGCCCAGTGATGCGCGAAGTGATCGCGCACGCTGAGCGCGGCGGTTTGGTGCTCGGCATCTGCAACGGCTTCCAAGTGCTGACCGAAACGCGCCTGCTGCCAGGTGCTCTCGCTCGCAATGCAGGCCTCAAGTTTGCCTGCAAGGACGTGCCGCTCGCCATCGACAATTGCAACACGGCCTTCACACGCGCCTATCGCGAAACGCGCGAGACCGAAATCCCGATCGCGCACGGCGACGGCCGCTTCGTTGCTGACGATGCAACGCTCGACCGTATCGAGGGCGAGGGCCGCGTCGTTTTCCGTTACATCGACAATCCGAATGGCTCGGCGCGCGACATCGCCGGCATCATCAATGATCGCGGCAATGTCATGGGCATGATGCCCCACCCGGAACGCGCCTCCGACCCGGTGCTCGGCCGCATCGGCGGCCGTGCTGTGTTTGAAAGCCTGATGGAAGCGGCATGAGTACGAAAAAGCCGCCAGCCGCCCCGGCGTCGGGCTTCGACGCCGAGGTTGACGCCGCGCGCAAGCGCCTTGAATCTGCGTTGAACCAGGACGAAGGCTTCGATGATCTCGCCGCGCTCCAAGCGCTCGCGCCCATCCTCGAAGAGAAAATCTCCTCGCGTCGCCTCGCATTCACGCTCGGCGAAGAGGATGACGAGGAAACTCAGATCGCCGTCATCCACGTAGAGACAGACGAAGAGCTTGGTTTCATTTTCGCGGACGAAGGCGAATACGTCTTCGAGTCCAATCATCCGGACTATTTCGACGATTTCGTCGATGACGACGCCGAGCGCTTCGTCGAGCGCCTCTACGAAACCCTGCGCGCCGATCTTCCCAAGTACGAAGTCGAACACAAACGCTAGTCCAGCCAAGCGGCGCATAAAGAAAGGCCCTCCGCGTTTCCGCGAAGGGCCTTCGAGGGGCTATGGAGTTTTGATCAGCGGATCGTCATGGCGTCCGCTTCCGCGCGGACGTTGGCGTCTTCCTCACGCACAGCGGCCAGCGTGCGCTGCATGCGCGGGTCAGAGAGTAGCGCGTTGATGGCGACCAGCGTCTCAACGCTCTCTGACGACGCGCCGAACAAGCGCCCGAGCGACTTGAACGGATCTTCCGCCACCGGGAAGTAGCGCAGCTGCACCTGCTCATCTTCGCCGATGCCGGCCAGCGCACGCGCACGCGCCACAGCCACCGAGAAGCCGCCAAGGTGATCGACGAGGCCGCGCTCCCGCGCTTGTTGGCCCGTCCAGACACGACCACCGGCGACGGCGCGCGCTTGCTCCGGCGTCATCTCGCGGCCTTCGGCGACGAGACCTATGAAGGTCGCGTAGGTCCGGTCGATAAAGCCGGCGAAGGCGGCGCGTTCGGCCTGGTTGAATGGACGCTCACTGGTGAACATCTCCACCATCGGCGATCCGACCGTAATCGTCTCGGTGTTGGTGGAGAGATAGTGCTCCAGTGCAGGGCCAATGATGAGCTTGCCGCCGAACACGCCGATCGAGCCCGTGATGGTCGAGGGCGAGGCGACGATTTCATCGGCGTGCGTGGAGACGTAATAGCCGCCTGACGCCGCCACATCGCCCATCGAGATGACGACGCGCTTGCCGCGCTCCTGCGCAGTGCGCAGCGCCGCAAGGATCTGATCCGACGCGACCACCGAACCGCCGGGGCTCGAGACGCGGAAGACGATCGCTGCGACGTCTTCGTCATCCGAGGCGTCGAGCAATGCGCGCGCGATGCGGTCGCTGTTCATGGTTTCGTCGTCGCCGAAGAAGGCGTCTTCCGGCGGGCCTGAGACGATCGCGCCCTCGCCTTGAACCACGGCGATCACACGGCCGCTGGTTTGCGGGCGCGGCCGATATTCGTGGATGTCGACGATTTCTGCGTCCTCGTTTTCCGCGCGGGCCAGAGCGGCGCGCTCGGCTTCTTCCGGGCGACCGAATTGATCGACTAGGTTCAGCTCACGTGCGCGCTGCGCCGTGAATGGTGTGGATTCGACCGCCGCGCGCGCTTGCGCTGGCGTGATGCCACGGTCCGCCGCGATGTTGACCAGCATGTTATCGTAGATGCCGTTCATCAGCGAGAGCGTGGCTTCGCGGTGCGCGGGCGTGAACGTGCGCTGCGTGATCGTGTTCGGTGCGTTCTTATAATCTTCGCGCTGCTCGAACTGCGCTTGCATGTGATAGCGCTGCAGCGTGCCGGCGAGGAACGTGACTTCGGCCGACAAACCCATCGGCATGAATTCGCTGGCTTCCTGCAGCCAGACTTCGTCGGCGTCGGCGACGGCCATGTAGCCCGGCATCGACATGCGCACGCCGTCCGTCTGCAAGTGCGCGACCACGAACTTGCCGGATTGGCGGAAACTGGCGATCGCTGCGCGCAGTTCTTCAGCTTGCGAGGCCGACATGCCCGCAGTGTTGCCGCGGATGAAGAGGCCCTTCACTGCATCGTCCGTACGGGCGGATTCGATGCGGGCAAGGATGTCGAGCAACGCGTTGCCGCCGCCGAGTGCTGCAAACGGGCTGGCGGGACGCTGGTCGGTCATCTCTTCGCGAAGATCGAGTGAGAGCACCATGTGCGAGGGCTGCGCGGGCGGCTGCGCCATCGAGGACAGCGCACCGATCAAAATGATCGGGCCGATGAACAGGAAGAGCAGAAGGCCGACGAGTACGCCGCCGACGGTGATCAGAAATTGCTTCACGAGACGCCACTCCATCCCGAAGGTCCGGGTTTATCGATAAATGATATGGGCGCGCGCATAAGGCAAGCTACATTTTATCGAAAAATGATAAACGGCACCTTGGCATACCACAGGTCGAAATTCTATCCGATTGCTGCCGCTGGTTATTTTCCCCGGCCGCGCCCTGCTGCATGATGTTCGCCTGGAGAGGGTGCGTCCGATGTCCGATTCCCGCAGATCGCCTGCCTTCGCAACCGACGACTGGATGTTCGAGCAGCAGGTCCGCGCCGAACTGGAAGCCGAAGCCTGGCGGCGGCTGCGTGAGCAGACGCGCCAACCTGCGCCACAGGCTGTCGCCGCGCCGGCGCCAGCGCAGACCATCGCCAATCCCCATCGCACCGGCAGCACAATCCTTAAGGCGCTGGTGCGCTTCTGCATGGGCGCTGCGGCCTCGTACCTTGCCTTCATCGCCGCACTCGACAGCCAATTGGGTGAGTTCGAAGCATGGCTCGCCGTGGGCGCGGCTTTCATCGTGACGCTGGCGCTCTCAATGTTCAGCCCGCTGCGCGGGGCGGTGCATGCGTTGGCCGAGACGATGCGTTGGGTGCTGGTCGTGGCGCTTGGCGTCGCCGGCCTCTGGATGGCCTTCCAACTCAGCGCTTAGCGCTTCGGCCCGAACAGCATCGCAGCCAAACCACCGTCGGCGAACAGCGTGTAGCTGACGCGATGCAGCTCGTCCCACACGCGGCGGAACGGCAGCTGCCAACGCGGCAGGATCGGGCGATCGGTCTGCTTCTCGATCCATGAGCGCTTGCGCGACACGCCGGTGTCGCGCGTCGTCGCTACAGCCTGCAGGCCAACGATCATCGGCGCCAGCGTACGCACGCGCACATGCATGAGATGGCCCTGATCGCAGGCCCAATCGATCATGCGCACGGCCGGAATGAGGTGCTTCAGCATCCGCTCGCCGGCGCGGCGATTGATCATGTAACAGGTGGTGCCGGCGTGCCGGGCGACGAACGAGCAGAGTTTTACACCGTCGCCATAGTCACGGCGTGTCACCATCGGGCCGGGGTGGCGCGCGTGCAACTTCAGAATATCCCATTCATTTGGGTCATTCAGCGCATGCGTGACGAACGGGATGAAATCCGGGCCAAAGGCGGCGTCGTCTTCGAAGATCAAGCCGTACGGTTTGTCCTGCGCGAGAAACGCTTGGATCGCGTAATAATGACTTAGATAGCAACCGATGTCGGCGGGCGTCGGGTTGCGGTGGTGGCGGCGCATCCACTTCTTCACGTCGACCAGCTGGCGCATCCCCGGCTCGTTCATATCGAGCTTGCGACCTTCGACGGCTGAGAAGCGCGTGTACTCAAGCCCCGCCGCTTTGAGATAAGCGGACACCGTCTCCAACCGATCGGTGCTGCGATCGAGGTTGATGACTTGGGTAAACACTTGCGCGTTGAAGCGCTGGCTTGGGTGTTCAGCCAAGGCCAACGCCTCCGAGCGGCGTGGTGACGAAGCGCTCGCCGAAGCCGTCGATCAGAGGCCGCGCCTCACGCATGGCGGCCTGCACCTCCGGCAATTGCAATGAGGCGTTGTGATCGGCTTCGCTGTCCCAGACCTCGGTGATCCAGATCGCGGTTTCGTCGCTTGGATCGGCCGCAATGATGTAGGAGCGGCAGCCCGGCATGGATTGCGTGCCCCCCAGCAACAGACGCGCGAGCGCCTCACGTTGGCCAGGCTTGGCGATCATCTTGCCGATCAGGCCGTACATGCCGTCCTCCGAAGCGCAGGCCGCGAGCGCATAACTCGCGCAGAGGCCGAAACCGGCCGCCAACACGTTTCTACGCTGAAGCTTTGAAGTGGGCAGCGTCATCGGGATTCGCCGCAAAAAGATGGTCGGAGTAGCAAGATTCGAACTTACGACCCCCACGTCCCGAACGTGGTGCTCTACCAGGCTGAGCTATACTCCGAGGAGGCGGGCTTATAGCGGCAGGTTTCGACCAACGCAACGCCGCCCGCCCCGCCGGACCTGAACAAAGTTCGCCGCCCTGCCGGGCCCCCATTGCATCGGCGACCGGGCGCCTCTATCTAGCCGCTTCGCCGGTTTTGGGGTGTCGCCAAGCGGTAAGGCAGCGGTTTTTGGTACCGCCATTCCTAGGTTCGATCCCTAGCACCCCAGCCAGCCTACGCTTGCGAAGGCTGCCTCCCGGAACCCACTTACAGCGCTGAGTTTCGCGGCAGGTTGGCGCATGTCCGCGCGCGTCACACTAAGTCGCTTGCCAAGCGCCCTGCGTTTGCGGCTCTAAAGCTCACGGAGCGAAGAATCGATGACGACTAGAAAGTCTTACATCCCCGGTGATTTCAAATTGCGCGTGGGCCGGTCGGCCACGGGGCTCGGCCTCTACGCCGACGGGCCAATCCCGAAGGGCGCCTGCATAATTGAATACACGGGCGTAGAGATCACCAAGCAGCAGGAAGAGAAGAGCCGCTCCAAATATCTCTTCGAGATTAACTCCAAGAAGACGATCGACGGCGCGCCGCGTTGGAACACCGCGCGCTACATCAATCATTCGTGCCGCGCTAATTGCGAGCCCAACATTCACAAGGGCCGTGTGTTCATCCACGCGCTGCGCAACATCAAGCCGGGCGAAGAGCTCAACTACGATTACGGCAAGAATTATTTCAATCAGTACCTGAAGGACATCTGCGCCTGCCCGAAATGCGCGGCCAAGCGCACGGCCGCAGCGGCCGCGAAAGCTTCGGTGAAAAAAGTCGTGAAAAAGAAAACCACGACCAAGAAGGCCGCCAACAAGAAAGCCAAAGCGACAACCACGAAAAAGAAGGCCGCGACGAAGCGAGCCTAAAGCTCCGCTGTCGTCGCGTCACCGCCGAGCAATACGCGGCCGCTGAGTTCGTAGGTGGGCGGCGCGATCATGATGTGCGCGGTGGCGGTTTGTGCATCGCGCACACGGCGGTGCAGCGGGTCGCTCAAGAATACGCTGGCGCCACCAGCGAAATCCTGAACCTGACGCACGACGTCCGCCGATGTGCGCACCAAATGCGTGGCGGCGAGACGTAAGCGGGCGCGCTGCGCCAGGCCGATCGTCGCGCCCTGCTGGGCTTCGCTCCAGGCGGACGCAATCTCCGCAAACAAGAACGCGCGCGCCGCGCTGTAGTCCGCATAAGCTTGCGCATACATCGCCTGCGTCACGCCACGCTCGGCGAGCGTGCGGCCGTTCGGCATGCGCTTGCCTGACGCGACAGCCGCGAATTCGGCGAGCGCGCCCTTCGCGTTGCCGCTCGCCACGGCCGCGATGCCGAGAGCGAGCAAGCCAAACACAGGGAACGCGTAAAGCGGCGAGGCGACGTGCGGCTTGTCATCCGTCAGCGAGACGGTGTGCGCAGCAGGGATGGCGACATCCTTCATTGCCATGTCGCCACTGCCCGTGCCCCAAAGACCGCCCGTGTGCCACGTATCGATAAAGCTCACATTGCGCGCCGGTGTCAGCATCATGCGCATCAGCGGCACACCGTCCGCACCCTTCTGTGGCGCGCCGTTTTCCATCAGCAGGCAACCGCCAAGCAGCCAAGTCGAATTCTGGCCACCGCTATTCCATTTCCATTGACCACTGACACGATAGGTCTCGCCGTCGCGCACAGCACGGCCCATTGGCGCGTAAGCGCCGGTGACGATCGCATCGGCGGGACCGAAGATTTCTTGCGCGACATCGTGAGCGAGATAGGCGGCAAGTGCGCCCGTCGTCGCGCCGATCATCACACACCACGCGGCCGATGCGTCGACCTCGGCGAGCGCTTCCAAGGTTTCAGCCAATTCCTGTGGCGCCACTTCGCCGCCGCCGAAGGCCTTCGGTACACAGAGTTTGTAGAGTCCAGCTTTCGCGAACGCGGCGGCGAGGTCATCCGGCAAGCGCCGTGCAGAATCCATCGCGGCGCGTGCGCCTTCGATCTCGCCTTTGAGCGCGCGCGCACGCTCCACCCACTCGCTCATGCGCTGCTCCCTAACGTGGTTCTTCGCCCACTTGAATAATGCGCCGGCCGAACGCCGAACCTTGGAAAAGATCGATGAATGCACCCGGCGCTACTTTGAGGCCTTGGTATTTGTGCTCGCGCACCTTGACGGCGCCCGCTTCAATCATGCCGCACAATTCTTCCTGCGCCGCCGGAAACGCGCGCAGATCATCGAACACGACGAGGCCTTCCATGCGGAGGCGGCTGGCGATGAAATAGCGCGTATTGTGCAGCGCCGGCGCTTGATCGTAGGGCGTGTTGTAGTCCGCAGTCTGCCCCGACACGACGACACGCCCACCCATGCGCATCAGCGGCAGCACCGCATCAATCATCGCGTTGCCGACATTGTCGAACAGGATGTCGTGGCCGTCAGGTGACGCGGCGCGGAGCGCTGCGCCAAGATCGCTCACGGCTTTGTAGTCGACCACGTCGTCAAACCCGGCTTCGCGCAGCCACGCCGCTTTATCCGCGCCTGATGCGACACCAACGACGCGCGTGGCGCCGGACGCTTTCGCGATCTGCCCAGCTGTTGCGCCAACCGGCCCAGCGGCTGACGTCACCAGCACACGATCGCCCGGCTTGATCGCAGCGACCCGCTTCAAGCCGAACCACGCCGTCATGCCCGGCACGCCGAGCACGCCGATCCAATAGGAGAGCGGCACGCGGCGGTGCGGAATCTTCTGAATGTAGCCGCGACCGGGGAAGAGCACATGCTCGGCCCAGCCGCCGCCAAGCGCCACGACCTCGCCCGGCGCAAATTTCTCATTGGCGCTTTCGATCACTTCACCGACGCAGAAACCGTCGATCGTGTCCCCCGCGCGCAGCGGCGGCGCGTAGCTCGGGCCATCGGAGAGGCGCGCGCGTGTGCCGGGATCGGCGGAGCAATAGATCGTGCGCGTCAGCACTTGTCCGGGCGCAAGCGTGTCCGGCAGGTCCGCGCTTTCCAGCCGGAAAGTCTCGGCCGTCGGCAATCCGCGCGCGGGCGCGGCCAGAACAATACGTCGCGTACTGCGCGCCATCAGAGCTCCTTCACCTCTGCACCTTTGGCTTTGCCGAGGATAACGACATGCGCGAGGCCAATGAAAATACCGTGCTCGACCACGCCGGCGATCTGCTGAAGCGCTGCGGCGAGCACGTTGGCGTCGGGGATGCGCTTGGCGTGCGCGTCGATGATGTAATTGCCGCCATCCGTGATCACCGGCTCGTTGGCCTTGCCGGAAACGCGGAGCGCGACTTCAACGCCCTCGCAGCCCGTTGCTTGCAGCGCTTCCTTGATACGCTGCGCTGTCAGCGCAAAGCCGAAGCGGGTGACTTCCACGGGCAGCGGAAATGCCCCAAGCGTTTCGACCCATTTGCTCGCGTCGGCGATCACTACCACGCGCTTGGACGCCGCCGCCACGATCTTCTCGCGAAGCAACGCCCCGCCGCCGCCCTTGACCAAGCGGAATTGCGGATCGATTTCATCGGCGCCGTCCACATCGACATCGATCGAGGTGACTTGACTGATCTCCAGCAGCGGCACGCCCACCTGCTCAGCCAGATTGCGCGTCGCTTCCGACGTCGGCACGCCCTTTACGCGCAAGCCCTGGCGCACCTTGTCGCCCAGCAACCGCACGAAATGCGCTGACGTCGAGCCGGTGCCGAGACCGACCACCATGCCGTCCTTGATGTACGCAAGCGCCGCTTGTGCAGCGTTGAATTTGGCGAGGTCTGAATCGCTCATTTCACATCCTTCGCCTTCTGCTTCTTCGCGCGGTTCTTATCGGCCCAGCCGTCGATATTCACTTGCCGGGCGCGGCCAACGCCAAGCGCGCCGTCGGGAACGTCCTTGGTGATGACGCTGCCCGTGCCGGTATAGGCGCCTTTGCCGATGGTGACGGGCGCGACGAGGGCCGTGTCCGAGCCGATGAAGGCGCCTTCGCCGATCGTGGTGCGATATTTGTCGAAGCCGTCGTAATTGCAGGTGATCGCGCCGCAGCCGAGATTGGCGCGCGCGCCAACGTCGGCGTCGCCCACGTACGTGAGATGGCTCGCCTGCGCTTTCGGGCCAAACGTGGAATTCTTGATCTCTACGAAGTTGCCGATCTTCACCTGAGCGCCGAGCTTTGTGCCGGGGCGCAAGCGGGCGGACGGGCCAATCTGTGCGCCCTCACCGATATCCGCGCCTTCGATGTGGCAGAACGCTTTGATGCGCGCGCCTTTGCCGATTTTAACGCCCGCGCCGAAATAGACGTTCGGCTCAATCACCACGTCGTTCGCGATCTCGGTGTCGTGGCTGAAGAACACACTGTTCGGATCAATCATCGTCACGCCGGATTCCATCGCAGCGCGACGGCGGCGACGCTGGAACGCGGCTTCCGCCTCCGCGAGCTCGACGCGTGAGTTGACGCCGAGCACTTCGGCTTCCTCGCCCTCGACGATGTGCGTGAAGAAGCCGGCGGAGCGGCCGAGTCCAACCACATCAGTTAGATAGTATTCGCCCTTGGCGTTTTCGTTCTTCACCATCGAGAGCAATTGGAAGAGCGCCTTGGCGTCCGCGCAGAGCACGCCGGAATTGCAGAGCGTAATGGCGCGCTCCTCCGGCGTTGCGTCTTTTTCTTCGACGATGCGCTGCAAGCGGCCTTCGGAGTCGGTGATAAGACGACCGTAGCCGAACGGGTTCGGCGCGGTGAAGCCCAACACGGCCATGCCGCCCTTCGCTTCGCGCAGCGCAAACATCGCCGCCAGGCTTTCCGATTTCACCAAAGGCGCATCGGCATAGAGCACGACAACATCGCCGTCGAAGCCGGCGAGCGCTTGTTCGGCCGCGCGCACGGCGTGCGCGGTGCCAAGCGGCGGATCCTGTGTCGCAACGGCACCTTCACCGACGAGCTTGGCCGCGTGCTCGCGCACTTGCGGCGAGTGCACGCCGGTGACGACAATCACCCGCTCCGCGCCCAAGCCTCGAGCCGACGCAATCGCCCAATCCAGCATTGGCCGCCCGCCGACCTGATGCAGCACTTTGGGCAAGTCGGACTTCATCCGCGTGCCCTGGCCCGCCGCCAAAATCACCGCCGCCCGCGCTCGGCTCATCTGCTTTTACCCAATTGCTCGAATCCAGTGGGGGTTTTAGCCCGAACACTCAGTTTGGGGCCATCCATGACCATCGGCGAATTGGCCGACGCCACCATTGTTTTCGACCTGGACGGCACGCTGGTGGACAGCGCGCCGGATTTGGTGCGCGCGCTCAACGCCACGTTGGACCTCGAAGGGCTGCCGCATACGAAACTGGAGAACGTTCGCCGGATGGTGGGCCGCGGCGCACGGGCGATGATCGAACGCGCGGCGGAATTCCACGGCGTGACTTTTGGGCCGGAGCGGCTCGATCAGCTCTGGGCCGCGTTCATCGAGATTTACCGCGCCGACATCGCAACGGATTCGCGGCCCTATCCCGGTATCCTCGAGGCGCTCGGTCAGCTCGCCAATATGGGCGCGAAGCTCTCCGTCTGCACGAACAAGCGCACCGAGCTCTCGAACCAGCTGCTCGACGCGCTCGATCTCAGCAAATGGTTTTCAGCCGTCATCGGTGCGGATGCGGTCACCGATAAGAAGCCGCATCCAGAGCATTATCGCGCCGCCGTTGAGCGTGCGGGCGGCACGGTGCGGCGATCAGTGATGATCGGCGATACGTCCATAGACGTCGGCGCGGCGCGCGCAGCTGGCGCGCCGGTCATCATCGTGAGTTTTGGATATTGCGACGCCGACGCCGATAAACTCGGCGCCGACGTCGTCTTAGATCGATATTCAGAACTTACGCCGGCCTGCCGCCGCCTTTTGGCGGCGCGCCCCTGAATCACAGCAGGCTCGCGGCGCTTACGCGGCGCCCACCAAGCCGCGACGGCTAGGGGACGAGCGATCGTCGTCATTGTCCGCGCGCTTCGTGGGGAAGCCATTGACCATGTCGCTACGCACGTCTGTGCGCGCTGAGCGCATGGCCGCAACAAAACCCGCGTCGACGAGCTTCACTTCGACGTTGAAGCCGCGCTCACGCCAATATTCCTCGATCCGCTGTTTGATGCGCCGCGCGCCGTCAACATTGCAGAAATCGTGATCCATTCCGCTTCTACCTCAGAGTCTCTGTGGGTCCGGATGCTCGGTCCGGGCCTTCTTTCGCGCGAATAACCGCTCCGCGCCTTGCGTCAGCCCCACTAACGCGCCGCCTTCAGAGCCCAGCTTCTCCATCAAGCGAGGCGCCGATATGGCGAGGTCGCGGCGGCCTCGCAATCGACTTCGCGTCTTCATCACGTCTTCCTGAACGATGTGTCGCGCCGGGCCTGGGTCAAGGGCGGCGTTTCGATGGCGGTGGATTGGGGAAATCGAAGCGTAATCAATGCCTGCTTGGTGTGGCCTAAAACACGCGAAATAGGCCGAGCTTGCAGGATTTGGGTCGAGCTATGCGCGCGCGGGAGGCGTCGGAACTCAGCGCCGCGCGGCAACCAATGCGCCGATGTAGCTCTCCATCAGCCGGACCAGTTCATCTTCCAAGCGTGCGGGATCGAGACCGAGTTCCGGTTCCGCGGCCGCGGCGCGCAAAAGCGCGATCGGCGCGTGCGTCAGCACGAACGCGGATTCCGGTGTCAGTTCGACTTGCAGCCGCGCTCGACCTGCGATTGCAGCGAGAAACGCCTCATGGTGTTGCGCGAGCACGCTATCGCCACCGCGCAGGAACATGGCGTCGAGCAAAGTTTGTCGCGTGGCGGGGGAACCTTCGAAGCCGTTCATCAGCGCCTGCACGATGGGGCGGACACTGCTGACGTCCGGCTTGCGGATGATGGTCTCAGCGATCGCGTCGCGCACGGCGCCGGCGCGCCGCTGGGCAAGGGCCGCCAGGATGTCCTGCTTGCTGGCGAAATATTGGTAGAGCGTGCCGATGCTGACGCCGGCGCGGGCGGCAACGTGATTGGTCGTCAGCTTTCTCGACACCGTCGGCTTCCAGAAGTTGAAAGGCCGCGTCGAGAATGGCGTTGAGGGTGCCCTCAGCCCGCCTCTGGCGAGGTGTTCTACGTGATTTCTCAGACACTTACGGGCCTCCTCCGCGCGCGCTCGACGCGCTAGGCAAAGCGAGTAGCCCAAATGTGAGCTTTACTTACATTGTAAGCGGGCGAGCGAATGTAAGGAAGCGTCATGAATTCGATCGAGCAGGTCCGGGCCAAAGTGGCGTCGCAGAAGACCCAGCTGCCCGCGATTTACGGCGGCATCGATTTCGACCGCGACCCTGAGCGCTTCACGCACGATCCGAAGGCGGCCGTCGTGCAGGATCGCACGCCGAATGGCGTCGCCGTAACTGAAGAAGACCTGGAGCGTGTCCGCGCTTACACGATGCTCGGCGACGTCGTCGCTGACGCGTACGCGATGCTGATGCCGAAATACGGTTTCCGCAAACTGATCTCGATGTTGCAGGAGGCGTGCGACCACGGTGTCGAGCATGTCGCCGATGCGCCGCCGGAGCTGGTCGCGCTGATCCGCGCCATGGAGCAAACACCGGCCTGGGTCGATATGGATCTGGTGCGCGAGGGCGCACGGCTTGAGCGCAACGCGACCGCCCACTTGGCGCCCTACGCCGTGCGCGGCGCCTTCATCGCGACCTTCCTCAACAAATATTCGGCGCTGCCGATGGCCCTCACAGGCACGCTCAGCAACGAGAGTGCTGCGCGCCGCGTGAACGAGACGGCGACCTTCTTTGCGACGACGACGTTGCCCGGCGCGCTGGAGCGCCACGGCGAGGGCTTCAAGGCCGCGGCGATGGTGCGGCTGATGCACTCGATGGTGCGCTTCAACGCCATCCGTTCGGGCCGTTGGGATGCGAAAGTCTATGGCGTGCCGATCCCGCAAGTGGATCAAATGCCGGCCGGGCTAATCCCTGTATTTCTGATGGCGTTCAAAATGATCAAGGAAGGCCGGCGCACCTTCAACGCAGAAGAACGCGCGCGTGTCGAGGTCAGCCGCTATCGCTGCTTCTTGCTGGGGCTACCGGAAGATCTGCTCGCCGACACGCCAGAGGGCGTCGTGCGTATGATGACGGCGCGCAATTCAACGCTGCGGCGCGGCTATGATGATTCAACTTGCGGCGAACTCGTGCGCGCCACGCTCTCCGCCTATCTGCCGCCGGACAAATCATTCGCGAACCGGCTGCATAACTCGATCGAACGCAGCTTCGCGAAAACCTTCTTCCTCAAGGAATTCCTGAAAGGCGACCGCAAGATCGCCGAACAAATGGGCGTCGAAATCACGCCGCGCGATCAGGCGATTTTCGTACTCGGCGCGCTCGGCATCACGACGCGCATGACCGCGTATAAGCTGGCCGATCAAGTGCCCGGCTTGCGCGATGTGGCAGACAAAGTGTTGGTGAAGCGGGTACGTGGCCTGCTGAAGCGCTACGGCCACGCGGAATTCACATCCGACGCGTCAAAGTACAAGCCAACGCACGGCGTCGCCGAAGCGGCCTAAGCCGCGACGGGCGACGCGTCGAATTCGGCTTTCCAATCGGCGACGAGCGCGCGCGTGTCCTGATCCCACGGATGGAAGCCAGGGCGATACCAAGCCAGATACGTCTTCCAGCCGCGACTGAAGATGCCCGGCTTCTTCCAGACGAAATTCTTCACCGCCTTCAGTGCAGCGTCGGGCGCATAGCCGTCGGCTTCCAGCAGGCGCGCAGCGTAACGGCTGATATTGCGCGTGAAGAAGAAGGTGATGATCGCCATGGAGATGGTGCGGCGGAAATAGCGCTGCAGCGGCGACCAATGCTTGGTCACCTCCATGAACACGTCGTAGGCGACCGCCTTGTGCTCGGTCTCTTCCATGGCGTGCCAGCGCCACATGCGTTCGATGCCGGGCTCGACCTCTTCGAACAAATCCTGATGCAGCGCGTGCATCTCGGCCATCATCGCCGTGAAGTGCTCGAGCGCGATGGTCGCGATCAGCATGCGCATCGGCCCGCGCGAGCGCGAGAACGCGATGCGCTCCTGAATTTCCGCCTCGATTTCGTGGACCGGATACTTATTGCGATCGATCAACTGATTGAGGGTGTGGTGCTCGCGCGAATGGATCGCCTCTTGGGCGATGAAGCCGCGCACGTCGTCGAAAAGCTTTCCGCTGAGCTGGCCGCGATAATTCTTCACCGCATCCATGAAGAGGCGCTCGCCATCCGGAAAGGTCAGCGAGAGCGCGTTGAACACAGCAGTGCCGACCGGATCGCCGCCGAGCCAATGGCCTTGCTCTGCCGCATCGACGTCAAAGCGAATATCGCGCGGCGCTATGGTGACGGTTTCGGGTGTGCGCTTGTCGGTCATGGCGAGCTTCCCTAGCCTTTGGCTCTTGATTTGCTCTGCGCTCACAAATCGGCTTTACTGATAAAAATGTCAATAACAGAAACTGGTAAGGTTCCTCGGGTGCGCCGGTCTCCCGAGGCCGCGCGCGAGAACATCCTCGCCGCCGCCGAGCGCCTCCTCGTGGCGCAAGGCCCGCAGGCGCTGAAACTCGCGGACGTCGCCGCCGAAGCCGGCGTCGCCAACGCGTCCGTGCTCCACCATTTCGGCTCGATCGACGAAGTGCAGACCGCACTGATGGAGCGGATGGTGGCGGAGCTCGTCGCCCGCATCCTGGCGATCAGCGAAGTCAGCGCCGAGCCCTCTCCCGCTGGCGCGCAAGCACTCTTCGACGCGTTCGAAGCGCCCGGCGTGGCGCGCTTGGCCGCGTGGCTGGAAATGACCGGCGAAGCTAAACGCATGACGATGGTGCGCAGCGCCGTGCAGAAGGTCGTGGTCCGATTGTCCGAGCGCGCCGACATGGCGCCAGCGGAGGCCGAAGACCTGATCATGGCGAGCGTCGTGCTGGCCATGGGCGTTGGCCTGTTCGGCCGCGCTTTCTCCAAGCTGATGGGCAAGCCGGCCGGGCACACCCGCGCCTTGGCGATGGCTATGCTGGCCGAGCACGCCGCCAAGCGCGCCGCGGACTAGGCGTAGCTGAATTCCGCGCTGTCGAGATCGATGGCGGGAATCTCATCCTTTTCGCGCCAATAATCCTGCGTGTGCTGCCATTCGTGTTTGGCGCCGCGCTTGGGCAGAAGGTGCATGCTGCGCATCAGGTAGCCCGGGTTGAAATTCTCCGGATCGATCCACGGCGCCGTCGCCATGCCTGCGTCACCCGCAGGGATCACGGGCTCGACGCGGCGCACGCCCTTCTCATCCATGTGCTTCAACAATCGGCAAACGAAATCGCCAAGCAGATCGACGCGCAACGTCCAGCTGGCGCGGAAATAGCCGAACACCCAGACCATATTGGGCACGCCCGTAAACATCATGCCGCGATAGGTGACCGTGTCGGCAAAGTTCACCGCCGCGCCATCGACGCTGAAAGGGATGTCGCCGAGGACGCTGAGATTGAACCCTGTCGCTGTCACGATGACATCGGCGTTCAACGCCTTGCCGCTCTTCAGCAGCACGCCGCTCTCGGTGAAGCGGTCAATCTCATCCGTCACCATCGAGGCTTTTCCAGCGGCGATGCCTTGGAAGAGATCGCCATCCGGCACGAAGGCGATGCGCTGCCGCCACGGCCGGTAATGCGGCGTGAAGTGCGTCATATCGTAATCAGGACCAAGGAAGGCACGCACGCCCGTCAGCAATTCTTCCTTCAGCGCTTCCGGCTCCCCAAGGGCGCGGCGCGTGAATTGATCCTGATCGAACAATATCTTCTTGCGCGCGATCTCGTGGATCCAATGCTCGTCCACATCAATCTGACGCAACATGTCCACGAGTTCATTGATGTTGCGCCCGGGGATGAAATAGGTCGGCGAGCGCTGCAGCACGGTGACGTGCTTGCAGTGCGGCGCGATGGCCGGAACGACGGTCGCGGTCGTGGCGCCCGAGCCGATCACCAGAACCTCTTTGCCGGAGAGGTCCGCATCTTTGGGCCAGGTCTGCGGATGGATGATCTGGCCTTTGTAGTCCTTCAATCCTGGCCAATCCGGCGTGTAGCCTTCGGCGTGGCGATAATAGCCCTGGCACATCCAGAGGAAGTTGCAGGTGAAGACGCGGCGCTCGCCGGTATCCGTGCGGTCAACCTCCAGAGTCCAAAGATTGGTTTTACGTGAGAACACGGCTGAGACGATCTTGTGCTGATAGCGAATGTGCGGCGCGAGATCGTTCTCTTCGATCACCTCGCCCATGTAGGTGAGTATCTCGTCGGCCGTCGCGATCGGCGCGCCCAGCCATGGCTTGAAGCGATAGCCAAAGGTGTAGAGGTCGCTATCGGAGCGCACACCCGGATAGGTGTGCATCAGCCATGTGCCGCCGAAGCTCTCCAAGGCTTCGAGCACGACAAAGCTCTTGTCCGGACATTGATGCTGCAGGTGATACGCCGCACCCACGCCTGAAATCCCGGCGCCGACGATCAGAACGTCAAAATGCTCGTGATGACCCATAACGCGATCCCTGCCGCAACGACAGCGAACCCAAAGCGTTCGCACATCATTGCACCAACCAGATCGCGCCGCCGTCCTTGCGCGAGATCAATTGCGGATCAGCGACGATCCGATTTGCGCTGGTCGCAAATCTCAAGAAAACCCGCGGCCATGAAGCTGGCCATGCGGTCCTTGATGGCGGCGAAATCGTCGGATTTGCAGAGGCCGCCGGAGAGGCGGTCGATGCGGCCAGTGCGGGCGAGCGTGAGCATCAGCGCGCCAGTGACGAAATGGTAGCCCCAGAAAATGTCGGCTTCCGCGCAATTGGGCAGCGCTTTCTTGAGCAAGCCAAGCAAGCGTAGCACGACTGGGTCGAAGTGCTGATCCATCAGCTCAGCGCCTTCCGGGGTGTTTGACACTTGCGCGCCGAAGGCGCCGTAATTTTTCCAGCCCTCGCCGCCTTGGCTGTAGAGGTCGAGGTCGGTGTCGAGGAACGCGCGCAAGGCGCCTTCGACTGTGGGCTTGCCCTTTGAGGCTTTGTCGTACGCATCGAGCGCTTCGAGGCGGCGCGTGCTCGTGATCTCGGCGCGGCGCGCAAAGACAGCGTCAAACAGCGTCTTCTTGTCCTCGAAATAATAGTTCACCAGCGTGTGGTGCGCGCCGACGCGGTGCGCGACGTCCTTCAACGTCACACCGTGCAAGCCATGCTTGGAGAAGAGATACTCGGCCGCGTCGAGGATCTGCTCCATCTTCTCTTCGCGCTGTTGCACTTTCGTCGGCGGCCGGCGCGACTTGGCCGCGGCCTTCTTGGCTCGCGCTTTCGGCGCCGCGGCGCGTGTGCTCGTCTTAGGTCTAGGCGCCGCCATACTCAGCTCTCAAACGCATCTTGTCGATTTTGCCGGTGGAGGCCAACGGCATGCGCGGCAAACGTATCACCGCATCCGGAATCCACCACGGCGCCACCTTGCCGCGCAATGGGGCAAGCAATTGGTCATCGCTGATTTCGTCAGCGTCGCGCGTTTGCACCAAAAGAATGGGCCGCTCGCCCCATTTGGGGTCAGTTCTGCCGATCACCGCCGCAAGGGAAACTTCCGGCAACGCGCTCACATGCGATTCGATCTCCACCGGATTGATCCATTCGCCACCCGATTTGATCAGATCCTTGGCGCGACCGGTGATGGTGAGATTGCCGCCAGCGTCGATCTTGGCGAGATCGCCCGTTGCGAACCAACCATTCGCATCGGTCGCGCTTTTTCCCTCACCGAAATAGCGCTCAACAATGGCTGCACCCCGCACGCGCAAATGGCCTTCGACGTTGCGCTGCTCCGCGAGCGGCTCGCCGTCCGCGTCCGTGAGCACCATGTCGACGCCGATCGCTGGCCGCCCCGAGACGCTCGCTGTGCGCGCGGGATCGTGGGGCGGCGCAAACGTGCCGCCGGGCGAAAGCTCGGTCATACCCCACGAGGTTTGCACTGTGACGCCGAGACGCTTCTCGATGCGCTGCATAAGCGCCGGCGCCAAAGGCGCACCGCCGACCACAACACGCTGCAAAGTCGGCGTTTCACCGCCATGCGCTTCGAGATGCTCGACCAGCCCCAACCACACCGTCGCGATGCCGACACCGATCGTAACGGCTTCGCTGTTGATGAGTTTCGCCAGATGCGCGCCATCAGTTTGGCGCCCAGGCAGAACGAGCTTGGCGCCGACAGCGGGCACGGCGAACGGCAAGCCCCATGCGTTGGCGTGGAACATCGGCACGACGGCGAGCACGCTGTCGGTCGCGCGCAGCGCCAGGACGTCGGCTTGTAGGACGCGCAGCGTGTGCAAGAAGCTCGAACGATGCGTGTAGGTGACGCCCTTAGGCGCGCCCGTGGTGCCTGAGGTGAAGCAGAGCCCGGACGGCGCGGTCTCGTCAAACTCGCCCCAGAGCACATCGCCGCGCGCGCTGGCGATGAGCGCTTCGAGCGCGGAGACGATCGGTGCTGCGCCCTGCTCTTCGCCACGGCCGTCGCCATCGATCAGCAGGATACGCTCAAGGTTGGGTGCGTGCTCGGCGATGCTGCGCGCGAGGAGCAGCAGATCAGCGCTCGCGATCAATACGCGCGCCTGCGATTGCACCAGCATGTCGCCCAATTGCGCCGCGGTGAGCCGGAGATTGAGCGTGTGGCAGACCGCGCCCATGCCCATGATCGCGTACCAAGCTTCGACGTGCGCTTGAGTATTCCATGCGAGTGTCGCCACGCGCTCCCCGCGGCGCACACCTAGACTGCGCAACACCGAAGACACCTGTAACGCACGCGCCTTCATATCCGCGTAGCCGATGCGATCCATCGCGCCAGCCTCACGGCCGGTGACGACCTCCGCTTTCGGATGCCATTTCGCGGCGTGCTCCAGGAATTTATCGAGCGTCAGCGGAAACGACTGCATTGCGCCGTCGATCATCTGCATTGCGCACTCTCGGGCGGCAGCGGTGGCGAGAGTATGCCGACGTTCCAATTCCACGCGATCCCGCCTTGCGCGCGACGGCGGCAGACGACGGCCTCGTTCAGCTCATACATACCGGGCATCACGTTCACGCTTGGCGTAGGCGCTTCGTCGAACGACATATAGTGCTGCTCGGCGCCGTAGGCTTGCCATTGCGACGCGCCCTCCGCGCTCGGCGCACCGTCCCGCGCAAAACTCGCCCAATAGCTCATCATCGCATCCGAGAGCGCCATCTCCTCGGCCGTCTCCGGCGCACGCGGCCAACGAGGGGGCGTGCGATCCATCGAGCCGAAGACGTAGGGAATTTCGGCAGCATGAAAGGCGTGCAGGCCGAGTTCGTCCGCGGCGGGATAGCCGTGGTTGAATAGATAGAGGAAAGACGGGTGGCCTTGTGCGGTTTGCTTTGCGACAAGCCGCTCCGCCGTCCAGCCATAGAGCGCGTCGCGGGGCGTCAGCAGCATGGTCTCGGCGAGATTGGTCGATGGATAGAGACGCAGGAATTCTTCGGCGAGATCGCCGTAGCGTGTGCGGATTTCGGCTTCATACGTTGCCGCATCGGCCGGTGGCGGCGGCGCGAGGAAACGTAGCGAACGGATTTCGCCTTCATTGAAACCGGCGAGGATCGGCACGGGCGCTTGTTCGCCGCGATCGAATGTATCGACCAGCTGGCGCGGCACAACGCGACCGTCCACGGTCAAGAACGGGAAATAGCCGGAGCGACCTGCCGCTTCGACCAGGGCGGACGCCTCCATCGCACGCATCGAGGCGATGTCGCTGCCACCCACTTGGCCGGTGAGCCAAAGGCCAATGCCTTCTGCTGGAATGTCGCCGAAGCGCGAGCCACGCAACTCCGGCGCGGAGATCATGTAGGCGCTCTGCGCGATGGCCTTGGAGAACAGCCCGCGCGCATCGGGCGCGGCCATCAGATACATGACGCTCAGCGCGCCCGCGGACTCACCCGCGATCGTCACGTTCGACGTATCGCCGCCAAACGCGCCGATGTTTCGGTTGATCCAGCGCAGCGCCGCGATCTGGTCAAGCAGGCCGTAATTGCCGGAGACGCCGCCGTTTTCGAAACTGAGTTCGGGGTGCGCCAAATAACCGAGGATGCCGAGGCGATAATTGATCGACACGACGATCACGCCATGACGCGCCGCCATGCGCGCGCCGTCGTATATTTCTTCGCTGCCGGCGCCCGTCATCAACGAGCCGCCGTGAATCCAGACCAGCACGGGCGCGTTGTGCGCGTTCGCCGGCGCCCAGACATTGAGGAAGAGGCAATCCTCGCTCATGGCTGCATGCGTATTGTGATAGATGCTGCCGCCGCGCGATGGCGGCTGCACGCACGCAGCGCCGAATTGGGTGGCGTCACGCTCACCGCGCCAACGGCGCATTTGCGCCGGCGCGCGCCAGCGCAGGTTTCCGATCGGCGCCCGCGCGTACGGCACGCCTTTGAAGGCGTTGACGCCGTCGGCAAGCGCCGCGCCACGCAAGCGCCCCGCCGGCGTGTCAATGACGGGCGCGGTTTGCGCAAGGCTTGGCGCGGCGGTGCAGAGCGCTGCGATTAGGACGAAGAGCCGGATGATCATCTTCATCACGCAGCCCTCGTCTTCGCTTCGCGCTTAATCGCCGCGGCCAGCCAGAAGAAGAGCGCGATGGCCAGCAGGTAGAACGGCGCCAAAGTGTAGAACGCCATCTGCAAGGAATTGTCCGGATGCGTGGGGCGGAAATAATCGCTGACGGCGCCGAGATAGGTTGGACCCAGGCCGAGGCCGATCAAATTCATCACCAGCAACAGTAGCGCGCCCGAAAGCACACGCTGATCCGGGCGAACCTCTTCCTGCACAAGCGTCACCGCCGGCGAGAGATAGAAATAATTGAGCCCGGTCGGCAACGCGAGGAAGAGCAGCGCGAGCGGCCAGCTCGGCGCCCAGACGAAACCCACGAACAGCGGTAGCGCCAGCGCTAAGCCAATCGTCGGAATATACGCAAACGCGGTCTTGGCGCGCGGCGCGAAATGATCAATCAAGCGCCCGGACACATACATGCCGGCGCTGACGAAGATCGCGATCAGCAGCGCGTAATAGACCGCCACCTCATTCAACGTCATGCCCTTCTCACGCATCAGGAAGAGCGTGGTGAAATTGAGCACGGCGTAGGTGACGAATTGGGTCGCGCCGCACGCGAGCGCAACACGCAGAAGCACCGGATGCTTGAAGAACATCGCGAACGTGGCCCAGAAGCTGGACTTCTCCGCCGGCGCTTTGTTGATGGGCGCCGCCGCTGGCGCATCGAGCCCGCCGCGCTTCGGTTCGCGCACGAACACCCACACGATCAACGCCGTAGCGACGCCAATTATGCCGACCACGATAAAGGCGGAGCGCCATGAATACGCGGCGGCGATCGACGCGCCAAACGCGATGCCCAACGCCTGCCCGATCGGCGGGCCGAGATTGAACAAACTCAGCGCCGTGCCGCGCGAGCCGGATGGGAAATAATCCGAGATGATGGCGTAGGACGGCGGCACACCGCCCGCCTCGCCAACGCCCACCGCCATGCGCGCCGCCGCGAGCTGCGGGTAGTTCGCCGCCAAGCCACACGCCGCCGTCGCCGCACTCCAAAGCCCGCACGCGAACGCGAGCACCTTGGTGCGATTGGTGCGATCGGCGAGCCATCCCACCGGGATCGCCAGCACGCAATAGAACACGGCAAAATAGAGCCCGCTGATGAGGCCGAGTTGCGTATCAGTGACGCCCAATTCGTCTTGAATCGGTTTGGCTAGGATCGACAGCAATTGCCGATCCAGAAAGTTCAGCACGTAAACGAACGTGAGAATAACGAGCGCCGACCAAGCCCGCGCGCCCGGCCGCGCGGATAACGCGGCCGGGTTCACATTCAACGTGTCTTGGCCAACGCTCATGCGAAGCTCCCCTCGCATGAGCAAACGCTGATTGCGCGCGTTTGGCCAGCCATCAGAACACCCGCGTGACGCGCAGGCCGACCTGACGCGGCGGGCCGTAGAAGTGCATGCCCGAATTGAGCGCGGCCACATATTCCTGGTTGGTCAGATTGGTCGCCCAGAGCGTGGCGATGAAGTCGCCGTGCGTCCACGCGAGCTGACCATTAAAAATGTTGCGCGCTTCGATGTGGTCGCCGCGGGCTTCGTTTTGGAACAACGTCGCCCATTGTTCGGAGACGTGGCCGTAATTCAGACGCGGCGTCAGCGTGTCGCCGCCCGGCAGCGAGAACACATATTGCGCGCCGATATTGAAGGTGAATTCCGGCGCGTAGGTCTGCTCACGACCCGCGAGCGCGATGCACGAGACGCTCGACGGGCCCGTCTCAATATCGCACGGCGTGACTGAGATAGCGCGGCCATCGGTGGCGTAAAACTCACCGAGCTCACTGTGCATCCAGCCCAGACCCGCATCGACCGAGAATGCGCCGAACACGGCTTCAAGCTGCGCTTCGAAGCCGTACATCTCGGTCGTGTTCGGCACGTTAACTTCCTGGCCGAAAACGGGGAAGTTCGGATAGCCGATGATGACCTGGAAGTTCTCGTAATCATTGTAGTACGCGTTGATCTGCGTACGCAGGCGGCCATCGAACCAACCGGCCTTCCAGCCGATCTCGTAGTTCGTGACCAATTCCTCGTCGAATGGTTCGAGCGTAATGGTAGAGCCGAATAGGCTGACCGGCACGTTGAGACCGCCGGGGCGGAAGCCCGTCGCCACATAACCGTAAACGAAATTGTGGTCGTCGATCGTCCAATTCAGCGCGACCTTGCCGGAGAGGTTCGACCAATCCGCTTGCTGGTTCTGAACGATCGGAATGCCGTATTGACTGACATTGATGAAGTTCTCGGTGCTGCTTTCGGCGTAACGCGCACCGATTTGCAGTTCGAGGCTATCGCTGAGATCGAACGTCACTTGACCGAACAGCGCCGAAGTCTCCTTCGGGTTCGTGCCGTCGAGCACGTATTCGCTGAACGGGCTGCCTTCCGGCAGACCGATAACGAATTCGCCCGGGAGGAAATTGTATTCGTCGTGCTGATAATAGGCGCCGAGGATCCAGGTGATCGCGCCGTCATCCGGCGAGATCAGGTTGAATTCCTGCGAATAGATCGTCTCATCGACGTCGTCGCGGAAGGTGTTGACGCCGATACTCGTGCCGTCGAGATCGGCGCGATAGATCGTGTTGCCCTCCTGGTAGCCGCTCACCGAACGCAGCGTGATTCCGTTGCCGAATTCATAATCCACGCGGAGCGTTGAGCGCACGAAGCGATCGAGCGCGGCCCAATCGGCGTTCGAGGTAATGTCGAATGGCTCGTCGTCGTAGAAGATGGGCTCTGCCGGATAAGCGCTGAGGTCGAGATAGTTCAGATCGGTCTTGAACAAGACGGAGAGATTTGAGCTGGGCTCCCAGAGTAAGCTGAACCGCCCGCTCGCGGTGAAGATACCGTCATCGCCGCTATATGGCCCGGTGATGTCGTAGAAGCTATCGCGTGAATCCGTATTGAAGGCGACGCGTGCGGCCAGCGTATCCGTCAGCGGCAGATTGATCGCGCCCTGCGCGCCGACCAAATTGTAATTGCCGACTTGGCCCTGAATGTAGCCGTGATAACCGCCGTCGATCACCGGATCGCGCGAGGTGACGAACACGGCGCCGCCCGTGGCATTCTGGCCGACGAACGTGCCTTGCGGCCCGCGTAGAATTTCAACGCGCGAGATGTCGTAATACGGTTCGGCGGTGAAATAGCCTGGGAAGGTGGCGACGCCGTCGCGATAGGTGATGACGCCCGTCGTCGTCTGCGTGTTGTGCTCGGCTTTGCCGATGCCGCGAATGTTGAAATCGATGCCTTGGCCAAAATTGTTGACCGTGGCGCCTGGGGCCACGAATTGCAGCTGGTCGACCGTGGTGACGCCGCGGTTTTCCAAATCCTCACCACTCAGCACGGTGACGGCGAGCGGCGTGGTTTGAATATTAGTGCTGCGGCGCTCGGCCGTGACGACGATCTCGTTGTCGGTATCGCTCTGATCGCTCGCGTTTTGCGCAAAGGCCGGCAAGGCAGCCGCGATCTGTGCGGCGGCGCAAGCCGACGCGAGAAGTATCGCCCTCATCTTTTCCTCCCCTGGGCGCCGATCATAACCGCCGGTCGCTCCACTGAACGCGAGTGAGCCACCAAACAGAGGCGCTGTCAACATTCACTATCGCGTGCGTGAATATCTTTTTGAGAGCGCTTTGGGGGTGGGAAATGGGATCGGGGCAGTTTGACGTGTTTAGAATGCGGACATGCGCCGGCGCCCGCGTGGAGCGGAGCTCTACGCGGTTTGCGGTTGTGTTGGAGATGCCGGCTGGAAGCCGGCGGTCCAATTAGCTGGAATCCGCGCTGAGCACTTCTGGCGTCGTGAGCGTGCGCAGCGCATCGGCGGCGCGGGGACGCATCAGGATCGGTTGCAGCCGTGTGAGGCGACGCGCGAGTTGTGGGCTCAAGACGCGCGCGAGCGCGTCGAGATTGTCGAGCGCGTACATGAAAATGCCGAAGCGCGTGCGCAGGTCGCGATGGCGGAGGCATTTGCGCAACACAGAACCACGCGCGGCGCGGAGCGCGCGTTGTGGGCGCGCTTTGGTGTGCAGGCCTGGGCGTGGATCTTGCTGCAGGAGCCCCGATGCGCGCAGATGCGGCTTGTCGGCAAGCGCACGCACCAAAATAAAATTGCCGATGTAGCGTGCGAAGCGATTGGAATCGCACATCGGGTAGCGCGCGCGCATGTGACGGCGCGAGCCGCGGCGATCCGCGAACATCACCGCGCTCAACCACACGAGCATCAGCCGGCCCCAGGCGACGAGCCTGGCGCAGCGATGCGTCGTCAGTGGGGTTGCGGGGATGTGTTTCATGCGCGGGAGTGTGCGGGCGTGCGCATGTGGGTCGGATAGATTTTTCCATCGGACCGCCGGCTTCCAGCCGGCATTGGTGGAAACACGCCAACTATCAAGCGGCTTCAATGAATGCCGGCTGGAAGCCGGCGGTCCGACGTGTGGGATAGCGGTGCCTCTATCCCTCTTTCGGACTCGGCCACTGGGCGCGCTAGGCGAGGCAAGCCTCCACCAGCGCTTCAAACGCCGCGCCGCCGCGGATGGGGTCGGCGACGGGGAGCGCGAGCTGGGCGGCGGTTTGCGCGCAGAGCTTTAGTGCTTCGGCTTCGCTGAGCGCGGACGTGTTCATGCTGACGCCCGCGCAGCGGATGTTGGGATTGGTGCGGGCGCCGAGGCGGAGCGTGAGATCGATGGCTTCGCGCAGATCCGGCAGAGCGTAGTCGGTATAGCCGAGCACGTATTGGCGCGATGGATCGTGGCAGAGCACGATCACGTCGGGCTGAGATCCGTGCAGCAACGCGAGCGACACACCGGCGTAAGCGGGATGATGCAGCGCGCCCTGCCCTTCGATGACGTCCCAATGATTGGCATCGTTGGCGGGGCTGAGCATTTCTGCCGCACCCGCGGCAAAGTCCGCGACCACCGCGTCCATCGGCATGCCGCCACCCGCGATCATGATGCCGGTCTGGCCGCTGGCGCGAAAATCTGCACGTACGCCGCGTGCCACGAACGCCCGCGTGAGCGCGAGCGCTGTGTATTTCTTCCCCAGCGCGCAATCGGTGCCGACGGTAAGCAGGCGTTTGCCGCTGCGCTTTTTTCCGTCGCCGATCGGAATGTTCGGCGGCGGCGTGCGGATATCGATGAGTTGACGACCGAGACGCGCTGCGGCGGCGCGCAGATCTGGCATGTCGTTGAGCTTCGCATGCATGCCCGCGACAATGTCGAGGCCCGCTTGGAGCGCTTCGATCAAGACGGGCAGCCAATGCGCGGGGATTGCGCCACCAGGCGTGGCGACGCCGATCACGAGAGCGCGCGCGCCGGCCGCTTTCGCTTCGGCGGGTGAGAGACGCGGCAGGTCGATGCTGACGCCGCCGGGCAAAGTCCACTCGCCGATGCAATGCTCGGGCGCCCAATCGCGCAGCCCGAGCGCGGTCTTGGCGTAACCGCGCTCAGCGATGTCGCCGAGGAAGAGAAGGTACGGACGCGGGAGATCGAGCATGGAGGAGATCAGCCAGCCGCCTTGATGCGGCGCGGCGACGCGGGCACGACAACGGGTTCAGCCTTCGGAGTTTGGCGCTCCGTGGCGGCCACCAATTGCGCCTCGGCGCCGGTGCAGATCGAAAGCACACGGCACACGCCCTCGCCGACTGCGATGTAGGCATGCGCCATGCCGCTGTCGAAATAGATCGAGTCCCCGACATTGAGGCGCACCGGCGCGTAGAGCGCGGTGTAGAGGTCGACCGTGCCTTCCACGACATAGGCAAATTCCTCGCCGGGATGGCTCACCAGCTCGCCAAATTCTTCAAGGCTGCGGGCGCGGAGTTCGGCCACGACCGGAATGAAGCTCTTGTTGAGCAAATCGGCGGCGACGTAACGGTGGCTGTAATTTGGGGTCTCGATGGCGCGGCCTTCGTGCTTGCGGGTGACGCTGCGCCGGCCGGTGACGGCGCGCTGCACGGGCGCGTCGGCGCCGCCGAAGAGCCGGGAAATGTCGATATCCAAGCCTTGGCTGAGCTTGACGAGCTTATCATAACCCAATGAAATCTTGTCGTTTTCAACGCGAGACAAGGTCGAAATGGGAATGCCGGTCCGCTCACTGGCTTCGGCCAAGGTCCAGCCGCGCTGCAAGCGCTGCTCCTTGATCACAGCCCCCGGCCGCGCCTGGCTGACACCACTTGTGTCGGACATCTCGGATTCCTCCCGTTGGCCCAAGCGTAACCGCGAGTTTACATCAACACCACAGTGTTGCGCGAATTTTCTGCGTTTTCGCAAAACTATTGCGTAAGTGGAAATTGTGGTGTCTGTTAGCCTGAAGGCGGGTCCGGGCGACCTCACCCGCTCCGTATCAGGGGGAGAAGTTTCCATGTTCGTCCGATTGGCCATCGCACTCGCGGCGTCGGCATCCTTGCTGCCTCTGGCGGCTGAAGCGCAGGCACAAACGCAAGACAACGCGCACGAAGAAATTGTCGTCACGGCGCAAAAGCGCGAGGAACGTCTGCGCGACGTGCCGCAATCGATTACGGCGATCACCGATGAAACGCTGGAGCGTTTGCAGGCGAGCGACTTCAACGATTATGCGGGTCAGGTGCCGGGCCTTGCCGTCACGGGCGGTCAGCCGGGCAATTCGCGCGTCACGCTGCGCGGCCTGAATACGGGCGGTGTGGCGTCCACCGTCGGCATCTATGTCGATGAAACGCCGTTCGGCTCGAGCACGTCACTCGCCAACGCCGCCGTCCTCGCGCTCGACCTTGATCCTTATGATGTGGCGCGCATCGAAGTATTGCGTGGCCCGCAAGGCACGCTCTATGGCGCTAACACCCTGGGCGGCATCCTGAAGTTCGTGACCGCAGCGCCGGAGCCGGGCGAATTCTTCGGCCGCGCCAGCGGCACGGTGGAAGCCACCGAAGGCGGCGATTCTACCTGGGCGACGCGCGCGATGGTCAACATTCCGCTTGGCGATCAGGCGGCGTTGCGCCTGAGCGCGCTGCGCCGCTCGGAAGGCGGTTATGTCGACGATCCGGATCGCGGCATCGAAGACGTCAATGGCGTGGAAACCACTGGCTGGCGCGCGGCGTTCCTGTTGAACGCCACCGAAAACCTCACCATTCGCCTGTCGGCGCAGCAGCAAGACATCGAAAGCGAAGGCACTGATTCAGTCGCCTATTTCCAAACACTTGATCCCGTCGCTGGCGACACCGATCAGTTCAGCCCGTTCTCCGTATCGTCAGACGTTACCTACCGCATTCTGAACGGCACGATCGATTGGGATCTGGGCGGGGTTTCGTTGATCTCGTCCACGAGCTACAGCGAACTTGAGCAAGCGCACCTTGAGGACGGCACGCTGGCGTTTGGTCTACCGTCGTTCCTCGACGAGGATATTCCGCAAGACAAGTTCACGCAGGAAGTCCGCCTCGCCTCGAACGGCGAAGGATCACTCGAATGGCTGATCGGCGCTTTCTACACGAACGAAAACGCCCTGCTCGATCAGGAGATTTTCTTCGGCACGCCGCCAGGAACGGTGAGCGGCCTCACCGCCACCATCGATTCCGAATACACAGAACGCGCTGTGTTCGGCGGCGTCACCTATCATTTCACACCGCAATTCGACGTCGCCGTGGGCGCACGCTACGCCGAGAACGAGCAACGGATGACCCAAGGCGGCACCGCAGTGAGCAATGGTGGCGAAACCTCCAGCGACGATGCGATCACCTATTCGATCGCGCCGCGTTGGCGCCCGAATGATCAGACGACCATCTATGCCCGCATCGCTAGCGGTTATCGCCCCGGCGGCCCGAACATTCTCGGCGCACCGAGCGTCATTCCCACCACGTTCGATCCGGACGAGACCGTCAATTACGAAGTTGGCGTCAAGACCGATCTCGTCGACGGCATTCTGCGTTTGGATGCAGCCGCGTTCCACATCGAGTGGAGCGACATTCAGTTGCTGGTGTTCGACGGCGCAGTCTCCGGCAACGCCAATGGCGGCGGCGCCGAAAGCCAAGGTGTGGAATGGGCGGCGACGTTTACGCCATCGGACGCGCTGACGATTGCCTGGTCAGGCGCGTACACCGATACGCAACTCACCGACGACACCGACCCGATCGTCGTGGGCGGCGCTGCGGGCGATCCGTTGCCGTACGCGCCGGAATGGGCGAGCACGGTCGATGTCACATATGAGTGGCCGGTGTTTGGCGATGCGTTGGCCTATGTCGGCGGCGCATGGCGCTATGTGGGCGAGCAATCCACAGGTTTCCCAGGCGTCGGCGGCTTCCTCTATGGCGCCGAGCAAATCGAATTGCCCAGCTACAATCTGCTTGATCTGCGCGCCGGCGTTGATTTCGAAGCGTTTACGGTGGCCCTGTTCGCCAAGAACGTGACCGACGAACGTGCGATCACGCAATTCGGCGGCTTCGGCGAAACTTTGCCGGATGCGCTTGGCGAGCCGAACGGCGGCGCGGTGCTTGTGCGCCCGCGTACAATTGGCGTAAGTCTGACGGCGAACTTCTAAGACAATGCTCTAGGGTCAGGGGGCTGACCTGGAGCACGAGGGGCGGTTGCGAAAGCAGCCGCCCCTTCTTTATGCGCGATTGCCTGCGTGCGGCACAAAGAGAAGCGCGCCCCGATGAGGAGCGCGCTTTGATTGTTTGACGCGAGCCGAGCGTAGCGCCCGACTCTCTTCTATTCGGCAGCGACCGGCGTGAAGTTCAGATCCTGATAGTCGAAGCTGAAATCCGCGAGCGGCGAGACCGGGCGGAGGCTGATACGATCGACCGCACCTTCGGCGTTCAGCGCGAACGTAACGTAGGCAGGCTCGATCAGGCGATCGCGGAAGTCGACGCGGAATGTGTCGTACTGCCAATGCGTGAGTTCGCCGGTCATGCCGGCAGTCAACGTGAAATCCATCATCAGCTTGCCGTCGGCGGTGCCGGTGATGGTCATCGGGCCGTACCAAGCATCTTGGTAGCGGCCGGCATAGCGCTGCAACGGCAGCGATGGCTGCGACGGCACAGGTGACGCCTGCTGCTGTTGCAGCGTCGCGACCGCGCGTTGATCGCGCTGTTGCACGAAGCTCTGCCACGCTGCGCCCCAATCGTAGTACGGCCGGCCGAGATAGTGATCGAGCAGCTCATACGCGAGACCAAGGGCGGCTTCGCCGTCCTCGCTGTTGATGGCGATGGAGAAGCCGACATTGCGCTCCGGGATCAGAATCAGGATCGATTGCGCGCCGAACACCGCGCCCGTGTGCATGATTAGGCGATGGCCTTGGTAATCGCGCTCCATCCAGCCCAACGCGTACGAATTGAACTGCGGCGTTGAGGCCGCGACAGGCTCAGGCGCCTGGCCGAACGGCACGTGCACTTGCGGGCGCCACATCTCGCGCGATTGCGCTTCGCTGAACAGGCGCCCGCCCTCAGGCGTGGCGCCGTGTGCAAGTTGGATCGCAATCCAGCGGCCGAGATCGTTGGCGCTGGCCGCGACACCGCCGGCCGGCGCTGCGTTGGCGCCGAGTTCGGGATCGAATTCGGCGCGGCCGCTATCGTCCATCATCTCCTGCGTGCCCATGCCGGCCATCGGCCCGTCGCGGCGGCCATGCGGCCAAGCGCGATTGCGCGTGCGGCGACGTTCGACACGATCGGAGGTCGCGGTGCGCATGCCGGCGGGCACGAGCACGTCTTCGCGCATGAAACGCTCCCAGGTTTTGCCGGAGACCTCTTCAACGAGTTGGCCGGCGACAGCGTAGAGCACGTTGTCGTAGGCGTAACCACTGCGGAAACTCGTGGCCGGCCGAATGTGGCGCAGCGCCCGCACCGTATCTTCGCGCGAGCGGGACGAGCGCGGCACGAACATGAGATCGCCCGCACCGAGCCCCAAGCCGCTGCGATGCACGAGCAGATCGCGCACCGTCATCTCGCGCGTGACCCATGGATCGTACATTTGGAAATATGGGATGTGATCAATCACACGATCGTCCCAGGAAATTTGACCGCGATCCACAAGCACGGCGAGTGCTGCGGACGTGAAGGCTTTGCCGACGGAGCCGAGCTGGAAGATCGTGTCGGCATCGACGCGTTCATTGGTGTTCAAGCGGCGCACGCCATAGCCATGCGCGAGCGTCACCCGGCCATTCTCAACGATGGTGACCGCCATACCCGGCACGCCGACTTGGCTGCGGATTTCTTCGACGCGCGCGTCGAAATTCGCCGGTGGGTCGGCCCATGCCGTCCCGCCAAGACAAAACGCCAGCGCGATCACGCTCGCTCTCAAGGTTCGCCCCATATCGCACCTCCCATAGGCCATTTGGCCTCTATGCAGTCTGTGTGTCTGTTTGCGGCGCGCGCCTGAGGCGCCAGATTCCAAGCGTCAGCAATGGCGCGACGAACACAATCAACAGCGTCAACGCGAGCGCGCGATATCCCTGCGCAATCAAGGTCACGAGGCCGATCCGGTCGGCGATGAACACGGATCCAAGCAGAACGAGCGTACCTATGATGAGGCGCGCGCGCATCGACAACGTCTTGCCGCGCCGCGCCTTGTAGGCGCCGGCGATGCGCTCATTCAGCCCATGCACTATGCCAACGCCGCTCTCGAGCAGCGCAACCAGGATCATGATCTGGAACACGACGTGGAAGAGCGGCAGGTCGAGTTGGCGCAGCAGGAATTCGGACGGCAGCGTCTCGGCGCCGATCTGGGGATAGAACGCCAGCATGCAGAAAAAGAACACGAACGCCGGCCAGATCGCCAACGGCCCAGCGAGCGCGCCGGCCACAACCGCATCTCGCTTCGTCGTCAGATGGCGCAGCATCGGCAGGATCGCGATCGCACCGATAAGATTGTAGCCGCCATAGGTGAGCCCGCCCAACACCCAGCCTTCGGCCGGTGTCGACCCCGTCAGATTGCGCAGCGCGTCGTTACCGAACGAGGTTAGCGCGAGCACGCCGAAGACGGCGTACACGGCGTACAAAAAGAGCGTCATCCACTTGAACAGACCTTCGACCGAGTCATTGCCGAACGTGGTTACGGCGGCCACGGCGGCGACAAAGGTCAGTGATCCCACGACGACAGGCGCGCCGAAGGTCGCGGCGCCAATTTCACCTGCGGCAGCGCCAAACACGGCGAGCAACAAGATGAGGAACGGCACGTAGGCGATCTCGAACAGAAACCACGCCCGGCCGAGCAGACCGCGAAAGAAGGCGCGATAGTCGAACGCGCGGAGCTTCTGCGCCAACAGGAATGTCAGCGCACAAATGACGCTCCAGACGAGCATGGCGAGTAGGATCGCGAGCATGCCGCCAATGGGCCCATGCGGCAGAAAGAACTCCGCCAGCTCGCGGCCCGTCGCGTAGCCGCCGCCGATGACGACACCCTTGAACGCAAAGCCCGGCAGCAGGTAACGCTGAAACCAGGTCGGCGCGCCCTGCTCGTTGCTCATGGCTTAGCTCGCGTTCGCGGCTAGGCGTTCGCGGCCCATCCAGAAGAGGATGAGCGCGGCCAGGAACGTGGCGCCCGCGCCGATGGCGAAGAAGAATTCGGTCGGGATCGTCAGCCAGAGCGTGCCGATGAAGCCGGCCGAGAGGCTGCCGACGAATTTGGCGATGTACCATGCGCCCATCATCATCGACGCGACTTGCACTGGAGATAGCGTGCCGAAGAGCGCGAGGCCAACGGGCAGCACCAACAGCTCGCCGAGCGTCAGCAACACGAAATAGGCGATCACCCAAAGCGAACTGACGGCGCCGCCGCCGCCCGCGCTGTAGGCCAAAGCAGCGCCCACCATGACAAGGCACGCAAGCCCTGCGAGCGCACAGCCCAGCGCCATACGGCGAAACAGATTCTGCTCGTGCCCCGCCTCTTTGCGCTTGCGCCAATAGATCATAAGCAGCGGCGTCAGCGCGATGATCAGTAGCGGGTTGAGTGAAGTGAACCAGGGCGCGGGAATCTCGAAGCCGCCAAGCGAACGCTCGGTGCGATCGCTCAGCCACAGCGTGATCGTGTTGCCGCTCTGCTCGTAAGCGATGCGGAAGAGGATGACGACGGCGATAACGCCGAGCAGCGTGGTCAGCGCCTTCCAATCGACCTTTGACAGAGGCGTACGTGTTTTCTCTTGCGCGCTCACGCGCGGCAACTCGGGCGGCAGATGTTTCTTGAAACCAAGATAGAGCACGAGGCCAAGCGCCATACCGAAGCCGGCGGCGGCGAAGCCCCAATGCCATCCGTAAAGCTGCGCCAGTAACGGGCACAGAATAATTGCGGCGAAGGCGCCGAGATTGATGCCCATGTAATAGGCGCTGAACGCCTGATCGCGCCGCGCGTCGCCCGGCTGATAGAGCGCACCGACTTGCACCGCGAGCGGCGGCAGGAAGAGACCGTTGCCGATCGCAACCAAAGCGAGCGCCGGGAAGAGTAGCGATTCAAACGCCATCGCGAAATGGCCGAGCATCATCAGCGAGCCGCCAATGACGACACTTGTGGTCTTGCCGAGCCAGCGATCGGCGATGATGCCGCCGATGAATGGGCTGAAGAACGCGCAGCCCGTGTAAAGCCCGTAGATGATCGAGGATTGCGCCTGCGGCAAACCAAGCTGCTGGGTCATGTAAAGAACCAGCATGGCTTGCAGGCCGAAATACGAGAACTCAGCCCAAGTTTGCGTGAGGAACAGCACGGTGAGTCCCGGTGGATGGCCGAAAAGGCCTTTGCCCGAACTCACCGCACCCGCTTCGCTTTGACTCACCGGGGGTCGCCTTAGTAGCTGTAAGCAAAGCTGAAGAAGTTCATCACCACGGCGAACCACAGAATGACGAGCGCCGAGAGCAACACGAACAGCCCCCAAATCTTGGCGAACCACGTCGATGCGCTACGCCAGAGCGAGACATTCGCGAACGCCGCACCCGCCACAGCGAGGATCGGCAACAGGCCGCAAATGTAGAGCACCGTAAACAGCGTCTGCGCGGTGCTGCCGCTATTGCTGGTGAGCGATTCCATCAGCCACATCACGAACGCAAACCAGGCGCCGATATAGCCGACGGCCAGCAGCGAGGCGACGGGCGCCACGCGATGCGCCAGCGCGCGGCCGCCCTCGTACGGGAAAGGCGTCTTGTAGGCGCGGCGCGCCAGCGCACGGATCGGCCAGCTGAGCAGCGTGATGAGCAGCACGCCGAGCGCTACGCCGAAGAGCGGCAGCAACAGCGATTTCGAGCGATACCAAGGCGCACGCGTCGAAGGGATCGCAAACGAGAGCGGCTCGAAGGCGATCGCGGTGACGACGCCATTCTCGTCAACACGCGCGCTCATGCGCTCGCCGCTGCCGAGTGCTTGCCAGACCCACGGCTCCACTTCGCGCCAATGCTTCGGTTGGCCGTTTACATCGGGCAAGCCGGGACCGACGAGGTCGCCATTCGGCAGCATCGTCACCGTGGTTTGACCCAAAAAATACGCAGCGACCAATGGGCTCGTTTCTGCCCGACGCGCGCTGTCGTAATCTCCGGCGACAGCGGCGCCGTGCTCAAGCGCGGTGGCGAGCGGCTCCGGATCGGGGCCGCGTTCGGTCGGGTAATAGCGATTGACGAACGCTTCCATGAACTCCCAGCGCAGCAAACGCGCGCCCATCGACGCGCTGCCGCCGGAATTCAGCGAGATATAAACGCCGACATTCTGATCCATCAGCAGCGACAGGTTCGAGTGGAACCATTGCGTGTCGCCGCCATGCGCCAGGATGCGTTGGCCGCCGTAATTCTCTTGATAGAAACCCAGCGCCATCGAGTTCACAGCCGGAAATTGCTGGTCGATGGTCTCGTGCATGAGGCGCGCCGTTTCCGGGCTCATGAGGCCTGCGCCATCGTTGAGATGCGCATTCATGAAGAGCGCCATGTCCGGGCCGGTCGTGGTCAAGGCGCCTGCCGGTGCGGCCGGGATGATCTCGAACAGCTGCGCTTCGCCGTCGGCTACATTCTTATAGCCGCCGGACATCGCGGGATTCATCGCCGCCGGCAGCGGCTGCGCGAAGGTGGAATGCTGCATGCCGAGCGGTTCAAAAATGTGCGCGTGCACGTAGTCGGCAAAGGATTCGCCCGAAACGCGCTCCACCACGTAACCGGCCAATGCAGTCGCGTAGTTTGAGTAAGCTGGCATCGTGCCCGGCGGATAGATGCGCGCCGGGATGCGTCGCTTGAGATAATCGCCCAGCGTGAGACCGCCAGCCGCTGGGTCCGACGAGATGAGATCGCGAATAACTTCTTCGAAGCCCGTGGTATGCGTCATGATCTGACGCATCGTGATCGGCTGGCCTTCGTAGTCTGGGATTTCGAAATCGATATAGGTGTTGATGTCGGCGTCGAGATCGATGCGGCCTGCTTCGACCTGCTGCATCACGGCAGTCCAAGTGAAGAGCTTGGAGATCGAGCCGGGGCGGAAGAGCGTCGTGTTCGGATCGACCGGCGTACGCGTTTCGAGATTGGCGAACCCATAGCCGCGATTGGCGACGACCTGGCCGTCGCGCACCACAGTCACCACCGCGCCAACGATGTCAGCGTTGGAAAGCGCGTACGGCATGAAGCCGTCGAGCCAAGCGTTCACGTCCGCGCTGGTCACTTGCGGAGGTGCGGCTGCGGGATCGACCGCCGTTTCCTGAATTTGCTCCGGCGTCGGCGCGACTTGGCCGCTGGCCTGAAGGGCGCCCAGGCTCAATAGCGTTAGCGCGGCAACGGGCGCTGCCCAGCCTTTCAGCTTGCTCAACATGATGTCGACCCTCTCCCCACTCGGGGTCTAGCTCGCCCGAGACCGCCAGATTGCCTGCCAATTCAGAATTTGCAAGTTCTTTTGCATATTTGCATTATCGGGCCAATTTGTCTTTTTTCCTGTTTTTTCAATGCTATTAGTGTCATTCTCCGCCGTAAACGCTTTCATAATTTGCGACGGACAGTAGATTTTGCCCGCCTTTTGTGCGTAATTGCATTTGCGCAAACCTCCGAAAATCATCGGACGGCGGCGCGATCGCGGGAGGACGCCTTGGGCGGGAAACGACAGGTCTCGATCCATATCGAGCATTGGCCGATGCTGGCCCCCTTCCGCATTACGGGCCATTTGTTCACGGCGCTCGATTGCGTCGTGGTGGAGATCGCGGAGGGCCCGCAGATCGGCCGCGGCGAAGCGGCGGGCGTCTATTATCTGCAAGACACGCCCGACAAGGCATTCGAGCAAATCCACGCCATTCGCACCGAGCTTGAAGCCGGTCTGGATCGCGAAGCGCTACAAACGCTCCTGGCGCCCGGCGGCGCACGCAACGCCGTCGATTGCGCGCTCTGGGATTTGGAATGCAAGCGCGCAGGCAAGAGCGTATGGGCGCAAACGGGGTTGAACAGCCGGCCGCTAACGACCTGCCAAACCATCGGCGTGCTGGATACTCCGGAAGACACGGGCAAAGCCGCAGCCGCACTCTCAAGCTTCAAATTGCTGAAGCTGAAGCTCAATGGCGACCGTCCGATCGAACGCGTTCGAGCTGTGCGCGCCGCGCGCCCGGATGCGCGGCTGATTGTGGACGCTAACCAAGGCCTGACGTTGGCGCTGCTGCAGGAATGCCTGCCTGAGTTCGCCAAGTCCGAAGTCGAAATGATCGAGCAACCGCTGCCGCGCGGCGAGGATGCAGCACTCGAAGGCATGCCGCGCGAAGTGCCGCTCTGCGCCGACGAAAGCTGCCTGCATCGCGGCGAGTTCGAAGCCGCCGCCCGCCGCTACGACATGATCAATATCAAACTCGACAAGACCGGCGGCCTGACCGAGGCGCTGCTGCTCGCCGATGCGGTTCTGGATCGCGGCCTGGACTATATGGTCGGCAACATGCTGGGCACGTCTCTAGCTATGGCCCCCGCTTTTGTCGTATCGCAGAAGGCGCGTATCGCTGATTTGGACGGCCCGCTCGCACTGAAGGCTGACCGCATCGGCGCTATGACGTACAGGAATGGCGTGGTCGGGCCGTTTACGAGCGACCTATGGGGCTAGGCAATTCATGGACGTCCGTGATCTTCGCAATCATCTGATCCTGAGCACGGGCAATGCCGAGCCGCGCCCCGAGGCGCGCGAGACATCAAGCGAAGACACGCCATTCGATCAAGCCAGCTTTGGCGCGGCCGTGCGCAAATTGCGCGCCGATCGCGGTTGGACGCTGAAAGATCTGAGCGAACGCTCGAAGATTTCGCAATCGGCGCTCTCGCGGGTGGAGACGGGGCAGATCACGCTCTCCTTCGATCGTGCACACGCGCTGGCGCGCGCGCTCGACGCGGATTTCAGCCAGATCGTCAATCGCATGGTGCGCTCCGATGAGACGCGCACGCAGCAACCCGTGAACGCCAGCGGCTGGCGTACGGTCACGCGGCGCGGCGAAGGCCATCGCGTGTCGCAGAACAATGGCGAGTACGAATATCTCTGCACCGACTTTCTGTATCGCCGCATGGTGGCGGGGATTGCGGAAGTCACGGCGCACTCGCTTGAAGAGCACGGCCCCTTCGTCACCCACCCCGGCGAGGAATTTCTGATGGTGGTGGAAGGCAGCGTGATCGTCGAAACCGAATATTACGCGCCGCTGATCCTCGACGTTGGCGACAGCCTGCAGTTCGACTCCACGACGCCACACGCCGTGCTCGCCGGCGGCAAAAAATCCGCCCGCGTCTTCTTCAGCATCACCGACCCGCGCTGGGAATAGCGGCACTATCGCCGCTCATTTTCAGTGTGGAATGGTGGGCCACGACGATAATTGTTTGAACCCCGAATTGGCCGAATTCCGGGCCTGGGACCGGGTGTTTGGCGTGCTTCAGGACTGGAATCGAAGCTTGGTCGCCCAGGAGCCACCTAAGGACGGGCCCTGAAGGCTCAAACGCCTTTCCGGACATTTCCGGCGTGTGGCTGGCGACTGATCGAGATCGCGGGGAGCCCGAGCCCTCGGTGCTTCCGAAGACCTCAGACCTCGCGGCACGCGCGCCGGAGGCTTACGAGAAACTGAAGGAGCTCGCCCAGCTGGTGGGCAGGCAGCTGGCGCGCGAGGAGTTTCAGCGCCGCACCGACAAGCAACCGTGAACGGAGTTCAAGTTGGCCTCTTCATGCTCTTACCAGTCGTCGCGCTCCGCAGCCTGCATCCAACGCAGTGTGGCGAATGCCTCGAAGTCCACGTCCAAGATGCACTCCACGGCGCATGGCTCCAACCACCATGTCGATGCGTCGCGTCGTCGAGGCGATGATTTCCCGCCGTTTCCCGACGTTTCCCGCGCGGAAAACTGCAACGGCTCGTCACGCCTTCGGCTTGCCGTCTCCCTTCCAGGGATCGCCTGGCAAGATTTCGATCAGTCGCGTGCGCACATTGTCGGCGGCCGCATCTATGTCCCACTCGTAGCCCGGCGCCAGGAGCGGGGCGATATCGGCGCGAAACACCGGATCGTCGAGCTTGCCAGCGAAGGTCTTCTCGAACATCGCGCGCGTCGTCGGATGGCCTTCCTCGTCCATGTAACGACGAAACACCTCGACAATGCGCGCAGGATCGGCGGCGTCGCTTTTCAGGGCGAGATGAAGGTCCAGAAGATCGCGTCCCTTCCGGCGTTGGTGCAGTGCGCGCATCTTGGTGCCGAGCAGTTCGTCCAACTCGTACGTGAGAATTGCGCACTTGCCCTTGAACCAGGGCGAGTCTACGGCGAAGGGCTGCGTCGCCAGACCATAGACAGTGAAGTGCTCTCGTGTGTTGATCTCGACCTTGAGCCGGAGCTTGATCGGCGGCTGGCCTTCTGACTCAAAGCGATAGAAGAAGGTGACACGGCCTTCGCTTTGCTTGAAGGTCGGCTTGCCTAGCCATGGATCAAGCACTTCGTGCAGCGCGTCCATTATGGGCCCGGCGGGTGCTGCCTCGACCTGCACCAGATCGATGTCCTCAGAATAACGCGCAGCCGGCTTCAGGAAGAGCTTGTAGAGCGCAGTGCCACCGCGGAACGCAAGCGCCTTCGACAAGAGCGGATGGGAGAAGATGGCGACAAGCGCGCGACAGATGACAAGATCCTGCTCGACCTGGATGTCTTGCACCCATGGCGCGTTCTTGCGCCAAGCTGTGATGTAGTCGCGCGGGATCAAACTTCGGCCTCCACGCGCTCATTGACCAAGAGCTTCCAGTCCGTGTTGCGTTCAGCTTCGACCGAGTCCGCCGACGACAGAAGTGGTGCGTAGTCGTGTGCGAGTGCTTTCACATAGTCGCGCAACGGCCCTGCCCGATCGCCCACGCCGATGTGATCCAGCAAATAGCCCAGACGCTGCGCCCACGGCAGCGGCGCCGTCTGCGCGGCATCGACGAGCTTGGCCGCATCGATCTGTTCTGCAAGTTCGGCAAGGACCGTGGCGACATTTTCGAAGCCGCCGACATGATGATGATACCCCACGAGATCGATCGCCGTCGCCTCAGGCGTTGAGACGGCGATCGTACCGCGGGGCGTATTGAACATGCGCGTCGCGACGGCAGAGAGGTTGCGGCGAGAGTAAAAGGCGACGCGCACGGCGCCGCACGCAATGTTGAGACGCCGCCGCGGCAGCAGCACTTGGAAAACCTGCGGCGCGTGGTGCGCCGCGCCGTAATACTGAGCCGCCGACAAGAGGCCGGCATAATATGAGAGCCCCTGCCATTGCATAAGCGCCGGGATGAATTGGTCGCCTGGTAGGCAACCGAGCGCACGATACTCGGGGGGCACGATCACGTAGAAGCCACGCGCCGGAGAGGCCACGAGCTTCTGCTTGGCGAGGCGGCCCAGCGCGAGCTTTGCTGCCGCCGGCGACACACCTAATGCGTTCTGGGCCTCCGCGGACGTGAAGTGGTGGCGACCAGAGGCTGCCAGGCCGTCCACGTAGGCACGGGCGTGCGGGGGCTGGTGGTCCGACTTCACGTACGCAAGGTATCACAAAGTGATACTTAGAGAACTTAATTTCCTGAACAATGCCAGCCAAACGCTCGTAAAGTATCGAAGTATGATACTTTACAGACAATTCCCCTGAATCCATTACCTATTGTATTTGTTGTGCTTTTTGTTCGGGCCTGACGCGTTACCGAGCCAAAAATCTGGCTTGGAACCTGCGGCTCTTGACCAGTCCGGCTGTCGTTTCTCCGAGAAATCTCCGCCTCTGCCCATATCCCCATCGTCGTGCGCGGATGACGGACCGATATTCCGATCCGAAGCTAAGGTGCTGTCCATGATTCCGAGAAGTTTCGGCGACGTCGACATCTCCGACATCCAACGGCTGATCGACAATCAGGTCGCTGAGCGCCGTACGCTTGAGTTCAAGCGTGATCTTCCGGGTGACACCAGAGACGAGCGAAAGGAATTTCTCGCCGACGTCACTTCGTTTGCGAACGCGCACGGCGGCGACATCATCTATGGATTGGCTGAAGCCCACGGCACCCCTTCAAGCGTGCATGGTCTCGAAGTGTTGGACGCCGACGCCGCGCTGCGCGGCATCGAGGATCGCATTCTGGATAGAGTGGAGCCGCGCCTACCGGGCCTCCGCATGAAGTGGATCATAGCAGCCGACGGCAAGCGCCTCCTGCTCATCAGGATCCCAGCGAGCACGATCGCTCCGCATCGGGTCATCTTCGCCAACCAGTAGCAAGTTCCATGGCCGCAAGAGCAACGGCAAATACGAGATGGATACGCAGGAATTGCGTGAGGCCTTCACGGCGACAGAGGCGCTGCCGGCGCGCCTTCGAGCGCTCCACTTGGAGGCCGTGGATGCAGCCGCGCGAGACGAACTGCCGGCCGGCCTCGGCGAAGGTCCAAGAGCCATCGTGTCTGTAATACCGATGAACTACTTTCGTGAACGGCTCGATCTCGACATCACACCAGAGAACGCACTCGCTCCCTTCAAGCCTGGCGGACACATGGAGGCCGTCGAAATGTTGGAAGGCGTTCTTCTGCACACCGATGGGGGCGGACAGAGTCGAATGGACTCATATGCCGTCACGCATCGTCGCGGACGAACCGACATGGTTTGGACGATGGGCTACCTCATGAATCCGACGCGGGATGATGAGTGTGGCGTCGTCCCCCTATGTGCGATTTAAGGAGGGACTCATCGACGGGGCCCTGTCTGGAGTTGGGTGGCTTCAACGATACTCGATCGACGGGCCGTGGGTTGTGCTGACGACAGTCATCGGGATCAAGGACTACATTCTGTTGATCGACAATGATCACTATTCTGCGCCTGCATGGCGAGACCAAGCATCGCTGGGCGAAGTCGTGTCGGAGCGGCTCACCCACGAGGACCTCGTTCCATTCTTGAAGAGTTTCTGGCGCTTGTTCGGAATGCGGCCTCCCAGCAACCTAGCCGGAGCGTGAGGGAACCAGCCGGGCGCCGGCTATGTGTTCTTCCTGGATCGGGCCGCGTGCATTTGGGCGCCGAATCGCGCAAGCGGGTATCCAAGCCGACCTGACAATTTCGGCTTCGGTACGAGCCGCGCACGCGGACCCGAAATGGTAGCTCGCGCCCGGCCACCTATGACATAACCGCAACGGTCATAGGTGAGTCGTGAGCGTGGATATTCTTCAGCGGTTCTTGAACCTTCAGCTGTTCTCGGTCCAAGGCGAAGATGCGCGCCTTGAAAAAATTCGCGCGGCGACGACGGCGCTCGAAACGGCGCTGCTCGCCGATAGTACGCAGTTCCTGCGCGCCCTTCTCGCTGCGGCCGATCCAAACGCGCCGATCACGACGCCGGCGCTTCAGGCGGCCGCCAGCGCGCTCGAGACCGAGTGGAATAGCTACATGAACATCTTCGCATCACCGCCCGTTGCATTGTTTCGGGCGATGCTTGCGCAAGCGGCCTTTGGGGCGGCTGAGAAGAACGCTGGTTACGCCGCCGGCGCCACACAACTGCTGCGCAACATCGTGCCACGCCGCGATTTCGGTAGCGAAAACGAACTTTGGCGCGAATTGCTCGATGGTCTCGACGCCAGGTATGAGCAGGCCGCCGCCGAAGCATGGGCCGACAATTTCCGCGGGCCGCCGGCTTCGATGCTGAAGAAGCCCGTCGAGAAGCAAGCCAAGGTCGACCGCAACAAACTTCAATTGGCCATGCTTGGCGCCGCCGGCCAACACGGGCCCGAAAGCAAACCAGGCACCAACCCAAACCCCCATTGGCCGAGCGCAAATGATGCGTGGGCTGGGGACTATGCAAGCCGCGCTGCGGCCGCGATTGGTGACGCCGTAGACGACGCGGTTGGAGTGGCCCTCCAGGGTCGCAACGCCGTCGATAAGGCCGTTTTCGAAACACTAGAACAACGGTTGCCGAACGCGGAGGGCGTGCAGCGCCGGACCCGGCTGCTGTGGTGGAAGGAAGCCGCCTATTCGCCGGTGATCGATCGCGGCTACGATCAGATGTCGCTGCCGGTCATGGCGATCGCCGCAGCCGTCGATGTGCATCGTATGGTACCGACGCTCTCGCCGCGTAGCGTTGAATTTTTCTTACGTTCGGTGGTTGCCTCGCGTGCCGGCGCTTCGGCTCGCACGTCAACGGAGTGGCTCGGCGACCTCGCCGGCGCCGCCGATCGCGCCGCGGCGGCAAGCGCCTTGCCTGCGCTCGTGGAGCCGATGGATTTTCTCACCCACGGCCTCAACCGCGCAGCCGCCAATACGTCCACCACGGCCGCCGGTCTTTACGCGGAAGGCGCAGCACTGACTCTCGGCGATCTTAGCGTCATCATCTTCCGCGAACTTCAAGCATTGGCCGCTATCAACACGGCCGCCGCGTGACAACGCGCTGCACTCAACCCGACTGTTTCGCTCCCGAGGTGATGTGCAGCCTCGGCGAAGAAAACCGCGCCGACTGTTCGTTCTGGAAAGCCGCGCTCGCGGCGGCGGGCGAAACGGACGGCGCAGCGGTAACGGACATTGCGAGCGGTGCCGCCGTACCCTGGTCGGGCAATGCCCTTGGGCTGGTCGATCTTGCGTTCACGAGCGGCCGCGGCGCGCCTCGGGTTGTTGCCGTGATCGGAGCGGCAGGTGCTGGAAAGACCACGTTGCTTGGATCCTGGTATTTGATGTTGAGCCGAGGTGCGCTCGACGTCGCGTCGCATGCTTTCGCCGGCTCGTACACGCTGTCAGGTTGGGAAAACATTGCCCACTCTCTGCGGTGGGCGAATGATGGCGGTCCGGGATTTCCGCCGCATACGCCAAGCGGCGAAGGACGAGCACCGGGCATGTTGCATCTCGCGCTGCGCAGAGGCGATCATATCATCGAGGACGTGCTGTTTGCCGATGCCCCCGGCGAATGGTTCCGCGCGTGGTCGGTCAATCGCGATGCTCCAGAAGCCGAAGGAGCACGCTGGCTCGCAACACACGCCAGCGTCATCATTCTCGCTGCGGATTGCGAGGCGCTTGCCGGTCCGGAGAAAGGCAACACTCGCATGACGTTGCAAGCCCTCGCTCAACGTATTGCCAGCGAGCGGCGCGGGCGGCCCGTGGCGCTCGCTTGGACCAAGGCCGATATTGAGGTGCCGGAGGCTGTGCGCACGTCAGTTCTCACGGCCGTGACGACACACCTTGGCGACATTCCCGTGTTCGAAGTCAGTGTCAAAGAACATCACGCGACTGCGCCGGAGGCATCCTTCGTTCGATTGATGAATTGGTCGATCAGTGCACCGCACGCCAAGACGCAACCCGCGTTGGAGCGGATCGCAACCGACGATCCGTTCATGGTGTATGGCCATGCCTGAGTCCGCGAATACCCGCACGGTTATGGTCATCGGCGAATCCAATGCCGGCAAGACGCATTATGGCGCGCAGTTGCTGCAGCGACTGAATTCGCAGAAAAGCGTGCTGCAGATGCGCGCCATGCCAAGCAACATGACCGCCTTCGAGGCTGCGATGCGCCGCATTCACGATGGTTTGGCTGCGGAACACACATCGGCGACTGTCTCAGCCGACAGCGAGTGGCCGATTACGGCCGCCGACGGCCAAATGCTCGACCTGATCTGGCCGGAGTACGGCGGCGAACAACTCAACGACATTTTGGTCAATCGCCAGGTTCCCGCGACATGGCGGGACCGGGCGCGCACGAGCGATGGCTGGTTGGTGTTGGCGCGCGCGAACCATCACGAGGTGGACGGCGATTTCATGTCGCGTCCGCTGTCTCAACTGAAACAGGCCCCTACCGTCCAACCGCCGTACCGGCACACCAGTCAGGCTCGGCTGATCGAACTGTTGCAGATGCTGCTGTTCATGCGGGGCGCCGACGTTGTCGCTGGACGCGGTATTCCTCGCCTTGCTGTCGTGCTCTCCTGTTGGGACGAGCTCCCGGCAGACCTCATTGCGCGCGGTCCTCCTGACGTACTGCGAACGCGCATGCCAATGCTAGCGCAATTCGTCGAGTCAGTCTGGCCCGCCAACTTGCGAAGCACGCTTGGACTGTCGGCGCTTGAACGTGCGTTGGACGACAAAGTCGTCGACGAGGATTTCCGCGACCGTGGGCCCGAGGCATTTGGCTACACTGTACTCGGCCCAAACGCTCGCACGCCGGATTTGTGTATTCCGCTTGAACACATCGCTGGTTGGCGCTGACACATGCCGATCTCCGAGGCGACATTCGGCGCCGTCGACAAGGGCCATGCGATCATTGCGGTCACGTCCGGGGCGGCGAAGGTCGCGCCGCGAATTGTTGGGCGAACTGACCTACCAAATACGGTGCCCTCAGGAACCGAATGGGCGTCGTTCGAAAGCGGCTACTTCGAAGGTGACACCTACGTGCTCGCGCGCACTTGGCCGGATCCCGGCGCGCCGCGCGCGGGGATGGTGTTCACGCACGCCGTCATGGCGCCGTTCGTTGAGATCGACAATCCCGACGGTCTATTGCTGCTATCCGCGAACCTTCCACAGTCGCCCGATCGCGGCGCAGCGCTGAAAGAACGCTCCTGGCAACCGCCAGAGCATCACGCCGTATCGAAGCATGCGCACCAGCTGCTAGATGCGTTGCTTGACGAGAAGCGCCAACCGCCGATCGTTTGGCTCGGCGAAGCCGACTTGCTGCGGACGCTGACGGCGCTCTGGCGCTACCTTCCAAGCGCCGCCCGGCGGTCGGTTACGTTTCGCCTGAGCTTCGGTCCCGAAGATGTCGCAGCAGCCGCACCGTTGGTCGTGATGACGCCTCGCCAATTGGCGCAACGCTGGAAGGGCCGAACGATCATTGATCCGACGCAACCGCCGCCGCCGGCGTCCGAGGTGGCGCGATCAATCCTTACTCCATCGTCGGCCGACGAGATCGCGGCGTACGCCAACGCATACGGCATCATCGTGCGTTCGTTGAGCGAGTTCGGATTGCTGCAGAAGAGCTGGGAAATCGGCAAGAGCGGAAGCAGCGAGTATGGCGTGTTGCTCGCGCAACTGCGCTTTGTCATGACGCTTTCGCCCCAACGCGAACCCGGCGCGGAACAGAAGGCGGTGTTGGTCGCCGACCACGCACGCGCCGTTGACTCCGCCAACACCACGCAAATCTCCGCGCTCCGCAACATCAATCTCGCGACATGGGGCTGCGGCGATCCACTCTGGGCGGCTGTGCGCGCCTGGGCCACGCGGGCGGCGGCGCTCGAAACGGACGCCGCTGACGATATCGCCATCTGGCGAAATGCGACAGCAGACGGCGCTCAATCTGCATGGGCACTCGCCGTGCGCGAAGGACTCGAAGAGGCTGCCAAGAGCGCAGATGGCGCATTCTGCGTCGCCTGGTGGCGACGCTGGACCGCAGCGCCAGAGCTGATCACGCCTGTTTTTGCGCTACTCCCAACCAAGAAGAAGATGCAAGACGCTTTGGTGCTCACGGCCCCGCAGACGATAGACGAGACGTTGGCCGAGCCGGTGATGGCCGCTGCGGCGGGAAAGAAATGGTGGGCGCTACACGCCACAGTGGCGCGGCGCTCGCTCGCACTCAGCGCGGCGGTGAAGCGTCAGCTCGCTGTGGATACAGATCAGGCCTACACGGCAGGGTTCGCCATTCTCTTTGAAGGCTTGCCCGCGCACGACCTGCTAGCGACAGCCGTCGACGTGGAGGATGCGCGACTGATCGCGATGGCTGGCGACGCCGCCGCGGCGGATCCGACTCTACTTGAGCCATTTGATCCTCGCATCGTGGCGTGGCGGCGAATTTGGGAAATCGCAGTTAGGCGAAACGCAGATGCCTGGCAGGGTGTGGGCGATCAAACGGCGGTCCGCGAGGAAATAGTCCAGCAATTGCGCGGTGGTGCACCGCTTGAGCCGAGCTTCCTTGAGCAAGTCGCGGTCACGCCCATAGCGAATCTGACTGACGTACCCGATCGTGGCGACGTGTGGGACACACTCCCTGAACCCGCTCGCAGCGCATTTCTCGCTGCAACGGCGACCGGATGGTTGACTGACTTCGCCAACCGCAAGCGCGCTCCTGACGACGCGGATGCCACGCTGCGGCGCGCGATTGTCGCGCCGCAAGCGCGTGACGCTTTTTTTTCGGCCCACGGCCGCACGGTGGCAATCGCACTAAGTTATTTTGAAGCGTTTGAAGAAGTACCGGAGCACGTCGCAACGGCATGGCTGCGAAGACTACGTGACCAGCACATTTCGGTTGATCAAGCTGACGCGGAGCGCATTGGCGCGCTCGTGCGCGACCGCCGCTGGCACAGCGCGGCGAGCGTCGTTGCGGCGCTCCTGCATACGGATGGTCGCGGCTCCCTTGCGCCCGCGGCGATCGCTTTACGAGGCTTCTTCCAAATGATGGACCTCGGCATGCTGATGGTGAAAGGATTCCTCGACGTCGGTTCTCAGCAAGATGTGTGGGCGATCTTTGAAGACGTGGCGTGCGAGCTCTATCCGCACGGGCCTAACGAAACCGAACTCTGGAGTCGAGCCGGTGGAAAGAAGGCCGACTTGCCTGACGGTTATACCGGTCGTCAGCGCTGGCATGCGACCGTAAAATTGCTGCGCAACGGAGGCTCGCGCCTGTCAGCCAGTGAATTGCTGACTGAAATGACTGCCGATCATCGCCGCAACGAGAAGCTTGCCTGGCTCGCCAAGCAAGCCGCCTTTCAGGAGGAGTGATGACGGAATTCGCGAAAGCCAAGGCACTTTGCATCGGCATCGCAAAGTACGCCGGCTCCCCGTTGCCTTCATCCGTAACCAACGACGCGCGCGATGTCGCGGCCCTGCTCGCGGATCCGGCATTCTGTGGCTATCCCGCCAATGACGTTCACCTGCTGCTCGACGGCGGTGCAACCAAGGCGACGATCGAGGCCGAGCTGGCCTGGCTAGCGGCGTGTGCGGCGCCGGATGAGACCGTAGCAATCTTCTTTTCAGGCCACGGCGCGCAGCTCAGCAACGGCGCGGACGCGGAGGGGTGCCTGTTGCCCGTCGATTTCGATCCCGCCGACGTGCGCGGAAGTTCAATTACAGGCAAACAGCTCACTGCGGCCCTCAACGCGATCAAAGCGCAACGTGTCGCGCTCTTTCTCGATGCGTGCCACGCAGGCGCCACCGGTGAGCCGAAGTCGATCGCGGCGCTGCCAGCCGGCCTCGCAGCCCGCGACTACGAAGCACTCGCGCAAGGAAGCGGCCGCGTGGTCATGGCGTCGTCGCGGCCGAACGAAGTTTCGTGGGCATTAAACGGCATGTCCAACAGCGTGTTCACCGACGCGCTGTTGCGCGCACTTCGCGGCGAAGCCGCTCTCCGTGGCGACGGGTTGGTGCGCGTGTTCGAGGTCTTTCACTATATCGCGGATCGCGTCCCGGCGCTGGAGCCACGCCAGCATCCCATTTTCAAAGCTGCGGACATGGATCAGAATTTCCCGCTCGCGCTTTATCGGGGCGGTACAAAGGGCGCCGCGCAGCCCGCGCGCGTACTGCCGCGCGAAGACCGCTGGTGGCAAGCCCTTGAGGCGGTTGTCTGCAAGATCTATCCAGCGGGACCGAATGATAGCGAGATCTGGAGCCGCGCCGGCGGAGACATCTCCCAACTCAAGAGCAGTCAGAACGCGCGCGGCGCCTGGCACAATGCGCTGAACGCCCTGCGACTGGGCGGCGGCGGGCCTGGGATTAGCGTACAAGGGTTCGTTGAGGCCGTTGCCGCGGATTTTCCGGCCAACAAAGAGATCGAAGAGCTAAAGGCTCTTTGACGCACGGCGACTCGAACCGAGCTATTGATGTACCCGCCCACATACTGCAGGGCCTCATGGTCAGGGACGATCTTCAGCGCATCGGTGGGAAGCACCCTCGCCAGTATCGTCTCGATCTGATCGGGCACCGCGTTGAGCCATTGCAGGCACTCGAACTCGCTGCGCAGGATCACGGGCATCGCCTTCGAGTGAATTGGCTGAACAAGGTCGTTGGCTTCGGTGGTTAGGAAGCTGACGAGCTGGTGCGTGCCCTCGTTCGGCTCTTTCTTAGTGCCGTAGTCGCCTCACCACTCACCGCAAATGCCGGCAAAGAAGAGCATGCCACGGGCGGGTGGTGCGAACCAGCGAATGACCTTCTTGCCTTTCGGCGAAGCATCCTCGTATTCGCTGAAGGCGGTGAAGGGCACGAGGCAGCGGTGCTGTGTCTGTAACAGCGCGCGCCAATGCGGGCTTTTTACGTTGCGGATGTTCGTGACGGGCGCTGAGCCGAATTGCGGTGGCCCCGGCAAGCCCCAACGCTTCTTCATCACTTCAAGCTTGCCGCTCTCGCCGAGCTTGAGAACTGGTCCGAAGCTCTTTGGAAAGACTTCGAGCACGGCGTTGCCGAGGATGGGGTCGATGCGCGTCTCGCTCCATTCGTCGAAGCCGTAGTAGTCGCGCTCTTTGCCGGCCTTGCGGATGTCGGAGGCGTATCGGTTGCACATTATTTAAGGTTAGAACTGTGGACGCCGCCGCGCTAGCGTTCGGGCCGCCGGCGCGAGCACACCCGACCCCGACCGGGCCACGCGCCTTTGCTTATGGTGTCGACCCGGTTCCGACAGCCTTCATGATGTCATCGATGCTGAAGGTGGGGACACGGCCCAGGAACGTCGGGGCCCAGTCATCGATCAATTTTTGCGAAGGCTCAATGCCTGCTTTCGCGGCGAGACGCGCTGCCGCCTCATCGGCGGGAGACAGCGCCGTTGTTTTCTTGATCTCTTCGATGAGCCCGTCAATGCGCGCGTCGGCGCCCGGGCCGACACAGTGATCGTGAATGTAGAGAGTCAAGGCTCGCGCGAACTGCTTCTCCGCGTTGAACATGGTCAGATCGCTCGAAAGGTGCGCTTCATAGCCCGCGACGATGTCGTCGGTCTGAAGCAAGGCTTGGTAGAATTTGAGCGTGTTGTCTTCGAGGAAGCTAATCAGGATGGACTTCTCGGGAGCTATCAGGATCGCGAACGGGCATGGCTTATTGATCGACACTTCGCTGATGACGTGAAGTCCCTCACACGCTGCGGATACGACGCAAAGATTGCGATCAGCGGCGATATTCACCGCGCTCAACAAATCAGCGACTTGCGGCCAAGCGATGCATTTGCCTTCTCCCGCGATCTCGAGACCTGCATCCTTTCCGCCGTGCATGTCGATGTGAATGAGAGGGCGAACGCCCTTGTCGGCAGCCTCCCTCTCCAACGATCGAAGAACGCGCTCGAATTCTGCGATTGTCTGCACATCATGCAGCGAAAACGCCATGCCCTGACGTTTGCATTCGGCTTCCACGTCATCGACAATCTTTTGGTTCCAGCTCTCTTCACCCGCGCGGAGGGAGCGAATCCATTGGACGGAATTGATATCGATGTTGAGGTCGAACGTCTGGGTCATCTGAACAACACCTCAGGTGCGAGCCCTTTCATATATCGGGATTCTATTTGTACCGCGTGCGCGTCTTTCGCGACCGCCAACGATGCGGCAGCGCCATATAGAGCGTCCATTGTTCGCCAATGAGCTTCATGTCGTAGCTGGCATCGCCGCGCTCAAACCCCGCCTCGATGAGACGTCGGGCTTCGTCTTCGCAAGCCTGCGCCGCTGCTTCGAAAGTCGGAAATTCTCCAAGCGAACCGGCGCGCGCACTTGCGTACCAAAAGTCTGGATGCAGACCGTTGGATTTGGGGCCAGCGCGAATATCGAAGCGATAGGCGAAACCGAATTCGAGCGTGTGGCGTTCTTCGCCGCCGACACTCCATTTGCTCCAGCGGCCTTGGCCCATCTCGAATTCTTTCGGCAGCGGCGCGCGCCGGTTGAAGGCGCGTTCGGCCGCCATCCAATCGGCGCTCGTCATTTCGCTTGCGTTCCATGTTTGTTCTGGTAGTGTCAATGCCAACGCGCGCATGAGCTTGAGAGCAATCAAGCAAGCTGGCGGGTAACGGCTGCAAAGCGCGCGAGATGTCTGACACACGTTTGGAACGCGTGCGTGAGTTCTAGCGGCTGACGGCGCGACTCTCCTGTCGCCGTCACGCCGGGCCCTTTCGTTTTCTCGAACGAAGGGCCACGCGTGTGCGCTTCTCTTTATTCTTATGCCGTCTCTCCCGAAGCTTGTGGCGTGTCGTGAGACGCGAGCGCTGGCCGACGCGCGAAGGGCGTGAAGGCGTTCGCGAGCCCATCGCCGAAGCGGGCGGCGTGAGATCCTGGCTGCGCGCCGACCAACCTGAGCCCGATGGCATATGATGAACGACGCCCTTTCCCTTCTTCAGCACGCGCTGCTGCTGATCGGCATGTGGGCGATGCTTCGCGTGTGGTTTGCGATCGATCGAGTCGTCCTACGCATCAGCGCAGTCATTCTCCTCCTGGTGGGTTTGTATGCCTGGGCGCTGCTGGCCTTTGTCCTGCTGTGCGTCGCAGAAAGCGCCCATCGCGGGCTGATGGCGCAGCGGCGCGACGCCGATTTCTACAATGGTCTCTGGATTGATTGAGCGGATACAAGCTTACTCGCGAAGATTGGCGGCGACGAGCTTGATGTTGAGGACGCACCTTTGGCCGAACGCCGGCGTGTCGGCTGCGGCGCAGGAATGGACCAATGCCGACGACGGCGGACTTGGAGGCGATGCGGCGCATCATGGGATGGCGCTGATGGCGGCATCGAGGGGAGAGATCGCGGGGCTGATCCACGGCGTCGACGGTGGGCGTCGCCGCGCAGGCGCGGCCGCGCTCTCGTGGCTTCGCCATCGAGCCGCGCTCGCGGCGCGTCTCGCCGCTTCGCGCGTCCATCGCTTACGCGGAACAACGAGTGCCATCGTGCTCGCGCGCGTCAAGCGAAGCCACGCATCGACCGCGCTGCGCGCGGCCCTGCGCTTGACCCGCGCTGCGCGCGATGGCCGGTGCGTTGGCGTCGGGACGCGGAGCGTCCCTTCATGATGTTCAACCTCGCCCTACTCGGGCGGAGGTCGAACACGGAGCAGCCGAGGTGAGACGCAAGCAGCGCGAAAAGCCCCGTCAGCCCGGAACAATGTCCGGGCGTGCGTGGGGTTCATAGGCGGCTAGTCGGCACTTCACCCCAGCGGATTGGTTGCTGAAGCTTTTAGTCGAACAGATCGCGTTGCGGCGCTCGCGGGGGCTTGGCGCTTATTGCGGCGGGCTTGGCCGCTCGCAGGCGTTTCAGCTTTCGCTCCGCCTCGCGGTTACGCTCGAAGACGCCGCGGCCTTTGAACTTGAGCAAGGCGTCTTCCAGCTGATCGAGGTCGGCCTTCCGCCAGAACACGGCGCCTTGAACGATCACTGGCGTGGGGAAGCCTTCAAGCTTGCTTGAGCGCGCACGCCAGAGGGTGGTGATGCTCACGCAGAGTTCGTCAGCCACTGCTTTCTGTGGAATGAGGTCCTTCCGCCTCACGGCGTGCGCGGCGCGAAGTAGGGTCTAAGTTCGATGTCGCGTGTCACCAGCACACGCACGGGTGCGCCGGCGCGGACACGCAAGGTCGGACGTACTTCGAGTTCACGGTCGACGATGCGGGCGCCGGTCTGGGCAGCTTGCTGGGCGGCGGCGTCGCCAACGCTTTGCGATAACGAGTTGCTGTTCTCGTCGTCATCCTCCGCTTCGTTGGCCACGACGCTGATGATAGCGGAGAGCCCTATCGCGATGCCGAGCCGGCCGAGATGGTTGTCCGTGCGATCAGTAAGTCCAGAGGCGCCCCCGGGATCGGTGGCGTTCATATCCTGCAGATTGATGGACCAGCCATTCGGCAGGATGAGCCGATTCCAAACCAGCAGCAGACGACGATCGCCATAGCGCGTGCCGTTCGCATACGTGCCGATCAGCCGCGATCCTTGTGGGATGAGCAGATGCTGGCCCGTAACCGTGTCGTACACCGGTGCGGTGACTTGCGCGATGATGCGCCCTGGCAGATCAGAATTGAGTGCGGTGACCAGCGCCGCTGGGATGACATCGCCAGCCTTGATCTCATAGCGTGAGCCAGGTGGCGTGAGACGCGCATTCAACCGCGCGTCCGAGTCTTCGCTGGCGTTATCTCCATCAGCACGAGTGAAGAGGATCGGCGATGTCCGCGCTACGGCTTGGGGATCAGGCGCTGGCGCGGCGGTAGACGCGCCTGCGCCTCCATTGGAGCTGTTCGCCCAGGCAGGATCGCGCGGCGGCTGAAGCTCCGCAGTCTCGTCGGAAGCTAATTCCAGGTCAGGGTCGGCCAATTCAAGGTCGGCGCCCGCGAGATCGTGAGCGCCGTACTCGTCGCTGGCGCCCTGGATGGATTCCGGCGGGCCGCCTGCAGCAGCGACCTGCTGGGCTTCCGCCGCGCGGCGATCGGGACGTTCAGACAATCCGTTGACCAGCGCGAACGCAACAATGGCGCCGGCGAGCAACATGCCCGCGAGCAGCACCTTGCGCGATAGCCGTCGCGGTGAAGGCGGCTTCGCACGGATTGCCAGGTTGGGCGGCCCTTCGATTGGAGGCGTGATGTGAGCGGTTGCGCTCATCGCCGCGCTCCGTGCCGTGAACGCGTGCGGACGCGATCGACCGGATTGCGCTCGATGCGTACGATCGTCGCCGAGCGCGTGCCCAAGCGGAGTTCCGCGATGTCGAAGATGCGATCGATCATGTAGCGCTGGCCGGACGGCCCCTGCAGCGTTCGGTAGTTGACGAGTTCGGCGCCCTCGCCAGTCACCGCGAAGAGCGGCGGCAGATCGCCGGCCTCGACATCGGGCGCGAACTCGATCCAGGTGCGGCGTCCATCGTCGAACACGCGCGGGGGCAGCCACGCTGGACGTGCGCCGCGCGTGGTGCGGATCCTGTAATTGAGATTGATGCTGTCGAGCAGCGCAGCCGGCGCCGTCGCTTCGGATCGAGGATAAAACCACGCGATCTGGGCTGAGTAAGCGGACCCGGACTGCGCTATCGCCTCGATGAGATAGGTGCGCCGATCGGTGATGAGCACAATGTTGGTTCGGAGCCCGCTCGCATTCGGCTTCACAAGCACAACGGTCCGCGGATCTTCCGCCGTCTCGCTCTCGGCCTGGGTCACCATCCAGCGCGAGGTATCGCCGGCAGCGATGTCAGTGAGCGCCTCGCCGGGCTCAAGGAGGATTGTCGAAACGTAACTTGGATGCGCATACACTTCGTATATGGCGCCCGCCTCATACACGTACACATGACGCGCTTGCACGAAACCATCGCGCGTTGGGCTTTGGCGCGCAGCAGAGTTTGCGGCCGCCAAAGTCTCGACCGGCGTTTCTGCGCGAGCGCGTCGCGATTGTGCGTCAGCGGGTGAGGCCGCGAGCATCACGAGGCTGGCAACAACGAGCGCCAAAGAGGAACAGCGCACGATCATCGTTCACGGCTCCAGGAGAAATCAGAGATCAAGAGGCCCAACGGGTTGTTGGCGATTTCATCGGCGTTGCGCGGCGCGCGCGTCGTCAGGGTGAAGACGCCGGAATAAACTTCTGGATCGGTTGTCCCCGTGGCATTGGTGGCGCGTTCAACCCACGTCACCTCCCAGGCGTTGTTGGAGCGGGCGATGATGGAGCGAATGTGCACGGTGCGGCCGACCCGGCCGAGAGAGAGGAACGGATCATCCTGACGCGCGATCTCGGTGAGCTGCGCAGCCGCTTGCGGTGTCAGGAAGCGATAAGCCTCTAGCCAGTTTTCGCGGAGCACGACGCCGTCGGTCGGCAGGGAGCGAACCAGCCTCACAAACTGACCGAGATGGTAGGCCTTCTGCGCCTCCGTGGCGGTCCAGCGGCCGTCGGCGGCGCGCACATTCATCACCTGACCTTCGGGGCTAACTTCGACAACATGCACAAAAGTGCGTTGCTGCAACGCAACGACGACGAGTGAGACGACACTGACGCCGAGTAGGCCCAACGCGCCGAACGCAATGGAGCGCCACGACCGTGCCGACAGCACCGCGGAGCCCATGCGCGCGTCCCACTCTTGTTGTGCGCGTTTGTAAGGCGTGTCTGCGGGCGCGGCCGCGTACGAGCGCGCCGGTGAGCGGAAGGAAAAGTTCATGGACCGGCTCCGGACGATCTGGGCTTGGGCTGCATGGCCCCGTAATTGATGGGGGCGCGCGGTGCACCGCCGCTTCCGCCGCCTCGACCGCGGCTTCCGCCGCCGGCGCGGCCGCCGCCGCCGCTTAGTCGGTTCGATGTGCTCATCATGCCGCCTTTGACGGCCTTGTAGACGGCGTGCGCCATGTAGACGCCGCCAGCAGTGGCGAAGGTTGCGCCAACACCGGTGCGGATAGCGTCAGAGCCGGACAGATGCGGCTGGCCTTGCACCACTTCGCTCGCCAGCATGGGGGCGAACCACGCGAGCGCTAGCACCGTGAGGCCAAACAGGAAGATATTGAGCACGCCACCGGCGTTGAGCGTAAACGTTGCTGGCAGCGTGTTGACGAAGGTGATGGCGATCGAGGCGATGAAGGCGAGAACGAACAATCTGATCGCGCACCCCGCGACCCAGCCGAGCGGGCGCTCCGCGACCCATGATGTGCCGTTGAACACGCCCCACGGAAGCGCGACGAACGCCGCGAGGCTGCCAAGTTTGAAAGCGATCAGCGACACGAAGAGTTGCATCGCCAACACGAAGAAGCCGAGCATCACCAGCACGGCCGAGACCCAGACCGTCGCCATGGCGAAGGCATCGGTGAAGACGTTCATGCCTTCGGCCATCGCAGCGGTGCGGCCGAAGAGCTCGACCCCGATTTGGCCGACGCGCCCTGGGTTGTGCAGATCAGCCATGCTCATGCCATTGCCGCCAGCATTGAGGCCAAGCTGCGCGCCGGAGCGGACGATGATCGTGGAAAGGCTCGCCCAATTGTTCACGAGGAAGGCGAAGAACCCGACAAACAGAACTTTACGGAAAAACGGCGCCATCGGCGCTTCGCCTGCAAGCGCCCATTGCGCGCCGGCGAGCGTAATCGAAATGACGATCAAGGCATTCAGGACATAGGTGACGTCGCCTTGGATCAGGCCGAAGCCTGAATCCGCCAGCGCCAGGAACTGGTCGAGAAACGAATTGAGGGAAGCCGGATCCATGTCAAAACGCCGTGCGCGCCGGTTCGGTTGAACGCGTGGTTTCGGTCGGAAAGGCGCGGCGCTGGATTTCACGGGCGCGTTCTTCGCGGGCGAGACGTTCCATTCGCTCGGTTTCAAGCGCCCGCCCTTGTGCAATCAGCAGCGCGTGGATTTCAGCAAGCTGGCTTGCGGTGACGCCGAGCAATTGGTTGCTGGCCTGGATGGCGCCGGTCTGGCCTTCGGCGCTTGATGACGATTGCAAGGCGCGGTCGATGCGATTGCGTGAGCCTTCTATCGAACGCGCGGCCCGCGCTTCCGCTTCCATGGCGCGCTGGAGGCTCTCGCGGCTCTCTTGCTCCCAGCGCTCGGATTGTTGCAGCACGCCTGCAAGATCGAAGTCCTCCCAGGTTTCGGGATAGAGCGTGCGCAGGTTGTCCCCGACCTGATTAACCTCGAAGGCGATGCCTTGGGCGGTGTTGAAGAGTTCGCGAGCTTCGGAGATGGATTGCGTTAGTTCGGGCGAGAGCTGCAACGGGTTTTGCCGCAGCATTTGCGTCGCCTGCTCGATCTGACGGATCTGGTTGTTGATCTGCTCGAGCGCGCGTGTGGCTTGCAACAGATTCTGCGCCAGGTTGGTGGGATCAATAACGGTCATCTGCGCGCGTGCCGGCGCCATTGGCGTCGCCGCGACGATCGCGGCAAAGCCGAACATCACGAGAGATCTGAGTGCCTTCTGCATGGTCCCTCTCCTATTCCGCGGCGATCAAGGATTGTTCGGCCGACATTGCTGGCGATCCGGCCTTTTGCTTGAAGCGCCGCACCGCATCGGCAGCGTCGCGAAGGCCGCGTGCTTCAAGCCAGGCGGGCGCGAAGTTTTGGACGCCGCCCTCCGCGAGCACGCGATCCATCCACGCGTGGTCTTCGGGGCGCGAGGCAGCGACGAAGGCAAGCGCGGCGGGGCCGAGTCCCAACTCGAACAACCGGCAACCTGCGCGTGAGGCGAGATAATAGTCGCGCTTCGGCGTCGCGGCGGCGATGAGCGCGATCTGGCGAGCGTTGAGCCCTAGCGATTCGTAAAACGCGGCCGAACGTGGCTCGCGGGCGCGATCGTTGGGCAGGAAGATGCGGGTGAGGCACGCTTCGATGATGGTCGAGGCGATCGGGCTCGCTTCAACGTCGGCGAGTTCTTGGCTGGCAAAAATAACGGCGACGTTCTTCTTGCGGAGCGTCTTCAACCAAACCTGAATTTGAGAAGCGAACGCCGCGTCCTTGAGGAAGAGCCACGCTTCGTCGAGAACGAGCAAAGTGGGTTTGCCGTCGAACCGGCGCTCCAGCGCGTGGAAGAGCACGGAGAGAACCGCGCTCGCCGCATGCGGACGGCGCATGAGATCGCCCATCTCGAACGCCTGGACGCGGCCACAGCCCAAGGTCGACTGATCGTCGTCGAGCAAGCGCCCGTATGGTCCCGCGCGCGTGAAGGGCGCCAGCGCAGCGCGAACGGTCGCGTCCTGGGCCAATGCTGAAAAGAGCGTCAACGTTCGGTCTTCGAGCGGACGCTGAGCCAGCACTTCCAGCGCGCGCCAGAGCTCGGCGCGCAGTTCGGGCGTCACCGTGACATTGGCGCTGGCGATGAGGCTCGTAATCCAGTCGAGCGCCCAGCTCCGTTCGGCGGCGTCATCGATCTTCGCAAGCGGCTGGAGGCCTAGCGCGTCCTCCTCGCCAAGATCGAAGAAATCGCCGCCCAGACCGAGGATGGTCGCGCGCGAGGACCGGTCCTTGTCGAAGAGGAATACCTGCGCATCAGCGTAACGGAGCCATTGCGCCGCGAGTGTCGCGAGCAGCACCGATTTGCCGGCGCCCGTTGGCCCTACAATCATCGTATGGCCGACATCGCCGACATGAAGGTCGAGCCGGAAGGGCGTCGCGCCATCGGTCGCGGTGAGCATAAGCGGCGGTGCGTTGAGATGGGCGTTGCGTTCCGGTCCCGCCCACACCGCGCTGGTCGGAAGAAGATGCGCAAGGCTGGGCGACAAGAGGATTGGCCGGCGTACGTCGGCATAGGCTTGGCCTGGCAAGCTGCCCAGCCAGGCCTCGACGGCGTTGACGCTTTCGACTTGCGTAACGAAGCCCAATGCGTCGGCGACCTGCTGGACCTGCCGGACAGCTTCGTTCGCCTGCTCTTCGTCGGCCTCAGCGACCGTGATCGTCAGTGTCGCATATCCTGCTGAGACGGCATCTGCGCCGAGTTCTTGCAGCGCGACATCGGCGTCTTCCGTTTGGTTCGCCGCGTCATTATCGAGGAGCGCCGCCTCTTCGCGGAAGAGCGCTTCGCGCAATAGCGTGAGCAAACCCTTGCGCTTGGAGAACCAGCGCTTGCGGATTTTCTCCAATTCTCGCCGCGCCTCTTCGCGGTCGAGCGGCAGGAAACGCGTGACCCAGCGATACGAGATCGGCAGGCGGTTGAGCTGGTCGAGCAGCCCCGGCTCAGTTTCGGTGATGAAGCTTCGAACCGAAATGACCTTCAGATGCCTGGCGCCAAGTGTGGGCGCGAGCCCGCCGATAAGCGGGGCATCCGTCAACAATTGGTCGAGATGGAATGGCGTCTCAGGCACGGCGACGCGGTGCGGTCGATCAGAGACGCAATCATGGAGGTATGTCAGCGCCTCTTCGTCCGAAAGCCAGCGCGCCTCCGGCATGGCGGTTTCAAGCAACGCGATGAATTGGTCGGCTTCTTGCTGGAAGCGTTCGAGATGACGCCGATAGTCGATGATGGCCGCGGTCTCCGCGCCGCCTTCAAAGACGAGGCTCTCGAGCTTTCCTTGCCGTTCGGCGGGCGGTAGCCACGCGAGCGTGAGGAAATAATGACTCTCGAAGCGCGCGCCGGCCGTCTCGAATACAGCGCGACGTTCTTCGTCGATCAGCCACGACACTCCGTCTGGCCACTCGCTATCGGGATAGCCGGGCGAAGGCGATCGGCGCGCTTCGACGTGAAAGCACCAGCCCGAACCGAAGCGGCGGAAAGCGTTGTTCAATCGGCCGCTCGCCCCCATAAGTTCGGCGGCGACGGCGGAATCTAGATCAGGGCCGCGAAATGCGAGCGTTCGCTGAAACGCGCCGTCCTTGTTCAAGACCACGCCGGGGCCAATCAGCGCCGCCCACGGCAGGAAGTCGGCGAGCTTGGCGCCGGTCGAAGCGTAAGGGCGAAGATCAAGCATACGCGTCACGCTGAGAGATAGACGGGCTTGGCCAAGTGCCGCGGCCAAGTTTCGAGAAACCAGGGATCGCGCGCGGCCGCCCACGCGGCGGCGCCTTGCAACACGGCCCAGAGTGGCAAGCCGATGAACGGCTGCTGCAGGCCAAAGCCGATCGCGGCGCCGATAGTGGCGTTCAAAATCGCGAAAGCGCGCGGGACGCCGCCCAGCAGAATGGGGCGTGTCAAGCTGGTGCGCAAAGGCATGGCGTATCCGTCTGGCACTTCGTCGTTCACGAAGACCTCCTCTGTCGTTGTCACTCACTCAAAGCGGCTTCAGCCCTGCGCTGTCAGATCAGCGCCCCGCCGGCGAAGCCGAAGAAATCCAAAAAGAACGAGACCGCCGCAAACATGATGGCGATGCCGAGGCCCACGAAGGCGAGTTTGCGCACGCCGCCACCGCCCTCGGAAAAGATGATGGTCACTCCGGCGATGACGATAGCGACGACAGCGGCGGCGCGCGCCACCGGTCCTGTGATCGAATCGACAATCTGTTCGAGTGGCCCTTCCCACGGCATGCCGGAGCCGGACGCGTAAGCTGGTCCTGCAATCGCAATGATTATGATTGTGAGAGCTGCTGCTCGTGCGCTGACCTTAGGCATCGTGATATCCCCGCCTCGTAGAGGCCTGTTGAGGACAGTTTCCACGAAGACGCGCTCGACGAAATGGCTTTCAAGCCGCGCGCGCAGCCGCCGACGTATGCTCTCACAGCGCGCGCAAACACCTCGTCGCACCTCGCGAGTTGCACCCGAGAATACGGACTGGGTCGCACTGTGCGCGTGCGTGCGTTGCGTATTGTTTGCAGTTTCCGCGATGCTTGAAGTGTTGGGTGCGCGATCAGAGCCGGTGCTGCACAATCTCGGTGATGCTACGGCCGGTCTCGGTGCGGGCGATGAACACAACCATGTCCACGGCCGCGTTGATGAGGCGTGTGGGCGGCGCAGCACTTGCCTCCATCGCCAGATCCTCTAGCCGCGGCAGCGCATCTGCGGCTGAATTGGCGTGCAGAGTGAGCAGCCCGCCAGGGTGTCCGGTGTTCCACGCTTTGAGAACCTCAAGCGCCGCGCCGTCGCGAACCTCCCCAACCACGATCCGATCGGGGCGCAGCCGGAGCGTCATCTTCACCAGATCGCGCATCGACGTTTGCGGCTCGGTTCTCTTGGTCAGCATCTGCACGCTGTTGGGGCTGGCGCAATGAAGTTCGCAAGTGTCTTCTAAAATGATGACGCGTGCTGTGAGGAAGGGTGTTTCGGCGAGTAAAGCATTTAGCAGGGTCGTCTTTCCGGAGCCTGTGCCGCCTGCGACAACAATGTTTCGCCGGTGCGCCACGGCTGCGCGCAAGACATCGGCTTGAGCCCTTGTTGCGATGCCAGCTGTGACATAGTCATCGAGTTCAAAAATACGCGACGGTCGTTTACGGATAGCGATCACCGGCGCCTCGACGAGCGGCGGCAGCAGCGCCTGCACCCGGGCCGCACTATCGGGGAGAATGGTCGAGAGCGCCGGGCGTTCGGCGCCCACGGTTTCGCCCGCTTCGTGCGCCAACAAACGAATGGCGGTTTCGCGCTCCGCGATCGAGAGTGTGTGCGCAGTCGGTTCAAGGCCCCGTCCTAATCGATCGAGCCACAATCTACCGTCCGCGTTCACCAGCGCCTCGACAACGTCGGCTTCGCCTAAGGCATGCGCGACGGCCGGGCCCAGCGCGCGCACCAAGGCAGAGCGTCGACGGGCCGAGACGAGCGCATATCCATCGCCGCTCATGGCGCCGTTGCTCCGAAGTCTCCGCCGGCGCTAGTCGCGTCCTCGCCATTCGGCACACTGCCGCCGCTGATCGAGCGCCCGCCTCGCAGAGCATTGGCGACCATTTGAAGGAACCGCTCGAACCGAGCCTCCGCACTCGCGGCAGCGCTGTCTTCCAGCGCTTCGTCTATCGGAGGATTGTGTTCCAGCCACACGCGGATGAAGAGCAGCAACACTTCTTTGACGATGAGCCCCTCGCCGATGACCTTATCGAGGCGCGCGTCGAGACGGCTTGCCTGCCGCTGGTCGCTGACCGGCGGCAGCGGGTCGCCATCTCGGCCAGCATAACGTGCGCGCACCGCCTCGGCGATGACTGACGATTCTGAGCGGTGCTGATCGCGGGCAATCTTCTCGATTTTGACTTCGAGATCGCGCGTCAGATAGACGGTGATGCCCTTGCGCGGCATGGCGCTCAAATCCCCTTCGAGCGCGGCGGCTCGGTCATCCGCGAGCCATCGGGATTGCGAAAGCTGGCGAGCGCCAGATCGGAGATCTTCGGCCCCGCTTCGGCGGGCGCCGGTGGCGGCGCGGTCGGCGGCGTCGGCGGCGCAACCTTCGCTTCATCCGCTTCGAACAGGTCGGTTTGCGCGCGGGGCGGCGTTGAGGGCTCCGGCCGCTTCGCTGGCGTCACCGGCTTTTTCTCCTTCACCAGGCGGCCGAGAGCCCGCACGTCGCGCCACTCATTGTCATGTACGAGCGCGGCGACGCTGGGCGCCGCGGGGCGCAGGCGCTCGGCAAAGATCGGCTCCTGATCGAAGCGCAGTTTCTTCGAGCGGATGGGCTTGCAGCCAGAAACGAAAATGAGCTGTTGGTCTTGAGGAAGACCGCGCACGTCTCCAGGCAGCAACAACGGCCGGCGCTCTTCGCGATAGGTGATGGCGCCTTTCTGCGGACCCAGGATTGAGCGGGGCCGATGTTCACTCTCCTGCGGACGCATCTCCCAGACTTCGCCGCCCATTTCAGCGATGTGTTTTGCGGTCTCTGGATCGGCTGCCGCGAATGAGGTCACGCAATGACAATTGTCGAGGATGACGTTGTCGCGACCGTAAGCTTTGATGACGTGATTGAGCGACTGACAAACGAGGAATGCTTTGAGGCCATAACCGGCCATGGCGCCCATCATCTTTTCGAAGAAGTCGAGACGGCCCAGTTGAGGAAACTCGTCGAGCATCAGCAACAAGCGGTGGCGCTTCTCACGGCCATGGCCGTCCCGGGTCTGATCTTCCATCAATGTGCGCGCGACCTGACCGATGAAGAGACGCATCAGCGGCATGAGGCGTGGGCCATCTGACGGGGGCGGCTGGAGGTAGAGCGTTGCCGGCCGCTCTGCGCACATAAGGTCGCCGATGCGGAAGTCCGAGCGGCTCGTTTTCTCGACCACGACGGGATCGGCGAAGATGCCAAAGAAGGATTCCGCAGTTGCTTTGATGCCCGAGCGGAGACGCTCCTCGCCGGTTAAATAGGAGGTGGAGGCGTGCAGAACTTCAGGATGCACCTCTGGCATGTTGGTGCGCGGATTGAGGCGATGAAGCGTCAAGCGCATCTCGTCGGCGGCGCGGTCGAGGTCGGCCAGCTTTTCCCGCACGACCGCAAGCGTCTTGCGCTCCACCGGTTCAGTGTAGAGCACGTGCAGAATGACGCCGGTTAGAATGTTCTTGGCGCTGTCGTTCCAAAACCGCTCGCCGCCACGGGTTTGCCCGTGTGGATCGATGATGATGTCGACCACATTCTGGACATCGCGGACTTCGTTTTCGTCTTTGCGAATTTCGAGGAGCGGATTGAAGCAATTGGATGAGCTCTGGGTCGGGGCAAAGCGCAAGACTGGTCCCAACAGCGCGCGATACCCAGACGCGCCCGGAAACCCGTGCCGGCGGTCGCCGTGGTCGAGTTCTCCTTTGACGTCGAGCACGATTACCGATCCGCTCCATGACAGAAGCGTCGGCACGATGTGCCCGCGGCCTTTACCCGAACGCGAAGCGCCGATCAGAATCTGGTGGCCCGGCCCGTCATAAGCCAGGATTTCACCCTGGAACCTGCCGAGGATGGCGCCTTGCTCTGCAAAGAGCCCGGCTGACTCTATGTCGGCGAAGTTTGCCCATGCGTCCTTGCCGAACGGTTTGAGCTGAAACCGTTGTCGTAACCCGAGAGCCGCGACAAGAATACTCGCCGCGAAGCCGGCAAGCACGACAAGACGTGCGACCGCGAATGGCTTGGGAAAACGATCTGACCAGCGCTCAGTCCATTCGAAGACCGCCCAAGGTGCATAGAGAGCGCCCGCTTCCGTTCTCATCCACGGTCCACCCAGCGCCGGCTGATACGCGAAAACCTGCGCCAGATATTGCGTGGCGGCCCCTGCGCCGATCAGCGCGATCAAAAGTGAAACCGCAATGATGATTGCGCTGCGCATGTCCGCTCGCGTTTGGCGTCGCTGGGCACTGTGAGCCGTCGGGCGCACGGCGTCTTTGGGCCGAAGGGCCCATTGCCAAAGGGTTCTTTCCCTAGCTACGGGAATTGCGCGAACGCTTGATCATCTTCCGCTAACGTGCAGACTTTCGGCGGGAAGCGTATTCGCATCTTTCAGTTTGATGCTGCGGCGTGAGCAAATAGGCTTCGACCCGATGAAACACGCAACACAGTCTGGATCTGATCCGCTCGGTGATGTGGCGCGCCTCTGCGAGGAGCATTTCAGAACACACGGCCTAAATATCTTCGCCCGGGTGCGGGAGTCAGATCGAGCTATGGACCTAGCGCTCAGTTCGACCGCTGGGGATGTTCTAACCGTTGTACGCTGCGTCGTGCGGATTGAACCCGCCGATTATCGCGCTCTGCGGACGATGCTCATCCAAGGGGACTTCAACGGCGCGGCTCTGGTCTACACGGCGGAAGACCAGCCACACCTTGCAAATGAGATATCATCCTATTCTCTGGGTCGGGTCGATGAACTTGCTGCTTTCCTCTCCAGGGACAGCGCCAAATAGCCAACGCGTTCCACTTGGCCATGCTCTTCAAAGTAGGCGCTCGCGGCTAACTCACCACCGCCCTCACATGTCGCTCGAAGATCTGGCCACAGCGGTGCCGCGACTGATGCTTTCACGTTGAAGCCGTGGCTCAAGTCCGAAGGGCTGGTTCGCGAACGGACGTCTAGCGCTTCAAACGTACACCTGCGCCACCGTCTTTGCTCGACTTGGGCTCAAGGAAAATTACGCCCGCACCTTCCAGCGCTCGGCGAACGGCTTCCACATTCGCCTCCGTACTACCCGACGGGCCGCGCGCGCCCTCCATCCGCTTGATGGTCTGCACAGAAAGCTTTGTTGCCTCGGCAAGCTGCTGTTGGCTCCAATTAAGAAGCCCGCGTGCTGCCCTGATTTGTCCGGCCGTCAGCAAATGTCACCTTTAGCGCCACAAGTCACTTTTAGTTTGACCAAAAGGGCCAGAAGGACTAAAAGGCGACTCCTGTAGCTGAAGGTTACCCCAAATGACCCGACGCCCGCCATCGGCGGCGAACGCGAGTGCGTGCCGAAACGAACCTACCCGTCGACTGATCCTGGGAGCCGCCGCCGCGCCGCTCATCCCTGGCGCCGCGCTCGCTGCCGACCCTGCCGCTGAGGCGTGCCACGCTTGGCTCGCGCGCAACGCCGAACATGAGCGGCTCGCGGTTCAATGGAGCCGGCTGGAGGCCCGCCTGCATCGCGAGCACAACTGGATGAAGCTAACGCGCGCTCAACGCCGGCGTTTTCCTGAGAGCCGCGAGTTGGACGATCTCGACGACCGCATTGAGGTACTTAGCGACGAAAACGGCGCCTTGCTCAAGGCGCTTCCAGCCATCGTCGCCGCGTCGCCGTTTGGCATTTGCGGCAAGCTCACCATCGCCGTCCTTGAGACGAAGAACGATTGTGAGGATGTGCACAGGCTGATCGCGAGCATCCTGCGCGATTATCGCGCACTGCATGGAGACGCGTGAGGCCATGGCCCGCGCGTCCCGCCGTAACGTGATCGCCGCGATCGGCGCGGCGCCCGTCTTGGCGCAAGGCGACTTCGCCAAAGCCGCTCTGGCTGATCCGGTCATTGTCCTTTGCGCCCATCTATTGCGCCGCCGCGAGGCGCTGATGGGCGCTTGGAGCGACCACGAGCTTGCGGACTCTCGATGGACCATAGAATGGAAGGTTGAGGCCTGTGCCGAAACCCAATTCGAGCACCACACCTTCTGGCGTCGATGATGTAGCTGTTCAATGCCGATATGCTTCAGCCGGTAGAGAAAGAAGATGACGCCGCTGATTTCCTGAATGTATCCCTTGTCGCCCTCCGCGACCACCATTGTGTGGGCGCTATTGTTTCGGGTGTTGCTTTTATCATTCTCAGCCTAAAGGTCGCGCTTGCGCGCCAGCGTCATCAACGTCCAGCCCCAGCCAAGACGTTCCTTGAAACGCTTTGGGCCCTCGCCGAACAACGCCTTCAGCGCTTTGTCCACTTTGTTGTTGGAAACAAGCTTCCAGGGAAAACGATTGGCGCGCGGCGTAATCGCGTTGAGCTCCCACACATCAAAGTGAGGCGACAAGAGCGCATTGAGTTCATCGCGATCCACCCATTGGCGAATTGCGCCTGGCTCGGGCGGCGGCACGCGATTTAATCGCTCCAGCACCGGGCGGTTTTGTGTCGCCAGCATCAGCATGCCGCTGGGCCGCAAGAGCTGCGCAAGCTTGGCCACGAACGCGGGTTGATCGGCGACGTGGGAGAGCACTTCGAGCGAAACGACAACGTCGATTAAGGACGCCTCAAACGGCAGGCTCATAAAATCGCCGGCGACAAAGCGCACCTCCGGCATCCGCACTTGCGCGCGCGCCAGAACGTCTGCCGAGAAGTCGGTTCCAGTCACCCGGCCGAAGTTAACAAGCGAGGGACAGAGCCACCCTGCTCCGCAACCGACATCGATGATATCGAGATCGGTGCGGCCCAAGCGCTGAAGCCAGGCCACGACGTAATCGCGTTGATCGGTGCTCACTTCGCCCAAGCGCTGCTCGCGCGTCTCCGCGTTCCATCGTTCCCAGGCCGCGCGCTGCGCGGCGAGCGGCGGCTGATCGGTCACGAGGCGCCTCCCGTTCCGGTCGGAGCGACCGGGGTCTGTTCCCAGCTTTCGAGTTCTTGCTCTGCGTCGCGATGAACCAGGCGATAGAGCGCGGGCAACACCAGCAGGGTGAGGATGGTCGAGGAGATAATCCCGCCGATCACCACCGTCGCCAAAGGCCGTTGCACCTCGGCGCCGGCGCCGACATTGAACGCCATCGGGATGAAACCCAAACTGGCGACCAAGGCGGTCATCAGCACAGGCCGCAACCGCGTCAGCGCGCCCTCACGTATGGCGTCTTCGACAGAACTGCCCTCCGCACGCAGCGAGCGGATGAAGGAGAGCATGACGACGCCGTTCAACACCGCCACACCTGAAAGCGCGATGAAGCCCACCCCCGCCGAGATCGAGAGCGGCAATCCACGCGCTAGCAAGGCGAGCACGCCGCCGGTCAATGCCAGCGGCACGCCGGAGAAAACAATTGCCGCGTCCTTGGCTGAGCGGAAGAGCGCATAGAGAAGCCCAAAGATCATCAGCAGCGCCAACGGCACGACCAGCGCCAGACGCTGGGCGCCCGAGATCAATTGCTCGAACGTGCCGCCATACTCGACCCAATAGCCTGGCGGCAGCTCGACCTCCGCGCCGACGCGGCGCTGCACGTCTTGCACAAACGAGCCCAAGTCGCGGCCCCGCACGTTGGCGGTGATGACCACACGGCGCTTGCCGTTCTCGCGGCTGATCTGATTCGAACCGACCGAGAGTTCGATTGTTGCAATCTCGTGCAAAGGCACGAAGCCGCGAACGCCGTCAGCGGCGCCTGGCAGTGGGATGCGAAGCCTGCCGATTGCATCGACATCTTGGCGGATTTGCTCTGGAAGCCGCACGACCACATCGAAACGGCGATCGCCCTCGAAGATCTGGCCTGCCACTGCGCCGCCCAGCGAAGCGCGAAGCGTGTCTTGCACATCGGAAACGTTGAGACCAAACCTCGCCAAAGCGGCGCGATCGGGCGTGACTTGAAGCACCGGCAAGCCGGTGATCTGCTCGACCTTAACGTCCTGCGCGCCCGGAATGGCCGCAACAATGTCTTCGATCTCCGCGCCCGTCGCCAGCAAGGCATCAAGATCGTCGCCGAAGACCTTGACCGCGACGTCGGCGCGAACACCTGATAGCAATTCGTTGAATCGCATCTGGATGGGCTGGGTAAATTCGTAATTGTTGCCTGGAATTTCTTGAACCGCCGCCTCCATTTCGGCGAGGAGATCGGCGCGAGAGCGCCAGCCATTCGGCCATTCGCTGCGCGGTCGAAGGAAAATGAAGGTGTCCGCCACGCTCGGCGGCATCGGATCGGTCGCGACTTCAGCGGTGCCGATCTTGGACACCACGCGCTCGACTTCGGGAAACTGGCGAAGGCGCTCTTCGAGCTGGGTTTGCATCTCGATGGCTTGGCCCAAGCTGGTGCCAGGGATGCGCAAGGCGTGGAGCGCGATGTCGCCCTCGTCCAGGTTCGGAATAAATTCCGATCCCATGCGTGAGGCGATGAGAGCAAACACGACGACAAGGCCGACAGCGCCGGCGACGACCAATGTGCGCGCCCGCAGCGCCCATTCAAGCGCAGGCTCGTACCATCCGCGCGCCGCACGCATGACCCGGCTTTCCTTTTCGTCGACCTTGCCGGTCACGAACATGGCGACGGCGGCAGGCACAAAGGTGAGCGACAAAATGAGCGCCGCCGTCAGCGCGAACACGACCGTGAACGCCATCGGATGGAACATTTTGCCCTCCACGCCTGAGAGCGCAAAGATCGGCAGATAGACGAGCGCGATGATCATCACGCCGAAGATCGAAGGACGGATCACCTCAAGGGTGGCGCTTTCGGCGAGTTGGAATCGCTCGTCATGCGTCAGCAATCGTCCGAGCCGGTGTTGCTCCATGCCGTAACGCCTGAGGCAATTTTCGACGATGATGACCGCGCCATCGACGATCAGTCCAAAGTCGAGCGCGCCAAGGCTCATGAGATTGCCGGACACTTCATTTTGAACCATGCCGGTGATGGTGAGCAGCATGGAGAGTGGGATGACCGCCGCCGTGATCAGCGCTGCACGGATATTGCCGAGCAACAAGAAGAGCACGACAATGACAAGGAGCGCGCCTTCGAGCAGGTTTTTCTCAACCGTTTCGATGGTGCGGTCGACGAGTTCGGTGCGGTCATAGACGGGGGAAGCGATCACACCCTCAGGCAATGCGCGTGAGGCTACTTCGAGGCGTGCGGCCACAGCCTGTGCGACTTGCCGGCTATTTTCACCCATCAGCATAAAGACGGTGCCGAGCACGACTTCACGCCCGTTCTCGGTCGCAGCGCCGGTGCGCAGTTCCTCGCCCATGATGACGTCGGCTACGTCCACGATGCGAACGGGCACGCCGTTGCGATTGGCGACGATGATGCGTTGAAGGTCTTCGATGCCCTGCGCTTGGCCTTGCGAACGCACAAGCAATTGCTCGCCGTAGCGCTCGACATAGCCTGCGCCGACATTGGCGTTGTTCTCCGCCAACGCCTCGATGACGTCGTTCATCGAGAGGCCAGCCGCAGCCAAACGATCAGGCCAAGGTGTAACGTGATATTGGCGTTGGTAGCCGCCGATGGTATTGACCTCGGTGACGCCGGGCGTGTTGCGCAATTGCGGGCGGATCACCCAATCTTGCAGCGTGCGTAGATCTTCAGGCGTCCATTCCGAGCCATCGGGCTTAAGCGCGCCCTCTTCGGCTTCGATCGTGTACATGAAGATTTCGCCGAGGCCGCTAGCGATCGGGCCAAGTTCAGGCTCGACGCCTTCAGGCAATTGGCTGCGCACCGCGAGCAAGCGTTCGTTGACGAGCTGACGGGCAAAGTAGATGTCGGTGCCGTCGGCAAAGACAACGGTCACCTGGCTCAAACCATAACGAGAGATCGACCGGGTGTATTCAAGGCCGGGGAGGCCCGCCAGAGCGGTCTCAACTGGAAACGTCAAACGCTGCTCAGCTTCGAGCGGCGAATAACCTTCGGCTTCGGTGTTGATCTGCACTTGGACATTGGTGATGTCGGGCGTCGCGTCGATGGGCAGACGCTGGAAACTCCAAACACCGACGCCGGCGCTCAAGAGGACCAGAGCGAGCACGATCCAACGATGGCGGATCGCCAAATGAACGATACGGTCGAGCATGATCGCTTCCCCTTAGTGGTCGTGGCTCGCGCCGGACTTTTCGATATCGGCGCGGATGAGGAAGGCGTTGTCGCTCACATAGACTTCGCCGGGTGCGAGACCGGATAGGACTTCGGTCCATTCCGGTGTTTGGCGGCCGAGTTCGAGCATGCGCACTTCATAGGTCTCGCCGACGCGAGCGAAGACGACAGTGAAATCGCGGAAGCGCTGCAAGGCGCGGGTGCGCACCGCGAGCGGCGCCTCGTATCGTGAGACCACAGCCGCACCCTCCACCGCTTGCCCAGGGCGCCAAGCTCCGTCTGCGTTTGGCAAGTCAACATGGGCCACGATGGTTTGGGTCATCATGTCCGCGGTCGGCAAAATGGCTTCGATCTCGGCGCGTACGCTATGTTCGCCGCTTAAGCTTCGGACCACGACCGGCTGGTCTGCGCGCAGCCGTTCGGCGTCGCGTGGATAGACATAGAATTCAGCATGGACCTGCGCTGCGTCAGCAATGACGTAGATGGGCGCGGCGCCCGCTACATCGCCGACATTGGCGTTGCGAGCCATCACCACGCCCGCGATCGGCGAAGGGATTGCGTAGGTTTGGAGGCTCTCGCTTGAGGTGACGCTGGCGAGCGTTTCGCCGCGGCGCACGCGCTCGCCGATGGCGCGGTTCATGCCCACGATGCGGCCAGGATACCAAGCGGTGATCTCGGCCCGCCCTTGCGGCTGCAGTTCAACGCGCCCGGAAAGCGCTATGGTCTCCTCCAATGTCGCCGGACCCGCCGCTTCCACCCGAATTCCGGCGGCTTCGGCCTGCGCCGCGCCGATCGTGGTGCGGCCCTCATAGGAATCATAAGCCCATTCGTGGGTGGCGCCGTCATAGACCGCGCGCACCGCCACATCGAAGGAATGCGGCTCGGTCACAACGCCCGCGCCTTTGAGGTAGTCGGCTTCCGGGGCGAATTGGAACTGATCGACGGCCCCGCCCAGTCTCGTCAGCGCCACGCTCAACTGAACCTCGCGTGGATCGACAGGTTGATCGTTCCGATAAGCGTAGATGTGAAACTCCGGCGGCACGCCATCCTCGAAGATCGTCATCTCGATGGCGAACTCGCCGTCACGAAGCATGCGGCCTCGATGCGGCCCGCGCTCGTAGTCGGCGGTCGCGGCAGCGTCCTCACCCTCAGCGCCGTTGCCCGCACCGCAGGCGGCGCCGAGCGACAACATCAGCGCGACCGCAGCCGCGCGCATCCAGGAACGAGGCGTGTTCATTGGGAAATCTCCTCGGCGCGTACGCCGGAAAGGCGCTCAAGCGAAGCGAGCGCACGGTGATAGGAACGAAGCGAGGCGATGCGGCGAAGCCGCGCTTCAGTCAGCGCGCGCTGGGCTTCGAGCACGTCGATGTAGGAAAAGGCGCCGCGCACATAGCCGTCTCGGGCAAACCTTAGCGCCTCTTCGCTGCTTGGGATGACGCGCGCGTCGAGGCCTTCGACTTCGAGGCGTGCGGTGTCCATCTGATTGAGGAGCGCCCCACGCTGGCGCGCCGCGGCGCGCGCAAGGGCCTCGCGTTGATGCCCGGCGCGATCACGCTCGGCCCGCGCGCGCGTCACGTTATCGCTGTTGCGATCCCAAAGCTGGAGCGGCGCGGCGAACCCGACGACAAGAGCGGTTTCGTCGGTCTCGCTGAACTCACGCAAACCGACTTGCACATCTACGTCCGGAATGCGCCGCGCCCGCTCCAAGCGTAACTGTGCTTCGGCGCGCGCTTGGCGCGCTGCGCCAAGCTGAAGATCGGGGATGGGCGCCTGCAACACGTCGCGTGGCGCATCGCCAAGACGCTGGAACGAGGTCAGCTCGACGCGGAATTCGCTGGTGCCATTCCAATAGCTGGCGAGCCGCTCACGCGCGCTGATCGCCGCGCGTCGCGCGCTTTGCGCTTCGATCTCGGCTTCGGCGAGGCGCGCTTGGGCTCGCGATCCAGCCATGAATGGATCGCGCGCGGCCTGGACCCGTCGGTTCACAGCCGCGGCTAAGTCTTGCGCCACCGCCAATCGTTCCTCGGCCACGGCGAGGGTAGCCTCCGCCGCTTGTGCATCGATGAAGGCGTGCTCGACTTCTTCGACGACGTCGAGCCGCTCTAGCCCCGCGCCAAGGCGCGCGAGGTCGCGCTCACTCTCAGCAATGTGGCGGCGGGCGGACCGGTCACCGCCTAGTTCGAGCGGCTGACGCAAGCCATAGGTCGTCTCGGCGCGGTCACTTCCCGAGTAAAGACCCGAGCCCTCAAAATTCTCGCGCGTGATTTCGAGCGTTGGATTACTCCAGCGCCCGGCCTGACGCAGGCTCGCATCCGCAGCGCGCTCATTGGCGTCCGCCGCGGCGACGTTTGGATCGTCAGCAAGCGCGCGCTCAAGCGCGTCTTCGCGCGTCAGCGTCGGCGCTTGTTGCGCCTGCGCATGAGCTTCGCAGGCGACGCCCGCGAGGCTCGCGACCCCATAAAGGGCCGCCAATACTCTGGTAGACAAGGATCAATCCCCTCTGTCGCAAACAAGCGCGCACGATCCTCAGGATCGGCGCAGCGTTCGGATCAGAGGGTGGTGCGCGGTGGCCGCAGCGGCGGCGAACCCAAATAGGAAATCACCGATGCGCTTCGCACAGGCCATGTGAGCTCACGGAGCATCACCGGCGCTTTCAAAGCACTGTGGTTGCCGAGCGGCGTGAACTGAGGACACACGTGCACATGCGCGTGCTCACCATGACTGGTATCGTCGTCGGAATCAGGCGCTGACGTGTCGCCGAGAGCCAACGACTGGCCATCTTCATGGTCGTCGCCGCCGTCATCGTGATGAGTATGATGATCCGCGGCGCCATGCGCTTGCGAGAGCACGATTTCCCGGACGCCGTGCCCATCGCCGCTTTCGTGGGCGTGCGCCGGCGCGGTCGCCAAGACGCCGAAATGCGCCACAGCGAACACCAGAAGCCCAGTCAGGAGGCGACGAAGCGTAGACATTTTCCCGAGCTTTAACCTCGATTGGTTACCGCATCTTGAAGACGCATTCGTCCCGCCATAGTCGCGAGCGTCGGCGCGCGCAAGCCCGCTCGCCCAGTGATACAGGTTCAAGAATCCGAGCTGCGGCATCCCGCCCATGCGGGTTCGCTAATGAGCACCGCCTATCGGCGGTGACAACCCGATAGCGGAGTTGCGTCCGACTGCAGCATAGGGTACCCCCCTATACTATGTCCCATACGATAAAGTCAAAAACCCAATTGTTGGCGCGCGTACGGCGGATAGCCGGACAGTTGAAGCGGATTGAGGCAGCCCTGGAAGAGGAAGCTGGTTGCGAAACCGTGCTTCACTTACTCGCGGGCGCGCGCGGTGCGTTCATTGGCCTGAGCGAGGAAATCATCGCCGATTTTGTGCGTGAGCATGTCTCAGGCCCGCGCCTCAGTCCTGCTGAACGTCAGGCAGCGGGGGAAGAACTCATCACGCTTATCCGTCGATACGGACAGTGAGCACGCCGGTGACAATACCTCACTCCTTCACCCACGACCACGTGTTTCTCGCGCGAGATCATGACCGTAACACGCGGCGAACGATGTGGGTCGTCGTGCTGACAGTGATCATGATGGTTGCGGAGATCGTCGCCGGCGGCATCTACGGTTCGATGGCGCTGCTGGCGGATGGTTTCCACATGGCCACGCACGCCGGGGCGCTGGCGATTGCGTTTTTGGCTTACCGCTACGCAAAAAGGCATGCGCGCAATCCGAACTTTACCTTCGGGACCGGCAAAGTCGGCGATCTGGCAGGCTTTGGCTCGGCGCTGGTATTGGCCGTGATAGCGCTCGCCATAGGCGCTGAATCGCTTCAGCGACTATTTGCTCCAGGACACGTCGCTTTCGACCAGGCGCTGTTGGTCGCGATCGTCGGCCTTGTCGTCAATCTCGTCAGCGCATGGCTTCTGTCCGCCCAAGGCGGGAGCGATAAGCACGAAGACCATCCCCATCATCACAGCGATCATCACCACGCGCACGGGCACGACAACAATCTTCGCGGCGCCTATCTGCACGTGCTCGCCGACGCCCTTACTTCAGTGCTTGCGATCGTAGCGCTCGCGGCCGGCAAGTTTGGCGGCTGGATCTGGCTCGACCCCTTGATGGGCATCGTCGGCGCCCTCGTGATCGCCCGCTGGTCCTGGGGGCTCATGCGCGACACCGCTGAGGTCCTGCTGGACCGCGCCGATCCCCGCTTGGTTGCTGAAATTCGCGAACAGATTGAAGGCCCTGGCGATTGCCGCATCACCGATCTCCATGTCTGGCGCCTCGGGCCCGATGCGCACGCGGCAATTGTGAGCGTGATTACGGATGCGGAGCGCGCTCTTCTGCAAGCCCGTCTCGCACACGTGCACGAACTTGCTCATGTAACTTTGGAGATACGCGAAGCCGCAGCAGCGACGTAGTCAACAGGAAGATAGGGCGCGCGTCCTCAGCAGCATTATGTCGATACACCCGCCGCCGCCTTGGGCTTGGGGGCTTGGTGTAAAGGCGGCGGCGGGTGTCGAGACGCGGCGCCTCACGTATGCCATCGCCTCCGCCCCTTGTTAGCGCCACATGTGATGATGGCCAAGTTTTGGCTCTTTGCCTCGCATCACAATCTTCGCGTGGGCGACCAATCTGAGGGATCGGCCCGGTTCGTGCGGAAAAGTAAGGTGCACGGCGCCTCTCTCAAGCGGTCTGCCGCTGCGCCATAGCGACGCCGGCGATAATGAGCCCCGCGCCAGCGATTTCCGGAAAGCCAACACGCTCGCCGAAGAAGACACCGCCAAGCGCCAATGCAAACACCGGCACAAGGAAACTGAAAGCGTTGGCCGCGCTCAGAGGCGCCGATTTGAGCGCTTCGAACCAGAGCCAGAATGCGAGCGCTGTGCCAAAGAGCGATAGGACAGCGAGCGCCGCGACGAATTCACTCGACCAGGCAATGGCGATGTCTTCGGTTGCGGCCGATGCGATCGCCAGCGGGATTGCTCCAAGCGTAAGACTCCAGCCCACAGCGGTCGCCGCGTCCACGCTCTGACTGATGCGCTTCATGACCACATTGCCGACGGCCGTTCCCGCCGCCGCCGCGATCACGAAGCCCGCACCCGTCAGGTAGAGCGAAGCACTGGGCGAAGTGAGTTGGGGCCAGCTGGCGATGGCGACACCTGTAAAGCCCAGCACCAGCCCAAAAGCGCCCCGAGCGGTCAATCGTTCGCCAAGAAACATGCGCCCGAGCACAGCGGCCACGAGCGGCTGAGTGCTGAAGATGAGCGTGGCGAGGCCGGGCGAAAGGAAGGCCGCACCGTGAAACATGCCGAGAAAGCCGAGCGATGTCGCGCCTAAGGCCAAAAGGACAATCATGCCCCAGGCGCCGGCGTCTTTTGGCATCGGCCGGCGCAGGACCAGCGAAACGCCAATGAGCGCGATCCCGCCAGTGGCGGCGCGGAGCGCCGCAAACGCCAGATGTGGCGCAAGTTCAAGCCCTACGGCGATCAGCGGAAAGCACGACGCCCAAAGCGCCATCACTAGGACGAGACGAACTTGAGCGCCGAAGCTCACCGGAGCGATCCCGACAGAAAAACGGCGCGTGGTCGTGCGACGCGGTTGCTGCGCCCTTGGACGGCGCTAAGCCTCCTGAGGTTTGGGCCCCCCAACAACTTCACTGGGTTCCGCGGCGCTCGATCATGAGGGGACCACAGCGTTGGTGCGTATATGAGATGAGCGCGCCGGCCTGGGATCCAACCCTCGCGCCCCTCCCCCCGTAATGGCGCAACCTCGGGCCGCGCGCGCTCACTCGCTCTTGATCCTTTGGTCCGGTGACGTACGCGACGGAACCTTCTCATCCAGCGCGTTCCAGATAACGCCGTGTTCGGGGAACGGCGTCCTGGCGGCGCGCGAGTTGAATCTGAAACACTTCGTGGCCGCCATATCGAAACGCAGCTTCGCTTGCGGCCAGGTAAAAGCGCCACATACGGCAGAAGCGCTCATCGAACATAGCGCGCACATCATCAAGGCGCGCTTCGAAGCGCTCTCGCCATGCGCGGAGGGTGTAAGCGTAGTGAAGCCGCCAGACTTCGATGTCGGTCACATAAAGTCCGGCGCGCTCGACAGCAGGCATGATCTCAGACAGCGCGGGAATGTAGCCGCCAGGAAAAATGTAGCGGTCGATCCAGGGGCTGGTGGCGCCCGCTCCGTCCGCGCGTCCGATCGTATGCAACAGAGCAACGCCATCCTCGGCGAGCAGCGACGCAATTTGCCGGAAGAATTCGTCATAGTGACCGCGCCCGACATGCTCGAACATGCCAACCGATACAATGCGATCGAACGCGCCTTCGGTCTCTCGATAATCTTCGAGTACGAATTCGGCCTGTGCGGCCAGATTCTGCGCCTGGGCGCGCACCCGCGCCACCGGCAATTGCGCCTGCGAGAGCGTGATGCCGCGGACATTGACGCCCCGCGTACGCGCCAAGTGGAGCGCAAGACCGCCCCAGCCGCAACCTATGTCCAGAAGCGAAAGGCCCGGACGCAGGCAAAGTTTCGCCGCGATGAGCTCCTTCTTGGCGTCCTGGGCCTCTTCAAGCGTCTCCGCGCCGGTTTCGTAATAGGCGCAGGAATATTGCAGATCCTCGTCCAGAAAAACCCGATAGAGTTCGTTCGATATGTCGTAGTGATGCGCCACATTGCGTTCGGCGCGCTTTCTGTCGTTGATTTCGCGGCGCGGCGCCTCGAAGAGGCGCATGCCCGGTGGCGCGGCCCCGGTTTTGAAGCCATGGCGCCGAAGGTTTTGTAGAACGAGCGCCAGCAGGCCATCGATATCGTCGCCGTCGATGGCGATAAGGCCATCGACGTAAAGTTCGCCGAAAGCCAGTTCTGCATTGGCCATCAGCCGGCTAAGTGCGCTCGCATCTTTAATTGCGACAATAACGGCCGATCCGGCGTCCTCGCCGAATTGGCGCTGCTCACCGCTGGGAAACGTGACGACAAGGCGCCCGCGCGTAATGAGCTGATCGAGCGCTGCACTAAGGAGTGTCTCGGACGGGCGAAAGTGACGCTGTTGGCGGCGCGCGGCGCCGCTAGGTGGCGAGTCGGTTGATCGTTCAAGCATCGAAGTCGCGCTTTCCTCTCACGTGCGCTTCTGGGGGCGTACGCTCAAACGCACGTTCATATTGATTACGCACGACAGGGTGTTCGCCCTGGGTGAACGCCAACAAAGACTGCTGGTTCAGGGCAAGAGCAATCTGGCGCGTATTCTACTGCTGAGGCGCCGAGCGCCGTTGCGAGGAGATTGTCGATATGCCCGTGTTGAAAATCGTTGTTTCTGTCGTGTCCGCCGGCGTGCTGCTGGCGCTTGGCGCATGTACGACGCCGGCTGATACGCATCGCCATGGCCCCCGTGGCGCGGCTATGCGCGATTCCGCGATGCCAGCAGAGCCGACCGATTGTCCTTACGATACGGCGAGCCACGATATGAATCGGCCCCACGACAACGGTCGCATGCTGACCGCGGCTCACCCTGGCTGCCGTGAGCAACAAGCAGAGACTGAGGCCGCGCCGGCCGAGACGCCAGCTCAACCGCAATAATTCTTGCGCACCGGCCCTCCGCTCGCCGACTCATCGCCGGCGAGCGGAGCGTAGCTCAGCGCGAGCATGGCCACGCCCTATTGAAGATGGGTGGGCCTTGGGCGGTCGCGCGGCGAGCAGGCGCCGAGAGTTGGATCGAGCGCGCCGATGGTTGCGGTCGCCAAAGATTTCTTAACTCGCACTCTACGGCGCTTATTTTCTGTGGCCTTAAGTGGCGGATCGCTTTGCGCTCGATCCACCTCACGCGATCTAGAGCTTCACCCAGCGCAGCAGCAGCGCGTTGGCCGCCACGATCACCGAGCTTCCTGACATTGACAGCGCCGCGATTTCGGGGCTGAGCAGCAGCGGATAGAGCACGCCTGCCGCCAACGGGAAGGCCAGCACATTGTAGCCTGCGGCCCACCATAGATTTTGATGCATCTTGCGCAGCGTCGCGCGCGACAATTCGATGGCGCGCACGACATCATAGGGATCGCTGCGCATCAACACGACATCGGCGCTCTCCATCGCCACATCAGTGCCCGCACCGATGGCGAAGCCCACGTCGGCCTGCGTCAACGCCGGCGCGTCGTTGACGCCGTCGCCAACCATCCCAACCTTTTTGCCCTGCGCTTGCAGCTCCTTGATCTTTGCGGCCTTCTGGCCGGGCAAGACTTCGGCAAGCACTATATCGACCCCGAGTTCGGCGGCGATGCGCTTGGCCGTCGCCAGATTGTCCCCGGTCATCATCGCGACTTCGACGCCTTGGCGCTTGAGACGCTCGACCGTCGCCGCCGCGGTCGGCCTTGCTGCGTCGGCGATAGCGATGAGGCCGATGAGAGCTCCGTCGCGGGAGATGTGAGCGACGGTGCGCCCGGAACCCAGGAGACGATCGGCTTCGCCGGCGAGCCTGCCGAACGCCACCTTGTTGTCGGCCATGAGCATGCGGTTGCCCGAAAGGATCGTTGCCCCGCCAATGCGGCCGCTGACGCCCTTGCCTTCGAACGAGGCGAAGTCAGAAACCTCTGGCAGCGGCTGATCCTTGGCGCGTTCTTTTAGGGCGACGGCGATATGATGTTCTGAACCGCCCTCGACGGCGGCGGCCAGTGCGACAAGTTCGCTTTCGCTTAGTCCCTCGCCCGCGACCACCTCAACCACCTTCGGCGCGCCTAAGGTGAGCGTGCCTGTCTTGTCGAAGACGACGACATCGAGCTTGGCGGAATCCTCCAGCGCCACTGCATCCTTGATCAGGATGCCGTGACGCGCGCCGATGCCGGTGCCGACCATGATGGCCATGGGCGTGGCGAGCCCCAGTGCGTCAGGGCAAGCGATGACCAGCACTGTGATCGCCAGAGTGAGCGCAAACAGAAGCGGCTGACCGATTGCCAGCCACACCACAAACGTCGCCGCAGCGATGATGATGGCGGCGATCACCAGCCATTGCGAGGCGCGGTCGGCCAGCAATTGCGCCGGCGCCTTTGAGTTCTGCGCCTCCTGCACGAGCTTGACGATCTGCGCCAAAGCCGTGTCGGCGCCGATCTTGGTGGCGCGGTAGCGGATCATCCCGCTCTTATTGATGGTGCCGCCGATGACGGCGTCGCCCACGCTCTTGCTCACGGGCAACGATTCTCCCGTGAGCATGGATTCGTCGATGTCGGAGCGTCCTTCGATGATGACGCCGTCGACTGGGGCTTTGCCGCCGGGCTTCACCACGACAATTTCGTCGAGCTTCACGTCCGCTGTTGAGACCGCGACCTCCTGGCCCCCGCGCACGACGATCGCCATCGGCGGCGCTAGATCCATGAGCCGTCGTATGGCTTCCGAAGCGCCTGCCCGCGCGCGCATCTCAAGCCAGTGGCCGAGCAGGATGAAGACGAGCAGGACCGACGACGCTTCGTAGAATTGAGCGCCGCCCCAAATGAAGGTGGCGCCTATGGAAAAGAAGTAGCCAGCGCCGACGCTCAGCAGCACCAGCACCGCCATATTGAAGACGCCGTGCCTCAGCGCGCGCACCGCCGCCACAAAGAATGGCCAGCCTGGGTAGAGGATGGCGCCGCTGGCGAGAAAGAAGAGCGTGACTTCGAGATCCCAGCCGAACGGCGGATCGATCCGCATCGCCTCCATGCCCATCGGCGCCAGGAGAAAGATCGGAATGGAAAAGCCGAGCGCGACCAGAAAGCGATTGCGCATGTCCCTGGCCATGGCAGCCATGTCCATGCCCGCGCCATGGCCCATCTCGTGGCCCACGTCACTCGCGTCTTGATGACCGCGCTCGGAGGGCGCCGGCGCGGCCTTGTGCGCGTGAGCCTCGTGTTCACGCGCACGCGTCAAATGAAGGGGAGCCGACACGCCGCGGCAATGAAAACCGCAAGCGCTCACGGCCTCGCGTACGAGTGCGACGTTGGTCAGCGCCGGATCAAACTTAACCGTGACCGAGCCCGTTGCAAAACTGGCCTTCGCGTCAGCGACGCCCGGCGTGCGTTTCAAATGCCGTTCGAGCACGAGGGGATCGAGCGGCGTGACGAGATCGTCGAACGTCAAGGTTTCGGTTTGCATCGTTTTCTGTTCCCGCTCGCCGCGCCGGCAAATCGCTTTTAGGCCGCAATGATGGAGAGCGCGCGATTGGTTTTGGCCATTGATAGGGCCGCGTCTCGTTCTGCACCCGTCAGAGCTCGAATGGCGTCGATGGTCTCGGGGATGACAATCGCTTGATTGTCGACCATGTAAGCGCAAAACAATTCGCCGTTTTCGACCGTTAGCGTGTCTTCAAGCATGGCGACTTCATAAAGGTCGCCGCGCGGCCGGCCAAGATCGAGCATGCGCTCTTTGACGGCATTGAGAGCGCCAAGCCCCTCGCTCGCTTGCACGAACGCCACGCGCGGCGAGGCTGCGAGCACTGAACGTACGTCCTCCCGGCTTGGGCGACCGACAAGATCGGCCGACCAGAAATGCATATGCCCAAGCGTCTCGGGCACTTTGACCGCCATGGTGACAATATCGAGTGCGGGATCCACCGTTTGTGCATCGGGCCCTTGGTGACTGGGAACGCGCGTTTCCGGCACGAGCGTGTTCATGATGCCGCCGAGATGACTTTCCCAGGGATCGAGCGCGCGCCGCAGCAGTGTGCCGCGCGCGCGCAGTAAGAGGCCTGCGCGCCGCAGGGCGCCGAACACCCGCACGATCGAGGTCGTGTTGCACGATACGACGCGTGTGGACGGCCGGTCCAAGGCGCTTGCATAACTTGCTTCAGCCACGAAAGAGTGGCCCGTTACATCGTGTTTCTCGCCACCTTGGACGATGAACTTTCTACCGAGCTCACGATAAAGCGCCGCGTTCTTAGCCGCGACGCCTTTGGGCGTACAGTCGACAACAAGGTCTGCGCCGCGGGCCATGTCCTCCAGCGAACCGGCGCCGGCTTCGCCGGTCGCGGAATAGACGGGCACGCCGCGATCGCGCGCGACGGCGATGCGCCAATCGCCGGCTATGTCGCAAACGCCTGTCAGCACCATGTCGGCTTGTTGTGTGACCGCGTCGGCGACACGTTTGCCGATCACGCCATAGCCGTTGACAGCCACCTTAATCGTCATGCCCGCCCTCAAGCGCCGCGTCGCCGGCGATGTTGTTTCAGATGATGCGATCGGCGCGCGCGATAAGGTTATAGACCGGCGCGAAGATAAGCGCGGCAAACCAGGCGCCGACTGCGCTGAAGATGCTGCCTTCGATGAGCTGCTCTGTCGACCCGGCTGGTTCAGCGGAGAACAATTGCAGCCAAGCATGCGTGAAGGGCGCGGCAAATGGGGATGCGGCGACAAGCCAACAGGCGCCGTAGCCGGCCAACAGCGTCACCGCCAGCGCGATGCCCAAGGGCAGGACGCCGATGCCAGAGGGCCGTTCGGCGTTTGGTGGCTGGCTCATGGGATCCTCCTCAACAAAGGCCGCTCGCGGGCTCTCTCCCTTCATACGCGCCTCGTCGCAATTTCCCTGGGCGAGGTCCCAAAGCGATCAATTGAACCCGGTTCCAGGGAACGCGGTTCAGCGTGCGTATAAGATTGCGAGCGCGACAAACTGGGGCACCGATCTTCCGCCTTCCCCGCCTGTCGACCCGGCTTGGCGCGCTCACCCAGATCGCCGCCGAAGGATCAGAGCATGAGCCTGCACGCCCATCATGAACCCGCTTCGCCCGCCCCGCCCGGCGGCCAGCGCCCGCGCACGCCTTGGCTTGTGCGCCTTCTGATGTTCGCCGTACTCGGCGTAGGCGCCTACTACATCATTGCCGAACACGGCGCGCACCTTTTGGCGGCATGGCCGCTGCTTATCCTGCTTGCCTGCCCTTTGATGCACATCTTCATGCATGGCGGCCATGGCGGGCACAATCAAACACAACAGCGCAGCGAGGGGGGTAGCCAATGACTGAGCATGCCGCCTTCTCGGGCTATGGGTTATGGCTTTTGGCCTTCGTCAATTCCGTCTTCTTCATCGTGTTTGCGCTGAGTTTTGCTAAACCGCAAACGGCGCGCGATTGGCGCAGCCTTGGCGCCTTTTCCGCCTTCATCGTCGCGCTCTTCACCGAGATGTACGGCTTTCCGCTGACGCTCTATTTGCTTGCGCCTTGGCTGCAGAGCTTTGCGCCAGGCGCCGACATCTTGACGCACAATGCTGGGCACTTCTGGCCTACACTCTTGGGCTGGCGCGGCGATCCGCACTTCACCCCGATCCACTGGCTGAGCGACGGCCTCATTGTCGCGGGGCTCTGGCTTCTGGTGGAATCCTGGACCGTACTGCATCGGGCGCAAGCCGCCGGCGCCCTCGCCGTCGAGGGCCCCTACAAGGCGATCCGGCACCCGCAATATCTCGCCTTCATCCTGGTGATGATCGGGTTTCTGGTGCAATGGCCGACAATCTTGACCGCGCTCATGTTTCCAGTGCTGGTGTTCATGTACCTACGGCTGGCCAAGAGCGAGGAGCGCGAAGCGGAAGCGCAGTTCGGCGATCAGTGGCGCGCCTACGCGGCGCGCACGCCGGGTTTTCTGCCTCGCTTCCTCGGCGGACGCGTAACGCCGCCAGGTAATGTCGCCTCCGCGTCATAGATGCGCGCTCGAACTGGGGAGGCGGCAATCGCGATCTTTGAGACCATCAAGCGCCAGCTTGACGCCCTACTGGCAAAGACGCCGCTGCGTCCCGCCCAGCGCTGGCCGGCGGCGATCGGGGCGTTCATTGTCCTCATCGGCGCGACGCTCGGCTCGTACGTATGGCTAGCCTCGCCGTCAGATCCGCCCCCGGGCTTTGCTAAGGCGAACGGCCGGCTCGAGGCGCGCCAGATCGATATCATCGCCCGCTATCCGGGACGCCTGCTCGAAATCGCGGTGCAGGAAGGCGACGCGGTGGCCGCGGGCGAAGTGATCGCGCGTCTCGACACGCGCGAACTTGAGGCCGCTTTACGCGCCGCGGAGGCGCGCATTCAGCGGGCGCGCCAACAGCGCGCCATGAGCGAGGCGTCAATCGCCCAGCAAGGCAGCGCGCTTAGGCTTGCCACGCTTGAGTTCGGCCGCGCCGAGACGTTGCATCACCGCGGCTTTGCCCCCGAACAATTCTTGGATCAGCGGCGCGCCTCACAACAAACCGCGGCGGCTGGATTGCGCGCCGCGCAAAGCGCGCGCTCAGCCGCCGACGCCGATATCGCCGCCGCACAGGCCGAGGCCGATCGGATCAACGAGCAAATCGGCGAGGCGACATTGGTTGCGCCGCGCCCGGGGCGCATCCTCTATCGCTTGGCCGAACCTGGCGAACTCATAAATGCGGGCGGGCCGATCGCTACCTTGCTTGACACCTCCGACATCTACATGACCGTGTTTTTGCCCACGCGCGAAGCCGGCGCGATCGCCATGGGCGCCCCTGCCCGGATCGTGCTCGACGCCGACGCGAGCGCGCCCTTGCCGGCGCGGGTCTCGTTTATTTCGCCCGAAGCCCAATTCACGCCGCGCCAAGTGGAGACACGCGGCGAGCGCGACAATCTCATGTACCGCGTGCGCGTACGCATCCCCGAAGCGCTAGCGCTGAGCCGCACTGAACGGCTCAATGTCGGCGTCACCGGCGTGGCCTACATTCAAATGCGCCCGAACGCGCAATGGCCAGCGCGACTCGAATCCGAGTTGACGCGCCGCCTTCGGGATGCGCCGCGACCATGAGCGAGGCGCCGCCATGGGCCGCGCGGCTCACCGGCGTTCGTCACGCCTACGGAAACACTCCTGCTCTCGATGATGTCAGCCTTGCAGTCGCCGCCGGCGAGGCGCTGGTCGTTATCGGTCCAGACGGGGTCGGCAAGTCGACCTTGCTCGCTTTGATCGCCGGCGCCAAACGCATCCAACACGGCGCGGTGGAAACGCTCGGGCGCGACCTCTCGCAAGAACGCGCGCGCGCCGCCGTGCAGCCGCGCATTGCCTTCATGCCGCAAGGGCTTGGCCGCAATCTCTACGCTTCGCTCAGCGTCCGCGAGAACATCGACTATTTCGCAGCCCTGTTTGGCGGTGCGCCAAGCGCGCGCGTCGAGGCGCTGATGGACGCCTTGGGGCTTGCGCCGTTTGCGGCGCGCGCAGCGGGAAAACTCTCCGGCGGCATGAAGCAAAAGCTCGGGCTCTGTTGCGCGCTGGTGCATGACCCCGACATTCTCATCTTGGACGAACCGACCACGGGCGTTGACCCGCTGTCACGCCGTCAATTCTGGGATCTTGTCAGCGCCATTCGCGCCGCGCGTCCGGCGATGGCGCTGATTGTCGCCACCTCCTATCTCGATGAAGCAGAACGTTTCGGCCGTGTGGTCTTGATGCAGGCGGGCGCCATCATCGCCGATGGCGCGCCCATGGCGCTCAAAGCCGAACATGGCGCGGTCTCGATGGAAGCGCTGTTCATGCGTTTGACCGGCGCTGAGCTTGCCGCTCGCATTGCACGCAACGCGCCCGCTGCCGACGCGCCCATCGCTGTGGAGGCGCACGGGCTCACGCGCCGCTTTGGCGCGTTCGTGGCTGTAGACCAAGTGGAGTTCAGCGTTCGGCGCGGCGAAATCTACGGTTTCTTGGGCTCGAACGGGTGCGGCAAGACCACGACGATGAAGATGCTGACCGGGCTTTTGCCCGCGAGCGAAGGCGAAGCCCGGATGCTCGGGCGCCCCGTCGATGCACGCGATCTGGCAACACGCCGGCGCGTTGGCTACATGTCGCAGGGCTTTTCGCTCTACGGCGAATTGACCGTGCAGCAGAACCTCGATCTTCACGCCAAGCTCTTCGGCCTGGAAGACGATAAGGGCGCACTGCGCATTGCCGCGCTCAAGGAGCAATTCGGTCTCAACCCCCATGCAAGCGCCATTGCAGGCGCACTGCCGCTCGGCGTGCGCCAACGTCTGTCGCTCGCGATCGCGATTTTGCACGAGCCGGAAGTGCTTATCCTCGACGAGCCGACCTCCGGTGTCGATCCGGCCGCGCGCGAGGCGTTCTGGCGAGAAATAGAGAGGCTCGCCCGCGACAAAGAAGTCACGATCTTTATCTCGACGCATTTCATGAGCGAAGCCGAACGGTGCGACCGCGTCGCCTTCATGCATGCGGGCCGGGTCATCGCCGAAGGCGCGCCCGACGCATTGCGGCAAAGCCAGAACGCGGCGACGTTGGAAGACGCTTTCGTCCGCTACATGCAGATCGGCGGCGCCGGCGAGCCGCCGGCGCACGCCCTTTCTGCGCTCATCACCGGGGTCAGCGACAAACCGGCAAAGCAAATGCCGCGCCTCTTGGCCGTGGCGCGGCGCGAAATTCTCGAAATGCTGCGCGAACCGGTGCGCTTTGCGATGGCGCTCGCTGGCACGCTCGTCTTGGCCTTGGCCTTCGGTTATGGCATTTCCTTCAACGTTGAGGACGTTTCGCTTGCGGTCATTGACCGCGACCGCACCCCAGCGAGCCGCGCCTACGTTGAGGAATTTGCCTCCTCGCCTTATTTTGAACTGAGAGCAGCGCTCAACGACGACCGCGCCGTCGAACAGGCGTTGCGCAGCAACAGGGCGACGCTCGTTCTCGACATTCCCCCGGGCTTTGGGCGCGCACTTGCCTCCGGACGGGCGCCCCCGATTGGCGCCTGGGTCGATGGCGCCATGCCGTTTCGGGCCGAGACTGTGTCCGGCTATGCGCTCGCCCTGCATCAGCGCGCCATCGCGGCGGCCGCGGGCGGCAGAGCGCCTCTCCCCGCCGCCTATGAGCTGGAGCCGCGCTTTCTCTACAATCAGGCGTTCCGCAGCTTCAACGCCGTCGTGCCGATTATGATCGGCATTCTGCTCGCGATGATCCCGTCCATCCTCACTTCACTCGCCGTGGTGCGCGAAAAGGAGTTGGGATCGATCACCAACTTCTACGTGACGCCAATCTCGCGCACCGAGTTTCTGCTCGGCAAGCAATTGCCCTATATCGCGCTGGGCTTCGTCAACTTCTTGTTGCTCGTCGCGCTCGCGATCGTGCTCTTCGGCCTCAGCATCAAGGGCAGTCTGATCGCGCTATTGCTCGCCGGCCTTCTCTACGTGGCCGCCACCAGCGCCGTCGGCTTTGTCTCCTCGGCGCTGACCCGCTCGCAGACTGCGGCCGTATTCGGCACCGCCATCGTCATCATGGTGCCGGCGGTCGAATTCTCAGGGCTGATGCAGCCGCTCGCCAGTCTAGAGCCGGTGGATCGGGCCATAGGCGCGCTTTTTCCGACCTCGCACTTTAACCAGATCAGCACCGGCGTTTTCGCCAAGGGCCGCGGCTTTTTCGATCTCGCGAGCGAGCTCGCGGTGCTCGCACTCTTCTGGCTCGTTTTGTTGGCGATTTCCATTGCGCTTCTACGCAAGCAGGAGCGCTGAGATGAATTGGCGCATCGTCCTTGCTCTGGCGCTGAAGGAATTGCGCAGTCTCGCCCGCGACCGTTTCCTGCTCGGGTTTGTCATCTACGCCTTCACCGCTTCGATTTATGTGCAAGCCACCGGGAATGCGCAGGATATCCGCAACGCCAGCATCGTCATCGCCGATGAAGACGGCTCCGAATTGTCGCGCCGCATCGCGGGCATGTTGCCTCAGCAGCACTTTCGCCAACCCGTCATGGTCACGCCCGGCGAACTCAGCGGTCTGCTTGAATCCGGCGAGGCGACATTTGCGCTCGATATCCCGCCCCGGTTCGAGGCCGAATTGCTCGCCGGGCGAAGCCCCAGCATCCAACTCCTGATCGACGCCACCGCCATTTCGCAGGCGGGCCTCGGCGCCTCTCATATCGCCGCCAGCCTCAACCAGGAGGTCGCCGACTTCTTGCGCGCGCGCGCGCGCCCGCCGCCCCGCGCCCCGCCTTTTGAATTGCGCGCCGCCTTCAATCAGGGGCTGGTCAGCACCTGGTTCACCGGCGTGGTCGAACTCCTCGACACCACGACAATGCTTGCCATCCTGCTCGCCGGCGCGGCCATTGTGCGCGAGCGCGAGCACGGCACGCTTGAGCACTTGCTGGCCATGCCGGTGCGCCCCGTTGAGATCATGACGGCCAAGACCCTTGCCAACGGCGCCGTTATTTTAGCGCTCGCGGGACTTGCACTCGTATTCGTCGTTGAAGGCCTGCTCGGCCTTGAACCGGCAGGCTCGGTACCGCTCTTTCTCTTGGGCGTTGCAAGCTATCTTTTCTTTGCCGGCAGCTTCGGCATTTTCCTCGGCACAATTTCGCGCTCCATGCCGCAATTAGCGCTGATCTTCATATTGGTGGTGTTGCCGATGAACCTCTTGTCGGGCGGCAACACCCCACTTGAAAGCATGCCTACCTGGCTCCAGACGGTGATGCAGGCCTCGCCATCGACGCACTATGTCGCCATGACGCAGGCAATCCTGATACGCGGCGCTGATCTTTCGATCGTGTGGCCCCACTTTGCGGGCACGCTCGGCATTGGCGCGCTTTTCTTCGCCTTCAGTCTCTTCCGCTTCCGCCGCTTCCTCGCCTCCCAAGGGTAATCGCAGGCGCCTATGCCGGCGCAACCACACGCGGGGGCGTATCGGCGCCTTTGCGGAAGATCATCCACACCAGATAAGACGACATGATCGCCCCGCCCATGCAGAAGACGGAAATGTAGGCGTAGGAGAAGAAGAAGTAGGTGATGGCAAGCACAAGCGTCACCAGGGCGCCGAAGACACGCGCCGCGCGGTCGCTCGAGACAATGAGCGGCATGATGATGAACACGAGATAGAGCAGATAGGTTGCTTCGCGCGTCATCAGCGCGTCGAGTAATTGGGTGTCGCCATAGCTGATGGCGTTCGCGAGGAAGGTCGTCGTCAGCCAGCCCTCATGGGTAAAGTACGGGATATATTGCACCCCACCTAGCATCGCGCCGCCGACGGCGAAGGCGATGTAGAGCGGCCTCCGGCGCGGGGGTTCTAGGAAATAGACCGAGACCGGCACCCAGACCGGCCAAGCAATCCAGGAAAAGAACATGTAGGCGAGCGAGAAACGCTCGACCCAAGCCGCGTCGGGGCCGCCGCCGGCGACCCAAACCATGCCCTCCATCGCCTGCTGAAGTCCAAACAACAATGGAAGCGCACAGATCGGCGCATATTTGGGCGCGACCTTTGCCGCTCGAACCACTGCGAGCCCGCCCAGCGGAATCAACAGGGCGGCGGCGGTGAAACTTGCTTCGGCTGAAAAGCACATGATGTTCTACCTCGCCAGCATCGAAGCCGCGCGTGCGTTCTTGTCAAGGCGCGGCGCCAAATGCGCGCGGCGGCGCCCACTTCGTGCAAATTTTTCGAGGGGCGAAGGCGGCGCGTGCGTATTAGCTTTTAGACCTCACGCGAGAGCCGCCATGAGCGATACCGCAGCCCCACCCGTCCAAGCGCCTCAAGCTTCACCGCGCCCTGGCGGCCGGCTCATCTTTATGGTCGTCGGCGCATTGATGATCGCCTTCGGTGTCGCCGCCGCCTTCGCGCCAATGCTCGCCACATTCGCCGCGAGCGTATGGTTCGGCGCGGCGATGCTGGCGGCCGGCGTCTCCGGCCTGGCGCTTTTAATCGTCGATTGGCGCGCCAAGGGCTTTGCGTGGCGCTTGCTTTGGTCGGTGGTCGCGATCCTCGGCGGAATCTGTTTGCTTCTACATCCCTGGCCGGGGGCGCTCGCACTCACCGTGATACTTGGCGCGGCCCTTATCGCACAGGGAGCGATCGCGATTGGACACGCCTTGGCGCATCGCACGCACACATCGTGTCCGTGGGGGCGCATGGCCTTGGGCGGCGTACTCGCGATCGTTCTGGGCGGCTTGCTCATTTGGGCGCTGCCGCACTCAGGCATGATCGCGCCTGGCGTCTTCTTGGCGATCAACCTTATCAGCTTTGGACTTTCTCTCTTTGCAGCGGCGCCCGCGCGTCCGGCGCCATGAGGCTCGATCAAGCCCCGCGCAACTGCGTGCGCCGCCGGTTCATCGCAGCGTTCGTGCTGATGGCTCTTACGGCCTGCGCGCCCGCGCCGCGGCATGAGACCATGTTCGTCCAGACCGCTGATGGGGTCACGGCATATCTGGGGGTTGCCCCCAGCGCGCTGATCGCAACGCACGCGCCAAGTCACGCGGAGCGGCGCATGCATGCGGGCAAGGGCGGCGGCAACGCACATGTCATGATCGCGCTGTTTGACGCAAACACCGGCGCACGCATCGAAGATGCGGCGGTCGACGCGACTTTGCGCGGCGAACGCCACCGCGGTGCGCGCCGGTTGCGGCTTGAGCCCATGCACATTGAAGGCGCCCTCGCCTATGGCGGCTTCACGACACTTGCGCGCGACCGCTATCATTTGAGCATCGAGGCGCGCCGTCCCGATCAGCCAGTGGCGCGCCTGAACTTTGTCTATGACGCCGCGGCGCTGCCCTTGCCCGACTGATGCACAAGAACTTGCCGCGGGCGAGCAGGTGAGGAACACGCGCAAAGAGGAGCGACCGTGACGCGGATCTGCGAAGAAGAGAGTGCGCTGGGCGAGACCGCGCATGCCCTCAACCGGTCATGCCTCTGCCAAACGCTTGACGAGACCGCGCTTAGATCGGCGCTAGAGCGCGAGCTTGATGGCGACGCTCTGCTGGGCGATCGCCCCCACCTCTTCTCCAACGTCGCGGTGTTTGTCTCGCGTTCCGAAATCGAGACCATGGGCGAGGTCGTCGCCGCGATCGAAAGTTTGACGCGCCGCCCCGCCTATATCGCCGCGGCTCTGGCCTGGGCGCCTCCTATAGCGCGCCACGATTACGGGCCCCGCGGGGTGCTTATGGGCTATGACTTCCATCTCGGTGCGACGGGGCCCGCACTGATCGAGGTCAACACCAATGCGGGCGGCGCTTTTCTGAACGCGGCGCTGGCGCGCGCGCAGCGTGTCTGTTGTGAGGAAGCGCGAATCGCGCCGGCGCCGGCCGAACAATTCGAGGATACGTTCCTTGCCATGATCGAGGCGGAATGGCGCGCGCAGGGACGCGCGGGCAGCCCTGCTTCTATCGCGATCGTTGACGATGATCCAAGCGCGCAATTCCTTTACCCGGAATTCCTGCTCGCAGCGCGCGCGCTCGAACGCCATGGCGTCGAATGTATCGTGGCTGATGCGCGTGACCTTAAGTTCTCCGACGGGCGTCTCCGCGTCGACGGCCAAGTGATCGATCTTGTTTACAACCGGCTGGTCGATTTTTCTTTGTCGGAAGCCGTGCATGCGCCGTTGCGCGCCGCCTATGAATCGGGCGCGGCCGTGGTGACGCCCAATCCGCACGCGCATGCGCTCTTCGCCGACAAGCGCAATCTCACGCTGATGAGCGATAGCGCTTTGCTCCGCGCGTGGAACGTGCCTGAAGCTGACATCGCAGCGCTCGCGGCGATCCCGGGGACTCGCCGCGTCACGCCCGAAAGCGCGCCGGGGCTCTGGGCCGAGCGCAAGCATTGGTTTTTCAAGCCGGCCCACGGTCATGGCAGCAAGGCGGCTTATCGCGGCGATAAGCTCACGCAGCGCGTCTGGGCCGAGATCATCGCCGGCGACTATGTCGCGCAAACCATTGCCCCGCCGGGAACACGTGCGATTTTGATCGACGGCGCGCGCCAAGACCGCAAAGTCGATGTGCGGCTCTATACCTACGACGCCAAGATCGTGCTGGCGGCTGCCCGTCTCTATCAGGGCCAGACCACTAACTTGCGTACGCCTGGCGGGGGGTTTGCGCCCGTCTTTGTGATCTAGGCCCGCTACAGCCAAAGCGACGAAGACCAAGCCGCAACGCGGGGCCGCGGCCATCTCTGCCCTGCTTCATTTCGCGTCTCTTTGCGGCGAACGATTTCCACCAGGGCGTGAACGGCCCGCCCGCGTATAGCCAAGTGAGTCCGGCGTCCATTTCGGGCAAGGCCTCACCCCGCGGCCGCCAAGGAGGCGCCTCATGATCAAGTATCACCCGCTCCCCTATCTGCCGACGATGTTCGGCGCGTGCATGCTGTTTATGACCATCTATCTCGCATGCCTTGCGATCTGGACCTTCATGCCGGAGCTTCCCACGCACGCACTGCTCTCGACCATCTTCCCCCAATTTGAGCTGCTCACTTTGCCCAGCTTCTTCTACGGGCTCATCGCCAGCGCCCTTTATGGCTGGTTCGTCGCGGTCGTCTTCGTGTTCTTCTATAATCTTTGGGGCGCTATTGCCCGTGTCGTGGTCGGCGGCAAGGACGCGCAGGAGAATGCGAGGGCTGGCGCGCGCTGACACGCCGCGCGAGCGGAGGCTTTGTGCAACGCCAGCTTGCGACGTGCGGTTAGCGGCGGGCGCCGGCCAAATGCAACAGCCGGGCACCTTCCATCCTTCCGGCGCGAAGGGACAAAGATGAAGCTCGCGGTGTTCGAAACTGAGCAGTGGGAACATGACGCATGCCTGCGCCTAAGACCCGCTTATGAAGTGAGTTGCGTGCGAGATGTTCTCGACGAAGCGTCCGCTCGCATCCATGCCAAGGCCGATATCATCTCATCGTTCGTCTATTCGCAGCTCGACGCGCGCGTGCTGGCGCATTTTGCGCAGCTCCGGCTCATCGCCACGCGCTCGACCGGGTATGACCATATCGACCTTGGCTATTGTCAAAGCCGCGGCATCATCGTCTGCAACGTACCAGGCTACGGCGACACGAGCGTGGCCGAACACGTGTTTGCGCTGCTACTAGGACTTGCGCGCAAGATCGCCGGCGCCGCCGAGCGCACCCGGCGCGGCCGCTTCGATCAGGCCGGTCTTCGTGGCTTCGAACTGAAGGGTAGGACAATCGCAGTCATTGGCGCCGGACGCATCGGCCGGCGCGTGATTGAAATCGCGCGGGGCTTTTCCATGGATGTCATCGCGGTCGATGCCCGCCCCGACGAACTGGCGGCACAGCGTCTTGGCTTTCGGTACGCTTCCCTCGATGCGGCGCTTGGCCAAGCCGACATCGTGACCTTGCATGTTCCGGCAACGCCGGAAACGCGACGTCTTATCGCCGAGCGGGAATTTGCGCTGATGAAACCAGGCGCGGTGCTCATCAACACCGCCAGGGGCTCTGTAGTCGATGCGGAGGCGCTGGTGCGCGCGCTCGCCGAGGGGCGCCTCGCGGGCGCTGGCCTCGACGTCATGGCGCAGGAGGCCCAGCTACGCGACGAAGCCCAGATATTTCGCGCTGGCGCCGCGACCAACGCCGACCTTAGAGCCTTCGCCGCTAATCACGCATTGCTGGGTTTTGCCAACGTGTTGGTGACGCCGCACAATGCCTACAATACGACCGAGGCGCTCGCCCGCATCATCGATACGACGCTGGCCAACATCGAGGCGTTTGCGCGAGGAGCGCCGCGGAACGTCGTCGCCGCGCCTTGACCTCAGACCCGACGCTCGCGAACGCTCGCCCGCTTGCACCCGCGTCTTCTCGAACTATCACCTCCCGGAGGGCGCGGCATAGGCGCAACGCCCGTACCGTCCAGATGCGTCCCACCCCGCATGCGACCAGAGCACTCTCGCCGGGAAGAGCTGCGTCCACGCGCGGGTGCAGGCAAGCAGGGCTGATGAAACGCGGACAAGGCTCCAGGGGCGATCCGATCCGCTGCGTATCAAGAAATAAGGAGCGGCAAGTCCCGCCGCTCTCACAATGAGGTCGGTCATGGATTGGCTAGCCAGCAATTGGGCGTGGATTATCCTGATCATCGCCTTTTTCGCCCTTCACCTGTTTGGACATCGCCATGGCGGGCATCGCCACGGCCGTCGCATCACCCAACGCGCCGACGAGACGCCGGACGCGCACGCTGATCACGGCGGCCAACCGACATCGGACGCCGATCGCAGGCGCGGCTGCTAATCAGGCGCCATCGCTCCATTGCAGCGCGTGGCGGTTACGAAGGACGACTAACAGAGGAACAACCCACATGTCGCACTCACACGACGAGCGCTTCCCCGCTGCGCCAGCAGCACGCGCCGACATGTCGATCGATCTTGGGCTTCGCCGCTTTATGCTGGGCGTCTACAATAAGGTGGCGCTCGGACTTACACTGTCGGGGGCGCTTGCTTACACAACAAGCATGATCGCGCCTGTGCGCGATACCTTGTTTCGGGTGACACCCGAAGGCTCTTTCGCCGGCTACACGCCGGTTGGCCTCGCTGTCGTTTTCGCGCCGCTTGTCGTGCTCCTGGGCGCCATGTTCGTCATGCGCCGCCCGAACGCCAGCGGCGCGAGCTTCATATATTGGACGGTCGCGGCTCTCATCGGGGCATCGTTGGGGGTGCTCGGACTTGTGTACACCGGCGCCTCGCTGGTCTCGACTTTCCTGATCACGGCCACGGCGTTCGGCGCCCTTTCGCTGTTCGGCTACACCACGCGGATGGACATGTCGGGCTTCGGGAGCTTCCTGCTTGTCGGCCTCGTTGGACTGATCATCGCAACTTTCGTCCAGATGTTCTGGAATCCGCCCGGCTTTTCGTTCGTCGTCAGCGCTGCAGGCGTCCTCATCTTCGCTGGCCTCATCGCGTATGACACCCAACGGCTCAAGAACGCCTATTATCAGCTTGGCGGCGATGCGGCCGCCTTGGGCGCGGCCACCTCTTACGGCGCGCTTAGCCTCTATCTCGACTTCATCAATCTTTTCCAATTCCTGCTCGCCTTCTTGGGCGAGCGACGGAGCTAACCTCGCTGAACCAATCGATGCACTACAAGCGAGATCGCGGCGCTCGTAGTCCTCTCGCCCGACAACTCGCGCCGAGCCAGGCCTCACCGCACCGGCGAAAGAGAATGGCTAGCGAACGCCCGTCTTCGGTTCAAGCGTCGGCTCCGGGGATCGTCGAGCCTCACGCGTATAGCTTGGTGGGTCCGCGCTTCGTCCCCGGCCGATCAGCGCGTTGTGGGCTCGCCGCCGGGGCTAGGAGTTGACGACAAATGTCATTGCGGGAGCCTCGTCACAACGAACCTCGAAAAGGCGGAGCAGGCTCTCAAACCTCCTGGTTCATGCTCTTTTTTACGTCAGCAGCATTCTGGTTTGTGCGCTATCTCATCGTCGCGCTCTTGATTTTCGCATTGCTCGGCGCGCTTGCTCACTACGCCATCGTCGAACACGGCGTGCATCTGCTGGTGGTGTTGCCGTTGCTGATAGTCGCAGCGCTCCTCTTGGGCGTTTATCCTTTGTGGCGGCGCTCGCGATGATTGCAGTTGCGAGGACGAGCGGTCGCCAAGATCCAACTGCACCGCAGGCTCGCCTGCGCCCGGTCTCATCGGTCTCGCGCGTCACGCGGCGTTCTCCTGCAGCACGCGAAGGATGACGGGCATGACAAATCGCATCACAGATGCGGCGCACGAAGCTCTGGACCAATCCTTCCCTGCCAGCGATCCGCCCGCTTTTTCGCCCAGTCAACAGCGCAACACGAAGCCTCCAAAGAAGCCTACGGCTGCGGCACGAAGCCGTGAGAACCTGTGGGCCACGTTCGACTGCGCCGGGGCCGTTAGGGCGGCGTGCGTATAATCAGGATCAACATCGCGCCAAGGGAGATGACGGGCATGCATATATTGAGTTCAGGAGCGGTGCTGGCTCTGGCGTTTAGCCTCGGCGGCTGCGCCGGCATGGGCCATGGCATGCATGGCGCCCATCACGATGGCATGATGGGCGCCATGTCGGGAGAGCATGGTCAAGCGAACTGTCCAGGCGCTCAGCAAAGCGAACATGCGCCAGCGCCTGCGCCCTCCGGACAAGCACAGGGCGAGCATCAGCACGCCGATCCGGCGCCAGCGGAATGCCCGCCAGTTGCCGCCGACCCGCATCAACATGGCGAGACGCCGCAGCCGAACTGACGCCTGCGGGTGAGCTCCATGCGACAGCGGACGCGTGCTCATGTGCGCTGAGACGACAAGCGGCGTGTGTGCGCCAAGGCTTGCGTGCAGGCCTCACTCATTCTCGCATCTCGTCGAGAGCATCGCAGTGCTTGCCGAGGACGCCAGCATTGGCGAACCGACAAGCGTGAGCGTTGCCGACATAATGGCGGTGATCGGCCGGCGCTCCTATGGCCCATTGCTCCTGGTGCTCGGACTATTTTCCGTCTCTCCGGCCACCATATTGCCAGGCATGACTTCCGCTGCGGCGCTGGTGACGCTGGCGGTGTCTCTACAACTGGCCTTCGGGTCATCGCATCTTTGGCTGCCAGGCATGCTCTTGCGCCTGCGCATCGCTCGATCGTCCATTAAAGCGGCGACCAGTGACGGCTTGCGCAAGTGGGCGCGTCGGCTCGACCGTGTGCTTCAGCCCCGTCTTGTCTTTCTGTCCGAGACGCCGTTTGCGAACGCAGCGGGGCTCTTGTGCGCGCTCGCGGCGATCGCGACCTTTCCGTTGAGCTTAATTCCTTTGGCGCCGCTGATCCCCGGGCTTGCCATCACCGTGTTGGGTCTTGGGCTTTTTGCGCGCGACGGTTTCCTCCTCATTCTGAGTGGCGTCCTCATCGTGGCGGCAATTGGCGCGGCGCTAGCCGCCGCGTTGCCCGTGTGAGTTCGAGACGTTGCGTCCAAGTAAACTGTGAGACGCCGGTCACGCCGGCGCCAGCAGCGCCGCTACGCTAATGGCGTTCGAAGCATGCGGCACGGTGTCTGTCGAAACGACGCGCTCGCACAGGCTCAAGAGCTCGGCGTAGGATTGATCGGCAAAAAGCGCATGCACGGCGACACAAACCGGCTTGGCCATGCCAGCTGCGCTCAACTTGCGCGCAGTCTCGATCATGGTGCGCCCCGAGGAGACGATGTCGTCGACAAGAACCGCCCGCCTGGCGCGTAGAGCGGACAGATCCGGCAGGTCAATGCTCACGTCGCGGTCGCCGCGGCGGGTTTTGTTCGAGACGATGTGCGGCGCGCCTGCCCGCCCGGCGACCGCTGCAACCCATTGCTCGCTTTCCGCATCCGGTCCCACCACGAGGGGGTCGCTCACATTGTCCTTGATCCAGTCGGCAAGGAGCGGCGCTGCATGCTCTACGCGCGTGGCGATAGTGAATATTTCGCCCAAATCGCGGCGGCGATGCAGATGCGGATCGATAGTGATGAGCCCGTCAAACGATCGCGACAAAAGCCGAGCGAAATGCATCGAGGAAATCGCCTCGCCGTCCTTGAACCTCTTGTCCTGGCGCATGTAGGCTAAATAAGGCGCGATGAGATTGACGCGCGCCGCGCCCATCTCGCGCGCAGTTTCGGCGGCGAAGATAAGGCTCAAAAACTGCTCGTCCGGCCGCGCCAGCGTGCAGACAATCTCAACCTCGCGGCCCTCGACCGCCGAGAGAAGCCGGACATAGGCTTCGCCATCGGGAAAGCGGCGCGTCTCGATCGCGCCGAGTTCGGCGCCGGCCGAGAGAGCAAGCGCACGGGCGATGGTCTCGTTTCCGGGCATGGGGAGGTAAAGGCGCGTCACGTTCAAGCCTCGATTTCGAATATGTCTGGGTTGGCCGCCGCATAGGCGAGCGCATAGGCGAGTTGCCCAGGTGCTTGGGCGTGCACGGTCACAAGCGGGGCCCCGGCGACGACGCCATCACCTAACCGCACATGCAACACAATTCCGGCGGCGGGATCGTCGGGCGCGCCCGCGAGCTTAGCGAGGCGGGAGATCTTGCGATTGTTGATGTTGGTGAGAATGCCCGAACGGGCCGCCGCCCATGGGCGCGTGAGCGGCGCGCTCGGAGGCGTGCGCATGCCGCCCTGCGCTTCGCAGATGGCTTGAAACTTCGCCCAAGCGCGCCCGTCGTCGAGCGCAGCGCGCGCCAACTCATACCCTTGTCCGTCAGGCGCCGTTCCTGAAAGCTCAAGCACCGCGCCCGCGATCGCGAGCGCCCGCTCGCGCAAGTCTGTTGGCGCATCGGCAGCGCCGACGAGCACGGCGAGCACGTCCTTGGCTTCGAGCGCCGGCCCGATGCCGCGTCCAACGGGCTGCGCGCCATCGCTCAATACAAAGCGTGTCTTAAGACCAAACGCCTCGGCGACGGCGGTCAGGTGCGCGCTCAGATCGCGCGCCGCCTCCCGCGTGCGGATCTTCGCTGTGAGCCCCACAGGCAGATCGAGCACGACGTGACTGGCGCCCGCGGCGATTTTTTTGGACAGAACCGAGGCGATGAGCTGACCTTCGGTGTCGATATCAAGCGCGCGCTCGATGCGGATGAGCACGTCATCGGCTGGCGAGAGGCGCACGGCGCCGCCCCAGGCGATGCAGCCGCCTTCGGCCTCGACGACGCGGCGCATGGCGGCAAGGTCGAGATCGACGGGCGCCAAGGTCTCCATTGTGTCGGCCGTGCCCGACGGCGAGGTGATCGCGCGCGAAGAGGTCTTGGGCATGAGGAGCCCCAAGCTCGCGACGATAGCGACCACGATTGGTGTGGTGCGATTGCCAGGAAGGCCGCCCACGCAATGTTTGTCGACCACCATCGCCGAAGGCCAGGAGAGACGCTCGCCCACTTCCACCATGGCGCGCGTGAGCGAGGTGATTTCATCGAGATCGAGCGGAAAGGCCGAGCACGCGGCGATAAACGTGGCGAGATGAATGTCGACATAGCGACCACCGGCGATGTCGCCGATGATAGAGCGGAATGCGCGCTGATCGAGGCGGCCGCCATACATGCGCCGTCGCACGTCAGCAAGCGAGTCAAGGGGCGGCGCATGACTGACGGCTATGTGTTCACCATCGGCTACGGCCAGGCGTTTCCACGCCGCCTCGGACAACCCTGCTTCATCGACAGTCAGCCAATCGTTCTCGACCTGGTAGAGCGTTGCGATCACGCGCCGATCACCAGCGGTCAAGAGCACGCGCGCGCGCGCGGACAGCCCTTCGGACTTGCAGACGTGACAATCGGTGCGCATCAGAACGATCGCGTCGTCTTGCGAGAGAAGCTTGAGGCGCTTGGCCACAAGATGCGAAGCGTGTTCGCCCTCCCTGGTCGTTGGCGCGGCGCTCATGCGAGTTCATACCTGCGCTGATCATCGACAACCGCCGCGTCCCAGCCGAGTTCGCGCTCGATGCGCACGCGCAGCGCATCGGAAGCGTCCGGCTCGCCGTGCACTATGAAGGTGCGGCGCGGCGGCTTTTCAAAGCCGCTCAGCCAGCGGATGATCTCGCCGGCGTCGGCGTGGGCTGAGAGTTCAGGCAGGTTGGCGATTTCAGCCCGGATCGGAATCCATTGGCCAAACATCTTGATCTCGTTTTCACCAGCAAGCAGACGGGCGCCTCGCGTGCCGACGGCCTGATAGCCGGCAAACAGGATCGTATTCTTGGCCTCGGGCCCGAACGCCTTGATGTGGTGCAAGACGCGCCCGCCGGTCGCCATGCCGCTGCCTGCAATGACGATCTTGGGCATCGGATTTGACACAATGGCCTTTGAGTCTTCGACATCGCGCACATAGGTGGCGATGGCGCAGGATTGCTCGCAGGTCTCGGCCGAAAAGCGATGGTCGTCTAAATGGCCGCATAGGAGTTCGGTCGCATTGATCGCCATCGGACTGTCGAGAAAGATAGGCACGGACTGGATGCGTCCTGCGCGCTTCAGCATCCACAGGTGATAAAGGAGAACTTGAGTGCGCCCGACGGCGAACGCGGGAATAACGACGGTGCCGCCGCGGCGCACCGTCCGCTCCACGACCGCGCCCAAGGCTTCCATCGGATCGTTTTTGGGATGGATGCGATCGCCATATGTCGATTCAACGACCACATAATCGGCCGCGTTCACCGGCGCGGGATCAGGCATGAACACGTCATCATAACGTCCCAAATCGCCGGAAAATACGATTCCGCGCCCTTGCCAATTGAATTCGACCGTGGCCGCGCCGAGGATGTGGCCTGCACGGCGCAGCTGCATCTTGGCGCCGCCTTCAACGCTTGTTTCCGTCTCGAAGGCGATCGGCTTCAGCTGCTTCAATGCGGCCTCAGCGTCGCGCACGGTGTAAAGTGGAAGCGCGGGCTTATGCTTTGTGTGGCCTCTACGGTTGGCGTATTCGGCATCGTTCTCGGCTATTCTGGCGCTATCCTTCAACAGGATGTCGCAGAGATCGGCCGTCGCGGAGGAGCAATAGACGGGCCCCCTAAAGCCGTCGCGCACGAGCTTCGGGAGATAGCCGCTGTGGTCCAAGTGCGCATGCGTCAGCACCACCGCATCGATCGACTCCGGCGGGATCGCGAGCGGCGCCCAATTGCGCTCGCGCAGGACCTTAAGCCCCTGGAACATGCCGCAATCCACCAGAATGCGCCGGCCGGCCGCCTCCAAGAGGTGCTTTGAACCGGTGACCGTTCCCGCAGCGCCGAGACTCGTTAAAGTCAAACTCATGTCGTTGGCTTCTTTCTACTGAGGTGCAACGCGTAGAACATTGGGGTCGCCGCGTCCGTCGAGTGCGTTCAGTTCGACCTCCGACAAAAACTCCTCGCGACCACAGCCGAGGATGCGAGCTGCGGCCTCAAGCGCATGCGCCCAGGTCGAGTGGTTGGCGAACAGCATGCCGAATACGTCGAGCGTGCCGCCCCGATTGATGAAGCCAAGCGCGCTGGTGCGTGAAGGTCCGGCGTCGAGCCGGCGCAAGGCCCCAAGCAGAGGCTCTGGGCGAGTATGGGTGAGAAAAACGCGCGGCGTCCCCTCCGGGAAGAAATGTCTGCGCTGCGCCTCGCTCGCGGCATAGGCCGTTTCGATCTCGTCGCGCCCGGCGCGGAAGCGGCCAGGCTCCAAAAGCGCGGTGACGCATGCCGAACGGCCACGCGCCATCAAGCGTTCGCTCGCACGTAGGGCTTCCGCAGTTTGATAGGCGCCAATCGCGACGAATTGGAGGTCAGCCTCTCTAGGGTCGCCGAGGAGAAGTGCTGCGCCATCCGCAACGGCTTGTTGGGCGCGCGCCCCGCTGAGCAAGCGAGCCACAGCGCGCTTGGGCGTCACGAGGCACGCGATTTGACCATGCGAGGCGTAGACGCTTCGAAGCGAGGCCGCCGCGGAATTGGCGTCGATCGGAAACAGCACGCGCGCGGTATCCGCCATTTCGCCCAGAAGCGCCTCGGGCAAGGTCGGATCCTGGTGCGATTGTTCGTTCTTGGCGTTCTCCCAGGTATGCGACGTGGCGATAAGCGCCACCGACAGCCAGCGCGGCGGCGCGCCGATCTCACGTTGACGGCGGGCAAAGATGATGTCTTGGCGCAGCGCCCCCAGCATTTTCATGGCGAAGGCTTCGTAGCTCACGGCGAGATTGAGCCCGCCTTTATTGCCGAGCGCCGCGCCAATGACCGCTTCCTCATTGAGCGCGGTAATGACGGCGCCGTCCACCGCTTCCGGTGCGCCCGGCTCGGGCGCATTCACGCGGTGGCGTAACAAATCGAGCGTTGCGCCCATGTGATTGCTTTTCAACTCGTCAGGATTGCCGACACGCACGCGTAGATCCGGATTAGCTTTGACGATCTCAACGAAAAGTGCGTCGAGCGCCTCCATGGCGCAACTTGCGCCCCCCTCGGGCGCCCAAGCCGGCTCAGGCAAAACCGGCGATGGGATAGACCTCGCTGTCATCGGATGGCGGCTTTCGCGCGGCCGCTCTTGCGCATCGTGGACAGCAAACGCCTGCGCCGCCGCATCGAGTTCAGCTTTCGGCACAAAGAGAGCGCGCGCGCCCTCATTAAATTGCCGCCGCGCCTCGGCGTCGGCGCGAGGATTTCCGGCAAGCGGCAGATTGTGCGCGCGATTTGTGCCCGCCCCCGGAAAGCCATAGCCCTTGATGCAGCGCGCGATCACATAGGGAAGCCGCGCTGGATAGGTCCGCTCCGACATGGACGTGAAATGCATGAGCGCAGATTCGGCTTCGATGATGGCAGAGGCGTAGGCAAGCGGATCGTGACCGTCGATGATGATGGGATCAAAACCGCTTAGCCGCAGATGCTGAGCGAGCCACTCAGCGCCTCCCTCTTGGCCGATTCCGGTGCGCTGCTCGATGCGCCTGCCATTGAGGATCATGACGGGCACGACAAAGCCGCTATCTTCGGCGCGCCACCAGCGCGGCGACCAGTCGGAGCCACGCTGTTCTTCGAACGCTCCATCGCTCAAGAACGCAACCAAGCGCTCACCCGGCAAAGGCATATGAACGTATTGGGTTTCGGCAAAACCCAGATAGCCGCCTTCGGAGACGCCGCCTGCGGTGTGCGGATTGACGTGACTGCCGAGCGGCGCCGCTGGGCGCCCTTCTGGCGTCAACGCATAAGAATAAAAGTCGGCCGCGAGCCGCGAGAGACCAGCTTCGCTGCGCCCGTAGCGCCCCTGTTGGGCGGGAGATACATCCTCCAAGAGCGCGTTGACCGCTTCGATCGCAGCCACGCAATGGCCCTGCCCCAACACCCAGGCGCGCGTCTGCCCGGTGAGCGCGTTGGCAAGATGATAGCCGACAAAGGCGATGGCTGCGTTGAGCGAGCCGCCCATATGGCCTTCGGGCGCTGTCTTAAAAGCGTCCGCGGCCAAGTCTGCGCCGCTGAGATCGACGCGCGTGGCGTAACTCATGTGCGCTACGGTCCACAACGCGGCGCTGGCGAGGCGGTCAGCGGCCGCGCACAAGGCAAGCGCCCTGTCGCGATCAGCCAGCGCCCCGTCCATCCAGTGGCGCGCGACAAGGTTTTCGATTTTCGCGACGGTCTCGGGCCGGTGGCGGATGACGCCATACCCCTCCCGCCATGCGGCGCTGGCTGGTGCTGACACGACAATGATCCGCTTGGGGCCGGCGCGCGCCCTTCTTCTCGCCATCAACCAATACGCACGCCAGCGTCCGCGCCCTGACACATGGGTGTGCGTCCAAATTAGCTCATCGTCGCCAGCGCGGCGCGGGTCTCACGTGCGATGACGGCTTCTTCGTCGGCGGCGCGCGCCTCGATGATGACTTGCGCGCCGTCGCGCGAAATCACCCCCGCGCCCGCCTCGTTACGCGCCTGATCGAGGTCCACGCCCATAAAACTCAGGCCCTCGCATATCGCCGCGCGCACGCGCGGCGCGTTCTCGCCAATGCCGCCGGTAAACACCACCCGGTCGACGCCGCCGAGAACGCCCGCGAGGCCCGCAAGCCAGCGCCGGGCCGTCCGGCAGAAGAGTTCCACCGCTTCCGCGGCGCGGGAGTCTGGCGAAACCAACAATTCGGCCATATCTGCGCTCACGCCCGAAAGGCCGAGCAATCCTGATCGGCGATTGAGAAGATCCTCGACGTCCTCAAGAGAGCGGCCGGCGCGCAGCAGGTGCAACACAACGCCCGGGTCGATGTCTCCGCTCCGCGTCGCCATCGGCAAGCCCGAAACAGTTGAGAACCCCATTGATGTCTCGATGCTGCGCCCGCCTTCGATCGCCGTCATCGATGCGCCGGCGCCCAGGTGCGCGACGACGATGCGTTCGCGGCCAAGGTCGACACCCTCGCTTTGCAACGCCGCCAAAACCGAAACAATCGACAGTCCATGAAAGCCGAAGCGGCGTACGCCAGCGTTAAAGAAATCCCGCGGCAGCGCCATCATCGCCGCCGCCTTGGGTAGATTGGCGTGGAAGGCGGTGTCGAAGCAGGCGACATGCGGGCGGTCGGGCCAGCGCGCCCGGGCCGCAGCGACGCCCGCAAGGTTGGCGCCTTGGTGCAAGGGCGCCATGGCGGTAAAGTCCAAAAGCCTTGCCTCGACCCCGCCCCCAAGCAGAGTGGGCGCCACAAAGTCGGCGCCGCCGTGGACCACACGGTGGCCAATGGCGTTAGGCGCGATCGGCGGCAAGGCGTTGAAAAGCGCTTCAAGCGCCTCGCCATGATCGCCGGCGCGCGATGGTTCAATCGTTTTCATTTTGCCCGCGCGCCCGATTGTGAGTTGCGGGTCCTCGCGCCCAATGCCGCTGAAATGGGCGCGCCACACGACATCGGCTTCAAAGCAAGCCACGCGCACGCTCGATGAGCCGCAATTGATTGTAAGAATGGGACCCATCTTCAAGGCCGCCTCAAGCGTGCGATTTGTCCCATGACTTCAGGGCCAAAGCTAGCGCTGCGGCGTCGCGCGGCGCGCCATCTCGCTTGCAAGCAATTCGCGCGCCCGATGCACGCGATATTCGAGCGACTTGACTGAGCAGCCGAGCGTTGCACTGGCGGCCGCTTGCGATAGACCGTCGACGGCTGTCAGCATCAGCGCCTCGCGGAGATGTTCGGGCAAGGTCGCCAGCGCCTGGCGCAGTATGCGCACTTCTTCGCGGCTTATCGTCTCCGCCTCGGGCGAGGGCCGCTCGTCGGCGACGCGCAGGTCGTCGCCATCAGGACACTGGCCCCAGAAGGTTCGACGGGTCGCGGCGCGTCGCGCTGCGTCCCGGCATTTGTTCAACGCGATCGCGTGGAGCCAGGTCTTGAATGAACGCTCTGGATCGAAGCTCGCCATTGCGCCCCAGGCCGCGACGAAGGCTTCTTGAACGACATCGCTTGCCGCATCGGCGTCGGCGACGCGGCGGCGCACGAAGCGAAAGAGGTCGTCTTTATGGGCGCTCATGAGCGCGCTGAACGCGGTCCGGTCGCCCCTTTGGGCGCGGGCAATCTGATCATCGAAACCACCGATGAAGGTTGCGCGCCGCAGCGGCAAGCGGGCTTGCCTCGACAGCGCGGAAGGCTGAGCCGCAATGGAATTCATGGTCGCCTCGCTGGCCGCAAGAAGCGCGGTCCCATGACAAGATCGCGCCTCGCTTGCATCCGTGCTTTGCTTTGGATCAACTTCCTGTATTTGCGCCTTGGGCGTCTTGTCCTTGCTCTGGCGGAGCCCGATGGGCTAGCTCTCCCCAGGGCGCGCGCCGCCGCGCGCGTATAGAAAAGTGTGATCGCCCGGAGGCTTCCCTGACCGACCTTGATCGCCAACTCGCCGCTTTGGGCCGGGTGGACATCGACACAGCATTGGACGGGCTGGAAAGCGATGTCTGGGCCCGGATTGATGCGCGCGCACAAGGCCGCGCGAGCGCTGGCGCCAACGGCGCCGTGGCCGGCGTCTGCGGCTTTGTGCTTTTGGTCAGCTCGGCCATCGGCGTATCGACGGCCACCGCGTCGGTTGCGGTCGATGTTGGACCGTTTGCGCTCGATCAGCCCTACGCGCCGGCCACTGCGCTCGGCCGATAAGTCATGCCGAAAACTTGGAAGCTGCTGGCGCTCGCAGCACTCGTCGGGTTCGGCTCTGGGCTGGGGGGCGTCTTTGTCGGGACAATGCTCACGCGTTCCGACGCCCATCGGGACACGCTCGATGCAGCGGTCCATCGCGAACTTGATCTGACGCCTGAACAGGACCAGCGTCTGGAAGCAATCGAAGCCGGTTACGCCCTGCGCAAGGGCGCCCTTGACGCTGAGCTGCGCGCAGCCGCGCGCGACATCGCTGCCGCAGTGGCCGAGGATCACGCCCAGAGTGAGCGCCTCAGCCAAGCGATTGATCGGTTTCACAACGCCATGGGCCAAACCCAAAGAGACGCTATCGCGCACGTCTTCGAAATGCGCGCTGTGCTCAATGCCGATCAACAGGCGCGGTTCGACATGATCGTGCGCGAGGAATTGCTGCGCGGCGTGGACGAAGAATAAGCGGCCGCCGCTTTCGCGACGTGAAGGAAACCAAGAATGGCGATCGGCGCGCATGGGCTTTAATGAAGCGGGCGCGGAAGAATGGCCCGCACCCGTGCTTTCGTAAGACTGCATCGTCACTGGAAAGCCTGGTTCATGCTTGGGGCGCCCCTTGAGAGACAGGACGCTGCGGCGCCCCAATTATTACAGGCAGCCCCTCCGCGACCGATTGGACGCCCCCGCTCGCCCATTATTTTGTGGTCTTTCGCCTACCCAAGAGGGACAGACAAAAACGATGTCGTTCAGCGCTTGGCTATCAACCTTCGGCACTCGCCGGGTTGGGCGGCGGACATTCGCAATCGCCAAAGCCGTGGATGACGCACACGGCGCAGAGTCGCAGCACCAGCGCTCGTAGCCGCGCCCGCGCGCGGTGTAAGCGGACGGTCAGCGCATTCAAGTTGAGACCCAAGGTCGCGGCGACACTCGCTCGATCTCGCCCCTCGATATCGATGGCTCTGATCAGCGCCGCGTCATTTGCCGAAAGAGCATCCAGAAGCGCCAGCAAACATGCGCAAGCAACGCTGTCGGTCTCTGCCTCGGTAGCGAGAGAGCGCAGATCCTCGGTTGGCGCTTCGCGCGCCCGCTGGCGAGCGAGACCGCGATAGTGATCGGCGATGGCTGTCGCCAGCACGCGCGACAACCAGGAACGCGCCGCGCCGCCCTCTTTCAGATCGCCGGCGCGCTCCAAGGCGCGGGCGCAAAAAGCCTGCAGCACTTCGTCGGCATGATTTGGATCGCCCAGCCTGGAGCGCAGGTACGCGCGGATCTTGTCGAGGCCCTCTTCGAGTGCGCGCCGCACATCCGCTTCAGGCAAGTCGTTTGGGTCCCCAGCCATAGCATTGATCGCTTCTTCAGGAGGGCACTGTTGCGGCTAACCAAGCGGAAGCCAAGCGCCACGGAGCCAGTGGGGCCGCTACGCGGCCACAAAGGGCGGCCACGCGGCCGCCCTCCCCACCCACAACGGGAGTCAGACCCGTAACGAGCCCAGACGCAAAGAGTTTGCAATCACCGAAACCGACGATAACGCCATCGCCATGGCTGCGATCATCGGCGAAAGCAGCGCCCCTGTTATCGGATAGAGGACGCCTGCGGCGATCGGAATGCCCGCGACGTTGTAGGCGAACGCGAAGACGAGGTTTTGGCGGATGTTGCGCATGACCGCTCGCGAAATGATGCGGGCGCGCACAATGGCGCCAAGGTCGCCGCGCAGCAGTGTCACACCCGCACTCTCGATCGCCACATCAGTGCCACCGCCCATGGCGATGCCAACATCGGCCGCCGCAAGAGCCGGCGCATCGTTGACGCCGTCGCCCGCCATCGCCACGACGCGCCCTTCCCGCTTCAGCCGCTCGACAATTTGCGACTTGTCCTGGGGCAGCACTTCGGCCTCGATCTCATCGATGCCAAGGCCGCGCGCCACCGCCTCGGCCGTAGTGCGATTGTCGCCGGTCAGCATGACGAGCCGCATGCCTTGAGCCCGCAAAGCTTCAAGCGCCGCCGGCGTCGTCGCCTTCACCGGATCGGCGATCGCAAATAGGCCAGCAAGCTCAGTGTCGATCGCAACATAGATCGCGGTCGCGCCGTCGCGCCGCGCCGCGTCCGCTTCGCTCTTCAAACCCGACGCGTCGATGCCCTGCTCGTCTAAAAAGCGTTCGGCGCCAATCACGACATTGCGCCCCTCGACGACGCCGAGGACGCCCTTGCCGGTGGGCGAGTCGAATTCTGTAGGCTCGACAAGCCCAACGCCGCGCGCCTGCGCTGCGGCGACAATAGCCAAGCCGAGGGGATGTTCGCTGCGGTTCTCAAGGCTTGCGGCAAGGCGCAGCGTTTCGTCGAGATCGCCGCCCACAGCTGTGTGGATCGCTGTCACCGCCGGCTTGCCTTCGGTCAGCGTGCCGGTCTTGTCGAGCACAAGCGTATCAACCTTCTCGAACCGCTCCAACGCTTCGGCGTTCTTGATGAGGACGCCCGCGCGCGCCCCGCGCCCCACGCCCTGCATGATCGACATGGGCGTTGCGAGCCCGAGCGCACACGGACAGGCAATGATCAACACCGAAACCGCAGCGATCAGACCGTATGACAACGCCGGCGATGGACCAACGGCCCACCACACCAAAAAGGTGATCACGGCGACGCCAATAACGGCCGGCACAAACCAGCCCGAAACCTTGTCCGCTAGCCGCTGAATTGGAGCGCGCGAGCGTTGGGCCTCGGCCACCATCTGGACGATGCGTGAGAGCATTGTGTCAGCGCCGACGCGATCGGCTTCGATCACCAATGCGCCGGTTTGATTGAGGGTCCCGCCGATCACGCGCTCGCCGCCCTCCCGCGTCACCGGCATGGATTCGCCCGTCACCATGGATTCATCGATGGAAGAGCGACCGTCGAGCACGATGGCGTCGACGGGGATTTTTTCACCCGGACGCACGCGCAGGCGGTCGCCCACGACGATCTGATCGAGCGGAATTTCTTCTTCGGCGCCGTCACGCAGACGACGCGCCGTTTTGGGCGCAAGATCAAGCAGTGCACGAATGGCCCCGCCGGTACGTTCGCGCGCTTGCAGCTCAAGCACCTGACCCAACAGAACAAGCACAGTGATCACGGCGGCCGCCTCGAAGTAGACAGCCACGAGGCCGTGCGCGTCGCGGAACCCCGCCGGAAAAAGCGAGGGCGCTAGCAAAGCGATGACGCTATAGGACCACGCCACGCCGGTCCCCAGCGCGATCAAAGTGAACATGTTGAGATTGCGCGTCTTGAGCGAGGCCCAGCCGCGCTCGAAGAACGGCCAGCCGCCCCACAGCACGACAGGGCTCGCCAGCGCGAACTGCAGCCAACCATTCCAAGCTGGCGGCACGAAACCATCGATACCAAGGAAGTGGCGGCCCATTTCGAGCGCTAACACCGGCAATGCGAGCGCAGCGCCGATCCAGAAGCGGCGCGTCATGTCGATCAGTTCCGGATTGGGTCCGGCGTCCGCGCTGGGCATCATCGGCTCAAGCGCCATGCCGCAGATTGGGCATGAGCCTGGACCGGCGCGCACGATTTCAGGATGCATCGGGCAGGTCCACTTCGACCCCGCCGGAACGGTGTTGAGATCGACGCTAGGCGCCCCGTGCACCCTATGTCCGTGCCCATGGCAAGAAGCGCCGGCGCTCGCTACGGCGGGTTGCGCGCAGTAAGCATGCTCTTCAGCGGGTTTTGTGTATTTCGTCGGGTCAGCCTCGAACTTGGCCTTGCAGCCAGCGCTGCAGAACAACACCTCTTGGCCCGCGTGCATGAGCCGATGCGGCGTGTCAGGCTTAGGCGTCATGCCGCAGACGGGATCGCGCGGCGCGCTATCGGCGCCTGCATGGCTCTTATGATCGTCGCTGTGGTCGTGGGTGTTCATAGCTGACTAACGCGAGCGCTCGCGCTCCTGGTTTGACTTGAAAAGCAATCTGCACCTTCCCACAATGGGAAGGTCAACGGGAAAAATTCACGAGCGAATTCCAAATGAACATCAGCATGGCCGCCGAGCAATCGGGCGTATCGGCGAAGATGATCCGCTATTATGAGAGCATAGGCCTCATTGAAGCGGCCGACCGTCGCGACAACGGCTATCGCGACTATGGCGACATGGAAGTCGCGATGCTCCAGTTCGTCCGGCGGACCAGGGATTTGGGTTTCTCGCTTGACGAGGTCGCCTCGTTGCTGACGCTTTGGCGCAACCGGCGCCGGTCCTCGCGCGAGGTGCGCCGCCTTGCTGAAAAGCACCTGGCCGACATCGACGCCCGCATAGCGGACATGCGAGCGGTGTCGCGGACGCTGAAGCGGCTTGTCCATGCCTGCCACGGCGACGATCGTCCCGAGTGCCCGATTCTCGACGACCTTGCGGCCACGCCGGCCCCCTCCACGCCCACGACGAAATCCACACGCGCGCCAAACCGGATTAGGAAGGCGAAATGAAGTCTCGCAGTCGCTCATGCAGCCCCATCTCCAATGCCTTGATTTCCGTTTGCACGGCCTTTGCGTAGTGAACGCGCATATTGATCAGTCGGTCGCACTGCAAAATGAGCGCGCGATGTTCCATGTGCTCGATGTCATGAATGAACTCGCCAAGCCCCGCGGCGCGCATCAAATCGTCGTTCATGGGTCCATAGCTGATCGAGAGCACCGGGCGGCGCATTTTGAGGGCGGCAATCTGCACATGGTAACGTGACGCCACGACCACATCAGTGTCGGCGACCACACTCAAGATGTCTTGATATGAGCGGACTTGACGCTCAGCATCGCTCATAAGCGTATAGCCTAAGCGCGCTTCAAGATCGCCGACGGCGATGAGATCAGTCGGCCGTTGACCGATCAGAATGCGAACCTTGTGCTCCTTGAATTTCAGCCATTCGATAAGATGGGCGATGCTTTCGATGTAGGCGCGATAGACCTTTTCGTTGGTGCGCCAACCTCGATAGTTCATGACACCGACGCCAACGACAGCTTGTTCGACGACGCGATCGTTTGGCGTCGGCGCGGGCAGCAAGAAGGCGATATCGCCGGTGACCAGGCTCTGGCTTTCATCCACCCCGCGCGCGCTCATGTAGGCCCGAGAGCTCTCGTCACGGTAGCAGCGCCGGGCCGCGAGCTTTGCCGCCCAGACCATCATCAATCGGCTGACCGGGTTGAGAACCGGACCCGCGCCAACGCAGGCAAACCAAACGGATGCGCCGCGTAGACGCGCGGCAAGTATCCAGCGCAAGAAGCGGCTGGGCCATCCCCAGGGGCGGTCACGGAAATCATGAATGGCGCCGGTGCCGGCGACGACCAAGAGATCACAGCGCTTCAACGCGCGAAGACAGACCAGCCAATTCAGCCAGAGGCTGGGCTGGCGCAGCAGCAATGTGTCCAACCAACGCGGCAGGACCGATGCAGACCTCAAGCTAACTGCCGGAATTCCAAATCGCTTTGATGTGAGCTCCGGATCGACGCAAACAGCCAGGATCGACGCATTGGTGAAGGCTGTGCGCAGCCATTCGAGCGTGGCCTCGAAACACGCATCATTGCCAAAGTTGCCACCGCCATAAGCGCCAAAAACAACTATGCGCCGCCGCCAGCTCATCGGTGCTGCATCAGGCCGAAGCGGGATAGCTCGCAAACACGCTCCGTTCGGCGCCGAATGCTACGACATCGAAGGCGTCGCGCCGCCCATCCGGCATTTCCATGCCGGGCGAACCCGCGGGCATGCCGGCGACCGCAAGTCCTCGGACGCCGGCCGGACGGTCTTCAATGAGCCGGATGATTTCGCGCACTGGCACGTGGCCTTCAATCACAAAGCCTTCCACCTCTGCGGTATGACATGAGGCAAGATCGTCGGGCACGCCCAGATGGCGCTTCAACGCGCCCATATCCGCTTCGTTGACGAGTGTTGTACGAAAACGTCCGCTCGCCCCCATTTGCTGGGTCCATACTTCGCAACACCCGCACCCGGCGTCGCGCCGCACCTGCATCGGTGTCGCTTGCACCTCTTGCGCGCAGCCGGGCGTCACGCTGGCAGCGAGCAACAAAATGGTGGTTGATAAAAGTCCGCGGCGGTTCAAATGCTGTCCTAACTTTGCTTCAGCGTTTTCGCGCAAGCGTAATGAGCGTCCAACCCAATCCCGCTCGCGCCATCGCGTTTTCGAGGCTCCGTCCAAACACTGTGCGCATAGCGCGCTTGGCTTTGCGCCCGAGAATGAGCCGATAAAAGCCCTTGTTGGCCGTAGCAGATATGGATCGCAGTCGCCGTATCTCAAAGTGCGGCATCAGCAACGCCGTCAATTCATCGCGATCGACCCAATTGCGCAATTGCTCTGGCGCGGGCGGCGGTACAATATTGTGCTTCTCAAGCACCGGACGGTTTTGCGTGGCCAACATCAGCAGCCCTCCTGGGCGCAAAAGGCTGGCGAGTTTGCCCATGAAGGCCGGATGATCAGCCACATGCGACAGCACTTCGAGGCTGACGATCACATCAAACTGTTCGCTCCCCAAGTCGACTTCCATGAAATCGCCGGCGACGAACTTAACATCAGGGACGCGCTCCGCCGCCCCGCGAAGCACCGCGTCGGAGAGATCGGTGGCGGTGACTTTTCCAAATGGCTTCAGCGAGGGGCAAAGCCAGCCTGCCCCACATCCGACCTCAAGAATTTTAAGGTCGGTGCGCCCAATCTCGGACAGCCATTGCACCACCAACTCGCGCTGATCGGCGGAAATGTCAGAGAGCGGGCGCTCGTTCTTGGCCGCGTTCCAGTCGTTCCAGTACGCCTGCTGAACAACAATCGGTTGATCCATAAGCCCGTGCTCCTTCGCCCTGAGGGTTGCTCACCCCTCCCTTTTGCTACGCAGCGCCTGTCCAAACCCCTCAAGCAGAGGCCCCTTGAGGGTTCCGGCGCAATCGTGCGTATTGCTGGTGGAACAAGAGTTAGAGACCATGAACGTTGATCTTGAACGATTGCTGTCAGCGCTTCGCGACCGTCCCCTTGACCACCGGCTCGATCAGCTGGAGCCTCGGGTGTGGGGCCGGATCGAAGGCGCGCGGATACGTGTTGGACAAACGCGCGGTTGGCGCTGGCAGGCGGGTCTGGCAGCCGTAATGCTCACGTTCGGCGTGTTCGCGGGCAGCGCCGTGGCCCGCCCCGAAAGCGACCTCTCGCCGTTCGCGGTCCACGCGGCTTATGCGCCCTCAACATTGCTCGGGGATGATCGTTGAAACTTTCGGTTCGGGCCATCTTGGTGACGGCCCTGGTGGCGCTGGCGGCAGGCTTTGGCGGGGTCTGGTTAGGCATGAAGGCGCTAGCGCCTGCGCCCGCCCCCTCCATGCACGATGTCGTGCATCACCGGCTGGAGTTGAGCGGCGATCAACTCGCTAGAATTGAGACGCTGGAGGCAGCATTCGCCGCCCGCAAGCACGCGCTTGAACTTGAAATGCGCTCCGCGAACGCGGAACTGGCCGCGGCCATCCGCGAAGAGCACGAGAATGGTCCAAGGGTGGCCGCTGCCGTCGAGAGATTTCATGGTGCGATGGGACGGCTGCAGACCGAAACCATCGCTCACATGTTTGCGATGCGCGAGGTCTTGAACGATGAGCAGAAGGCGATTTTCGACGACACCGTCGTTGAGGCGTTGACCACCGAGCCGCAATGAGCGTCCCATCGCCCGAAAGCGATGACGCTTCGCTCGTGGCCGCGGCGCTCGCCGGTCAGGAGGCGGCATTTTCTCTGCTCATGCGCCGCCACAAGGAGAAGGTCTATCGGTTCGTGCGCTCCTATGTCGCCGACGCCGACGAAGCCTATGACCTCACACAGGAAGCGTTTGCCGCTGCCTGGCTGGCGCTTGCTCGTTATGACAAGGACCGTCCATTTCCCGCGTGGGTCAAGCGGATCGCGCTCAACAAATGCCGCGACTGGGCCCGCCGCCGCGCCGTCCGGCGCTTCTTCTTCGGCGCCGAAAGTATCGAGACATCCCCAGATATCGCCGCCACAACAGATTCAAGCGATGAAGCCTTGCAACGCAACCTTGCACGGCTCGATTCCGCGATTGCAGCCTTGCCGGCGGGTCTGAAAGAGCCACTGCTGCTAACGGCGATTAGCGGCATGAGCCATCATGACGCGGCGCGCGTGCTGAATTTGACGACCAAAGCGGTCGAAACGCGCGTCTACCGCGCCAAAGTCGCTCTCGCACGGGCGCTTCGCGATGAATAAAGCCGCCCAATGGCGCGGCGCAGCACGCATCGGGCCGTGGTGGGCCGCATTCCTGGGCGCTGCAGGCGACAATGACTTTCATAGCCACCACGCCATTCAAGCATTCGCTGGCCCCCACGCTCTGCTCGTGGACGCAAGCGGGCAACATCACGGCCAAGGATTTGTGGCGCCCGCCAACCTGGCCCACCGCGCTACGGCTGCATATCCCAGCAGCTTTCTCTACGTCGATCCCGACAGCCCATCCGGGCGGCGGATCGCTCATGCAATCGGCGATCGGATCAGCGTGCTGTCCCCGGTCCAAGCAGAAGAATTAGCCACCATTGTTGAAACCTCGATCGCGGATGAAGACGCCGATCCATCCGAGCGACTAGCCCATTTGTTGGGCGCGGCGGAGATTGCGCCAACCCGCGACGCTCGCATTGGTAGAGCGCTCGCCGCCTTTCACGAGAGCGAGGCGCCACTTGACGCGCGCGCAATCGCGCGCGCTCTCAATCTCTCGCAATCACGCGCCGCGCACCTTTTTCGCGATGAAATCGGGATGCCGATCCGGTCTTTCCTGCTTTGGTCAAAGCTCCGCCGCGCCATGACCGGCGTCGCCCAGGGCCTTTCGCTCACCGAGGCCGCTCATCATGGCGGCTTTGCAGACTCGGCTCACTTCTCGCGGACTTGCGTGCGCATGTTTGGCGCAAGCCCGCTCACCATCACGGGCGCGATCAAATTCGACGAAATGTAGCTGTTTCGTTCAAGCCTTAAGGGACGGCCCTCGCCAACTTGGACGCGAGGAGACCCCAATGCGCCTTGCCGTTCGCTATCTAGCTTACCCGCTCATCATCGGGATCGTATCTATTGGCGCCGTGACGTTGGCCGCCTCGCCGGGCGCCGCCATTGCTCTACCCATTCTGACGCTTGCCGGCGCGCTTGTGATTGGGGGACTGGAGCGGCTCTCGCCATATCAGCAGGCCTGGACCAAGAACCACGGCGATCTCTGGGCTGACATCCAGTATAATCTTATGGGTGCGGCTCTTATTCAGGCGAGCGTGCATTTCATCTACCCGCTCAGCACAGCGGCGCTGTCACGCGGACTTTGGCCCAACACATGGCCACTCTGGGCCAGCGTTCTCGGCGTCGGAATTGTTATCGATTTCGGCCTCTATTGGATGCATCGCTGGAGCCATCGCTCGGCAATTCTTTGGCGTTTCCATCAGCCTCATCACAGCCCCGAACGTCTCTATTGGCTGAACGGTGAGCGCCGCCATTTGGTGAGCGCGCTCCTTCTGGCGACGCCAGGACTTGTCGCTGTGGCGGTTCTTGGCGCGCCGCAGGCAGCGCTTGCCGCATGGTTTGCGATTCTGCCGGTGCATCTGGCTTTCCAGCACGCCAATATCGACTACACACTCGGACCATTCCGCCGCCTGTTGGGCGTCGCCGAGATGCACCGCTGGCACCACAAGCGTGACTACGAGGACGCCCAAGTCAATTTCGGCGAGGTCTTGCTCATTTGGGATTGGCTCTTCGGAACAGCGCATGACGATCGCCGCGGCGTCGCCGCCGACGAATTAGGTCTGCGTGACGCCGATTACCCACGTGGTTTTTGGCGCCAGCATCTGGCGGCGTTCAGGTCCCGCCGAGCCCGCTTGTGAACGCACGAAACGAGCAGCGCTGATCGCCCTTAGTTTGCTGGCGGCCGCGGTGCACGAGCGGAGGAATGATAGACGACGATACGCCACGCGTCGCCGCGACGCTGCAACACGCTGGTGGCGACTCCGCGACGTGAAATCGGCGCGCGGGCTGCGGCTTGAGGGAACGTGATTTCGTAAGTGTAGACTTCGCTGGCGTAAGCGAGATCCCCCACCACTTCGACGTCAGTCTCAAGGCCGTCAAAATCAAAGCTGGCGATTTCGAGCAGTTCGGGCCCCAAGTGGTGAGCAAGGTAGGTGGCAAAATCGCCCTCGACGCCGCCTTGCTCGAAGACTTGCGAGTCCGGCCAGAAGTAGCGTGCGGCCGCCTCGCCGTCGCGGGCCTCAACCGCTTGCCGGTAACCTGAGAGGACCGCTTCCACGGCCGCCTCGTCGGCGCTGGGCTGTGCCGCCGCCGCGCCCGCCATGGCCCAGGCCGCGACAAAAACGACGATCAATTTCTTCAGCATCCACGCCTCCCCTTTTTCAGTGCTGCATCTATTGGCGTTTACGCGCCGGTTGCCGATTTCCCGCATCCTGGCGCCAATCTCAGGCGTAAGGGCTGAGGGATCGCGCCGAAGCGCGCGTATTCTAAGATACTGTCGGGTTTTTCTCAGAGTGGAGCAACATGGTGCGCAAGGCCCTCGACCGTCGATCGCTATTGAAGGCTGCGGGCGTGGGAGCCGGCTGGCTGGCGTTCGAGAGCGTGCTTCCTGCTTGGGCCCAGACGGGCTCGCCCGGCATCGCGCCGGCCATGACCACCTTCACCGGCCCCGATGTGGCGCTAAGCATCGGCCGCTCACCTTTTACGGTGGGCGGGAGAACCGGACACGCCGTGACCATCAACGGCACGCTGCCAGCCCCGTTGTTGCGGTTGAGAGAAGGCCAAAACGTCCGCCTCGCCGTCACCAACACGCTCGACGAAGACACTTCGATCCATTGGCACGGTATCCTGCTTCCCTTCCAAATGGACGGCGTGCCGGGGATCAGCTTTCCGGGCATCCGTCCGCGGGAAACCTTCGTCTATGAGTTCCCGATCATTCAGGCGGGCACGTTTTGGTATCATAGCCATTCAGGCCTGCAGGAAGCATTAGGCCATTACGGACCGATCATCATCGATCCGGCTTCGCGCGATCCGATCGAATACGACCGCGAACATGTGCTCGTTTTGTCGGACTGGAGCTTCATGCATCCGCACCAGATCTTGGCGCGCCTGAAGCAAAGCCCCGGCTATTTCAATTATCAACGAACGACGGTGGCGGGCCTCCTTTCAGGTGAAGACCGGATGAGCGCCGCCGACCGGCGCATGTGGGCTGAAATGCGTATGGACCCGCGCGACGTGCTCGACGTCAGCGGCTCAACCTACACGTATTTGATCAATGGTCATGGGCCTGACGAAAACTGGACGGGTCTCTTTCGTCCCGGCGAGCGCGTGCGGCTGCGCATCATCAACGCCTCGGCGATGTCGATCTTCAACGTGCGCATTCCGGGCCTCGCCATGACCGTCGTCCAAGCCGACGGCGAAAACGTGCGACCTGTCGAAACCGATGAATTCCAAATTTCCGTCGCTGAAACCTACGACGTCATTGTCACACCGACCGAAGACCGCGCTTACACGATTGTCTCCGAAGCCATAGACCGCTCCGGGATGGGCCGCGCCACCTTGGCGCCACGGCTTGGCATGAGCGCTGAGGTCCCGCCACTACGCGAAGTCCCAAATCTCACCATGCGCGACATGGGCATGGATATGGGCGGGATGGGCGGCATGGATATGTCCGGCGCCATGCCCGGTATGGACCACTCAGGCATGGACATGAGTGGCATGGCCGGGATGAACCACGACATGGGCGCTGGCGCGAACGCTATGGATCATTCGAGTATGGACATGGGTGCCATGAATATGCGCGACCCAGAAAACGCCCCGCCAGACATGGCGGTCGGCGTCGGCGTCCAAACAATTTCGCCGATGCCGCAAAACCGGATGGGCGAGCGCCCGCTGGGGCTCGAAAACGTCGATCACCGTGTTCTCGTCTACACCGACCTCATCGCACTGACGCCCAATCGCGACCGCCGTGCGCCCTCCCGGACGATGGAGATTCACCTCACCGGCAATATGGAACGTTTCATGTGGGGCTTTGACGGGCGCCGCTTCAGCGAACTGGTCGAACCAATCCGGTTTGAGCGAAACGAGCGCGTACGCGTGACGCTGGTCAACGACACGATGATGTCGCATCCCATTCACCTCCACGGCCACTTCTTCGAACTGGTCAACGGCCATGACGGTCACCAGCCCTTGAAGCACACTGTGAATGTCGCGCCGGGCGGCAAGGTGACTTTCGACCTCACCGCCGATAATCCTGGCGATTGGGCGTTTCATTGCCACCTCTTGCTTCACATGCATGCGGGCATGTTCAACGTCGTGACCATCCGTCCGCTTGACGGAGACGTCTCGTGAGATTTTTCGCCGCCACCCTCACCCCGCTTGTGCTCGCGGTCGCAAGCCCCGCGCTTGCGCAAACAAGCGATCATTCCGCCCACCAGCAAACGCCTCCAGCGACTGCGCAACCGGCTCAAACTGTCGATCCGCATGCAGGCCATACGATGCCAGCGCCGCAGGCCACACAACCCGATCCGCAGGCGCCGGCCCATGACATGCCTGGCATGACCATGCCGTCAGCGACGCCTGATCCACACGCCGGCCACACCATGCCGGGCATGACCATGCCGCAGGCGACCCAGCCCGATCCACATGCTGGACACGACATGTCGACGATGCCCGAGATGGCCTGGCCGCAAACGCCCCCAAGCGAGGCCGGTCAAGACATGACTGGCATGACGATGATGCCCAATGTGGAGACCAGCGCCGACAATGCGGGGCGACCACCCGAGCCGCCTCCTCCGGCTGCTGCAGGCGCAGGCCCCGCGCACGCGGCCGATCTTTACTTCGATGCTCAGCAAATGGCTGCCGCGCGCGAGCAATTGCTGGTTGAGAATGGCGACATCCGCACCAGTGTCGTCATTCTCGATCGTCTTGAGGCGACGTTCGGCGATGGCGCGGACGGCTATGTCTGGGACGCACAGGGCTGGTATGGCGGCGACATCAACCGCTTCTGGTGGAAGAGCGAGGGCGAAGGCGCCATCAACGGCGAACTGGAAAGCGGCGAAATTGAAGCGCTCTACAGTCGCGCATTCACGCCCTACTTTGACTTCCAAGCGGGCGTCCGCCAGCGTTATACACCCGACGCTGATCGCACCGATCTTGTCGTCGGGGTGCAAGGTCTTGCGCCCTATTGGTTCGAGGTCGATGTCGCGGCATTCTTGTCCAATGAAGGCGAGTTGAGCGCACGCGCTGAAGCCGAATACGATCTGCGTTTAACCCAGCGCCTCATTCTGCAGCCGCGCGCCGAGATCGACTTTTCGGCCGAGGACGTTCCCGAACTTGCAACGGGCGCTGGCCTCACGAACGCAGAACTGGGCGTGCGCTTGCGCTACGAAATCCGACGCGAATTCGCACCTTATGTCGGGATCGAGTGGTCAAGCAGCTTCGGGGACACGCGCGATTACGTTGAAGCGAGAGGCGAAGACGCGGAAGACACCCGTTTGGTCTTGGGCATCCGCGCCTGGTTTTGAACAACTCCAGAAGGAAATCGACAATGAGAAAATTCGCGATCGTTGCTCTCGCCGCCGCCGCGCTTGCGGCATGCCAGCCAGCGGCCAATCAAGATGCATCCCCGCCAACTGACACTGTGACGACACAAGAGCCCGCGCCTGCCGCGCCGCAAACGGCAGAGACGGCGCCCGCGACCGAACCGGCGGCAACGCCCGCACCGAGCACGCCGGCGCCACGGCGGCCCCGCGCTGAGCCCACGCCTGCACCTACCCCCGCGCCCGCGCCAACTACGCCCGATCACGACATGTCGGACATGCCTAATATGGAGCATCCGCCGGGGCAGTAATCAGCGCAGTAGTCAGCTCCGCCGCACGCGCAGCGCCGCGGGCGACATAGAACTACGAACACCTGGGGGGGGACATCGTGAATCTCGCGCGTTTGGCGTCTTTTGTACATAAATGGCTTGCGCTCCTGGTCGGGGTGCAGATTGTCTTTTGGGTTGTCAGCGGACTCTTCTTTACGATCATCCCGATCGAGCAGATCCGCAGCGAGCATTTGATACGCCCGCCTGAGACGGCGTCTCCGCTCGCCATCGCCGATGGGCCGGCTTTAGGCGGGCTCCGCGACGCACAAGGCAGAGCCCCCATCAAGTTGACTATCGAGACGCGTCCCACGCTCGGGCAAGTCATCGTCGCCGAGTTCGCAGACGGCCCGCCAGCACTCTTTGAGGCCGCCACGTTTCGACAGCTGTCGCCGCTCGATGCTGAGGCCGCCACTGCGGTTGCGCGAGGTCACGTAACGCTCGCCTCGGCGCCTACGCGGGTCGAGCTGATCGAGACCGAAAGTTCAGAATATCGTGGCGCCCTGCCTGCGTGGCGGGCCCAATTCGCAGATGGCGGCTTGGCGGTTTATGTCGCCGCCAATACTGGCGCTGTCACCGCGCGCCGCTCCGATATTTGGCGGCTCTATGACACGTTGTGGGCGCTCCACATCATGGACTGGCAAAACCACGAGGATTTCAATCATCCTCTTATCATCATCGTGACCGCTATCACGCTTTTGTCGGTCATCGCCGGCATCGTGCTCATCCCCTACCGCATCCGGTTCGGCGGCGGGCGCCGGCGCAAGAACGGGCCGACGGCCAGCGCCGCAGCGGACAGCTGAGGGATTGGCAAGCCGCGCGCGTATTGAAGGATGTGAGCGGCCCCGACGCTCACGAACGGAGAATTTACATGAAACGCAAACTTCTGGTCACCGCGATTGCTGCGGCGTTGGCGTCAAGCTTCGCTATGGCCGCGCCAGCCCTCGCCCATCAGGGAGAAAACCATCAGGCGGTGCCGCAAACCGCCGAGGGTGAGGGAACGGTGACCGCCCTTGATGCGCAGGCCGGCACCGTCACCCTCAATCACGGCCCGATCGCGAGCCTCGGCTGGCCAGCAATGACGATGACTTTCCGCGTGCATTCCGCCGCCGTCTTGCAAGGCGTCAGCGTCGGCCAGCGTGTTCATTTTGAGCTGATGAACGACAACGGCCGTCCGATGGTGACGGAAATCCACGTGCTTTGATTCGAAACGGAAGCGAGCGCCGCACGCAGCTAAGGCTCGTGCGGCGCGGGCCTTTGAGGGGAAGAATATGGCGAACACGAAGTCGATGGTCCGCATTGCGGCAGTGCTGGCCGTGGCGTTTTCGCTACTGCTGCTAACCCCACAAATCTCTTTCGCTCACAGCGGCGAGCAACATCCCCCGCAAGCAGCGCAAACCGACGCATCGCAGGCCGCACCCGAACACGACATGGGCGCGATGCAGCCCGGCGAAATGACATGGCCGACCGCTGAAGGCGCGGGCGGTATGATGATGGATCATGATGCCCGCCCAACCACCATGTCAGGCAGGATCATACGCTGGCTTGGCGTGTGGCACCCAGCCGTCATCCATTTTCCCATCGCCTTGCTGCTTACCGTCGCATTCTTGGAAGCGATGGCCGCCATCCGTCGCAAGCCCATCTACGCGGCCAGCAATAAGATCTTGCTTGCTGTGGCCACGCTCGGCGCTTTTGCCGCCGCGCCATTGGGTTGGGCCAATGCAGGTCTTCCTGCGGCTGATGATGAATCCGCGCTTGTTCTGCACCGGTGGATCGGCACCGCGATCCCGTTCCTCATCGCCTTCGTTTGGTGGCTCAAAAAACCGGTTGACGAGGCCGCCGTTCGCCAAGGCAGCCGCTTCTACGAAACAGTCCTAGCTTTGAGTGTGCTGGTGATCCTCGCTCAGGCCTATCTTGGCGCGGAAGTGACACACGGCGCCGGACACTTGGCGTTCTGATGAACGACGATGCGTTCGGCGCTCTGCGTGCGGCGTATCGCGACTATTCTGCTTCGTATCGGGGAAAGCGGCGTTCGGCCGACGTTGAGATTTGGACCGGATCGATAACGCTCGACTGGCTCGCTCGGCTGCAGCCGCTCAGTGTCGATATCCTCGATATCGGTTGCGGGGGCGGCTGGCTTGCGGGACGCCTCACAGCCTATGGGCCCGTAAGCGGAATCGATGATGGCGATGTTGGACGCTCGCTTGGGATTCGCGCGCTCGCGCGAGGCGAGTATCACGCGGGCGACAGGAACGATCGCTTGCTGCCTAGGTACGTAACAGGTGGCGTCCCCTCGCCTCGCAGCAAAGATGGTTTCAGCGTCGCGCTGGCGCTCAATGCGCCCACATTACCTAGCGATTTTTTCCGCTTCTGCGCCAGCATCGCCGACATACTTGCTGACGGCGGCTGGTTCGTGTGGAGTCCCCCGACACATCAGGCCTTCAACGAAACCGAGGATTGGGGCGCGGTGCTCGGCGCGAGCTTCCAGCTTGTAGACAAAGCTGTCATGCCTTCGTTGCTTGGCGATGTGGCATCCGATCCAGCTGCTGCGCTTATCTTGCTGGCGCAAAAGCAATCGCACTGAGCAATACTCCCTCGGCGGGCTGCGATAACACATCGACGCAACGGCGGGTCTGGATCGGCGTGCCTGATGACGATTGCGTTCTTAAACGAGGGCGAGAAGCTGGTGCCAACAGCCGATGACCCCAACGCCAGCGATAACGGCGGCGGCGTTAGGGCCGACGCGTTTGGGCGGCTTGTCGCGCTATGCTCATCTGGTGGTGGTTGCAGATTCCCAAGCTCGCTTGGCGGCGGGAAAGCATGAGCAGCGGAGATCCGATTTTTGAGGCGAAGCATGCGTCGATGCAAACCCATGCCGTCAATGGCGCCCTCGCTATCGGCATCGCGCAATGCTTGAAGCTGCCGTTTCAAGCGGCGTCACTTCTCATTTTGCCCCGTCTGTTGCAGCCGATCGATTATGGCGTCTACGCCATGATCGATCCTCTCGTTTCGATTTCGGCGCTCATCCTCAATTTCGGCATAGGCCAAGCCCTAATCCAGGCGCCCTCGCTTCGGCGCGACCAAGTGAGCGGGCTCTTCTGGATCACGGCTTTAGCTGGCTGTGCCGCCGCAGCGCTCATGCTTGGTGCGTCTCCGTTCGTTTCTGACTTTTACAACGACCCGCGCGCGGGCGCAGTCGCGGCGGTGTCATCAATCTTCTTGATCTTGACCGGCCTCACCAATGTCCACGAAGCGCTGCTCAATCGGCAAATGAAGTTTGGCTGGGTTGCAATGATCGGCGCTTTGGGCATGGCGCTTGGCTTTGCCGCGAGCTTAATCGCGGCGCTCTTGGGCGCGGGCTATTGGGCGCTTGTCCTGGGATTTGGCGTTCAACAATTGGTCAGTCTTCTTGGGGTGTGGCTGGGCGTCGGCTGGATCCCTCGCGAAGCGCCCTCGTTCCGGGGCCTCTTTCGCTTCTACAAGTTTGGCGCCGCCATCATGGTCGCGGAAGGCGCAACCGTGATGGCGCGCGAGGCCGACAGCGTTCTCATTGGCCGGTATGTCGGCGGCGCGCAGCTTGGCTTCTACGATCGCGGCAACAAGCTTGCGATTATCCCGATCCAACGCATCAACACCTTGCTGCAGCAATTGCTGTTGCCCATCCTCTCAAGGCTCAACGACGACGGTGAACGCTACCGCTACGCATATCTTCGCGTCATCCGTCAGCTCATGTTGTTCCTGACACCCGGCGTCGTCGCGGTCGGCGCCACCGCGCCGGTGCTCGTGCCGTTTGTGCTTGGCGCCCAATGGGCGCCGGCCGCGCCGATCTTTGCTTGGCTCACCCTTGCGGCGCTGCACCGCCCCGTCAGCATGTCGATGGACCTTTTGTTCATCAGCCAGGCGCGGATGCGCGATTACTTGGCCTGGAGCGCCTTCAGCACGCTCACCAGCGTCACTGCGTTCGTGGTGGGACTGCGCTGGGGCGCGGTTGGTGTCGCGGCCGCATTCGCGTTGAGCGATCTCTTCGTGCGCATGCCCGCGCTTTGGTGGTGGGCCACACGGCGCGGCCCCATCCGGTTGAGCGATCTTTATCTCACCGCCGCCCCCTTTGCGGCGGGCGCCGCAACAGCATTTGCCGCCCTCCACTTTGTGCAGCGTTTGACGTTTACGAGCGACTTCACGCAGCTCGTTGTCAGCCTGATCCTTGCTTACGCGATCTCATGGAGTACGATTGTCTTGTTTAGACGCGGCCGCGCCGCGCTGAGCGACACCGTGGGTCTTGTCGGGACCGAACTTCCCCGTCTGCTGCGTCGGCAAAGCTCCGAACCCACAGGGCGGCGCTGATTTTTGATCGATGCACGTAAGTAAGGGCAAATCCGCAGCGAGACGCTCTACTCTCCGCGGTGCAATGTATGCACGAGCAGCGACACTCAATGGGGTGGAGGCCGCCCAGGTGATTCGAACACCCGACCTTCGCATTACAGCTGCGCTGCTCTACCACTGAGCTAGGGCGGCCCCATCGAACTGAACATGCATTGCGTCGCACACGGCCACAAGCATGGCCGTCCGACATTCCGAGTTTGAATCTTGTCCCAAGATTCTTCGCCGTCGCGCTGCGGGATTTCAAAGATCGATGCGTATAATTTTATAGACGATTGTCGCGACGAAGTCGTGCGGCTCGTAACGCGCGCGACTCTTTGAACGGATTGGGCGCACGTGATGCGATACGCCTTATTGGGCGCTGCTCTCGCCGCGACCGCATTGTTATTACTGCTGGCTTGGCTCTTTACCCTGGGCCCGTACCGCAGTGTGCGACTAGATCGGCCTGTCTTGAGCAGCAACGCACCTTCAGCGCTTGCGCGAGGACACGGCGAACCTGTCTTGACCGCCGAAGCGTGGCGGCAGCGGCGCGTCGAAATTCTGGGCGCGTTGCAGTCAGAAGTGTATGGACCAATGCCAGCGGACGCGCCCGCGATGGTTGTGCAACGGCGCATGATTTCAGCGGTTGACGCCGGCGGCATTGAAGGCGTCGAGCAGATCGAGATCGAGGTTGCAGGACGCGCACGTTTCAATCTCGTTTTGGTGTTGCCGCGGCGCGAGACGCCGGCGCCCGTCATTGTCATGCAAAACTTCTGCGGCAACCAAGCTGCGTTCCCAGGCCGCCCTGCAGCGATTGACGCACCACTTCTCTACTACCCATTCCCCTGCCGGTACGGCGTGTTCGACCCCTTCCATCGGGCCGTGTTCGGGGAGTGGATGCTAGGGCCGCCGTTTCGAAGCCTTGCTGAGCGGGGCTATGCGGTCGCGATGTTTTATGGCGGCGATGTCGTGCCGGATCACCCGCCGGACGCCCAGCCTGCGCTCTCCTCACTTGACGCGGAAGGTGCGATCGCCGCCTGGGCCTGGGTGCATGCCCGTGTGATAGATGTTTTGGAAGCCGACCAGCGCTTGGACCAAGACCGCATAATTGCGTGGGGACAATCGCGTTTCGGCAAAGTGGCTTTGCTTGCGGGCGCTACCGACCCAAGGATTGACGCGGTTCTGGCGTTTCAATCCGGCCGCGGCGGCGATGCGCTCACATCGCATCGCAGCGGCGAGAGCGTGAGCGCGATCACGCGCGGCTACCCGCATTGGTTTTCTCGCCGCTTCAGCGCGTATGCCACGTCGCCACCGCCTGTAGATCAACACGACCTCCTAGCGCTCATCGCACCTCGCCCGCTTCTTCTGGCTCATACAAGAAGAGATAGCTGGGCTGATCCCGGCGGCGCCTATCGAGCAGCCGCGGGCGCGCGCCCGGTGTTCGATCTTTTGGGCGCGTCAGCGCCGCGCTTTGTGGTCCGCGACGGCGTCCATGGCATAACCGACGAGGACTGGCGGGTGACCTTTGCCTTCTTGGACGAACACTTGCTCCGGTAGATCGTTAGTCGCGGCGATCTAGCATCTGCTTCATAGTTTCGATCTCTTGGCGCTGACTGGAAACGATGCCCGCGCACAATTGACGGATTTCTTCGTCGGTGATCGACGCCTGCTGACACATGAGAATAGCGCCCGAATGGTGGGGAATCATCGAGCGCAAGAACTCGTCATCCCCAATCGCGGCCTGATCTCTTATCGCCCAAAAAGCGCCAAGCAAAACGAGAGCGCTGCCCCCTAGAACGAGCATGTTGGTTCGCTTGTTCGGATACATCGAAGACATCAGGACGATTTCAATCGCAACCATTGGCGCGGCCATCAAAGCGGCCATGTAGGCCTGGTTGAGATTGGGATAAACGCTCGAGAAGCGGTCAACCATTGCGTACATCAAGATGTACATAGCGATGAAGGAAAGACCCGCCATCCACGCCAAACGCGGATAAGGGTTGTGCTTGTCATGTTGCATAGTCATGGCCACTCTTTCTTCAACTAACTCATGTTAATCCGCGCGTGACAGCCTATCGCGAAACAGCGCACTGTGCGCGACCGTTCCCGAAACATCGCTATTTGGGCATTCATGCGTGATCGGCGAATGCGCTGCGTATAAGAAAGATGTGCGTAAGGTCGCTCGTTCAAAAAGCCCGATTTAAAAAGGCTTTTGGCGACATTGTGCGGAACGAGATGCGTTTATCCCCGTTGATCAAAGTTCGAGGGGGAACCTCCAATGCGCATTCATCTCATATTCTCGGCCGCCGTTTTCATACTCTTCGCGCCCACGGCCGCCGCACAGCATCAAAGCCATACACCGGCGACTACGCAGTCAAGCGCACCTGCAGCGACCGCAGCAGAGGCCGAAGCTCCTCCTCCGCAACCGACTGAACCCCTGCCGCCGAGCGAAACGCCCGCCACTGATTCCGCAACAGAGCCGATGCTGACGCCAATGCCGAGCGAGATGTCGCAATGGATCATCAGATGAGCAGCATGCAAGGCGTACTCGGCCCCTATCCCATGTCGCGTGAAGCCTCAGGCACGTCTTGGCAGCCCGACACGAGCGAGCACATGGGTCAAATGTTTGAACGCGGCGAGTGGACGTTGATGGGCCATGTCATGCTGAACGGCGTCTATGATTGGCAGGACGGGCCACGCGGCGATGAGAAGGCATTCGTGTCGGGCATGCTGATGGGATCGGCGCGACGTGACGTCGGCGCTAACGGTCGGCTCAATCTACGCGTCATGCTTTCTCCCGATCCTTTCATGGGCCGCGATGGCTATCCTCTCCTGCTCGCGTCCGGAGAAACGGCTGATGGCGTTACGCCTCTTGTCGACCGCCAACACCCACATGAATTGTTTATGGAGCTCTCGGGCTCCTATTCCTATCGTCTATCGGCTCGCGAGAGCGCATTCGTCTATCTGGGCTATCCAGGCGAACCAGCGTTCGGCCCGCCCGCGTTCATGCATCGGTTGTCGGCCCTCGATAGCCCCGAAGCCCCGATCACCCATCATTGGTTCGATTCCACCCACATTACGTTCGGCGTGCTGACAGCGGGTTATACGCGTGGCGATTGGCGCATTGAGGCGTCCCAATTCACGGGTCGTGAACCTGACGAGGACCGCTACGACTTCGATGAACCGCAATTCGACTCGACATCGGTGCGCCTCAGCTGGAATCCAACTGAACGGCTAGCGTTGCAAGCGTCTTGGGCGGATCTCGAAAGCCCCGAACAACTAGAGCCCGAGATCGACGAAACCCGTTGGTCGTTAAGCGCCATCTATACCATGCCGCTCGGAGAAGAGAGCTGGTGGTCCACAACGGTCGCTTACGGCGCGAAGGACCCGACGGACGAGAACGCTCTGACAGGTCTCGCGATCGAGACCGCGTATCGACCCAATCGCGATTGGACTTTTTTCGGACGCGCAGAACAAGTGGAATCGCATGATCTCGCACCCGGGGAAGTCTATACCGTCGCCAAGGCTTCCCTCGGCGCGCTTCGCGATTTTCGGATCCGCGACAATGTCACCGTCGGTGTCGGCGCGCTCTACAGCCACAACTTCGTTCCGGATGAATTGGAGCCTTCCTATGACGGCGACCAGGACGGCGCCATGGCCTTCGTGAGGCTTCGGATCGGCTAGCAACATGTGGGGGGCCAACACCAGGAGAACTTTTTATGCATGCCCAGCAGATGATTTCATCCCACCCGCAGGTCAGCGGACCGAGCAACGACGCACTCATACGCTGTATTGAAGAATGTTTTGATTGCGCCCAATCGTGTACGGCTTGCGCCGACGCGTGCCTCGGCGAAGACATGGTGCTGCAATTGCGCCAGTGCATCCGCCTCAATCTCGACTGCGCCGACATTTGCGAGGCGACCGGGCGATTTGCCTCGCGGCGAACCGGAACCAACGAGAGCGTCCTTATAGCGGCGCTAAATGCGTGCGAAGAGGCATGCGCGCGCTGTGCCGACGAGTGCGAGCGCCACGCAAAGCATATGGAGCATTGCGCGATCTGCGCTGAATCATGCCGGCGCTGCGAGGCTGCGTGCAAGAGCGCCGCTGGTTCGATCACCGCGCAGCACTGAGACGCGTCGCCCCATAGTTTAAGTCACAGGAGCATCCAAAATGCGAATCTTTTCAACTACAGCGGCGTTCGCCATCATGGCGAGCTTGCTTGCGGGCTGCGGCGGCCAGGACACCGGGCAGTCGATGGCGGAAGGCGAAAATCAGCAAGCCAGCCAACAGAGCGCAAGCGACATCTACATGCCTGCCGAGACCGCAATGAACGAGCGCATGGCCGCCGCGGAGGGCGCGAGCGCCGCCGACACCTGGATGCTCAAGATGATTGAGCATCACCGCGGCGCCATCTCCCTCAGCGAACTCTTATTGTCTCAACCCAATGTGGAGCCAGCCGTAGCCGAGCGGGCCCGTATGACCGCTGCAGATCAACAGCGCGACGTGGCTGAGCTTCAGAGCATGCTCCAAGGCGTGCAAGGTACGGGTAGTCCCGATGCCTACATGGCGGCCGAGCAGCAAATGAGTCGGCAAATGATGGCAGCCAGGGGGGCGAATGTCTCTGAAACCTGGTTGCGTAAAATGATTGAACATCACCGCGGCGCGGTCGCGATGGCCAACATCGCGGTGACCTCGGCCGGCAATGAAATGGTCATCGCCATGGCGCGCCAGACGATAGAAAAGCAGACTCGTGAGATCGCGGAGCTTCAGCGACTCTTGCCCAGTTGACACCCTAGCGGTGCAGACAATGCAAGAGCCGCTGTTTCTATCCGCTTTCCAATTAGGTGGCCGGCGCAGCAACGCCGGTCCCCACTGGCATTAATCAATCGTCGCAAGCACGCCCACTTAAGGCTTGCGCTGCAGCATCGCAGCGCGTGCGAAGCGTCTCGTCTTCTGGCGCCGGACGCAGCGCCTCGCGAAGTTCGCGACAGCGCTGCGCCAACTGATTCTGACCACCGACTTGGCGGTATCGATGTCCAGCTTGACAGGGGTCGCGGGCGACCGCGGCGACCTGGGTGCGCGATGTAAAGCTGGAATGGTTTGGTTTGTGATGGGCAAACGCTGGCGATGCGACCAGCGCAAAGGCCCCGGCTAGAAGAAGCATACGCATATTGATCCTCTTGAATGTGTGTGATTGACGTGTGTGCGCTCCAAAGCGACGCCGCTGGGCGCCTTGCTTCCATTGGCCAACTTTATTTGCGGGGCACTGGAGGGTCTCGCGATCGATGAAAGCTATGGAGCGGTTCCGAGGGCGACGGTTCAACCCGTGAACGCGGCGCCGAGCCAAAAGCGCGCGCTGTGCCTAATGGCGCAGCGGTTACGCTGCATGTGACGGTGCAGCACACGGAGCACATCTGTGCGCGCTCCCGACAAACCTCGCCGGCCATACCGTCCATCGACGCGCAAGGAGAACTCATATCTGCGCCAAAGGCGAGCGGTGGTCGCGGTGTCATCGTCGCGACGAATACAAAGCTCAACAGCAGGAGCGCGAAAATCCGCATCAGGGTTCGTCCACCCTCTACTGTTGATGCGCGGCGTCCTGTTTTTCCCCGCACGCTTGACGGGCTAGTCTTTGGTGACCACCACCACCACGGTGTTTTCCGCAGCACTCTTCAGTTCAAACCGGACGTGATCACCAACGGCGACGCCCCGCAGGATAGCTGGGTTTTCGGCGGTGAATTGCATCGTCATCGCAGGCCAGCTGATCGCTTCGATGGCGCCGTGATTGATCGTGATGGTGCCGGCCGCCGCGTCGACCTGCGTCACTGTGCCGGCGCCGGTGACCGCCCCTGCCGCCGCTGGCGCTGACGCTTCCATGTTCATTCCCGCATCCGCCTTAGCCGGTTCTCGCTATGCTGGCGGCGAGCATGCAGCAGCGAGCAAGGCGATCGGAACAATAAGAGCCGTTCATCGTCAACTTCCCCTCTGGGTGATCTGGTCTGTGTTGGAGTGAACACTCCGCGCTTGCCGTGGGCCGGACTATGAGCATGCAATCTTGCGCTCACTCCTTCAAATCTTGGGCCTGCATCGTTCGGACTTTTCCTTCAGCCCAACAAAGCTCGATAGAGGCAGTTCCACCCGCGGCCTTGACCAATCGCGCGGCCGAACCCTCGTCGCGTCGGCGGCGCGTTAACAGCGCCGGCCCGTCAACGCGCCAGAAAGACGGTCGCAGCGTTCGCGCAGCGCAGCGTCGTTGGGCGAGGCGCGCACTTGCTCGACAAGACGGCGGCAGCGATGCGCCATCGCCTGCAGCGCCGCGTTTTCGTGCGGGCTATTGCTGACGCCGCCGCAGGGATGGGGCGCCGCACGGGTGGCGACCGGACGCTCCCCGAAAAAGTCCCCGTGGTTGGGCTTGTGGTGCGCCCAAGCGGGCTGAGCCAGAAGCGCCATCGGGATCGCGAGAAGAAGAATACGCATCGTCCAAACTCCAACTGGTCAAGCAGCCGAGGCGACGCCTTTTGGCCGACCTGACGTTCCTAGAGATGACTTCGCGACCTCGCGTTCGAACGATACATGGTGAAGGCGGATTCCTCGCGATCGAGAGGGGAGCATCATCTCCACGCGTCGCTCGAACAGGCGCCTCTTGCACCTGCGAATTCGAGCGGCGCGAAACAGCTGACGTGCGACGCTGGATATCGCGCCTCAAAACCAGCTGCTTACGCCTATTACTAGGCGAGTGTCCTCTGCGCGTTCGCCAGCGGCGCGTGCGAAATCGGCAGTGTCGCCGAACCTTCGCCGATAACCGACGCCGATATAGGGCGCCGCGCGATCCGTGAGTTCATATCGCAGACGAAGCTCCGCGTTGATGTCGGAGAGACCCGAGCCGATGCGCCGCTCCGGATCATCCTCGGAATAGAAGTTGAGCTTGATTTCGGGCTGCAGCGTGAGCCTTTCGGCGAGCAGGCGATCATAGGACGCACGCAGCGCCAGCGCGGCGCGACCCTCCTCGCCCACGTAAGCCGTGGCCCAACCTTTGAAGAGATGAGGAACGTGGCCCTCGACGCCGAACGCGGCCCATGTGCGCCCCGGCAGAGTATCGAGGTCGTAGCGCAGGCCCGCCTGAATGTCGAAGAAGGCGCTGATCGGATGATCGTAAAGCACGTCGAGACGGCCGTTGCGCACGTCGCCCTCGCTGTCGATCCGCCCTTCGCTTCGGAGCCACAGTCTGTGCTTGAAGCTTCCCGCCCAGACCTCACCCTCCCAGCGAAACTCCTCGTCCTGCCCAAAGCCGAACTCAAACTGATCGAGCGCGCCGTTCGCATAGATCCCACTATCGCTTGTCTCGGTCGGCGCTTCTGCTTCGACCGGCGCTTCCGGTTCAGGCGGCGCCTGTGCTGCGGCGGACGCGCTCATGGTCCAGATCGCGCCGGCCAGCACGGCGTGTTCGATCTTCATGACAATACCGGCCCTTTCAGCCGTGAGTGGCGAAAGCACGCCGCGCGCCGTTGCGCTCGAATGCAAAAACGACAAAGCGATCGCGGGCACCGTCGGGCGTCTCCATCCCCGGCGAACCGCGCGGCATGCCCGGAACCGCCAGACCACGAACATTGGCCGGCCGTTCGCGTAGAAGCCGTAACACGTCCCCGACGGGCACGTGGCCTTCGATCACATAGCCTTCGACCACGCCTGTATGACAGGAGGTTAAATCGTCCGGCACGCCGAGACGACGCTTCAGCGCCGCCATGTCGGGCTCGTCGGTCAAGCTCGTGCGGAACGAGCCCGATCTCCGCATCGCTTCAGCCCAAGCATGACAGCAGCCGCAACCCGCGTCGCGGCTCACGCGCAGATCATAGACTGGCGCCTGCTGCTGAGCATGGCCTGAAACGCCGAAGAGCATCGCTGAGCCAACGCCAGCCGAGCCAAGCAGCCACAGCCGCCGGTTCCATGTGAGCTTGTTCACTTGAGCAATCTCCTCCGGTTCGAGCAACGCCGCCGCCTGCACCGCGCAGACGGCGGCCGACCGGTCACTGCTGCTGGACCATGGTGACGACGCCCGTTTCCGTTGCGCTCTTGACCTCGAACATCACATTATCTCCGACGGCTATGCCCTGCAGGATCGCTGGATCCTCCGCCTGGAATTGCATGGTCATCGCCGGCCAGCTGATCGCCGGAATGGCTTCGTGATTGAAGGTGATCGTGCCCGCGGCAGCATCGACCTGGGTCACCACGCCGGTGGAGCGTATCGGGCCGCTCGCTTGCGCCGGCGCCGGCATCTCGCTCATCTTCTCTTCCGCAGCGGGCGCTTGGCCCGTTGAAGAACTTGGCGGCGAACAGGCAGCTACGGCCAAGGCCAGCGATGCCGCAGCAACCACCGCAAAGATTTTTCCCTTCATGTTGTTTCTCCTGCTTCCCTTCCGATCCGTGTTTGAGAAGGTGCGAGCGCTTCGCGCTCGGCCGCGCGGCGGCGGATCAGGTAATACGCCGCGGGAATGACGAAGAGTGACAAGAGCGGCGCCGAGAACATGCCGCCAACCATGGGCGCCGCTATCCGACGCATGACCTCAGCACCTGCGCCGCCGGTCCAGAGTATAGGCAAGAGGCCGGCAAGGATGACAGCGACCGTCATGGCTTTGGGCCGGAGGCGCAGCAGCGCGCCCTCGCGCACGGCCTCAGCGATGACAGCCGGCGTAAGTGCAACGCCACGTTCTTCGCGTTCATGGATCGCGTTCTTGAGATAAATGAGCATGACGACGCCGAACTCTGCCGCCAAACCCGCAAGCGCAATGAACCCGACCGCGACTGCGACGGAGAAGTCGTAACCCAGCAGGTAAACGAGCCAGATGCCGCCGGTCAGCGCGAACGGCACGCTCGCCATCACAATCGCTGCTTCGTCGAACCGGCGGAAGATGAAGTAGAGCAGCACGAAGATGATGGCGATCGTAGCTGGTCCGACGATCATGAGCCGAGATGCGGCGCGCTCCAGGTACTCGAACTGTCCCGAATAGGCGACGCTGACGCCAGCGGGCAGCCGCACATCGTGGCCGATCACACGTTGTAGATCACTCACGACCGAAGCGAGGTCGCGGCCACGGACATCGACATAGACGTAAGCCGAGAGCCTGCCATTTTCGCTGCGGATCATCGAAGGACCGTCGGCGATGGTGATGTGTGCGACTTCACCGAGTGTGAGACGCAAGCCGCCCTCGGTAACGATCGGCAGCGCGATTAGCCGCTCGAGAGAGTCGCGCACCTCCCTTGGGTAGCGCAGATTGATTGGATAGCGGGCGCGGCCGTCGACAACCTCGCCGATATTCTCCCCGCCGATCGCGCCGGACACGACGTCTTGCACGTCAGCGATGTTGAGGCCGTAGCGCGAGGCGGCAAAGCGGTCGATTTGCACATCGACATAGCGACCGCCGGAAATGCGCTCGGAAATCGCCGACGACACCCCCGGCACATTGCGGGCCGCAGCCTCGATGGCGCGCGCGGCTGTGTCGATCGAGGCGAGGTCTGGCCCGCTCACCTTGATGCCAATCGGGCTTTTCACGCCCGTCGCCAGCATGTCGATGCGATTGCGGATCGGCGGCACCCAGACATTGGTGAGCCCAGGCACGCGGACGGTGCGATCGAGTTCGTCGATGATGCCTTCGGGCGTCATGCCTGGGCGCCACTCCGATCTTGGCCGCAGCCGGATCGTCGTCTCGAACATTTCCAGCGGAGCGGGATCGGTCGCTGTTTCTGCGCGCCCTGCTTTGCCGAACACGCTTTCGACTTCAGGCACAGTGCGGATAAGCCGATCGGTGACTTGCAATAGGTCGGACGCCTCCGCCGCCGACAATCCGGGAAGCGCGGTCGGCATGTAGAGTAGATCGCCCTCGTCCATCATCGGCATGAACTCGCCGCCGAGACGCGAGAGCGGCCAGGCCGTGGTCGCCAAGGCGAGAGCAGCGATCAGAAGGATGAGCTTCGGGCTTGCGAGCGTGAAGTCGATCGCCGGTTGATAAAGCGAGGCCAAGAAGCGATTGAGCGGATTGGCGTCCTCGTGTGGGATCTTGCCTCTGATCCAAAAACCCATCAGCACCGGAATGAGCGTCACTGCGAGCGCGGCTGACGCCGCCATCGCATAGGTCTTGGTGAAGGCGAGCGGCGCGAACAAGCGCCCTTCCTGCGCCTGCAACGTGAACACCGGCACGAACGACAGCGTGATAATCAAGAGGCTGAAGAAAAGCGCCGGGCCCACTTCGATCGAGGCCTCGGTGATAGCGCGCCAATGATCAGCGCCTTGCGGCATCTCGCCATTGTGTTCCTCGCGCCAGCGTTCGAGCCGCTTGTGCGCGTTCTCGATCATGACGATGGCGGCGTCGACCATCGCGCCCACGGCGATAGCGATACCCGAGAGCGACATGATGTTGGCGTCGACGCCTTGCGCTCGCATGATTAGGAATGCGGTAGCGACGCCGAGCGGGAGCGTGATGATCGCCACCAGCGCGGACCGCAGGTGAAACAGGAAGAGAGCGCACACGAGCGCCACAACGATGAACTCTTCGATGAGCTTGCTGGTGAGATTTTCGATCGAGCGGTCGATCAGCTGAGAGCGGTCATAAGTAGTGACGATTTCGACACCCGCCGGCAGGCTCGCCCTTAGCTCCTCGATCCTCCGATGCACGCCTTCAATCACTTCGCGCGCATTGGCGCCCGCACGGATCACAACAACGCCGCCGGCGACTTCGCCTTCGCCGTTCAATTCAGCAATGCCGCGGCGCATCTCTGGGCCGATTTGCACCCAAGCCACATCGCTCAAACGAACCGGAACACCGCCCGCGCCCATGCCCAGTGGGATGCTGTTGAAATCCTCCAGCGTTCGCAGATAGCCCGACGCGCGGACCACGTGCTCGGCCTCCCCCATCTCGACAACGGCGCCGCCGCCTTCTTGGTTGGCGTTGCGCACGGCCTCGGCGATCTGGGTCTGCGTGACGCCGTAAGCGGCCATGCGTTCGGGATCGAGTACGATTTGGTATTGGCGCACCATGCCGCCGATCGAGGCGACCTCGGCGACGCCTGGCACTGTCTTCAGTTCGAAACGCAGCAGCCAATCTTGCAGGCTGCGCAATTGTCCGAGGTCGTGACGGCCGCTGCGATCGATCAGGGCGTATTGATAGACCCAGCCGACGCCGGTGGCGTCCGGGCCGAGCGAAGAGCGCGCGGTCGGCGGCAAACGGCCTTGCACTTGATTGAGATATTCGAGCACGCGCGAGCGCGCCCAATAGAGATCAGTCCCATCCGCGAAGATGATGTAGACAAACGAGTCCCCGAAGAAGGAGTAGCCGCGTACGGTCCGCGCACCAGGAACCGACAGCATCGTCGTCGTCAGCGGATAGGTGACCTGGTTCTCGACGATCTGCGGCGCCTGTCCAGGATAGGACGTGCGGATAACGACTTGAACATCGGAGAGATCAGGCAGCGCGTCGACAGGTGTCGAACGCACCGCTAGAGCGCCGGCGATTGCGAGGACCAATGTCGCCAGCACAACAATGAAGCGGTTGGCGACGGACCACCGGATGAGCGCGGCGATCATTGCGGCGCCCCGGTCTTGCTGATCTCGTCAACGACGTAGGCCTCGCCGCTTTGCCGGAAGCGGAACGCCACCTGGTCACCCACGCGAAGGTCTCTCGCAAGTTCGGGTCGCGCCAAGGTGAACTGCATCGACATGGCCGGCCAACCGAGGCTAGCGACTGCGCCGTGCGCGATCGTAACGCTCGTGTTCGTGAGGGCCGTGACGCGCCCCGATGCGGTGTGGAACGAAGCCGGTTGCTCATCTCCTCTTTCGCTTGACGCTTGGAGGCGTTCCAAGACGCCCGACAGGTTCGCCTCGGAGTCGATCAAGAACTGGCCAGAGGCAACGACGCGCTGTCCTTCGTTGAGGCCGGTGCGTATTTCGACCACGTCGCCGCTCTGGCGTCCGAGCGCGACTTCTGTCGGCGCATAGCCGCCTTCATTGGCGACGATCACCATCGTGCGCGTTCCCGTCCGAATGACTGCTTCCATCGGCACGACAAGCACCGGGCGGGCGTTTGCAGCTTCGATCTCAACGTCCGCCGTCATGCCGGGCCGCAACCGCCCGTCACGATTTGCGAGCGCGATGCGCACCTCGATGGTGCGCGTCGCCGGGTTTGCGGCCGGGAGCACATTCTCAATGCGCCCGGAAAAAGTTTCGCCGGGATAAGCGGCCAGCCTAGCCGTCGCACGCCCCCCTGGTTGCGCTGCGGCCGCATCGCCTTGCGGCACGGAGACAACGAGCCAAACCGGTGACAATCCGCTGATGGTGGCGAGCGGCGCGCCCTGCATGACGGTCATGCCCTGGCGCACATCGAGCGAGGTAACCGCTCCGGTGATTGGTGCGGTCACCGTAAAGACCGGGCGAGGCGCGCCCTCTCGCTCAACGCGCTCGATCAGCGAGGCTGGCATGCCGAGCATGGCGAGACGCCTGCGCGCAGCTTGCGCGATATCGCCGCCCATGCCTCTAACCGCGAGATACTCCGCCTGCGCAGCGGTCCATTCCGGCACGCGGATGTCGACGATGGGCGCGCCGGTGCGCACGACGTCACCGACGGCGCGTGCATGCGCGCGTTCGACGAAGCCGCTCGCGCGCGCTTGCACGATGGCGACGTTGCGCTCGTTGAAGGAGATGACGCCGGCAGCCGTGACGGATCGCGCGAGCGAGGCGCGCTCGACGGTGGCGAGGCGCACGCCGAGATTTTGCGCCACGCCAGGATCAATGCGCACGCCAGCCTCCGAGGACGCTTCATCCGCGTAGCGTGGAATAAGCTCCATGTTCATGGACGATCTGCCCGGCCCCGGATAGCGTTCGTTGGGGATCATCGGATCGTACCAATAGAGAATAGGACGCCCCGATTCTGCGCTCGAAGCGGCTCCGCCGTCGCGCTGGGTTCCAGCCCAATAGCCGCCGCCTGCGGCGACGAGAGCAACGATAACGACGCCGGCCGCAACAAGCGCGATGCGTGGGACGCGGGGTTTGGCCTCTTCGCTCATGGCTGGGCTCCAGAATATTGCCCCGAATATTGCAACGTGAGCGCGGCCCCCAAGGCCGCTACGCGCTCCTCAAGATCGATAACGTCCATCTCGGCTTCGAGAGCCTGACCGCGCGCCAAGATGAGCGTGGCGATCGTCGAGGTTCCGGCGCCATAGGCGGCGACGGCCGCTTCGGCGCGCTGGCGTGCGCGCGGCAGGCGCGTGCCGCGAGCGCGCGCGAGGTTGGCGGCAGCGGCCTCGTACTCGGCCAAGCCCGCCTCGAGCATGGCCAGATGTTCGCGCTCGACCGCGGCGCGTTCGGCGCCGACGCGTCGCACCTCGGCGCGGCGCGCATCGATGACCGGTCCCTGCCGCCAGGGCTGGAGCAGCGGCAGGCCAACACGCAATTCGACCGAGGCCATGTCTTCGAGTTCGGGGGAGCGGCGCCCATAGGAGACTTCCCAGGACCAATCCGGCCAACGCTCTGCGCGTGCACGGCGAAGGTCCGCTTCGGCGCCGGCGCGCTCTGCGCCGAACGCCGCAAGCGCGGGATGATGGCGAATATGCTCGCGCAAAAAAACCGGATCGATCGCAAATGCGGGCGCTGTTTCCGCGATGGGCTCGTCCGCCGCGGCGCCGATCCAGCGCCTCAGTCCCGCGCGAGCCGACACCACCGCAGATCGCGCTTCCTCCTCGCGGTCTTCGACGCGCGCGGCCTCAACTTCGGCGGCCAGCGCATCGTCGACGCCGGCAGCACCTGCGGCCAGGCGAGCGCGTGCAGCTTCCGCTGAAGCGCCGGCCTCCGTCGTCAAGCGGGCGAGCACCGCCAGGCGGCGCTCTGCGTAGTAGAGTTTGATCCAAGCATCCGCCGCGCCGAGCCGTGCTTCCAGCCGCGCAATGTCGAGGCCAGCATTGGCACGTTCTATGTTGGCGTCGGCGACAGCGCGCTGAGCGCCCCTTTCGGCGCCGCTCGGCATCTCCTGCATGATGCCGACGCGGCTCATCGTCATCTCGTCGCGATTGAGACGCAACCGATCGGGACCGGTGATGGGGACGTTGTCGTAGGCGAGTACGAGTTCTGGATCGGGCAATCTGCCGGCCGCACGCCGCTCGCGCCGCGCTGCTTCAACGCGGGCCTCACCCGCCTCAATGGTCGGGCCCTCGACGCTCGCCTGGGCGACCGCATCGGAGAAGCTCAGGTCTTGTCCGTACGCCGGCGATAAGCCGATCGCGCAGATGAAAAGCCATGCCTTGCGCATGTCTGACTCCAAGGAAAATGGGACAGGCCCACGCGCGCGCGCTATCCGCGCGAGCACGTTAATCCGGTGTCAGGTGGTTCGCGGTGGTCGGAAGAGTTGTTGGAGCGGGCCGCTTGGCGCAGCTGGCTCGCTGATGATCGGCTCTGAAACCGAGATCACAGCAATCGGCAGGCGAACCGGCGCAACGAAAGGCCCAGCGACTGGACCAGCGCGACAAGCCATGCCCATCAGGCAGCCGTCCATATCGTGCTGATCTTGGTCCGGCTTGGACGGCTGTTGGTTCTCGGGGCAGCAATCATGCACCGCCGCACCCGCCGCCGATTGCATGGGGCAGTCCTGCGCAGCCATCGCATTGGCCACGCCGCTCGCCGTCAAGGCGAACGCAACAAGGATGGTGATCCAGACCCGACGCATGGGATTAAGATAGTGCAGATTGGTCGACAAGACGTCAACGCGAGCACCCATGGTGACCTTCGCCGCCGACATCATTGCTTAACAATCTGATCGATCACTTGACCGGAGCCACTCTCCTGGAATCGGACGTGATCGCCAGCGCGCAGGCCCTCCAGCAACGCCGGTGATTGCGCCTGGAACGTCATGTTCATCGCCGGCCAATTCATTGACGCGATCGGCTCGTGGCGGAGCGTGATCTCGTTGCCGCCGACCGCCGTGACAACGCCGGCGCCTTCGTGCGCTGCGCAAGGCGCTGCGCTCATGCGGTGCTGCCCCGCGCTCCCTGCTGCAATGGAATGGCTGGTGTTGTGATGGGCGAAGGCCGGTAGCGGAGCGACGGCGACCGCGGCGATGGTGGCGAAGATGGTCATGCTCTTGCGCATCAAATGTCTCTGTTGCTCGAAGGGTTCGAACCAGCCGTTCAGCGCGGGGCGGAGCGGTCGTCGCTTTGGCCGTTGTTGTCTGCGCCGGCGCTGCGGTTCATCCCCCGCATGCACATGAACATCAAGATCGCGCATGGAAGTGAGAGGATGAGCGGCGTCAGTGCGCCAAGCGAGAGCCATTGCCGATCGACGGCGACGCCTAGTGCGATCGCACCAACGGCGACACCCGCGACGATCCAGAGCCTATTCGGCCGTTTGCCCGAACGGCCGGACTGCTCGCCATGACAGGAGGACGCCTGCGCCGAGTTACGATCTGAAGCATCAACGCTCATCTCTCTCTCCGAACACCCAGCGGGGCTTGCTACCAAGGGGTTCGGAACGAGGACGGTGAACGATACGGCGAGCAGGCGATTCATCATTGAGGCGTCCCGGGCGCGGCGCCAGGTCGCGCCTTCATCTCGCGAGCTAAGCAATGGCGCAGACATCCGGGAATTTCTCATTCCCGGCCCGTATCGATTTGCGCCGCGCTTTCGAAGCCATTGGGGAATGGCCGCCATTTCAACTCTGACCTGGGCCGCGTTCCCCGCCCCCTACCCTGGATGGACGCCGGCGGGTAGCGACGGGCTGAGACGGCGATCAGCGCGTGCGATAAGAATTGCGTCCGGCGAAGGTCACAGCGACCGCCTAGCCCGCGCGAGAGGGGGAACAAGTCGCGTGAGCGCCTACGAAACCAAACTGCACGATCTGATGGCGAGAGGCCTTGATGGCGACAACGGCGCCTACCGGCAATTCCTCGACAGCCTAACGGGGCTCTTCCGCGCCTTTTTTCGCCGCAAGCTCGCGATCCACGATCCTGCTCAGGCAGAGGATCTGGTGCAAGAAACCCTGCTTGCAATCCATCTTCACCGCGAGAGCTACGATCGGAGACGCCCGATCACAGCGTGGGTTTACGCAATCGCGCGCTATAAGCTGGTCGATCATCTGCGCCGGACGCCGGCGTCGCGGGAATTCATACCGGTCGACAATGTCGCCGACCTCTTCTCGGAGGAGGCTGCCGACGCCGCCGACCCAGCGCGCGACATCGACGCCTTGCTGAAGCATCTGCCGGTGAAGCAAAGCACAGCCATACGCCTCGTCAAACTTGAGGATTGCACCGCCAAGGAAGCGGCCCAGCGCATGGGCGTTTCGGAGGCCGACGTCAAAATCAGCATCCATCGTGGCCTCAGAAAGTTGATGGCCCTCGTCAAGGAAGAAGCCTCATGAAGACCGATCAATTGGTCGAAGCGCTCGCGCGCGACGCGGGGCCCGCCCGGCGCGGCGTCGTCGAACGACGCGTCGTGTTCGCCGCAGGCGCCGGCCTCCTTCTCTCCCTCGTCTTGATGACCGTCATGTTCGGCGTGCGCGCCGATTTCGACAGCGCGTTGGTCGCGGTTCTTCTGAAAGTCGGATTTGGACTTGCAGCCGCGGCCGCCGCCGCGCCGCTCCTCTTGGAACTCGCGCGGCCCAATACGCGCGCGCGCCATGCGGCGCTCCCTGCGATCTTGTTTGCAGCAGCTAGCGTGGCGATCGCGTTCACCGCGTTTCTGGTCACCCCCGCGGAGGCGCGCATGAGTTCATGGCTTGGCGGGGGTGTTCCCGAATGCCTCTATCGTATTCCGCTGCTCGCGATCCCCATCGCCGCCGCCCTTTTCGTGGCCGTGCGCGGCCTCGGCGCTACGCGCCTGACATTGGCCGGCGCAACGATAGGCGCTTTGTCAGGAAGTCTCGCCGCCATAGCATACGCAAACTGCTGTCCAATGGATTCCGCGCTCTACGTTGCGAGCTGGTACATCGCCGCGATCCTGTTCTGCGCTGCGGTGGGAGCGCTCGTGATCGGCCGCGCCCTCAAATGGTGACGCCGCGCGCGTATCTCCTCGGGCTTCGACACCGAAGCCAATGGTAAGGGGGCTTCATTGCCTCGCCCACGAGGAGAACCATCATGCGCGTTTACGCCATCGCCCTGGCGGTTATGCTGACGGCCCAACCTGCTTGGGCGCACCACAAACCGAACCATCCGGGTTTTCCGCGGACCCCTTCTGCGGTCCAGATCGCGAGATATCCGTGCGGCGTGAGCCACGCTCCGCGGCAGAACCCTGGCATCCGGGCGCTCGTCAATCACTGCCGGCGATTGCTTGCTCAGTATCGCGCTTCGCCAACGACATCGAGTTGCGCGATCGCTGCAATCGCGCGGCCATGGCGCGTACAGGCACGCCGTGCGAGCCGCCTGCGCGCTCGCGCCCGAATTGGGAGGCGCGACCTCGAGTAAAGCCTCCGCCGGACCCTAGGTTTTCCTCCCGCGGAAACATCGGCAAACATACCAGTGCGCGAGCGCTCGCCGTCGCCGCCCTTCAAACTAGGGTGCGCCAGAGCAGGCACATGAACTCCACAATACTGGTCCAACGCTCTTTAATTCGTCAACGCGGCGCACCTGGTTGCAGCGAATTAACCACATGCGTGCCGGTGAGGCCTTGGAAGAGCAAGTCTCAGCAGCGCAAGCACTAGAGCGACCAACGCGCTCGCCGCCAGCCCAAAACGCGCATAGACCGTGACGGGGAGCGGTGCGGGAAGCCGTGCTTCAGCGTAACCCGCGCCCCGATTTGCATCGATCACGCGTCCCTGCGGGTCCACAATCGCTGAAACGCCGCCCGATGCGGCTCTTGCTATTGGCAATCCGCTTTCGATCGCACGGTAGCGCGCAATGGCGAAGTGTTGCGATGGGCCGACCCCGTTGCCAAACCAAGCGTCGTTGGTCACCGAGATGATCCAGCCCGGCCGATCATCGCCAGCGGGCGCGAGGCCCGGAAAGATCGCCTCATAGCAGATGAGGATGGTCGCGGCCGGCGCATTCGCGAGCATTATCCGCCGCGGCGCTCGCGCGCCCGGCTCGAAGCCCGCCCCGATCCGCTGCAGCGGCGCAATGTTGAAACCGCTGACCAGCCGCCAGAACGGGATGTATTCGCCGAACGGCACGAGCCGATGCTTGTCATAGATGTCCACGATTTCCGCCGCGCCGCTGGCGCCATTGATGACGACAGCAGAATTGTAATGGACGAAGCGCTCTCCCCGCGGCTCCCTGCGCGTCAGCCCCAGCACAAGCGCGCGCTCTCCCATGGCGGCGGCGAGCGCATCCAGGAGCGCTTCGTTTTCGAGCGCGTATGAATTCACCGACGGGATGGCGCCTTCCGGCCAGATGACGATGTCGGCCTCGTTCGCCGAGCCGCTGGCTTCAAGGTAACGCTGCACCACGCGCCATTCCTGGTCAGGCCGTTCGGCCCACTTGTCAGCTTGGCTCATACCGGAATCGGCGACGCGCACGACGGGCAGGTCCAGAGCACGAGGCGTTGGCTCGGCGAGACGCCGCCAGCCCCATGCCCACGAGGGAGCAAACACCAGCGCGACGGCGAGGACGGGAGCGAGGCGCCGTAACGGCTTTATCCCGGCATCAAAGAGGACAGCCGGCGAGGCCGCCAGCAGCAACGTGAGCGCCGACAGTCCATAGACGCCCACGAGAGAGGCGAGCTGTGACATCGGTTCGCCGGGCGGCCAAACATAACCGGGCAACAGCCACGGAAATCCTGTGAAGGCATTTCCGCGCAGCCATTCCGACAACGCGACAGCCGCCGCAAAGATCGGCACGCGGCGCATGTCGCTGGTCCACAGCATCATCGCCAGCGCAGAGCCCAAGCCCCAAAAGCACGCAAGCAGCGCGGCTAGAAGCAGGATAGCGGCGCCGCCGAAAAGCGGTCCCCATACGCCGAAATCATAGAGAAACGCCGAAGAGATCCAATGAAGGCCGGTGGCGAAGTGCCCGATGGCGAAACACCAGCCTAGGGCGAACGCCGCCGCGATGCGCTTCGGGCGAAGGGCTGCCCGATCGAGCAGCCGAACGAGAATAACGATGGCGATCACATAAAGGGCCACGACATGGAACGGCGCATGCCCCAGAGTCGCTATGGCGCCGGCCATCGCCGCGGCGCCACGCTCAAGCCAAACCTTTGGAAGATTCTCCCGTTCGGCGTTCACCCCGCCTCCCGCGCGAGTGGAATGATCTGGCGATATTTTCCCCCCGCCGATTGTTCGGGCGCTTCTTCGCCGCGTTCGACGCGCACGTGCGCGAGGCCATGCTGGGCAAGCACGTTGGCGATTTGGCCGCGCACGGCGCGCCAAACGAAATCCGGATTCTCATCGGCAATCGTCGAAAGCCTGATGCGCAATTCGGCTGGGCCAGTTTGCACAATCTGAAAGCGCTCAACGCCCGGGGTCCGATCAACGATTGTGCCGAAGAGGAGCGGCGGCAGCGCCACGCGCTCGCCGCGCTCGTTGGCGAGATTGAGCACCTCGGCGGATCGCCCTTTGACTTGGATGGCCGGCAGCGGATTCCCGCAAGGACACGGATCAGGGCGCATGATGATGCTGTCGCCAAGATCGTAACGGAGGATCGGCTGCACGCGATTGGCGAGATTGCTGACAAGGACTGTGTGTGAGTGAACGCCCGGCGCCACCAGCCGGTGCTCAGCGTCGACAGGTTCAAACGCAACCCAGTCGGCATTCACATGCAGCCAATGATGCTCGCAGCTATAGCTCAGGAATGTCACTTCGGTAGCTGCGTAGCTGTTGCCGACTTTGCACTTGAACGTTTCTGCGATCCGATCGTATTCGCGCTGGGGCAACCCTTCCGCCGAGAGCGCGAGCAGCGCCGGTTTGATGCGTAGTCGGCCGGCCTGCTGCTCATCGGCGAGCAACGCGGCGATACTGGCGTAAGGCGCAACCAAAAGCGGGCGGTGCTGATTGAGGCGCTCGACCAGTTCCGCCATCGGCATGTGCACCGAGATGACCTGCACGGCCTTGGCCGCGCGCCCCTTTCGCAAGCGCGCCGCGGCGACGGCGGAAGCGAAGTGCCCGCCGGTCGCCATCACCATCGAGGTGCGCCCGCCGCCGCCGACGAGCTTCATGACGTCGCCAAAGCCAAGCCACGAACTCAGCATGCGGTAGGCTATAGCCTGGGTGACCGCCATGGTGCTATCATCGAGGAGGAAGACGCCGCGTGTTCCGGTGGTGCCGGACGTTGTCGCCAACGTGTAGCGACCGAGGAATTTTTCCCCGATCGCATCTTCGCGCTCAGCGAAGGCGCGCGCCTTCTCGAATGTCGCCTCGGGATCGGTCACCCAGTCATCGAACCGCGCCATCAGCGCCTTCTTGTTGGTGATCGGCAAACGAAAGGGGTCGTCGATGCCGTCGGGAAGATCTTTGTAGAGTTCGCGATAGTAGCGCGAATGTGCGCGTGCATGTGCGACCGCGTCGCGAAGGTGCATCCGCTGGCGTGCAGCGATGGCTTCCGGGCCTTGCTTCATCGCATTACGTGCGTCCAAGAGCAGGGACAGTGTGTTCTCGCTCACATGTCTTCTCCTGGCTGTCGGCGGCGCGCCGGCTTGAACACTTTCAAGCTTGCTCGCGGTTGAGAAGGCGAAGGCCGTTCAACACGACAAGGAGAGAGGCGCCGACGTCTGCGGCGATGGCGCCCCACAGCGACGCGGCGCCCAACACCGTCAACACCGTGAATACGGCTTTGACGCCGATCGAGAAGGCGATGTTCTGGCGGATAATTCCAAGCGTCGCCCTTGAATGACCGATGACCCACGGCAGACGTGAGAGGTCGTCCTGCATCAACGCGATGTCCGCGGTTTCGATTGCGGCATCCGAGCCGATCGCGCCCATGGCCACGCCGAGGTTCGCACGCGCCATCGCCGGGGCGTCGTTGACGCCGTCGCCAATCATCGCCACCGCGCCATAACGTGAGACCAGCGCCTCCACCGCCGCGACCTTATGTTCGGGTAGAAGTTCGGCTTGAACTTCATCGACGCCGGTTTCGCCGGCTATGCGCTCGGCTGTCGCCCTATTGTCGCCAGTGAGCATGACCACGCGCTCGATGCCGGCCGCGTGCAGGGCGGCGACGATCTTTCTTGCTTCGGGCCGCACCGCATCGGCGACCGCGATCAAGCCCCAGACGCTTTTCCCGTCGCCGACGGCGACCACGGTTCGGCCGGCGACAGCAAGGGCGCCCGCACGCGCCAATGCCTCTGTGTTGTTTGCAGAAGCCGCACGCTCTTCGAGGAAGGCGCGCGAGCCGAGCCACGCGTCCCGATCTGCCACACGGCCGATCACGCCTTTGCCCCGTATCGCTTGAACGCCTTGGCCCGGCGAGAATTGCACGTTTTGCTCGGCTGCTTTGGCCAAGATGGCTTTCGCCAGGGGATGCTCGCTACGCGCCTCCAGCGCCGCGGCCAAGCTCAGAAGCGCCTCCGGACTGCGCCCATCGAAGGCCGCGATCTCGACGACATGGGGGCGGCCCTCAGTCAGCGTCCCGGTCTTATCCATGGCGATGGCGCGGAGTTTTGCTGGCGTCTCCAGATGCACGCCGCCCTTGATTAGGACGCCCTGCTTAGCCGCGCCGGCGAGCCCTGCGACGACGCTCACCGGCGTCGAGATCACCAATGCGCACGGGCAAGCGATCACAAGCAGCACCAGCGCCCGATAGAACCATACGTCCCAAGCGCCACTGAACAACAGCGGCGGGACGAGCAGCACTAAAACCGCAAGCGCCATCACGATTGGCGTGTAAATGCGCGCGAAGCTTTCCACCCATTGCTCGGTGGGCGCGCGCCGGCTGTGAGCGGACCCGACCATACGAATGATGCGCGCGAGCGTGGTGTCGCCCGCCGCCTTCGTCGTCTCGACTTCGAGCGCGCCTTCGCCGTTGATTGTGCCAGCATAGACAATAGCCCCAGGCGACACCGGAACCGGGACGCTTTCGCCGGTGATGGGCGCTTGGTTCACTTCGCTTTCGCCGGCGACAACGCGCCCGTCGAGCGGCATGCGCTCGCCCGGACGCACGATGATGTGCGCGCCGATGCCCACCTCGCTCGCTGCAACTTCGCGCTCTGCGCCGCTGGCGTCCTGCACCGTGGCGATGTTAGGCGCCAGCTCCATCAGCGCCGCCACTGCGCGTCGGGCGCGTCCAAGGCTCCACGCCTCCAGCGCCAACGCCAGCGCGAACAGAAACGACACGGTCGCGGCCTCAAACCATTGGCCGATGGCGACTGCGCCGGCGACGGCCACGACCATCAAGAGGTTCATATCAGGTCGCAGGCGGCGTGCAGCGAGCAGCGCCTTGGGCGCCACGTAGCGCGCGCCGCAGAGAATGGCGCCGGCATACGCGATGACGGCAGGCAGCGGCGGCGGCGGCGACCCGCCTGGTGTCTCGCTCAAAGCCGACACGAGATCGCCGGCGACAGCGGCGTGAATAGCGAGCCCAACCACGGTCAGGACGCCGCTCGCGGCGGTCAGCCGCGACTGCATCTTGCGCCTGCGCGCTTCAAGAGCAGCGCCTTCACCTACGGCGCCCTCGCTCCACACTTCTGCGCTCATACCCGTGCTGGCGACCGCACGCTCGATGCGCGTTATAAGCTCTGCGTCCGGAGACCCTGCAACTGACATGCGGCCGTTGATGAGATCGAAGGAAAGTCTCTCTTCGGCGACGACGCTTAAGAGTTCGCGCTTCAGCGTGGCGACCTCGTCGCCGCAATCCATGCCATGAATTTTGAGAACTAATGCTCCGGACGCGCTGGCCGGTACGGGCGAGGTCAGCGCCTCGTCGCTAACGCAGCTATGACACGCGGCCGCCTCCTCCTCGCGAGGCCACAAGGCCGCTTTCATACCGGTGGTCGCCACCGCGGCCTCGATCGCATCGTCGGACGCGCTCACGCCAGGTGCGATCTCCATCCATCCGGCTTTGGTGTCGAACGAAAGCTTGTCGTCGCCGCCGGCAAGCGGTCCCACCGCCGCTTTGAGCGCGCGCACTTCGTTTTGACAATCGAGGCCCGTCACCTTGAAGCGCCGGCCGGCGCCGACATCGTCCCCGGTGAGATTCGTTACCGACATTGATTGGCCACCTGTCGTGTTATTGGCGCGTTTCAATCTTCGTCCTTGGTCCGGCGTGCGTCGCCGATGATGTCGATGCCGCCTTTGATCGCGACCAGGGCCACCAACAGCCCCACGACAAGGTCGGGCCAGCGCTGCCCGAGCCAAATCACCAGCCCACCGGCGACCAGCACGCCGCCGTTGGAAATGAAATCGTTGAAGCTGAAGGTCTCGGCGGCGCGCAAATGCACTTCCTTCTTTTTCAACCGGCCGAGCAGCCATACGCACAGGAGATTGATGGCGCCCGCAAACAAAGCGACGATCATCATCGTGGCGCCGATCGGCTCCGATCCGGTCAGGAACCGGCGCACGGTGTCGGCGACAACGCCGAGGCCGAAGAGGATCAACAGCACGCCAGAAGCGCCCGCCGCGCCTCGCTTCCAATTGAGCGAACGGCCGACGGCGAACAAGCTTAGTGCATACACGCCAGCGTCGGAAGCGTTATCGAGAGCGTTGGCGATCAGAGCGCTGGAGTCCGACCAAACGCCGGCTCCTCCCATCACAACAACAAGCAACAAATTGAGGCCGAGCACGATCCACAACGTTCGCCGCTGTTGCGCCGTCACGGCCTCGTAGCTTTCATCATCGCTCACGGCGCAGCTCCACTGTTTCGGCGGCGCCGGCGACAAGATGGTTTATCGCGGCCTTCTCAACCGAATTCATCAGCACAAGGCGATCCTCCATGGTGCGAGAACGTGCGCTAGACGTCTGCGCGTTGAGCGCGATAAATCGAAATCGACCCCGTGACAGTCGCAATGACCTGCGTTTCCTCCACCGCCGCGAACCCCGCCTCGCGCATCAGCTCCGGCAGAACGCCACGCGCGTTCGGCTCGGTATTGTCGAAGCCGTCGAGCTTTTGGATCTGCCGAAACGCGGCGCGCATCAGCGGCGTGCGCTGTAGTCCATAATCGGCGACATGCAGGGTCCCGCCGGGGCGCAGGGCGCGCCCGATCGCAGCAAAACCGGCGCGCTTTTCCTCCAATGGCACTTGGTGGAACACGAGGCTGGAGACGACTTTCGTGAAGCGCCCCGCGTCAGCGTCCGCATCACGTGCGAAACCTTGTCGAAACGCCACTTCTGCGGCGGCTTTGGCGGCCTTGGCGCGCGCCCTTACGAGCACGTCCGCATCGGGATCAAGACCGACAAGGTGCGCGCCGGGCTCAGCCCGCTTCAGCATCACGGCGAAGGTTCCAGTGCCGCATCCAACATCCAGAATGCGATCACCTGGGGCAGGCGCGGTCTGGCGCAGCAGAGCAGAACGCCAACGCCGCTCGCGCGTCAGCAGAGCGATGGCGAAATCATAGAAAGGCGTCCACTCGGCGCGTCCCGCTGCTGGCGTAAATGTCCTATCATTACTCATTGGATGGGGTGCTCCTTGCGAGCGCGCAGCATGTCGATGACCAGCATCACAGCCCCGCATGTGATTGCTGCGTCGGCCAGGTTGAACGCTGGCCAATGACGCGCCAGCAGATGCAAATCGAGAAAATCGGTGACTTCGCCGCGCGACAACCGGTCGAAGAAATTGCCGAGCGCACCCCCCAACACGAACGCTAGTCCGAGGCGGGTGAGCGCTCGCGGTTCGCGCCAAAACCAGACGCCGAACATGAGGCTGATCGCGGCGGTGACCAGCAACACAACAAGGCTGCCTGCGTCGTTCAGCAGTCCGAACGCGACGCCGCGATTGTAACCCAGCGTCAAATTCAAAAACGGCAAGACCTCGATCGGTTCTTCGTAGCGCAGTTCGGTTCGCGCCCAGCCCTTCGTAACGAGATCAAGCGCAACCAGCGCAGGAATGAACACGAGCTGTGTGAGCCGCCCAGTTATCGTGGGACTGCTCATGGGGAAACTCTCCCAGAGCCTGCCCATGGAAGCGCGCGACGCCCGAACCAGCGCCCTACTCTTGCGGCATAAAGTTCGTATCGGTCGCCGTGCTTCTCGCGCAGCGCCTCTTCCTCAATGCGCACTTGCACGAGCGTCAGCGTCCACGCGCCAGCGAGAACCGCGGCGCTCATTACGGTGGGGCTCCACAGCAACAACGCCGCGAGCGCCGCGAGCAAACCTACGAAAATCGGATTGCGCGACCAGGCGAAGAGACCGCGAGAGACGAGTTCGCCGGGCCCTTCTTTCGGCACGCCAACTCGCCAAGAGGCGCCCATCTGAATCTGTGCAACGGCGATGATCGCGAGCGCGGCGACGAACAAGATGGCCGACACCCAGCGCAGGGGCGCGAACAAAGCCCAGTCCGGCCGGCCTAGCGCGGCCTCCAAATCGGGTGCGAGCCAAGCGACCGCCGATAGGGCGAGCGCCGCCAATACGGCGAGCCGCCAGAGCCGTTCAGCCACACCTTGAATGGCGGCTTGGCGGCCGAAGCCATAGGCGCTGACGCCGGACTGGCGGGTGACCAGCCAGAGCCGAAGGGCCGACCAGGCGATAATGAGGCTCAGAACTACAAATGGGATCCAGGACGGAGGCATCGAAACTCTCGCAAACCAACGCCCCGTGGTCTACATCCTCTAGTGACTAGAGGATCAAGCCCCAATGCTAAGTATCGGCAAAGTTGCGAAAAAAACCGGCCTGAAGGTCCCGACCATCCGCTTTTACGAGCAGGAAGGCCTGGTTCGTACGCCTCCCCGCACGCAAAGCGGTCGCCGACTTTATGCCGACGCCGACGTCCGCCGGCTCAGCTTCGTGCGCCATGCCCGCACGTTGGGGTTTGAACTCACCGATATACGCTCTCTGTTGGACCTCGCCGATCACCCTCACCGCCCGTGCGGCGACGCCGACCGGATCGCGTCGAAGAATCTCGAGACCGTGCGTCAGCGCATCGAGCAATTGCGCGCACTCGAACAGGAACTTTCGCGCATGATCGTCGCGTGTGCAGGCGGGCCCGCAAGCGAGTGCCGGATTATAGAGTCGCTGAGCGATCACGGCCTCTGCACGCGCAACCACGACTAAGAATTAGCAAGCTGACCACTCACGAAGGAATTCAGCGTGCCCGCGTTAGAACCGATGGTTCATCGGCGTTCGCTTCAGCGGTGAATCATGGCGCCGTTATAATGTTACTTGGCTTTCGGCACATCGACGCCAACCTTCGCTCGGTGTGCATCGCGCAACATCTTCGGCAACATTTTGGTCATACTCGCAGCTGCCGCGACGGCTGCGACACGATCGCCCTGGCCTGACTTCGCTGTGGGCGCCATCATGTGTTTACTGTTCGTCAGTGGGTCATGGGCTGTATATAGCCAAGCTCGCCGCGAATCGTCTGCGGTCGTTCAAGGGTGAAGCAGGTGCAAGCTTCGGGTGACATGAACTGGAGGCGCTGGGTCGCGATGCTCTGCATCGCGCTGCTCGCTTTCGTCATGTTCGAAGAAGCCTCGCCTGCTCATGCCGCGGCTGACTTGGCCCAAGCGGCGATAACTTTCGACGCCGTCAATGGCGCCGATCAAGTCCAGCCGTCTTCTGATCAGGACCAGTATCCGGACGGGCCGTTCCAACCGGCGCATCATTGCTGCGCGGCGCACACCAGCAGTGTCGCGCCTGTGATGCACAATACCGCAGTCCTCGCGCAACCATCGCTTCGCGTGCGTGTGCCGCTCAGCGTAGAGGCGGCGCTTTCGCACGCGCCTGAAGGTCTCGAGCGACCACCAAAAGCTACCGCGATCGTCTAAACGCGCCGTGGGCTTGTCTGCGGCGCGTGACTTTTCACGCATCGCGGACTTTTCATGCTCGATTCACACCGTTCAAGACGGCGTTCGGCGCGCATTCTGCGCTATGTCGCCACCGTTTCTCTCAGCGCGATCGCAGCGCCCCTCATCGCGCCGCCCGCGCTCGCTCAGGAGCGTGCGCCGCTTACGATGGCGAGCGCCATCGAGCGCGCGCTCCAATCCGATCCGGGCCTCAGCGCCGCGGGCGCGGGCGTCGAGGCGGCGCAAGGCGGGGCGCAACAAGCCCGCGTCCGCCCCAATCCAACCCTCGACGCCGAGGTTGAGAACTTCAATGGCCGCGGCGATCTACGCGGCTTCAGCGGCGCGGAGACGACCTTCTCACTTTCGCAAGAAGTCGAGCTCGGCGGCCGGCGCGGCGCTCGCATCCGCCTTGCCGATCGCGAACTTCACGGCGCGGAACTCGACCGCATTCTGCGCGGTCTCGATCTCGCGCGCGATGTTCAGACCGCCTACTACGACGCGCTCGCAGCAGAAGAGCTGGTGACGATTGCCGAAGAGCGTCTGGCCACCGCGGAAGCGCTCAGCACGTCGGTAGCACGCCGGGTGGCTGCTGCGCGCGATCCATTGATGGCGGGCGCACGCGCCGAAGCAGGCTTGTCGGAAGCGCGTATCGCGCTCACGCGCGCGCGCTCCGAAGCCGCAACAGCCCGCGCCCGCCTTGCATCTTACTTTGGCGGCGACGATGGCTTCAGCCTGGTGTCCGCGGATTTTGCATTGCCGCGCGCACGAGATCACGAACACGATGCGTTAGGTGATGCGAGCCCTGATATCGCGCGGCTCGCGGCAGAGCGCGACCGCTCGGGCGCGGCGCTCAGCGTGGAGCGGTCGCTCTCCTGGCAGAATCCGACACTCAGTCTTGGCTATAGAAGGTTCGAGGATCGCGACGGCGAAGGCGCGCTGGTCGCCGGCGTGTCGATCCCGCTTGGCGTGTTCGACCGCAATCAAGGCTCGGTCGCGCGCGCCCGCGCCGAGCAGCGGCGCGCGGAACTGGAGCTGGAAGCGGGACGGCGCACGCTTTCGCGGGAATATGCAGCGCTTGAACGCGCAATCGCGACCGATGCGGCCGCGGTGCAATCAACCGAAGAGGATGTCATCCCGCAAGCCGAACGCGCGCTCTCTTTGGCGCAAGACGGCTACAATCGCGGCGCCTTTTCCTATCTCGACGTCCTCGACGCTCAGCGCGCGCTCTCAGACGCGCGCCAAGCGCGCGTCGAAGCCCTGCGTTCTTTCCATAACAACGAGGCAGCACTTGACCGCCTCACGGCGCGCTTCGGGGAAGCGCTGCCCTTCGAGGAGCAACACCAATGAACACCTTCAGAATGAAGTCTGCCGCGTTCGCCCCTATCGCGCTGGTTCTAGCGCTTGGTCTCGCCGGTTGCGGCGCGGGCGAAGCTGAGTCCGAACAGCCCGCCGCCGAGGCCGGCCACGAGGAAGGCGAAGAAGCCCATGAAGAGGGCGAAGAAGGTCACGCCGAAGGCGAGGAAGGCGCCGCAGAGCGCGTCACCATTCCGGTCGAGGCGGCAGAGACTTCCGGCATTGTCGTCGCGACCGCGGGGCCTGGGGCAATCGAGGAAACGCTCAACCTGACAGGCCGCATCATGCTACAGCCTTCGGCGCGCGCTGAAGTGCATGCGCCTTATCCTGGGCCTGTTCGCGCGGTTCTGCGCAACGTCGGCGATAGCGTCCGGCGCGGGGAAACCTTGGCGCGGGTCGAAAGCGCCGAGAGCCTTCAGACTTACGCTGTCGGCACGCCAATCGCGGGCGTGGTGCTCGACCGGCAGACCAATATCGGCGATGTGACGAGCGATCAGCCGCTTTTCGTGGTCGGCGATCTTTCGCGCCTGCAAGCCGAACTCAATGTCGCCACACGCGACATCGGCCGCATAAGCGCCGGGCAACGCGTCTTCATCACCGGTCTCGATGGAGCCACGCGCGTCGAAGCCCAGATTGCGAGCGTCCTGCCAACCGCCGACGCACACAGCCAAACTTTGATCGCGCGCGCGCCGCTGACGGCCGCGCAAGGCTCGTCGCTGCGTCCCGGCATGGCCGTGCGCGGCGCGGTCGTGACGGCCGCACAACAAGCGGCGGTCGCAGTGCCGCGTGACGCGGTGCAGACGGTCGAAGGCAGAAGCGTCGTCTTCGTGCGCGTGTCGGAAGACACTTACGAAGCGCGGCCAGTCACACTGGGACGAACCGGTGCAACGCAAGTTGAGATCCTCTCGGGCCTCGCGGCCGGCGAAGCCTACGTCTCCGAAAACGCCTTCTTGGTGAAGGCCGAGATCGGCAAGGGCTCCGCCTCGCACGACCACTGAGACCGCCCCTCTTCAATCCCGACCGGATCCTACACACATGATCAGCCGCCTTATCGAACTCGCCGTCAGAGCCCGCTGGGCCGTCATGGCGATCGTCCTCATCGTCGCCGGCATCGGCGTCTACAACATCATGCGTCTGCCGATCGACGCGGTGCCCGACATCACCAACCGGCAAGTGCAGATCAATACGGTCGCGCCGTCGTTCGGTCCCCTCGATGTCGAGCGGCTGGTCACCTATCCAGTCGAAACCGCGATGTCGGGCATCGTGGGATTGCAGAACACGCGCTCGATCTCGCGCAACGGCTTCAGTCAGGTCACCGTTGTTTTCAACGACAGCGTCGATATCTATTTCGCCCGCCAGCAAGTGGCCGAACGGCTGACCCAAGCGCGCGAAAGCTTGCCCGAAGGCGTCGAGCCGCAAATGGGGCCAATTTCAACCGGCCTTGGCGAAGTTCTGATGTGGACGGTGCACTATGCCGATCCCAATGCCGAGGGCGCACGCGTTGAAGCAGGCCAGCCCGGCTGGCAGCCCGACGGCGCCTATCTCACGGTCGAGGGCGAGCGGCTCACCGATCCGGTGTCGCAAGCTGGATATCTGCGCACGATCCAGGATTGGATGATCCGTCCGCAAATGCGCTCAGTTGGCGGCGTGGCGGGCATCGACTCGATCGGCGGCTATGAAAAGCAGTACGTGGTCGAACCCGAGGCGGGCGCGCTCTCCGCTTATGGCATCTCCTTTTCCGAACTCGCCGAAGCGCTTGACCGCGCCAATCTTTCCGTTGGCGCGAACTTCATCCAACAAGGCGGCGAGTCGTTCCTTGTGCGCGCCGATGCGCGCATTCGCACGCTGGAAGAAATTTCCGAGGCTGTCGTCGCCACACGCGACGGCGTGCCGATCACCGTGCGCGACGTCGCCAATGTAAGCGTCGGCGGCGATCTGCGCACCGGCGCGGCTACCGAAAGCGGACGCGAGGTTGTCGTCGGCACGGTCTTGATGCTGACGGGCGGCAATAGCCGCACAGTTGCCGCCGCCGCGGCCGAGCGGCTTCAGCAAATCACCCAGACTTTGCCGCCCGGCATCGTCGCCGAAGTCGTCTATGATCGATCTAAGCTTGTGAACGCCACGATCGCCACGGTCGAGCGCAACCTCGCCGAGGGCGCGCTGCTGGTGGCGGTCGTACTCTTCCTGCTGCTCGGCAATATCCGCGCGGCGTTAATCGCGACACTCATCATTCCGCTGTCGATGCTGATGACGTCGATCGGCATGAATGTCTTTGGCGTCTCCGGCAATCTTATGAGCCTTGGCGCGCTCGACTTCGGCCTCATCGTCGATGGCTCGGTCATCATCATCGAAAATTGCCTGAGGCGATTGTCGGAACGTCAGCATCACGAAGGCCGGCTGCTGACCCTTCCAGAGCGTCTCCATGAGACGCTCGAAGCCGGCCGCGAGATGATCAAGCCGACCATCTTTGGTCAGATGATCATCTTTCTCGTTTTCGCGCCGCTGCTCACCTTCTCGGGCGTCGAAGGCAAGATGTTCTCGCCGATGGCGATCACGTTGATGTTGGCGTTGGCGGCGGCATTCATCCTGTCGCTGACCTTTGTGCCGGCGATGGTGGCGCTGCTCATTCGCGGCAAGGTCGCCGAAAAGGAGGTCAAGGCGATCGAGGTCGCACGCAACCGCTATCAGCCGGGTCTCGATTATTCGCTGCGCAAGCCAAAGACCGTGATCGCCGGCGGCATCGCCGTCTTCGCAATCGCGGGGGCGCTCTTCTTCACCCTGGGTCGCGAATTCATCCCGCAGCTCGATGAACAGGACATCGCCATCCAGGCGGTGCGCATCCCATCGACCTCGCTGCAGCAATCGACCGCCATGCAAGCGCGCGTCGAGCAGATCATCTCAGAGTTTCCCGAGGTCGCCTTCGTGTTCTCTAAGACCGGCACGGCGGAAGTGGCGTCGGACCCGATGCCGGTGAACATCTCAGACTCGTTTGTGATCTTGAAGCCGCGCTCGGAATGGCCGAACCCGAACGAGCCGAAGGCTGAGCTGATCGCGCGCATGGAAGCGAGGCTCTCGCAGCTCATCGGCAATTCCTATGAATTCACCCAGCCGATCCAGATGCGGTTCAACGAACTCATCGCCGGCGTCCGCGGCGACGTGGCGATCAAGCTCTACGGGGAAGATCTCACCGAAATGAGCCAAGCGGCCGGACGGATCGCTGCGGTGCTGCAGTCGATCGATGGCGCCGCAGACGTCAAGGTCGAACAGACCGGTGGTTTCCCGACGCTCGATGTTCGCTTCGACCGTGACGCCATCGCCCGCTATGGCCTCTCATTGCAGGACGTCACCGACACGGTGGCGACGGCGATGGGCGGACGCGAAGCCGGACTCGTCTTCGAAGGCGATCGCCGCTTCGACGTCGTCGTGCGTTTGCCCGAAGCCGTGCGGGACGATCTCGACGCCGTCGGCGCATTGCCTGTGATGCTGCCGGAAACCGAGAACGGACCTCGCGCCTCCATTCCACTTCGCGAAGTTGCGACCTTCACCTTCTCGGAGGGCCTCAATCAGGTCAGCCGCGAAAACGGCAGCCGCCGCGTGGTCGTGCAAGCGAACGTGCGCGGCCGTGACTTGGGCTCATTCGTCACCGAGGCGCAGCGCCGCGTGCGCGATGAAGTGACCCTGCCGACCGGGGCGTATCTCGATTGGGGCGGCCAGTTCGAGAACCTGCAATCGGCTTCGCAACGCATGTCGCTCATCGTGCCGGCCTGCTTTGTCTTGATCTTCGGCATTCTCTATATGGCGCTAGGCACTTTCCGCGCTGCGGGCGCTGTGTTCACCGCCGTGCCGCTGGCGCTGGCGGGCGGGGTCTACACCCTCTTCCTGACCGGCATGCCGTTCTCGATCTCGGCCGCGGTTGGCTTCATCTGTCTTGCCGGTGTCGCGGTGCTGAATGGCCTCGTCGTCATGACCAGCATCAACAGCCGCCTCGACCTCGGCATGCCTGTCGACGAGGCCATCCGCGAAGGCATGATCGAGAAGTTCCGCGCCGTGTTGATGACCGGCATTGTGCCAGCCATCGGGTTTGTGCCGATGGCGATCGCGCACGGCACCGGCGCTGAAGTGCAAAAGCCTCTGGCCACCGTCGTCATCGGCGGCCTCATCACCGCAACGCTGCTCACGCTCTTTGTGCTGCCGGCGATCTGCCGTCTGATGCTGAAGAGCGGCCATCAATTGCGCGAAGGCGAGATGCCGACCGCCTATTCAGGCGGCGGCGCAGCTCCGGCGCAAGCCGAATGAGCCGGCTCTCGCCGCTTTTCGCCGCGTTGGCGGTTGCGCTTCTCAGCGCGGCCGCAGAGCCGGCGGCGGCGTCCGGGGCCGGCCATTGCGGCGGCTTTGTTCGTCAGATCGGACGCGGCGAAATCGAACTCGCGGTGCGCGCGCAGCGCATCGAGGTGCGCCTGCACGATGAGTCGGGCGCGCCGCTTGATGCGACGGCGAGCGCGTCCTTCGCCTCCGCGCGCGGCGTCGAAGCCGTCACGCTCTTGCCCGCGGCGCCAGGCTTGATGATGGCGGATGCGCCGCGCCCCATCACGGCGCGCTCGATCATGCTGCGCGTCGCCTTCAATGACGGCGTTGTCGGCGCCGCGCGTTTTCCGGTGCGCCGCGCCACGTGCGCGGCGCCCTCCGCGACCCCTCGTTTGGAAAGGTAGGTTACCCTATGTCGTTGCAATCCCTTCGCGATGCACTTCCCGCCTACGCCGCCGATCAAAAGCACAATTTGATCACGCTGAGCGAAGAGCAGCTCTTGAGCGAACAGCAGAAGTGGGGCTGCTTTCTCGCCTGCGCCTACGCCACCGGCCAAGCACGTCTCATCGCCGCGCTCGAAAGCGAGGCGTCCGCCCGGCTGACGCCCGCCGCGCGCAATGCCGCCAAGTCCGCCGCAACCATCATGGCGATGAACACGGTCTATTATTCGGCGGTCAATCAGCTCAACAATCACGATTATCGCGGCCAACAGCCCGGCCTCGCCATGACGGCGCTCTCGCAGAAAGACGTCGACAAGATCGACTTCGAACTCTGGGCGCTTGCCGTTTCCGCCGTGCGTCAATGCGGCGTTTGTCTCAATGTCCATGAAGCCGAGCTGCACAAGCGCAACGTAACGCTTGAGCGCGTCCAAGCTGCGTTGCGGATCGCCGCCGTCATAAGCGCGGTCGCCGCCGTCATCGCCATCGAGAGCGCTGCGCCATGACGCCTCATCGCCGCCGCTTCCTCATCACGGCAGCCGCCGCGACAAGCGCGCCGGCTTGGGCCTACGCGCAATCATCGGACAACATGACCATTGGGTCGGAGTCAGCCCCGCTCCACCTCACCGAATACGCCTCGATGACGTGCCCTCATTGCGCGCAATTTCATCTCGCCAACTGGACGGCGCTGAAGGCGCGCTACATCGATACGGGCCGCGTTCGTTTCACCTTGCGCGAGATGGCGACGCCGCCCCCTGCCGTCGCCCTGGCGATGTTCCAGTTGGCGCGCTGCGAGCGCGCGAGCCCGGACGAATATCTCCGCCGGGTCGGCATTCTGTTTGAGCGCCAGAGCGCGATACTCGGCGCAGGCACGCTGGGCGGCGTACGCGATGCACTGCTCGCGGCCGGCGGCGAATGGGGATTATCCCAAGCACAGATCCTCGCCTGCTTGAACGACCCACAAGGCGTCCAGCGCATCCAACGCAGCATCGAAGGCGCCATGGCGCTGGGCGTCAACCACACGCCCTCGTTCCTGTTCGACGGCGCGCTCGACGAGGATCACGCCTTCCAGACGCCCGACGGCATGGTGCGCATGCTCGATGCGCGCCTGGCGCGGCTTTAGACGCGGGGGGACGGGGCGCAACTCATGGCCAACGCCAAGAAAGAACGTATCGACGTCGGCGGCTTGTTGCGCTCACCCTCAGCTGGGCGCTGCCAACGCTGCGCGCTTGACCTCACTAAGCGCGTTCAAACCATCGCCGCGGTCAGTCAAGCGCATGTCGTCAACGACGCCAACCGCGGACCGCTAAAGATCTGTGTCCATTACGACCCCGCGCGCACCACGCCAGCCAAAGTGCGCGCGACGGCCGCGCAAATGGGCGCGCAAGTTGGTCGCCACCGCGGTCACGTCACGCTGGCGTTGCCCGCAGACAAGCCCAAGCAAAGACTGGCTCGGCTGCGCGAAGCCAAAGGCGTCATCAATGTCGACGAGTTCGATAGCGGTGAAGCGCTGATCGAATTTGATCCCAAATCGCTCGACGACGCGCGCGTGCTTGCGCTGCTTGAAAGCGACGCCACGTCCGCCAAGACCAGCGCTTCGCACACTCATGAGACCGGCAAAGCTCATGATCACGCGCATGGCGGACCGTTCGGCGAACGCAGCGAGCTCATTTTCGCATTGGGCTCTGGGGCAGCGCTTGCCGCCGGGTGGCTCGCCGAACGCGCTGGCATAGAGATGCTGCCGCTGGTCGCCTTCATCGGCGCTTACCTGCTGGGCGGTTATTTCACGACGCGTGAGGCGTTCGACAATCTGCGCCGGCGGCAGTTTCGCATCGACTCCCTCATGCTGGTGGCGGCCATTGGCGCGGCTCTGCTCGGCGCTTGGGCCGAAGGGGCGCTCCTCCTCTTTCTCTTCAGCTTAGGTCATGCGCTGGAGAATTGGGCGATGGGGCGCGCCAAGAAGGCGATCGAAGCGCTTGGACAGCTAACGCCCGAACGCGCTCAATTGCGGCGCGGCGACACCGTCGAAGAGGTGGCCGTCGCGGACCTGAAGATCGGCGACATCATCATGGTCTGGCCCAATGAGCGCCTGCCGGCAGATGGCGTGGTGATCGCCGGCGAAAGCGCAGTCAACGAAGCGCCGATCACGGGCGAGAGCGCGCCGGTGGAAAAGCAAGCCGCCGCCAGCGCTGATGCTTACCCCGACTTCGCCAAGGCGCCGGCGCAGCACCGGGTGTTCGCGGGCGCGATCAATGGCGCGGGCGCAATCGATGTGCGCGTGTCGCGTCTCGCCACCGAGAGCATGCTCGCGCGCATCGTCACGCTGGTGGCGGAAGCGGAATCGCAGCGTTCGCCGACACAGAATTTCACCGACAAGTTCGAGCGCATTTTCGTGCCGTGCGTGCTCGCCTTGGTCGGCGCGCTCATGTTCGCCTGGGTCGTGGTCGACGAGCCGTTCGCCGACAGCTTTTATCGCGCCATGGCGGTGCTGGTGGCCGCAAGCCCTTGCGCGCTCGCCATCTCGGTGCCGAGTGCCGTGCTGAGCGGCGTTGCACGCGCCGCGCGCGGCGGCGTCCTGGTCAAAGGCGGCGCAGCGCTTGAAGCACTCGGGCGCGTCAGCGCCATTGCTTTCGACAAGACCGGCACGCTGACTGAGGGCAAACCCTATCTGACTGATGTGAAGCCCCTCTTCGGCGTCACCGAAGAAGAATTGCTCGCCGTCACCGTGGCGATCGAACGCAGCAGCGACCATCCCCTCGCGGGCGCGATCGTGCGTGACGGCGGCGAACGTTTGGGTGAGGCGCCCGTGCCGCGCGCTGAAGCGGTCGAGAGCATCACCGGCAAAGGCATTCAGGGCCGCATCGACGGCGCTGTCGTGCAGATCGGCAAGCCGGGTCTCTTCGAGACTGGTCCCGCTCCGATGCCGAACGAGCTTCGGCTCATCGTCACCAACCTGGAATCGTCAGGGCGCACCGTCATGGTGGTGCGGCGCGGCGCCCGCTATCTGGGTGTGCTCGGCGTCATGGACACCGAGCGCCCAGCAGCGAAGGCGACGGTCGAACGACTCCGGCGTCTCGGCATCCGGCGCGTCGTCATGCTGAGCGGCGACAATCAGCGCGTCGCCGACGCGGTTGCAGGCAGCATCGGCCTTGATCAGGCGTTCGGCGCGCTGATGCCCGATGAGAAAGTCGCGGCGATCAACACGCTCAAGGTTGAGCCAGGCGGCGTGGCCATGATCGGCGACGGCGTCAACGATGCGCCCGCACTCGCCAACGCCAATGTCGGCGTCGCCATGGGGGCTGCGGGCTCAGACGTGGCGCTTGAAACCGCCGATGTCGCCTTGATGGCGGACGATCTCAAGCACTTGCCGTTCGCGGTGGGCCTCAGCCGGCAAACCACCAGCATCATCCGGCAAAATCTTTGGGTGAGCCTGGGCGTCGTCGCCGTGCTCATCCCTTCCACGATCTTTGGCCTGCAGATCGGCGCGGCGATCATTTTCCACGAGGGCTCAACGCTCATCGTCGTCGCCAACGCACTGCGATTGCTCGCCTACAAGGACCCCGCCACATGAGCCCATCCTCTCATGCAAGGCGGCGCGGCCGCGTCACTTTCCCGGCCCCCCCGGGCGCGGCCGCGATAACCATTGCGGCGGTGTCGTTGGCAGGATGCGTCGGCGCTGGACTGGCGGCGCAAGCCTTTGCGACAGCGCCCGAGGCCACCAAGGCGACATACACTTTACCGGCGCCAGCCCCGGAACTGGTGAACCCAACGGGTCATTCGCTGCGTGGTGAGGATGTCTATGGCGCGGGCGCCTTCGGGGCCTCGCGCGGCGGCGGCGCACGCCGCCATCGCGGCGCTGACTATGTTGCCGAGCCCGGCGAAGTGGTGCGCGCCCCGATCACCGGCATCGTGCAGCGCATCGGCTTCGCCTATCGCGGCGACGAGCGTTATCGCTACGTCGAACTCACAAGCGAAGATCAAACGCGCGACGTGCGGGTGCTCTATGTCGGGCCCACGGTTCAACTCGGCGTCGTCGTGCGCGCGGGTGAACCGATCGGGCGCGCGCAGGATCTAAGCGCACGCTATCCGCGCGGCATCACCAACCATGTCCATGTCGAGATGCGAGAGAACGGCGCTCTTGCCGATCCTGCCAGTGTGCTGCCTGCGGCGTCCGACCAACATGAGGAGATCGATGCATGAGCAGCCTCGCCCCTCGATTCATCAACACAGGTGCTGGGTCAACCAAGGAGGACGACATGAAACGTCTCATTCTCGCCGCCGCATTGGCGCTTTGCGCGACGCCCGCGCTGGCGCAGGAGACGCACGGCGACAACGCCGAAGTGCAATCGGCGCCGGCCGACGATGCGGTGCTTGCGGCGGCGCCATCGGCGCTGTCGCTGACGTTCGAGCACGCCGTGGTGTTGACCCAAGTGCAATTGCATGGCCCGGACACACCGCCATTCCGGTGACGTTCACGCCGCCAGGGGCGGCGACGGCGAGCTATTCCATTCCGCTGCCGGCGCTCGGATCGGGCGCCTATGAAGTGCACTGGACCGCCACCGGCGACGGCCATGCCATGGAAGGCACGCTGCACTTCACCATCCAATAAACCACGGGCTGGCGGCGCTGACGCATGGCGTTGGCGCCGCCGGCTCACCTCACCACGGGGGCACACATGAAAGCAGTCTCGATTTTTCTGGCCGCCCTGCTCGTTGCAGGTTCGGCAGCCGCGCAAGCGTCGGCGCCGGAAGCCGCTGTCGAATTGATAAGCGGCCACAAAGTCCGCCTTCGCGGCTTTGACCTCGAACGCCGCGCCGATGGGCGCGCTTATGTTCATGGCTGGGCGCGCCGCGAGACAGGCCGGGCCGGCCTCATCAACGCGCATCTTCATGTCGAGACGTTCGACGCCAATGGCGCGAGCCTCGGGCTGACCGAAGGCGGCTGGAACGACCCGCTCTCGGTGCGCGACCGCTCCTCAAGTGCGGTCCATGTCGAACTCGCGCCGGACCCGACGGCGCAAATTGTTCGCGTGCGCATCAGCGTCGAGCCCGGCGCGCGACACGATTAGGGGAGCCAATCCAGTGAACCAGCCGATCGAGTTGCAGCGCAGCTATTGGAACGAATGGAACGCGTCCCATCGCGAGCAGAGACTGAGCGATGTATCGCTGGATCAGCGCGACGCCGTTTTCCGTTGGCTTTCCAATTTAGGCCGAACCGACCTCAGCATCCTGGAGGTCGGCTGCGGCGCGGGCTGGCTTTGTCCCGCGCTCAAACAATTCGGCCAGGTGACCGCAACAGATCTGTCGGATGAAGTTCTGGCGCGGGCGCGAGGGCGCGTGCCGGATGTGAAGTTTATCGCCGGCGACTTCATGGCGCTCGACTTCGAGGAACAGTTCGACGTTGTCGTCAGTCTTGAAGTGCTCTCCCATGTCGAAGACCACGACGCCTTTATCGCCAAGCTCAGCGCACTTCTGCATCCCGGCGGATATTTGATGCTGGCGACGCAAAACCGGCCGGTGCTCGAGAAATTCAACACGGTGGCGCCGCAACAGCCTGGACACCTGCGCCGATGGTTTAACCGCGACGAACTCAAAGCGCTGCTAGCGCCTCATTTCGAGCTTCTCACGATCGAGACGCTCACGCCGGCCGCCAATCGAGGCCCGATGCGTGTGATCGCGGGCTTACAGGCAAAGCGCGTGTTGCGCGCCGTGTTCGGGCGCGGCCTGGAGAAGGCGCTTGCGAAAGCGGGTTTCGGTTGGACGTTGGCGGTGCTTGCACGGAAGCACGAGCCATGACGCACCTTGAGACGAACCGACCGGCGAGCGCGCCGCACGCCGAAGATCGCAGCTCATGGTGGCTGCTGCTCGCAGCCTGGCTGATCGCGCTTTGCGCAAGCCTCGGGGCCTTGTTCATCGGTGAGGTCTTGGGTCAGGCGCCGTGTTATCTGTGCTGGTTCCAGCGCGCCTTCATGTTTCCGCTCGCCATCATTCTCTTAGTCGCGTGCATCCGCTCCGATGCTGGCGTCTGGCGTTACGCACTGCCGCTGGCCGCGATCGGCGGGTTGGTCGCGCTCTATCACACCCTCCTCCAAGTCGGCCTCATCCAAGAACCGATCGTTCAGTGCGGGGCGGGACCATCCTGCTCCAGCGCCGCCATGACGCTCTTCGGATGGCTATCGATTCCAGCTCTTTCACTCGCCGCATTTTCGGCAATCGTCGTTCTCCTCATATTTGTTCGCCGGAGGTCATCGTGAACAGACGCACCATCGTCATTGCCATCGCCGCCGGCGCGCTCGCGCTCTTTGCGCTGGCAGCCTTTTTCTTTCGAGGCGCCGGCGAAGACGCCACCATTGACTTCGCGCCGCCGCAGGCGCCGATCGCGGCGCCGATTGATGCAGCGCCTGATGCGCCAACCGGCAGCGCCACCGATACTGGAGCGGCCTCCGCCGATGGCGAAGCCCCAGCAGCAAGCGCGTCAGTGCCCGCTCCAACATGGAACGTCTATGTGCGGCGTCATTCTCCGGTGATCGGGCCCGCTAACGCACCCGTGACGATCGTTGAATTCTTTGATCCTTCTTGTGAAGCCTGCCGCGCCTTCCATCCGATCGTGAAGCAGATCATGGCGCAATATCCCAACGAGGTACGCTTGGTGCTGCGCTACACGCCCTTGCACGAAGGCTCCGACGAGGCGGTGCGCATTCTGGAAACGGCGCGGCGGCAGAATGTTTTCGAGCCGGTGCTGGAGGCTTTGTTCGTCGAACAGCCGCAATGGGCTGTTCACGGCAACCCGCAACTAGAAAGGGCTTGGACCGTCGCCGCAGGCGCGGGTCTTGATGTGACGCAAGCGCGATCGGGAATGATGGCGCCCGCAATCACCGCCGTGCTCAGACAAGACATCGCCGATGCGACGGCGCTTGGCGTCAGGGGAACGCCCACTTTCTTTGTCAACGAAAGGCCGCTGCCAAGTTTCGGTCCGCAGCAATTATACGATCTCGTGCGCGCCGAGGTCGAAGCCGCCCGCCAGTAAGAAATAACCGCTATCCACGACAGGGCCGCCTTAGCTCAGCTGGTAAGAGCGCCGCATTCGTAATGCGGAGGTCAAGTGTTCAAATCACTTGGGCGGCCTCCACACCACGCGCGAAAGAGATAGAGGCGCCCGCGCTGTGCAACGCGGGCACAACCATCGCGCCCTGAGACGTCTACCGGTGTGACTCTCTTGACCCCGGCGCGAACGGCCTGAAACGCCGCCAGATGCAGACTTATTGCTGCGCAGAGCCCTCGCGTGCTTCTGCCGCCTTCAAGGGAGATTTTCAGGGCCTCGCGCGCCTTCGGCGCGCCAGGCTCTTGCGCTTCGCGCTGAGCCGGCTGTGCCGTCTCAGCCCGTTGGGCGGCGAACCCTGAGGCTACCGCCTCTTCCGCGACTTAGCCGCGGCATCCGGTGTCACTAGATCGACGTGTGAGACGCCCAGGGCCTGCGAGAGTTCATACAAGGTGACGATTGTCGGGTTGCGTTTGCCCTGCTCCAGATCGCTTATGTACTGCTGGCTGAAGCCTGATCGTTCCTCGACCTGCTCCTGGGTCAGCCCTTTCTCTCGTCTGATGCGTGCAAAGTTGCGCCCCACGAGCGCGCGCATATCCATGCAGCATGCCTCGCGCGCTACGCACTATAATGTTATCTACTATATTATGTATTCGTGCTCGCCGGGCAGGCCGATTACTTGAGCTTGAGCTCCCGAACGGCGACCTCGTCCATTGTCACCAAGTCTACCGCCGAGGCGCCTACGGCCTTTGCTAACCCAAACAATGTTTCAAGTTCAGGATTACACTTTCCGTTCTCAAGCTCACTCACATATTGCTGAGAAAAGCCCGCGCGTTCTTGGACATCCTCTTGGGTGAGGTCTGCCCTTAGTCGGAGTCGCCTAAAGTTGCGCCCAACCAGCGCACGCACGTCCATGGCGAAAGCGTGACGCGCCACAAACTTTGATGTTATCGTCTATAGTATGTATTCGACGCGAGCCGCCGTTTGCGATCAGCTCAACTTTACTGAGCAGCAGGTGAAACTTGTGGCGTCGCTTGATGCGTTTGGTTTGCGTCCGCTTGCCTCTGTCTGTTCGGATCTTGGGGATCACACAGACGTCGCGCTCATAGATGACGGACGCCGGTCCATCCTCCTGCGGTTCGTAGACAAGGCGCCAAGCGCTTCCTTGGAATTGACCACAATTCTTTGCCAGGGGCCATTCGAAGCCGCGTTCTTTGTAGACGGCGATGGCATCCCATTCGACCACAAGTGTGCACGTATATGCGGGGACGCCGCGAAAGCAATCGCATTGCGGGGCGTTGCTTAACATGGCGCCTCCGCCCGATCTTGTTCGTTTCTTCCGCGCGGAGTCTTCAGGACTTCGGCGCTTTCTGCGTTCATTTGGGCGCGTTGTGTCGCCAGACGACATTGCGCAAGACGCCTTCCTGAAGCTCTGCGCGGTGGACGCCAGACAGATCGTTTCGCCACGCGCCTTTTTATTCCAGACGGCCAAAAATATGGCGGTAGATGCGCTTCGAAGGCACAAGGCAGCGCCCTATCGCGCCGTCGCGAGCATTGATCTTGTGCCGGCTGCTGCGAACGCGCCTAGCCCCGAGGATCATTGCATTGCCGCTGAGGAGGCAGCAGCCCTGCGTGCGGCGATCGCGGCGCTACCGGAACTTGAGCGCAAGGCGCTGCTGATGCGCCGGGTTGAACTGTTGCCGCCTGCCGAGGTCGCTGCGGCGCTTGGCGTGAGCGAGCGTCAGGTGCAACGGCTCGTCTTGAGGGCCATCGCTTTTTGTCACGCCAGGCTCACCGCCGCTGACGGCGGCGCTTCGGCGCCTTAAGACAGATCGCCATGCCCCACCGCGAGCCAACACAGGCCGAATTGGAGGCCGCGCATTGGCTCGTGGTCTTGGACGAGCCCCGCGTCAGCCGCCAAGACATCGACGCGTTCCAGGCTTGGCTTGCCGCGGACGAACAGCATAAGCGCGCCTATGACGCGGTCTCGGCGACAGCCGACAAGATCGATGCCGTCTTAGCGACAGAACCCGTCGGACACGAGATTGGCCGTCGGAGAACAAAGGTCCCAGTTCGGCCGATCGCGATGGTCGCGCTCTCGGCAGCGGCCGCTCTCGCCTTGTTCGTCATCTCACCGCTAAGCCCGCTTCGGGACGAGCCGGGCGCCGTCTATGCCACGGCGCCGGAACAGGAGCGCCTAGTGCGGTTAAGCGACGGCACCACGATCGAAATGGCGCCTGGCGCGCGGCTGCGGGCGAGTCTTGAGGGCGATGAACGCCACGTGGATTTCGAAGAAGGCGTGGCGCTCTTTAATGTTGCGCACGACGCCTCTCGGCCCTTCGTCGTGACGACCAAGTTCGGAGAAATCCGCGTGCTCGGGACCTCGTTCGTCGTGCGCCTCGGACCTGATGCGGCTATCACCACGGTGCTGAGCGGACGGGTCGAAGCGCGGCGCGAGATGCTGTTCTCACCGGACAACAGCGTAGCGGCTTCAGCCGATCAGGAGATCGAGCTTGGCGGGGGCGCTCCCACCGTTTCAGTCCTGGCGCGGGACGCCCTGGATCGCCGGCTGGTGTGGCGCGACCGCATGGTGGCGCTCGACGGCCAATCCTTGCGCGAAGCAGCAGCCGAGGTGACGCGCTTTTCGGGCGTGCGCTTCGCATTCGCCGACACCGCGACCGCGCAGGTGCGTCTCGCGGGATACGTCGCGGGGGACGACGTTGAAGCGTTTCTGGCTCTGCTTGAAAACAATGTCGGGGTTAGCGCCGATCGGCGCGCCGACGGCGTGATCGTGCTGCACTCTGATTGAGCGCGTGAGAAAAACTTCTCCGTCGTTGTCGTTTTTGCCAAGCCCGTTCGTCTCCCCTTCTTGAAGACCGAGCATGCGGTCCAAGGGGAGGTGAGCTTGACCAAAACCGTCAAGCGCGCGGAGCGCGTTTCGCACTGGGTTGCCGGACTGTTATTGGGCGTGTCGCCATTTGCGTTTGCGCCTGACGCACGCGCTCAGACCAACGGCGCTTCGCTCGCTGGCGAAACCCGGATCGAATACAACATCCCGGCTCAGCCCCTCTCCAGCGCGCTGGCGCTTTACGCGCAACAATCCGGATTGAGCACGCTTGTACCAGCAGATCGCTTTGCGGGCCAATTTTCGCCAGCAGTGCGCGGCCGCTTCACGCGCGAAGAAGCGCTGTCTCAGTTGCTTTCCAACTCCAATGTCCGGGGCGAGATTACGCCCATAAATACGCTTTCGCTGGAGCAAGATCAGAGCCCCCAGCCCGGCCGCGCGAACGGTGACACGCGCGTTCGCGCCGAAGCGAACGCCAACGCGGAGGCGCCCGACGTTGAGGCGGACGAAGAGATCGTTGTCACCGGCACACGCATCCGAGGCGCCGCGCCCGCCGGTTCGAATTTGATCGAACTCAGCCGCGAAGATCTGGACGCCACCGGGCGCTTGACGCTGCAGGACGCGTTGCAGACTTTGCCGCAGAATTTTGCTGGCAGCCAAAATGAAGGAACGGTGGAAGGCTCGCTCAACGCGCGCAGCAACTTTTCTTACGGCTCGACCATCGATTTGCGAGGCTTAGGCGCCGACGCAACACTGACCCTCGTCAACGGCCGTCGGCTCGCGCCCGCAGGCGTCGGCAATTACGTGGATGTCTCAATCATTCCGCTCGCGGCTGTAGAGCGCATCGAAGTTTTAGCCGACGGGGCCTCGGCCACCTATGGCTCGGATGCGGTCGGGGGCGTCGTCAACATCATCCTCAATGACAGCTTCGAGGGCGCTGAAACGCGAGGCTATGTCACCGGCACATCGCAAGGCGGCGCCGAAGGCGTAGGCTTCTCGCAATTGTTCGGCTTCGACTGGAACAGCGGGCGCTTGACCGCCGCCTACGATTATCGTGATCGCCGCGAACTCGACATCGACGACCGCGATTTCTTGGCAAGCTCCGACTTCCGTCCCGAAGGCTCCAATTTCTCGCGTACGCTCGCCAATCCGGGCAACATTATCCGCATCGGCGCGACGCCGGTTTCGCTCGCCATCCCGGAAGGTCAAGACGGTACGTCTTTGACTGCGGCCGACCTCATCCCAGGGGTGCTGAACCTCAACGAACTCAATGAGGGCGCCTGGCTGTTGCCTGAGCAGACGAGCCACTCGATCTTTGTAAGTGCGCAACAAGATGTGAGTTCGGTTCTTACGCTCAGCGCCGATCTCATCGCGACAGATCGTGAGGCATACCTCGAGCGAGAGCAACTCTTCGCCAATATCGTCGTGCCGGAGTCAAACGCCTATCGGCAGCTGAACAATTTATTCCTGGGCCAGGGACCGCTTACGATCGCGTACTTCTTCGGCCCCGACTTGGGGCCGGTGCGCAACGTCAGCCGATCGCAAGCTTACTCGGCGGCATTTACTGGCGACATCGCGCTTCCAAACGATTGGACACTGTCGGCTTCCCTCACCCACTCGCAAAGCCGCGAGTCCATCGACAATGAAAACTTCTTCGACTCCGCAAACATTGCCCCGTCGCTCGCCAGCGGCAACCTGAACACCGCCTTCAATCCCTTTGCAGACGGCTCCAATACAAACGCGGCCGTGCTGGCGGGCCTTACATTCGACATCGCCACCGAAAGCGAAGGCCGGGTCACGAGCTACGGCGTCACTGTGGATGGCCCGCTCTGGGCCTTGCCTGGCGGTCCGATCCGCGCCGCCTTCGGCGTCGAACAACGCCGCGAACGCTTTTCGATTTCGCGTTTCGAAGACCATGCGTCAGGTGTCGCCGATCAATTCATTCAGGACCCTGGCGCACGCACAGTCGATGCTGTTTTCGCCGAATTATACCTGCCTCTGATTGCGCCCGATAACGGCGTGCCGCTTGTGCATGCCCTCACGCTGTCGGCGTCAGCCCGGCGTGAGGACGCGAGCGACTATGGCGCATCGACTACGCCCCGCGTCGGCGTCCGCTGGGCCTTATCCGAAGCCTTCGCGCTCCGCGCCTCTTGGGGCCAATCCTTCAAGGGGCCGTTGTTCGATCAATTGCTGGGCGGCACAGCGATCTCGTATCTCACGGCGAGCGCCGCACAGGACCCACTCGCAGACAACGGCTCGACCGGGGTCTTGGCTATTGCCGGCGCCAATCGCGAATTGCGTCCCGAACAGGCGGAGAGTTGGACCGCAGGCTTCGACGTCGAACTCGGCGCGGGCTTTACGCTCTCGGCGACGTACTACGACATAGATTTCGCCGACCGCATCACCTCGGCGGGCGGCACGTTTGCGATCCTGCGCAATCCTGCCGGCTTCGAAAGCATCATCTACCGCGATCCATCGCCTCAGCTCATATCCGAATTTTTGGCGCTCGGACCGCCCCCATTCGGCGTGCTGCCCGCTGACGGCGTTGAGGTCATCGTCGACCGGCGCCTGGTCAATCTATCGGCACTGCGCGTGCGCGGCATCGATCTCTCTGCGGCCTACACTTTTGAGACCGACATTGGGCATATCTCGCTGACCTTGGCCGCCAGCAACATGCTGCAGTATGAGACCACGTTGGCGCCGGGAGCGGCGCCAGTGAGCGCGCTCAACACTTTGAATGGGCCGGTAGACCTTCGCGGCCGCGCCACTTTGGCCTGGCAGGGCGTACAAACCGGCGCCGCGCTCACTTTCAACTACGTGGACGCTTATCGCGACACGTTGAGCCTACCGGCCCGTGACATAGATTCTTTCCAGACCTTTGATTTTCGGCTTACGCACGATTTCGGCGACCGTGAGCGCGGTCTCGTGGTTGCGTTTAATGTGAATAACGTCTTTGACGAAGACCCGCCCTTCGCCAATAACCCGACTGGCTTCGCATTCGACGCCGCGAACGCGTCGCCGCTTGGCCGCGTAATCTCGCTCGAGTTGCGGCAGCGCTGGTGAGCGCGACGATGCGATTTCAATTAGCGATGATCCTCGGCTTCGCGCTTGTCGTGTCGCCGCCAGCGGGGGCGCAGGCAGAGCAGCGTCGTGCCGCGACGCTGGAGGACATCTACCTGCTTCGCGATATCGGGGGCGATGTCGATCCATTCCTTGAGATATCGCCAGACCAGACTCAAGCCGCCTTCTTCGTGCGCGAAATCTTGCCCGAGGCCGACGACTATGCCTATCGCTTGGCGCTGACCGATATCGCAAGCGGACACACCCGCATCATCGCCGATGCAGGCCGGTTTGTGTTCCGCACCGACGGCGGCTACCGCTCCGGGCTGGGTGTCGATCGCATTGCCCGCTTTTCCCCTGACGGCGCGGCGCTCTACTACACCGCCGAACGCCACGGACAGTTGAACATTCGCCGTGTCGACTTGAGAACGGGTGATGACGCTCAGGTGACCGACGCCGAGGGCGATATCCGCGGCCTTTGGTTCAGCGGCAATGTTCTGATGTTCGAGACCGCCACGCCGCGCCAGCAGGCGCGCGCTCAGTTGATCGAGGACGAACGCCGTGGTTTTCGCGTCGATGAGAACTTTCGAGCGGCGTACGGCCTTGCCCGCGTCACCGATGAAGCCGCCGGAGCGCGCACTTGGAGCTACGATCTCCCCTCCGGATTGACGCGTGCGGCTGACGACAGCGCGCCTCCGGCGCCTGCCTACATCAGGGCGATTGATTCCACTTCGACGGCTGCAGAACCCGCGCTCGGTCTCTTCGCGCCGGGCAATGAGCGGTGCATGGACCCCGCATGCGCAGGCGCGCTCGATGCAGCCTGGCTCATGTCAGGCGATCACGCCGAAGAGGTGCTGTTCCTCCGACGTGAGGGCCATGGGCGCGCGTTGCACGCCCTATACATGTGGTCGCCAGCGTCCGGCGCCGTGCGTTTGATACGGCGGGCGGAAGACCGCCTCTTTGCCTGCGCGCCCGGGCGCGCCGCCCTCGTCTGCTTTCAGGAGAGCGCACTGACGCCGCGCCGTTTGGTTTCAATCGACCTCGCGAGCGGCGCGCTGAGGCCACTTTTCGATCCGAACCCCGCGTTTGGAAGCATTGCCGCCCCGCGCGTGGAGCGGCTCGACTTTACTGACGCCGAGGGCAATGAGAGCTTCGCACATCTTGTCTATCCGCTGCGTTATCGTCGCGGCAGGACTTATCCCGCCGTTGTCGTTCAATATCACTCTCGCGGTTTCCTGCGCGGTGGCGTCGGTAATGAGACACCAATCTTGCCGCTCTCAGCGCGCGGTTATTTCGTCATCAGCGTCGAGCGCCCAGAATTCCGCTTACGCGCCGCGCGCCTGACTGCTGCAGAGGTGCAGCGCGAGACCGAACTCGACGGTTCTGAAAGGCGCGCCAAGCGCGAGGCGCTTAACGATTTCATCGCCCGCGCCGTCGCGCGAGGCGCCGATCCGGCTCGAATCGGCATTACCGGTTTGTCTGATGGCGCCGAGACCGTCTACGCCATGTTGATGGACGAGCCCAATACCTTCAGAGCTGCAGTCGTTAGTTCGCCCCCGACTGATCCCGCAAGCTGGCCGCTCCAAGCATCGGCATATCGCGATCGCAGCCTCGCGCGCATTGGCCTTACTTCGCCGTGGGTAGAAGGATCGCCATGGACACAATGGTGGCGTGACAACAGCGCTTCGTTGAACGCTGAGCGGCTCAGTACGCCCACGCTCTTCAACTGGGGCGAAAGCGAAGCCGTGCGCGGCTTCCCCCTGCTGGCGCGTTTGCACGAAAATGGAACGCCTTATGAAGCCTACATCTATCCGGGCGCCTATCACCTCAAATATCGGCCCCAACATCTCTTGGCCGCGCAGCAGCGCACCATGGACTGGTTCGATCGATGGCTTCAGCCAGAATGAAGTTTGCTTCCCAGCTCTGACGAAGGCTCCGCTCCAGCCCGTAAAGCCGGCGCACACGCTGCTTTTGTTTTAAGGAAGCGCTGGACCCAGAGTTCAGTGATGAAGGCGGTCATGATCTGCGCCTTGGTTTTCGCATCGACCACCACATCCCGCCGAAGCGCGGTTTCCAGCGGTTCGCGCGCCAATAACCCGAGCTTCACGAGTTCGCCGTCGCACAGCATCTCACGGATGAACGGCAATTGCCGTTCCAGCACCGCGCGGTGATAGCGGGTGGTGTCACCCTTATGGCGCCGCTCCAGAATAACGCGCGGAATCCAGTCGCCAAACGCGGCTCGCGCCAGCGCTCGCTCACGCCCTCCGCGGGTCATGTCATAAGGCGCGATTGACAAACAGCACTCGACCACCGGCTGACATGCGAGCAAGGGCGCGGCGACAAAATCGCTCAACGACGAGGGCTGGTGATAAAAGTGGAGATCGACCACATGCGCCATGCGCAGCGCTCTAGCTGGAGTGGCCTTATTCATCGCGCTCGCCCATGGGTGGGCCGCCCATTCCGCCCTTGCTGGCAGCGATCCTTCGGACGCAAGCACGTTGTCGAAGACGCTATTGTGCGGTGAAAACTGCCGCCACGGCGCGACTGCGCCCGTCATGGCCGCGAACACATCCCAAACCGGAGCGCGAATGAGGTGGGCGGTTTCGAGCGCGATCCGCCAAAGATCAGCGGGAGGGCAGCCGTCCATCATGGCATCCGCCGCGATCGATGCCGTGCGGCTGCGATGCAGCACTTGATCGCCGCCCTGCCCCGAAGCAACAACACGCGCACCGGACGCGTGAATAGCATCGCCAAGAAGGGAATCGGAGGAGCTGAACTGACTATAGGAAGGACGCGCGCTGAGACGGGCTTCTAAAATGGCGGAATAGGACACATGGTCGGGATGCGCGGCGAGTTCGCTCAGCGAGAAATTCAACGTCTCGGCCGCGATGCGGGCGAATGCGCGCTCGTCGCCCTCTGGCGTGTCGGCCGGAAATTCGTTGAAGCAAATTACGTCGCGTGCGCCGGCGTGGTGCAGCGCGCACGCGACTAAGGTTGAATCAAACCCACCGGAGAGCCGAAGCGCGATCGGCCCTCTTTGCTGGCTGTAGCCGACCCACGCCGACGCCGCGCGGCCAACGGCGCGGCGAAGCGCTGCTTGACCGTTGACGTAGTCAAGCTTCGGCTCTCGCACGGACGGCTGCCACAGCAACGCCTCTCGCCGGCCAGTCCGCATCAACGTCAGGCCAACGCCAGGCAACACCTCACGCACATTCCCCAAGCCTGTGCGCGCCGTTACCAAGCGAGGTTGACAGAGGAAGGCGCTAAGCATCGTCTGATCGAGGTCGAGTTCTGGATCTACGGCGAACAGATCCTCGGCATCGCTCGCAAAGACGGTGAACTCACCGGCGTCGAGCACGTAGAGCGCGCCGGCGCCGCAGGGATCACGCAAGAGGTGCAGCTCATCGCGGCCGTGGTCATGCAGAACAGCGCAATAGCCGCCCCAATAGTTCTGAACCAAAAGTGCGCCGCCGCTTTCGGCCAGCTTCCAGGCGTCAGTGGACGTTATTGAGGTTACTGGCTCGTCGCGTTCTTCACCGAACACAAATAGCGGACCAAGCACGACGCCGAGGTCGTCTGGCAGGATTCGCGAATCTGCGTCGGCCGCGGCAAGCGCAATAAGAACGCCGCGCCGCTCGCTCACCTTCGAAAAACTGGGGCCGAGTCTTTCCAACCGAGCGCGCGCTTCGCGTTCGCCGTTTCGATCGGTCGGGCGCCAGCGGAAACCGACCATACGAGCGGTCATAGCCGGACGATCTCTTGCATAGAGGCGCAGTCTTCGCCGCCGTCATCGACAATGGCGCCATCAAGCTCCACCCAACTATGGGCAAGAAAGGGCCGTGCCCGTACGCCAATCACAAGCGTCGCATGCGTGCCGCGCGACAGGAGAAATCGAATGAGACAAAGCGCGTCGAATAAGCAGACGTAACGCTTTGGCAGCCACGGCCGCATTTCATTGAATTGGAGGATGGCTTTGCGGCCTACGTCCACGTCCTGGCGGGACGCCCGCTTCCATGACCTGATAAATTGAGCCGCACGCCACATGTCCCCTCGCCGCACCGTTGTGGACGCCCACTGCGCAGCCCACGCAAACTGCATGATCGTCGGCGCATTAATGCGTCCGGAATGGCCAATCAGCTCTTGTGGAGGGTGCGCGTCCTTTGCAGTGGTCAGCACCCCTCGCGCCGCCAGCTTCTGAAGCGCTCCGCTTTCTACGGCCGTCTCGTCATGACGCGCGTTCGCAATACCATCGATGGCCGCCGATTGCGCCGCGCTGACCGCGAAGTATCGATTTGACTTCAGATCCAGAAAGATGAGCCAATCGCCATCGATGCAGGCATGGACGTGAGGTGCGAGAACATACTTTTGCATCTGCGCGCCACTACTTGCTGAGCGCGGCGCCGGAGGGCCTCCGGCGCCGGCCGGGATCTCAGTCGCGATGATCCATCTGCCCCGTCGATTCCTCGAACGGGACTTTTGGAATGCCCAGCGTCACTTCGCTGACGGCGCCGAGATCGATGACGTCCGAGTGGACGTCTTTCACTACTTCAGCCATTGCGGGCTCTCCCGTGTTGAGCGCGAACTCAGTCGCGATAATCGGGCAGGCCCGTCGACTCTTCGGCGAAACGCTGCACGATGCCGCGGGTCACTTCGCTGGCCGCGCCCAGATCGGTGAGTTCGTCTTGTTCGAGGTCTTCACGCATAATTTCCTCCATTGAGGTGGATCGCTCATTCGATCCGGTGAGAGCGTGTGACACTCCAAGCGAATAAGAGAGTTTATAAGAATGAATATTAAGCCGGAAAGCGTCTAGGCGCCGTTCGCGGAAAGACCTAGCAGGGCGGCGCAGTCCCGAATGCGTTTGGCGTTCATACAACGCCGCATGTGATACTTTCGAAGTGCGTTTCTGATCGGAGCGATGTTGCCGCTCAAAATCGCCTTACTGATGGGCGCGAGGTCCTGCTCGACGTTTGGCCAGATTTCGGCTTCAGCGACCCGCGCCACACGTAGCCGATCATCAGCATTCCGGGTTGCGTGTAAGAGTTCGGCATGCGCGGCAGTTGCTAACCCTGCCAATAGGTCTGCGGCCTTGTCAGGGTAACTCGCTGCGGCATTCACCATCGGTTGGGCCGCCGCAGCGAAATTCGCAAGCGCCAGCTCGGCGAGTTCGCCCCGCCATCGATAAAGATCGCGCAGACCGCTCTCGCTCCACATGGCGACAGCAAAGCCGTGCGACGGACGGAAGCTCACGAGCCGTTCTGAAGTCAACCGCAAGAGAGCCTCGCGCACCGGCGTTGTCGATACGCCGAGGTCGGACGCGATCGCGTTAGCGTCCAGTCGCTGACGCAGCCTGAAGCGGCCGGCTAAGACCCTTGTCTTTATTTCCTGATACGCGCGTTCAGGTATGGGTAAGTCAGGCGTCCTCGCCATAGTGAGCCTTGAGCTGGCGCGCGATATCGGGCGTCAACGCGTCCACGTGCGGACAAAGCGTATGAGGGTTTGTCGCCAGCGCTTGGATCGGATCCTGCCCCTCCCAGCCGCCAAGATTGGGCCGGTGCATCTGATAGCCGATGAGCCGCTGCAGCGGCGTTGGAAATGACCGCGCGACGGCGGGTGGGTAAGCCAGGAATTGGTTTTCGTACTGCTTCAGCCAACCCAAACAATAGGAGACGATGATGCCGTCACGCGGCGCGTTTGACCGGTTCTCGCCGGCGCCGTGCGTCAGCGCACCGAGGAAGACCAGCGCATCCCCGGGCTGCATCTCCGCGGGGATCGACCGCGCTGGATCAATGCTGCGGTCGAGCACGTCCGTGTGACTGCCTGGCCAAAGGCGCGTCGCGCCATTCTCTTTGGTGAAAGCAGTCAACGGCCACATCACATTGATGAGCCAGGGGCGGAGCTTCGGTTCGTGGGGCCACATCTCTTCATCGCGGTGCGGCGCCTGAGCTCGCTCTTGTGGGTGCACGCGAATGGCTTGCGTCAGATTGAGCTGGATGCAATCACACGACGGCTGCAACGCCGCACGCGTGATCGCGAGCACGTCTGGATGGAGAACAAGGTCCTGCGTTGACGGCGCCTTGTTGAGGAGACCTCCGACTCGCGTTGTCTTCCATCCGTAAAAATCGCCTACGCACCTCGGCGCGGCGGCCAAATGCGGCGCGACCTCGGCGCAAATCAAACGCGATTTCAGATGACTGATCGCTTCGGGCAAGATGACATAGCCATTCCGCATTAAGTCCTCAAACGCCCGCGTGAAACGAGCCCCTGAATGAAGCGCCGGTGGAATAGACATGCGCGGGGTGGCGACTTGCATGACGGCCTCCTTAACGTGTTGAGTTGTTTCGCGCGCGCTCAGGCGGCGCGCGCCAGTCCGGCATCAGCGAAGCGTGTGACAGGACCGGTTAGCCGCGCCCGCTGGCGTACGGCGGCAAGGCCATCGCTGGTGACGTCGGCCAGCATGGCGACGAGACGCTCTCGCCCCATCCTCTGCTTTGGACCCAATGCCCGCACGCTCCAGCCCGCTTGATCTGCAAGCGGCGCCAGCGCGGCGCCGGCCACGAAACTTACCTTCTCAATCCCGAAGAGGATCGAAGTCTCCAAAATCCCCGCGATCATCCGCGCCAGCAGTTCGCGACGGGGCGCCCCTTTCGCAATAGTGGGCGCGGGGCAGAATCGGGATGCTTCCCAAACGCGCGCCGATCTGGGCGGTCCGTCGTCGCAGAGATTGGCGAACACTTCGCTCATGAGATGTGGCGAGAGCGTTGGCAGTAGCCGCGCCGATTGCTGCACGTCGCCGTGTGCATCGACATCGATTAAATACATCGCCTCTTCGCTGTCGAACTCGTCGATCTCAAGGCCCATGCTTTCACTCAGCCGCCAATGCATGCGGTCGATGAAGACCTGCTTGCGTTGGCGATGCATCTCCATCAGCGCGTGATGAAAGAGGCGGCGATTGTCGCACGTGATGATCTGGATCATGAACCTAGTGTCCTCCACACCGAACTCAGTGAGATTGAGTGCAGACGCGTGCGCTCTGCTATGGGCCGATCGGCCCATTGACGCGCTTTGCACCAGAAGGAGGTGTGGAGAAGTCAGTCCGCCAGATCGGACAAGGTCAGCGTGCCGTCGAGATAAGCGAACATGATCGCTTGGATGCGGGAGCTGACCCCATAGCGCGCCCGCGCATGCTCAATCGTATGTTTGGCCGTTGCAGTTTTGATGCCAAGAATGTCTGCGATCAGCGGATCGCTCTTGCCGCGGGCTGCAAGCGCCAAGCATTCCTTTTGGCGCTTAGTCAAAACAACAGGCTTTCGCGCTTGGCCGGTAGCGCGCAGCCGCGCTTCCTCGTGGGCGTGAAACGCCATCAATTGTAAGTCAGGCACAATGAGAGGATCGATTCCGTCAGGACCAGGCACAAGCGAACACGACGCCGGCAGCGCTCCGGGCGAATGAATGGGAATGGTCAGTCCCTTCCTCAAGCCGCATTCAGCGGCTTCGTTCAGAATGCGGCGCTGGTCACGCGCCAGATCGTATTGGACCACGAACTCTTCCCACCAGAACGGCAGCAGTGCGTTGTGCGCGCCGAAGAAGATTGGATCGCGGTTGGCGTATTTCTTATCGGAAAACCAGACCAGCCAAGGGTGCGGATAGTTAACGATGGCGACGGCGCCTGTCGGGGGCTTCAGCGGATCGACATGTGAGGCGCAAGCAACATATCTGATCCCGCACGCCTCCATCTCCGCAAAGAGAAAACGCGCGATATCCTCTGCCGAAGCAGCCGCCCGGCACTTTTGCACAAAGTCCAACGTGGCCTCACGCCGGCCCATCGATACATCTACTCCGCCCTGCGCGCTCAGGTTGAACCCTAAGCGCCCCCTTTTTCAAGTGAATTGCAAGTTTATAAGCATTGCACTTCGCGCATTCTCGCAGCGCGCGACGTGGGCCCCGGCCTCATCCCGAGAGGCGAGTCCCCCTTCTCAACCTCAACCTCATCGCACCTTGTCTGCCCGCTTCAGGTGATCGCGCTCGTGACTAAGTGGAATGGTTTGGCGTCCCGCGCCGCCGCTCGTCAAAAACATCAAAATGCGACGCATCAGGTTAGTGGCGCCATCGCGGGCCGTCGCATTAGGCGGCTTGCTCACGTTCGCCCTCTGCCTCGGCATCGGCCTTGTTGCCGTATCGACGCTTTCCGACGTCGTCATCTACAATGCGAGCCCGTCGATGCCTCAAGGCATCTACGTGCGTATGCACTCGCCAATCGTGCGCCATTCAATCGTTACCGTGCGGGCGCGGGATATCGCGCTGAACTACGCCACAGCGCGGCGCTTTACAGACGCCAATGATCGGTTTCTCAAACGCGTCGCCGCATTGGATGGCGATGTCGTTTGTGCGCTTGGTCCCCTGGTAACCGTCAATCACGAGCTCACACTTCAGCGGCGAACAGTGGACAACGTCGGACGCGCATTGCCAACTTGGTCGGGATGCCGGCGCCTCCGTGGTCAAGTATTCCTGATCGGAGATACGGCGGACAGTTTTGACGGCCGTTATTGGGGACCGGTCGCCTCCGAGCAAATCGAAGGCGTTTGGCGTCAGCGATGACGCCGCGCACCGCGCCGGGCCACTTCTTGTCGCACGCCGCCCTGCTCCGTGCGGTCAAGGGACGCTGCGCTCTTCGCCCTTGACCGCGCATGCCGGCGTGCAGGGCGAGCATCGCCCGGCGCGGCTCCTCGCGTGCGGGCGATGGAGGAAATGCAATGACTGACATCACCATGATCGCTTTGTCGAAGCTCGTTCCCGGGCAGCGCAATGTCCGCAAGACCAAGCCTGCGATGAGCGTTGATGAACTCGCCGCGTCCATCGCGGCGCATGGCCTCTTGCAGAACCTGATCGTCTCGGAAGCTGACAAGGGACGCTATTCAGTGGAAGCCGGCGGTCGCCGCCTGAAGGCGCTTCGAAAACTCGCCAAGGCGAAGACCATTCCCGGCAACGAGCCGATCCCATGCCGCGTGGTGCCGCTTGACGACGCGACGGAAGTGTCGCTGGCCGAGAACGTTCAACGAGAGCCGATGCATCCGGCCGACGAGATCGGGGCATTCGCTCAGCTTGCTGAAGCTGGTCACGGTCCGGAAGCTATTGCCGGCCGCTTTGGCGTAAACGGCACGCACGTCGCACGTCGGCTGCGCCTCGCGCGCGTGTCGCCCAGGCTGATCGAGGCGCTGAAAAAGGACGAAGTCGATCTCGACCAATTGGGCGCCCTCGCCTTCACCGATGATCATGCACTGCAGGAGAAAGCTTTCTTCGATGCGCCGGAGTGGCAACGGACGCCCGAGCAGCTCAAGGCGCGCGTAACCCAAGCGCATGTCGCCGAGACCGACAAGCTCGCGCGCTTTGTCGGTGTCGACGCCTATGTTGAAGCCGGCGGCGCGGTCGCGTCCGATCTCTTCGCGGACGAAGATGAGACGCGCTTTCTTGCCGACCGCGAGCTTCTGGTTCGGCTGGCCGAGGCCAAGCTAGAACCGATCGTCACTGAAGTTCAGGCTGAAGGCTGGGCATTTGTCGAGATTTCGATCGACGGCGTGGCCTGGAGCCAGTTTCCGGAACGCGTGCGTGAACGCCGGCGCGATCTCACCACCGACGAAACGGCTGAGCAAGAACGGCTCTACGCGAAGCTGGACGAAACCGAAGACGAGGCCGAGATCGAAAAGATCGAAGCGGCTATCGATGCGCTGGCGCCAGCGCAATGGGACGACGACGAAGTCGCCCTCGCCGGCGCGATCGTGACGTTGAACCACTCCGGAGACATCAAGGTCGAGCGTGGCCTGGTGCGCGTTGAAGACGTGAAGGCGCTGAGAGCGCTGCGCCGAAAGCGTACGACATCAGCCCACGGCGTCGTTGACGCGGACGATGCGCACGCCGAGCTCGCAGCAGCGCCGAAGCCGGCCGTTCCTGCCAAGCTGCTGGACGAATTGCTCGCGCACAAGACGTTGGGCCTTCGGGTTGCGATCATCGATAGCCCAGCGCTCGCACTTCGCCTCGTGGCGTTCAGCCTGGCGGCAAGCTTCATGGGCGATGCATCCGCATCGTGCCTAACGATCTCTGTCGATCACGTTGACGTGGAGCGCTCCATTACGCGCGCGGAGAGTAGAGCGGCCAGTGAGTTTACCGAGATTGGTTCGGTGTGGCGCTCGCGTTTGCCGGTCAATCCAGAAGAGCTTTGGGCTTACATCTCTTCGATGGACGAGCCGATGCTGCTCGAACTCATCGCGGTTACGATCGCATCCGGCATCGATCTCAGGCGTGTTGGCCCGCTATCGGGTATGGAAGCACGTCAAGCACTCGGTCAGACGCTCTGCAACCTCGCTGGACTCGACATGACCAAATATTGGAAGGCGTCGGTCGAGAGCTACTTCGAACACGTCAGGAAAGACGCGGTCGTCGCGGCGCTGATGGAAGTCAATCCGAAGTTGGAGCGTGCAGCGCTTGAGAAAGCGCCGAAGAAAGAAGTGCTAACGCGCGCCAAGCGCACGTTCAAACAAAGCGCGTGGCTGCCATCGCCTCTACGCACGACAACCGAGGCAACGCCGCTAGCCGTCGCGGCCGAATAGTGGGCAAACAAAGCGCCGCCCCAGGAATTCAAACCTGTGGCGGCGCAATGTCGTTCGGACGTGGGGACGTCCTTACTTCTTCTTTTTCGCGGCCTTCTTCGGCGCGGCTTTGGCTTTCTTGGCTTTCTTCGCCATGCGTGATGCTCCAGCGTGTCGAGGCGTTAAGGAGACCTCAGGCCGTGAGATTGGGACTGAGTCTGGAATCAAACCTTAACGCGCCGCCCGGCGGCGTTCGCCCTCAATAGCGGATCATGCGCGGCTGACCGGCGTCGATATCGACGTGGATCGAAGTTTCACCGTACTCGCCAGGCGGCCCGGCGGCCAAAATGAGCTGGAGCTCGCCGTTGAACGGATCTGGCTGAGCCGGAATCTCGTGGCGCTCCGGCAGCATTTTGATGTTGTCGGTTTTATAGACCCAAACGTCGTTGCCCTTGAGAAGGGCGAGCAGTTCACGGAGCCGCCGGCGAATGGGCAGCTCCCCATCCGTTTGCAGCAGCGCGCGGTTGCTCCCGCTCCAGCTCAGGCTCGAAGCCAGTTCGTAGAGTTCGGTGATGTAGCCTTGAGTCTCTTCGGTAAGCCGGACCTTGATCTGCAAGAGGACGACCTGAGCCTTCGATGCGGCGTCCATCAAAACGGCCTCATCCTCGACCATTTCGGCGATGCCGGTGTCAAAGCGCGGGGAGAAACGATCCTTCTTAGGAGGTTTTGACGGCATCGCCGAGGCCGGCGCCGGAGCAGAAGCGCAAAGTTGCGTCCGCGGCACGCTCAGAGCTCGTGCTAGTCGATCGACAACGTCGACAGCGATCAATCCCTTTGCGTTCTCAATCTCTCGGAGCCGCCGCTCACTAATCCCCACTTCGTGCGCAAACTCCTTCTGCGTTGCGCTGCGCTCACGGCTTGAGCGCAAGCGTTTCACCTCAGCACCATCGACTTCAAGCTTGAGCACGCTTCCCGCCTCCTTGACCTTCGCCACTATAGGCCATCGACGCGGAGTCGGGCGGCGCCAAACCGGCGGATAACCGGCGCCGATGCGGCGCCGCATCAGTTCCCACACTCCGCCTCTGCTGTTGGCCCTTCGCAGCGAATGCACGCGCCTCTCCCGCGTCTTCGGTCCGACAACACACCACGAGGCCTCTCGCTCATTGGTCCTCGTCTTCGCATGCGGGCGGTCGCTTGCAAGGGGCAAGCCTCCGGTCGCGGTACCCGCGACCCCTTGCAAGCGCCCTCTTACCCGCATGCAGCCCACGGCCCCATCGCGGGAGAGCCCCGCGGCGCTTCTCGCCGGAGCTACCGGCGAACAGGAGAGACACCCATGTTCCGCTTCACCGCTCAGGGCCGCATCGGCAAGATCGAAGAACTGAAAGCCAAGACGCTCCGCATCTCGATCGCCGCAGACCGTTTGGCCGAAGGCCGCGACGGCCAATACACCAAGACCGAATGGCTTCGCTGCGTCTCGTTTGACGCTGATCTGAACGCCGAGATGCTGACCCAGCTCGACAAGGGCGACAGCGTCACCTTCGAAGGCCGCATCGTTCCGACCGTCTGGCTCAAAGGCGAGCAGAAGATCTACGACAACACATTCGAGATTACCCGCTACCAGCGTCTGTCGCGGCCCAAAGCCAAGACCGCCTCGGCGATGTCCAAGGCCGAGAGCGCCGCTGACGCGGCTGCCTAACGCCTCTTTTCACTCGGCGCCGCCCACGCGGCGCCTTTTTTTCCAAGCCCCCACGCGCTGACGCGCGTGGGCGCATTCATTCGGAGCGAACCGATGAAACGCTCGGCTCAATTGAAAGCGCAACCGAAGCGCACAGCATTTGACGCGCTGGCGCACGTCACAGCAGAAATCTCCTACATGCTCGAACGCGGCGTGATGCCGTGGCGCGCGCCTTGGGATCACGCCAAGGCGTTGGCGTTGACGCCTGGCCTGCCCTTACGATCGACGGGCGCCCCCTATCGCGGCGCCAATGTGATGCTGTTATGGGCGGCGCAGATTGCGCATGGTTATTCCAAGCGCACCTGGCTCACGTTTCGCCAGGCGCTCGAACTGGGCGGACATGTGCGCAAGGGCGAAAAGGCGTGCCCGGTCATCTTTTATGGCCAAGCCAAACCGAAGCAGAGGGACGCCGGCGACGCTTCCGCTGACGACAATGGCGATGCTACGCGCAGCTATCGTTTTCTGAAGCTTTTTTATGTGTTCAATGTCAATCAGATCGATGCACTGCCCGATGGCTTCGGCGTGGAAACCGCACCCGTGGCTGCGGAGCCTGGCGCCATCGAACGATGGACCGCGCGTGCCGGCGTACAGGTCCGCATCGGTGGCTCGATGGCGTGCTACGCGCCGGTGACCGACTTCGTGCATATGCCGGCGCACGAAGCGTTCTTGTCTGAAGAGCATTGGGCCGCGACCTTGTTGCACGAGAGCGTGCATTTCACCGGTCATAAGAGTCGGCTTGATCGCCTCGACGGTTATGCCACCGACCGAAAGTCGCGGGCGCGCGAAGAACTGTGCGCCGAATTTGGCTCAGCTCTTCTTGGCGCGATGGCGGGCCTGGCGCCTTTCCATCTCGAGGACCACGCGAGCTACATCGCCAGTTGGTTGGAGCTGTTGCGCGACGAGCCGCGGGCGTTTCTGGCGGCAGGCGCCAAGGCGCAGGCCGCGGTGGATTGGCTCATCGCGCAGGCGGGGCCATTGCCGGTCAGTTGTCGTGAGGATGCGACGAGTGACGTGCCAGCGCTGCCGGGGTGAAACGGAACTTCTCCGTCTTCTGCTACGCCGGTAATTGAATCCCCCGGCGGCTCGAACCCGACATGCCGAGCCCTCGCCAGCCGTAACGGCCGCCGCATCTCCCACCAGCGGCGGCCGTTGCCTTGGAGTTTGCGGTGCGGGCAAACCTCGATGTCCAGACATGGCTCTTTCTCGCCGCAGGTTTAGTGGCAATCGTGATTGTCAGCATCGACATCGTGCCCGACGTCATCATCTACAATCCGAGCCCTTCGATCCCGCGCGGCTTTTATGCCCGTGACAGCGGGGCGCCTGTGCGCGGCGCAAGCGTGACTGTGCGCGCAGTCGATGTCGCGGCGCGTTACGCGCGGTTGCGCAACTTCACCGATCTCAATTGATCGTTTCATCAAGCGCGTTGCCGCCATGGAAGGCGACACCGTTTGTGCAGACGCCGATGTTGTGATGGTCAACGGCGAACGGCGTGTTCGCCGCGCTGTCCAGGATTCAGCGGGGCGTACGCTGCCGACTTGGACGGGCTGCCGCACATTGCGCGACGAAGTGTTCTTGCTGGGTGATACGCCTGACAGCTTCGACGGACGCTATTGGGGACCAACGTCGGTGGAACTAATCGAGGGCGCGTGGCGCGCGATCTAGGCGCGCACGTCCGGCGCGGGGGCGCGTGGGCCGTGCCACGCTTGGAAGGCTGGCCGCTCCGAACCGAAGAAACGCTGAAGCATTGCGCGATTGTCGTCGAACAAGGTTTGGGCCAATGCCGGCAACAGCTCGGCCGCGCTCTCATAGTCGTCCATCTCGATGGGGCGCGGCGCGCGGCCGTCGAGGCGATGCACGCGGTCGCCACCGATGAGCAAGCGCGCCTGGCCGATTGCATTCTGGCTCTGCAGCTGAGCGGCAGCGGAGAAGATCTTCCGCCAAGCCCAAAGCCCGCCGGTCTCGTGCGCTGAGCTCATGACATATTCATCGTCGGCGCAGCCAATCGATAGGATCTCGATGGCGCGGCGCTCGACGTCATAACACGCAAGCGCATCGACCAGGGCGCACATGATCGGGTTGTTGGCCCAGACGCCGCCATCGAGAAAACGCCGATCGGCGCCTTTGAAGGCGCGGAAATAGGTGGGCGCGGCAGACGTGGCCCGAGCGACCGTCACCAACGGGTTCGGCCAATCCAGTTTATAATCCGGATGATGCGGCGTCTTGAAGAGAAACACTTCCGTGTTCCAGTCGAACGCCGGCACCACGAGGCGGCGCTCACACTGCCCAAGCATGGCGGCGCCGAATGCGCCTGAAAGCGCACGTTCGAGCGCGTCGGCGTCATAGCGATAGCGGTGGAGATCGTTGAGCGCACGCCAAGCAAGCTGCAATCCTCGCAAGATCGGAGAGCGGGCGGTCCTGCGAGGAAAGATTTCCGCGCCTTGGTCGACATAGATCTTGTGGACGGTGCTGGCGGGCAAACCGAAGCCCAGCGCCAACGCGATTATGCCCCCAGTCGATGTGCCGGCGATCATGTCGAAGTAACGCCCCGCGGGAACGCCGCGAGTTATCTCTTCTTCGATCCTCGCCAAGAGCGCGGCGGGCAGGATGCCCTTGATGCCGCCGCCGTCGATCGAAAGGATGCGGAACGGCTCACCGGCCGGCCAGGGCAGCTGTTCCCGCGGCCGAAAGAGCGTCCCTGCTGAGCGTTTCGGTGTTGTCATTGCTCTTCAGCGGATCGCCGGCGTGTTCACCGCCGCCGCGCCAGCGCCCGGTCGCCAACCAAAACTCATAGAAGAAGAGCCATTCGCTGGCGTCGGGCAGCGTCGTGTCCGCAATGGCGTCATCCCAAGACCATTCATTTTTCAGCGGCCGAAACAAGCACAGATTGGGCTGGCGCCGATAGCGCCGGTCCCACCAAACGTGCGGGATCGGCCCCAATTCGTAGTCCGGATGCTCTTCGAGTTCCGGGCGCAGCACATAGACGCGTGGATAATATTGATAGGTGGTGGCGTTGAGCGCGAAATGGGCGGGGAGCTCGAAATCGACGCGAACGTCGTAGGCTTGCGACGTCGGCTTGAGCACGCCTTCCCAGATCGCCCGGCGCGGTTCGAGCAGCAGAGTGCGGAAGCCGGCAAAGCGCGCATGCAGCCGATCATTCTGTTCGGGTAGCCAGAGCACTAATCGCGATCGCCTCCGAACGGCGTACGCTTGGTGAGCGCTTCCGCGCCCGATGGCGCCAGCGTGACCGCGCCACCGGCGCCGACGCGCGTGCGCCCTTGCGCGCGCTGGGCCTCATAGATCTCACCCAGGCGATCAACCGCGTGGTTGGCGGCGGTTTCACCGAAGTGACGCTTCAGGATTTCGATGCGCTCATAGGCGGTCAAATATTCTCGCGCGAGGCGCTGCATGTCCTTGATCAGACCGTCGAGTTCGCGCGCGAACATGTCCTGCACGGCGACGGTTTTCGGCCAGCGATCAGTGAAGATGTCGGGCGTCCACGCAGGGTTCGCGACCTGCAAAACCCGTCCGAACGCGCTCTCGGCCCGGATCGCATCACGGATCGTCGTCGCCACCGCGATCACTTCGTCGACGAGATAGTCGGACGCCACCACCGCATCGAGCGCCATGGCGGCCAACACCACGGAAGGCGGCTTGCGCACGCCGTTGAATTCGGCCCGGCGATAGGCAATGTCGCGTTTGCGTTTGATCAATTGCAGCGCCACGATCCGCGGCGCCTTCTGGTCGAGCGGGATTAGCGCAGGCAGCGGCTTCGCATCGGCTTTGGTGACGAGTCGGCGGCGCGCATAGGCTTTCTCGAACAACACGCTGACGCGCACACGCGCCAGGAAATAATCGGCGAAACCCTTCGGGTTGACTTGCTTGTGGTAGCTCTCGCCCGCGTCGGCCTTCCAATGGAAGAGGGTCGAGACCTTCTCCGGCGTGCCGGGCAAACGCACCACCGGCATCAGATCGACGCTGCGCCCGTCGTCATACGTCACGGTCACGCAGCGCGAATTGCGCCTGGTCTTGTCGTGATAGCGCGTGCCCTCCTCGCGCTTGATCGCCTGCTCCAGCAATTCGAGCACACTCTTGGGATCGGCCGTCGGCGACAGCGCGAGCGGAATGACAGCGTCAAGGTCATGCTGTTGGCTCTTGATCTTGCCGAGGATCGGCGCGCCGATCGCGAAGCTGCCGGAGGGATAGACGTCGAGCACCTTGCCCTGCAGCACCGAGCCCGCACCATCGACCCAGTCCGCCAGCGCATGATAGTTGCGCTCGGCTTCGCTGTGCTGGGTGGGCGTGAGCTGGATTTTGTCCGCCACGTCCATGAGCAGGATTTCGGCTTCGTCCTTGGCGGTCGTGAGGGGGAAGAGATCGTCGGCCATTGGGCTTTCCGTTAGGGTATCGAGGGGGAGATGGTGAGCCCGCGCTGAAGGCGCAACGCTTGGTCCGGCTCATTCTCTTGTTGTGCGAAACACGCGAGATCGTATCGCCGCAGTAATGTATCGGCGGATTGCCGGCCATCACCGCAAAGCCACACGCATCGGGCTCGCAATGAAGTTTGATTCGATTCGCCGACCGGAGTCGTTAACGGCTCGTCTTGAACCAACAGCAACCGGGCGCAAACCCAATCGCCGCCTAGATCGACGAAATTTTGCGAGGCGCGCTGGCGCTCGACTTCTCTCTAGACACGGAGGCCGCCAAGAGCAGCCCGCATCGCTTGCGTTTGGCCCACCCGCCCACCCTCGCTGACGCGCCGCACATGTGCGTCCATCGTCAGCTCTTGCTTATGCTGATGGTGCGTAGTTTGGGCGCCTCGACGGCTTTGCCGTCGACCGGGCTCGCGTGAACCGAGTCTTTGTCTCGGCCCTTTGGGCTTTGATCCCTGGCGCAACACCCGCCCACCCGCCCCGACTATCGCGAAAGATGATGTCGTGAGTTTCCGTGATTGATGGTGAGTGTGAAGCAGGTTTGGAAAGTGGTGGGGTGGAAGGCAAGATAAAGAGAACCCCACCACCTTCGCCAATCGCTTGCAATCACTGGCGCAAATACGAGGTACGCGCGATGATCGCAGGGTGCGCACGAGGTGCGCGCACCTCACCACGCTGAGCGCACTCGATGATCGAAGCTCCAAGCATCAATCGACTCTTCCGCGCCGGAAAACTGAAGCGCGAGATGTTCGGCGCTGAAGTGTTTCGGCCGGGTAAATCACTTGGCGTCACGCGCGCGTTGAATGCCGACATACTCGAAGGCAAGCGAGACGGCCGCGCCAAATCCTCGGGCGGCGCCACGCGCGCAGGCTACGGCAAGAAGCTCGCGAGCTTGATCGGATCATCGCGCAACGTTGCGAGGAGCACCTCGTCGCGGGGTGCGCACGGCGCCTTCGATCCACGCCAACGCGCCATCGTGAAGATACATTATTTCAGTCACGCCCGCGGCGGTGGCGCCGCCCTACGCGCGCATGCACGTTACGTGGCCCGTGACGCGGCCGCGCGAGCGTCCAAACCTGCTGATACCCTGGAAGCCGAGCCGTCGACGCCGGAGGCGGAATCGAAAGCGCGCGCCCACACCCGCTATCTTGAACGCGAGGGAGCTGGTTCTGTTTTCTATGATGCGGCCGTGGATGCAGTCGACGGCGGCGGGCGCGCCGCCTCCTGGGCACGCAGCGATCGCCGGCATTTCCGATTGATCCTAGCGCCGGAGAACGGGACTAAGCTCGGTGATCTGAAGTCCTACACGCGGGACGTTATGCGCCGCGCAGAACTCGCTCTGGGCTCAAGGCTGGAGTGGGTTGCCGTCGATCATTGGGATACTGACAATCCACACACGCACATCATCCTGCGCGGCGTGCGTGACGATGGACGCGACCTCATCATTCCACGAGAGTTTGTGCAGCACGGCTTCAGGTCTGTGGCGCGCGACGTCGCCACCGAGCGCTTGGGGAACCGCACCCGTGAAGACGATCGGCTGGCACTGCAGCGCGAGGTGCGGGCGCATCGGCCGACACGGCTAGATCACTGGATTGCTGATCAACTTGACAAGGACGGCAGGGTGCGCATCGCAGACTTGCGGGCGCCAAACGGCGACCCGGCGGCCACCGACGCGCTTAAGGGCCGCGCGCACGAACTGCGACGCCTGGGCCTAGCGACCGAGGTAAAGCGTAACGTGCTTCAATTCGAACCGAACTGGCGCGACGGCCTCAAGGCGCTGGAGCTTCATCTCGACATTCGCAAGGCGCTGATGCAATCGCGCGCGATCGATGCTGCTCGCGGCCAACAAGCCGGCAAATCGATATCGACGCTCCTTCGCGGGCCGGGTCCAGACCGCTAGCACTTGGCAAGGTGGTCCTCTAAAGCCGCGCGGCGCTAGGTGCGTGGGAAGATCGCAACACCGTGATCTGCAAGTCGTAGCTTCTCCAATCGGGCGAGCACACCATTTCCCGACGTTTCCGGCCCCGTTCCTCTCGTTCCGCCGCCGACATGCTTCCATCGTCATGGAGGCACGCTTGTCCATCTCCGCGCATTTTGCTCCGCCCGTCGTTGACATGAACGACGCCAGTAATGACGCCGCCACGCCGTCGGCTAAGCTCGAGACGTTTACACCGGACGACTATCGCCATCATCTCGACGGCAGCGGGATGACCAAAGCTGAACAGGACGAACTCTTGAGCGCCCTGTGGAAAATCATGTGCGGGTTTGTCGACCTCGGCTGGAATGTCGATGCCGTTAGTCTCGTGCTTGGACCGGCCTCGCCTTCTGCGAACGATGCCACTAGAATCGATGCTGACGATCGCTCTCCGGCTTCAAACCTCGGAGCGCGATAGCCAAGCGTTTGCTGAGGAATTGTGATGAAGCCAGTGCACGCCGCGATCATCTACTGCCGCGTGTCGAGCCAGAAGCAAGAGCTTGATGGCGACGGCAACCGAAGTCAGGAGCACCTGTGTCGGGCGCACGCTACAAAGCTCGGCGTGTCGGTCGAGGCTGTCTATACCGACAGCAAGTCCGGCTATGGCGACTACATGGAGCGCCCCGGCATGGTGCGCGTTCTCGAACATCTAAAGAAGCATCGAGGCAAGCGCTACGTCGTCATCTTCGATGACTTGAAGCGGTTTGCCCGGAGAACACGCTTCTATTGGGAGCTGCGCGATCGTCTCGCCTCATTTAACGCCTCGGTCGACAGCCCCAATTTCCGTTTCGAGGACAGTCCGGAGGGGCGCCACCACGAGACCATCACGGTCGCCGGCGGCGAACTCGAACGCGAGCAGCTCCGGCGACAAGCCATTCAGAAAATGACGGCTCGGGTTGAGCGTGGTTACGCCGTCACTTCGGCCCCTGTTGGCTACGAGTATCGCTCGGTCAAACGCAGCGGCCGCGTTCTATTCCCGAAGGAGCCCGAGGCGTCGATCGTGCGTGAAGCGCTCGAAGGCTACGCGTGCGGCCGCTTCGAGAGCCAGGCTGAGGTGCAACGCTTCCTTGAAAGCCGTCCGGAATTTCCGCGCGATCGCAAAGGCCGGGTCCACAATCCGCGCGTCACAGAGATGTTGAAGCGGGAGATGTATGCCGGGCTCGTCAGCGCGCCTTATTGGAACGTCTCGCTACGACAGGGCGTGCACGAAGGATTAATCAGCGTCGAGACCTTCAACACGATTCAAGATCGCTTGGCCGGAAAGAAACGCGCGCCCGCACGCGCCGACTTCAATCCCGATTTCCCTCTGCGGGGCTTTGTTGCCTGCACCTGCGGCACGATGCTGACTGCGGGCTGGACCAAGGGCCGCGAGCGGCACTACCCCTATTACTTCTGCTACAACCGGGGCTGCGCCCACTACGGACGATCCATCAAGCGCGACGCGCTGGAAGGCAAGTTCGCTGTCATCATGTCGAGCGTTCAACCGCCGGCCGGTGTGTTTCGCGCCGCGCGCCAGATGTTCGAAGATGCGTGGAATGCCCGCATCGCCGCGAGCGATACGGACGCAAAGGCGCTGCAGACAACGCTCTCATCGGCGGATCGACAGATCCAACAATTACTCGATCGCGTCGTTGATACTGAAAGCGCCGCAGTCGCCAAAGCCTACGAAGAACGCATCGAACGTTTGCAGGCGGAGAAGCTCGCAATCGCTGAGAAACTGCAACACGTGGACAAGCCGAAGCTCAATTTCGAATCCGCTGTTAGAACCGCGATGAACTTCTTGGAAAACCCAATGAAACTATGGAGTTCAGAGCGCATCGAGCAGAAGCGTCTGGCCCTGCGTCTAACGTTTGCCCAGCACCTGGAATTCGACCGCGAGACGGGTTTTAGAACCGCCCATTTGTCTTTGCCGTTCAAGGCTTTAGAGGCAATTTCAGAGCCGTTTTTGGGGCCGATTCAGGCAATGGTGGGCGCGACAGGGATTGAACCTGTGACCCCTCCCGTGTGAAGGGAGTGCTCTCCCGCTGAGCTACGCGCCCGAACCGCCCCGCAAATCCGGGGGTCCGAAGGGCGCGGACCATGATGCGACGCCCGCCCTGCGTCAAGCGGCCCTGTGCGCCTGGGCTTGACCTTTCAGAGCTTTGCGGGCCATTTGCGAATAGTTCGCAAGTTTTGGCTGGGAGTATCGCCAGATGTTCAGTTTGAGCCGCCGCGCCTTTGCGCTGGGCGCGTCCGCCACGGCGCTCGCCGCCTGCAATCCGAGCTCGGGCGGCAGCGAAGAGAATTTCGTGAACATCTATTCGGCCCGCCACTACGACGCCGACCGCCTGCTCTATAACGCATTCGAAGAAACCACCGGCATCGCGGTGCGCGTGCTACCCGCCAACGCCGAGCAATTGCTGGAGCGTCTGCGGGCCGAGGGCGACGCGACCGAAGCGGACCTCGTGGTCGCCGCCGACGCCGGCAATCTCTGGCGCATCAAGGATGCGGGCCTTTTGCAGAACGTGACGACGCCTGCGCTCGAGGCTGGCGTGCCGACGCGTCTACGCGATCCGGACGGCGCCTATTGGGGCTTCACCAAGCGCGCGCGCGTGATCGTGTATCGCAAGGACGCCGTGCGCCCGGAAGAAGTCGCATCCTACGACAATCTCGCCGATGCGCGTTTCCGCAATCAGATCGTGATGCGCTCCTCCACCAACGTCTATCAGCTCTCGACGCTTTCCTCGCGCATCGAGCGCTTGGGCGCAGAGAATGCACGCGCCTGGGCTGCGGGCGTGCGCGCGAATTTCGTGCGCGATCCCCAAGGCAGCGACACCGACCAGATCAAAGCGGTCGCCGCGGGCGAAGCGCAAGCCACCGTCTGCAACCACTATTACTATTTCCGCCTTCAGCAATCGGACGATCCGGCCGACCGCGAAATCGTCGACAAGGTCGGGCTGGTTTTCCCGGACCAGGCGGGCGCGGGCACGCACATCAACATTTCGGGTGCAGGCGTGACGTTGCACGCCAAGCGTCGCGAGAAGGCCGTGCAGCTGCTGGAATACCTGGTGAGTGATGCGGCGCAGGCGATGCTGGCGCCGCTGAACGTCGAATACCCTATTCGTCCTGAAATCGCGCCGGCGCCGGGCCTGGCCGCACTGGGCACGTTCAAGGAAGAAGAAATCCCGCTCGACGCTTTGGGTCGCCATCAGGCGGAAGCGGCGCGCATTTTCGAAGAAGTCGGTTGGCGCTAAGCGCGGGCGCGCTAGAAGCGGCGAGCGCATGAGCACGTCGGACACACTTCCCGTATCGAACACGCGAGCGCTACGCCTAGATGGTGTGGCGCTCGCAGCCGCTTTGGCGACTTTGGTGTGTGCGGCGCCTGTTGTTGTCGTTTTGCTGCTGGCGGCGTTCGGCTCTGGCCAAGGCGTCACCTTTGGCGCGAACCTCACGCGCGACGGCGCCATCGGGACGTTCACGCTGATGCTCGCGGGCGGCGGCGGCGCGATCGTGTTCGGCGCGGGCGCCGCTTGGCTGGTGAGCTTGTGCAAGTTTCCCGGGCGCGGCGTGTTCGAGTGGCTGCTCGTGATCCCGCTTGCGGCGCCGTCCTATGTGCTCGCTTATTCCTATACGAGCCTTACCTGGGCCGGTGGGCTCATCCCCTATCGCATCGAAGGCTTCTGGGGCGCGGCGTTCATCTACGCTGTTGGTCTCTACCCCTATGTATATCTCGCCGCGCGCGCGGCGTTCGTCAGCCAATCATCGTGCGCGATCGAAGCGGCGCGCATGCTGGGCGCGAAACCGCTCTCTGTGTTCTGGCGTGTCGCGCTGCCGTTGGCGCGCCCGGGCATCGCGGCGGGCGGCGCGTTGGCGTGCATGGAAATCGCCGCCGATTATGGCGCGGCGCAGCACTTTGGCTTGACGACGCTATCAACGGCGATCTTCCGCGCCTGGTACGCGCACGGCAGCTCGCAAGCGGCATTGCAGATCGCGGCGGTGTTGCTTGTGGCGGCGGTGGCGTTTCTCATCATTGAGCGCTACGCGCGCGGCCGCGCGGCATTCGGCGGCGGCTCGAGCCGGTGGCGGCCTTTGCCTCGTTATGAACTCGGCCCGATTGCCGGGGGCGCGGCGGCCGTCTTCTGTATCGCGCTGATCATTCTGGGCGCGGTTGCACCTTTGGCCTGGCTTGCACGTTTGGCGCTGCTGCACGCGAACGTCGAGGACGTGATCGGGCCGTTTGTGAATTCAGTGCTGCTGTCGGCGGGCGGCGCGTTGCTGACGCTTGTGCTTGCCGCCGCGATCGCAGTTGCGGCGCGACGCATGGGCGCAATGGGCAAGACGTCCATGGTGGCCGCAAGCATTGGCTATGCAGCGCCCGGCGCGGTGATCGCCATGGGCATGCTGGCGCTGTTTGCCATGGCGCGCGAAGCGGGATGGGTCGGCGGCTTCGGCACGGGCGTTGCGCTGATCGCATTGTTCTGGACCTACGCGGCGCGCTTCGCTTCCGCTGGCGTGCAACCGATCGATGCGGGGCTCGCGCGGCTCTCAAGAGGCCTCGACGCATCTGCGCGCACGCTTGGCGCGGGCCCGTGGCGGCGCTTCCTGCGCGTGGATTTACCAATCGCCGCCCCGAGCTTGGCCGCGGCGGCGCTGATCCTGTTCGTGGAAATCCTCAAGGAATTGCCCGCGACCCTAATCTTGCGTCCGTTCGACTTCGACACGCTCGCAGTCAAGGCCAGCACGTACGCCAGCGACGAGCGTTTGCTCGAAGCGGCGACACCGGCGCTGTTGATTTTCGTCGCCGGGCTTTTGCCAATATTGTTGCTGACGCGCGGCATCGCGAAAACAAGGGCGGGCGCGCATGAGTAGCGTTTCACTTATGAGCGTACGCCGCACCTATGCGGGCGTCGTAGCATTGGATTCCGTTTCGCTGACGGCGCCCGAAGCGAAGGTGCTCGCCCTGCTCGGCCCATCAGGCTCGGGCAAATCCACGATCATGCGTTTGATCGCGGGCCTGGAAGCCGTGGACGCTGGCGAAGTGCGCATCGGCGACGAGATTGTCTCAACGCCGGGGCGCACGCTGCCTGCCGAAGCGCGCCGCATCGGCATGGTGTTTCAGGATTACGCGCTCTTCCCGCACCTCAATGCGGGCGCGAACGTGGCCTTTGGCTTGGACAAGTTGCCCCGCGCCGAGCGTGATGAGAAAGCGTTGCGTTGGCTTGACCGCGTTGGCCTGAAGCATCGCGCACATGCTTTTCCGCATGAACTCTCCGGCGGCGAACAACAGCGCGTGGCCCTCGCACGCGCGCTGGCGCCCGCGCCGCGCGCGGTGTTGCTGGACGAGCCCTTCTCCGGGCTCGATCCGGTTCTACGCGCTGAATTGCGTGACGCCACATTGGCGACTCTCGCTGAGACGAAGACCACCACACTCTTTGTCACGCACGACGCTGAAGACGCGTTGCAAGTCGCCGATCGTCTCGTGATCTTAAAGTCCGGGCGCGTGCTGCAAGAAGCGCCGCCGCGTGAGGCCTATGACAAACCTGCCTCGTTGCACGTGGCTGCAGCACTTGGGTCGATCAACACGTACCGTGGCCGCGTTCAGAACGGTGCGATCCAGACGCCGTTCGGCGCCGTAGCCGCAGCGCATATCGCGGAAGGCGCCGAAGCAGATGTCGCCGTACGCGCGGAAGCGATCGCGTTGCGGCCAGGCGCCAGCGTGCGCGTGCGCGATGTGCGTCCGCATGGCGCGCACGATCTTGTGCGCTTGGAAGCGAACGGCGTCATTTGGCGCGCGCTGGCGCCGGCGCGGATTAGTTTGGGCGAAACGGTCGATGTGGAGCTTGCGTCAACCGGCGCATTCGCTTTCGCGATTTAGCGCTTGTTCTTCTCGGACTCGGCCAAGACTTTTTGCATAATCTCGAGGTGCTTGGTCGTGTCGGGCTCGGGCTCTTTCGGGGTCGGAGCAACGGGCGGCGGCGCCTCCGCCACACCCTCTTCAACCACAGGCTCGGGCGGCGCTTCCTCCGCGGGCTTGCGCACGACGATCCGGCGGCGCTGCAAACGCAGCTGCGCCAGCAGCCGCAAACGCGTCTTCCACGCTTCGGCTTCCCAAGCGAGTTCGCGCGCGGCGGCAACGCTGAGCTTGGTGGCGTCGGCCAGTTTCTGGCCGAGCCCCAAGAAACTCGTACGCGCGAGCGCCAAGAATTCGTCGGTGATGTCTTCGTCGCCTTCGACGATCAGCCCCGTATCCGTCAACACCTTGAGCAGATCACCGTGCGGACGGATTTGCGGCTCGGCGAAGCATGACGCAAACGCCGTCGCGAACTCTGCTGCTTTGAAGCCGACATAGGCCTCGATCACCGCGCAGGCGCCCGGCTTCAAGCCCTTCATCACTTGTTGCGCGAGGTGCGGCTGGTAACTGGCGTAGGCGAAATCATCGGTGCTGAAGAGGCCGTCGAATGCGCCCACGGGCAAGCTGTGCGATTCCAGATCGATCAGCGTGACGTTCACGCGGGCGGCGAGCTTTGCCTCTTTGACCTGATGGCGCAGCGCCGCGATCGTCTCTTCGCGCCACTCATAAATCTCGATGCGACCAGGGTGCTTCGCGGCAAGAGCGGAGAGCGGTGCGACTAGACCTGGCCCCAACAGCGCCAATACGCCGTCGGGCGGCAAGCCCAAGCGCGCGATCTGCAAGCCGTCGGCGCTCTCCTCGCCCGGACGAATACGCCCCTCACCCCACAGCACCTGAAGTGCGGCTAGGCGCGGCGGCATGTCGAATTCAAAGAGTTCGTCTTCGAGTGCGCCCTGGTCGACGTTCTCGTTAGCGGCTTCATGGGCGGCTTCGATAGCGGCCAGGGCCGCATCCTCATCGAATTGCTCGCCTTCCCACCAGGCGCGGAAACGCGCCTTGGCCAGCGCCATCTTGCGCTTGTCGAACAGGGATTTTGCAGCCGCCGCAGCCATAGCGCGGCGAGCCTAGGGCAATCCCGTTAACGATTTGCTTGAACGACCGGCAACAGGGGCGGCGCGCCGGACGGTAAGGGCGCGGCGGGATCGCGCAGGAAGGTCAGGATGTCCTCGTAAACGACCTCACGCTGCTGGTCGCGCAGCAGCCAATGCCAGCCATCTTCGTAGTAAGCGGTGCGCACGGTACGGGGCAGCCGACGCGCGGCGGCGAGCGCCGAATTGCGCGGGATGATCTGATCGTTGGCGCCATACAGGAAGAGCACGTCGCCATCGAGATTGGCCGCCCGCTCGGACGCCGTCTCCATCAGGCCAACGAGGCCATAGACGGCGTCGATGCGCGTGCGCCAGATCATATGCGGCGCGCGCCCGGCTTGCAGCAACGCTTCGCGATTGTCCGACGCGGTGCGCGTGCGCACGACGCCGCGCGGCGGCGTCACGGCGCGCCACGGGAAGGTGTGCGCGCCGACCCAGAGTGTCATGGCGTACGCGTCCGGCAAAGTTGACCAGCCCCACACGGCGGGCGCCACGAGCACAACACGATCAACTTCCGGCGCGTTGGGATCGCCGAATGTCGCGATCGTGGTGGCGGCGCCCATGCTGTCGCCGATGACGCCAATAATGGCGTTCGGATGCGAGCGCCGCGCGACCGCGACGGCCGTGCGCAGATCCTCCGTCATCAAGCGTTCACCCGCCCATACACCGCGACGCGGCGACCGGCCGAAGCCGCGCGCATCATAAGCATAAAGCGCGACACCACGCTCCGCGAACCAGGGCCCGGCGAGGTAATAGGTGTTGGCGTAATCGTTCATGCCGTGCAGCGCGATCAGCACGGCTGTGGGCTCACCTTCCGGCACCCATGCGGTCAGCCCCAGCGGCGCGCCGTCGAATGAATAGAAGCGCTCATTGGCGACATCGAAGCCGGGGCCATGAAATTCCGCGAGCGGCGATTGCGCCTGCTGCACTGTCGGCACGCAGGCTGCGATCAGCATCAGCGCAAAGCCGATGAGACCCTGCGCCCCAATTCGGGCAACACTTCCCGCTCGAACCAGGGATTGCGTTTCAGCCATGCGCTATTCCGCCAGGATGGATGCGGCAAAGGCATGACATTGGCCGGATAGTCGCGCCAAGAAGCGACCGTTTCGCCCAAAGTCGATTTCACCGCAGCACCCAAATGATAGCGCTGCGCGTACGTTCCGACCAGCAGGGTCAGGCGCACGTTCTTGAGCAGCGGCAAGAGCCGCGGCCGCCATAGCGGCGCGCATTCGCGGCGCGGCGGCAGATCGGCTCCTTTGACGGTCCCCGGAAAGCAGAACCCCATCGCCGCCACCGCGATCTTGGTTTTGTCGTAGAAGGCATCGCGGTCCATCTGCAGCCAATCACGCAGCCGATCGCCGGATGCATCGTTCCACGGGATGCCCGTCTCATGCACACGCCTGCCCGGCGCCTGGCCGGCGATGAGAATGCGCGCATCCGGATGCACCCAGACAACGGGGCGCGGTTCATGCGGTAGTTCGCATGCGCGACATGCGCGGATCTCCGCCACCAATGTATCAAGCGCTCGCGCCACGGCGCTTATGTGCGCACGCCACCGCGAATTCCCTAGACCTAGGCCGCTTCGATTTCAGCTTTTCCGTCTTCCAGCGACACCGCTACGGTCAGGGTGAAAACGGAGCCTTGTCCGGAAACGCTTTCGACCGTCACATCGCCGCCCATCAATTGCGCCATACGGCGGGTGATGGCGAGCCCGAGCCCTGTTCCGCCGAACGTGCGCGTGGTCGATGAATCCGCCTGCACAAAAGGCTGGAACAGATTGCCGATCTTGTCCGCTGGAATGCCGACGCCCGTGTCGGATACTTCGAACACGAACAGGCCGTGCTCATGGCGCACGCGCACGCGAATTTCGCCGTTGCGCGTAAACTTGCAGGCGTTCGAGAGAAGATTGAGCAAACACTGGCCGAGCTTGAAATTATCGGTATGGCCTAGCGGCAAATTCGCCGGCGCTTCGAGAACCAATTCGTTGCCGTTGGCTTCCGCCTGCGGGCGAATAGCGTCGAGCGCATCGTTGGCGAGTTCAACAACATTGGCCGGTTCGATTTCGAGCTGAATCCGACCGGATTCGACCTTGGAAAGGTCAAGCACCTCGTTGATCAGATGCAGCAAGCGGCGTGCAGCGGCGAGGACGCGATTGTGATCGGCCACATCAGTGGCGCGTTTGGCCTCCACCGCATCCTCACGCATAATTTCGGTATAGCCGATAACCGCATTGAGCGGCGTGCGTAATTCGTGGCTCATGGCCGAGAGGAATTGTGATTTGGCTTGGCTCGCCGCCTGCGCGTCAGCGCTGGCTTCGGCCAACGCATTGAGGCGTTCCGCATCGCGTTGATCGCGCGCCGTGAGCGCGCGCGCGAGTTCACCTAGCTCATCCTGGCGCCCTGCGATATCGTCGAGGCAGAGGCTGGCGTTCGCGCTCGCCGCTTCCGTCAACCGCATTGTCGGTCGCACCACCCAGCGATACATGAGGAACGCCAGGAGGAGCACCTGCGCCAGCACCGCCAGCGCGCCAATAATGAAGAACATGCCGGCGCTGTGGCTTGCATGCCGCGCAACGATCTCTTGGGGCACGAGCGACAGGAATATCCAGTCGGGACCATCGATTCGTGCGAAGACAACATAGTTGCCGTTAATCACATGCGGAACGACGCCGCTGTCGGCCTCCGATGCGCGGATAAAGTCCATGACTTGCGCGATGCCGAGCCTCTCCGAGACGGCGGCGACATTGTGCGATGCATTGGCGCCGATCAGATCGCCGTGCGCAATCAGACCACCTTGGCGATCCAAAATTGCGTTACTGGTGCCAGGCAGCGCGCTCTCGACCGACGCACGCAAACCGTCGGCCATCGTGATGCTCGCGCCCCAGGCGCCGACGCGTCGTCCATCGAGATCCTGCGGCGTCATGCAGGCGGATGACAGGCGTCGACCTGTGGGGTCGGTGATGAAGCGCCGCAAACCGGTGCACCGGGTCAGCGCCGCGGGATTGGCGCTTGTCGTGGAAATGACGGCGAATTCTTCGTGCTGAAACGCGAAAGTCGCCGGCGCGTCGTGGCGATAGAAGCTCAGCCGATCCTCGCGGTTGGGTGCGAACATCACCATGCGATTTTGCTGCGTAAAGAAATATAGATTGTCGAGCCGCGGCAGGATGATCGGCCCCATGTCACGCAGCACGAGATAGGCCGCGTAAATCTCCAGCTTCTCCTCCGGCGTCATCCGCGCGCCGTTGGCCATAAAGGAGCCCACGCCAAAAACGTTGACGCCGTCCGCCGCGCGCCCGCCGTCGAACACCATATCGACGCTGCGGCGTGAGCCATCCGCCTGGAGCGGGAAGAGAGCCTCGAAGGCGCGCAGAGCCGCGCGTTGATCGATCGTCTTGAGACGTTGTTCATAAAGGCGCTGTGCGGAAGATTGCACATCGCGGATGTCCTCAAACACCCGCTCCTCAGTCTTCTGGCGCTCTTCGAGATAGGCCAAGGTGACGTTCAACGCGCCGCGCAGCGCGTTCTGGCGGTAGACCAGAAACGCCGCCGTCGACCCGGCCGCCGTGACCAGGATCGTCGAGATGAGCACGGCCGCCGCGATTTTACCCGCGATGGAGCTCTTGAATGCGCGCCTCAGCCACAAAACCCTTCACCCCGTTAAGGGATGGGCAATATGCGTACGGGCGCTTGAGATTTGGCAAACGCAACTGCCAAAACTCGTGCGTCAAGCTTATGTTCACACTCTGAGCGCGCGCGTTGACGCGTTAGGGCGCGTCGGCGGACCGATAGCGAAGCCGAACCGCTGGAATGACGCCGACGTCAATTTCCATATGCGCGCACTCAAAACCAGGCACCTTGACCTGGCGATGCACGTCACCTGCCCGGCGCAGCACGCTCAGCATGGACGCGCCGATTTTGTTGCTCTTGAGCGCTTCGCGTGCGGCGGCGATGTCATCGTCGCTCGCGGCAACCGGCATAAAATGCGCGATGATCTTGGGCGTGAGTCCAAGCTCGATCTCGAACTCGCGCAATGCGTAGCCCGCTTGACGCAGCGCGGGTAGCGCGTTGAGAAAGGCAGCCATCGTTTGATCGAGCTTCTCGGCGCCAAACGCTTTCAGCTCATCGAGTTTCTCACCCGGCAGCGCGGCAATGCTCCTTGCGTGCTCGACCAAACTCTTTTGCGGCTTGGACTCATCCTTCGGCGGCATGACTCAGCTCGAATGTGCGATCTCAATCGAGATCGAGTGTGGCGACATATTCATCGCCCTCGAGTGTCCTGAAAATCATGGCGTAATTCGGCGCCACCCCGCCGCCCATCTCCTCGGCAAGCACGGCGATCGCCGCTTGCACTTGTGGCAGGCGCAAAAGATTGTCGTCCTCGCCGAAACCGAGAAAGGCTAACGGCGCGCCATCGCGTACGGGCCAGACGAAGGGATTGTAGGTCGAAAAGCCAGGCGTGCGCTGCTCCACCTCAGCCGCCAATGCGTCGGACGGTTCTTCGTCAAAGCTACAATCGTGCAGGCTGTAATCGCCCTCAGGAACGGTTTTCGCCACGGAGCCGTCCGCGATGCAGCGCGCGCAGATCGCCGTGGGCTCAGGCGGCAGCGCGTAAATGTGGTTTGTGTATTTCCACACACACGGCCGCCCGCATGCGGCGCACGGCTCGTCCGATTCTTCGAAGCATTGATGCTCGTAAGCGTCTGGATGAAACCGAAAGTGCGGCTTGTCGTTCATTGCCGCCTACTTGCCCTGCTTCATCATTTCGCGCGCGATGATGACGCGCTGGATCTCACTGGTGCCCTCGTAGAGCCGGAAGATGCGCACGTCGCGATAGAAGCGCTCGACGCCATAATCGGCAACATAGCCGGAACCGCCGAAAATCTGCACGGCACGATCGGCCACGCGGCCCACCATCTCCGAACAGAAGAGCTTTGCGGCGGCCGCATCCATGACGACATCTTCGCCACGATCGCGCTTGCGCGCCGCTTCCAGCACCATGGCGCGACCTGCGTTCGCTTCGGCGCGGCAATCGGCAAGCATCGCCTGGATCATCTGGAAGCTTGCGATCGCTTGGCCGAATTGTTTGCGCTCCGCCGCGTAACGCACGCTTTCCTCGATAAGGCGCTCGGCCACGCCGACGCACACCGACGAAATGTGCAAGCGCCCGCGATCCAGCACTTGCATGGCGATGCGGAAGCCTTGGCCCTCCTCGCCCAAACGGTTTTCGACCGGCACTTTCACATTGTCGAAATTTACGTCGTGAATATGCGCGCCCTGCTGGCCCATTTTCTTTTCGGGTTTGCTGACAGAAAGCCCTGGCAGGTCACGCGGCACAAGGAAGGCGCTGACACCGCCGCCGCCTTTTACGTCCTGGTTGGTGCGCGCCATCACTGTGAAGAGCGAGGCCCGCGCCGCATTGGTGATGTAGCGCTTGGAGCCGTTCAGCAGGTAGTGATCGCCGCGAAACTCTGCCTTCGTCCGCACCGAACCGGAATCCGAACCGGCTTCGGGTTCCGTCAGCGCAAACGAGGTGACGATGTCGCCCGCGGCGATGCCCGGCAGATATTTCGCCTTCTGCTCAGGCGTGCCGAACATGACGAGGCCTTGGCTGCCGATGCCGACATTGGTGCCGAAGGCCGAGCGAAACGCCGGCGAGCAGCGGCAGAATTCGAACATCGTGCGGCACTCTTCCTCCATGGAGAGGCCAAGCCCGCCGAACTCTTCCGGGATCGACAGCCCGAACAGGCCGAGCGCGCGCATCTCCGCGAGCGCATCATCGGGGATCGCGTCATCCTCCGAGACTTTGGCTTCAAGCGGGATAAGCCGTTCGTTGACGAAGCGACGCACGGCGTCGAGCAATTCATTGAGTGTGCTGGTGTCCATGGCTCAATCCACTAAAGGGTCATCAGTCGGGCGACTACGGCGCCGCTACGTTAGCACACGCGCCGCTGGCTCATCGTGTTCATGCGCTGCGGATTGCATGGCACGGCGCGTGGCACGGTTTGGCGGATGCGGACTTCACCGCGCAGAGCATCCACCTGCTCCATCGCGGCGCGGAGATCGGCGCCGTCAATGCGCCACGGCCGTGTCACGGCGCGCGTGTCCTCAAGATCAACCTGCCAGATGCCCAAATAGATCGCTTCGCCCGCGCGCACTTCGAAGCTTGGCCGCTCGGGGCCGAGGATCAGCCCATCGGCGTAATAGTCCAAGCGGCCGTCACGGATGATCGCATAGACACCGTCGAGCGCATAAACGCCTGGGCGAATGCGCGCCGTGATGAACTCACCCGGAATGCCGCGGACCCGGATTGAATTGCTGTTCGTCTCGACATTGAGAGCGCGCTCGTCGTCATAATCGGTGAATGCGCCCGTTTCATCGACGAGGCGCCAGAGCATGTCGTAGCGCGGCGTATCGATATTGGGGGCCTTGGCGATACCGATGATGACGTAGGCGTCCTCGGCAGCGCCCACCTGGAAGTCATTGTCCCGCCCCGGCGTGGCGCATTGCGCCAGCAGCAGCGTCGAAAGCAGCGCGAAAATCAACCGCATGTCCCAGCCCTTGCCCATGCCGCTCTAGCATGCCAGCACCCGGAACGCAGCAGGAGCAAATTATGAACGACGTCGCCGAACCTTACGGCAAACCCATTGTTTTGACGGAAGGCCCCTTCGCGGGCTGGACGACATGGGGCGCCGGCGCCGATCCGTTCGAGACCCATATCGGCCCCCTTTGCTTTAAGATTGAAGACGACCGCTCCATCCGCACCGGTTTCGAGCCCAAGCCGCACCATCTGAACGGCGGCGGCGCGCTGCACGGCGGCGCACTGATGGGCTTTGCGGACTTTTCGCTTTTCGCCATTGCACATCACGAATTGCGCGGCGTGCATGCGGTCACCGTGACCTGCAACAGCGAATTCATCAGCGCAGGCGATCTGAACGGGCTTGTCGAGGCGCGCGGTGAAGTGTTGCGCGACACGCGTTCGCTCGTGTTCGTGCGCGGTTTGATTACACAAGCTTCACGCCCGCTGCTTGCTTTTTCCGGAACGCTCAAGAAGATCAGTCCACGCCCACGCGCCTAGTGGGTTGGGGGAATGTGACATGCGCTCGCCTGAACAGGCGTTCGATCTGCGCGCGGCCTTGAGCGAAGAATTGCGCGCAGCGGTCGAAGAATTCGATAACGCGCACGGTGATCCGAAAGGTGTTCACCGCTGCCGTGTACGCGTGAAGCGCGCACGGGCGTTGGCGCGGGTAGGCACGATCTGCGCGCCCGGATTATCGGCTGTTTTCAATGAGTCCGCACGCACCGTCATGCGCCAACTCGCGGCTGCGCGCGATCTGGCGGCCCTGTCAGAAGCAGCGCGTGCGCTCGCCGAGCGACACAACAAAAAGCCCGCACGCGCACTCGCAGCGATCGCCGCGCGCATCGATGAAGAGCGCGAAGCGTTGCCCAGCATGAACGAAGACGCGCTGCGCGCCGGCTTGAAAGACTTGCTCGCGCTGGCGCAAGTTTGGCCGGAAGCTTCGGCGCGGCAAATTCGCCGCGGCGCTAAGCGCGTGATCCGCCGCGCGCGTTTGGCGCGTCGCCATGGCTGCGGTTCCGACGAGCCGGCGAACCGTCACGAATGGCGCAAGCGCGAAAAGGATCGCTTTTACGCGGCAAGCTTGCTCGGCCATGCCTGGCCCACCAAACGCCGCCGAAAGCTTTCCGAGAAACTCGGCGCAATTCTGGGCGACGAGCGTGACGCTCTTCTGTTGCTGGAACGCGTCGCTGCGCAGCCGTCGCTCGCGGGCGATGAGCGTGCTGCGGAACGCGCCGTCAAAGCGCTGATGCGCCGGCGCTCCAAACTCGGCCGACGCGCCGACCGCCTCGGCGCACGGCTGCACGCGGGCGGCGTTTAGGCCGCGACCTTGCCCGCGGCGCGCGCGCCAAACGCTTCGCGCCAGCGTTTCAAGTTCGGCAGATCATCGCCCGGCCGCCAGCGGTTCATCTTGGCGAAATCGACGCCGCAGCACGCGGTGATGTCCGCGATCGTGAATTGATCGCCGGCGATCCAAGGCCGCGTCGCCAATTCGCTGTCGAGCCATTTGGCCATGCGCATGGCTTGGCCCTGATTATAGCTCGCGACCTCGGCGTTCTGATTGCGCTCAACCGCCGCCAACACCGGATTGCCGTGCCGCACCCACATCATCAGCGGCATGGAGAACAACAGCTCCATGCGCCGGTCCCACATCTCCACGAATGCGCGCTCGAACGCATCGTGGCCCATCAGATTGGGCTCAGGGTGCAGCGCTTCGATATACGAACAGATGGCGCGGCTTTCGGTGAGTGTGCGGCCGTCGTCCAGTTCGAACGTCGGTATCTGCGAGAGCGGGCTCTTCTTTTTGAACTCTTCTATGCGGTGCTCGCCCTCTTGCAGGTTGAGCGTGATGACCTCGATATTGCGCACGCCCTTCTCGGCCAGGAACATCATCACCCGGCGGGGATTGGGCGCGTACGGCGCAATATAGAGTTTCATCGCTAGCCTCCGAACAATTGCGCCGGCAGCGCCGCCACGATCGCGGCCGTCATCAAGGTCGCCATAAAGCCCGGAATCAGAGCTTTCCACGCGAGATTCAGGATCTCCGAACGGCGCTCCGGCATCAACACCGTCATGCCGCCCGTCATGATGCCGACGGAGGCGACATTGGCGAAGCCACAGATTGCGTAGGTAAGGATCATGCGCGTGCGCTCGCTCATTGCGTCGGCGGGAATGTTTCCGAGATCGATGTAGGCGATGAATTCGGTCAGGAAGAGTTTGACGCCGAGAATGTTGCCGCCCGCGTGCGCTTCTTCCCATGGAATGCCAATGATGTAGGCCACCGGCGCGAACACATAGCCAAACAAGGATTGAAGCGTGACCGGCTCGCCATTCAGCGGCGGCGCAAGGCCCAGCAGATTGTTCACGATGCCGACGAAGGCCACGAACACGATGATGAACGCGGCGACGTTCACCGCCACCATTACACCATCCTGAACGCCGCGCGTGATCGCGTCCATCGAGTTTTCGTATTTGAGCGTGACTTCGTAATCGAGTTCGGTCGCCTTGCGCTCTTCCGGGATCATGATGCGCGCGAGCAAAATGCCCGCGGGCGCGGAAATGATCGAGGCCACGAGCACATGGCCCGCCGCGTTCGGCAGCACCGGCCCCAAGATCACGGCGTAGGCCACCATCGTCGAGCCAGCGACGGTGGCGAGGCCCACCACCATCATCAGAAAGATTTCCGAGCGTGAGAGTCGATCAAGATAGGCGCGGATCACGATCGGGCTTTCGACCATGCCCATGAAGATGTTGGCGGCCACCGCGAGCGCAGACGCGCCGCCCAAGCCCATCGTCTTCTCAAACAGCAGACCAAACAGCCGCGTGATCCACTTCAAAATATTCCAATGCCACAGCAAGGCCGAAAGGCCGGAGATCACGAGGATCAACGGCAACACCCGGAAGCCGAAGATGAACGGCAATTGCCCGCCCTCGGGGACGGTCGCGAACGGCGATTGGCCGCCGCCCAAATAGCCAAACACGAATTGCGCGCCGCGATCACTGGCGTCCGCCAAACCGTCTACCGCCGCCGTCACGCCGCTCAACACCGCTTGCGAATTCGGGATCGCGAACAGCAGCAGCACGAGGCCCGCCTGCACCGCAATGGCGCCAATGGTCAGAAAAAACGGGAAACGCTTCTTATTCTCGGACAACAGCCACGAGATGAAAATGATTAGCGCAACCGCAATCAGGCTGCGCGCATTGTCCAGCGTATAAGTCAAAGCCATCCCCCCGGCGCCGGCGTGACGCTAATGCGACAAGCAGGCCGCTGCAATCGCGGCCGGCCGCGCTTGACCGCCCCAGCTGCAATCTTCATCACAGGCGCGCATTTCGAGGGGTTTCATGTCCGATATTCGCTTTGACGGCCAAGTTGTTATCGTCACCGGCGCTGGCGGGGGCCTTGGCCGCAGCCATGCGCTCGAATTCGCCCGGCGCGGCGCGAAAGTGGTCGTGAACGACCTCGGCGGCTCGGTCGATGGCTCCGGCGGCTCGTCGGCAGCAGCCGACGCCGTGGTCGCCGAGATCAAAGCGGCCGGCGGCGAAGCCATGGCCGATGGCGCATCCGTCGCCAATGACTCGGGCGTGGCCGCGATGGTCGAGCGCACGATGGCGGCCTGGGGCCGGATCGACGTGCTGATCTGCAATGCCGGCATCCTGCGCGACAAGAGCTTCTCCAAGATGGAGCTGGCTGATTTTACCGCCGTGATGGATGTGCACCTGCTTGGCACGGTGAAGCCGCTGAAGGCCGTCTGGGAAATCATGCGCACGCAGAATTACGGGCGCGTCGTCGTGACCACCTCTTCAAGCGGCCTCTACGGCAATTTCGGCCAAAGCAATTACGGCGCGGCCAAGCTGGCGCTGGTTGGCCTCATGAACACGCTGCGTCTGGAAGGCGCCAAGAACGACATCCGCATCAACGCCATCTCCCCGGTCGCCGCCACACGGATGACCGAGAATCTGATGCCGAAGGAAATGCTGGAAAAGCTCGCGCCCGAATATGTCACGCCAGGCGTGGTCTATCTGGCCTCGAAGGATGGCCCGAACGGCTCGATTTTGACGGCCGGGGCCGGCGTATTCTCGATCTCGAACATCTACGAAACCGAGGGCGTGAACCTGGGAACAAGTGTCTCCGCGGAGACAGTGCGTGATCAATGGCGCCAGATCGCCGATCCGACCGGGGCCGAGGCTTATGTCGGCGGCCACGGCCAAACGCAAAAATTTCTCAGAAAATTAGCGGAGTAGCGGTCGAAGCGCCCCTCGGACAGATAGCGCGACGGTATCATCAGGTGCGGCGCAAGGCTCACCCTCCCTTTTTGGGGTATCCACAGCCGCTCAAAGGGTTAACAACCCGCCCCGATGGGAATGGCGCTTCTCCTCCTGGGGCAGGCCATCGTGATGGCGTGGGGCGCCGCCTTCTTTTGGCGCCGACATAAAGCGCTGCGCGATGAAGTGGCTGCACTGACACGCACTGTGGCTGCGCTGGAAACGCGCGCGGCCGCTGTGACGACGCGCAGGGCACGCCGCGCCGAGTCTGGCGTTGTCACGCCGATGACCGAAATCGCGGCCGCCCCCACCCTCACCGCGCTGGACACGCCGATCGCTCGCGCCGGGCGCGCCTGGTCGCCAGCGAAGCCCGTTGCTGACGACCGTCTGGACGAAGGTGTCCGCAATATTCTGCTGACCGTCGCCAGCATGGCGCCGGCGTTCGCGCTCTTCTTTGGCGTCGATTTCGGCGCGGTGATCGCGTTCGGCGTCTCTATCGCTGCCGGCATGATGCTGATCGCGCTTCGCCCAGATTGGTCGCGCGCCGCTTGGGCTGGCGTCATTGGTGCGGCGGTTTGGGGCGGGCTTGGCGTTCAGCTCGGCGCGGCCGCCGCTTCGCCCATCGCCTTCGCCGCGCCGATCGCAGCCGCGGGCCTGACCGCATTGCTCTACGCCCATCTGCGCCAGCTGCTAGCGGGCGCGCTCGTTGCGCTGATAACGGCCGCCGCCGCACTGGCGCTCGCCAGCCAAACCAGTGTCGTTGGCGCGGGCGGCGCAGCCTACGGCATCATAGTCGCCGCCGCCGCGATTGTTGGCGCCATGAGCTTGCGCCTCGACGCGTTGCACATCGCCGCCTTCGCAGCTGCGTTCGCTGGCCTGCTGGTGCTCAGCGGCCAGGACGCCTCGGCGATCTGGTTTACACCGGTCGCGACCTGGGCAGGTGCGCTATTCCTCGGGATCGCAGTGGTTCGCGTGCCGCAACTCGGTGCGCGCGGCATCGCCATCGCCGCCACAGGCGTGCTTGCCCCGCTGGCGATGGTCGGTGGGCTGCATCTGGCGCAACAAGGCCTGGCTGACGCGCGCATGGCGGCGCTGGCCTTCGCGATCATCGGCGGCATGTTTGGCGCGATCATTTACGCTACGGCCACCCGCCGCGAGCGTGGCTTGGCCGGTATGAACTCAACGCTTTGGGTGCTTGCGCTTGGCGCAGCAGCCGCGTTCGTTGCCGCGATCGGCTTGGCGCTGCCCGCGCCGTTTGCCGGGCCAGCCGCAGCACTTCTCGCGCTCACGGCGATTGGCCTGGATCATCGTTTTCCCGCCGCCGTCTGGCGTGCGTGCGCGTGTCTCGCCATCACGTTCGCCGCATTTCAGGCGCTCGCCAGCGCAGACATGGTTCTGCATGAAATACCCGGCTGGAATCCCTGGCTGCTCGTCGGGCTCGGCGTGGCAGCGCCTGCGCCAATCGCTGCGGCCGCTGCACATTTCGCCGAGCGTGATCGCCGACTCTTCGCCGCCGGCGCCCTTGAGACATTCGCTATCGCCGCCATCGTGATCGCCGGCAGCTTGGCGCTCCGCATTCTCTGCACGCGCGGCACTTTGATGCTGACCCCAATTGGCTTCGTCGAACTGAGCGGCCATATCGCCATCTGGCTCGCGGTCGCGCTTGGGCTTGGCGCCCGTCAACGGCATGGCGCAACACACGTGCGCGCAGCCGCTGCAATCGCACTCGGCATATGGGGCGCCTTCGTCAGCGTACTCGCCGCCGGCATGTGGTTGAGCCCGTATTGGATCGGCCGCGGCGACGGCGCGTACGCCGTGCTCTCGATGCACGCCCTCGGCTTCGCCGCACCCGCCATGCTGCTGCTCGCGCATTGGTATTTCTGGCGCGGGCGCAACGCGCCATTGCGTGCGCGTGGGGCTCTGGCCGTCGGCGCATTGATGCTCGCGGGCTTCATCGCGCTCGGCTTGTCACGCCTTGAAAGCGCGCCGGATTGGGCGGCGGTGCTGGGTGGCGGCGCAGCGTTCGCGGCCGCCATCGGCGTCAATTTCGCGCCGCGCGTCGCACGCGCTTAAACTTCGGAATAGATTTCCATCGCGAACGGCGTCGCCAGATGTGGCGAGAGCCGCGCCATGATCGAATGCATATGGTCGGTCTCGCCATGCGCGCGGAACGCTTCGAAATCGACGAAACGCGCGTGCGCCGCGAAGAAGCTGTCCGAGCCGATCATGCGCGTGACCGTGTAGGAATCGCAGCCGAGCTCTTCGTTGCGCACCTGGTACGCAAACTCGCGCAAAAGCTTTTCGACGCGATCTTCTTGGCCCGCCTTCGCTTCGGCGCGCACGATCAAGCAGACTGAAGCGCTACGCGGCGCCGCCGCCGGTTGCTGTTCTCGAAGAACTTCCCACACCATCGCGCACGCGCACCATCCCCCCGGATGGCGTCCTTCAGCCCATAGACGGTACTATAATGCGCGAATCTAACCTTGCGCAATACTTTGGATCAGCTTTGCTCAGCTGCCCCAGCACGCATACGCCACTTCCTTCATCCGATCGGCGCTGCCAGCGAGATAGGTGTGCGTCTCGTTGTTCACCGTAACCGACACGCGATCCGTCGGTTGCACCGCGGCAAGGATCGGCGGGCGTTGCGGGAGATTGATCGTCACCGCGCGATTGCGACCGCGACCCGAAAGTTCCATCGGTACGTTCACGGTCAGATTGCCGATGCGCACACCGGCCGTCGTGGCGCGACGTGCGGCGCGGGCGAGCGTGTAATCGGTGATGACGATATCGCCCGTCGGCGGGCGGCAGGCCATCGTAGCGGTGACACGACCGCGATCGTCGCGCTGCGTGGCTGTGGCGACACCTTCAGCGTACGCATAGGTCCAGCCTTCTTGTTGCTGCGCCACGCTCGCACTCGGCACGGCCAGCGCCACGGCGCACACACAAGCAGCGAACAATTTGCGCATTTTTGTCTCCGGTCCCGCACGTCCCCGGCGGCTCTCTAGCACAAGCCGCCCGCCTGGGGCGATGCCCTAAGACAATTGAGCATTGGTAACCTTCAGCCGGATTTCACCGGATGAGCCGCTCGCCCTGCTCCAGATCGAGCAGGAATTTCTTCCGATCCATCCCGCCGCCATAGCCGGTGAGGCTGCCGTTGGAGCCGATGACGCGGTGGCACGGCACAATGATGGAGATTGGGTTGCGGCCATTGGCGAGCCCGACGGCGCGCGAGGCGTTGGGCTGACCAATCGCGGCCGCTTGCTGGCCGTAGCTGCGCGTCGCCCCGTACGGAATCGTCAGCAGCGCTTTCCAGACGCGCTTCTGAAACTCCGTGCCTTGCGGCGCGAGCGGCAGATCGAACTCACGCAGCTTGCCCGCGAAATATTTGTCGAGTTGGCGGCGCGCCTCATCGAGGATCTTGTCCTTACCAGCGGGCGCTGGATTGTACGCAAAGCGCGGGTTCTCGAACTCGAGATGCACGAGCGCTTTGCCGTTCGAGATCAAGGTGAGTGGACCGACGACGCTGTCGTAGATAGTCGAGATCATGTGCTGACTCCCTTGCGCGCGGCGCGGCGCCAGAGGCGCACAGCGGCGTAAGCGCGCCACGGTTTGAGCTGTTCGAGCGTCTCGCCCTTGCGGCCGAGCGCATTGATGAGGGCGATGTCCGTCGCCGGATACGCATCTGGATCGCCGAGCGCGCGCATGGCGACATACTCGATCGTCCACGGGCCGATGCCAGGAATTTGCGCGAGCGCGGCGCGGCCTGCCGCGATCGCGCCGCGTGAGAGCGGCAAACGCCCTTCGCTGGACGCTACTGCCAGATGATGCAGCGTCTCCGCGCGTCTGCGTGGCAGGCCGATCTTGGCGATCGCTTCAGCGCCGGCATTTGCCAATTCCGCCGCACTCGGAAACGCGCGCGACAAGCCTTCAGGCCCGCGCTCCAAAGATGCGCCGAATTGCGTGACCAGCCGCTCCGTCAACGTCCGCGCGCCGGCAACTGTGACTTGCTGGCCAAGCACCGCGCGGATCGCGGTTTCAAAGCCATCGAGCGCACCGGGCACGCGCACGCCCGGCTCCCGCTTCACATCGTCCTTCAGCTCCGCATCGCCCCCGAGAAGCGCATCAACGGTGATCATCTCCGCATCGAGATCAAAGGCGCCGCGCACATTGGCCACCAGCGGCCGCAAATGTGGCGCGAGATTTTCCGAGAGCGTCAGCATCAAAGCCTTCGGCCCCATGCCGATCTCAAGCCAGCCCAAAGCATCGCCCCAGCGCAACACGCGCGCATAGGTGCTCTTGGTCGCCAACTCCACGCCGGGCAATGCACGCATGCGCAAGAAATCCAACATCGGCGCGATGTTGTAGTCGCCACGCGGCGAGAGGCTGACCGTGAACGTGTCACCGCGCGTCAGCGCCTTGCGCCCGCGCATTTGCGACGGTGGCGCGCCATAGCGATCTTTCATGGTCGCATTGAAGCGACGCAGCGAACGGAAGCCCGACGCAAACGCGATCTCCGTGATCGACAACGCGGTCTCGTTGAGCAGCCGCCGCGCCGCGAGCAAACGCCCAGTCTGTGCGATCTCGATCGGGCTGGCGCCGAACTGCGCATTCATCACGCGGCGCAAATGGCGCGACGTGATGCCGAGATCATCGGCCAGGGTCTCGAGCCCATGCTCTTCCAACGCGCCGGCTTCGATGCGCACATAAGCTTGCGCCGCCAGCCGCGCTGGCGCGTCGATCGGCGCAAGGCCTGGCGCTCGCTCGGGACGGCACAACAGGCAGGGCCGGAACCCTGCGCCTTCAGCAGCGGCGGCGGACGGCCAGAACGTGCGGTTCTCGCGCTTGGGCGTGCGCGCCGAGCAAATGCAGCGGCAATAAACGCCGGTAGACGTCACGCCCACATAGAAGCGCCCATCGAACCGCCGATCCTTGGCGTCGCATGCAGCGTGGCAGGTCTCGGTGTCGAGCATGGGCGCAATATGGTCCGCGTCGGGCGCTTCGTCTCGCCGGATTCGGACATGAATTCACCAGCGACGGAAGGCGCGGTTCCAGGCCCAGAGGATGTGCGCGGTGAGATGATAGCCGGCCGCACCGAGCCAGCTGAACGGCCACGCCTGGAAGAGCCGCTCAAGCCAGCGATACGGCGGCGTTGCCGCCCAGGCGACGGCGACAGCGGGCATGCCGCGAAGGACTTGGCCATCGGGCAGCAACGCATGCAGTTTCAGGCGCACGCCATCCAAGGTGACGCCCGCACGCGTGAGAGCCTCGGGATGCATCGCAACATCCGTGAACATCACGCCGGCGCGCGCAGCGGCGGCGCGACGTTCGAGATCACACGCGCCCGCGCCGCAAACCGGGCAAACGCCATTGTAGAGCACTTCGATAGGCACGCTCGAAATTGCAAAGAGACGTGCTTCACGCACCAAATACAATGAGGTGCGCCGCCTCCGGGAGACAGCGCGCCTCAAATGTCCCGCTGCGAAAAAGCTTACGCCGCTTCCTTCGCCGTGAGCGCCATGTAACGCTTCAGGTGCGTATCGACATTGCCGAACGTGGCGTCGAGCATGGTGACGCGCTTGAAGTAATGGCCGACGCGCATTTCTTCGGTGACGCCCATGCCGCCGTGGATTTGCACGGCCGCTTGGCCAACAAAGCGTCCGGCCTTGCCGATCGAAACTTTCGCCGCAGAGACGGCCTTCGCGCGTTCTTCGTCGCTTTCACCCAACTTTATCGTGGCGCGCAGCGCCATCGAGTAGGATTCTTCCGAGGCGATGAACATATCGACCATGCGGTGCTGCAGCACTTGGAATTCGGCGATCGCGCGGCCGAATTGCTTGCGCGTCTTGGCGTATTCCTGCGTCAGCGTCGTCATCGTGCGCATGCAGCCCACAGCTTCGGCGCAATAGGCGGCGTTGGCTTCATCGACGATGCGCTCGATCACCGGCAGCGCGGCGTCCGCCGCACCGACCAAAGCTTCGGCGCCGACCGAGACGTTTTCCAGATACACTTCCGAAGCGCGCGTGCCATCCGTCGTCGGGTAGTCGCGGGTGGTCACGCCCTTGGCGCTCTTCGGCACGAGAAAGAGCGAGACGCCCTTCGCATCCCGCTGGCCGCCCGCCGTGCGCGCGCTGACCAGCAGCGTATCGGCTTGCGGCGCGCCGAGCACGACGGCCTTGTGGCCGTTCAGCACATAGCCTGCGCCTTCCTTCTTGGCTGTGACGCTGACATCGTTCAGCGCCCAGCGGCTCTTCGGCTCAGCTTGCGCAAACGCGATGACGCGCTCGCCGCCGGCGATGGCCGTCAGGTGTTCTTCTTTCTGCGCGGCGGAGCCGGCGTACTTGATGGCGCCCGCGCCGATCACGACGGTCGGCACATAGGGCTCGACCACGAGCGCCTTGCCGAATTCTTCCATCACGACGCTGACATCGATGGCGCTGCCGCCTAGGCCGCCGAAATCTTCCGGCAGCGGGGCAGCCAAGAGGCCGAGCTCGGCGAAGGTCGCCCAATTGCTCTTCCAGGCGTCGTCGCTCGCGAGGGCTGCGCGGCGCTTGTCGAAATCGTACTGGCCTGCCGCCCACTTCGCGATCGAGTCGCGCAGCATCGTTTGTTCTTCAGTGTAGTCGAAATTCATCGGGTGCTCCCTGGCGCGCAATGTTCACAGGGCGCGCACGTGGGTCAAGTCGCGCGTTTCACCGCTTCCTGCGGCCAAACAGCAATTCGAAGAAACTGAGCTTACGTTTGCGCGGCGGCGGCGGCGCCCAGGGCCCTGTGCCGACCGGCGCTTGCCGCAGCGGCGCCGTCGCGGAAGCTGGCGCGGCGGAGACGGGCGGCAGCGCCGTGCGCGACGGCGTGATCACGGGCCGGCGCGGCGCATCGCCGGAGACGGCCGCTTTGAGCCGCTTGGCCACAGCGGCGCTGTCGCCGTTCCAGACCATCGCATCCTTGCCGCGAATGAGCGGCAGCTTGGAGAGATCGGGTTTGCCGACAATCAGCGGCACAACCTTCTTCTGCCCCGACACCTCCAGCGCCAGCGCCGTGTTGACCTCCACGATCGGCCATTCCTTCGAGACAGACGTGCTCGACACCACCGCCAACACGGTGCGCGCTGAGCCCAGGGCTGTGTTGATCTTTTGCGTAAAGCTCTGGCCCCAGCCGATATGCGCTTCGTCCAAGAACGCCTTCAGGCCGAGCTTGGCGCAGGCCTCGAAAATGGGCCGCGCGATCTCGTGCTTGTCCTCGCTGGCGTGGCTGATGAAGACGTCATAATCGTCGGCGCCGAACACCATCTGGCGAATGAAGCGCGATGGGTTCGGATCGATCTCCAGCACCTTGGCGCACAGATTGAGGAAAACCGGATCGTCCGCGCCGCGCACCATCTTCACGAAGGCAAGCTGGCCATAGACGACATTGCGGTACGCGCGGTCGAAGTTTTGCGGCAGCTGCAGCATGCCGCGATGGCGCAGATAATGCTCGGCCGCGGCGGCCTCCAGCCCGTGCTTTTGCCACGCGTGCAGCATGGCGCGGATGCGCCGGATGCGTTTGCGCGCGACATTGGCCTTTTCATTGACGTTGAGGCCGGTGACGCTCTGGCGCTGATCGCGCTTCTGCAACCGCACTTTGCGATGATTGATGGCGAAGCCGCTCGCGATCACAGCACGCTCCAGCGCTTCGCCCGTGCGCACGCCCTCGCCGCCATCCTCGCCGCGCGAGGTTACCGCAATCGCCGGGGGAAACGCGCCTTGGTTCGTGGAGAACGTGATGTCGTCGGCATAGCGCGAATAACGGACGCCGTTCTCACGCGCGAGACGCGACAGCGCGCGATCGAGTTGCGCGGAGATGAAGTTGGAAAGCGGCGGCGAAGTCGGCGCGCCTTGCGGCAGGCCGTTTCTATGCGTGCAAAGTTGCGCAAACACGGAGGCCGCGGCCGGCCCGAGCTTGAAGGGTGCGGCCATGAAGAGGCCGCGCACGCGACCGAAATTGATGCTTGGGAAGAAGTCTTCCAGATCGACATTCAGCACGTAGCGCTGGCCGGTATGCAGCTTGGCGTTGCTGAGAATACTGCGCTCTTTGATGAAGCCGTGCGCTGCCGGGTGCGCGGCGTAGAATTCTTGCAGCACTGGTGCGAGCTTCTCCTGGCACTCGCGAATGATGCCATGCGGCGCGTAGATTTGGCGCATGCCGCCGGTGCGCTTCGGGATCTCAAACGCGCGATAGCGCTGCTCATCATCGGCGCGATAGAGCGCGTGCGTGAGCTTGCCGAACGAGACGCCGAAATAGATCGCCGCGTCGCGCGCACTGAGCACCAAGCGTCCATCCGGGAGCCGCAGGCCTTCGGCGTCTTCAATGGAAGTGAGAGGCATCCCGTCCCTCGTACCTTACGATACCCGCCCGCAGGGCTGGGTATAAAGACAGACGTTGTTTGTTCTGCCGCAGGATCAACAGCAGACGTAGAAGGACGAGATGCCTTGCGCGCAAAGAACGCGAGCGCGCATCTTGAGTCAATGCGCGCTCGTCGACCTGTCTAGGCTTTCACAAATCGGGCTGATTAGAACCCCATCACCATCTTAGCGATGATGTTGCGTTGGATCTCGTTCGAGCCGCCGAAGATCGAGACCTTGCGCCAATTGTAGTAGATCGGCGCAACGTGGTTTGCGTAATCGGGGCCAGCGGCGAATTCGTTGTCGCCTTCGCCGCGCGGGAACGGCTGTGCGTAATTGCCCACCGCTTCCATCGTGAGCTCAGTCAGGCGCTGCTGGATTTCGGTGCCCTTGATTTTGAGCAGCGAGCTTTCCACGCCTGGGCCACGGCCGGCTTGTTCGCGCGCGAGAACGCGCAATTCCGTCATCTCAAGTGCGGCGAGATCGATCTCGACTTCGCTCAGCTTGCGGCGGAAATCTTCGTCCTCGATGAGCGGCTTGCCGTCATCGCCGATTTCGCTCTTGGCGATGCTCTTCAAACGCTCGACATTGCGCTTCGAGCGCGCGACGCCGGCAATGCCGGAACGTTCATGCGCGAGCAGGAATTTCGCGCAGGTCCAGCCCTTGTTCTCTTCATAGATGCGCTGATCGACAGGCACCTTCACGTTGTCGAGGAAGACATCGTTCACTTCGACGCCGCCATCGAGCAATTTGATCGGGCGAACGCTGACGCCCGGCGACTTCATGTCGAGCAACAGGAACGAGATGCCTTCTTGCTGCTTCGCATCCGGATCGGTGCGTACGAGGAAGAAGCCCCAATCGGCGTGCTGCGCGAGCGTCGTCCACGTCTTCTGGCCGTTGACGATGTAATAATCGCCTTCGCGCACGGCGCGCGTCTTCAAGCTTGCGAGGTCAGAGCCTGCGCCCGGCTCGGAATACCCTTGGCACCACCACGTCTCACCAGAGACGATGCCCGGCAGGAAGCGCTGCTTCTGCTCGGGCGTGCCGAACGTATAGATGACGGGGCCGACCATCGAGACGCCGAACGGCAGCGGCGGAATAGTTTCCGCGCGCGCATTCTCTTCGCCCCAAATGTAGCGCTGCGTCGCCGTCCAACCGGTGCCGCCGTACTCGACGGGCCACGCCGGAACGGACCAACCTTTTTTGCCGAGGATTTTGTGCCAGACGAGGAAGTCCTCTTTCGTGAGGTCTTCCCGCATCACCTTACCCTTCAGGTGCTTGGGATAATTTGCGTCGATGAACGCGCGCACTTCGTCGCGAAACGCAATTTCTTCTGGCGAGAATTCAAGATCCATTGGTCCGGCCTATCGATGCGCGCGCCTGATCGCGCGCTTAGGCCGAACTATAGAGTGCTGCGCGGGCCTATCAACTCAGCGTCGGGAATTCGCTTGCCCGTGCGGCGACGTGGCTCGGTGCGCGCCGGCGCCTCCGCTACGTCACGCTGCGCGGTTGGGCGTGCGGCTGCCGTTACGCTAGGCGGCATCGCTGGCGGCGCTTCGGCGCGCTCTTGCGTGGCGCGGCGCGCGTCATCGACTTGGCACGCTTCGGTGCTTTCAGCCGCGAAGGCGCTCGGCGCCATCACCACCGTCGCCAGACCGGCCAATATCCAGGCTTTCATGTCCCTCTCCCTCGAACCTTAAGCCGCGCTGTACGCGTTCGCGCCTGCGATCAGAGCCACCCCGGCACAGGGCGCCGATTCATTGGCGGTCATCATAGACCCGTCCTCGGCCCCGGCGCCGTTCACAGCTTGGAGAGCAAGCGCCCGCGCCGCTGCCGCGATCTCCGGCGATTGGCGGCGCGCCTCCGCATTCAGCTGATATTTGGCGTCGCTAAACTCAGCGTTAGGCGCCGCAGCCACGCATTCGACGGCTGCGAGAAATTCGTTGCGGGACATTTGCGGGCCGCTGGCGTGCACCGCGAGCGGGACCGCGACAACCGCGGCGACGCTGGTGGCAAGCAAGGCGAAACGCATTTGACCCTCCTGGACTGACGATGGCTCTCGCGCCGGTCCTCGCTGATGAGATGCAGCCGATTATGGTTTCGGATGCTTTCTTGCCGCGATTTCAGGCTGATATCGAAATACGATATGATGCATCGAAAGTCAATGCGATTTTATCGTTTTTCGATTAAATGGCGTTTGGACATGGTTGCCAGGCGGCGCGCCAAGCCTTTAGCTCACGCCGGATGAGCGCCGCCCCGATTTCCAGCCCCTGCGTGAAGACCTGCGCCGTGAGCGGCCAGACCGGCCTCTGTATCGGCTGCGGACGCACCTTGCCGGAAATCGCCAGTTGGGGCCGCCTCGACGAGCCACAACGCAAAGCGATCATGGCGGAGCTGCCAGCGCGTTTGGCGGGCGTGAAGGCCGCCGGCGCGGTCAGCTAGACCAGCGCCTCGCGGAGCATATTGATCGCCACGACGGCGAGCAGGATCGCGAAGGCGCGCTTCAGCGTTTGTTGAGGCAGCCGGTGCGCCAAGTGGGCGCCGATCGGCGCGGTGATCGCCGTGAGCAGCGCCAACAGAATGAAGCCGGGTACGCTCACGAACCCAAGCGACCATGGCGGCAGCCCCTCGCGGCCCCAGCCGGCAACGACGTAGCCAAGCGCCGCGGGCGCTGCGATCGCGGCGCCAAAGCCGGACGCGGTCGCGACGGCCTGGTGGATCGGGCGCCCGCACAAAGTCATCACCGTCACGCCAAACGCCCCGCCGCCAATGCCCATCATTGCCGAGAGCACGCCAATAGCGCCGGCAATAAGTGCGCGAACGCCACCGCGCGGCAGTTCGCTGAACATGCGCCAATTCGGATTGGCGAGCCCCATCTGCGCCGCCACCAGCAACAAGCCGGCGCCAAACACAATCAGCAAGGCTTCTGTGTTCGCAAATCCCGCCAACGCCGCGCCAAGCAGCGCGCCGCACGTGATCCAGGGCGCCCACGCTTTCAGAACCTCGTAATCGACCGCGCCGGCTTTCGTGTGCGTCGACAGCGAGCGCCAGGAGGTTGAGATGATCGTGGAGAGCGATGTGCCCACCGCGAGGTGCATGCGCACGCTCTCATCGACGCCGAGCGCGCCAAGCACGAGATAGAGCACCGGCACGATGACAACGCCGCCGCCGATGCCGAAAAGCCCGCCAATAAAGCCAGCAAACAACCCAGCGCCCGCGAGCGCAATCAGAAAGAGCGCGAGTTCGTTGATCATACCGCGCGGGCGCTCGCATTGGTGATTTCCGCCAAGGCCGCGCGCAAGACATCAACGCCCGCGCCAGCGCGCACGCCGCGCTCCGACAACACACGCCGCCAAGCGCGCCCACCTGGCAGCGCATTGAACAGCCCAAGCATATGCCGCGTCATCGCGTGCAGCGGTACGCCCCGCGCCAATTGCGCTTCGATGTAGGGCAAGTGCGCCTCGATCGCCGCAGCGCGGCTCGCCACCGGATTGGCGGCGCCGAACACACGCGCATCCACGTCCATCAATGTCGCCGGTGTTTGGTAGGCGGCACGGCCAAGCATAACGCCATCAAGTGTGCTGCTCTCCTGAAGCGCGTGATCGAGATCACGCAGGCCGCCATTGAGAATGATCTCAAGCTCTGGCCGCACCTGCTTCAGTTCGCGCACCAGATCATAATCCAGCGGCGGCACTTCGCGGTTTTGCTTCGGCGACAGTCCTTTGAGCCATGCCTTGCGGGCATGCACGATAAACGTCGTGCAGCCTTCGCGCGCGGCCAGCTCCACCAGTGCAAACAGCGCCTCGCGCGGCTCCTGATCGTCCACACCGATGCGCGACTTGATCGTCACCGGAATATCCGGCGCCGCCTCCTGCGCGGCGCGCCAAAGCTGCGCTACAAGGTCCGGCTCGCGCATCAAGCAGGCGCCGAAGCGGCCCGATTGCACGCGATCCGACGGGCAGCCGATATTGAGATTGATCTCGTCATAGCCGAACGCCGCGCCAATCCGCGCCGCCTCCGCCATCTTCGCCGGATCGCTGCCGCCAAGCTGCAACGCCACCGGGTGCTCGATGTCAGAGAAGCCCAAGAGCCGCTCGCGATCGCCATGAATGATCGCGTCCGCCGTCACCATCTCGGTGTAGAGCAACGCTTCACGCGTGAGCGTGCGATGGAAGGCGCGGCAATGCCGATCCGTCCAATCCATTAGCGGCGCAACACAGAATTTGTGCGACAGGCTCTTCATGACAACGCCGCTGGAGATGGCGAGATAAGCCGCTTCTGTCCAGGCAAAGCCGCGCTTTTCGTGTGTAGCGTGCCCCTTAGGCGAACAGCTTGGCGTAGATTTCAGGCTTGAACCCGACCGTCAGCTTGCCGCCAACATCGAGCACCGGCCGTTTGATCATGGAGGGCTGCGCCTCCATCAGTCCAATCGCCTTTTTCTCGGTGAGGTTCTCGCGGTCCTTGTCCGGCAGTTTCTTGAACGTTGCGCCAGCACGATTGAGCAGGATTTCCCAGCTCACCTCTTTGGCCCAGCGCTCCAGCGTCGCTTTATCGACGCCCTCGGCTTTGTAGTCATGGAACGCGTACGCGACGCCGCGCTCATCGAGCCAAGTGCGCGCCTTCTTCATCGTATCGCAGTTCTTGATGCCGTAGAGCGTGACGGATTTTTTCGATGCCATGCCTAATTTATGGCGTGTCACGACCTATAAGTCTCGGGGTTGACTTAGCGCCAAAGTTCGCGCTTCGTTCTCACCGCTCAAGCTGGGAGGCCCCGATGGCAGATAAGCTGACGTTCTACACGCACCCGATGTCACGCGGGCGCATCGCACGCTGGATGCTGGAAGAGGTCGGCCAACCCTATGAGACGGTCGTGCTGGAGTACGGCACGACGATGAAGGCGCCGGAATATATGGCCATCAATCCGATGGGCAAAGTGCCGGCGATCAAGCACGGCGATACGGTCGTGACCGAATGCGCGGCGATCTGCGCGTACCTCGCGGACGCCTTCCCGCAGGCAGGCCTCGCGCCTGCGCCGACTGATAAATTGCGCGGCCCCTATTATCGCTGGCTCTTCTTCGCCGCCGGCCCCGTGGAAGCCGCGACCACCAACAAATCGCTCGGCGTCACCACCGACGCAGATCGCAAGGCGATGGTGGGCTACGGCTCGCAGAAGGAAGTTCTCGACGTCTTGGAGAAAGCCGTCACGCAGAATGAATATTTGCTGGGCGGGCGGTTTTCCGCGGCAGACGTCTATCTCGGCTCGCACATTGGCTGGGGCCTGCAATTCGGCAGCATGGAAGCACGCCCAGGCTTTGCGGAATACGTCGCGCGCATCCAGAACCGCGAAGCCGCCAAGCGCGCCAACGAGCTCGACAACGCATTGATGCCCGCACAGGCCTGACCTGTCTGTACCGACGGGCGCCTCATTGTAAAAACGGGCTTGGCCTTCCCTTGCGGCGCTCCGATAAGACCGTCAGCGAAAGCGGCGGCGCGCGCTGTCGCACCCGAAAATCTCAAGGGAGGCGTAACGTGAATCTGTCAGGTATTTCCGCTGTCGTAACCGGCGGCGCGAGCGGTTTGGGCGCTGCCACGGCGCGCGCACTCGCGAAAGAAGGCGTGAAGGTCGCCATCTTCGACATGAACGCGGAAAAAGGCGAAGCGGTCGCCAAGGAAATCGGCGGCGTCTTCTGCAACGTCAACGTCACCAACGATCAAAGCGTCGATGAGGGCTTCGCCAAAGCGCGCGCCGCGATCGGCCAAGAGCGCATCCTGATCAATTGCGCCGGCACCGGCAACGCGATCAAGACCGCGAGCCGCGACAAGACCAGCGGCGAGATCAAGCACTTCCCGCTCGAAAACTTCGACCGCATCATTCAGATCAATCTCGTCGGCACGTTCCGCTGCATCGCCAAATCCGCGGCCGGCATGATGACGCTGGAGCCCGGCGAACACGGTGAGCGCGGCGCGATCGTCAACACGGCGTCGGTCGCCGCTGAAGATGGCCAGATCGGCCAAGCCGCCTATTCCGCTTCGAAAGGCGGCGTCGTCGGCATGACGCTGCCGATCGCGCGCGATCTTTCGAGCGAAGGCATTCGCGTCAACACGATCCTGCCCGGCATCTTCAACACCCCGCTGCTGCAAGGTGCGCCTGAAAACGTGAAGGCCGCGCTCGGCGCTTCCGTTCTGTTCCCGAAGCGCCTGGGCATGCCTGAGGAATATGCGAGCCTCGCGGTCGAGATGTGCCGCAACTCGTATTTCAACGGCGAAGACGTCCGCCTCGACGGCGGCATCCGCATGGCGCCGCGCTAAGCGTCAACGGGCGGGCGCGCCTATCGCGTCCGCCCACTTGCCGCGCAAGGAGGCTTGCATGAGCAACATCCTCATCGCCCGCGACGGCCCTGTTTCCATCATCACCATCAATCGCGCCGAGCGACGCAACGCCGTCGATCTCGCCACCGCGCGCGAACTCTACCACGCGTTCCTCGCGTTCGACGCAGACGCCAGCGCATCGGTCGCCGTGTTCACCGGCGCGGGCGGGATGTTTTGCGCCGGCGCTGATCTCAAGGCCCTTGCTGGCGGTGAGAGTGGAAAACGCGTGGAACCTGGTGGTGTGAATTCGTACGCACCGATGGGCCCGTCACGTTTGCGCCTCAGTAAACCTGTCATCGCCGCGATCGAAGGCTTCGCCGTCGCCGGCGGTGCAGAACTCGCGCTCTGGTGTGATCTGCGTGTCATGGCCGAAGGCTCAACATTCGGCATCTTTTGCCGCCGCTTCGGCGTCCCGCTTGTCGACACCGGCACCATCCGCCTACCGCGCCTCATCGGCCATTCGCGCGCGATGGATCTGATGTTGACCGGCCGCCCCGTCAATGCGCACGAAGCGCTCGCATTCGGCCTGGCCAATCGCGTTGCGCCGAAAGGCGAAGCACTCACGCACGCGATCGCACTCGGCAAAGAGATCGCGGCCTTCCCGCAAGCCTGCATGCGCAACGACCGGATGTCGGCGTTGGAGCAATGGGATTTAGACGAAGGCGCCGCGATCGATAACGAGATCAAGCACGGCTTGAACACATTGCGCTCAGGCGAAACCGCCGATGGCGCTGCGCGCTTCACCAGCGGCGAAGGTCGTCACGGCAAGTTCTGATCAAACGCGCCCGGTCACCGGCACCAACGCGCCCGTCACTGCGCTCGCCGCATCGGACGCCAAGAACAGCATCACGTTCGCCAATTCCGCGGGCTGGACCCACGAAGCGAAGTCCGCGTTCGGCATGTCTTTGCGGTTCGCGGCTGTGTCGATGATCGACGGCAGCACTGCGTTCACGCGCACTTTGCCTTTAAACTCTTCGGCCAAGCTTTCCGTGAGCTTCAGTACGCCCGCCTTCGACGCCGCATAAGCGCCCATGCCCGCGCCGGCTCTCAAAGCAGCGGCCGCGCCGACATTGACGATGGCGCCATGCGCCGCTTCCAGATGCGGTAGCGCGGCCTTTGTGGCGTTCAGCGCCGTCTTCACATTGATCTCGTACATGCGATCCCAGGTCGCGCCGTCCGCTTCCGCCAATGGCTTCCACACAAAGCCGCCTGCGATGTTCAGCAACGCGTCGATGCGGCCCGCCGTGTCCCTGACCTTCGTCATCGCAGCTTGCGCGGCGTCGAACTTGGTGATGTCCACACCGCCCAGCGCCAGCGGATCATTCGCGAACTCTGACGGGATCGGCGCGTAATCGATCAACGCCACGCGCGCGCCTTGGGCCAACGCCGCCTCGCGCACCCCGCGCGCCAAAGCGCCGAAGCCGCCGGTGATGACGATCACTTTGTCCCGCATACGAGGTCTCCTTGGGTAGCAAGACCTTTAGCGCGCCTGCATCCAAAACCAAGAGCGCCGGCATCCTTTGAGGCGGACGAGTTTTTCGTCTGCCTTATACCTTTACTTCCGGCGCGGCGGCTCACACCGCCCGCCGCTTTTTTAGCTGCGCTGCTTCATCTCGGCCATAACGCGCTGCGCATAGGCGCGGCTCACCGGCACCTCGTCGCCGCTTTCGAGCACGGCCATAAGCCGGCCGTTCGCGTCGCGGCGCACGGCTTTCAAGCGCTTCCAGTTCACAAAAGCTGAACGGTGCACGCGGAGCATCACGTTCGGGTCGAGCTTCTTTTCGAGATGCGACATGGTCTCGCGATGCAGCAATGTGCGCCCCTCCCAATAGAGCCGCACATAATCGCGCTCCGCTTCGATGCGATCGACATCGATCACCGGCACGCGCAAGAAGCGCCCGCGGTCGCGGATCCAGAATTCGCGATCAAAGCGCGGCGCTTCGCGATCGTCCGATTCACGTTTCAGCGCGTCCAACACAGAAGCAAGCTCTTCGGCGCGCCGCCCGGCGTTCTTGTCGGCACGGCGCTCGCGCGCGCGATCGAGCGCTGAGGCCAAGCGCTCGAATTCCACCGGCTTGACCAAATAGTCCACGGCCGACGTCTCAAATGCCTGTACTGCGTAGGAATCATACGCCGACACGAAGATCACCGCCGGCCCGCCGGAATCTTCCACCGCGTTCGCGACTTCGAAGCCATCCGCCAACGGCATCTTGATATCGAGCAGCACAACGTCCGGCTTCAATTCGCGCATCGCGCTGATCGCTTGCATGCCGTCGCTTGCGGCGCCGACGATCTCGACGTCCGGAATCGACTGCAGCGCCAGCCTGATGCGGCGCAGCGCCAACGGTTCGTCGTCAGCTAAGAGCAGGCGCAGGGGTTCGGCCAACACTTTGTTCCTCCAGGGGCAACCAGATTTCGACGCGACACCCATTGGGTTCGCGATTTTGCGCGGAAAGCCCCGCGCGTTCGCCATAGATCAATTCCAAGCGCTCGCGTGCGTTTGCGAGACCAACGCCGCGACGGCGGCGCGGATCACCTTCCGGCGGCAGACCAGGGCCGTCATCATCAATCCGAATACGCAGCACATCGCCATCGCGGAACGCGGAGACGTCGATCGCCCCGCCTTCGGTGCGGGGCGAGATCGCGTATTTGATCGCGTTTTCCATGATCGGCTGCAGGATCAAGCTCGGCAGACCCACATTCTCCAGACCCGGCTCGATCGAGAAACTGACCTTCAGTTTGTCGTCAAACCGCGTGCGTTCGATCTCGAGATATTTGCGCTGCGCCTCGAGCTCTGCGCTCAACGCCGCCAGCTCCGTCGGCTGGCGATCGAGGGAGTAACGCAGGAAGCCCGCCAGCTTCAACAACATGCTCTCGGCCTGCTCATTGCGCTTTTCGAGCACGAGCGTCGAAATCGCGTTCAGCGTGTTAAACAAGAAGTGCGGGTTGATCTGGTAGTGCAGCATCTTGAGCTGTGCGTCGTAGGCCAGAGATTGCGCCCGCGCGACCGCGCGCGCCTGCGCCATCGATTGGAAGTGATAGCCAAGCAAAGCCTGCGTCAGGCCCCAGAGCGGCAACGCCCAGCCGAACTGGAAGAGGTAGATCACGAACGGATAGGAGTCCGGCGAGAAGCCCGCAAGCATCATCGGCCAGAACTCTTCGGCGTATTGCGTCACCGGCCCGAGCGCCAGCGCGCCAAGCACCAGCGAGATATTGCGCACCCAATTGGACTTGTCGGCGCGCGGCCCGGCAATCAGCGCGAGCAGAATGCCGGTGAGCACAAAATATGTCGTGACCACCAGCGCCCGGTTCACGAGGTAGGGGAAGTCGCTCATGTCATCCGGCGGATCGGCGCCCGCGGCCGCACTGCGGATGAAGAGGTACATCAGCCAGAACGCCAGGTGCGCGCCCCAGCGCGTCCAGGCGGGATGGGCCAAGATGCCCCCGCCGCCCTGCTCTGACTGCACCCCAATGCTCATGAGCCCCAACCTAGCCAATTCGCCGCAGGAATGGGCGCCGGCCTTGCAGTTATGGGAGCCGCCGGTCGCAATTTCCGGCGCTTTCGTCGTAAGCGACTGCTAATTCGTCGTTTTTAACCAGTTCGGCGGCCAACGCTCGCGCCGCAAGCGAGGCCGGCGCTTTGCTCCATTGAGCCGCGCACGCCTTCGCCGCATAAGCCCTGCCGTGAAGCCCTACGTCCACGAGATCGAGTACCGCGACCCGATCGACGCTTGCGCGCCGCTGCGGGACACGCCGATGACGCTCCTGCTTCATGGCGCATGCAGCCGCTGGAGCTACATCGCCGCCGATCCCATCGAGACCATAAGCGCGAGCGCGGACGATGGCCGCGTGACTTTTGCGCGGGCGCGCAAATGGATTGCCGAGGCCTCTGCAGGCGATGCGTCGCCGGATCTGCCGCCCTTCGCAGGCGGCGTCGCGGGGCTCGTCGGCTACGAGATGGCCCGCGCGTTCGACACGGCGCCACACTTCTCCGCACCGGACGGGACGCCTGATCTTGCGCTCGGTCTCTATGATTGCATCGCGGCCTTCGATCACGACCAGCGCCGCGCTTGTGTCGTGGCTTGGAGTGCGAACACCGGCCGCGCACAAGATCGCGCGACGCACTTTGCACATCGGCTCGGTTCAGCACGCGTTGATCGCTCTGACGCGATCGGCGTTCTGAAGTCGCAGACCTCGCTCAGCGATTACGAAGCCATGGTCGCGAAAATCGTCGCGCGGGTGCACGCAGGCGATCTCTATCAAGCCAACATCTCGCGACGTTACGCCGGCGCACTGGCGGCTGGCGATCATCCTTATTCATTGTTCGCGCGGCTCGTGACGCAAAGCCCGGCGCCCTTCGCGGCTTATATGCGTCTCACCGACCACGCCCTCGTCTCGAACTCACCAGAGCGCTTTCTCTCGGCATCACGACGAGACAACGGTCAATTGTTCGCTTTCAGCCAGCCAATCAAGGGCACGCGGCCACGCGGCGCAAACGCCGCCGAAGACGAAGCCAACGCGCGCGCGCTCTTGGCGAGCGCGAAGGATCGGGCGGAAAATTTGATGATCGTTGATCTCATGCGCAATGATCTCTCCAAGACGTGCGTTCCCGGATCGGTGCGCGTGCCGCGTCTTTGCGGCCTGGAAAGCTATGCGAACGTGCACCACCTCGTCTCCGACATCGAAGGCCGTTTGCGCGAGGACGCCGATGCGTTCGAGCTCTTCGCCGGCGCCTTTCCGCCAGGCTCGATTACGGGCGCGCCGAAACTGAAGGCGATGGAATTGATCGGCGCGCTTGAGGGCGCTGGCCGCGGCCCGTATTGCGGATCTTTGGTGTGGTTCGGCTTCAATGGCGCGATGGATTCAAGCGTACTCATTCGCACGGCGACATGCGCGCGGCGTGGGGTTGATTGGCGCGTCGCCTTCAATGTTGGCGCGGGGATCGTGGCCGAATCTGATCCCTTGGAAGAAGCGCGCGAAACCGTCACCAAAGCGGCGAGCTTGAGGCGCGCCATCACCGGCCATGTCGGAGGCGAAGCATGACGGTCTGGCGAGACGGCGCATGGGTAGACGGCCCGGCCGACAACGATCGCGGCGCGACTTTGGGCGATGGTTTGTTCGAGACCATTCTTTGGCGCAATGGCTCAGTGGCGCGCCTCGATCGCCACGTCGCCCGCATGCGCGCCAGCGCTGAAGCGCTCGGCCTGGCGGCTCCCGAAGCGCTGACTGATATTGAGGCAATCATCCCCGACCTCGCCGCGCGCAATGCGCTGAGCGATCAACGCGCCGCGGTGAACCTGCGCCTCGCCGTCCTCGGCCCGCGCGGCCTCGATCGTCACACGCCGCACATCACCTTTTCCGCGCGCATCGCCCCCGCGCCGGCAAGCGACACCAGCATCGCGCTCGCAACCGTCAGCATCCGTCGCAATGAAACAGCGCCGTCCGCGCGCCACAAGACGCTTTCCTATCTCGATCAGATCGAAGCGCGCCGCGAAGCACGCGCGCTTGGCGCTGATGAGGCCGCGCAGCTCAACACACAGGGCAACCTCGCGGGCGGGGCTGCTGGCAATCTGGTGCTCATCCTCAAAGATCGCGCACTGACGCCGCGGGTCCGCGATGGGGCCTTGCCAGGCACGGTGCGCGCTGAGTTTTTGGCGCGTGGCTTGATTGAAGAAGCAACGCTGAGCGCCGCCGACATCGCCGCCGCGGAAGCGGGCGCGATAACCAACGCCATCTTCGGCGTACGTCCAGTTCATAGCTGGGACGGCCGTGCGCTCGCCGCCGATCACCCGCGCCTCGCGTCGCTCCGCGCCGCGATCGAGACCTGATGTGAGCGCCATTTCTGCGTTCCGAGGGCATCTGCCCGATCTGCGAATGCGAAAGCGTATTCGACGCTCCCGATCCCGATCTCCGCGAAAACTACAAATGCACACGGTGCAATTCGCCGCCACGCGAGCGCGCCTTGATCGCCGTTCTGACCGAGATGTTTCCCAATTGGCGCGATCTGCAAATCCACGAATGCGCCCCCGGGCTCTGTGTCGGCGGATAAGTTATGGCGCGAGTGCAAAGGCTATACGCCCAGCGCTTACGTGCCCGGCGTAGCGCGCGGTCAGATCATCGGCGACATTCCCGATCGCGCTACTGGCTCGAACAGGACAATATTTCAGATCGATGACATCACACGCGGCCTGCGTGCGAGATACAACGAAGTGCTCGTCAGCCGAAAAGGCGACGCAAAGTTCCCGCGCTGGTGGAACCTGTCACCTATCTAATCTTTCGCGATGCATACGGGCGTTGCGCTCTGGGAACTTTTATCCACACTGGGCGTCTCCATCCGCGGCTTTCCGACGGGGTGATCAAGTGCGCTGCTGGCTGTTCTTTAACCGCGACATCGCGCCCGGGATTCCAGAAGCGCCCGAAGTGCTGCGCTTCATAGAGACTGCAAAAGCCCTCGATATCGAATTGCTCGTACTGAAGCCGGGTGAATTCGATCTGGTTGTGGATTCAAAAGACGGATGGTCGGCGATCTATCAGGGCCGCGAACTGCGCAAGCCCGATCTCATCATTCCGCGCTGCGGCGCTGAGACGAATTATTTCACGCTCGCCGTGCTGCGCCACTTCGAACACCAAGGTGTGGCGATCGCCAATGGCCCCGCCGCTGTGGAATCGGTCGCGGATAAATTGCACTCGCTGCAGGTGCTTGCGGGCGCCGGGCTGCCAGTGCCGAAAACGATCCTCGGTAAATTCCCGGTCGATGTCGGCTTGGTTGAGCGCGAACTTGGCTTTCCAGTCGTCGTGAAGAAACTCAAAGGCACACGCGGCGCCGGCGTGATGCTCTGCCAAGATCGCGCGCAATTCGATGATCTCGCTAATCTGCTCGATGGCGCGAGCGGCGCCGATTTCTTGTTTCAGCAATATGTGCGCGCGAGCCACGGCCGCGACGTGCGTGTGCTCGTGATCAACGGCAAAGCCGTCGCTGCGATGGAGCGACGCTCCAGCGACGGCGGATTCAAATCCAACATCTCGCTCGGCGGTCACGGCACGCTCTACGATCCGCCGCATGAAATGGCGGAACTTGCGGTAAGGGTCGCGCGCGAGCTTGAACTCGACATCGCCGGCGTCGACCTTCTGTTCGATGAAAACGGCTATCGCGTGTGCGAGGCCAATTCCGCGCCCGGGTTCCAAGGCTTGGAGCGGGCATGTGCTGTCGATGTGCCGGAGATCATCTTCCGCGCGATGGCAAAACGCTTTGGCATCCCACTCCGCCACTCAGATCGCTGGGAACGCACGATCGAGAAAGCCGCCCGCGCAGCGTTTGGCGCCAATGGCGGCGCCACCACGGAAATGGCGGAACCATTGCTCCGCCCCGCTCCGATACGCCGAAAAGCAAAGCCAGTCTGAAGCTACTGGATCAGGCCACGCAATGCGCTGAGGGCCGTGCGCCGCAATTGCTTGCGACGACGCGCAGCGTGCAGGCGCCCGAGTTCGGCGATGAGCGCGCCAGCATCGACTCGAGCCAAAGCCCTTAGCCTCTGCGCCGCTTCGGGCCGCGCCAGCACGACGCCACTTAAATCCACATGCCCGTACGCATAGGCAATTAACGCAAGTGCAATCAGCCGATCCTGCTGTAACTCGGTCTCGGCGGCCATCAATTCGGGACGGCGGAAATAGAGCACATCGCCATGAATGAGTTGGCCTTCGGACAGCGGAATTGGTCCCGGCGCTGATCGATCGCCGCGCACCTTCGTGCCGCGCCGCCACGCATGCATTTGCGGGAAGCGCGCCAGCATGAACCCCTTTGCGCGGAGTTCTGCATCCACATCGGCGAACAGAGGCTGATCCTTATAGATCGGCGCAAATTCCACCTCGCTACGGATCGCCAGCAATTGCGACACGAGGTTCGGCGCCGATTGCATCGCTTCGAGCTCCGCGCCCTGGATGTCGATTTTCATGTAATGCGCGTCGGTGAACTGAAAGCGCTCCGCCACGGCGTCGAGCCGCTCGACCCGAACGCCCACCTGCCCATCGAGAATGAAATAATCGTCGCGCGCAAACATCGCCGCGAAATTCTGATCGGCAGTGAGCAACGAAGTGCAGCCGCGTGCGCGATAGAGATTGAGCATGCGCTCTTCGTCCGCGCGCCCGACAGCGGTGGGAATGTAGCGAAGCGAGCGTAAGCCGGCCGCAGCTGCGGCATGCGCATCTGCATTCAGCCGATCGCACTCTTCGGCATCGGGCTCAAAGCCGATCGCCTCTACGGCCGCGCCGATAGCTGAAAGGTCCGTGGTGAAGCCGCCGCGCGCGCCGATGTCGAGCCCGACAATGCGCGTTGCACGGAGCACCTGGTGCACGAGTTGCGAAGCCATTTAGACCTTCCCCACAACGCCGCGCGCGCGGCGGATATCTGCGATTTCGGCGCTCATTTTCGCCCAGAATGGCTGCGCGCCGTAGGCGGCCATCAAATCGTCGCGGCCTTTCGCGGCCATCGCGCGCAGCTGCGCAAGATTCGACACCGCGCGCTCGAGAGCTTCACGCAACGCGCTGGCGTCACCGACGGGAAAGAGCAGCCCGTAGGCGCCGCCACCCAAAGCATCACGATGGACGAAGATGTCGCTGGCGATCACGGGCACGCCATAATGGAGCGCCTCCCGGATGACCCAGGAGTACGATTCCCACTCGGACGGCAGCACCAGCACGTCGCTTTGATCAAAGTGCGCGAACGGCGATGCGAGCCAGCCGGCCATCGCGATGTTCTTGCCGCTCACCGCTGCGGCCGCTCGCACTTCCGCTTCCTGTGCGCCAGCGCCGATGATGCGAAGTTCGGTGTCCGGCGCGAGATTCGCAGCTGCGTACGCCTTCACCAGCGTGAGCGGATCCTTCACCTGCTCGACGCGGCCGAGAAAATTGAAGCGCACGCGTGCGGGCGCGGCAGCTTTGGGCCCTTGCTCGTCGGCCGCCGGCACGAACGGATTGCCAAACATGCGGACGCGTGTGTGCGGCAACGCGGCCTGCGCGCGGCTTTGCTGGTCTTCGTTCAGCGTGACGACCAGGTCCGCACGCGCTTTGTGTTTGAAATTGTCGGAGTGGCAGCGGGTCATCATCAGTGTGCGCGGAAACATGCGCTTCAGCGCCGGCATCGCCAGATCGCTGTGCGCCATGACAAAATCCGGGGCGCCGCCGCGCGCTTCGATCTCGCCGCGAATTCGCGTGAAGCCTGGCAAGAATTGGAAGAGTGGCGATGTGATCGATCGCGGCGCTTCGATCACATCGATGCCTGCATCGCGCAATTGCTGAGCGGCGGGGCCGGCGTAGAGGCACACCGAGCGCACGCCGCTTGCCTCGAACAAGCGCGCATAATGAAAGAGCGAGGTGAACACCCCGCCCTTTCCCCTCATGATCGCAACTTGCACAGCGAACATGCGCGCTCCCGAACGCGGGCGACCCTAGAGACTTCCACGCACGGTTCAAACCACCTGCGCGCATACGAAAAACGGCCCCGCTTCATCAGCGGGGCCGTTTGGATCTTGAGAACACTTTTGGGTGCGGGAGTAGGATTTGAACCTACGACCTTCAGGTTATGAGCCTGACGAGCTACCGGGCTGCTCCATCCCGCGTCAGTCTCAAGATCAATTCCGAATTCCTGATACACGAACGGCCGCGTGTAAACGCGGCCGGAAGTGTCACGGCCGAAGCCGTCATTGTGATTGAGGGTTCTGGACTTCTTTGTTTGCACGCGGCTCGGGCAGACCCGGCAGCGACCTACTCTCCCATGCCTTAGGACATAGTACCATCGGCCCTGGGGGACTTAACTACCGAGTTCGGGATGGGATCGGGTGGGGAACCCCCGGCATAGCCGCCAGGTCGGCGCGAGCCGCGCGCAAATTTCAGGATGACATTGTCTTTGCTGTTGCGTTCGTTGGATGGCGACGCAGTCGTCGCCGTGCATGAACCATGATCGTTCAAGCCGATTGAGCGATTAGTACCAGTCAGCTTCAAGCCTCGCGGCTCTTCCACACCTGGCCTATCAACGTAGTAGTCTTCTACGGCTCTCTAGGGAAACCTAGTTTTGAGGGGGGTTTCACGCTTAGATGCTTTCAGCGTTTATCCCGTCCGCACTTAGCTACCCAGCTGCGCTCTTGGCAGAACGACTGGTGCACCAGAGGTGCGTTCATCCCGGTCCTCTCGTACTAGGGACAAATCCTCTCAAGTTTCCAACACGCACGGTAGATAGGGACCAAACTGTCTCACGACGTTCTGAACCCAGCTCACGTACCACTTTAAATGGCGAACAGCCATACCCTTGGGACCTGCTCCAGCCCCAGGATGTGATGAGCCGACATCGAGGTGCCAAACCGCCCCGTCGCTATGGACGCTTGGGGGCGATCAGCCTGTTATCCCCGGAGTACCTTTTATCCGTTGAGCGATGACCCTCCACACACGGGATCACCGGATCACTATGACCGACTTTCGTCTCTGCTCGACTCGTCAGTCTCGCAGTCAGGCAGGCTTAT